>NZ_JCACDK010000013.1:0-72416 GCF_059501845.1 Alsobacter sp. | reverse complement strand
GACGCCCCCGCCATCGTCGCAAAGGTCCTCGCGGCGCTGGGGAAGGCCGAGGCCGTCCCTCTGCGCGCCGTCTGAGCCTTACCCCGCCGAAGCGAAGCTTGGCGCGGGGGAGGCCTCCTCGCCCGGCACCGTGCCGGTGCCCCGGCCCGTGGCCATGTCGCTGACCGCCGCGATCGCCGACATCACGGCCTCCTGCGCGGTCTGGTGGACCATGTGGCCGGAACCGGGGGCACTCAGGACAAGGCTGCCGGGCAGTTCTTCAAGCAGCCGTCGCCGGGCGTGGCCGCAGCCGCTAGAACTCGTCCCAGCCCCCCGCCGCCTTGCGCGTGGGAGCTTCCTTGGGGGCAGCCTGCGCGGGCCGAGCAGCTGGTGCCGCAGCGGGCTTTGGCTTGAAGGCCCCGGCCGCGAGCCTGCGCAGACGATCCGGTTCCGACGTGGCTTCGGGGGCAGGTCCGCGCTTCGCGGCGGGCATGGGCGCGCTCCGGCTGGTGCGGAACCGCTCCACATGCTCCCGCAGGCGCTGTACCTGCCGGGAGAGCTCCGATGCCGCGGCGGCGCTTTCCTCGGCCATGGCGGCGTTCTGCTGCGTCATCTCGTCCATATGCGCGACGGCCTGGGCCATCTCGTCGATGCCGCCGGCCTGTTCGTCCGACGCCGCCGAGATCTCCGACACCGTCGAGGACACCTTGTTGGACGCCTGGACGATACGCTCCAGCGCCTCGCCCGTCTTGCGGACGAGGTCGACACCCTGGGTCACCTCGTCGCCGGAGGCGCTGATGAGGCCTGTGATGTCCTTCGCTGCCTCGGAGGACCGCTGCGCCAGCGTGCGCACCTCGGCTGCAACCACAGCGAAACCCTTCCCGGCGTCGCCCGCCCTGGCCGCCTCGACGGCGGCGTTGAGGGCGAGGAGGTTTGTCTGGAAGGCGATCTCGTCGATCACGCCGGTGATGTCGGAGATCTTCTGGCTGGCCTGCTCGATGCGAGCCATCGCCTCAACCGCATCTCGCACGACACGGCCGCCATCAGTGGCGACGCCCGTAGCCTCCTGGGCCAGGGATACCGCCTGCCGGGAAGACTGCGCCGACGCCTTCACCGATGCGGCGAGTTCCTCGGTCGTGGCGGCTGTCTCCTCCAGTGCCGAGGCCTGCTGCTCGGTGCGGTTGGAGAGGTCCTGCGCTCCCGCGCGGATCTCGCCTGCTGAATGCGAGGTCTCCGCGGCGATCGCCTTGATCTCCTCGGCAAACTCCTCCAGCCGTTCCGCAGTGACGTCGTAGTCGGCACCGATTTTCGCAAAATCCGGAGGCAACTGGCCTGTCAGCCTGCGGGTCAGGTCGCCGTCGGCCAGGGCGGACAGAGCGGCTCCGACGTCGGTGAGCGCCCTGTCGCGTTCCTCCGCTACGCGTCGCTCTGATTCGTGTGCCTTCTCCTCGACGGCACGGCGGGCCTGGTCGGATGCCTCGATATAGACGGAGATGGCGAGGTCCATGTCGAGGAGGGCCGCCTTGATGACGCCGGCGAGCTGTCCTTTTACGGTGTCCAGTCCCGGCATCGTCTTGCCGAGGAGGCCTTTTGGCCAGCTCGCCTCGAGCAGCTTACCGAGCAGCCCCTCGATGATCAGTGCGTAGGAGCCGATGTAGTAGCGAGGCTCGAGGCCGACGCGGGCATGCACGTGGCCGACCTTCGTCACTGCGGTGGCATAGTGTTCGTCGAACTCGGCCCGGCCGATGCGAGCCCAGTGTTCCAGCTGTCGTTGCTTGGCCCAGTCCATCCGAGAGCCGTCGGAAAAGAGGTTCTTCGTCTGCGCGTTGGAGCGGATCTGCATATACACGGCGTCCAGGATCGCCGGCAGCTCCTGCTGAATGATGCCTGCACAGGAACGGATCGCGTCCTGTGCGGTCGAGTTGAGGCCGATATACGAAAGGCGTTCGGAAAGGTGATGATTGTCCATGGCGTGTGATCCCCCAGCGGATGTCACGACACTAGGACAAAGATGCTAAACGTTTCTTGTCATTGAGTTGGTCGTAGATGCTTATTGGCCCCGAATGGGATAGCCGATATTTGCCGATACACAGTATCTATTTCACGACTGCATCGTTGTCTTCCGCCAAGGCGGAGCTTGATATTTCACGTAGTGCAGATGTGGAATTGGCAGCTGCGTGGCCGCCGGGCTCGTCGGGGCTGTTGCCGGTCTCCCGCTTGCGCGTGCGACCTCGTCCGGACTCGAGCGCGTCCTTTTCCGCGAGCTTCTGCTCGTCCAGTCCCGAGCTTTCCGACAGCGAAGATGTTTTCCCGGTCCGCATGGGCTCACCCCGTTCTGTCATGGGATGCCCGGGACGCGAGGTCCCGGGCCGTTCGCGTCACTGGCAGACCCGAACGTTGCGCCATCCTACCACGACACCATACGAATCGTAGACCTCCTGGCGTTCGCGCCAGCAATTCTGCTGGACGACGACCGGCGCTTCGTAGGTCTCGTAACCCGGGCTGCCGTAGGCGTAGGACGGCTCGCCGTAGACCGGCGCGGCGTATGAGCGGTTCGCGCCTGCTATGGCGCCGCCCAGGATCGCGCCTGCGGCGAGTCCGCCGATCGCGGCAGCGTGGCGGCCATTGCGCGCCTCGGCTGTGCCTGTCGTGGATGCGAGGCTCGCGCCCAGCACGAGCGCGGAGAGCGCGGCCGCGCTGATCTTTCCTGCGAATGTCATGGCGATACTCCTGTCTCGACCCCCGTCGTTTCAGGAGGTGCAAACGCCCGGAGCCCGCAAGGGTTCGGCTACCTTCGTCGGGCGGGGCGTTTTCACGCCCGTCAGCGTCCTGTCAGGCACGGAACTCTAATGATCGGCGGCCGACGGGACGGGTCCAGGCTTCCACCCGCGTAGCGTTCTGCCGGCAGCCCGGTCGTGAAGCCCACCGGGCGCACTCTTACTGCCTGACTGAGGGAACTGGTGCCGGCGGAGGGGATCGAACCCCCGACCTTCGGTTTACAAAACCGCTGCACTACCGCTGTGCTACGCCGGCCCGGTTCGTCTGGTAGCAAAGCGGGGCCGCGGGTTCAACAGCGGCGGGTGTCCGCTCAGGCTTCCCAGCGCGGCGGGCGCTTCTCGACGAATGCGCCGATGCCCTCTTCGGCATCGCGGGCCATCATGTTTTCCACCATGACGCGGGTGGCGTGTTCATAGGCTTCGGCGAGCGGCATCTCCGCCTGTTCGTAGAATGCGCGCTTGCCGATCGTCACCGTGACGGCCGAGCGTGCCGCAATGGAGCGCGCCAGCGCCATCGCCTCGTCGAGCGCGGTGCCGGCCTCGACCACCCTGTTGACCAGCCCCATCGCGGCGGCGCGCTCGGCCCCGATCATGTCGCCCGTCAGCAGCATCTCCATCGCGTGCTTGCGCGAGAGGTTGCGGGACAGCGCCACCATCGGTGTCGAGCAGAACAGGCCGATGCTGACGCCCGGCGTGCAGAAATGGGCGTGGCTGCCGGCGACCGCGAGGTCCGCGCTCGCGACGAGCTGGCAGCCCGCGGCAGTCGCGACGCCCTCCACTGCGGCGACGACCGGCTGCGGCAGGCGCACGATCTTCTGCATCATCACCGAGCAGCGGGAGAGGATGCCGGCGAAGGCGGCGCGCCCCCGATCGGGATCCTGCCGGAGCCGGGTGAGCTCCTTCAGATCATGCCCCGACGAGAAGGCAGGCCCGGGAGCCGCGGTGATCACCACGGCCTTGACGGACCTGTCGGCCGCGACGGCGTCGAGCGTGAGCGCGAGGTCGTCGATCAGTGCCGAGGAGAGTGCATTGCGCGCCGCAGGGCGGTTCAGCGTGAGCAGCGCTACGCTATCCAGGTCCTGGCGCAGCAGGGCAGGGGGCTCGGTAACGGTCTCGGGTCGCGGGGCGGCGCTCATGGCTTGTTCCTAGGCGGGGCGCGGCTGGCGCCGGGCGTTGATGGAATGATAGGGCAAGGCGGGACCGGTGGGAACGGGAGGCGGCATGGCGCAGACGATGATGACGGCCGCGGAAGTCACCGCCTTCCTCGACCGCGACTTCCCCGAGCTGCTCACCCGCGGCCGCCTCTACACGGTCGAGTCGGTCGGCCCAATGTGCGCGACGATGACGCTGGCGCCCCATCCCAGCCAGATGCGCCCGGGCGGCACGGTCTCGGGACCCGCAATGATGGCGCTGGCGGATGTGGCGCTCTACGTCGCCATCCTGGCCCAGATCGGCCCCGTGGGCCTGGCCGTGACGACCAACTTCTCCATGAATTTCCTGCGCAGGCCCGCTCCGGGCCTTCTGCGCGCGGAGTGCCGCGTGCTGAAGCTCGGTCGCAGGCTCGCCGTCGGAGATGTCGGCGTGTTCGCGGCTGGCGAACCCGACATGGTCGCGCATGCGACGGCAACCTACTCGATCCCGCCCAAACGCAGCGAAATACCGGGGTAATATAGAACCGTAGCACGCTACTATCTTACCGCATTTGCTAAACAGCTGATTTAGAAGGGTTTTTTGGCAAGCGCCACAGTGCGTCCGTGTTGACGTCGCTGTCCGTGTCGTGTATCGACCGCCCCTGAAGCGAAGGATCGGTTTCCGGTCCGGACCCGACCTGCCGGCCAGCCGGCGCTGACAACGGAACCAGATCCATGAAGACCTATTCGGCCAAGCCCGCCGAGGTCGAGAAGAAGTGGGTGCTGATCGATGCGAAGGGCCTCGTCGTGGGCCGCCTCGCCTCGCTCATCGCCATGCGCTTGCGCGGCAAGCACAAGGCGACCTTCACGCCCCACGTCGACTGCGGCGACAACGTCATCGTCATCAATGCCGAGAAGGTGGTCCTCACCGGCCGCAAGCGCGAGCAGAAGGTGTACTTCCACCACACCGGCTTCCCCGGCGGCATCAAGGAGCGCACCGCGCGCTTCATCCTCGAGGGCCGCTTCCCCGAGCGCGTCGTCGAGAAGGCCGTGGAGCGCATGCTTCCGCGCGGCCCGCTCGGACGCAAGCAGCTCGGCAATCTCCGCGTCTACAAGGGCACGGATCATCCCCACATTGCCCAGCAGCCCGAGTCGCTCGACATCGCGGCGCTGAACCGCAAGAATGCAAGGAGCGCCTGATGGCCGAGACCCTGCAGTCTCTCCAGGACCTCAAGGGCGCGGTCGGGTCTGCGACCCCCGTTTCCGAGGCTCCCCAGCACGTTCAGAAGCTCGACTCGCTCGGCCGCGCCTACGCGACGGGCAAGCGCAAGGACGCGGTCGCCCGCGTCTGGATCAAGCCGGGTGCCGGCGCGATCACCATCAATGGCCGTGACGTCGGTGTCTATTTCGCCCGTCCGGTGCTGCGGATGATCCTTCAGCAGCCGCTGCTGGTCGCCAACCGGCTTAACCAGTACGACATCAACGTCACCGTCGACGGCGGCGGGCTCTCGGGCCAGGCCGGCGCGGTTCGCCACGGCCTCGCCAAGGCGCTCACCCACTTCGAGCCCGAGCTTCGGCCGGTCCTCAAGAAGGTGGGCTTCCTCACCCGCGACAGCCGCGTGGTCGAGCGCAAGAAGTACGGCCGCAAGAAGGCTCGCCGGAGCTTCCAGTTCTCGAAGCGCTGAGCGTCTGCGCCAGGAATACCGGAAAAGGCCGTCCTTCGGGGCGGCCTTTTTTCGTGGTGCCTCAGTTCTGGGAGAACGCAGCCAGCTCGTCGGCTCTCTCAGCCGTCTTGCGCAGGAAGCACTGGTTGGACTCGATGCGCGCGATCGTGCCGGTCTGCTCGCCGTAGAACACGTCGCAGTCGAGCTTCCTGAACTCCAGCCAGGCGCGCTGCGAGGCGCGAAGCTTGTCCTGCTGGTCCCTGGGCAGGCTGCCCATGGCGGATTTGTAGGCCGCGTTCAGCTTTCCATCCTGGATGCGGACCTCGGCGTCGATGCACTCGACCATTGACTGCGTGGAGCCGTCCGGCTTGCCCATGCACTCCGCATACGACTTGCTGAGCAGGTCCTCCCAGCCGGCTGCCCCGGCGGGGGTGGAGAGCGCGGCCAGTGTGGACAGGACGGCGATGGCCGCAAGTGCAATGCGCATGGATGGCTCCCCTTGAGGTGAGCCTGCCAGAAAGGGGCTAAGAAAAGGAAACGGCTCGAACTGAACAAGGGCGACGTCGGCTGCCACCCTCGTTTGTCTTTCGCCTCTACAGTGTCATCGCCGGCGCGCCGAAGGCGCGGGAAGGGGATCAAGGCCTTTTCGCCAAGTTCGGTCTTGCCTGGCGGCCCCTAGATCCCCTTCTCCTCCGCGCCTTCGGCGCTCCGGCCGGGGATGACAGCCAGGGTGGACAGCGGGCGCCCCGGTCATCCGCGGCGCCCTGCGTCTCAGCCCTGCCAGGCGCGGACGGTCTGGCTCTGTACACCCATGCCCTCGATGCCGACCTTCATGGTGTCGCCGGCCTTCAGGAACACGGGGGGCTTCATGCCGAGGCCGACGCCCGGGGGCGTGCCGGTGGTGATCACGTCGCCGGGATCGAGCTGCAGGAAGTTCGAGATGTAGGAGACGACGTGGGCCACGCCGAAGATCATCGTCTTCGTCGAACCGTTCTGGACCTTCTTGCCGTTGAGCTCCAGCCACATCGACAGGTTCTGCACGTCGGCGACCTCGTCGGTCGTCACCAGCCAGGGGCCGAGCGGACCGAAGGTGGGGGAGCCCTTGCCCTTCATCCACTGGCCGCCGCGTTCCGTCTGGAAGGCGCGCTCGGAGATGTCGTTGCAGATGCAATAGCCGGCCACATAGGAGAGTGCCTCGCTCTCCGGCACGTAGAGGGCAGGCTTGCCGATGACGATGGCGAGCTCGACCTCCCAGTCCGTCTTCTCGGAGTTCTTCGGGATGACGATGTCGTCGTCCGGTCCCTGCACGCAGTTCGGAGCCTTGTTGAACAGGATCGGCTCGGCCGGGATCGGGGCGCCGGTCTCCGCCGCGTGGTCCGCGTAGTTCAGGCCGACGGCGATGAAGTTGCCCGGCCGGGCAACGCAGGAACCGAGGCGCGTGCCGGCCGGCACGGCCGGCAGGCTCGCCGGGTCGATCCTGGCCAGACGGGCGAGGCTGTCGGGAGAGAGCGTCGCGCCATTGATGTCGGCGACGTGGGCCGAAAGGTCGCGGATGACGCCGTCTGGGCCGACGAGGCCCGGCTTCTCGGCGCCGGCCTGTCCGAAACGAACCAGCTTCATGGGAGATATCCTGTCCTTGGGGTGGAGGAGACCCCTCTGCCGGGGATCCGTCCGCGGTTGAACCCGGCACTGTAGAAGCACGCTGATCCGCCGATGTCGACCCCGGCAGGATCGCCACGCTTGCGCCTTACGGCGGTCCGCCGTGCGTCAGGCGCGGACCAGGACGTACTCGCCGGGCGCATCGCACAGGGCTTTCAGCTTGCCGGTACCGGGCTGGCGCGCCTCGACCCGTTCGGGTGCCTGCGCCTCGACCCAGGCGAACCAGTGCGGCCACCATGTGCCGGGCGTTTCAGTCGCGCCCGCCACCCAGTCCTCCAGCGAACCACCCAGGGGGCCGCCGCTCCAGAACTGGTACTTGGGTTTGCCCGCGGGGTTCACCACGCCGGCGATGTGCCCCGACCCGGCCATGACGAAGTCGACCGGCCCGCCGAAAGACTTGGAGCCGAGGAACACCGACCTCGCCGGCGCGATGTGGTCCTCGCGCGTTGCGAGGTTGTAGATCGGGATGGTGACGTTCTTCAGGTTCAGAGGCTTACCGCCGATCACCATCTCGCCCGCCGCCAGCTTGTTCTTGAGATAGCAGTTGCGGAGATAGAAGGAGTGGTTGGCCGCCGGCATCCGTGTGGAGTCGGCGTTCCAGTAAAGCAGGTCGAAGGCGAACGGCTCCTCGCCCTTCAGGTAGACGTTGATGACGTAGGGCCAGATCAGGTCGTTCGGCCGCAACATGTTGAATGCCGAGGCCATGCTGGAGCCTTCGAGGTATCCGCGCGCATACATGCGGTCCTCGAGAAGCTGCACCTGCTGCTCGTCGACGAACACGGCGAGATCGCCGGCATGGGTGAAATCCACTTGCGTCGTGAACAGGGTGGCGCTGGCGATGCGCTCGTCGCCCAACTCCGCCATGTAGGCCAGCGCGACGGAGAGAAGGGTACCGCCGACGCAGTAGCCGATGGCGCTGACCTGCGTCTCGCCGGTCGCCTGTTCAATGGCCTCGATCGCCTGAAAAATGCCTTCCTTCGCATAGTCTTCGAAGCTCTTCTTCGCCTGCCGCTCGTCCGGGTTCACCCACGAGATGCAGAACACCGTGAGCCCCTGCGAGACGGCCCAGCGGATGAAGGATTTCTCCGGGTTCAAATCGAGAATGTAGAATTTGTTGATCCAGGGCGGGACGATCAGAAGCGGGCGCTTGAGTACCGTTTCCGTGGTCGGCGAGTACTGGATCAGCTCGAAGAGGTCGTTGCGAAACACCACCTTGCCGGGCGTCGTCGCCATGTTGACGCCAACCTTGAAGCCGTCACCCGTCGTCTGCCGCAGCTTCAGCGTGCCCCGGCCCGCCTCAATGTCTTCGGCCAGCATCCGCATCCCGCGCACGAGATTGTCGCCGTTCTGGCGCATCGTCTCGCGCAGGAGCTCGGGATTGGTAGCGACGAAGTTGGTGGGCGCCAGCGCGCTCGCCAGCTGGCGCACATAAAACTCTGCCTTGTGCCGTGTGTGCTGGTCGATGCCCTCGGCCTGGCCGACCAGGCCCTCGGCCCATCGGCTGGTGAGGAGGTAGGCCTGCTTGATGAAGTCGTAGAACGGGTTCTCGGTCCATTCCGGATCGCGAAAGCGCCGGTCGGAAGGGTCCGGCTGGGCTACCGGATCCACGATCTCGCCGGACATGCGCTTCAACGTGCCTGTCCAGAGGTCGAGAAAGCCCTTCGTCAAGCTCGCCTGGGCCATGACGACGCGCTGCGGGTCCATGGCCCAGTGCTCGACCACCTGGCCGAGCGTCTTCACGACATCGCTCACCTCTTCGGAAACGCCGGGCTTGGTCCGGCCTTCCTCGACGGGGCGGAGAGCCGCGGCAGTGGCTTTTCCCATCTCCTCCATCAGGCGGGCCGTGTTGGTCGCGAGCGCCTCGATGTCAGGAACGGGGGGCCGCGACTCGCCGTCGACGTCGCCGGTGTTCTGCCCGCCTGGCTTCATGCGTCACGTCCCTCGGCCTCGCCGGCTTTCCCGCCGGCGCATGTTCGTTTAACCCATACTAACGCGCAGCATGCCACTCCGGGCCACGGAAATTCGTCTGAGAGGTCCGGCGTCGTCGCTGCGCTGCAACACCGGAGAGCGGATGTGAAGTTCAAGGATCGTCGGATCGCCCGCAGCGCACGTGGCTGTCCCGCCATGCCCCTCGTGCTGACGGCCGCCGCCGCGCTCCTGACGGCCGGCTGCACCGACGCGACCTCGCCGACGAGCAACCGCACGGTGCACAGCCTCGCCGTCAGGGTGGGGGCCGCGACGGACGTGCCCGATCCGCCCGATTTCATCAAGTCCAGCCGGAAAGGCGATGCCGACTACATGGCGGTCGGCATCACGCCGCCAGACCGAAAGCTCCAGCCGCGCAAAGGGGATGACGTCAAGAAGCTTGAGAACGAGCTCGAATCCACGCGGTCGCAGCACGACCGGCTGGCCGGCCGCAAGCCGCCGGCCAAGCCGGCCAAGAAGAAGCCACCGGCAGCTGCCGCCCAGTAGGCCAGTCCGCAACAACGAACACTGCCCAGCCGGGCAGGCAGATGCTAAAGGTTGGCTTCGCGCGTCGCCGCGCGCGAGCTTGGCCCCACGGTCCGGGACGACAGCGATGACCACCGACTTTCACCGCATCAAGCGCCTGCCCCCCTACGTCTTCGAGCAGGTGAACCGGATCAAGGCCGGGGCCCGCAATGCCGGCGCCGACATCATCGACCTCGGCATGGGCAATCCGGACCTGCCCGCGCCCAAGCACGTCATCGAGAAGCTGGTCGAGACGGCCGGCAAGCCCCGGACGGATCGTTACTCCGCCTCGAAGGGCATCGCCGGCCTGCGCCGGGCGCAGGCGCACTATTATGGCCGCCGTTTCGGCGTGAAGCTCGATCCCGACACCCAGGTGGTGGCCACGCTGGGCTCGAAGGAAGGCTTCGCCAACATGGCGCAGGCGATCACCGCGCCCGGCGACGTGGTGCTGGTCCCCAACCCCAGCTACCCCATCCACGCCTTCGGCTTCCTGATGGCGGGCGGTGTCATCCGTTCGGTACCGGCCGAACCGAACGAGGAGATGTTCCGCGCGTTGGAAAGGGCTGTGATCCACTCCATCCCCAAGCCCATCGCGCTCGTCACCTGCTACCCGGCCAATCCGACCGCGTTCACGGCGACGCTCGATTTTTATCGCGACCTCGTCGCCTTCGCCCGCAAGCACGACCTGATCCTGCTGTCGGACCTCGCTTACGCCGAGGTCTATTTCGACGACAGCAATCCGCCCCCCTCGGTGCTGCAGGTGCCCGGAGCCTTCGACTGCACGGTCGAGTTCACCTCCATGTCGAAGA
Source organism: Alsobacter sp. (assembly GCF_059501845.1). Taxonomy (NCBI): domain Bacteria; kingdom Pseudomonadati; phylum Pseudomonadota; class Alphaproteobacteria; order Hyphomicrobiales; family Alsobacteraceae; genus Alsobacter; species Alsobacter sp. Next base: position 61,908 of record NZ_JCACDK010000013.1, on the reverse strand, counting down.
CGTTCTCGATGGCCGGCTGGCGCATGGGTTTCGCCGTCGGCAACGAGCGGCTGCTTGCCGCGCTGGCGCGGGTCAAGTCGTATCTCGACTACGGCGCCTACACCCCCGTCCAGGTTGCGGCCACCGCCGCACTGAACGGGCCGGACGACTGCATCCGCGAGATGCGAGAGGTCTACCGCAAGCGGCGCGACGCGCTGGTGGACAGCTTCTCCAAGGCAGGCTGGGATTTTCCACCGCCTGACGCGTCGATGTTCGCGTGGGTCAAGATCCCGGAACCGTTCCGCGAACTCGGCAGCCTGGAATTCTCGAAGCTCCTGGTCGAGAAGGCCTCGGTCGCCGTCGCTCCGGGCATCGGCTTCGGCGAGCACGGCGACGACTATGTCCGCATTGCAATGGTCGAGAACGAGCAGCGCATTCGACAGGCTGCGCGCAACGTCCGCCGCTTCCTCGAATCGGCCGACAAGACGCTGCACAACGTCGTGCCGCTCGCGGCGCGCGCGTGAGAAGCCGAGGCAGGACAGGATCGTGCTCGCATGACTGAGCCACTTCGTATCGGCATCGTCGGCCTCGGCACCGTAGGCGGGGCGCTCGTCCGGTTGCTGGAGCAGAACGCCAACGCGCTGGCCGCACGGTGTGGCCGTTCCGTCGTGGTCGTGGCGGTGTCCGCACGCGACCGCACCCGTGACCGCGGCGTCGATCTCGCGCGCTATGAATGGTTCGACGATCCCGTCGCGCTGGCTCAGGCGGCCCGCGTGGACTGCGTGGTCGAACTCATGGGTGGAGCCGACGGCCCGGCCAAGGCGGTGGTGGAGGCCGCGCTGTCCGCCGGCCGCCCGGTTGTGACGGCCAACAAGGCACTTCTCGCCCGACACGGCGCCGCACTGGCCCGGCTGGCGGAGAAGAACGGCGCGTCGATCGGCTTTGAGGCGGCGGTGGCCGGCGGCATTCCGATCGTGAAAGGCCTGCGCGAGACCCTCGCCGGCAACACGGTGCACAGGATTTCCGGGATCCTGAACGGCACGTGCAACTACATCCTGTCGCGCATGGAGCAGGAAGGGCTCGGCTTCGCCGAGGTTCTCGCCGATGCGCAGCGGCTGGGCTATGCGGAGGCCGACCCGACCTTCGACGTCGGCGGCTTCGACACGGCCCACAAGCTCGCAATCCTCACCAGCCTCGCATTCGGCACCGAGATCGATGCAGACGCCATCCATGTGGAAGGCATCAGCGCCATCACGCCGCTCGACCTGAAGATGGCCGACGAACTCGGATATCGCATCAAGCTGCTCGGTGTCGCCGAGCGGACCTCGACGGGGATCGAGCAGCGTGTGCATCCCACCATGGTGCCGAAGTCCTGGCCGATCGCGCAGGTGATGGGCGTCACCAACGCCGTCAATGTTCATGCCGAACCCGTCGGCGAACTCACCTGGGTAGGCCCGGGCGCCGGCGGACAGGCCACCGCCTCCTCCGTCCTCGCCGACATCGTTGACGTCGCCCGCGGCACGGTGGTGGAGACGTTCGGCCAGCCGGTCGCCGCCCTGGAGAAGGCGGAACGCGCGCCGATGCAGCGCCACGAGGGCGGCTACTACGTGCGCCTGTCGGTGGTCAACAAGCCTGGCGCTGCCGCCGCGATCGCGACCCGCATGGCCGAGCGCCAGATTTCTCTGGAAAGCATCGTGCAGCGCCGCGCAGCGGCAGCGAAGACCAGCGACCCTGCCGGACGCTCGGGGGCACCGGTTCCGGTCGTCCTGATCACCTACGCCACGACGGAGGCCGCCATCCGTGCCGCCGTCGCGGCGGTAACCTCGGACGGGCACGTGGCTGAGCCCCCGCAGGTCATTCGCATCGAACGCGAATAGCAGTTCCGCAGCCGCAGGAGATTCGCCCGAATGAGCGCCCCGTCTAACGAGATCACCGTCAAGCCGAAAGACGTCGTCGAGCGCATCCTGTCGATGGAGCTCGTTCGCGTGACCGAGCGCGCTGCCGTTTCCGCGGCCCGCCTGCGTGGGCACGGCAACGAGAAGGCCGCCGACCAGGCCGCCGTCGACGCGATGCGGCGCGAGCTGAACAAGCTCCCGATCGACGGCACGGTGGTGATCGGCGAAGGCGAGCGCGACGAGGCGCCGATGCTGTTCATCGGCGAAAAGGTCGGCAACGGGCTTGGCCCGAAGGTCGACATCGCCGTCGATCCCCTGGAGGGCACGACTCTCTGCGCCAAGGACATGCCGGGCGCGATCGCCGTGATGGCCATGGCGCAGGCGGGCTCGCTGCTTTACGCGCCGGACGTCTACATGGACAAGATCGCCATCGGTCCTGGCTACCCGCCCGGCGTGGTCGATCTCGACAAGTCGCCCGCCGAGAACATCGCCGACCTCGCCAGGGCCAAGGGCGTGAAGCCGAGCGAGATCAACGTCCTGATCATGGACAGGCCGCGCCATGCCGACCTCATCGCGGCCGTCCGCAAGACCGGCGCGCCGATCCGCCTGATCACCGACGGCGACGTCGCGGGCGTGATCTTCACGACGATGCACGAGCAGACCAACATCGACCTCTATCTCGGCATCGGCGGAGCACCCGAGGGCGTGCTGGCCGCCGCCGCGCTGCGCTGCGTGGGCGGACAGATGCAGGCACGGCTGATCCTCGACACGCCGGAGAAGGTCGAGCGCGCCCGCACCATGGGCGTCAAGGACCCGAAGAAGAAGTACGAGATGGCCGAGCTCGCCTCAGGCGACGTGATCGTATCGGCGACGGGCGTCACCGACGGCTCGCTTCTCGCTGGCGTACGCTTCGGCAAGGACGTGATCGAGACGGAGACGATCGTCTATCGCTCGATCACCGGCACGGTGCGCAAGATCCACGGCGAGCACCGCGAATTCGAGAAGTTCCGGCTGGACTAACCGGCTCCACGGGGGAGCCGCCGGGCTCCCCCTGCGGATCAGGCGAACCCCATCGCGCGGTCGATGGTGGTCTTCAAGGTCTCTGCCCCGAACGGCACCTTCAGAACGTGCGTGTTCTCGAGCTGGCGCAGCCGCGCCGGATCCTCTTCCTTGTCGGACGAGAGAATGATGAAGGGGATCGGCGCCCAGGCGTCGCGCCCCAGCATCACCTGCCGCAGGTCGAACGCGTTCAGCGGCTGCATGGCCCGCTTGCACATCACCAGCCGGTAGGGCTTCTGACCGAGCCGCCGGATGGCATCCGGCCCGCTCGGGGCGAGATCGATCTCCTGCACGCCGCTGCTGGACAGCAGCATGCGAACGATGCGCGCAACCGCAGGCGTGTCGTCGACGACCAGGACCGGCTCGATCCGATTTTCCTTCATCGCACAATCCTGCGCACGCTCGTTGGGGCTTCAGGGTCGACGGCCTCCAGCGCGAGGCGGATGCACAAATCGTGGCGTCCCGTCTCGAGAGCCTCGCGTGCGAGGTCGATCAGGCGTGCGCTCTCAATGCAGGTCCTCCCGCTTTTCACGATCGAATCACACCAGTTGAGGATTTCCACGCACATCTCGGCAGTCGCAGTGTCGGTCATGGGCAATCCGTCTCTATGAAATCGACATGATGAAACGTGTGGAGCGTAGGGGATGCTCGCTTAAGGATCGTTGAAAGCCCGGCCAGGGCGATTGGCGAAAAGGCGCCGCAGGTTTACCTAGGGAGGGTGATCGGCACCCAGTTCGGACAGATCCGCTCCTTCTCCGGCAGGCTTTGGCGCGACCGCCTCGACGAGGCCGGCCGGGCGCGGGCGCTCGCCATGGTGCAGCAGCACGGCATTGCGGACGTGATCGCCCGCATCCTGGCCGGACGCGGCGTCGAGCCGCCACAGGTTCCCGAGTTCCTGGAGCCGAAGCTGCGGACGCTGCTTCCCGATCCCGATTCCCTCCGCGACATGGCGGCAGCGGCCGGCCGCCTCGCCGACGCCGTGCAACGGGGCGAAAGTGTCGCCGTCTTCGGCGACTACGATGTCGACGGCGCCGCATCCGCCGCGCTGCTGGCGGGCTATCTCATGCGCGCGGGCGTCCCGGTGCGGATCCACATTCCGGATAGGCTGACGGAGGGGTACGGGCCCAACGTCGAGGCCATCCGCATGCTGGCCCGGGAAGCCACGCTTCTCGTCACGGTCGATTGCGGTACGACGAGCGACGAGCCGCTGGCGGAGGCACGCGGGCTGGGGCTCGACACCATCGTCCTCGACCACCACCAGGCTCCCGTCGCGCTTCCTCCGGCCCTGGCCATCGTCAATCCCAACCGTCAGGACGACCTTTCCGGCCTGGGTCATCTCTGCGCTGCGGGGGTCGTCTTCGTGACCCTCGTCGCGCTCAACCGCGAGCTGCGTCGGCGCGGCTTCTGGGCGGGACGCGAGGAACCGGACCTCCGGGAGTCGCTCGACCTCGTAGCCCTCGGCACGGTGGCCGACGTGGTGCCGCTCACGGGGCTCAACCGCGCCTTCGTCCGGCAGGGTCTCGCGGTGATGAAGGCGCGCGGCAGGCTCGGCCTGCGGGCGCTGGCGGATGTCGCGCGCCTGGACGGGCCGCCGCGCCCATATCACCTCGGCTATCTGCTGGGCCCCCGGATCAATGCCGGAGGGCGCATCGGCGACGCCGCGCTCGGAGCGCGTCTGCTGCTGGGGGAGGACGAGACGGAAGCGGCGAACATCGCCGGCGAACTCGACAGGCTGAACGGCGAGCGGCAGGCGATCGAGCAGATCATGCTCGCCGAAGCGGAGGCCATGGCACTCGCAGACCTCGAGCGTTTCGGGGACGAGCATCCCGTCCTCTTCGTCGCCAGCGGGGGCTGGCATCCCGGCGTGGTCGGGCTGGTCGCCGCAAGGCTGAAGGAGCGCTTCGAGCGCCCGGCCTTCGCCTTGGCCCTCGGGGACGACGGGCTTGCCACGGGCTCGGCGCGATCCGTCCAGGGCGTCGACCTCGGCCGGGCGGTCCGGCATGCCGTCGAGGCCGGCCTCGCCCGCAAGGGCGGCGGGCACGCGATGGCGGCGGGCCTCACGGTGGAGGCGGCGCGCATCGGTGAGATCGCCGCGCATCTGGCCGAGGCGCTCCGCGCCGACGTGTCGCTGGCCCGCCAGAACCGGGCGCTGACCATCGATTCCATCGTGACGGCCGGAGGCTGCAGCACCGAACTCGTGCACCAGATCGAGGCGGCGGGACCCTTCGGCGCAGGACATCCCGAGCCGGTGATCCTTCTCCCGAACCACCGCGTCGCCGACGTCGGCGAGGTCGGCCGGGGCCATGTGCGCGCGACGCTGAGGGCCGGTGACGGATCGACGCTGAACGCCATCGCATTCCGCATGGCCGACCAGCCTCTCGGCCTCGGTCTGATGCGCGCGCGCGGAGAAGCCGTGCATGTCTGCGGCCACCTCGCCGTCGACCGCTGGAACGGCCGCGAACGCGTACAGCTGCGGATCCTGGACGCCGCGCCGGCGGGGATCGGCCCTCCCGAGGTCAGCCGTCAGCGTCCGGCCGTTCCATCCACTTGATGAGTGGCATCAGCGGCAGGATCCAGGCCATGCCGGCGACGAGATAGAAGACGGTCTGGATAGGCCGCGCCGCGTCATGAACGCGCCCCTGCGCGATCACCATGACCACGAGGGCATAGGCTATCACGAAGACGAGCATGACGACGGCGCCGATGAACTTGCGCGTGGTGCGACGCATGGTGCGCTCCGTGGGGTCGTCCTGCATGCGGCGAGAAGCCCGTTGAGCCGCCGGACGTGCGGGACTATGTGTCGCCGCGTTCCGAACGATCAAGAGTGCGCGTTCGAGGAGAGTGGAAATGGCGCAGGCCCTGACATCCCCGGCGCTGGCGTCGACCCCGGCGGCAGCCCGAGGCGAAGGCGCCTTGCGGGCATGGCTGCTCGCGATTGCGGTGCTCGTGTTCGCCATGGTGGTCATCGGCGGCGCTACACGGCTGACCGGCTCCGGCCTGTCCATCACCGAATGGAAGCCCGTCACAGGCGCCGTGCCGCCGCTGACCGAGCAAGCGTGGTCCGTCGAATTCGACAAGTACCGCGCGAGCCCGCAATACGAACTCCTCAACAAGGGCATGACCATCGAAGAGTTCCGGGAGATCTACTGGTGGGAGTGGTCCCACCGGCAGCTCGGACGGCTCATCGGCATCGTCTTCGGCGTGGGGTTCATCGTTTTTGCCGGCGCCGGAATCCTGCGCGGAAGGCTGCTTGCGGCTGTGGCCGGCATCGGTGTGCTCGGCGGCCTGCAGGGTGCCATAGGCTGGATCATGGTCGCCTCGGGCCTGAAGCCCGGCATGACGGCAGTCGCTCCGGTGAAGCTGATGCTCCACCTCACGGTGGCGAGCCTGATCTTTACCGCCCTTGTCGCCGTCTGGACTGGCCTGAGGCAAAGGGACGCCACCGCAAGCCGAACACCGCGAGTCGCCGCCGGCCTGGCCACGGCCGTGCTTGTGGTCGTGCTCCTGCAGATCGCGCTGGGTGCCCTTGTGGCGGGGTCTAAGGCGGGCCTGATCTACAACGACTGGCCCTTCATGGCCGGCCGGCTCGTGCCTCCGGCCAGCGAACTCCTGTTCGTTACGCCCTGGTACGAGAACTTCTTCGACAATACGCTCACCGTGCAGTTCAACCACCGTCTCGTCGCCTATGCGCTCCTGGCGCTGGTGCTGGTGCAGGCATGGATCCTGAACAGGGATGTCCCCGGAACCGGCGCGGCACGGCGGGGCAAGGTGGTCGCGGGCCTGGTGCTGGCGCAGGCGGTGGTCGGCATCGCCACGCTGGTGACGCAGGTGCCGCTGCCGCTCGCCCTGCTGCACCAGGGTTTCGCCATGGTCGTGCTCGCGATGGCGGCAGTCCATTGGAGGCTGGTGCGCGCGTGATGGCGGGCTGCGGCCGCGCCATTGCTTTCCGGCGCTCGGCGGCTATAGTCCGCGCCGGTTTTTGGAACGCCCGATCGCCGGAAAGGGCGCGGCGCGTCGTGTGCGGAGGACTTCAGTGATCTCGCCAGCTTTTGCCCAAGGTGCTGCCCCAACGGGCGGCGGCATGGACATCGTTCTTCAGCTCGTCCCTTTCGTTCTGATCTTCGTGATCATGTACTTTTTGATCATCCGCCCGCAGCAGCGCAAGGCGCGGGACCATCAGGACATGCTGAAGAACGTGCGCCGCGGCGACCAGGTGGTCACGACAGGCGGTATCGTCGGCAAGGTGACCATGGCCACTGACGACGCTGATCTCGAAGTCGAGATCGCCGATGGCGTGCGCGTCAAGGTTGCGCGCGGCATGATCGCTGACGTCCGGTCGAAGGGCGAACCCGTCAAGTCGTGAACTCGGCCGGGCCGGCCGCACCGGCCCCTTCTGCGAAGGCCTGCAACGTCCGATGCTCCGTTTTTCCCGCCTCAAGGTCGCCGGCGTCATTCTCCTGACAGTCCTCGGCGTGCTCTTCACGCTGCCGAGCCTGATGTTTCCCGAGACGCGCAAGGCGGTGGAGCAGTCGATTCCGGGGTTCATCCCGCGCTGGCTCGTCCCGCACCAGGCCATCGTGCTCGGCCTCGACCTGCAGGGCGGCTCGCACGTGCTGCTCGAGGTCGACACAAGCGCCCTGATCAAGGGCGAGGTGAACCAGTTGCGTGACGACGTCCGGCGCGTCCTGCGCGACCAGCGCATCTCGCTATCGGGCGGAATCGGCGTTCAGGCTCGCGGCGTATCGGTGCGCGTGCCAGAGCAGGCGGACCGCGAAAAGCTGCTCCCCGAATTGCGCAAGCTCGTCCAGCCCATTGGCGGCGTGCTGGGGCAGGGGGCCGGCAACAATATCGACATAACCGAGCAGCCCGACGGTCTCGTCCAGATCAACGTGACCGAGGCCGGCGTCAACGAGCGCGTGCGCAAGGCCATCGACCAGGCCATCGAAGTGCTGCGCCGCCGCGTCGACGCGCTCGGCACGACGGAGCCGAACATCCAGCGCCAGGGCGTGGACCGCATTCTCGTGCAGGTTCCCGGCCTCCAGGATCCGCGCCGCCTGAAGGAGATCCTCGGCACGACCGCCCAGCTCGAGTTCCGGCTGGTCGCTGAGCCGGGTGCCGCGCCGGGCGACGTCGAGATGCTGCCCAACCAGGAGGGTGGCGGTGAGTTGCCGATCGAAAAGCGGGTGATCGTGCAGGGCCAGGATCTCGTCGACGCCCAGCCCTCCTTCGACTCGCGGACGAACGAGCCCATCGTCAACTTCCGCTTCAACGTCCGCGGCGGTCAGCGCTTCGGCCAGGTGACGACGGAGGCCGTCGGCCGGCCTCTCGCCATCGTGCTGGACCGCAAGGTCATCTCCGCGCCGCGCATCCAGACGCCGATCACCGGCGGATCGGGCCAGATTTCGGGCCGCTTCTCGGTGGAACAGGCCAACAATCTCGCGATCCTGCTGCGGGCCGGCGCGCTGCCAGCGCCGCTGACGATCGTCGAGGAGCGGACCGTGGGCCCGGGTCTCGGCGCGGACTCCATTCAGGCCGGTAAGCTCGCGTCGTATGTCGCAAGCGCCCTCGTGGTCGCCTTCATGTTCGTCACCTACGGCATGTTCGGCCTGTTCGCGAACATCGCCCTGGTTGTGCACGTGCTGCTGATCTTCGCGCTCATGTCGCTCCTCGGGGCGACGCTGACGCTGCCCGGAATCGCCGGCATCGTCCTGACGATCGGCACCGCGGTGGACTCCAACGTGCTGATCTACGAACGCATCCGCGAGGAACACAGGCTCGGGCGCTCGATGGTCTCGTCGTTGGAGGCGGGCTTCCAGCGCGCATTCGCGACCATCATCGACTCCAACGTAACCATGTTCATCGCCGCGGCCATCCTCTTCATGCTCGGCAGCGGGCCGGTGAAGGGGTTCGCGATCACCATGATCCTTGGCATCATCACCACCGTGGTCACCGCCGTCACCATGACGCGCATGATGATCGCGCTGTGGTACCGCTGGGCGAAGCCCCAGCACCTGCCGTTCTGACCGGAGCGTCGCCATGAAACTGCTTCGCATCGTTCCGGACGACACCAAGTTTGCCTTCATGCGCTTCCGGCGCGTGAGCTTTCCGTTCTCGGCTCTGCTCTCCGTCGTCGCGATCTTCTGCTTCTTCTTCGTGTCGATGAACTTCGGCATCGACTTCACCGGCGGCACGCTCATCGAGATGCAGGCGCGCTCCGGAAAGGCGGACGTCGCGGCGGTGCGAGCAACGACGGAAGACCTCGGCGTCGGCGACATCGAGGTGCAGGAGTTCGGCGAGAAGGGCGACGTCTCGCTGCGCTTCGGGCTGCAGCCTGGTGGCGAGAAGGGGCAGCAGGCCGCGCTGGAACGGGTCAAGCAGGTCTTCGAGAAGGACTACGATTTCCGGCGCACCGAGGTGGTTGGACCGCGCGTTTCGGGTGAGCTCGTCCAGTCCGGCACGCTCGGCGTCGTCCTGTCCGTGGTCGCCGTGCTCGTCTACCTCTGGTTCCGCTTCGAGTGGCAGTTCGCAGTCGGTGCCGTCATCGCGACGCTGCACGATCTCGTGCTGACGATCGGCTTCTTCGCAATCACGCAGATCGAGTTCAACATGACGTCGATCGCGGCGATCCTCACGATCGTGGGGTACTCCCTGAACGACACCGTCGTGGTGTTCGACCGGATCCGCGAGCTCCTGCGGAAGTACAAGAAGATGCCGACCGAGGAGCTGCTAAACCTTTCCATCAACTCCACCCTGTCGCGCACGGTCATGACCTCGGTCACGACCATGCTGGCGCTGCTCGCGCTCGTCCTTTTCGGCGGCAAGGTGATCGAGAGCTTCTCCTACGCCATGATGTTCGGCGTGGTCATCGGCACCTACTCGTCGATCTTCATCGCGGCGCCGGTGCTGATCTATCTCGGCGTCCGTGTGTCCGGCGAGGCTCCTGCGGAAGCTCCCGCCGCAGCCGCCCCCGCGCGCCGGGCGGCGAAGGCCAAGCCCGGGGAGCCCGGGCAGAGCCCGGCCTGATGGAGGGGCGGCGCTACGAGGGGTTCGTACCGGGGCGCCATCCGATCGACGCCTATGGGCGGGGCGGCTTCCGCTTCGCCGACATGTCGCACCGCGGCTCCATCCTCGCCCTTCCCTCGGGCATCGCGGCCTGGCCGGTGGCCGGCCCGGCGGACCTCACCGCCGAGGTGTTCGCCCCAGTGGTCGCCGAGGCGGATGCCATCAGCATCCTTCTCGTCGGCACCGGGCTCGATCCCGTCTTCCTGAACCCCGAAATCCTCGCCCTGCTGCGCGGCGCCGGGATCGGCGTGGAGGCCATGCAGACCGGGGCCGCGGCGCGCACCTACAACATCCTGCTCGGCGAGAACCGGCCTGTCGCTGCCGCGCTCGTCGCCGTCGACTGACGCGCCATGCCGCCGCCGGCCGGCTCCGATCCCGCCGATCTCGATGCGCTACTGGCCCTGCTGCGCGACAACGACCGCGACAGGTACTTCGCCGTGCTGTTCTCGCCCGCAGAGGCCCGGCCGGCCCTCGCTGCGCTCTATGCCTTCGCGCTCGAGATCGCGCGGGTGCGCGAGCGCGTTTCCGACGCACTGCCCGGCGAAATGCGCCTGCAATGGTGGCGCGAGCTTCTGGCCGGCGAGGCGCGCGGCGATCCCGGGGGCAGCCCCGTCGCACGCGGTCTTCTCGATGCAGTTGCGCGCTACAGCCTGCCCATAGCCGCGTTCGATGTCATGATCGATGCGCGATCCTCCGACCTCTATGACGACCTGCCGCCGACGGTTGGAGACCTCGAAGGCTACTGCGGGGAAACATCGTCGGTCGTCATGCGGCTGGCGAGCCTGATCCTGTCCGGAGGGCTCGACCCCGGCGGTGCCGAGGCGGCCGGCTACGCGGGCGTGGCCTACGCCCTTGCGGGCCTGCTGCGCGCCTACCCCTGGCACGCCGCCGCGGGGCGCCTGCATTTGCCGGAAGACCTCATGGCGCGGCATGGCCTCACGCGGGAGGCCGCCATGTCCGGGGTGGCGACGCCTTCTCTCATGGGCGTGCTGGCCGATCTTCGCGCTCTCGCTCGCCAGCGCCTCGCACAGGCCGGACCCGGATTGGCCGGCCTCCACCGGACGCCTCGGCTGGGAATGCTGCCGGCCGCCCTGGTGAGCGATTATCTGAACGCGATGGAGCGGCCCGGCTACGACCCGTTCAGGACGCGTGTCGACATGCCGGATCTCAGGCGGCTCTGGCGCTATTGGCGCTGGCGGGGCTGAGCGGCGCTACTCCGCCGCTTCCCGTCCTTCTCCGTCGACGCGACCCAGCCAAGCTTCCAGGTCTGCGCGTGCCCGGCGGGTCAGCGCGTGCTTTCGCGCCACGGCCTTGGCCGGTCCGCGCAGCCTCTTGCCGTCCTCCGATTTGACGGGCGTTTCGAGAGGCGGAAACAGGCCGAAATTCACGTTCATTGGCTGGAATGACCGCGGCCCGGCATCGATGGTGACGACGTGTCCGCCCGTGATGTGGTTGACCAGCGCGCCAAGCGCGGTCGTCGCAGGCGGCGGCTCCATGACGCGGCCGAGCCGTTCCGACGCGGCAAGGCGCCCGGCCAGCAGACCCACGGCCGCGCTCTCGACATAGCCCTCGCAGCCGGTGATCTGGCCCGCGAAGCGCAGCCTCGGCTCTGCCTTCAGCCGCAGCACGGGGTCGAGGAGCACGGGCGAGTTCAGGTATGTGTTGCGGTGGATGCCGCCGAGCCGGGCGAACTCCGCATTCTCCAGCCCCGGGATGGTGCGCAGGATCCGGACCTGCTCGCCATGCTTCAGCTTCGTCTGAAACCCGACGATGTTGTAGAGCGTGCCCAGCGCGTTGTCCTGGCGCAGCTGCACCACCGCATAGGCCTTGCGGTCCGGCTCGTGCGGGTTGGTGAGCCCGAACGGCTTCATCGGCCCGTGCCGGAGCGTTTCGCGCCCTCGCTCGGCCATCACTTCGACCGGCAGGCATCCGTCGAAATAGGGGGTGGACGCTTCCCACTCCTTAAAGGCGGTCTTCTCTCCCGCCAGCAGGGCATCGACGAACGCTTCGTACTGCTCCCTGTCCAGCGGGCAGTTGATGTAATCGGCGCCCGTCCCACCCGGCCCGGCCTTGTCGTAGCGCGATTGGAACCACGCCTTCGACATATCGATGGATTCACGGTGCACGATCGGCGCGATGGCGTCGAAGAAGGCGAGCGACGTTTCGCCGGTGCGTTCCAGGATGGCCTGGGCCAGGGCCGGGGAGGTGAGGGGACCCGTGGCGATGATGACGGAATCCCACTCGGCCGGAGGCAGCCCCGCCACCTCGGCCCGGTCGATCGTGACCAGGGGATGTGCCTGGAGGGACGCCGTTACCGCGGCTGAGAAGCCGTCCCGGTCGACCGCCAGCGCTCCACCGGCGGGCACCTGGTTGCGGTCGGCGCTGTTCATGATGAGCGACCCCATCCGGCGCATTTCGGCGTGCAGCAGCCCTACCGCGTTTGCATCCGGGTCATCCGACCTGAATGAGTTGGAGCAGACGAGCTCCGCCAGGCTGTCAGTGTGGTGGGCGTCGGTGCCCCGCACGGGACGCATCTCGTGCAGGATCACGGGAAAGCCTGCGGAGGCGATCTGCCATGCGGCTTCTGATCCGGCGAGGCCACCGCCGACGACATGGATGGGGGAGGGGAGCGACATGGCCGGAACCTAGGCGCGCGCTCCGGTTTGGGCAACAGCAGTGAGAACCGCGATAACCGCAGCGCAGCTGCGAAAATACCCGATCGGTTTAGTCACCATTGCGCTACGCGCACGAAGGTAAACGGATCTTAGAAATGCTATGCGTTTTAAGAATGCCTTTCATGTGGGCGTTCTGCTACCTCGAAACGCAGCACCGGCCTATATGCAGTGCAACAAACGCCGACCGGAGAAACAGGGCGCTCCCATATTCCGCCCCGGATTTCCGCGTTCCGCACTGCAACGGAGACCGACCATGCTGACCGTCAACACGATCGCGAAGAAGGTTCGCGACTGGAACCGCTACCGCAACACCGTGCGTGAGCTGTCGCAGCTCACCGACCGCGACCTGAACGACCTCGGCCTGAGCCGTGGCGACATCAGGTTCGTCGCCCGCAAGCACGCTCGCGCCTGACGCGGTGGCCCGCCAGGGCCAAACAGTTTCCCGAGGGCCGTTCCTCCCCTCCCGCGGCCTGAGGGTCGAAAGCGCCCGCCTCGCAAGAGGCGGGCGCTTTCAGTTTCAGGCGGGGAAAACCCTCGCCGGCAGCTTGCCTGGCCGGGGTGCGTTCGCTAATCGTTCCCCTCGATTCCCGTGACACGGAGAGGCAGGACCGTGGGCAAGCCGGTCGACCCGCCGCAGGACGGCGACGGCATCGAGAGCGTCGACCTGAAGGCGGCGCTCGAGGAGCGCTACCTCGCCTATGCGCTCTCGACGATCATGCACCGCGCCTTGCCGGACGCGCGCGACGGCCTGAAGCCCGTCCACCGCCGCATCCTGCACGCGATGCGACTTCTGCGCCTCGATCCCGGCCAGGCCTTCAAGAAGTGCGCCCGCATCGTCGGCGACGTCATCGGCAAGTTTCATCCGCATGGCGACCAGGCCGTCTACGACGCCATGGTGCGGCTCGCGCAGGATTTCGCCCAGCGCTACCCCCTCGTCGACGGGCAGGGCAATTTCGGCAACATCGACGGCGATAACGCGGCTGCCTATCGCTACACGGAGGCAAGGCTCACCGAAGTCGCCCGGCTTCTCCTCGACGGCATCGACGAGGACGCCGTCGACTTCCGCGACACCTACAATGGCGAAGACGAGGAGCCGGTCGTCCTTCCGGCCGCCTTCCCGAACCTGCTGGCCAACGGCTCGCAGGGCATTGCGGTCGGCATGGCAACCTCGATCCCGCCGCACAACGTTGCCGAGATCTGCGACGCGGCGCTCTACCTCATCGCCCACCCCAAGGCGACGTCCGAGCAGTTGATGACCTTCGTTCCCGGTCCGGACTTCCCGACCGGAGGCGTCATCATCGAATCGCGCGCCTCGATGGTGGAGACCTATCGGACCGGCCGCGGATCGTTCCGGGTTCGCGCGCGCTGGACGAAAGAAGAAACCGGCCGTGGCACGTGGGTCGCGGTCGTGACCGAAATCCCCTACCTGATCCCCAAGGCGAGGCTGATCGAGAAGATCGCCGACCTCGTCAATGAGCGAAAGCTGCCGCTCCTGGCGGATGTCCGGGATGAGTCCACAGAAGACGTGCGCATCGTGTTCGAGCCGCGCTCGCGCAGCGTCGACCCCGCCATCCTGATGGAATCGATGTTCCGGCTGACCGAGCTCGAAAGCCGCGTCAGCATGAACATGAACGTGCTGACCGGCGGCCTCGTCCCCCGGGTTCTCGGCCTCACGGAAGCTCTTCGCGAGTGGCTCGACCATCGCCGCGTCGTGCTGCAGCGCCGTTCCCGCTTCCGGCTGGGTCAGATCGAGAAGCGGCTCGAGATCCTCGGCGGCCTGCTGATCGTCTATCTCGACCTCGATCGCGTCATCAAGATCATCCGCGAGGAGGACGAGCCGAAGCAGGAGTTGATGCGCTTCTTCTCGCTGACCGACAACCAGGCCGAGGCGATCCTCAACACCCGCCTGCGCTCGCTGCGCAAGCTGGAAGAGATGGAACTGCGGACCGAGTTCGACGCGCTCACCGTCGAGAAGGGGCAGATCGAAACGCTGCTCGGATCTGACGAGCAGCAGTGGAAGACCATCACCTGGCAGATCCGCGAGGTGAAGAAGACGTTCGGCCCGCACACACCCCTGGGCAAGCGCCGCACCACTTTCACCGACGCCCCCGAGACGGCCGATATCGATCTCACCGAGGCGATGGTCGAGCGCGAGCCGTTGACGGTGGTGCTCACCCAGAAAGGCTGGATCCGGTCGCTCAAGGGCCATGTGCAGGACCTCGGCAATCTGCAGTTCAAGGGCGACGACGGGCTGCTCACCTCCTTCTTCACGGAGACGACGGCCAAGATCCTCGTTCTTGTCAGCAATGGCCGCGTCTTCACGCTGGATGCCGGCAAGCTGCCGGGAGGGCGCGGCTTCGGCGATCCCGTGCGGCTCCTCGCCGACATCGACGAGGGCGCCACCATCGTGCAGGCTTGGCCCTGCAAGGCCGGCACCAAGCTCTTCTTCGCTACCTCGGACGGGCGCGGCTTCATTTGCCCGACAGACGACGTCGTGGCGAACACCCGCAAGGGTCGGCAGGTGCTGAACGTCGACGAGAACGAGCGCGCCGTTCTGGCCGTCCCGGCGGAAGGCGACCACGTCGCCGTCGTCGGCGAGAACCGCAAGCTTCTCGTCTTCCCGACAGGCCAGTTGCCGGAGATGGGCCGCGGCAAGGGCGTGAGGCTGCAGCGCTACAAGGAGGGCGGCCTCGCCGACGCCAAGGTCTTCACCCTGGAAGACGGCCTCACCTGGACCGACACGTCCGGCCGCACATGGACCGTTTCCCGGCCCGAACTGGACGCGTGGCTCGGCAACCGCGCCGAGTCCGGCCGCCTGCCGCCGAAGGGCTTCCCGAGAAGCAACCGGTTCTCCGGCTGAGCTCCCGCTACATCACGCGTTGTTCCCGTACCTGTCGTCGATCGGCGGTTCCTTCAGGAAGAAGACGCCGATGCTGGTGCGATAAATCTCGGCCAACCGCTTCAACTGCCGCCAGTCCGGGTTGGACCGGCCGGTTTCCCAGGCCGAGAGCGTCTCACGGGAGACGCCGGCATGCCACGCCGCCTGGTCCAGCGTCAGGCCCGAGCGGTTTCGCGCCCATGGGAGTAGGTCATGGCCCAGGAGGGCGAGGAGACGATGAGGCATTGCAGCCCCCTGCTGTGTGATGGCCAGCCCGCAGTCGCAGAAAAGGATGCGGCGTTCCATCCGGCAGGGCAGGCGGGGGCGCGCAGGCGACGACGGGAGATAGCCTGAATTGGGCCGCAGGACGGCCGGTTCAACGCATCGATTCGCAGTGTCTTTTTATCGATGAAAGAAGTTTGAACCACAGAGCCCGCTTGTCAACTCAACTGCATGCAACCGATAATTGTTTAAGTGCTGTATTACCTGAACCTGACGTCACAAGTTGCGTCGTGTCACTCGACGCGCTGCCATCCCTGCGGGGTCAACCGCTCCTGGGGCTTGAACCGGGCCTTGTAGGCCATCTTGGCCGAGCCCTGCACCCAGTAGCCGAGGTAGACATAGGGCAGCCCCATGCGCCGGGCGCGCAGGATATGGTCGAGGATCATGAACGTTCCGAGGCTGCGGGGCGTCAGAAGCGGGTCGTAAAATGAATAGACCATCGACAGCCCGTCGGAGAGGACGTCGGTGAGGCCGGCCGCGATCAGCGGACCGTGTCCCCGGCCGTCGATGGCAGTGTCCGGCCCGTGCCGCCTGTACTCCACCACCCGGGTCTCGATGTGGCTGTCCTCGACCATCATCGCGAAGTCGAGCGCCGTCATATCGGCCATGCCGCCCGTCGCGTGGCGGGCGTCGAGATAGTGCCGAAACAGCGAGTATTGCTCGGACGTCGGGGTGTTGGCCCGCATGTCGCCGATAAGGTCCTCGTTGGCATCGAGCACCCGGCGCATGTTGCGCGAAATGGCGAAGTCGTTGACGACGACGCGAATGGAGACGCAGGCCCGACATCCGTCGCAGGCCGGCCGATACGCGATCGTTTGCGAGCGGCGGAAGCCGGCATGTGTCAGCACGTCGTTGAGCTCGGATGCGCGCCGGCCGATCAGGTGCGTGAAGACCTTGCGCTCCATGCGTCCCGGCAAATAGGGGCATGCCGTCGGCGCCGTCAGGTAGAACTGGGGCTGGTCGCGGGACTGGGTTGTCACCCGGCGCTTCCTCTCGACGCGGTGTCACCGCTCAATCATGCCAACGATAGCATCGCAGACGCGTCTCTCAAGGGCTTGAGGCGGGAATACGCCTCTGCGCAGCAAAAGATTGCCGGGCAGGTGGATCAGGGAGATCCGCGGCGAACCGCCACGAGCCCGGTCAGCAGATCATGGAGCAGACGGCGGTCGTCTCGCAAAAGCCCGAACAGGAGCACGAGAGGCGTGAGCATGGTGACGCTCACGTAGAAGAACACGGCGTGCACGGCCGCCACGATGAAAGGCGGTGTCTGCCCGCTGGTCGTGCGCATCTCGACGCCGAACATGCGCATGCCCACCGTGCCGCGTCCTTCCCCGGACACGGTCAGTCCGCTGTAGATCAGCCCGACGACCGGAAAGAGCGGCGGCAGGAACACAAAGGCCAGCCCGAACGTGCTGAGCAGCAGCAGGATCCAGATCGCGAATGTGATCAGCCCGACGATGATCAGGTCGATGATCACGGCCAGGCATCGACCGGTAAGGACGCCGCTGAAATCCTGCGGCGCATAGGGCGCCAGCGTGGTCGTGTCGTTCATCGTGTTCCGTCCCGCCGGTCGGTATGGCCGGCCTGCCTGATGTGGCCCTTTGCGCCCGAGTTGCAAGCGCCGCCGCGCGGGCTCACGGGGATGTGGCCTGGCGCATTCGTTCGACAAAGCGCGGGTTCCAGCCCTCGGATGCCAGCGCGGCGATCACCGATTGGGCATGAGCCCCGTCGCGCGCCTCGATCGTGACGTCGAGCGAGACACCCTTGGCGGGAACGTCCAGGAAAAGCCGGCCGTGCGACACTTCGAGGATGTTGGCGCCGAGCTCCCCGAGCCGGGATGCGATCGCACCCAGCATTCCCGGCCGGTCGACGATCGTGAGGCGGAACGAGACGATCTTCCGGTCGCGCTCCAAGGCCCGCACCATGATGGCCGCGACCAGGCGGGCGTCGATGTTGCCGCCGCACAGCACGAGCCCCACCTTGCGCCCCTGAAAAGGCGCGGGATCGGCGAGGATAGCCGCCAGGCCGGCCGCGCCCGCGCCTTCGGCCATGCAGCGGGCAAGCGTCGCGAAGGCATTGATGCCGGTTTCCAACTCCTCCTCGCTGACCAGGACGATGTCGTCGGCGAGATCGCGGACAATCGGCAGGGTCAGCCGCCCCGGCGTCTTCACGGCGATGCCCTCGGCGAGTGTGGCGCCGCCCACCGGCCGCTCCTCGCTGCGCACGGCGTTGCGAAAGGACGGGTAGAGCTGCGCTTCCACTCCCACCAGGCGGATGGACGGGTTGATGGCACGGGCTGCGACCGCCATGCCCGAGAACAGCCCGCCGCCGCCCACGGGGACGACCAGCGTGTCGAGGTCCGGCACCGCGGCGAGCATTTCGAGTGCGATCGTCCCCTGGCCCGCCATAACGGCGGGATCATCATAGGGATGGACGAGCACCGGCGCATCGCGCGCCAGGATGCGCTCGACCTCGCGGCTCGCTTCCTCCAGCGTGTCGCCTTCCAGAACCACGGTGGCGCCGTAGCCGCGGGTATTCTCGACTTTCACCATCGGCGTGCCCCTCGGCATGACGATGGTGGCGGGAATTCCGAGTCGGCGGGCATGGTAGGCGACCGCCTGCGCATGATTGCCGGCCGACAGGGACACGACTCCGCGGCGGCGCTCTTCCTCGGTCAGCGCCAGCAGGCGGTTCAGCGCGCCGCGTTCCTTGAAGGCCCCGGTCGCCTGCAGCGTCTCGTACTTGACGTAGATCTCCGCGCCCGTGGCGGCCGAGAGCCGCGGGGAGGGGAGGGTGGGGGTCGCAAGCACCTGGCCAGAAATGGCGGCTGCGGCGGCCCGGATGTCGGCAATGCTGATGGCGTAAGTCATGGCGGCCCCGTCCCGTCACACCCGCCGCGGCGTGGCGTCCCCGAAGCCGAAAAGGCCGCCAGGGCGCAGGGCGAGGACAATCGAGAGCAGTGCGTAGACTGCCACGTCACGGCTGTCGATGGGCATCGCTGCCGACCACAAGGCCTCGGCCAGCCCCAGCGCGAGCCCTCCCAGCAGCGCACCGGGCACGGATCCCACGCCCCCGAGCACGGCTGCCACCAGCGCCTTGAGCCCCACGGTGAGGCCCGAACCGTATCCCACGCCGCCGAAATGCACCGTCACCACGAAGCCAGCGAGCCCGGCCAGGGCCGCCGACAGGGCGAATGTGATCCCGAAGAGGCGCCTTCCGTCGACGCCGAGCAGCACCGCCATCTTCGGATCGTCGGCGAAGGCACGCCACGCCCTGCCGAAGCGCGTCCGCCAGAGGAGCAGCAGGAGGCCGATCCCGGCCACGAGGCAGACCGCCGTCGCCAGCATGGCGACGGGTGTCGCCGTTACCACGAAGTCGCCCGATCGCCCAAAGGCCCACGGCCGGTTCATGAACGGCGGAACCCAGCGCAAGGCCGGCCCCTGGACCAGCCGCATGTATTCCGACAGCACCAGCATGAGGCCGGTCGTGGCGACGAGGATGGGCAGCCCGCCACGCCCGGCGAGCGGCGAGACGACCAGCCGCCCCACCACCACGCCGTGAAGCGCGCCAGTCGTGACCGCAACCGGCACCGCCAGCGCGATGGCCGCGAGGAGGCCCAGGCCGCCGGCGAGCGCCATCCCTACAACAAGCAGCGTCGCATAGGCGGCGAGCGCGGCCAGTTCGCCGAAGCCGAAGACGATGCGGCCGATGAGGCCGTAGACGAGGGAGTAGGCGGCCGCCAGCAGAGCGTAGACGCAGGCTTGGGGAAGGCCCGACACCGACTGCTGGAGTGCATAGGCGGCCCAGAACGGCATGTCCGGTACCAGCGCCTGGGCCGGCCTGTCGCCGGGGTCAAGATCCATGGCCTCGGGTGTCGCCAGCCAGAACCGGCGCAGGAAATAGAGCTGCGCATCGCCCAGTGTTCCCGCCTCGGTCGTCACGGAAACGAGGTCCTGGCGGCCCGGCGCGAGGCCGGACCCGGCGAAGCGGCAGGAGATGAAGCGCGTGCGCGAGGGTCGGCTGGGCTCCTGCACCCGGTAGACGATGCGCACCGTGTCAGGCGTCGTGCCGGGCGCGATGCGCGAGATCTCGAAGATGGATCCGGGCTCGTGCAGCGCCGGGAGTGCCATGCGGCAGATACGCGCCTGGTCGCTGTCCGTCTCCGGCCCGCAACCGGACAACGCCGCGACTGCGGCGGCTGCCAGCCATGGCGCCTTCGAACGTCGCAGGAATGCCGTCAAGGCGCCCGCGCGGCTCAGGCGCGGGCCAGCTTCTCGGCGACAGCCGGAGCGAAATAGGTGAGGATTCCGTCGGCGCCGGCCCGCTTGAAGGCGACGAGGCTCTCCAGCATCGCCTTCTCGCCGTCGAGCCAACCATTGGCCGCGGCGGCCTTGATCATCGCGTACTCGCCGGAGACCTGGTAGGCGAAGGTCGGCACGGAGAACGTGTCCTTCACGCGCCTGACGATGTCGAGATAGGGCATGCCGGGCTTTACCATCACCATGTCGGCGCCCTCGTCGATGTCGAGCGCGACCTCGCGCATCGCCTCGTCGGTGTTGCCGGGGTCCATCTGGTAGGTGCGCTTGTCGCCGCTGAGGGTCACGCTCGAGCCGACCGCTTCGCGGAAGGGCCCGTAGAAGGCCGACGCGTACTTGGCGGCGTAGGCCATGATCTGGATGTCCAGCAGGCCGGCGGAATCGAGCCCACGGCGGATGGCGCCGATGCGCCCGTCCATCATGTCGGAGGGCGCGACGATGTCCGAGCCTGCCTCGGACTGGACGATCGCCTGCTGCACCAGCACGGCCACGGTCTCGTCGTTCAGAATGCGGCCGTCGCGCAGAAGCCCGTCATGGCCATGGCTCGTATACGGATCGAGCGCCACGTCGGTGAGGATGCCGATATCGGGGGCGGCCTTCTTGATCTCCCGGCACGCCGTGCAGACGAGGTTCTGTGAATTCAGCGCTTCCCGGCCCGTCGCGTCACGCAGCTTGGGGTCCGTGTAGGGAAAAAGAGCGATGCAGGGAATCCGGAGCTCCACGGCCCTGCGAGCCTCCTGCACCGCGACATCGATGCTGAGACGCTCCACCCCCGGCATCGAACCTACGGGGACACGGACATTGCTGCCCTCGACAACGAAAATCGGCCAGATCAGGTCGTCGGCGGTGACCTGGTTCTCGCGCACCAGCCTGCGCGCCCATTCCGATTTCCGGTTGCGCCGCGGCCTGTGCGCCAGGTCGAGCCGATGAGCGGTCTCTTCGGCCTCCGATAGGGGCCGCTGACCCGGCTGAAGGGACGTGACGCGCGACGCCATGGGTCGGTCTCCTCACAGGGGTCTCGCCAGTGCCCCTCCGCCGCATGCGTAGCACCCCCGCGGGAGCGCCGGAAGTCGTTGAATGTCCTGATGCGACGGCCCGCCGCTGCGTTTCGAGGCGCGGGTTTGACGTTGCCTCGGGCGGCGCGCTAACTCCGCGGCGCCGGCGAAGGCTGGCACCGGATTCTGGAGGTAGGGGTGAGCGGCGACACCGGTGAGGTTCGGTTCGAGATCCGTGGCCGGCTGGGCCTGATCACGCTCGACCGCCCGAAGGCGCTGAACGCGCTGACGCTCGGCATGGTGAGGGCGATGACCCGGCAGCTCACCGCGTGGGCCGGCGATGACGCGGTAGAGCGCGTCGCCATCACCGGAGCGGGCGACAGGGCCTTCTGTGCAGGGGGTGACGTTCGCCTGCTCCGCGAGGCGGTGCTCGGCGGCAGGCGCGAGGAGGCACTCACCTTCTGGCGCGAGGAGTATGCGCTCAACGCAATCATCCGGCGCTATCCCAAGCCGTACATTGCGCTCATCGACGGGATCGTCATGGGTGGCGGGGTCGGCGTCTCCGTGCATGGACGGTACCGCGTGGCGGGAGACCGCTACGTCTTCGCCATGCCCGAGGTCGGCATCGGCTTCTTTCCCGACGTCGGCGCCACCTTCGTGCTCTCGCGCTTGCCGGGCCATGCCGGACCATGGCTGGTCTTGACCGGCGCCCGCATCGGGCCGGGGAGGGCAGTCGCCCTTGGGCTCGCCACCCACTACGTGCCGTCCGAGAGGCATCAGGCGCTCCTCGCCGCCCTCGAGAATCCCGGCGATACGGGAACGATCCTGGACTCGTACAGCGCGCCTCCTCCGGCCGAAAGCGGCTTCGACCCGGAGGTCTGCGGCGCCTGCTTTGCGCCTGACACCGTGGGCGGCATCCTCTCCCGGCTCGACTCCGCGGCGGGTGGCGGCAATGTCTTTCCCGAGGAGGCCGCCCGGCTCATCCGGGCAAAGAGCCCGCTGAGCCTCGCCATCGCCTGCGAGCAGATGAGGCTCGGACGTGGCTTGGACTTCGATGCCGCGATGGCGCTCGAATACAGGATTGCCTGCGGGATGCCCGACAATCCCGACTTCGCCGAAGGTATCCGGGCAGTTCTCGTCGACCGGGACAACGCGCCGCGCTGGCTTCACGCAGCCGCCGGAGGGGTCGGGCTGGACGAGATTTCCCGCTGGACGGGAGTGCCGGAATGACTGACGCACACCGCACGCGGCCCCTGCGCGGTGACGCGCCTCCACCAGGCACGGCCGCCTGGGACCGCTACCTCGTGATCTTCATGCGGGTCGTCGCGGCGCTGTGGATCGTGAAGGGGCTCGCTGCCTGGGCGGTGATCCTCACCCCGGCGCAACTCGGCATGCCGCCATTCGAGACCCTGCCGGGGGCTGTGCAGGCCGGTTTCGTCAGCTTTGCCGTGCTCGATCTCGTTGCGGCGGTGGGGCTTTGGCTCACCAGCACGTGGGGCGGCGTGATGTGGCTCCTCGCGGTGATGGCCCATTTGATGGTGACCATCGCCGGACCTGCCATCCCGGGCAGCCGCCTTATCGGAGGTGCCGAGATTGCCCTCGTGCTGGCCTATGTCGTCCTATCGTGGCTTGCATCGCGCGAGGTTTGATGCTCGTTGTGGATGCGTTCAACGCCTCTCCCACGCGGTCATGGACAGCCTTGGTAAAGAGGTCATTTCAATTCGACTGAAATCGCCCGCAAAGGGTAAAAGCCTGATTCACGCCGTTGCTTAAACTCGTCTTCATGGGCTCGCAATACTGTCTATTCAGATCAAGGCCGGGAAAAAGGCCAGCGATGGTGCAGTACGAGGCGACACATGAAGACAGCTCTGAAGCCCCTTGAACAGAAGGACGTGGCAGCGGGCCAGCCGGACGTCAGGCCGCTCTACATCGAGGCCCTGACGCTGGTGGAGCGTCTCCACCGCCGCCTGCTCGACGTCATCAAGGACGAATTCGACCGGCGCGGTCGCTCGGACGTGAACAGCGTCCAGGCGCTCCTGCTCTACAACATCGGCGACAAGGAACTGACGGCCGGTGAGCTGCGGACGCGCGGCTATTATCTCGGCTCCAATGTTTCCTACAACGTCAAGAAGCTCGTCGAGATGGGCTTCCTCCACCACCAGCGTTCGCGGGTGGACCGCCGCTCGGTGCGCATCAGCCTCACCGAGGCCGGCAAGGAGGTCCATGAGATCGTCAAGGGCCTCTACGACAAGCACGTCCGCACGGTCGAACAGATCGGCGGCATCTCCCCTGAGGAGTTCAAGCAGGTCAACACCGCCCTGGCCCGTCTCGAGCGCTTCTGGACGGATCACATTCGCTACCGCCTCTGACCCTGCATAGCCTCGTGCACGACGTCAAAAAGGCCCCGGAGCAAGCTCCGGGGCTTTTTCGTTCTACTCGGCGGGATCCTTGGTCGGTGAGAGACCGCCTATCGCAGGCGCCCGTGGCGGGCGCGGCAGGAAGGCCGGCGTCCGGGCCGCATAGTCCGCGAAGCCGGGGCGAGAGGACAGGTGCTCCTCGAGAGGCGGCACGCCCGAAACCTTGACGAGAAGCAGGTGCAGGAAGGCCGGTCCCGCCAGCGCAAGAGGCTGGCCCGTGAACGCCACGGCCACGAACCCGAGCCCCCACCACAGCAGCGCCTCCCCGAAATAGTTCGGGTGGCGGGACCACGCGAAGAGACCGGTTGTCAGCAGCCGGCCCTTGTTCGCGGGGTCACGCCGGAACCGGGCCAAAGCAGAATCGGCAGCCGCTTCGATCAGAAAGCCTGCTGCGAACATCGTGAGCCCGGCCGCGAGCAGGACCGACGCAAAGGAAGCAGGCAGGTCGAAGCCTTTCGGGCCGATGGTCACGATGTGAACCGGCGATGCAATGATCCACATGCAGACGGCCTGAAGCATGAACACCATCCAGAAGCTCCTGCGCTCCCAGCCGGGCCCGTTGCGAACACGCATCGCGTGGTAGCGCGGATCTTCGGCCACTGATCTGGTGTGTCGCCGAATGAGATGGAGGCCGAGCCGCAGTGCCCAGACCGTGACCAAAATCGCCATGACGAGAGCCGGGACGCTGCTTTCCGCCGTCATCCCGATCTGGATCCAGGCGATTACGGCAAAGCCGAAGGCCCAGTAGAGGTCGACGACGCTGCAGTCCCTGCGTCTCAGGCTGTAGAGCCAGAGAAGCCCGAATACGAGTGCCGTCGCGCCGAATGACGCCAGTGCCGCCGAGAGTGCCATGAGTGTCACACCGCCTCCTGCACCGCACAATGCTTGCCGCGCCGCCATAAAATCGCCGGACTGGCGGCCGTTTGTCGGATCGACAGGGAGCGCTTCGCGTCGTAGGAACGGGCCGTTTACCAAGCCCGTCCAGTCTGCGCGCGTCGGTCCCCTCCACTCACAGGATTGCTTACGCCCGATGGCCTCATTCAGATCGATCACCCGCCGCGATTTCGGTTTTTCCACGCTCGCCCTTCTTGTCGCAGGGTCGAGCGCGGTCCGTGCTGCGCCGGTCGACCTCGACAGCCAGGCGGAGTGGACGCAAAGCTATGACGCTGCCACCACGCAGCGCGTCGGCCGCTCGCTGACCCCGGTGCTCTCGCCTGCGACGCTGGCCGCCACCGAGCAGATGATCGAGACGTTCCGCGGCATTGCCGGGCAGGGTGGCTGGCCGGAGATGCCGCAGGTCAACAATCTGCGCCTCGGCCAGAAGGGCAACAACGTGGTGGCCCTGCGCCGCAGGCTCGCAGCGTCGGGCGATCTCGACCAGTCCGCGGGCAATTCGCCTGTGTTCGACTCCTACGTCGAGGCAGGTGTGAAGCGCTTCCAGGAACGCCACGGCCTGATGCCGACCGGCATCGTGAACGCCGCCACGCTGACCGCCATGAACGTGCCCGCCGACACGCGTCTGCGGCAGCTCGAGACCAACGTGGTTCGCCTGCGCAGCTATGCTGGCAATCTCGGCAACCGCTTCGTCGTGGCCAACATCCCGGCTGCTCTGGTCGAGACCGTGGAGAACGGCCAGGTGGTCACCCGCCACGCTGCGGGCGTCGGCAAGATCGACCGCCAGTCGCCGGTGATGACGACCCGCGTCGTCGACATCAACTTCAATCCGTTCTGGACGGTCCCGGCCTCGATCATCAAGAAGGACCTCATCCCGAAGATGCAGGCCGACGCGAACTACCTGACCGAGAACAAGATCAGGGTGTACAGCAAGGAAGGCCAGGAGGTCAGCCCGACCCAGATCAACTGGCGCTCGGACGAGGCCACGCATTTCATGTTCCGCCAGGATCCGGGCGGCGACTTCAACTCGCTCGGCGTCGTGCGCATCAACATCGCCAATCCCTATGGCGTCTACATGCACGACACGCCGGCCAAGGGTATCTTCGGCGACGATTTCCGCTTCGTCTCGTCCGGCTGCATGCGCGTGCAGAATGTGCGCGACTACGTGACTTGGCTCCTGAAGGACACGCCGGGCTGGACGCGCGACCAGATCGATCAGGCAATCGAGTCCGGCCAGCGCGTCGACGCCAAGCTGGCGACGCCGGTGCCGGTGTATTGGGTCTACATCACCGCATGGGCCACGCCCGACGGCATGGCCCAGTTCCGCGACGACATCTACGAGAAGGACGGTGTCGGCCCCGTCCCGGTCGCGTCCATGCAGCGCGATGAGGAACAGCCCCAGTAAGGTTGTTCCGCCTCTCCAATTGGAAGCAGGGCGCCCGGCCTGGTCTGGGGGGCGCCCTGGAGGGCGCGCCTGGTCTGCCCGCCATCGTTCGCATCAACGTCTGCTTTCCTCAACGCAAGTATACTCTGTCTGGAAGCGGGGCCCTCGACAGCAACCGAGGGCTAATCCGAACGCACGCCCAATGCGTAGGCGTAGCGTTGGGAGGCGCCGGAACGGAGATTGAGCGATGAAGGCGGGGAGTTTCAGTCAGGTGCTGCGGCATGGATTGGGTGCCGCGACGGTGGCATCCGTGATGGCGGGAGCCGCGGTCAGTGCGCCGGCGTCTGCGAACACGGAAAGCGGCAAGCTCTCCGGAAATGATCTGCGCGGCGCCGTCGCCGGCAAGCGGATCTATCTCGCGGTTCCGCTGGGCGGCGAATTTCCACTCTACTACCAGCCAAACGGGCGCGTTGACGGGTCCGGCGAAGCTGTCGGGCTCGGGCGGTTTCTGAAGCCGTCTGACTCCGGGCGTTGGTGGGTCTCTGGAGACCGCCTCTGCCAGAAGTGGCAGACGTGGTACGACGGCAAGGTGTTCTGCTTCACCGTCTCGCGTTCCGCACCCGGCCGGATCGACTGGGTCCGCGACGACGGCATGAAGGGGACTGCACGCATCGCCGACTAGCTGTCAGGGTCAGGCTTCCTGACCTGTTCGTTGCGGAAGAGACACAGGGTCGCTGAGAAGTGGGTTTTCCCACGTCCCAATCCGGGACTCCAGCGACTCCGGTCTTGATCGCCGCCGCTCCAGGGTTCTCGATCCGGGATGGACACCGTCGGGGACGCATTTCGCGATCCCGAGTCGGGTTGCTCGGATTCGACGCAAACCGTTTACCCGGTGTTCACGCTGTGGGCCGCATATCGAGGCGGCCCATGGGCTGAGAGGGCGCCGCAGTTCCGGACATCGGCACGTGCGGGCGCCCGGCGGAAACTGGGGACGACGCGATGACAGCAGACCGGCCTTCCAGCCTCGATCATCCCGGTCCCGTTTCGAAACAGTCCCCCCGCCTGTACGAGCCCCACGCACGCCGCGCGATCCGCGCCGGCTTTGCGGTGGCAGCCGCTCTCCTTGTCGCCAACTGTGCGTCGCAGCAGAAGATGGCCTCCAAGGGCGGCGGCGGAGTCGATCCCAAATACGGCGTATCCGCGAGCCCGAAGGTCGTCGCCGACGGCGACCCCGTTCCCAAGGGTGGCGGACGTGAGATCGTCGGCAAGCCCTACGTCGTCGCGGGCCGGCTCTATACGCCGCGTGAAAACCCGAACTATTCGGCCGTTGGCCTTGCATCCTGGTACGGCCCATCCTTCCACGGGCGCCTGACCGCGAACGGCGAGGTCTTCGACAGGAACTCCGTCTCGGCCGCGCATCCCACGATCCCGCTGCCGAGCTATGTCCGCGTCACCAACATGCTGAACGGCCACTCCATCGTGGCGCGCGTCAACGACCGCGGCCCCTACCATGGCGGCCGCCTGATCGACGTTTCGCAGCGTGTCGCGGAGGCGCTGTCCTTCCGCAATCTCGGCACTGCCAAGGTGAAGGTCGACTATCTCGGCCGCGCCTCGCTGGCGGGCAGCGACGACGAGCGTCTGATCGCGACCTTGCGCACCGACGGCCTGCCCGCGAGCCTGCGTGGCGCCGAGACCCAGGTGGCGAGCGCCGCCCCGGTCGCGGCTCCGGCGGTCGCCTATTCGCGCCCGGCTCCCGAGCCTGTCGCCGCCGTCGAACCTGAAGTTGCAGAGGAGCCGGCGGCAGCCGAGGCCGTCGCGCCGGCGCCGCGCGCCATGGCTGCCAAGCCCGCTCCGGGCGTCCCGCTGCCGCCCGACCGCCCGTTTGACCTCGGCCAGGCTGGCCGCATGGTCCCGGCCGCTCCGACGGCGACGAAGGGTCCGGTACCCATGCCTCTGCCTCGTACCGTCATGCGCGGCTCGATCACGACCGCCAGCATGTTCGCGGCGCCTGAAGAGCCCGGCATTGTCAGTGTGTTCGAGCGCGGCAATGATCCGCTCGCCGGTCTGATCGAGCAGAACTTCGTCCCGCTGCGCCGGCAGGCCGCCAGCCTCTGACCCTGCAGTTTCGGACGCGTTGATTTCGGCGCGCCGAAATGGTCATTGTTCCCACCTGTCGTGACGGGTGAGGCGAGGCGGCTTTTCCATGCGGTTCGAGGGTGTCTGCAGGGTTCTGGCCGCGCTGTCCTTTCTGATCGCCCTGGCGCTTCCTGGGGCCGCGCAACAGCAGCAGGCGGCCTTCCAGACCATCGCGCCCTATGCGGTGCTGATGGATTCCGACAGCGGGGCGGTCCTCTTCGAGAAATCGGCCGACGAACTCATGGTGCCCGCCAGCATGGCGAAGCTCATGACCCTCGAGGTGCTGTTTCATGAGATCGCGGAGGGGAAGGTCAAGCTCGACGACGAGTTCCTGATCTCCGAAAGCGCCTGGCGGCGCGGCGGTGGCCCCTCCGGCGGGTCCGCGATGTTTGCCCAGCTCAACAGCAAGGTCCGTGTGGCCAACCTCATCCCCGGCATCACGGTGATGTCGGGCAACGACGCGGCGATTGCCGTGGCCGAAGGGGTCGCGGGCAGCGAGGGCGCCTTCGCCAGCCGCATGACGGCACGCGCCCACGAACTCGGGCTGACCAAGTCGACCTTCGCCAATGCCACGGGCATGCCCGATCCCGACCAGAAGGTGACGGCCCGCGAGCTCGGGCTTCTCGCCAACCACATCATCAAGACCTACCCGGACCTCTACCCGAATTTCGGGCTGAAGGAGTTCACCTGGAACAAGATCAGGCAGCAGAACCGCAATCCGCTCCTGTTCATGGATGTCGGGGCCGATGGCCTGAAGACGGGCAATATCGGCGACTCCGGCTTCGGTCTCGTTGGTTCGGCCGTCCAGAACGGCCAGCGCCTGATCGTCGTGGTGAACGGGTTGAAGACGGCCAAGGATCGGGCCGAGGAGGCACGCAGGATCTTGCAATGGGGCTTCCGCTCCTTCGAGAGCAAGGAAGTCTTTCCTGCCGGCTCGGTGATCGGCGAAGCGAAGGTCTATGGAGGCCAGCCCTCTTCGGTCGGGCTGGTGGCCAAGCAGCCCGTGCGCGTGCTCGTCCCGCGCGGCAGCTCCGAGCGGCTCTCGGCCCGCATCGTCTACGAGGGCCCGTTGCTGCCGCCGGTGACGGCCGGCGCCGCGGTCGGAAAGCTCCGCGTCATGCGGGGGGAAACGCTCGTTCTCGAAGTGCCACTCTATGCCGACGAGGACGCCGCACAGGGTGAGCTGACGCGCCGGGCCTTCGACGCAGCGACCGAGCTCGTGCTCGGCTATGTCCGCTCCAAGCTGCAGAAGCCCGGGACATGAAGCCAGGCCGGTCCGGCCGCGGCCGGTTCGTGACGTTCGAGGGCGGGGAGGGGGCCGGCAAGTCCACGCAGGTTCGCCGCCTCGCGGCGCGGCTCGAAGAGCGCGGCATCCGCGCCGTGCTCACACGCGAGCCGGGGGGCTCGCCCCGGGCCGAGGAGATTCGCGCCCTGATCCTGTCCGGGGCGACGGCCGAGCTGGGAGCGGCAACGGAGACCGTGCTGTTCTACGCGGCGCGCGCCGACCATCTTGCCGAGACGATAAGGCCAGCCCTCGCCAGCGGCGCCTGGGTCGTCTGCGACCGGTTCTCCGATTCGACGCGCGCCTACCAGGGCGCCGCTGGCGGGGTCGACCCCAAGCTGATTGCGGCGCTGGAGAAAGTGGTCGTGGGTGGCACGAAGCCCGACCTGACGATCGTGCTCGACCTTCCGGCCCGCGATGGCATGGCGCGCGCCGCTTCGCGCCGGGGCGCTGCCGAAGGCGCCGACCGCTTCGAGGCCGAGGGCATGGCTTTTCACGAAAGGCTCCGCAAGGCCTTCCTGCGCATCGCCAAGGACGAGCCGCACCGCTGTGCAGTGGTGGATGCGGCGCTGCCGGAGGACGATGTGGCCGACAGCGTCTGGAACCTGGTTCTCGACCGTCTGCTGCAGAAGACGGTCAGGCCGGAGGCCCGGTCTTGAGCGGCGACGCAGACATCGCGGAGTTCGACAGGGCGGAAGGCGCCCGGCACCCGCGCGACACGCAGGTCCTGTTCGGGCAGCAGGCGGCCGAGATGGCCTTCCTGGACGCGTACCGCTCCGGCCGCTTCCCGCATGCCTGGATCCTCGGCGGCCCTCCCGGTACGGGCAAAGCCACCTTCGCCTACCGGGCCGCGCGGTTCGTTCTGGCCCATCCCGATCCCGCAGCGCGCGATCTCGCCGGCGCCCGCGACCTTTCGGTGCCCCCTGCCGACCCGTCCGTCCGCAAGATCTCGGCCCAGTCCCATCCCGGGCTCTTCGTCCTGCGCCGGCGCTGGAATCCGGAAAAGAAATCGATTCCGGCGACCATCCCCGTCGATTCCGTTCGTCACGCCGTCCAGTTCTTCGGATCGACCGCCGGGGAGGGGTCCTGGCGCATCTGCCTGGTCGACAGTCTCGAGGACCTCAACGTCTTCGGCTCGAACGCTCTTCTCAAGATCGTCGAGGAGCCGCCGCCCCGCTGCCTGTTCCTGCTCGTCGCCCACATGCCTGGGCGCGTCCTGCCGACCATTCGCTCGCGCTGCCGCGCGTTGCCCTTCCGGCCGCTCGCCGAGGCGGACGTGGTACGGGCCGTGGAAGCGGCCGCGGTGTCGCCCCCGGATGCAGACACCGTGAGGCGGGCGGCGGCCCTGTCCGGCGGGTCGGTTGGGGAGGCGTTCCGCATTCTCGACGAGGAAACGCTCGCCGTCGCGGACCACGTGCGAAAGACGCTGGACCTCCTTCCAGCGGTCGACTGGACGGGGCTGCACGCCATGGCCGACGGCGTCGCCGCGCGGTCCAACGACGCTCTGTTCCGGGCGCTCATAGACACCGTCTTCGACTGGCTGTCCGAGCAGACGAGGGCACTGGCGCCGCAGGGGCCGGCCCGCCTTGCACCCCTTGCCGAGGTATGGGACAAGATCGCGCGCGCGGTTCGGGAGGCTGATGCCTATAATCTCGACCGCCGGGCGCTGGTTCTGACCCTCTTTTCCGACCTTTCGGACGCGTTGCGGGCCGCGCGCGGCTGATCGGCGGCCCGACCGGGACGTTTCTATGACGGGAAAGCCGACCTTCTACATCACGACGGCGATCTCGTACCCGAACGGGCGTCCGCATATCGGACACGCCTACGAGCTGATCGCGACCGACGCCATTGCCCGCTTCAAGCGGCTCGACGGGTTCGACGTCTTCTTCCTCACCGGCACCGACGAGCATGGGCAAAAGATGCTGCAGACGGCTGCGCGCGAAGGCGTCCCCGTGCGCGAACTCGCGGACCGTAACGCTGCCGTCTTCCGCGAGATGACAACGGCGCTGAACGCCTCGAACGACGACTTCATCCGCACCACCGAGCCGCGCCACTACGCGACCTCGGCCGAGATCTGGAAGCGGATGGAGGAGGCCGGCGACATCTATCTCGCTGCCTATTCCGGCTGGTATTCAGTTCGGGACGAGGCCTACTACGCCGAGAACGAGACCGAGGTCAGCGCCGACGGTGTCCGCCGCGGGCCTACCGGTACGCCGGTCGAGTGGGTGGAGGAGGAGAGCTACTTCTTCCGCCTTTCCGCCTACCAGGACAGGCTGCTCGCCCTTTACGAGAGCCAGCCGGACTTCATCGGCCCCGACGAGCGTCGCAACGAGGTCATGAGCTTCGTCCGCTCGGGCCTGAAGGACCTGTCGGTGAGCCGGACCGCCTTCGACTGGGGCATTCCCGTCCCCGATGCGCCGAAGCACGTGATGTATGTGTGGGTCGACGCGCTCACCAACTATGTCACCGGCACTGGGTACCCCGATCCGGATGCGCCACGCGCCCGGTTCTGGCCGGCCGACGCGCACATCATCGGCAAGGACATCGTGCGTTTCCACGCGGTCTACTGGCCGGCCTTCCTGATGTCGGCGGGCTGGCCGCTGCCACGGCGCGTCTTCGGTCACGGCTTCCTCTTCAACCGCGGGGAGAAGATGTCGAAGTCGGTGGGCAACGTCATCGATCCGTTCACCCTGGCTGCGCATTACGGCGTCGACCAGCTGCGCTATTTCTTTCTGCGGGAAGTGCCCTTCGGGCAGGACGGCAACTACTCGCACGAGGCCATCGTCAACCGCATCAACGCGGACCTCGCCAACGACCTCGGCAATCTCGCGCAGCGCTCACTGTCGATGATCGCCAAGAACCTCAGCGGCACTCTGCCCGGACCGGCCGCGCTGTCCGAGGCGGACCTGGCGCTGCTCGCTTCCGCCTACGGCCTTCCCGCCAAGGCCCGCGAGGCTATGCAGGCTTTCGCGCTCCACACCATGCTCGCGGAACTCTGGCGCGTGGTGGGCGATGCGAACCGGTATTTCGCCTCCGAGGAGCCCTGGGTGAAGCGCAAGAGCGATCCGGAGAGGTTTGCGACCATCCTCTGGGTTACGGCCGAAGTGCTGCGCGTGGTGGCCATCTTGGCCCAGCCCGTAATCCCCCGGGCGGCCGGCAAGCTGCTCGATCTCCTTGCGGTGCCACCCGGCGCGCGCGACTTCGCCGAGGTGGGTGAGGGCGGAAAGCTGTCCGCCGGCACCGTGCTGCCCGCGCCGGCGCCGATCTTCCCGCGCTACGTGGAGCCCGAAGAGGGCGCCGCCCAGGCATGACGGTTCCAATGCTGGTCGACAGCCACTGCCACCTCGACTTTCCCGACTTCGATGCCGAGCGCGACGCCATCGTCGCCCGGGCGCGCGAGGCTGGCGTCGGCACGATGCTGACCATCTGCACGCGGGTGGCGAAGTTCGACCGCATCCTGGCCGTGGCCCGAGCCTATCCCTCGACCTTCTGCTCGGTCGGTACCCACCCCCACCAGGCCGAAGAGGAGCCGGACACGGCGGCGGCCGAGCTCGCCGGGCTGGCGGCGGATCCGCTCTGTGTCGCCATCGGCGAGGCCGGGCTGGACTACCACTACGACAAGGCGCCCCGGGAGATCGCGCAGCGCGTGTTCCGGACGCACATCGCCGCCGCGCGGGACACCGGTCTCCCCCTCGTCATCCACTCCCGCGACGCCGACGACGACATGATCCGGATCCTCGAGGAGGAGCACGAAGCCGGGCCCTTCAAGGCGGTGCTGCACTGCTTCTCGTCGGGGCCGTCGCTGGCGCGTGCCGGCGTCGCGCTGGGTTTCTGCGTGTCGTTCTCCGGTATCCTGACCTTCAAGAAGTCGGACGAGCTTCGCGCTATCGCCGCCGAGGTGCCGGGCGACCAACTCCTCGTCGAGACGGATGCGCCATACCTCGCGCCCCAGACGCGCCGCGGCAAGCGCAACGAACCGGCCTATGTGGCGGAGACCAACGCGGTCCTCGCCGCAGTGAAAAGTGTCTCGCCGGAAGTGATGGCGGCGCGGACGACGGACAACTTCTTCCGCCTGTTCTCCAAGGCGGTTCGCCCATGAGCCTGACGATCACCATTCTCGGATGTGGCTCGTCGGGCGGTGTTCCCCGCGTCGGCAGTGGCTGGGGCGCATGCGATCCGGCCAACCCCCGGAACCGTCGCCGCCGGTGCTCCATCCTTGTGGAGGAGACGGGAGCGGGCGGCACCACGCGCGTCCTGGTCGACATGTCGCCCGACCTGCGCGAGCAGCTTCTCGGGCAGGACATCAGGCATCTCGACGCCGTCCTGCTCACCCATGACCACGCCGACCACACGCACGGCATAGACGACGTCCGGCCGCTCGTGATCGCGATGAGGCGGGTGCTGCCGGTCTACATGGATGAACGGACCTCCGAGCTGACGACGAGCCGCTTCTCCTACTGCTTCGTCTCGCCGCCTGGCAGCAGCTACCCGCCGATCGTCCGGGAGTTCCGCATCGCTGTCGGTCATGACGTCGTCGTCGACGGGGCAGGGGGTCAGCTTCAGGCAACCCCCTTCCGCGTGCACCACGGCGACACCGACGCGCTCGGCTTCCGCTTCGGCACTGTCGCCTACACGCCGGATGTGAACGCCATCCCGGACGAAAGCCTGCCGGCCCTCGAAAACCTGGACCTCTGGATCATCGACGCGCTGCGGCCCTCTCCGCACCCGTCGCACTTTTCACTCGATGAGGCGCTGGCCTGGATCGTGCGGATGAAGCCGCGGCGCGCCGTGCTGACGAACCTGCATACCGACCTTGACTACGAAAAACTCCGCCGCGCCCTGCCGGCGCATGTCGAGCCAGCCTATGACGGCCTGCTGCTGACCGCGTGAGAGGCGGGCAGGGGGGCCGGCTTCCTCCGCGCCTTCGGACCGGGTGAGGTCGCCTGCATCATCTTCACCAGGGCCGCCACGAGGAGCATGGTGGCCAGGGCCGCTCCGGCGGTCGCCATCCACGAGCCCTGCACGGCGAGCCACGTCGTGGCCGCCCACGCGCCCGTGCTGGCGAGTTCCGCGACGGCGAAGGGTCCGAAGTTGCGGAAACGGTCCTTGAAGTCGCGGCGGCGGACGCGGGACGGCTCGGCCAGCGCGAGAAGAGTGACACTGACGGTTGCGACCATCGAGCCGGCCATTGCGAGGCTGGCGACGCGCAAATCCGTCCAGGCCAGCAGAGCGAGCGGAACCGAAAACAGCGCGGCGGAGGCCATCAGCGCGGCCTCGACCTTGGCGCGCGTGACCGCAGCCATACTCACCGGGGCCGTTGCCATCAGCTCCGGCGCATCCTCGGCGGCCAGCGTCAGCCACGCGATGCCGCTCGCCAGCTTGCCGGCGAAGATGACGATCATCGGCCCGCTGACGGCCAGTGCCAGATCTCCCGAACGGTCGAGACCAGCCAGCGCCAGGCAGAGCGGCACCAGCGCGAAGGCCCGCTGCGCCACAGGCATCAGCACCCAGGGGTCGCGGACGAGCAGCATCCACTCCTTCCGGCGCAGGGACGCGGCTGGGCTCGTGCCAAAGCGCGTGCGCCGGGGAGCCCTGGCGGTGCGCTTCCCCGTGTCGGCCACGGCCGCCGCCGCAGCGCGGCCATCCGCGAACCGTGCAGCCGCCAGTCTCAGCGTGCACGCGAAGACGAGGGCACCGGCTATCACGAGCATGGCCACCGCCCAGGGTTCTCCCAGCAATGCCCGGCCGGGTAGCCAGAGAAGCCTCTCGGCCTCGGACGGGGCGGCGGCATTCTCGGTGAGGCGCCGAAGGAAACCGACCTTCTCCTCGACCGGAAGCCGGTTGAACGCCTGCACGGCGAAGCCGAGGCCGGTGCCGATGATCACGGCAACGATTTGCCCTGCGCTGCGTGTGATGCGGGCGCCTAGCACCTGCACGAGGCCGAGTGCCAGGACGAGACCTGTCGCAGTGCCCACGAGCCCGATCGCGACGAGGCCCGGATAGAGCGCCAGCCAGGCCGGCCCGGCGACGAGCAGGCCCATGTTCGCGATCGGCAGGACGAAGACGGCGAAAGGCGCCGTCGTGGTAATGGCGAGCACCAGTCCGCGGACGGCCAGCACGGTGTGCGGCGGGACAGGCGACGAGAACAGCAGGTCGAGCGCGCCGGCATCGAAGAACGATCGCGTGGCGCCGCTCAGCGCCTGCGCCGTCAGCAATGTCCACAGGACAACCGCCGCCCCGGTGGCGAGCGGCAGCACGAGGCCGGGCGGCAGATCGTCCGGCAGGCGCATGACGAGCTTCACCGCGCCTAGTCCGAGCAGGTGCAGGAAGACGGCGACGACCAGGAACAGCCCGATGAACAGGCCGCGCCGGCCGGCGCCGCTGGCGCGACCGGACAGCCGCCGCCACCAGAGCCTGAGCTCCCAGCCAACCAGCCATGCCACGGACGGAGCACGGGGAGGGGGGCCGGAGACCTTTCCCGCCTGGCTCACGCCGCGATCTCCGACACCATCAGATCAAGGAAAATATCCTCAAGCGTATGGGCGCGCCCTGAGCGCGCGGCCCGCAGCTCCTCGAGCGTGCCCTCGGCCATCAGCCGGCCGTGCCGGATGATGCCGATGCGGGACGCAAGCCGCTCCGCGACTTCGAGGATGTGGGTGGTGAGGATCACGGTGCACCCGGTCTTCAACCGGGCCACGAGCAGGTCCTTGACCTGCCGCGCTATCGCAGCGTCCAGCCCCGTGAGCGGCTCGTCCAGGATGAGCAGGCGGGGGTCATGGATCAGGGCGCCGGCCAGCGCAACCTTCTGGCGCATGCCGCGGGAGAAGCCCTCGCAGCGCATGTCGCGCTCGTTCCAGAGATCGAGCGCCTGAAGCAACTCTGTTGACCGCTGCTCGGCCGTCCGCCGCTCCACCGACCAGAGCCCTGCGACGAACTCCAGGTACTCCAGCGGCGTCAGCTTGTCATAAAGCATTGGCTCGTCGGGGAGCCATGCCACGATGGCCTTGGACGCGAGCGGATCGGCAACGGCGTCGATGCCGTAGACCCGGATCGATCCGGAGTCGGGCCGTAGAAGCCCGGCGACCATGCGAAGGGTCGTCGTCTTGCCGGCACCGTTCGGACCGAGCAGTGCGTAGAACTCGCCGGGCTCGACCCGGAGGTCGAGGCTGTCCACCGCAGGCCTCTGATAGGTCTTGCAAAGGCCCGTGATTTCGAGGGCGGCCGCCTGGCCAGTCATGCGCGCACCATCTGCAACCAGACCGCAACCTGCGGACGCGGCGGATCATGAAGGGCAAGTCTCGCCAAAGCCTTTCGGCATTTGTCGAAAATGCGTGGAGCGGTTCGACCGCTACCGCAGCCGGAGGTGTGGACCGGCGCAGGGGAGTGGCACTTGGCGGTCAGGTCGGGCTAGAGCGCGTCTGCTCTGCCGCGGCCCATTGCCACCCAGCAAGCCACGCGAATTTAGATCCGTGATTCGCATAAGACATATTATGGAACGCAAAGGCGTGGCGGAGTTCCGTAACAGCCACAACCCCTTGGCACTGATCCCTCGAACAACAGAGGCAGCAAGTTGGCCGACGCGGGTCTCGCTGAAAGCAAGCGGCCCGTTTCAGGAATGGCAACCAGGCGCTGCTACGCTCCCGGCGTGAGTAGCTCCGATCACACCGGAATGGACCGGTCCCGTATCGTTGCGCTGGCTGCGATCCTGGCGGTCGCGGCGGCGTTCGACGCGCGCTTCTTCCTCGGCGTCCTCGGTGAGACGGCTTGGGTCGACGGCTGGTTTCCCGGCGTCTTCGTCGACTTCAAGAACACCTGGTTCGCGGCGCGGCTCTGGCTGGATGGCGACCTCACGCCGCTGTTCGACATCGCCCGCTACAATGCGGCCCGTGCTGCGTATTTTCCCGAAGACTTGGTCCACGTCTGGTCGTACCCGCTGCACTTCCTGCTGATCGCCATCCCGTTTGGTCTGGTTTCGTTTCCCGTGGCAGGCCTGGCCTGGACCGGCCTGAACGCGGCTGCCTTCGTCGCCTTCGTGCGCCGGACCTTGCGGCTAGACTGGCAGGCGCTGGCGCTCGTCCTCCTGTCGTCCGGCTTCCTCAGCACGGTGTTCTTCGGCCAGGTGACAGGCTTTGCCGCCATCCTTCTCCTGGGCGGCCTGAGGCTCCTGCCGCGCCGGCCTGCTATCGCGGGCATCTGCTTTGGCATCCTCACGATCAAGCCGCATCTCGGCCTGCTCCTGCCGCTCGTACTCGTGATGGAAAGGCGCTGGACAGCCATCGCGTCGGCCGTGATAACGACAGCCGTGCTGGTCGCGGTCTCGCTCGTCGTGATCGGCGTCGAGCCCTGGCGGCTCGCGCTGACGGCGGGGCTTGGCAACCAGGGCGCGGCCATGCTGGAGAGAAGCTTCCTGTGGTCGTGGGAGCCGTCCTGGTACGCCGGGTTGCGACAGGCTGGCCTGGCTTTCGGGCCCGCCATGCTTGCGCAAGGCGTGGCCGCACTGGCCGCATGCGGGCTGCTCGTCCTCATGCATTTGCGTGGCGTGCCCGAGGAGCGCCAACACGAACTCGTGCCGCTGCTGACGCTTTTCGCCCTGCCCTATGTTCTTCCATCCGACATGGTGCTGGCCGCGCCGATCGTGGCCCTCGCGCTGTGCGATCCGCGCACGCCGGCGCTTCCCTGGATGGGTCTGGCCATGCTGCAGTTCTGGGCCGCGCTGTGCTTCTTTCCGTCCAGGAGTTTCGGCGTGCCGGTCTACCCGATGCTGCTCACGGCGGCAGTCGCCTGGTTTGCCTGGGACTCGCTGGCCAGGCGCATGATGCCGGTCCGGGTTGCCGCCCCAAGTGCGGCCGCAAATTGAGCCCCCTCCCCGGTTGCGCATACGGTCAATCGCGTACTGCGTTGCATTAGGGCTGCCGCGCTAACCCATTTTCAATGATCTCACGCTCGGATTGCGTCACGGCCTGTTCGGCCGGTTTGAGGATGCGCGCATGTTCATCGTGCTGACGATGCTGAATGGCCTCGCCGTTGTGGGTCTGTTCCTCGGGTGTGCCGGCGTCGGCACCGCGCTCTTTACGCAGTTGGGAGTGACCGACAGCCTGCATTATCCCTCGGCCGGGCTTACGATGGCCGTCGGTGTCGCCAGTGCCGCGCTGCTTTGGGCAGGCCGAACGGTGACGGCTGTCGCGTCCGCCGACGCCGACTGAGCTCCCGCGCGGCGCACACGGTCCGTCTCAGGAACTTCCCGCTCTACATCACGTTCGTCGCTCGAAATCCCGCCGGGTCCACGGGGGGCAAGAGGAGTGATGATCATGGCAACCGACTCAACGTCTCCGCCGGGTGGCGCCGGAACAACGTCCGTACCGGGCGCAAATACGACGGGGAACACGGCTCGCCCGGCTTCCGCGTCCCCGCAGGCCGGATCGGGATCCTCGATGTCACCAAAGCCGTCCGGCGCATCCGGGCAGGGCAGCGGCATGACGGACATGGCCAACCCCTCCGGCAATTCTGCCGGCCAGGGCGGCGCCCCGTCCACGGAAGCCCTCAAGGGACAGGCGAAGGACGTGGCGCGCGAGGCGCAGGCCAAGGTATCGGACGTGGCCTCCGACCTCAGGGACACGGCTGGCCGGGTCGCCGGCCAGGCCCAGGCGGCCGCGGGCGAAATCGCGGGACATGTCACGAACCTCGCCTCCGATGCAGCAGAAACGCAGAAGGCCGCAGGCGCCGACATGCTGCGGCAGTTTTCGCGGGCGGTGAACGCGGCCGCGAAGGAGCTGGGCTCCGATGCGCCGGTTCCGGCACGCTACGTCCAGGA
The DNA here is from genome assembly GCF_059501845.1 of Alsobacter sp. Classification (NCBI taxonomy): domain Bacteria; kingdom Pseudomonadati; phylum Pseudomonadota; class Alphaproteobacteria; order Hyphomicrobiales; family Alsobacteraceae; genus Alsobacter; species Alsobacter sp. The sequence continues at coordinate 22,843 of NZ_JCACDK010000013.1, read as the reverse complement.
ACTCGCCGGCGGGCTCGACCGGGCGGCTGACGAACTCGGCCGCCGCGATCTCGGGCAACTCGCCAACACCGTCATGGACTTCGCGAGGCGGCAGCCTGCGACCTTCGTAGCCGGCACCGTGCTTACCGGATTCGTGCTCGCGCGCTTCCTCAAGAGCAGCGCGGAAAGCGCCATGCAGGAAAACTCCTGGCAAGGCGGCCGCGGCACCTCCCTCGGCGACCGTCGTGACTTCGGAAGCGACCGGATGACGGGTGGTCCTGGCGGACAGGGCTCCCGCGCCGGTGGAACGGCTGGCGGGTCCGACGACTGGCGTCACGCGGCTGCGAGCCGTCCGGCGTCGGAGGGGATGCCCGGCTCGTCCGGCACGCTGGGCGGCGGTTCGTCGGCAGCCACCGGGCCGGGCGGCTCGACGGCTTGGGGCACTTCCCCGACGTCGGGGCCGACCGTCACGGGATCGGGCCTGGGCGGCACCGAGCGTGGAGGCGACGACCATGTCAGGTGAGCGCCTCTCTTCTGAACGCCCTGCCCCGAGCATTCCGACGCTCGTATCGGACGCCCTCGCCCAGGTTGCGGACCTCGTCCGCGCCGAGGTCCGGCTCGCCAAGACGGAGATGCTGGAGAAGGTCAACGGCGCAGTCGCCGCAGGAGCATTCGTCGCCATAGGCGGCGTGCTGCTCCTCGCCGCCCTCTTCCTCTTCCTCCAGGGCGTCGTCGCCGTTCTCGTCACGCTCGGCGTGCACCCGACGCTGGCCATCTTCATCGTCGCGGTGGTCACCGCGATCATCGGCTATCTCGTCATGCGGAAGGGCCTCAACGCCCTCTCCGCTTCCCAGATCGTCCCGGATCGGACTGTCCGCTCGCTCGAGAAGGACGCCGCCGTCGCCAAGGAGCAGGTCAGATGAGCTATGTGTCCTCCCCCACCTCCCGCGACGTCGAGCGTGAGGCAGACGAGTCGCGCGCCCAGCTGTCGTCCACGCTCGAACAGCTGCGCGACCGGCTCTCGCCGGGCCAGATCGTCGACGAGCTGCTGCAGGGATCCGGCAACGGCGCTTCGGCCTTCATGTCGAACCTGGGCACGAGCTTGCGTGACCACCCCGTGCCGGCCCTCCTGATTGGCGCCGGCCTGACCATGCTTCTGACCGGTGGGGGCTCCGCCCTGACCGGCGGCAGCCGGCGGCCCGAGCGGACACGCTACGAGGACGACGACTATCGCTACCGCGGCGGCACCTCCGGAGAATCCGGGCGCGGTGCCATGTCGGGAGCCATGGACACGGCCAGGAGCGCGGCGTCCGGCGTCGCCGGCGTCGCCTCCAGCGTGGCGGGAGCTGCACAGAGCGCAGCGTCCACCGTGGCGGACGCGGCACGTTCGGCGGCCCACGGCGTCTCCAGCGCCGCCAGCGGTATCAGCAGCGCAGCAGGCAGCGTAGCGGGCGCGGCCAGCCAGGCAGCAGGCTCGGTCGGCAATGCCGCCCAGGGCTTCGGCGACACTGCATCGGGCGCCAGGCGGCAGGCGACGCAGTACGCGTATCGCGGCGTCGACCGGGTCGGAAGCGCATGGGGAGCCGTGGCGGACCAGCCACTCGTCCTCGGCGCGATCGGCCTTGCCATCGGCGCGGCGATCGGTGCCGCCCTGCCCTCCAGCGAGGTCGAGAACCGCCTCATGGGAGAGCCGGCGGATCGCCTGAAGGACCAGGCGCTCGATGTCGCGAAGCAGGAGTTCGGACACGTCGCCGACGTGGCTGCCTCGACTCTGCAGGACGTGCAGGACGCCGCGGCCGAGAAAGGGCTGACCACCGACAAGCTCGCCGAAACCGCGAAGGAACTCGGCGACAGCGTCGCGGCCGTTGCGGAAAGGGCGACCAAGTCGGTCACCGGGGAGGCCAAGAAGCTGGCCGACACGGCGGCAGACGCGGCCCGCTCAGCAGGTCAGACCGGTGGCCCGTCATCCGCAAAGCCGACGCCGCAGGGCACGGCGACGAGCGGTGTCTCCCCGCGTTCGGGTAGCTGACCCAAGCAACGACGGGGCGGGTGTCCTCACCCGCCCCGCGCCGCTCCAGAACTCCCGCCTGATGCCGACCGCACTTTCTCGGGGCCAAACGGAACCAAGTCGCCACGAATGAGCTTTGAAGCTGTGGCGTGTTTCTGCCCCGTAGGGAGGAGACGATGAAGAAGGTTCTGTTCGCGATCGGCGTGGCAAGTCTCGCCGCGGCCTGCGTCCCAGCCGGTGGTGGCTATTACGGCTCCTCGGCGGTGGTGGTCAGACCGACCGTGTCCTACGGCTACGGCAACTACTACGGCTCTCCACGCTACGGCGGTGCGTATTACGGGAACCGGGTCTACTATGGGGCGCCCTATTACCGGCGTCCGTACTACGCACGTCCCTATTATCGTCCCTATCGGCCCTACTATTACTGAGCTCGGGCTCCCGCCAGGATCATCCCCGCGCACTTCCAGCCTATGAGCATGGAGGGAGCGTTGGTGTTGGCGCAGGTATTGGAGGGCATGACGGACGCATCGGCGACCCGCAGGCCCTCTATCCCATGCACCTTCAGTTCGGCGTCGACGACGCAATCGGGCTCGTACCCCATCCGGCAGGTTGATGTCGGGTGGAAGAAGGTGTGAACCGCCCGGGCAGTGAAATCAGCAAGATCCGCGTCGCTCTTAACATCGGGGCCGGGAAGCACCTCGCGCAGGCGCATGTCGGCGTAGGCGGCGCTCGCTCCGATCTCCCGGGACAGCTTCACCGAGATCAGGAGCGCCTTCCGATCCTGCTCGCTGGAGAGGTAGCGCGGGTCGATCAGCAGCGGATCGTTCGGATCCGCGGATCGCAGCCGGATGTGCCCGCGACTGTGAGCACGGGCGAGCCCCGGGACGATCGTGTAGGCGTTCTCGATAGGAGCGGTGGGCGGGACGGCGAAGGCCCGGCTGTGATGGTGAATGAAGAGATCCGGCGTGAACAGAGCAGGCTCTGAGCGCGCCCAGAGATAGACCTCCGAATGGTTGTAGTTTGAAGGAGGCTGCGGCCCCCTCCCCTCGTAGACGATACCGCCGACGAGCAAATGGTCCTGCAGGTTGCGGCCGACGCCCGGGAGATCGGCCACGACATCGATTCCCAGCGCTGCAAGCTCGCCAGCATCGCCGATGCCCGACAGCATCAGAAGCCGCGGGCTCTCCAGCGATCCCGACGAGACGATCACCTCCCCTGCGGCATGCACGATGTGCGGCTTGCCCGCATGCAGGTAGCGAACGCCGCGGCAGCGACCGTTTTCCAGCACCAGCGACAAGGCCGGGGCGTCGGTCACCACCGTGAGGTTGGCACGGCGGAGGGCCGGGCGCAGGAAGGCCACGGCCGCCGACTGCCTGCGGCCGTCCTTCACCGTCAGGTCCGCCCATCCTGTCCCCTCCATGGAGGGACCGTTCAGGTCGGACGTGGAGGGGTAGCCCATCGCCCGCGTCGCTTCCTCGAAGGCCACGGCCCCGGGATGGCGGCGGCCCGGCTTGGGCGTCGACACATGCAGCGGCCCGCCCGTGCCCCGGAAGGGGCTCGCGCCTCCCTCGAAGTCTTCCATGGCCTTGAACAGTGGCAGCAGCGACGCGTAATCCCAGCCGCGGGCCCCCTGGTAGGCCCAGGAGTCAAAGTCGGCCCGGTGTCCGCGGACAAAGATCGAGACGTTCAGTGAACTCGATCCGCCGATCACGCGCCCGCGCGGCCAAAGGTGGGTTCGGCCGGCCGTGAAGGGCTGAGGCTCGGTTTCATAGAACCGGCACGCCTTGCTCTCCAGCGCCTCCACCCAGCGCTGCGGAGTATGGATCGCCTCGACGTCGTCATCGCCGCCTGCCTCCAGAAGCAGGACGCTCGCGTCGCTCTCGAGCGCCAGGCGAGACGCGAGGGCGCAGCCGGCCGATCCTCCACCGACAATGATGTAGTCGAAGGGACCGCGCGGCGGCTCTATCGTCGAACTCGCGCCGAAGGTCGCCCTCGCGTCCGGAACGAATGTGAACGTGGAGAATGCAGCCCCCGGCGGGCTTTCCTTCTGCTCGGCCATGACGTCCCCCCTTTGTCGCACGGCCTTGTACGGCCGCGTCGTCATTGCGTTCCGGCGCGGGCGCCGGCCTCAGTGCGCGGCCTTTGCGGCCGCCTTCACGGCAGCGAGGGCCTTTGCTTCCGCCGATTGCTTGTAATGAGCGTCAAGCGGGTAGCAGCCGGACACGATGCCGTTCCGGGGCGCGGTCGTGCAGTCGCTGAACGTCCGGCAAAGAAGTTTGCGCCTGACTCCCCTCCCCGCCAGGACGTCCGCCGGGAACTCGGGATACGAGAGCACAAGGCGGCCAATGCCGACGATATCCGTCCAGCCCTCGCGCACCACGGCCTGCGCGACGTTGGGCAGGAATTCCTGCAAGTAAGAAACACCGCTCGTGACCAGGCAGACGTCGGGAAATCGCTGTTTCAGGTCGCGGGCCAGGTGAAGGTGGCGCAGTACGCCGAGGAGCGGCTCCTCGGGGGGCTGGTACCCGTCCGAGGGCGGATAGATCGCCGGGCGAATGAGGTGCGGCGTGTAGTAGGGACTGCCCGCGGTCAGATTGATGAGGCGGACGCCAAGCTCGCGCAGCAGGGCGATGAGGGCGACGGGCTCCGACAGGTCCTGCCGTACCGGATTCTCTGGATCAGCGCCGAACGCCCACTGATAAGGCAACAGGCCGGCAAGGTCCTCGGGGATCCCCGGCCCGAGATGGCCCGGACTGGATTGCGCCGGATCCGGGCGGAAAGGCACCGTGTCGACGGCGCTGAGCCGGACCCCAATGCCGAGCCCCGGTGCTTCGGCCCGGATCCCCGCGATCACCTCGCGCAGGAAGCGCGTCCGGTTCTCGAATGAACCGCCGTAGCGCCCCGGCCGCGTACGGGCCGAGAGGAGCTCATGCGCGAGATAGCCGTGACAATGCTTCAGATCGACGAAATCGTATCCGGCCTCGCGGGCCAGCACCGCCGCCCGCACGAAGCATTTCACCAGCCGGTCGAGTTTGCCGTCTGGGATCAGCCTGGAATCGTCCGGCTGGCCGAATCGACGGTCGAGGATCGGGTGCCGGTAGGCAATCCACGGCTCGAACACGGAATGGCTGTTCGGCTTGCAGAAGCGGCCGGAATGCGTGAGCTGCAGGCCGACGACGAGGCCCTCGGCGCTGCCGGTAGCCTCGACATGGCTGTTGACCAGGGTCTTCTTAAGATCGGCAATAGCGCCGGCATTCGCTTCGGACATGACGAGCTGGTTGGGATTGGCCCTCCCCTCCGGCACGACGGCGACGGCCTCGCCACCCCAGATCAGCTTCGCGCCGCTGCGGCCAAAGCGCTCCCAGCGGCGGATCGTGTTGGGGCTCGGGCGGCCATCGGTCTCGCCGTCCCAGCCTTCCATGGGGTTGATTGCGAAGCGATTTCCAATCGCCATGCCGTCGACGGCAATGGGATCGGCAAGTGCCGAGGTCGAGCCTGCGTCGACATGATCGTCGCATGGCATCACGACACCGAGTTCGGAAAGATAGCGGCAAAAAGCGGCCGGCCCATCCAGGGCAGTCAGCTTCGGATACGCCTTGCTTCTCATCGCCTCCCCGCGACCCTGTTTTGGGCAGCGTGCGCCCGCCGGGCGCGGACTTCAACCCGCGGGTGGCGCAGAGGCAGTGCTCAGATTTCGAACACCTCGGCGTCGGCGTCGACGAGCTTGGGAATGTCGCCCAGCGCGCGGGCGGCGGTGATGGCGAGATGGCCGGCGCTGAACGGCTTGGCGAGCACGTCGTCGACGATGTCCCGGCAGCCCGGCCAGATGCGGGCACGCGTCGAGGGCGCGGTCACGATGATGAAGGGGATCGACGCCCATTTGGCGTTGGACAGCATCACCCGGCGAAGGTCGAGGCCGTTGATGGGCGGCACCATGTAGTCGCAGATGACGAGGCCGAACTCATTCGTCCGAAGCGTGCGCAACGCCTCGGTCGCGGTCGTAGCAACGTCGATGTCGCGGAACCCGAGCGACTGCAGCTGCTTGCGAATCACCTGGAGAGTGATCGGCTCGTCGTCGGCAACGAGAACCCGGTGATGCGTCGAACGGAGTGACATCGATGCAATTCCGGCTGCAGGCGAAGACTGTCGAGCACCGATTGGTGCGGTCGAGCAAGGTGAGTTTGCAGTCGAGGTCTTACGAAATGATAACTAAACCGACTCGATCGCATCAATCTTTTATCTGTCGCTTTTCGACTTGATCTCTGTCGTGTGCGTCTTCCCCGGGCACCACGGTGGATTCCCCTAGCGTGTCCCTCACATAGGTTTTCGAAACGAAAACATAGGCCAGGACCGTGAGCGGGGCAGCCAGCAGAACTCCGGGAAGGCCGAAAAGGCTCTCCGCCGCGACGACAGCGAAGAGCAGCAGAGCCGGCGGAATCGAGACATAGCGCCGCGTCACGATCGGCTGGATGATGTTGGACTCGACCTGCTGGATGGCGACGAAGGCGACGATGGTCCACAGCGCCAGCGTGGGACTGACGGCAAAGGCCGTCAGCACGGCCGGGATTGCACCCAGGAAGGGGCCGAGCAGGGGAATGAACTCGAGCAGCCCCGCGATGAGCCCCAGGCCGAAGGCTGACGGTACTCCGATGAGCCAGAGGCCGATCCCCGTCAGGGTGCCCGTGACCACCATCGCGACAAGCTGCCCGAGCAGCCACATCCGGAGAGCCCGGCCGGAGGCATCGAGCGCCTCGCGCGCCTCGTCCCGCGATCCACGGGGAAACAGCTTCAGCAGCCCGCGGCGGTACGTGTTCGGGTCTATGGCGAAGTAGATGCCGCCGAACAGGATAATGGCGAGGTTGGTGACCGCGCCCACTGTCGCGGCACCGAAGGAGGTGACGCGACCGAGAAACGAGCCGTCGCTGCTCAGGCGGTTGAACTCGTCCGTGATCTGGCGGGGAAGATCGGGATACCCGATGGCTTCGCCGAGCTTGGGGAGGGCATCGTTTGCCGAGCCCAGCGCCTGAGCCACCTGCGTCCTGATCTGGAACTGCAGCAGCCAGCCGCTTCCGCCGAGAAGCACCACGAGCACCAGCCCGGCTATCGCGAGCGCCACGCCGTCCCGCAGCCCAGCATGACGCTTCAACGGCTCGGCCGCCGTGCGCAGCACGGTCGCGACGAGGATGGCCGCAATGATCAAAAGAATAAGTGGGTTGAGCAGGACAAGAAGTGCCGCGAGCGCCAGGATGCCGAGGACGACCAGGGTCGCCTTGGCGATGCGCTTGAGGAACACGGCGTCGCCGCCGGCGGCTTCGCTCTCCGCACTGGTCATGTCGCGCCGGCTCCAGGCTGCCGCGCGGGTGGCGGCGACCGGCCGACAACCGGCCAGATCGGCCTCCGTTCCGTCGACGCGAAATCCGTGCGATGAGTGCGCGTCATGACGCAAGTTCTCGAAGCCCTCCTCTCCGCCCTCGGCCCCGACATCGTCCGCACGGGCGAAGGCATCCCGCCGCGCAACGCCAATGATTCGGCCGGCCTGGCACCTCAGGCCCCCGTCGCCGTCCTCCTGCCACGCAGCACGGAGCACGTGTCGCAGGCCCTCGCCATCTGCCACGCCCACCGGCAACCCGTCGTCACCCAGGGCGGCCTCACGGGGCTCGCGGGCGGCGCCAGGCCGGGCGAAACCGAGATTGCGCTGTCCCTTGAACGCATGAGCGGCATCGAGGAACTCGACCGCGACAGCGGCACGATGACCGTGCTCGCCGGCACGCCCCTGCAGATGGTGCACCAGGCAGCAGCCGAGGCTGGCCTCATGTATGGCGTCGATCTCGGCGCGCGTGGCTCCTGCACCATCGGCGGCAACGTCTCGACGAACGCGGGCGGCAACCAGGTGCTGCGCTACGGCATGACGCGGCGCAACGTGCGGGGACTCGAGGTCGTCCTCGCGGACGGACAGGTCGTCGGCTCGCTGAACAAGATGCTGAAGAACAACGCAGGCTACGACTGGCCGCAGCTCTTCATCGGCTCGGAGGGCACGCTTGGCGTCGTCACACGGGCGGTGCTGGCCCTGCAGCCCCGGCCGGCGGCCATCGAGACCGCCCTTCTGGCTGTCGAGGACACCAACACGGCCGTCGCCGTCCTGCGCGCGCTGGAGAGAGCTCTGCCCGGAGGGCTTTTGTCCTTCGAGGCGATGTGGAGCGAATTCTACGCGATCGCGACGACGACCATCGGCGTCGCCGCCCCTCTCGCCGCCGGCAAGGATCTCTACCTCATCGTCGAGGCACCCGCCGGGGCACCCGGCCAGGACGTGCTCGCCACCGCCCTGGAGCCGCTCTACGAGAACGGCCTCGTCCTCGACGCCACGCTCGCGCAGTCGGAGAAGGACCGTGCCGCCTTCTGGGCGTTGCGCGAGAGCGTGTACGAGTATGCGCGCCATCTCCCGAAGGAGGTCGGCTTCGACATCTCCATCCCGCTGAACCGCATGCAGGACGCGATAGGGGAGCTCCGGACGGACGTCCCGGCCGCCCTGCCGGGAGCGGTCTGGTCGGTGTTCGGCCACATCGCTGACAGCAATGTCCACGTCGTCATCATGCCGCCGGCCTGGTCCGACGAGGCGAAGTTCGCGGCGGAGAAGGCGGTCTACGGCGTGACGCAGCGCTTCGGAGGCTCCGTCTCGGCCGAGCATGGCATTGGCAGGACGAAGAAGCCCTGGCTGCCTTTGAGCCGGACCGAGCCCGAACTGGCGCTGATGGCCCGCATCAAGGCCGCGCTCGATCCCGGGAACATCCTCAACCCCGGCCGCGTGTTCTGACCGCGTCGCTTCCCCCGGGAGCATTCCGGGAGTATGTCCCCGCCAGCCACCGCTGCGCAGGGACATCATGACCGACGCGATCATCATCGGCGCAGGCCATAACGGCCTCGTCGCGGCCTGGTACCTCGCTTCCGCGGGCCTCTCCGTCACCGTTCTCGAGCGCCGGGGCGTGGTGGGAGGGGCCGCCGTGACCGAGGAGTTTCATCCCGGTTTCCGGAACTCCGTCGCGTCCTACACGGTGTCCCTCCTGAATCCGCGGGTCATCGCCGACATGGAGCTCGCCCGCCACGGGCTGCGCATCGTCGAGCGCCGGCTTCTCAACCTCCTGCCCCTTCCCGACGGCCGCTATCTTAGGGCCGGTCCCGGGGTCACCGAGGCCGAGGTCGCCAGGTTCTCCGAAAAGGACGCGGCAAGGCTGGATGCCTACAACGACCGGCTGGAGGCGCTGGCGGAGGTGCTGCGCGGGCTGGTGCTCGAGACCCCGCCCAACGTCACCAAGGGCGGCCTCCTCGCGGCTATCCCCGAGCTGCTGCGCGCGGCGGGAACCGCCAAGCGCCTGCGCTCGCTCGACCTGACGCTGCAGCGAGACCTGCTCGACATTTTCACCCGCTCGGCGGGCGACGTGCTCGACCGCTGGTTCGAGTGCAAGCCCCTCAAGGCCCTGCTGGGCTTCGACGGCGTCGTCGGAAATTACGCCAGCCCGTATACGCCTGGCACGGCCTACGTGCTGCTGCATCACTGCTTTGGCGAGGTGAACGGCAAGAAGGGGATTTGGGGCCACGCCATCGGCGGCATGGGCGCCATCACCCAGGCCATGGCGAGAGCCTGTGCCGAGAAGGGTGTCACCATCCGCACGGACGCGGCCGTGCGCGAGGTGCTGGTCGAAAAGGGCCGCGCCGTCGGCGTCGTCACCCAGGCCGGCGAGACGCTGCGGGCCCGCGCCGTCGTGTCCAACCTCAACCCGAAGCTGCTCTACCTGTCGCTCATCGACCCCGCCGTGCTGCCTGCCGACTTCCGCGAGCGGATGGAGGGATGGCGCTGCGGATCCGGCACGTTCCGCATGAACGTCGCTCTCTCCGAGCTGCCCGACTTCACCTGCTTGCCGACCGGCGGCGCCGTCGCCGATCACCACACCGCCGGGATCGTGATCGCGCCGTCGCTGGCCTACATGGAACAGGCCTATGTGGACGCGCGGCAACATGGCTGGTCGAGGAAGCCGATCGTCGAGATGCTGATCCCCTCGACGCTCGACGACAGCCTCGCCCCGCCCGGCTGCCATGTCGCGAGCCTCTTCTGCCAGCATGTCGCGCCGCAGTTGCCGGACGGCCGGTCATGGGACGAGCACAGGGACGAGGTCGCGGACCTGATGATCGATACGATGACGGAGTACGCGCCCAATTTCCGAAGTGCGGTCGTGGGCCGCCAGATCATGAGCCCTCTTGACCTGGAACGGACCTTCGGGCTCGTGGGAGGCGACATCTTCCATGGCGCCCTGGGGCTGGACCAGCTCTTCTCCGCCCGACCCGCCCTGGGCAACGCCGCCTATCGCGGTCCGATACCGGGGCTCTACATGTGCGGCTCCGGCACGCATCCCGGGGGCGGCGTCACGGGAGCACCGGGACACAACGCAGCGCGCGAAATCGTGCGGGACTTCCGCAAGAGGCGGCTGGCGAGCTAGCCGCCGGCACAGGGGTTCTGCAGTCGCGCATCTTCAAGGCGAACAGCGCGTCTGAAGACGCGCGGTCCGACATGGCGCTTGTCCGGCCGTCCGTGGACCGCGGGTCTTCAGACCCGCTCTTGCCAAGCCACAGCGCGTTGGAGCACGGGCGCTCCGAGGCCTACCGCTTCACCGGCTTGCCCTCGACGGCCATGCCGCCGATGGCGGACCAGTCCTTGTCGCTCAGGCCGGCGGCGATGGCGCTTTCGAAGCGTGCGCGGAGTGCCTGCCCGAACGGCAGGTCCTTGCCCGCCCCCTCGGCAGCGGACAGAGCGAGGTTCACGTCCTTCAGGCCGAGCGGCAGCTTGAAGGCCGCGGGCTCGAAGGTGTTCGACCCGATCATCGCCCCGTAGCCGCGATAGGCGATGGCGCCGAAGAGCGTCTCCGTCATGATCTCCAGGAACCGCGCCGCCGGCACGCCATGGGCCGTCGCGATGCCGGCGCCCTCCCCCATCGCCTCGATGGCACAGGCCAGCATGAGGTTGCCGCCGATCTTCACCGCATTGGCAGCGGCGGGGTCTTCCCCAACAGGCCATACCGCCTTGCCCATGGCGCGGTAGACGGGTTCCAGCTCCGCCACCGCTGCGCGGTCGCCGGCAACCACGATGTTGAGCTGGCCCGCCTGGGCAGCCTCTGGCCGGCCGAAGACGGGCGAGGCGACATAAGTGACGCCGGCCTCGGCGTGGCTGGCGGCGAGCTCTGACGACAGCGCGACGGAAATGGTCGCCATATTGGCGTGGATGCGGGGCCGGGCCCCCGCCGCCAGCGCCCCGCCGACCACCTCGCGGGTGGCCGCGTCATTGGCGAGCATGGAGAGCGCGACCTCACGCCCGAACGCCTCGGCGGCACTGGTGGCCGCCTTCGCGCCCGCGGCGACCAGATCCTTCTCCGGACCCGGCGAGCGGTTCCAGACGGTGACCTCGTAGCCCGCGGCAAGGAGGCGGGACACCATCGGGCGCCCCATCTCTCCGAGTCCCAGGAACCCGACGGTGGGCTTGTTCGCGGCGCTCATGTCCGCGGCTCCGTCAGCGCGGCTTCCAGGATGTCGAGCCCCTCTTCGAGGATCGCCGGAGGGATCGTGAGAGGGAACAGGAGGCGCACGGTTTCCGCCCACACGCCGCAGGTGAGGATCATGAGGCCCCGGTCGAGGCATTCGCCCGCAAGGGCCTTGGCGGCGTTCGGATCAGGCGTGCTGCCGCCGTGTTCCGTCACCGTCTCGAAGGCGATCATGGCGCCGAGATTGCGGACATCGCCCATCGGGCGTCCCGTCTTCCGGTCGCGAATGGAACGCAGGCGCGCCGTGACCGTCTCCCCCATCTCCGCGGACTTTGCGAGCAGCCCGTCGGCCTCGAACGCCTCGATGACGCCGAGGGCCGCAGCGCAGGAGACGGGATTGCCGGCATAGGTGCCGCCAAGGCCGCCGGGGTCCGGCGCGTCCATGATCGCCTGCCGACCAACCACGCCGGCCAGCGGGAACCCGCCGGCGAGGCTCTTGGCGGCCGTGATCAGGTCCGGCTCGACGCCGTAGTGCTCCATCGAGAACCACTTTCCGGTGCGCCCGAAGCCGGACTGGATCTCGTCAGCCACCATGACGATGCCGTGCTGGTCGCAGAGCCTGCGGATGCCTTCCACGAAGGCCTGCGGTGCGACGTAGAAGCCGCCCTCCCCCTGCACCGGCTCGAAGACGATGGCGGCGACCGTCTTCGGGTCGACGTCGGTCTTGAACAGCCACTCCAGCGTCAGGAACGTATGCTCGACGCTGAGCCCCTTGTGCGGGATCGGGAACGGCACGCGCCAGACCCCGCCCGGGAACGGCCCGAACTTGGTCTTGTACGGCACCGTCTTGCCCGTCATCGCCATCGTCAGGAGCGTCCGGCCGTGGAATGCGCCGGTGAAGACGATGACGTCCGAGCGGCCCGTCGACGCGCGTGCGATCTTGATGGCGTTCTCGACCGCCTCGGCGCCCGTGGTCACGAAGAGCGACTTCTTGGCACCGGAGATGGGCGCCATTGCGTTCAGCTTCTCGGCGAGCTCCACGAAGGGCTCGTACGGCGTGACCATGAAGCAGGTGTGCGTGAAGCGGTCGAGCTGCTCCTGCACGCGCTTCATCACCAGCGGATGGCGGTGGCCGGTGTTGAGAACGGCGATGCCTCCGCCAAAATCGATAAAGCGGCGGCCCTCGACGTCCCACACCTCGGAATTCTCGGCGCGGGCGGCGTATACCGGCTGGCCCAGGCCGACGCCGCGGGCGACAGCCTGGGTTCGACGCTCCAGCAGCTCGTCCGTGAGGGTGCGGTTGCTGCGGACAGGCGAATGGTCGTTCATGGGAAGGCCCTCTGGGTAAGCTGTGCCGCAGGCCTTCTAGGCCGTGGCAGCACGCCTTGCCATCGTGCCTGCGACACTGCCACGGCGCCAGTGCGACCTTTGCAGCCCTGGCGCCATGTGCCGCATCGCTCAGTCGATACGGGGATCCTTGCGGCTGCGTGCCGCCTCTCCGGCCTTCACCGGGTCCTTCTCGACGCCGGCCTGCAGCACTTTGGTGGCCGTCGCATCCTTGCTTTTCGGATCGTCGCGCCGCGGCGCCGTCTCGGGCGTGGCTTCCAGGCCGACGTCCTTCGGCTTCATGCCGCCCTTGCGCGCGGCGGCGTCGAACGTCTCCAGCGTTTCCGGCTGAGGTCCGCGTGTCTCCCGGGCCATGTCGTCCTCCTCTGGTGAGGTCGCAAGCGCGACCGTGAGCACAACCATCGCCGAGGGGAAGCGTTCCAGAGAGCGCGATGCAGCAAGCACGTTGACGGCACGGTCGTCGCGAAGCGCGCGCACACTGCCAATGCGTGGCGCATTGCCGCACGGGGGAGCCTATCTTACGGAAAGTTCATTTGACCCGCGATACTCGCGGGTTCAAATCGGCGCCATGGTGAAACTGGTCAGTTCAGAATTCGACGGTGCCCCGGGAGAGCTGCCCGGGCCGCCGGCACGTGCGTCGTCACGCGACCGCCGCAGCCGGATCATCGATGCGGCGCTCAGGCTTTTTGCCGAGACGGCCTATGACAGCGTCCAGATGGACGACCTGGCGCGCGCGGCTGGTGTCGCCAAGCCCACCCTCTATCGCTATTTCGCGACCAAGGAAGAGCTCTTCCTCGAAGGGATCGAGCGGACGCTCGGCGACCTGGAGCACGACGCGGAAGCCGCGGCGCAAGCCGCTGCGTCTCCCGAGGACGCCCTTTCCGCCATCGTCCGCTGCGTGCTGGATGCGCTCGGCCAGTGTACCGCCGCCATCCGCGCCTTCGACGATGGCGAGACCGGCCTCGGCGAGCGCGGCCGCGCGGTCATCCGCCGCAGGGTGAAGCGCATACGAGTGACCATGGAAAGCGTTGTCTCCACTGGCGTCGCAAGCGGCGCCTTTAGACCGGTGGAGCCTGAACTCGCCGCACTCGCCATTCTCGGCGCCGTCCGCATGACGGCCGCCAATGTTCCCGCCCGGCGTCGTGCCGCTGCCGCCAACGGCATCGTCGCGATGGTTCTGGGCGGACTTCGTCCCGTGTCCCCGGACCTCCTGTCCTCCCCCGTGAAGGAAGCCCGTTCATGACGCGCACTCTCCTCGCCCTCCTCCTGGCCCTTGTGCTCGGCGGAACCTGGGCCTGGTTCGAACGTCCCGAACTCATCGCAAGCGCCGCACAGCGCCTGCCGGATGGTCTGCGCCAGCAGGTCGAGGCACGGCTGCCGAAGCAGGAAGCGCCTGCCGACGGCCAGCAGAAGCAGGCTGGGACTGCACCGCAGGGCGCAGGCCAGCGACGCAATGCGGTCGCTGTCGCGCTGGCGCCTGCCGACAGCCGGGACTTCGTCATCAGCCGCCGTTCCATCGGCACGATCGAGCCCGTGGCGTCCGTCACCGTTCGCTCCCGCATCGACAGCCAGCTCGTCGAGCAGCACGTCACCGACGGCCAGATGGTCAAGGCAGGCGACATGCTCTTCACGCTGGATGACCGCGAACTCGCGGCGACGGTGTCGCAGAACGAGGCGACGCTGGCCCGCGACGAGGCCGTCGCGGAGCGCACCGAGGCCGATCTCAAGCGCAAGCGCGACCTTCTCTCCACCAATGCCGGCAGCCAGCAGCAGGTCGACCAGGCCGTCTCCGACGCCAAGTCCGCAGCCGCTGCCGTGGCGGGGACGAAGGCGTCACTCGAGCTCAATCGCGTCAAGCTCGGCTACACCAAGATCAAGGCGCCCATCGATGGGCGGATCGGCACCGTCATGGTTTCGCCCGGCAACCTCGTCCGGGCCGGAGACACCGGGACGGGGCTCGTCACGATCACCCAGGTGAAGCCCGTGCGCGTGTCCTTCACGCTGCCGGAACGCGAGCTCTCCGGCCTTCGCGATGCCATGGCGGCAAAGAAGCCACCATCGGTCCATGTCCGCCCGAACGGGCAGGCTAAGGCCGTCGCGACTGCGCCCGTCAGCTTCATCGACAGCGCAGTGGATACCCAGTCGGGCACCATCACCGTGCGCGCCGAGTTCCCGAACGAGGGCCTCGAGCTCTGGCCGGGCCAGTATGTCGACGTCCAGGTCGACCTCAGGACCCAGCCCGACACGGTCACCGTCCCGACCGTCGCCGTGCAGACCGGTCAGGACAGCCCCTACGTGTTCGTCGCGAAACCCGACGGCACGGCGGAATTGCGCAAGATCAAGGTCCTCGCCGAACAGGGCGGGCGCACGGCGGTGACCGAGGGCCTTTCTGCCGGCGAGAACGTCGTCGTCGACGGCCAGCTGCGGCTGAGCAACGGCACGCCCATTCGCACCGGCAAGGACCAGGCACCCAAGCCCGTGGCGCAGAATACGGAGGTCCGCTCGTGAACGTCTCCGAGTTCTGCATCCGGCGCCCCGTCGCCACCACGCTGATGTCTGTGGCGCTCGTCGCCGCGGGCGTCTTCTCCTGCTTCTTCCTGCCGGTGGCGGCATTGCCGCGCACGGACTTCCCGGTGATCAACGTGTCGGCGCAGCTTCCCGGCGCGTCACCGGACACGATGGCGACCTCGGTCGCGACCCCGCTCATCAAGCAGTTCGCGACGATCGCCGGCATCGACTCGATCTCGACCACGAGCACGCAGGGCAACAGCTCGATCGCCTTGCAGTTCACGCTCGACCGCAACATCGATGCGGCAGCAGCCGACGTGCAGGCAGCCATCGCCCGCACCCAGCGTCAGCTGCCCAACGAGATGACGGACCCGCCGAGCTACCGGAAGGTGAATCCCGCCGACGCTCCCGTCCTGCTCCTCGCCATCCGGAGCGAGACCACGCCGCTGTCCAAGCTCGACGAGTTCGCGCAGCAGGTGATCTCGCCCTCGCTGTCGACCATCCAGGGTGTGGCGCAGGTCCAGATCTGGGGCAGCCAGAAATACGCGGTCCGAATCCAGATCGACCCGAACGCGCTCGCCGCGCGCGGCATCGGCGTCAACGAACTGCAGCAGGCCATCACCGCCGCGAACGCCAACACTCCGGTGGGCGTGCTGGAGAACGCCCAGCAACGCCTCACCATCGAGGCGAAGACGCAGCTCGCCGACGCCTCGCAGTTCGGCAACATCATCGTGGCCGTGCGCAACGGCAAGCCGGTTCGACTGGGCGACGTCGCGAAGGTGATCGACTCCGTCGAGAACTTCCAGTCCGCCAGCTGGTACGACGGCACGCGCTCGATCGTGCTCGCGGTGCAGCGCCAGCCGGACGCCAACACCGTTCAGGTGGTCGACCGGGTGAAGGCCCTGCTGCCGTCGTTCGAGACGCAGCTGCCGCCCAACTCGTCCATTCACACCCTGAACGACCGGTCGGTTTCGATCCGGCACGCAGTGGAAGACGTGCAGTTCACGCTGGCGCTAACCATTGCGCTCGTGATCCTGGTCATCTTCGTGTTCCTGCGCCGCCTGTCCGCGACGATCATCCCGTCGCTCGCCGTTCCGATCTCCCTCGTGGCGACACTGGCCGTCATGTACGTGTTCGGCTTCTCCATCGACAACATCTCGCTGCTCGCCCTGACGCTGGCGGTGGGCCTCGTCGTCGACGATGCCATCGTCATGCTGGAAAACATCGTCCGGCACATGGAGGAGGACGGGCTCAGCCCGCTCGAGGCCGCTCTGAAAGGCAGCGGCGAGATTGGCGTGACCATCGTCTCGATCACGCTATCGCTCGTGGCCGTGTTCATCCCGGTGCTGCTGATGGGCGGCGTCATCGGGAGGGTCTTCTTCGAGTTCGCCATCGTGGTGACGGCCTCGATCATGGCCTCGTGCTTCGTATCGCTGACGCTGACACCCATGCTGTGCGCCAAGCTCCTGAAGGCCCACGACCCCAACACGAAGCCGGGCCGCATCAGCGCCGGTCTCGAAAAGGGGTTCGACGCGCTGCTGGGTCTCTACGACGCCGGGTTGAAGCTGTGCCTGCGCGCGCAGTTCGTCGTGCTGCTCGTCTTTTTCGGCACGGTCGCCGGCACGGTCTGGCTCTACCAGATCGCCCCCAAGGGATTCTTCCCGCAGGAAGACATCGGCCAGCTCTCGGTCAGCACCGAGGCACGGCAGGACATCTCCTTCGAGGCGATGAGCAAGCTCCAGCAGGAGGTGCAGAATGTCTTCCGCGCCTCGCCCTACGTGGCCCACGTTGCCTCCACCGCAGGCGTCAGCCTGACGGGCGGCGGCCCAAACAGCGGCATGAACCAGGGACGCATGTTCGTCGAGCTGAAGCCCTCCGACCAGAGGCCCAAGCTCGACGTGATCCTGCCGGAGCTGCGGCGCCAGCTCTCCGCCATCCCCGGCATCACGACCTACATGACGCCGGTGCAGAACCTGAACATTGGTGGGCGCGCCTCCAAGAGCCAGTATCAGTTCGTGATGCAAGGCATCGACCAGCAGGAGCTCTATCCCTGGTCGCTGCGCATGGCGGATGCGATGCAGCGTGACCCGGCGAACTTCGCCGACGTCACGACCGACCTGCAGAACAACGCTGCCCAGGCCACGCTGCTCGTCGACCGCGACAAGGCCGAAGCGCTCGGCATCTCCGCCGACCAGCTGCGCTCGACGCTTTATTCGGGCTTCGGAACGCGGCAGGTCTCGACCATCTACGCCACCGGCGACAGCTACTCCGTGCTGATCGAGTTCGATCCCGGGGTGGCATGGTCTGCCGAGCGCCTCGATATTCTCCGCATCCGCGCCGCCAACGGCGTGCTGGTGCCGCTCAGCTCCTTCGCCCGGGTCGAGCGCACCACCGGCCCGCTTGCCGTGAACCAGCTCGGCCAGCTGCCCGCGGTCACTATCTCGTTCAACCTTCCGAACGGGGTGTCGCTCGGCCAGGCTCTCCAGCGCGCAGACCAGATCAAGTCGCAACTGCAGCTGCCCGGATCGATCGCCACCACCCTTTCGGGTACGGCGAAGACCTTCCAGGACTCGCTGTCGAACCAGGGGCTGCTGCTGATCGCGGCGATCGTCACGATCTACATCGTGCTCGGCATGCTCTACGAGAGCTTCGTCCACCCTCTGACCATCCTGACGGGCCTGCCGTCGGCCGCTATCGGCGCGTTCGCGGCCCTCGACCTGTTCGGGATGGAGCTCAGCGTCATCGCCATCATCGGCCTGCTGATGCTTATCGGCATCGTGAAGAAAAACGCGATCATGATGATCGACGTCGCGCTGGTGCTTCAGCGCGAGGGGCTGCCGGCGCAGGAGGCGATCCACAAGGCGAGCCTGATGCGCTTCCGGCCAATCATGATGACGACGCTGACGGCGATCTTCGGTGCGCTGCCAATCGCGCTCGGCGCCGGAGCCGGCGCGGAGCTGCGGCAGCCTCTCGGCATCGTCGTGGTGGGTGGTCTCATCGTCTCGCAGATGCTGACGCTGTTCATCACGCCGGTGCTGTTCCTCTACATGGACCGGCTGTCGCACCTCTTCTCGCGCCGCAAGGCCGAAGCGGTACCTGCACCGGCCCATGCCCGCCCGGAGCCGAAGCGAGGACGCGACGTGGAGGGCCACCCCGTCCCGGCGGAGTGACGCTTGCGCCCGTCCTCCCGGGGAGGGAAGCGACTACGGCGCGGTCCAAGGGAAGGTCCAGGTCTCGGTCAGCGTATCGGGGCCAGCCCTCAGGAAGGCGCGGAGGTCGGCTGTCTCCCCCTGGCCCAGTTCGATGTCGATCCCGGCGCGGAAGCCGCGCCGGACCGGGTTGGGCTGGAGAAAAGTCGCAGTGATCCGCCCGGAGCTGATGGTGGCGACCAGTTCCACCTTCGACGGATCGGCGAGGTAGTAGTCGAGGTCCCCGCCCGCGAACTCGACGAGGAAGCGCCGTGTGCCCGGGGGTGACGTGCGCGCCTGTCCGTGCGCGACAGGTACCGCCTGGAATGTGGCCCGTACCGTGCCGCCCTTGTGCCTGGCCGCGTCCACTGCAAGCGCGTGGATGGCGTAGGCCCGAACGAAGGCCTGCCCCGGCTGGGGTGTTTCGTCCGGACGCCACAGTGCGACGATATTGTCGAACGTCTCGTCGGGCGCAGGCAGCTCCACCAGCTCCACCCTGCCCTGCCCCCAATCGCCGGACGGCACCACCCAGTAGGATGGCCGCAGGTCGTAGCGCGCTTCCAGATCCTCATAGCGCAGGAAGTTGCGGTCGCGTTGCAGCAGGCCGTAGCCGCGCGGAGACTGGTCAGAGAAGCTCGAGATGCGGACGTCCGGTGGATTGCGCAACGGACGCCAAATCCATTCGCCGGCGCCGGTCTCGAGAAGGAGGCCATCGGAATCGTGGACTTCCGGGCGGAATTCGTCCTGGAACCGACGGTCGTTTTCATCGACGTAGAACATCGAGGTGATCGGCGCGATTCCGACCGTGTCGAGCGGGCGGCGGGGAAAGAGGTGCAGCTGGACCTCGGTGACGGTCTCCTGCCCCGGCGTGACAACGAAGGCGTAGGCGCCGGCTGCCGAAGGGCCGTCGAGCAGCGCCCAAAGCCGGATACGAGCTTGACCCTCGCCGCCCGGCTGCTCGACCCAGAATGCCCGGAACGCAGGAAACTCCTCGTTTGGCCGACCTGAACCGATGGCAAGGCCACGCAAGGAGGCGCCATAGTGGTGCCCCCGGGCAAGGAAGCGGAAATAGCTGGCGCCCAGGAAGACGGCGAGCTCGTCCATCACGTTTGGGTTGTTCAGCGGATAGTGGATCCGCAGCCCGGCAAACCCGAGATCCTCCGGTAGAGGCTTCTCGAAACGATTCTTGCCGTAGTCGAAAAGATCGGCCGAATAGGCGACCGGCCGGGCGACGCCGTTGCGGACGATCGCGATTGAAACCGGGTGGGTGTAGAGAAAGCCGGAATTGAACATCTGCAGCCTGAACGGCCCATCCAGGAGCGCCGCCTCGGGCCGGAAGCGGATGTCGCGCCAGGCGTCGTAGTCGAGGGCGGCCAGCTCAGGCGGCAGAACAGATTCGGGTTGCTCGTAGGGCCTGGAGGCGAGGTCACGAGCCCTGTCGATGACCATGTCGAAGGAAAACTGACTTTCAGGGAGAGCGGCGCGCCCCGGCCTGGCCGAACCGGCGAGGGCCGTGGCGCCAATCGTAACGAGGGCTTGGCGGCGGGTCAGCGGCATCGAAGGTCTCCGGCTGGCTTGACCTTGGGAACGTGCTGCGTGACAGGACCGTTCCGGCCCGCCGCCGAAGGTCCGCAGTCATCCGGTTTCCCCTGCGGGCCGAAATGCATTAGAGCATCGGCCGGACGGCGTCCGGCTTTCCGCATGAGCGGCACGGACGCGCCCTTCCATGCTCATCCGGACTGCCATGACGGCTCAGCCAAAGATCTCGTTCGTTTCTCTCGGTTGCCCGAAAGCGCTCGTCGACAGCGAGCGCATCGTCACGCGCCTGCGTGCCGAAGGGTATGAGCTCGTCCGGAAACACGAGGGCGCCGACGCCGTCATCGTCAATACGTGCGGGTTCCTCGACAGCGCCAAGGCCGAGTCGCTTGCGGCCATCGGCGATGCGCTGGCGCACAACGGAAGGGTGATCGTGACGGGCTGCATGGGCGCCGAGCCCGAGCAGATCCGCGACGTGCACCCGGGCGTAATGGCGATCACCGGCCCGCAAGCCTACGAGAGCGTCGTGGCTGCCGTGCACGAGGCGGTGCCGCCGGCGCACGATCCCTATCTCGACCTCGTGCCGCCCCAGGGCATCAAGCTGACGCCCCGCCACTACGCCTACCTGAAGATTTCCGAGGGCTGTAACAACCGCTGCACCTTCTGCATCATTCCCAAGCTGCGCGGCGACCTCGTCTCCCGGCCCATCGGCGATGTGCTCCGGGAAGCCGAGAAGCTGGTCGCCGCGGGCGTCAAGGAACTCCTCGTCATCTCGCAGGACACCTCCGCTTACGGGCTCGACCTGAAGTATCCGCCCTCGGTCTGGAAAGACCGCGAGATCCGCACCCGCTTTATCGATCTCTCTCGCGAACTCGGATCGCTCGGCGCCTGGGTGCGCCTGCACTACGTCTATCCCTATCCGCATGTCGACGAGGTCATCCCGCTGATGAGCGAGGGCCTCGTGCTTCCCTATCTCGACATCCCCTTCCAGCATGCCTCGCCGAAGGTGCTGAAGGCGATGCGCCGCCCCGCCCACCAGGAAAAAACGCTGGAACGGATACGGAGCTGGCGCGAGGTTTGCCCGGACCTCGCCATCCGTTCCACCTTTATCGTCGGCTTCCCCGGAGAGACGGAAGAGGACTTCGAGGAGCTCCTCGCCTTTATTGGAGAGGCCAGGCTGGAGCGCGTGGGCTGCTTCAAGTACGAGCCCGTCCGCGGCGCGACGGCCAACGACCTCGGCCTGCCCGCGGTGCCTGAAGAGGTGAAGCAGTCGCGCTGGGAGCGCTTCATGGCTGCGCAGCAGGCCGTCAGCGCCAGGCGGCTCGCATCAAGGGTCGGCCGGCGCATCAAGGTCATCATTGACGAGCCCGGCCCGACCGTATCGAAGGGCCGCTCGCAGTGGGACGCGCCCGAGATCGACGGGGCGGTCTATGTCGGCTCCCGCCGCCCGCTGCGGGCCGGCGATATCGTGACCGTCAAGGTCGAGCGGGCCGACGCCTACGATCTCCACGGCGTGGCAGTCTGAGCGCATGCTCGACTACCTCGCCGCCGCGCTGGTCACCCTACTGGTCACGGTAGACCCGCCCGGCCTTGCGCCGATCTTCCTCGGCGTGACACCCGGAATGACCTCTGAGGAACGGCGGCAGGTCGCGGTACGCGCATCCGTGATCGCCGGACTCATCATGGCGGCCTCCGGCCTGGTCGGCGCGCAATTGCTCAACGCACTCGGCATCACCTTGCCGGCCTTCCGGATCGCCGGTGGGCTGATGCTGTTCTGGATCGCGTTCGAGATGGTCTATGGCCGCCGCACGGAGCGGAAATCGGCCGACGTCGAGGCCGCCGTCACGATCGACCATATCCGCAACGTCGCGGCCTTTCCGCTCGCCATCCCGTTGATGGCGGGCCCCGGCGCCATCACGGCGACCATCCTGCTCGCTGGCCGTGCCCAGGGTGACCTGCTCAAGCTCGGGCTGCTGATGGCTGTCATCGCCGGCGTCGTGCTGAGCTGCCTGCTGACCTTCTTCGCGGCCGAACGGATCTCGCGACTGCTCGGCGTCACCGGCAACGCGGTGCTGACACGCCTTCTCGGCGTGATCCTCGCCGCGCTCGCGGTCCAGTTCGTGGCCGACGGTGTCAAGGCAATCGTCGCGGCCTGACCTGGTACTCCGCGGCCACACCGGCCGCGTGCGCAGCCGCACCGCCCCTCCTTAACGCGACCGTTAAAACTCGATTCACCGCTCTGGAGGACTCTCGGCTCCAACCGGTACGGCGAGCAGGGAGGCCACGTTTCCTCCATGAACCCGCCATCGCTGGGCTCGATTGCCCCATCAACACCGCCGCGGCGGCACTTCGCCGCGTAGCAGAGGAACGCTGGATCATGAACGTCGAGGCCAAGGACGCGCAGAATGCCCCCCGCCAGGCCAGCCGACGGCTGCCCGAGCAGCCCAACTTTCACGCCGAGAAGGCAGCGGTCTACGCTGCGGGATTTCGGGGGATCGGCATTCCCGCAGTCGCCGCCGCCGCAGCGCAGCTGAAGAGGAAGGCCCACGCGGATACCGAAGCGCGCCAGCTCCCGGCCTTCATGCTCGACGCCGACGCAGCCTGACGCTGCCAGCCGAACCGTTTCACACCCTTTCAACGCAGAAGCGGCGCCCGGGGGGGCCCAACCGGGGCGCGGGGGGCACGGGATGGGGGGGGGCCCGCGCGCCCCCCCCGGCCCCACAAAAAAAACCCCCAAGGTTTTGACACAGGCC
>NZ_JCACDK010000012.1:0-75367 GCF_059501845.1 Alsobacter sp. | reverse complement strand
CCCCCGGCCCTCCCGGCCCCCCCCCCCCGCCCCCCGCCCGCCCCCCCCCACCGGTTCCACCCCCTAACCCCCCCCCGGGGCCGGGGGTGGGCCCCGCCGGGCGCCGCTTCCGTCAGGAGATGGCGGCGGCCGCGCGCGACCGCCCTGCCCTTCAAATGACGACGACCTTGGTTTCCACAGGGACCCGGTTGTAGAGGTCGATCACGTCGATGTTGCGCATCCTGATGCAGCCCGAGGAGGCCTGACGGCCGATCGACTCAGGCTCGTTGGTGCCGTGGATGCGGTAGAGCGTGTCCTTGCTGCCGTCGAAGAGGTAGAGCGCACGGGCACCCATCGGGTTCTCCGGGCCACCTTTCATCGGGTGGACGTGCGGCCAGCGCTTCACCATTTCCGCGGGGGGATTCCAGTCCGGCCACTCCGCCTTGCGCGCAATCCGGGCGGTTCCCGACCAGCCATAGGCCTCGTCACCGACCGCCACGCCATAGCGCAGGGCCTTGCCGCCGGGCTCCACGAGGTAGAGAAGGCGGGCCTTGGTGTCGACGATGATCGTGCCGGGCGGCTCATTCGTCTGATAGTCGACACGCCAGCGCTCGAAGACGCTGCCTGGATCGACATTGGGAACCATGGCGACGAGTTCAGCGTCCTTGGAGCTCAGCTGCGGCTCAGGCATAGCTTCGTACTTGCAGCTCGCCAGAACCACGGCAACAACCGCCAACAAAGCGCCTCTGAGAAACGTCATCTGATTATCCCGTCCAGCCTCCGCCTTATGGCGGCCCAACTCCTCATTGCTGGCCTTGGATGCGTCTCGTCAACAAAAGATTGTGCAAACTGGTTTGGTTGCACGCGCGCGTTGCCGCAGCGCCATGATCCGGGTCAACAATATCGTACCATTATTGGACGGTGGACGGACCCGCTGCTTGGGAAGAGTATGGACCAAAGCCGGGGGAACGCCGTGACAACCCTCTACATCTCGCATCCCTGCTACGTCAGGCACTTGACGCCGGCGGGGCATCCGGAACGGCCTGACCGCATGCGCGTGGTGGAGCGCAGTCTCGAACATGAGCGCTTCCAGGTCCTCGCGCGCGAGTTGGCGCCGGTTGCAACCGAAGAGAGCCTGATGCTCTGCCACCCGGAGGAGTATGTCCGCGATATCTTCGAGGCGTCGCCGTCCGAGGGCATCCTCCAGATCGATGCCGACACCTCCATGTCGCCCGGCACCCTGGAGGCGGCCCTGCGCGGTGCCGGAGCGGCCATCCTGGCCGTCGACGAGGTGATGCAGGGCAAGGTGTCCAACGCGTTCGTCGGCGCCCGGCCGCCGGGTCACCATGCCGAGCGCATGAAGGCGATGGGATTCTGCTTCTTCAACAACGCGGCGGTTGCGGCCCGACATGCACAGAAGGTCCACGGAGCCGAGCGCGTCGCCATCGTCGACTGGGACGTCCACCACGGCAACGGGACGCAGGACATCTTCTGGTCCGATCCCAGCGTCATGTACTGCTCGACGCACGAGATGCCGCTCTATCCCGGCACGGGCGCTCCCGGCGAGACCGGCGAGCACGGAAACATCGTCAATGTCCCCCTCAGGGCCGGCGACGGCGGCCCTGAATTCCGCGAGGCGTTCGAAGTCAGTATCCTGCCCCGCCTCGAGGCGCACCGGCCCGATCTCGTCATCATCTCGGCGGGCTTCGACGCCCATGTGCGAGACCCGCTCGCCAACATCAATCTCGTGGAGGCCGACTTCGCATGGGCCACCGCGCAGCTGATGGACATCGCTGACAAGAGCTGTGGCGGCCGGGTCGTCTCGCTGCTGGAGGGGGGCTACGACCTCGAGGGCCTGAGCCGCTCCGTCGCGGCCCATGTCGTGACGCTGATGAAGGGCGCCTGAGCCACCCTGCCCCGCTGCGCCCTCGCCAAGGCTGACAGCCGGTCCTAGCGTTCCAGCGGCTCGCTTCGCGCGATCTCGATGCCGAAGCCCCCGAGGCCGACATAGGAACGCTGAGACGAGGACAGGTTCACGATCGAGCTGACGCCGAGGTCCCGCAGGATCTGCGCCCCCAGCCCCACCTCGCGCCAGAGCTGCTGGCGCTGCGCTTCGGCGGACGAGCCACGGTCCACCGGTTGCAACGGGACGCCCGCCGTCCCGTCCCGGAGATAGACGATCACCCCGCGCCCGGCCTCCCGGCAGCGCGCCAGCGCGCTCTGGATGGATCGCCCGCCGCCGAAGACGTCTTCCACCACATGGGCGCGGTGCAGACGCGTCGGCACCTCGCGCCCATCGCCGACGCCACCGAGCACGAAGGCGAAATGCTGCACTGTGTCGAAGGGCGTGACGTAGGCGTAGCCGGTGAGCTCACCGAATTCGGTCCGAACGGGGAACGTCGCCACGCGCTCGACCAGCTTCTCGCGCGCCTGACGGTAGGCGATCAGGTCCGCCACGGAGATCCGCCTGAGATTGTGGGTCGTGGCAAAGGCCGTGATCTGGTCGCCCCGCATGACGGTCCCGTCGTCATTGGCGAGCTCGCAGATGACGCCCACCGCCGGAAGTCCCGCCATCTTGCAGAGATCGACGGCCGCCTCCGTGTGACCCGAGCGCATGAGCACGCCGCCGTCCTTGGCGATCAGGGGAAAGACGTGTCCCGGCCGGACGAAATCGGCTGCCCCCATATTGCCGTTGGCGAGCGCCCGCACCGTGTTGGAGCGCTGTTCGGCCGAGATGCCCGTGGTCAACCCGTGCCGCACGTCGACCGTAACCGTGAAGGCCGTGCCGAGAGGCGCGTCGTTGGCCGCGACCATCGGCTGCAAGTTGAGCCGGCGCGCCTCAGCCCCGGTCAGCGGGGTGCAGACGATGCCGCAGGTGTTCCGGATAATGAAGGCCATCTTCTCCGGCGTGCAGAGCGATGCCGCACAGACGAGGTCGCCTTCGTTTTCGCGATCGTCGTCATCGGTGACGATGACGATCTCCCCGCGGCGGAAAGCCTCGATGGCTTCGTTGACGGAATGGGACATGGCAGCGTCCTTTCGCGCGGCAGCGTCGAGAAAGTCGTTGGGGGTCACTGCGCCACCGGTCTCGCGCATGATCGTCGCAGCGGTCTCACGCGACATCCAGGCGGCCTGGTGGTTGCACAGCTGCGTGACCGCGGCGTTCGACAGCCCGATCCGCCGGGCGAAATCGGTCCGGGAAATTCTGTTCGAGCGCAGCCAGTCCGCGAGCCTCATGGTGAAAGGCTATGCCATTCTGAATTTCAGTAAAACTGAAATTCGCGGGCACAGCCGCAAGCGCAGATTTTCAGCTGTGCTTAAAGGTCTTTTTCAGGCGTCGAGTGGATCGCGCCCGGTCTGTCCGCGGTGGCGGAGAAGATGATCGGCGAGAACGCAGGCCATCATCGCCTCGCCGACCGGCACGGCCCGAATGCCGACGCAGGGATCATGGCGTCCCTTGGTAGAAACCTCGATCTCCTGCCCGGTGCTGTCGATGCTGAGGCGCGGCGTCAGGATCGAGGACGTCGGCTTCACCGCGAAACGCACCACCACCGGCTGGCCCGTCGAGATGCCGCCCAGAATACCGCCGGCATGGTTGGACAGGAACACGGGCCCCGCATTGCCGGCCCGCATCTCGTCGGCGTTGTCCTCGCCACGCAGCGCGGCCGAGGCGAAGCCCTCGCCGATCTCCACGCCCTTCACCGCGTTGATGCTCATCATCGCGGCCGCCAGATCAGAGTCGAGCTTGCCGTAGATCGGTGCGCCCCAGCCTGCGGGCACGCCCTCGGCGACGACCTCGATGACCGCGCCGACGGAAGATCCGTCCTTGCGGATGGCGTCAAGGTATCCCGCCCATTCGTCGGCGGCCTTGAAGTCGGGGCAGAAGAACGGGTTGCGGCCTACCTCGTCCCAGTCCCACCGCGACCTGTCGATCCCGTGCGGCCCGATCTGAACAAGCGCCCCCCGGATCGTGACACCCGGCATGATCCGGCGGGCGACTGCACCGGCAGCGACGCGCGCGGCGGTCTCGCGGGCGGAGGAACGCCCTCCCCCGCGGTAATCCCGGATGCCGTACTTCGCGTCATAGGTGAAGTCGGCGTGTCCCGGCCGGTAACTGGCCTTGATGTCTCCGTAGTCCTTCGAGCGCTGGTCGACGTTCTCGATCATCAGTCCGATCGGCGTGCCGGTCGTCACCTGCCGGCCCGCCTCGTCCTGGAACACGCCCGAGAGAATCCTGACCTCGTCCGGCTCGCGCCGCTGCGTGGTGAAGCGTGACTGGCCGGGCTTTCGCCTGTCGAGTTCGGCCTGGATATCCGCCGCGGTCAGCGGAACAAGCGGCGGGCAGCCATCGACGACGCAGCCCAGCGCCGGCCCGTGGCTTTCGCCGAAGGTCGTCACACGAAAGAGGTGGCCGAACGTGTTGTGGGACATGAGTGGATCCGCCGGAAACGCCCGGGTCTTACGGGCAAAGGGCGTTACCGGTCAAACAGTGCAGCGGGTCTCAGACCCAGCGGGCCTTGCCCTTGTCGAACACGATGACGCGGCCCTGCCAGATCTCGGCATTCGGAGCCTCAGTGCTCGAAAGACCGCAAACGAGGTACATCAGCACGCGGGCCACGCCGCCGTGCGACACCACGATGCATTCCTCGGTGAGCGAGTCCAGCCATGGCCGCATGCGTTCTGCCAGGCCGGCATAGCTCTCGCCCTCGGGCGGAACGAAGCGCCACTTGTCGCGCTCGCGGCCGCGGGCGAGCTCGGCCTCCGTGCGGCGGACCTCCTTCCAGGTCTTGCCTTCCCAGGCGCCGAAGGAGATCTCGACGAGGCGCGGGTCGAGGGCGTAGCCCTCGCGCGGCAGGCCTGCCGCCTCCCGGGCGATCTCGGCCGTCTCCCGGGTCCGCCCGAGCGGACTCACGAACCATGGCAGCCCGTGCGGGTCGGCGCCCGCCTTGGCGAGCTTGAGACCGGCCTCGGCCGCCTGGCCGCGTCCGTTGGCGTTGATGGGAATGTCGCGCTGTCCCTGCAGGCGGCCCTCGACGTTCCAGTCGGTTTCGCCGTGCCGGACGAAGTAGAAGCGCGGCCGCTCCGCCATGCGCTCAGGCCTTGTCGAGCGTGAGGTCCGGAGCTTCCGGGTTCTTCATGCCCACGACGTGGTAGCCGGCGTCGACGTGCATGACCTCGCCGGTCGTCCCGCGCCCGAGGTCCGAGCAGAGATAGACGGCGGCGTCGCCCACTTCCTCGATCGTCACGGTACGCCGCAGCGGTGCGTTGTACTCGTTCCACTTCAGGATGTAGCGGAAGTCACCGATTCCCGAGGCCGCCAGGGTCTTGATAGGACCGGCCGAGATGGCGTTGACGCGGATGTTCTGCGGGCCGAGATCGGCCGCGAGGTAGCGCACCGACGCTTCGAGGGCAGCCTTGGCGACACCCATGACGTTGTAGTGGGGCATCCACTTTTCGGCGCCGTAGTAGGTGAGCGTGATCATGGAGCCGCCCTCCGTCATAAGCTTTTCCGCGCGCTGCGCGACGGCCGTGAAGGAGTAGCAGGAGATCAGAAGCGACTTCGTGAAGTTCGCCTCGGACGTATCGACATAGCGTCCCGTCAGCTCGTCCTTATCCGAGAAGGCGATGCAATGGGCGACGAAGTCGAGCTTGCCCCAGAGCTTGCGTGCTTCCTCGAAGACGGCGTCGACCGTGGAAGGGTCCGTCACGTCGCAATGGCCCAGCACGGCGGCGCCGAGTTCGGCGGCGAGCGGGCGCACGCGCTTCTCCAGCGCCTCGCCCTGGAAGGTGAAGGCCAGCTCCGCTCCATGCTGGTGAAGCGCGCGGGCGATACCCCAGGCGATCGACCTGTTGTTGGCCACGCCCATGACGAGCCCGCGCTTGCCCGCCAGCAGCGACGATACCGGGGTTGTGGGGTCTGGCATCTGCGCTCCTGAACGATTCATGCGGCCCCCGGGCCCGCGTGGCGCATGAATAGCCGAAGGCGGTTGCCAGCGAAAGCGTCGTCTCGCCTCGCCTCCACACGCCTTTCCGGGTTCCTCCGGCGGCCGAAACAGCCTAGAGTGGCACTCCAACTTCCATCGGCCGCCCCTGCGGAAAACGATGTCCGAGTTTCGCGGATCGCTTGAACAGGAGATACCGAGGCTCAGGCGCGCGGCGCGCGCACTCGCGCCCGACCGCGAGGCCGCGGACGACCTCGTGCAGGAGGCGCTCCTGAGGGCCCTGCGCGACGACGGCACCGCCGCGCCCGGCTCGCTTCGTCTCCGGCTTCTGACTCACCTTCTCACTGCGGACCGAAATCGCCGGCGCACGCCGGGGCGGCGCGCCGGCGAACAGGCGGTCCCCGCCGCGCCACCACCGCCCGGGGCGGTGGGTGCGCTTCCGCGGCTCTCCGCCGAATACCGGGAGGTGATCGTGCTCGTGGTGCTTGAGCGCCTGTCGTACCTGGATTGCGCCGAGGTGCTGGGCGTCCCGGTCAGCATCGTCATGACCCGCCTCGCCCGGGCCCGCGGCCAAATGCGCGAGCTGGTCGAGGGCGTTCAGGTCACCTCCGGCGCCTCCTACCTGCGGATCGTGAAGTGACGGGCGGCCGTACCGTCGACCAGTCCGATCTTCACGCCTATGCCGACGGCCAGCTGCCGCCCGACAAGACCGAGGCGATGGCTCTCCACCTCGCCCATCACGCCGCCGACATGGCGGCCGTATCCGCCTGGGTGGCGCAGAACCGCGCCTTGCGTGACCTGTTCGACCCGACGCTCGAGGAGCCGCTGCCCCGGCGCCTCGCAGTGGCATGGCTCGACCGCCGCGTCGCCGTCGAGCGCATGGGCCGCCCCTCCGGCCTGGCGATCGTGGCGGCCGCATCCCTCGTGCTCGGAGTCACCCTCGGCGCCGGCGCTGCCTGGCTCGTCCTGGGGCAATCCTCGCCGCCGACATCCAGCCAGAGGAGCATCCCCGGTATGGTGGACGAAGCCGTGTCGGCCCACACGGTCTT
This sequence comes from Alsobacter sp., assembly GCF_059501845.1. Lineage (NCBI taxonomy): Bacteria > Pseudomonadati > Pseudomonadota > Alphaproteobacteria > Hyphomicrobiales > Alsobacteraceae > Alsobacter > Alsobacter sp. The sequence goes on along the minus strand of NZ_JCACDK010000012.1, from coordinate 68,397 downwards.
CGCGGCAGATGAGGTGCGTCCCGTCGAACTCGGAGCCGCCGACGCCGCGGTGCTCGAGGCCTGGTTCGCCCGTCGTCTCGGGGCAGCGGTGGAATTACCTGATCTCTCCGGGTCCGGGTTCACGCTGCTCGGAGGTCGCCTCGTCTCGGGGCCGGACGGAGCCAGCGCGGTGGTGCTGTACCGAACCCCGGCGAACGCGAAGCTCTCCATTGTCGTATCGCGCGCCCCCGCGCAGGCCGACACCGAGCTTGCGGTCCGGCGCAGCGGGTCACTCCTCACCGCATGGTGGGTGCGGAACGGAACCGGCTTTGCGGTAACCGCCAGCCTGCCCGAGCCCGTCATCATGGCCGTCGCACAGGAAGTGAGGCGAGGCCAGCTGACCTCCTCTGGATCTTCCGCGCCGTGAGCCAGTTGGCCGCTGCACTGCGGATGGAATTGATGCAAAGCGGTGATATAAGCCGCCCGCGCCCGGTCGGCCGGGTCCAGAGTTAAGGCCATCATGGCGACCAGCGGCAACACTCACGACAGCACAGACAAGGTTGCGGAGGCAAAAGCACCCCGGAACGAGGCACATCCCGCCGCTCCGGCGACCGCCGGGCATGATGGGCATGGTCACGCCGACAAGCTCTTCGCTCTGACGCTGGGCAGTATCGGGGTCGTCTACGGCGATATCGGCACCAGCCCGCTCTACGCGTTTCGCGAGGCACTGCTGGCCGCTGCCGGTGCTCACCACGCGGAACCAGGCCACGTGGTCAACGTGCCGCGCGAGACCGTTCTCGGCGTGCTGTCGCTGATCGTCTGGTCACTCGTCCTCGTCGTCACCATCAAATACGTCATCATCCTGCTTCGCGCCGACAACAATGGCGAAGGCGGGACGCTGTCGCTGATGGCGCTCGCCCAGCGCGGCCTTGCGAAAGGCCGTGGCTCGGTGGTGATGCTCGGCATCATCGGTGCCGCCATGTTCTATGGCGACTCGGTGATCACGCCCGCCATTTCCGTGCTCTCGGCGGTTGAAGGCCTGAAACTCATCACGCCGGCTTTCGAGGAGTACGTGATCCCGGTCACGATCGCGATCCTGGTGCTGCTCTTCGCGGTCCAGAGCCGCGGCACGGCACGGGTGGCGACGTTCTTCGGACCGGTGATGGCGGTGTGGTTCCTGCTGCTCGCCGTCGGCGGACTGATGCACGTCTCGGATGATCCGGGCGTGATGCTGGCGCTCGATCCCAGCCATGGGCTCGCCTTCCTTCTAACCCACAAGCTGATTGGCCTCGTCACGCTGGGGGCCGTCTTCCTGGCCGTCACGGGCGGCGAGGCGCTCTACGCGGACCTCGGTCATTTCGGCCGAAAGCCCATCCAGATCGCCTGGCTCGGATTCGTCCTGCCGGCGCTCGTCATCAATTACTTCGGCCAGGGCGCACTGGTGCTCGCCCACCCCAACGTGGTGACAAACCCGTTCTTCCAGCTTTATCCCGACTGGGCGCTGATCCCCGTCGTAGCGATGGCGACTGCGGCCACCGTCATCGCCAGCCAGGCAGTGATCACCGGCGCCTTCTCCCTGACACGGCAGGCGGTGCAACTCGGCCTGCTGCCGCGCATCGACATCCGCTTCACGTCTGAGACGCACTCCGGGCAGATCTACATCCCGCGGATCAACTCCCTGCTGCTGATCGGCGTGCTGATTCTGGTGCTGCTGTTCCGCTCCTCCGGGGCGCTGGCCTCGGCCTACGGCATCGCCGTGACGACGACGATGGTGGTGGACGCGACACTGGCCTTCCTGGTGATCTGGCGCCTCTGGAAGTGGAACCCGTGGGCAGCCGCCGCACTGGTTCTGCCATTCCTGCTCATCGACGCGACGTTCTTCACCTCGAATCTGCTCAAGCTGTTCGACGGCGCATGGGCGCCCCTGGCCTTCGCGTCGTTCCTCATCCTGCTGATGGTCACGTGGAGGCGCGGTACCCGCATTCTCTCCGAGAAGACGCGGCGCTCGGAGGTGCCGCTCGACATGCTGGTGCGCAATCTCGAGAAGAAGCCGCCGCATCGCGTGCAGGGCACGGCCGTGTTCCTGACGAGCGACCCGGACTACGCCCCCACCGCGCTTCTCCACAATCTGAAGCACAACAAGATCCTGCACGAGAAGAACGTGATCCTGACCGTCTCGACGGCCGACACGCCGCGGGTACCGGAGGACGAGCGCGTGACGATCACGCCCGTCAGCGACCATTTCTCGCGGGTGAAGATCAAGTTCGGCTACATGGAAAGCCCCAACGTGCCACGTGGGCTCGCCATCGCACGCAAGCTCGGATGGACCTTCGACATCATGTCGACGTCGTTCTTCGTGTCGCGGCGATCCATCAAGCCGGCCGCCCAGTCGGGCATGCCGCTGTGGCAGGACAAGCTGTTCATCGCGCTCGCGAGAAATGCCAGCGACGCGACGGACTTCTTCCAGATCCCGACCGGACGCGTCGTGGAAGTCGGTACACAGGTGACGGTCTAGCGTCTGAGGCCTCCGGCCTTCGCATCGGTCAAGCTCCCGCCAAAAAACATCACCGGAAGCGTCGTCTTCGCCGCAACAGGGCGCGACAACGCGTCCCTGTCAGTGAAATACCCTATTGCCGGCACGCCTCGTGCTTGGAAGCCTGTGCCTTGCAGGATTTCCGGGAACCATCGCGTGACCAGGCTCGTTGTCGTCGCCGTTCTTCTCGCAGGGCTTACGGCCTTGGCCACGGGTGCCTCGGCGGGATTGCGCATCCCGCTGTCCTCCCCCGCGGAAACCGCGGGATCCACAGACGCGCCGCGCGGATGGCGGCAGTTCTGTCCCGATCGGCCGGCCGAGTGCAAAAAGGGTGACCCCGCCCGCATCGTGCTTGACGCCGCTGCCTGGGAGCTTCTGCGAAAGGTCAACGGGCAGGTGAACGAGACCATCCAGCAGGTGAAGGACTTCGACCACTGGGGCATCGAGGAAAGCTGGGACCTGCCGTTCGACGGCAAGGGTGATTGCGAGGACCTCGCGCTGGAGAAGCGGCACGAACTGGTCGCGGCCGGAATGCCGACCGGTGCGCTTCTGATGACCGTGGTTCGCGATCCGCAGGGCGGTGGTCACGCCGTGCTCACGGTGGTGACGAACCGGGGCGACTTCGTGCTCGACAATCTGACGTCGCGCATCAAACCCTGGCGCAGCACCGGCTATGGTTTCATCAAGCGCCAGTCGCCGGAGAACCCCAACGTCTGGCTGACCCTGCGCGACGATCCCGCTCCCGTGGCCGTGGCCGCCACGCAGCCCTGACCAGAGCGGACTGGCTCGCCCGGGGGAGCCCTACAGGTCGTTCGACGTCTCCCGGAGCGGCTCGCGGCCGCGCACGATGTCGGCCGCCTTTTCGCCGATCATCAGGGTGGGCGCGTTCGTGTTGGACGAGATCAGCAGCGGCATGATGGAGCTGTCACAGACGCGCAGTCCTTCCAGGCCGTGCACCCGGAGGTCGGTGCCGACCACGGCCTCCGGGCCGTTCCCCATGCGGCACGTGCCCGAGGGATGGTGGTCGGTCTTGCAGCTCCGGAACACGTAGGCGGCGAGGTCGTCCTCGGAGACGAGGTCTGGGCCCGGCTGACGCTCTGCCAGGACGAAAGGCTTTAGCGCGTGCTGCCGCATGACCTCGCGGGCCATGCGAAGGCCTTCCAGGGACATGGCGCGGTCATAAGGGTCGTCCCAGTAATTGGGATCGATGAGGGGCATGGCGGCGGGATCGGCCGAGGCGAGGCGCACGGTGCCGCGCGATCTCGGGCGGAGGAACGCCGTGTTCAGCGTCACGCCGGCGTTCTTCAGCTTGGCGACGCCCGCTTCGATCCCCGAGCCGAGCCCGAGATGAAACTGGATGTCGGGCGAGCGGGCCGAGCGGTCGGCGAACCAGAAGCCGCCTGTCTCGAAGAGGGTGGATGCGACAGGACCCTTGCGGGTGGTGAGGTACTGCAACCCCGCCAGCACCGTCCGGTCCAGCCGGGCGTAGCTGTCATAGGTGTGGTCGCCCGTGCATTCGCAGATGACGTAGACGTCGAGGTGGTCCTGCAGGTTGGATCCGACGCCGGGCAGGTCGTGCACCACGTCGACGCCCACCGCCCGGAGATGCTCGGCAGGGCCGATGCCAGACAGCATCAGCAGCCTCGGCGAGCCGATGGCGCCGGACGTCACCAGCACCTCTCGCTCGGCCCGCAGGGTTTCCCTCCCCCGGTCGGTGGCGATCTCGACACCAACTGCCCTGCCCTTCTCCACGAGCACCCGCAGGGCGGACGCGCCGGTCCGGACAGTGAGGTTCGTCCGGTTGCGGGCAGGCTTGAGGTATCCCGTCGCGGCGGAGGAGCGCCGCGCATCCTTGACGGTGACCTGGTAGTGGCCGATGCCCTCCTGCCGCCTGCCGTTGAAATCTGGGTTGTACGGGATCCCGTACTCCTGCGCCGCGCGCAGGAAGGCCTCGCTGATCGGCAGCGGGTTCACGGGCACCGAGACGCCGATCGGCCCGCCGCTGCCGTGATAGATGTCGGCGAATCGCTGGTTGTCCTCGGCCCGCCGGAAGTAGGGCAGCACGTCGCGATAGGACCACCCGGCGCAGCCCGCCTCGCTTTCCCAGGCGTCGTAGTCGAGCGCGTTGCCACGCGTGTAGACCTGCGCGTTGATGGACGATCCGCCACCCAGCACCTTGGCCTGCGTGTACCAGAGAACCCGATTGTCGAGGTGCCGCTGCGGCACAGTCGACCAGCCCCAGCTGCCGATGCCCTTGGTCATCTTGGCGAAGCCCGCGGGCATGTGGAACAGCGGGTGCCTGTCGGGCCCACCGGCCTCCAGCAGCAGCACGCGCAGGGAGGGATCTTCGGTGAGCCGCGCCGCCAGCGCGCATCCGGCCGGGCCTGCGCCCGTGATGATGTAGTCGTAGGACATGACCGCCTTTCAGAGCCGCGGGATCGCGAGCCCTCCGTCGACATTGATGACGCTGCCCGTGGCAAAGCCGAGCCGGCCGGAGGCCAGTGCCGCGACCATCTCCGCCACGTCGTCCGGTTCCCCCCAGCGTCGGGCGGGGACGAGGCCGTCGGCGATGCGCCGGTCATAGGCGGGCGCGACGGCCGAGGTCATGGGCGTGCGGATGATGCCGGGGCGGACTTCGAAGACCGCGATGCCCTCCTCGGCAAGCCGGGCCGCGAGCCCCTTCACGGCCATGGACAGTCCGGCCTTGGAAATGCAGTAGCCGAGGCGCTCGGGCGTCACCATCTCGGCCGAGACGGAGGTGATGGTGACGATGGCCCGGGGATGGCCGGTCTCGCCGCCCCTCACCATCTCCCGTGCGCAGGCCAGGGACAGGAACAGCGTTCCGCGCAGGTTCACGTCCATCACGGTATCGAACTGCGCCGGCGAGAGCTCGAGCGGATCGTCCCGGACGGGCTGCCCGATGCCGGCGTTGTTCACGAGAACGTCGAGACGGCCGAAGCTCTCGACGATCAGCCGCGCCGTGTGCCGGTGTGCCTCGGCCTCGCCAAGGTCGAAGGGCATCGCCTCGACCCTGACACCGTGCCCGGCCGCCTCGGCCAGCACGGACAATGCCTCCTCGTCGCCGGTCGACAGCAGCGGCAGGGCGAGGTCGAACCCGTCGCGGGCGAGCGCGACAGCAATGGCGCGGCCGATGCCCCGGCCCGCGCCGGTGACGACGGCGACAGGGCGGGACATCGTTTCCTCAGAGGCGGCGGCCGGTGCCGGGGTCGAACAGCACGGCCTTGTCGAGGTTGAATGCGAAGGGCATGCGCGTGCCGGCCCGCACGTCGGCGTCGGCCCGCATGCGCGCCGTCACCTCTTTGCCGCCGATATGGGTGACGACGAAGGTGTCCGAGCCCGCGGGCTCGACGACCTCCACATGCGCCTCGACGATCTCGACCGCGCTGGAGTTGCGGTCCGCGCCGTCGCGGTCGGTGATCGCCTCGGGACGGATGCCGAGGATCACCTTGCGGCTTTCGCCGAGCGATTGCGCCGCCACGCTGGACGGCACCGGCAGACGGATGTCGCCCTCCCCCGAGCGTGCCAGCGACAGGACGGAGCGGCCATCGTGGCTCGCCACGGTCGCCTCGATGAGGTTCATCGCGGGCGAGCCCATGAAGTCGGCGACGAAGAGGTTGGAGGGACGGTTGTAGATCTCGGCGGGCGTGCCGACCTGCTGCAGCTCGCCATCCTTCAGCACGGCGATTTTGGTGGCGAGCGTCATCGCCTCGATCTGGTCGTGCGTGACGTAGACGATGGTGGTGGCGGTCTGCTGGTGCAGCCGCTTGATCTCGGTGCGCATGTCGACGCGCAGCTTGGCGTCGAGGTTCGACAGCGGCTCGTCGAACAGGAAGATCCTGGGATCGCGCACCAGAGCGCGACCCATGGCGACGCGCTGGCGCTGGCCACCGGAGAGCTGGCTCGGCTTTCGGTCGAGCAGATGCCCGATCTGCAGCGTCTTCGACACGCCGGCGATGGCCTTGTCCCGCTCGGCTTTCGGAACGCCGCGCATCTCCAGCGCGAAGCCGATGTTCTGCCCGACGGTCATGTTGGGGTAGAGCGCATAGCTCTGGAACACCATGGCGATGTCCCGCTTGGACGGGTGCAGGTCGTTGATCGCCTGCCCTTCGACGCGGATCTCGCCTTCGGTGATCGTTTCCAGCCCCGCGATCGTGTTGAGCAGCGTGGACTTGCCGCAGCCCGACGGGCCGACGAGGACGAGGAAGCCGCCCTTCTCGAGCTCGATGTTGATGCCCTTGAGGATCTCGACGGCGCCGAAGCGCTTCTTCAGGCCGATCATTTCCAGGAAGGCCATGGCCCTTATCCTTTCACGGCGCCCGCCATCAGGCCGCGCACGAAGTAGCGGCCCGCGACGATGTAGACAAAGAGGGTGGGAAGAGCCGCGATCATCGCCGCGGCCATGTGAATATTGTATTCCTTCACGCCCGTCGAGGACGAGACGAGGTTGTTCAGCGCCACCGTCATCGGCGCGGACTCGCCGTAGGCGAAAGTCGCGCCGAAGAGGAAGTCGTTCCAGATGTTGGTGAACTGGTAGATCACCGTCACCACGATGATCGGCCCCGAGGAAGGCAGGAGAATCCTGCGGAAGATCTGGAAGAAGCTCGCGCCGTCGATCTGCGCGGCTTTGATCAGCTCGGTCGGGAAGGCCTCGTAGTAGTTGCGGAAGAACAGCGTCGTGAAGCCGAGCCCGTAGACGACGTGGCAGAGTACGAGGCCGGCCGTCGAGTTCGACAGGCCGAACTGGCCGAGGATCGCCGCCATCGGGATCAGCACCGTCTGGAACGGGATGAAGCAGGCAAACAGCATCATCCCGAAGACGAGCTTGTGGCCGGGAAAGCGCCACTTCGTCAGCACATATCCGTTGAGCGCTCCGAGAAAGGTGGAGATCGCCACCGCCGGAACCACCATCTTGATGGAGTTCCAGAAGTAGCCCTTGATCCCCTCGCACACCTGCCCGATGCAGGTCTGGCCCCAGGCCTGGATCCACGGCTCTACCGTCGGGCTCTGCGGCATGGCCAGCATGTTGCCGTCGCGGATTTCGTCCAGCGTCTTGAACGACGTGACGAGCATCACGAAGAGCGGCATCAGGTAGAAGACCGCGAAGATCAGCAGCAGCCCGTAGATAACGATCTTCGGCGTCCAGGACGAGCCGGCGGGCCCGGCCGAGGGTGCGTGTGCGGCGCTCATCGGCCCTTCTCCCGCAGTTCGGAGTAAAGGTAGGGGATGATGATCGCGCAGATCGTCATCAGCATGATCACCGCGCTCGCCGAGCCGACGGCCATCTGCTTGCGGGTGAAGGTGTAGGAATACATGAAGGTCGACGGCAGCTCGGTGGCGTTGCCCGGGCCGCCGCCCGTCAGCGCGATGACGAGGTCGTAGGACTTGATCGCCATGTGCGCGAGGACGATGACGGCCGACAGGAAGATCGGCCGCAGCAGCGGGATGATGATGCGGCGGTAGGTGGCGAAGGTGCTGGCCCCGTCGATCTGGGCGGCCTTCAGGATCTCGCCGTCGATGCCGCGCAACCCGGCGAGGAACATCGCCATGACGAAGCCGGAGGCCTGCCAGACGCCGGCGATGACGATGGTGTAGATCGCCATGTCGGTCGAGATCAGCCAGTCGAACTTGAAGCTCGTCCAGCCCCAGACATGCATCGTCTTCTCGAGGCCCAGCCCGGGGTTGAGGAACCACTTCCAGGCCGTGCCGGTGACGATGAAGGACAGCGCCATCGGGTAGAGGTAGATCGGCCGCAGCACGCCCTCGCCGCGGATCTTCTGGTCCAGCAGGATCGCCAGCAGCAGGCCGAGTGCCGTGCAGATGCCGATGTAGAGGACGCCGAAGATGGCGAGGTTCTGCAGCGCCACCCACCAGCTGGGTTGCGCCCAGAGGCGGCTGTACGCGTCGAAGCCGGTGATCTGCATGACCGGCATGAACTTCGACGGGGTGAGCGACAGGTACATCGTCCACAGAATGAAGCCGTAGACGAACAGCAGGATCATTGCGAAGGACGGCGCGAGAACGAGGCGCGGAACCCAGTCCTGCATCCGGCTTCGCAGCCCGCCAGTGTCGCGCGCGACGACGGGGTCGATGGTGGTGACCGTCATGGCTGTGCGTCCTCCTCCCGTCTCACGTCCTCGGTGGAAGCGGGCGCCCGGAGGCGCCCGCTCCTGATCGTGGCCTCAGGGCCTCACTTGGCCGCGGCGACGGCCTTCGGCAGCTCGGCGACGGCCTGGTCGGTCGTCAGCTGGCCGTTGAAGTGCTTGGTCACGACGTCGTAGACCGCGTTCTTGACGGCGGCCGGGGCGGCGTGGCCGTGGGCCATGGAGCCCAGCAGCGTGCCACCCTTGTTGGCTTCCGCAAGGTCCTTGATGGCCTTCTTTCCGCAATCGTCAAAAGCCGTATCCGGAACGTCGGTGCGCGCCGGGGCAGAGCCCTTGATGACGTTGAAGGCCGACTGGAACGCCGGCGACTCGATGGCCGTGGCCAGCGTCGCCTGGGCGCCCTGGCGGTCGGCGCCGACCTTGAACATCGCGAACTGGTCCGCGTTGAAGGTCACGATGCCCTGCGTGCCGGGGAAGCGGAAGCAGACGAAGTCCGTTCCGGGCTTCTTGCCGGCGGCGATGAACTCGCCCTTGGCCCAGTCGCCCATGATCTGGAAGGCGGCGTCGCCCTTGATCACCATGGCCGAAGCGAGGTTCCAGTCGCGGCCCGAGAAGTTCGGGTCGAGGTAGGTGCGCAGCTTGGCCATCCGCTCGAAGGCCTGCTTCATCTGCGGGCCACTGAGCGCCGCCGGGTCGAGCTCGATCATCGACTTCTTGTAGAAGTCGGCGCCGCCGACCGAGAGGATGATCGAGTCGAAGATCGTGGCGTCCTGCCAGGCCTGCCCGCCATGGGCGAGCGGAATCACGCCGGCCGCCTTGGCCTTGTCGAGGGCCGCGACGAACTCGTCCCAGTTGGCCGGCTGCTTGACGCCGATCTTGTCGAGGACGGCCTTGTTGCCCCACACCCAGTTGGTCGAGTGCACGTTGACCGGGGCGGCGACCCACTCGCCCTTGTACTTGGAGAAGCGCTGCAGCGCCTCCGGGATGGTCTTGTCCCAGCCTTCCTTCGTCGCGACGTCGTTCAGGTTGGCGAGCACGCCCTGCTCGGCCCAATCCTGGATGTCGAAGCCCAGCATCTGCGAGGCGGTCGGCGGGTTCTTGGCGGTGATGCGCGCCTGCAGGACCGTCATGGCCTGCGAGCCGCCTCCGCCGGCGATCGGTGCGTCCTTCCAGGTCACGCCCTGGGCCTCGACGGCCTTGCGCAGCACGGCCAGGCCGGCCGCCTCGCCGCCGGACGTCCACCAGTGCACGACCTCGACTTCCTTGGTCTGGGCGTGGGCGCCGAGGCCGAGGCTGGCCATCGCCACGAAGGCGGCGCCGGCGAGAAGATGTTTCGCGAGTTTCATCAGTGTCCTCCCAAACGGACATGCGTTGCCGGATACGCTCCGGCTGCGGTTCTCCCCCTCCCCTCCGGGCAGGTGGGTGAAATGATCAGAGCGCGTGCGCTCATGCGTTGGTGAAGCGCGGGGGGCGCTTCTCCCGGAAGCTTGCGACGCCTTCGGCCCCATCCTGGGTGAAGGCAGCCAGTGCGCCGGCCAGTGCCTCGAAGGTGGCGGAGACGTCCTCCTCCCCTTCGGCCGCATTGACGAGCTGCTTGGTGATGGAGACGGCCACCGGACCGCGGCCGGCGATGGCGAGCGCGAGCTCACGTGCGCGGGCCAGCGCCTCGCCCTGCCCGACCAGCTCGTCGACAAGTCCCAGGGCGAGGGCCCTTTCGGCTTGCACGAGCTCGCCGGTGAAGGCGAGGCGACGGACGGTCGCGGCGCCGAAGCGGCGCACCAGACGCTGCGTCCCCGACCAGCCCGGCACCATGGCGATGCCGGTCTCCGGCATGCCGAGCCTGGCCTGCGGCTCGGCGATCCTGAGGTCGGCGGTGCCGGCAAGCTCCAGCCCGCCGCCGAGCGCGTGACCCGAGAGGGCAGCGATCAGCGGAACGCGCAGGCGCGCCAGGCTGTCGAAGACGCGGTGGCCGGTCCGCACCCAGCTCCGCCACATCTCCAGCGGCGGCAGCCCGCCCCAGTCGGCAATGTCGCCGCCCGCGCAGAAAGCCCTGCCCTCGCCGGTGATGATGGCGGCGCGGACGTCGATATCGGCGTCGATCCGCTGGGCGTACTCGCCGAGTGCCGCGATCATCGCGGCATCCAGCGCGTTCAGCTTCTCGGGCCGGGCCAGCGTGATGGTGGCGACCGGCCCGTCGATGGCGAGGTGTAAGGCGTCGCTCATGCACGTCCCCCGAGATCGAGGCCGATGGGCTCGGGGCGGAACAGCGCCGCGTCCATGCGCCGGGGCGGGGCGGGGACAAGAAGCGGGAAGTCGGCCTGGCCGAGCACGTCACGCTCGAGGTCGACGCCCGGCGCGATCTCGGTCACGGCAACGCCGTCGCGGGTCAGCTTCAGCACGCATCGCTCGGTGACGTAGGTGATGTCCTGCCCCTGCTCGACCGCGCGCCTGCCGGAGAACGAGACGTGCTCCACGGCCGGCACCAGCTTGCGCACCTTGCCCTCGCGCCGGATGGCGAGCGCACCGCCCTCGACGGCAAGGTCTGCACCCGCCGAGAAGAAGCCGGAGAACACGATCTTCCTCGCCCGGGCCGTGATGTCGACAAAGCCGCCTGCGCCCGCCGTCACATGCGGGCGGACGCCCAGTTTGGAGACGTTGACGCAGCCGTCTTTGTCGATCTGCAGGAAGGACAGCAGCGAGGCGTCGAAGCCGCCTCCCTGAAAATAGGTGAACTGGTAGGGCGAGGGCACGATGCACTCGGCATTCGCTGCGCAGCCGAACTGGAAGTCGAGCAGCGGCACGCCGCCCACGGCGCCCTGCTCGATGACCCAGGTCACGTCCCCGTGCCGGCCTTCCTCGATGAGGATACGCGGCACGTTCGCCGAAATGCCGAAGCCGATGTTGACGGCGTCGCCCCGGCGCAGTTCCTGTGCCACCCGCCGCGCAATGACCTTCTGGATGCCGAAGTCCGGGACCTCGAAGGAGGAGAGCGGACGAAAGATCTCGCCGGAGATCGCCGGATCGTAGACGGTCTGCGTCGTCTGCATCTGGTCGGGCGCGACGACGATGACGTCGACGAGCACGCCCGGCACGAGCACGTGCTGCGGCTTCAGTGAGCCGGACTCGGCGAGGCGCTTCACCTGCGCGATGACGATGCCGCCATTGTTGCGGACCGCCAGCGCCTGGTCGAGCGGGCCGAGATAGCCGCCCTCATGTTCGTAGGAGAGGTTGCCGCGCTCGTCGGCCGTGGTGGCTCGGATGATGGCCACGTCGGGCACGATGGAGGGGAAGAACAGCCACTCGTCGCCGGCGAACGTGACGCGGCTGACGATCGGGTCCGCCGCCGCCTTCGCGTTCATCGCGCAGCCTTCGCGGGAGGGGTCCGCGAAGGTGTCCATGCCGACCTTCGTCAGCACGCCCGGCCGCTTGGCGGCCGCCTCCCGGTGCATGTCGAACAGGATGCCGGAGGGGACGTTGTAGGCCGGGATGGCATCGCCCGTGATCATCTTCCAGATGGCGGGCGGCTCGGACGACGACGGACCGGACGGGTAGGAGCCGGCCAGCACGCGGGAGAGCAGGCCTTCACGGGCGATGTGGTCGATGCCCTTCACGCCCCACATGTCCCCGGCCGCGATGGGGTGCAGCGTGGTCAGCCCGCGCGGATGCCCCTCGCCTTCGAAGCGGCGGCCAATGGCGGCGAGCACCGCGTCGGGGCACCCGAGCCCTGACGAGGAGGACACCGTCACCACGGCGCCGTCCGGGATGAGCGCGGCGGCCTGGTCGGAGGTGAGGACGCGGGGAAAGGCCATGGCGTGTCTCGGTCAGATCCCGGGTTCGACAGTCTTCGCGGTGCCGGACTTGGCCGCTTCGAGCGTTGCCGCGGCAAAGGCCAGCGATCGAACGCCGTCCTCGCCGCTTGCCGCGGGCTGCCCCTCGCCGCGGATCGCCGCGTGAAAGGCGGCGAGCGCGCGCTCGTAGAGGTTCGTCCGGTCTACGGGCAGCATTTCCTCGCCCTTTGCCGTCCGCAGCAGGACGTCGCCGATCGGCTTCTGCGTCATGCAGTTGGTGCCGATGAGGGACCCTTCCGTCCCGTGAACCTCGAAGCCGGTGCCCGCGAACGCGGTCGTGAAGGCATCGTGGAACTGGGCGATCAGGCCGGAGCGGAAGCGGGCGATGCCCATGACGCCGTCCTCGATCCCCTCCCCGCCCATTCCGCCCTGCTGGACCATGGCCGAGACCTCGGCGGGCTCGTCGCCGAGCACGAAGCGCAGCGTGTCGGCGTCGTGGACAGTGATGTCCATGACCACCCCCGCCCCTGCGCCGGGTGTCGTGATGCGCCAGCCCTGCAGGTGCTCGGGCAGGTACACGGCGTGAAACACGCGGCAAAACAGCGGCTTGCCGATCCTGCCCGCGGCAATGGCGTCGCGCATCGCCCGGTGCGTCCCGGCATTGCGAAGATGATGGTTGGTGCCCATCACCACGCCCGACGACCGGCAGGTCTCGACCATGGCGCGGGCGCCGGAGATGGTGAGATCGAGGGGTTTCTCGCACAGCACATGCTTGCCGTCGCCGGCGGCGGCGAAGGTCTGGTCCCGGTGCAACTCGTTCGTCGTCGAGACGTAGACCGCGTCTATACCGGACCCGAGCAGCGCGGCGATCGAAACGGCGGCGTTCGGAATGCCGTTGGCCTGCGCGTAGGCCGCACCCCGGGAAGGATCGGCACTGTAGACGGAGACGACCTCGCCCCCGGTGGCCCGGATGGCGCCGATCACCCATTCGCGGGCAATGGTGCTGGCCCCGATCAGTCCCCAGCGAATAGTCATGCGGTCCTCCTGACGTCAGCGCGGGGAGCCCCGCAGCTTTCGCGCACCACGAGCCGGCTCTTTCCGAAGAAGGAGAGGCCGGCGGGATCGGCGCCGCCGATCAGTCCCAGCAGGCTCTCGGCGGCGCGGGCGCCCATAATGCGGGTGTCGGCGTTCACGGTGGTGAGCGGCGGGGCATTGTGCTCGGCCTCGGCGATATCGTCGAAGCCGACCACCGCGACGTCCTGCCCGGGACGCACGCCGCGGGTCGAGAAGGCCCGTGCGGCACCCATCGCCACGATGTCATTGTAGCAGAGCACCGCCGTGGGCGGTTGCGACATTGCCAGCGCCCGCTCGACCGCCTCCCGCCCACCTTCCCGGGTCGGCATCGTTTCGAAGGTCAGCCCGGGGTCGGCCGCGATACCAACTTCGCGCAGCGCCTCGCGATAGCCCTCCAGCCGTTCCTGCTGGGTGGTCATGCTGGAATAGCCGCCGAAGAAGGCGATGCGACGATGGCCGAGCCGTACAAGATGCGAGACGGCTTCCTTCGCGCCGGCCGTGTTGTCGGGTCCGACATAGGGGAGCGGGCTGCCGATGACCCGGCGCATGGTGATCACCGTCGGGATCGACCGTGCCGGCAGGTTCGCGAGGCTCCAGGCATCCGTTCCACGGGCGGGGCTCATGATGATGCCGGCGACGCCGTGCTCACGCAGCGAGTGCAGCACCTGCTTCTGGCGCTCGAGATCCTCGTTCGTGTTGGCGAGAATGGGGATGAAGCCGAGCTTGTAGAGCGCGTCCTCGATGCCGACCGCGAGTTCGGCGAAGAACGGGTTGGTGAGGTCGCTGATCACCATTCCAACGAAGCTGGATGACGCGGTGCGGAGATTGGCGGCGCCCCGGTTGTAGACATAGCCGAGCTTGTCCATCGCCCGCTCGACCCGCTCCCGCGTCTCCAGGCGCACCAGGGACGAGCCTTTGAGAACCAGCGAAACGGTCGACTTCGACACGCCGGCGGCGCGCGCGATGTCGACGATCGTGGTGGGCCGGGCGGTGCCGGTCCTCGGGCTCTGAGCCAAGCCGTTTCTCTCCCTGCACGCCTTTCGTAGAAGGCGGCTGCAATTTGGAACGTTCCGAGCCCTTTTCCGATCAAGTTCCTGCTTTACCGCAAGTGACTGATAGGATGAGCTTATTAGAACGTAAGCGACCAGGGCTTTCGTTTGGAACGTTCTAATTCCTGAGATCAATGCATCGATCGGCGGCGGTGGTCAAGCCCCCATGATGCAATCTGATGCACAAGCGGCCTACTCGCCCGGTTGTGGCGCTGGCGCGCGCACCGGCTTGCTGCTGCCGAACCGGATCACCAGGGCGCGCAGTGCCACGTAGAAGACCGGGGTGAGGAACAGGCCGAACACCGTCACGCCGATCATTCCGAAGAAGACCGCCGTGCCCAGCGCCTGCCGCATCTCTGAGCCCGGTCCCGTGGCGATCACGAGAGGAAGAACGCCGAGAATGAAGGCGAAGGCCGTCATCAGGATCGGGCGCAGGCGCAGCCGGCAGGCTTTCACGACCGCATCGACCGGGTTCAGCCCCTCCCGGATCTCGGCCTCACGGGCAAACTCCACGATCAGGATCGCGTTCTTGGCGGCGAGCCCGACCAGCACGATCAGGCCGATCTGGGTGAGGATGTTGTTGTCCATCCCCCTCAGGCTCACCCCTATCAGGGCCGAGAGAACGGCCATTGGCACGATGAGAATGATCGCGAGCGGCAACGACCAGCTCTCGTACTGCGCGGCGAGGACGAGGAAGACGAGCAGCACCGCGAGAGCGAAGATGAAGATCGCGGTGTTCCCGGTCTGCTTCTGCTGGTAGGCGAGCTCGGTCCACTGGAACCCGACGCCCGGCGGCATCGACTCGCGGGCGATCTGTTCCATCGTGTCCAGCGCAGTCCCGGATGACACTCCGGGCGCCGCGTTGCCCTGCAAGGGCACGGACGGGAACATGTTGTAGCGCTGGATCAGGTCCGGCCCGCTGACCTGCCGGATCTCGACGAGGGTTCCAAGCGGCACGAGCGCCCCGGTGTTGGAGCGGACCTTCAGGCGGGTGATGTCCTCCTGCTCGATGCGGAAGCGCTGGTCGGCCTGTGCCCGCACCTGATAGACGCGCCCGAAGGCGTTGAAATCGTTGACGTAGGCCTGGCCTAGATTGACCTGCAGGGTCTCGAAGATGGCGGGGATCGAGACGTTCAGCATCCTCGCCTTGGTGCGGTCGATCTCCAGGTAGACCTGTGGCGAACTGGCTGTAAAGGTCGTGAAGACGCCGACGAGGTTGGGGTTCTGCCGGGCCTTGCCCATCATGTCGTAAGCGACCGCGAGCACACGCCGGACGTCGGACGAGTTGCGCTCCTGCAGCTGCATCTTGAAGCCGCCGGCATTGCCGATGCCGGGCACTGGCGGGGGCGGAACGGCGATGATGAACGCCTCCTCGATGGCCTGCATGCGCCCGAAGAGGTCGCCGATGATCTTGTTGGCGGGCAGCCCGTCCTTCGTCCGCTCCTCGAACGGCTTGAAGCGCGCGAAGATGGCCGCGGCGTTCGAGGCATTGGTGAAGGTGGCGCCCGAGAAGCCGGCGAATGCAACCGCATCCTGCACGCCCGGTGTCTTCAGCATGATCTCCGTGGCGCGCTTGACCACGTCGTCGGTGCGCTGGAGCGAGGCGCCGTCGGGCAGCTGCACGACGACGATCGCGTAGCCGCGGTCGAGGACGGGAATGAAGCCCTGCGGCACCTTCTGCAGCATCCACACCGTCCCCGCGAGCAGGCCGGCATAGATGGGCAGCATGATCACCTTGCGCCGGACGATGACACCGACCGACTTGGCATAGCCGTGCGCGCCACGGTCGAACGCCGTGTTGAAGCCGTTCGCGAACGCCGATCCGAGCCGCGATATGGGATTGCGCGGTGGTTGCGTCGAATGGGGCTTCAGCAGGAGGGCCGCAAGCGCCGGCGAGAGCGTCAGCGAGTTGAAGGCGGAGATCGCCGTCGAGACTGCGATCGTCAGCGCGAACTGACGGTAGAACTGGCCGGAAATGCCGGGGATGAACGCGGTGGGGATGAACACGGCGCAGAGCACCAGCGCGATGGCGATCAGCGCGGTGCCGACCTCGTCCATCGTCTCGTGGGCCGCATCCCGCGGGGTCATGCCCTCCGCGATGTTTCGCTCGACGTTCTCGACAACGACAATCGCATCGTCCACGACGATGCCGATAGCGAGCACCATGCCGAACAGCGTCAGCGTGTTCAGCGAGAAGCCCAGCACCGACATCGCCGCCACGCTGCCGATCAGCGATACGGGAATGGCGACGATCGGGATGATCGCCGTGCGCCAGCTTTGCAGGAAGACGATCACGACCAGGACGACGAGGAGGACCGCCTCGAACAGCGTCTTGTAGACCTCGTGCACGCTCTCGGCGATGAACTCGGTCGGGTTGTAGACGATCTGGTAGTCGAGCCCCGCTGGAAAGTCCTTCTTCAGCTCGTTCATCGTGCGGATGATCTCGTCCGCGGACGCGAGTGCATTGGTACCCGGCCGCTGGAAGATGCCCATCGCGACGGCCGGCTTGCCGTTCAGGTAGGAGTTCGTGACGTAGTCCTGCGCCCCGAGTTCGACGCGTGCCACGTCCTGGAGGCGGACGATCTGGCCGTCCGCGGCGTTCTTGACGATGACTTCTCGGAACTGGCGCGGCTCGTCGAAGCGGCCCTGAGTGGTGACGACGAACTGGAAGGCGTTGTCGGCCTCGTTCGGAGGCGTTCCCAGCGCTCCGCCCGACACCTGGACGTTCTGCTCCTGGATGGAGCGCACGACGTCGCCGGCCGTCAGGCCGAATGTCGAGAGCTTGTCGGGATCAAGCCAGACGCGCAGCGAGTATTGCCGTTCGCCGAACAGTGTGAGGTCGCCGACGCCGTCGAGGCGCAAGAGGACGTCGCGGATATTATTGCGGGCGTAGTTGGAAACGTAGAGCTGGTCGTAGGTGTCGTCCGGCGACAGCATGTGCACGACCATCATCAGGTCGGGCGAGGCCTTGCGGGTGGTGACGCCGAGGCGGCGCACCTCCTCGGGCAGGCGCGGCTCGGCGACAGCCACGCGATTTTGCACGAGCACCTGTGCCGTATCGAGGTTGGTGCCCAGCTTGAAGGTGATGGTGAGCGCCATCGACCCGTCGGAGGTCGAGTAGGAGGACATGTAGAGCATGCCCTCGACGCCGTTGATCTCCTGTTCGAGCGGTGTGGCGACGGTGGCGGCGACCGTCTCGGCGTTGGCGCCGGGATACGACGCGCGCACCACGATGTTGGGAGGCGCGATCTCCGGATACTCGGTGACCGGCAGGTTCACATAGGCGACGCCGCCCACGATCAGAAGGAGAATCGACAGGACCGACGCAAAGATGGGCCGGTCTACGAAGAAATGAGCGAACTTCATCGACTGTGCTCCGCGGAGGCCGGTCAGGCGCCGTTGCGCTCGCGCACGGGCGGCAGGGTGACGAGGTTGGGCGTCACCTTGGTGCCCGGGCGAACGCGCACGATGCCGTTGACGACGACGCTCTCGTCGCCCTTCAGCCCGTCGCGGATCACGCGGTAGCCGTCGATCTTGGGACCCGGCCGGACGACGCGCGGCTGCGCCACGCCGTCGTCGCCGACGACGTAGACGATGCGCCTGTCCTGATCGCTGCCGATCGCCTCGTCGGGGATGAGCACGCCCTTGTAGGGGGCCGAGCCGGAGATGCGGATGCGGCCAAACATTCCGGGGGTCAGGAACATGTTGGGGTTCGGCACCATCGCCCGCGCCCTGAGCGTGCCTGTCTGCGCGTCGAGCCGGTTGTCGAGGAAGTCGAGCTTGCCCTGGCGGGTCGGGTCCCGCTCGCCCGTGATCGAGATGAGCACGTCCGTGCCCAGCGCCTCGCTCGGGCCTTGCGGGCCGGAGACCTTTTGGTAGGCGACGAAAGAGCGCTCGTCGATGTCGAAGTAGAACTGGATGGGGTCGAGGGAAACGATGCTCGTCAGCAGAGTCTGGTTGGCGTTGACGAGGTTGCCGGGCGACACGAGCCGGCGGGAGATCCGCCCCGGCAGCGGTGCCTTGATCTGCGTGAACTCCAGGTCGAGCCTGGCGCTCTCGAGAGCGGCCTTGTTGCCCGCCAGTTCCGCCTGGGCGGAGATGAAATTCTGCCGGCGTTGGTCGAGGACCTGGTCGGCGATGTTGCCGCTCTTACGCAGGTTCTCGGCGCGCTCGAGGTCGTTCTGCGCAAACTCGAAGCGCGACTGCGAAACCTCGACCTGGCTCTTGGCGCGGTCATAGGCAGCCTGGTAGGGGCGCGGGTCGATGGTGAACAGCAGGTCGCCCTGCTTCACGATCGCGCCATCCTGGAAGTGCACGGTGTCGAGATACCCTGTCACGCGGGATCGGATCTCGACGCTGTCCACCGCCTCGAATCGTCCGGTGAACTCGTCGTTCTCCGTAATGTCCTTGACCACCGGCTTTGCGACCGTGACGGGCGGCGGCGGTGGAGCTGCTGCCTGCGCCATGGCGTCCGTCGATCCGGCGCCCAAAAACCCCGCTAACCCTGCTGCCAATCCGACGAGAACCGCTCCGACGAGCGTCGGAATTCGACCGGGGGCGCGGGCTGCCATGCGGGATCTCCCTCTGCAAACAATGTGGGTCGCACGCTGATGTGCAACTTCTGCGACACGTGCAGGTGTGCCTTACCGTCCGAGGTGACAGGTTTCGCGCCTCTGTCGCACCCCCGGTTGACAGGTCGGCGCGCAAAACTCACCACGAGCGCCACGATGCCCGGACTTGCCGGGCCCGGCAAGGGGAGGCGCCGATGGGCCGCAGGATCGCACCCGATCGAACAGGAACCGCATTCTGCACGATAGACCTCGACGCGCCTGGGAAGCGCGCGGGCTTGATCATGATCCCGCACTCGCCTCACGACGATGCGTGGGGTGCCACACCTGTCCCGGTTGCGGTCATCGCAAACGGGAGCGGCCCGACGGTTGTGATCGAGGGCGGCAACCACGGGGACGAGTACGAAGGGCCGATCGTCATCCACGATCTCTACCGGGACCTCGATGCCGGCACCGTGCAGGGGCGGCTGATCCTGATGCCGGCCAACAACGTGCATGCGGTGATGCAGGGGCAGCGCACCTCGCCGGTGGACGGGCTGAACTTCAACCGTACCTTCCCCGGCGAGCCGCTGGGCACGATCACCCAGCAGATCAGCGCCTATCTGTCGGACCACATCTTTCCCAGGGCCGACGCCTTCCTCGACCTCCATTCGGGTGGTTCGTCACTGGTGATGACGCCGAGCGCCATCGTCGAGCCCACCACGGATCCCGAACTCCACCGCCGCAACGTCGCCGCGGTCCGGGCCTTCGACGCGCCGGTCAGCGTCGTGATCGCAAACATGGGTGACCCCCGGACGGCCACGGCCGCGGCCTGCCGGGCCGGGCTCGTGACCGTCGGCACCGAGATGGCGGGCGGCGGCACGGTCACCCCGGAGGCACTGGAGACCTGCAGGCGGGGCGTGCGCAACGTGCTCGCCCATCTCGGTGTGCTGCCTCCAGAAGCCGCATCGCCGGCGCGGCACGAAGGTCCGCTCTACGAGCTGCCGGGCGCGGCTGCCTACGTCTTCGCAACGATGGACGGCATCTTCGAGCCGTTTCATCCGCTCGGCCGCCCGGTGAGCGCCGGGGAGGCAGCAGGCCGCATCCACTGCACCTGGGATTTCTCCCGCCCTCCGGAGACACTGCACTACCAGTCCGACGGAATCCTCTACGGCCGGCGCCAGCCCGGGCGGGTCAAGCCCGGGAATTGCTGTCTCGTCGTGGCGCGGGAGGTTCAGGGGATTGTCTAGGCTCCACCCTCGGGAAGGCGGCCCCCTCACCTGCTGACGAGCCCGGAGCTTCCCGGGCACACAGGCACGTCAGGCGAAAACGACTACTTCGCAGTGAGATGCATCAGGTCCTTCGTCCGGGGATAGAGAGCCTTGAAGATCTCGAACTGACGGCGGTAGACCGCCTCCGTGGCAGGATCCGGCTCGAACCGGGTAGCCACAGGGTTCCAGGCCTCGATATCGTCCGGCTTCGCGTCACCGACGGCGAGAGCGGCCAGGAACGCGTCGCCGTACGACGCCCCGACCGTCTTCTCGCGAACGATCTGGGTTCGGCGGGCGACGTCGGACGTCGCCTGTGCCCAGACCCGGTTCTTCGTGCCGCCCCCGACCGCCTGAATGGCGGCAGGCTCCTGCCCGGCATCGGCATAGGTCTCGACGATGTGGGCCGTGCCGCAGGCGATGCCCTCGAACAGGGCCCGGTAGAGGTCGCCGCGCGTGTGGGTGAGGTCCAGCCCGAAGATCATTCCACGCGCGTGGGGATCGTGGATCGGCGTGCGCTCGCCGGAGAAGTACGGCAGGACAACGAGGCCCTTGGCGCCGGGCGGCGACTGCTCGGCTTCCGCCGCGAGGGCGGGAAAAGCGGTGGCGGGGTCGAGATCGCGGGCGAACTGGTCGCGAAACCAGTGGCTCAGCGTGCCACTCGTCGAGAGACCCGACATGGCGGCGTGCTGCCCCGGGAAGAGCCAGGGCGAGTACCAAAGCCGGGCGTCCCGCACGGCGTTCGCGGTGATCATGATGATGAAGATGGTCGAGCCGTACATGACCATCATGTCGCCGGTGTTCCGGACGCCGACGCTCAATGCCTCCGCGGCTGCGTCGACGGTTCCGGCGATCACCGGCGTACCCGCCGCCAGCCCCGTCTCCGCGGCTGCCTCGGCTGTCACGACTCCGACCACGTCCGTCGTCCAGGCAAGGTCCGGCAGCCGCTCGGGCTCTATGATCCCTGGAGCCAGCGCATCGGTCCAACCCTGCGCGGCTATGTCGTAAAGTGGCGTCGAACTGCACGCCGTGTAGTGGTCGATGACGAAGCGGCCCGTCAGCCTGTGCACGAGGAACGACGTCGAGGTGAGCACGCGCGCCGTCCTGGCGAACAACTCCGGCCGGTTGCGCCTCAGCCACAGGATCTTGGGCCCGACCGACTGAGTGGTCAGCGCGTTCCCGCATCGCTGCACGAGTGTGTCCTCACCGATGGCGGCGGTGAGCTCCTCGATTTCGCTGTCGGCCCGGCCGTCGACCCCATATAGCACGGCGTTCATCAACGGCTGGCCGTCGGCGTCGACGGGCAGCATGCAGGGCCCGATTGCGCTCGTTCCCACGCTCCGGATGGACGACGGGGCGACGCCGCTGTCGGCCAGCAGCTTGCGCGTGATGAAGACGAGGTCGTCCCACCAGTCCTCCTTCGCGCGGTGCTCGGCGCGGCCCGGCTCGGGGACGATCATCTTGTGGGGTTTCGACGCGCTCGCGACGATGCGGCCGCCCTCCTCCACAAGGACGCCCTTGGACTCGAAGGTCCCGATGTCGATACCGAGATAGTGCTTCATTGTTCGAAATCGTCCCGGTCGAGGCTGAACGTCCTGTCGATCCGGCACACGGCGGCGGCGACGAGGCGGGTCAGTGCGGCGAGATCGCCGAGGTCGCAGACCTCGAGCGACGAATGGGTGTAGCGGCAGGGAAAGCCGACATCGATGACGGCGACGCCCTCGCCCACGAGCTGGACGTAGGATGTCTCGGTCAGAGCGCCGACATGGGCCGAGCGTTGCAGAGGGATCCGCTCCGCCTCCGCCGTCCATTCGAACAGGCCCACGAGGGCCGGATGCGGCAAGGCGCCGTTCAGCGTTCCACGGCCATGGAAGCTGTAGAGCGAGATGGCCGGGCCGCCGCCCAGGCGCACCTCCCCCCTCCCGCGCATGTCAGGCGTGTCGGAAGCGAGCACGAGGTCGAGCTGGATGCAGATGTCGGGCTGGAGGGCCTGGGCGGCCGTGACGGCGCCGCGCAGGTTGAACTCCTCCTGGACGGAGAAGACGAGGTGCACCGTCGGCCGCTCCGGCGAGGCGCCGATCATCGCCGCTGCCTCGATCAGCACGGCGCAGGCCGCGCGGTCGTCGACGGATGTCCCGGCGATCCTGCCGCCCGCAAGCCGCAGCACGCCGGGCGCGTAGACCACGGGGGTGCCGATGATCACGCCTGCCCGGCGGGCAGCCTCCGCGTCGTGGAAGCCCGCGTCGATGTAGAGCTCCTGGTACGGGACGACGCGGTATTTCTCCTCCGGCGAGGTCGCATGGTGGCTCTTGTTGGCGATGACGCCGGGCACGTCCCTGCCCTCGCCCACCGAGAAGATCACGGCCTGCGACGCGAGCGCACGCTCGGGCACGCCGCCTAAGCGCTCCACGCGCACGAAGCCGTCTGGCTCCACCCGGCGCACGATAAAGCCGAGCTGGTCCATGTGCGCGATCAGCATCACCGACGGCGCGGAAGGGTCGCCCGGGATCGTGGCGATGAGGTTGCCCAGCCGGTCGGTCCTCGCCTGCAGGCCGATGTCCCCGAGATGGGCAGCAATGGCCCGGCGCACACGGCCTTCATGCCCGCTCAGGCCGGGAATGAGCATCAGCTCCGCGGTCAGCGTCGAGAGACGTTCGGTCAGGTCGGTCGGAATGCTCGCCCCCGGCATGTCCGCCTCGTCAGCCGCGCGCCGCACGGGCGCGCCGCATGAACTCTGCGGCCCGCTTGGGATCGACGGGGTTCCAGGTGTTGCCGTCGATCTTGAGCGACGATCCGACGATGACGCCGTCGGCGACGGCCAGGACGTCGGCGACTGTCTCGTGCTTGACGCCGGTATTGGCGAGCACGGGCGTGTGGGGAAGGACGCGCTTCACCGCCTCGAGGTCGGACATCGCGGCAGCCTCGCCGGTGATGGTGCCGGAGACGAGGATGGCATCCGGCACCGACGAAAACACCGCACTGCGGGCCCGGTCCGGCAAGGAGCGCCCGTCCAGCGAATGCGCGAACTCGGCGGATACGTTGTAGAGCAGCGCGAGGTCGTTTCGGCCGAGTCGCGAGCGGTAGCGCAGCGCCGCGCCGGCGTCGGGGTTCCAGGGCCCCATGTCGGACGCATACGTGCCCGTGAAGATCTCACGCACGAAGGAGGCGCCCGTCGCCGCGGCGAGCGCGATGGTGCTCGACGGGTCCCACAGCACGTTCACGCCGAAGGGCACGGTGATCTCCGGCCGCAGGCGGCCGATGACGTAGGCCATCGTCGCGGTGGACGCGACATCGACCTTGAACTCGTACGGCCGGTCGTTTTCGTTGCCGAACATCACGGCATCGAATCCCGCGGCCTGCAGGGCGTGCAGGTCGCGGCGGCATCCCTCGACAAGCCCGTCCAGCCCTGCAGGCGCTTCGTGCAGGGGCGAACCCGGAAGCGCGCCGAAATGCACCATGGCGATGACCGGCTTCACCTCTCCGAACACCCGGCCAAAATTCCCCGCAAACGCCATCGACGCACGTCCTCCCCTAATTTCGCCTCTGACGGGCATTTTCACGACGCTGCGCCCGAGGTCCGGAGCGCTTGCACCCCACAAGGGCGCATTCCATACTCAGCCGCAGCCTGGTCCCTCATGAGTTTGCACGCTTCTGGTGACGTTGGAAGAGCGGTAACAGCGGGTCAGGCCAGTCCAGGCCTTCCGCGCGCCGGACGTTCCGCCACTGTGAGGCATCCTGCAGCCTGAGGACGGCCAGGCCCACAGACGTCAAGAACCGTCAGGGGGAAACGCCGTGAAGCAAGGACTCTACGATACCATCATGCAGGCGCAGGCGAGCCGCCGCGGCGTGCTCAAGGGAGCCGCTGCCGCCACTGCTGCCGCCGCCATGGGCGGAACAGCCCTCGGCACCGCGACAGTCCCGGCGCAGGCGCAGACCAGCCTGCGCGCCCAGCTCCTCCAGATTCCTGGCGTAGGCAAGGGCCAGCCGACCGACGCCGACTGGCAGAAGGTCGGCGAGCTCACGCTGGCCGCCACCAAGGCCAACGTACAGCCCGGCGAGTTCAAGGGCGTCGAGCTCAGCTTCATGGGTCTCAACAACCAGAACCTCCACAACGTCCTGTTCCGCGGCTTCCTGAAGCCGTGGGAGGACTACACCGGCGCCAAGATCACCTGGATCGACCTCGCCCAGGCCGACTACAATCCCCGCCTGCAGCAGGCCATCGCCACGGGCACGGTCGACTTCGACATCGTCGAGATGGGCGCGCCCTTCGAAGGCGACGTCTGCGGCAAGGGCCTCGCCTCGGAGATGCCGGACTGGGTCAAGGCCCAGATCGAATATGACGACTATGTCGGCTACCTGAAGCCGCCGGTCGGCACGTGGGGCGGCAAGACCTACCGCATCACCATCGACGGCGACTGCCACACCATCAACTACCGCACCGACGTGTTCTCCGATCCGGAGCTCGCCAAGGCGTGGAAGGCGGCCGGCAATACGACCGAGTGGGGCATCCCGCGCACCTGGCAGCAGGTGCAGGCGGCCACCAAGTTCCTCAAGGGCAAGAAGGTCGGCGGCAAGGACGTCTACGGCTATCTCGACGCGCCCAAGCCCTGGGGCGGCTTCGGCTTCTACTTCCTCGGCAGCCGCGCGACCGCCTACGCCAAGCATCCCGACGACAAGGCCTGGCTCTTCGACGTCGACACGATGAAGCCGCGCATCAACAACCCGGCCTGGGTGCGGGCCATCCAGGACGTTATCGACGCCCTGCCCTCCGAGCCGGCCGACCAGCTCAATGCCGACCCGAACACGACGGGCTTCCAGCAGTTCCTGGGCGGAACAGGCTCGATCCTGGCGTGGTGGGGCGACATCGGCTCCAACGCGAAGACGAACGACTCGTCGGTCATCGGCGACGTCGTCAGCTTCGACACGCTGCCGGGCTCCGACGACGTCTACAACGCCAAGACGGGCAAGTGGGACAAGCTGGCCTCGGGCCCGAACTACGCGCCCAACATGGCCTATCTCGGATGGGGCGTTTACGTGATGGCCCGCGTCGACAGCGACGCGAAGAAGAAGAAGGCGGCCTGGAGCGCCGCGGCGCATCTCGGCGGCAAGGACCTGTCGCTGTGGACGGCGGCGTATCCCTCGGGCTTCCAGCCCTACCGGAACAGCCACTTCCAGATCGACGAGTGGGTGGCAGCTGGCTACGACAAGGCCTTCATTACGTCCTACCTGAATTCCCAGGCGAACTCCTACAACCACAAGAACGCGGCCATCGAGCCGCGCATCCCCGGCATCTTCCAGTACTACAGCGTTGCCGAGGACGAACTTGCCAAGGTCTTCGCCGGCAAGGCGAGCGCCCAGCAGGGTGCCGACGCCATTGCCGCGGCCTGGGAGAAGCTTACGGACCAGATCGGCCGCGAGAAGCAGATCGCCCTCTACAAGGCCTCGCTCGGCCTCTAGTCTCTGACATCGCCGGCGGGGGCCTTCCCCGCCGGCAACATGCCCTGCGCGCCAGGATCCGCCCCGGCCCCCAACACGCGATCCTTGATGGACAACGGTACCGCATTGACCGCCGCACCGGCCGATCCCGCCGCAGCCTACATCATCTCCGAAGGGCGGAAGACGGCAGGGCGCGTCCTCATCGCGGCCGCGACGCTCGGTCTCGCGGCGATCATTCTCTACCAGTTCCTCTTCGCCGCCGACGTCACGTCGTCGGGCTTCGAGACATGGCGGCCGGTGCTCTACGCCTACGTGGCCTGGGGCATCGCGCTGGGCGCCGGCCAGGTGATGATCCGCGGCGAAAAAGGTCAGCGCGCGCTGTTCGTGCTGCCGGCCGTGCTCTTCACCATCGCCCTGGTGGTCTTTCCGACCCTGTTCGGCTTCTACATCGCCTTCACCGACTGGAATCTCAGCTCCGTCACGGGGAGGAAGTTCAACGGTCTCAACAACCTCACCTCCCTGCTGGCCGACCCGTATTTCTGGAACGCGCTGGGCAATATGGTCTGGTACGTGCTCGCCGTACTGGCGCAGTACGCCATCGGCTTCGGCCTCGCGCTGCTGCTCAACGCCGACATCCGGGCCCGCAAGTTCTTTCGCGTCGCCTTCCTGATGCCTTTCATGCTCAGCCCGGTGGCGGTGAGCTGGATGATCGGCAAGTCGATCATGGAGTACCGCTTTGGCCCCGCCGCGACGCTGGCGCGGGCGCTGGGATGGGAGAACCCGGCCTTCTTCGCGTCGCCCGTCATCGCCAAGCTCAGCATCATGGCCATGGACGCGTGGGTCTCGATCCCGTTCGTCATGATCCTGATGCTCGCGGGGCTGCAGGCCATACCGCAGGAGATCAAGGAGGCGGCGCGGATCGACGGTGCCAATCCGTGGCAGACCTTCTGGAAGATCACCTTCCCCCTGATGCTGCCGGTCAGCGTCACGGCGGTGGTGCTGCGCGTCATCTTCGAGCTCAAGCTCGCCGACATCGTCATCAACGTCACATCCGGCGGGCCCGGCGGGGCTACCGACACCGTGTCGAGCTTCATTTACCGTGAGTATCGCGATCGCTCGAACGTCGGCTACGGCACGATGCTGGCCCAGTTCTACTTCGTGCTGATCGTGATCTTCGTCGTCGCCATGCTGGCCGGGGTGAACCGTTTCATGAAGAGGCTCTCGTGAGCACGGCCCTCCCCTCCGCCCGCCAGCCGATCGACCGCGAGGATGCCCGTCCGTCGGCCGCGACCTACCAGGCGAGCCGGATCGTCGGGAAGGTGATCATCTACGCCCTGCTGCTGTTCTGGGCCTTCGTCTCGCTGTTTCCGATCTACTGGACGATCACGACCTCCTTCAAGGTCGCGGTGGACGTCACCCAGGGTCACATGATCCCGTGGGTCGACTTCCAGCCGGACTGGCGGGGCTGGCGCTCGCTGGGCCTTTCGCCCGACACGTTCTTCAACACGTCGACGGTCCGCGACGAGTTCCTGAAGCGCTTCCTCAACAGCGTGGTGATGTCGACCGGGGCCTCGCTTCTCGCCGTCGCGCTGGGCTCGCTCGCCGCCTACGGCCTCGTGCGCTTCGACTACAAGTTCGCGATCTGGCGCAACAAGGACATCTCGTTCTTCTTCCTGTCGCAGTTGATCCTGCCGCCCGTCGTCCTCGCGATGCCGTTCCTCGTGCTCTACAAGGAACTCGCGCTGCTCGACACCAGCATCGGCCTGATCCTCGTCTACACGCTGATGGTGCTCCCCATCGTTATCTGGATCATGCGCGACCAGTTCCGCTCGATTCCCGTCGAGCTGGAAGAGGCTGCCGCCATCGACGGCGCGAGCGTGTGGGGAACGTTCCTGCGCATCATCGTGCCGCTTGCCCTGCCCGGCATGGCGGCCGCCTTCATTCTGTCGGTCGTGCTGTGCTGGAACGAGTACTTCTTTGCGGCACTGCTCACGAGCTCCGGCGCCAAGACGCTGCCGGTGATGGTGGCCAGCCAGACGGGCTCGCAGGGCATCAACTGGTGGTCGATGGCCGCGCTCTCGACCGCTGCCATCGCGCCCCTCGCCGTCATCGGCATCCTGCTCGAGCGCTACATCATCCAGGGCCTCACGGCTGGCGCGGTGAAGTAGCGCCGCATCTCTTGCCGGGCGCGATTCGGCTCAGCCCCACCCTCCGCGTCCGCCTGCCGGGCCGGAGGTGCGTCGCGACAGCAGGCGACGGCTGAGGCGACCAGACCGGGGGCCCCTTCAGTTGGGAAACTCCTTGGTGTCGAGCGCCTCGACGAAGGGGAACTCAAGGACGATCTCGTCGTCCTCGTCCCGCACCTCGAACTGGCAGGCGATCCAGTTGACCGGACGCTCGGTCTTGCTGGCCATGAGGGACTTGGCGGCTCGCCGGGCCGCGGCCCAGGCCGCGTCGGCGTTGGGCAGGATCTGGCCATCAGGATCGGGAAGGACGGTCCCTTCCATCACGACATTGAAGAAGTAGCGTGGCATGGCCTCTCCTGGCACCGGGGGAGCCCGAGTGTAACCCGGCCGGGCGAAAAAGGATCGGCGTTTGGCAGATCAGCCTGCCGCCCCGGCGCGGCGGTGGGCATAGGTGGCGTCGAGCCGCTGGGCAAGATACTCCGCTCCGGTCACCGGCGCATAGCGGGCAGGTCGGCCCGGACCTGTGCAGCCGGGGATTACTTCGACCACAGCGTCGGGATTGGGATCCATGAAGAACGCGACCGAGAGCCGTTCCCGCGGGGCGCGATGCACGACGCGGTGCGGCGTCGAGACGTAGACGTCGTTCGTCCAGCGCATCAGGCAATCACCGATGTTCACGACATAGGCACCGGCGGGCAGCGGGGGCGGAGTGATCCATTCGCCGGTTCGGGTCTGCACCTCCAGGCCGCCGGCGTCGTCGGTGAGGAGCAGCGTCAGATTGCCGTAGTCGGTGTGCGCCCCGGCGCCGATCGCGCCTTCGGGCACGGTCTCCGGTGCCGGCGGATAGCGCAGCAGCCGCAGCGTCGCGAGAGGCCGGTCAAAGCTGGACTCGAAGTAGCCGGCGGGCAGGCCGAGGTCGGTCGCCACCGCACGGTGCAGCATAAGCCCGAAGCCGTGCACGGCGTCGAAGTAGCGCAGCAGCGTTTCGCGCCAGCCCGGAATGGCAGGCCACGCGTTGAGGCCCCGGAAGGGCCGGCCGGCCACGATCTCCGGATCGTCCGGCGCGAGGTCGAAACCGATGTTGAAGGCCTCCTTGAGATCGGCGGGCCTGGAGGGATCGAGAGCCTCTCCGCCCAGCCGCACCCAGCCGCGGTTGTTCCCGACCCGCTCGATGGCGAGCGCCTCCTTGTCGGCGAGTGGCAGCGCAAACAGGGTGCGCGCCGCGTCGAAGACCCCGGCCTGCAGGTCACCCGGGACGGGGTGGCCGGTGACGGCAAAGAAGCCGATGCCGCGGGCCGCTCGTCCTACGTCGCCGGCGATCCGCGCGAGCGCATCCGGCGATCCGCCCGCGAGGCCGGACACGTCGATGACAGGGATCATGCAAACCTCCAATGCGGAGGATGCGCGGCTCGAAATGGCATCGCCAGCCCAAGTTTCAGGCAATTGCAACCGCAGAACACAAGTTTGCGCGCACAATGGTCCGGAATGCTCGCGAAGCGTCCATTGACCGTCCTGCATTCCGCCGACTAACGTCCGCCCAACGCTGCACCGAAAACTGGGGCAGCGGTCCTCGGGAGGAACATATGACGCGTTTTTCGGCCGACAGGCGCACCCTTCTCAAGCTGGCCGGCGCAGGCGCCGCTGCCACCGTGCTGCCGGCAGGCCTCACCACCCGTGCCTTCGCGGCGGACAAGCGCATCGCGCTCGTCGTGAAGAACCTCGGCAACAGCTACTTCGACGCGTGCCGTGACGGCGCCAACAAGGCCGCCAAGGAACTCGGCGGGATGGAAATCATCTACACCGCGCCGACCAAGGCGACGGCCGAGGACCAGATCGCGGTCATCGACGCGCTGATCGCCCAGAAGGTGGACGGCATCATCGTCTCCGCCAACGACGCCAACGCCCTTGTTCCCGTCGGAAAGAAGGCGATGCAGCGCGGCATCAAGGTGATGTCGTTCGACTCGGCCATCGCCAAGGACGGCCGCATCGTGCATCTCAGCGCATCCTCCACGCCGCTGATCGGTGCCAAGCAGGTGCAGATGATCGCCAAGACCCTGAAGGGCGAAGGCGAGGTCGCGATCTTGTCGGCCGCTTCCACCATGACGAACCAGAACTCCTGGATCGCCGCCATGAAGGAAGAGTGGAAGAAGCCCGAATACGCCAAGATGCCGCTCGTCGCGACGGTCTACGGCGACGACCAGGACGACAAGAGCTACCGCGAGATGCAGGCCCTGGTGAAGGCGCACCCGAACCTCAAGGGCGTCATCTCCCCGACCACGATCGGCATCCGCGCGGGTGCCAAGGCCATCATGGACGGCGGCCTCGTCGGCAAGGTCTACATCACCGGCCTCGGCCTGCCGTCCGAGATGAAGGACGCCGTGCTCAAGGGCGCCTGCGACAGCTTCGCGATCTGGAACCCGGTGGACTACGGCTACGCCTCGACCATGATCATGGCCGGCATCCTGGCGGGCAAGCCCGCAACACCCGGGTCGACCGTCTCCATGGGCGCGAAAGGCGACACCAAGGTCGACGATACGGGCGAGGCCGTCATGGGCGAGCCCTTCGTCTTCGACAAGTCGAACGTCGAGCAGTTCGCCAAGATCTTTTGATCCGGCACTGCGGCCGGCGGCCTTCGCGGCCGCCGGACCCGATCATCGTGGCCGGGCCGTGCGCCCGGCCATGTTCTGCGTAGATCCGGCAGGCCCGCGTGACATCCTCTCCTACCGACCGGCCCATCCTCACGCTCTCGGACGTGTCCAAGAGCTTCCCCGGCGTGAAGGCCCTGCGCGGCGTGTCGATGTCGCTGTATCCGGGCCAGGTCACCGCGCTCATCGGCGAGAACGGCGCCGGCAAGTCGACGCTGGTGAAGATCCTGACGGGCATCTACACGCCCGACGAAGGGCGGGTGGAGGTCGGCGGCACCGAGCGGCACATGCTCTCGCCGCGCGATTCCTGGGCTGCCGGCATCTCGGCCATCCACCAGGAAACCGTGATGTTCGACGACCTCTCGGTCGCCGAGAACATCTTCATGGGACACATGCCCGGCGGCGCGCTGATCGACTGGCGCGCCATGCGCGCCAAGGCGGAGGAACTCCTCAAGCGCATCGAGGCGGATTTCTCCGCCGATACGCCCCTGAAGCGGCTGTCCGTCGCGCAGAAGCACATGGTGGAGATCACGCGCGCGCTGAGCCACGAGGCGTCGGTGATCATCATGGACGAGCCGACGGCCGCGCTGTCGCGCCACGAGATCGACGACCTGTTCCGTATCGTCGCGCAGCTAAAGGCGGCGGGTAAGGCTATCCTTTTCATCTCGCACAAGTTCGACGAGATCTTCCGCATCTCGGACCGCTGGATCTGCCTGCGCGACGGCGAGAAGGTCGGCGAAGGGCTGACGGCCAATGTGCGGGAACCCGACCTTGTCCGCCTGATGGTGGGCAGGCCTATCGACCAGGTCTTCCCAAAGCGCAACATCCCCATCGGCGATGAGGTGCTCAGGGTCGAGGACCTGTCCAACGCGACTGAGTTCGACGGCGTCTCCTTCACACTGCGCCGGGGCGAGATCCTGGGCTTCTACGGGCTCGTTGGCGCCGGCCGCTCGGAGGCGATGCAGTGCCTCTTCGGCATGAGCCCGCCTACGCGTGGGAAAGTGTCCATCGGCGGACACCCTGTCGAGATCCACGGGCCGCCCGACGCCATTGCCGCCGGCATCGCCTATGTCCCGGAGGACCGCCAGCACCAGGGCGCGCTGCTGCCCCTCGGCATTCGCGAGAACACGACGCTCGCCTCCCTCGCCCAGCATGTGCGCGGGCTTTTCCTGTCCCGGTCCTCAGAGCGCGTGGCGACCCGCAGCCTGGGCACGCGGCTTTCGGTGAAGGCTGCCACGTGGGAGCAGTCGGTCGGACAGCTTTCAGGCGGCAACCAGCAGAAGGTCGTCCTGGCAAAGTGGCTGGCCACCAAGCCCAAGGTCGTCATCCTCGACGAGCCGACCAAGGGCATCGACATCGGCTCGAAGGCCGCGGTGCACGACTTCATCGGCGAGCTCGCCGAGCAGGGGCTGGCCGTGATCCTCGTCAGCTCGGAGCTGCCCGAGGTGATGGGCCTCGCCGACCGGGTACTCGTGATGCAGGAAGGACGCGTGGTGGCGGAAGTGGAACGCGGCCGGACATCCGGACCGATGCCGTGGAGTGCGGAGAACATCGTCGCCGCCGCGACCGGAGGGCCGGTGGAGGCGATGGCATCATGAGCGCGCTGCTGCGCTACCGCGAAGTCCTGCTCGCGGCCATCATCGTCGCCATGGTGATCGGCATCGGCGTGTACGCGCCGGTGTTCCTGGCCCGCGACAGCCTGCTCGGCGTGCTCAACGACACGGCCTTCCTGTTCATGATGGCGCTCGCCCAAGCTGTCGTGATCCTCACGAGGGGCATCGACCTCTCGGTGGCCGCCAACCTCGCTCTCACCGGCATGCTGACCGCCATGCTGGCGCAGCATGCGCCGGAACTGCCGGCGGTCGTCTTCCTCCTGTTGGGGCTCGCCATCGGGCTCGGGCTCGGGCTGATCAACGGCTTCCTCATCGCCGTGCTCGGCATCCCGCCGATCGTTACCACGCTGGGCACGCTCGCCATCTTCCGCGGCATGATCGTTGTCGTGGGCGGCGGCGGCCAGGTGAACGCTTCGGAGATGGGCGAGAACTTCCAGGGCTTCCCGAAGCTGACGGTTCTCGGCCTCAACAGCGTGTTCTGGATCGCCGTTCTCGTCTCCATCGCGGCTTGGGTGTTTCTCAACTTCACGAGGCCGGGACGCGGTCTGTACGCCGTCGGCGGCAACCCTGTTGCGGCGCGCTATTGCGGCATCGACCTCGGGCGGCAGCAGCTCATCGCCTACGCCATCTCCGGCGCGGTGGCGGGTCTTTGCGGCTACCTCTGGGTGGCACGCTACGGCGTCGCCTATGTCGAGATCGCGACCGGCTACGAGCTGACGGTGATCGCAGCCTGCGTGATCGGGGGAGTCTCCATCGGCGGCGGCATCGGATCGGTTTCGGGCACGCTGCTGGGCGCGCTCTTCATCGGCGTCATCGTCAATGCGCTGCCCGTGATGCAGGTCTCGCCCTTCTGGCAAATGCTGATTTCGGGGGCGGTCATCCTGCTCGCCGTCATCATCAACGCCCGCGCCGAGCTGCGGCCGGACAAGCTGATCCTGCCGGAGGCGCGCCGGGCGGCCGCCCAGGCCAAGACCTGAGGCCGCCATGACGGAAGCCGCCCGCAATCCCGAGACGTCGGCCCGCTACGAGGTGGCGGACAGGCCGCCCTTTCGCCTGTCGGACATGCTGCTGCGCTGGGAGTCGATCCTGTGCCTGCTGCTCGCCGCGGTGATCGTCGGCAACACGCTGATCTCGCCCTACTTCCTCGACATCTTCAATCTCGCGGACGCCACTTACAACTTCTCCGAGAAGGCGATCATCGCGCTCGCCATGGCCCTCCTGATCCTGGTGCGCGAGATCGATCTCTCCGTCGCCGCCATCGTTGCGCTGGCGGGCATGTGCATCGGCCTCGTGGCGGAGGCAGGTTACGGCGTCCCCGTCCTCGTCCTGACGGGCCTGATCGTCGGCCTGCTCTGCGGAGCGTTCAACGGGCTGCTCGTCACGCGCACCGGCGTGCCCTCCATCGTCATCACCATCGGCACGATGTCGCTCTACAGGGGCATCGCGCAGGTCACGCTCGGCGATCAGGCGCTCACCACCTTCCCGCAGGAGTATCTGTCGCTCGGGCAGAGCTACCTGATCGACATGCCTCCGCTGCCGCTCTCATTTGTCCTGTTCCTGCTGCTGGCCGTCATCTTCGGTATCGTCCTGCACGGGACCGCAACCGGCCGGCGGCTCTTCGCGATTGGCGCGAACCCGGTGGCGGCCCGCTTCTCGGGCATTCGCGTCGACCGGATACGCTTCGCGCTGTTCACGCTCTCCGGCCTGCTCTCCGGCCTCGCGGCCGTTCTGCTCGTTGCGCGCATCGGCGTCGTCCGGCCCAACATCGGGCTCGGCTGGGAGCTCGACGTCATCACCATGGTGATCCTCGGCGGCGTCGCGATCTCGGGAGGCGTCGGCACCATCCCCGGCGTCGTGCTGGCCGTCTTCGTCCTTGGGCTCGCCACTTTCGGCCTGTCGCTGATGAACGTGCCCGGCATCGTCATCAACGTCCTGCTCGGCCTGCTGCTGATCATCACCATCGCGGCTCCGATCGTGATCAGGATGGTCCAGGGCCGCGCCCCGGCGCGCTGACCGGCCCACCGCCGCTGCACCGATCCCTCCCCTATTCGGGAGGGGGCGGCATCAGCGACCTTGATTTTGGCGCCATTGGAGGGACTCTGCGGCTGCACTTTCCCGGAGCCACCATGCGCCGCACCGCCCTGCCCGCCCTGCTTGCAGCGATCCTTGTCGCGGGATGTGCGTCCGACCGCATCGGTGCGCTCGTGCCCGTTCCAACCACAGTGGCCGGAACGAGCCAGGTCGACCTCCTCGTCGCCACCACCCGCGCCTCGACCACGATCGAGAAGGATCTCTTCACGGGCGAGCGGGCCGACAAGCCGGCCTTCGCCCGCATCGGCGTGTCGATCCCTCCCGATACAGCGCGCAAGATTGGCGAGGTGCAGTGGCCCTCGCGCGTTCCCGGCAATCCGGCCACCGACTTCGTGACCACCTACGCCGAGCGGCTCGAAAAGCCGCAGGCGGTGAAGTGGTTCGGCCAGGCCGTTCGAAAGACGCCGGGCCGCCGCGTTCTCGTCTTCGTCCACGGCTTCAACAACCGCTTCGACGACGCCGTCTTCCGCTTTGCCCAGATCGTCCACGACAGCGGCGCGCCGGTTGTGCCCGTGCTCTTCACCTGGCCGTCGCGCGGCAGCGTCTTCGCCTATGGCTACGACAGGGAGAGCACCAACTATTCCCGCGACGCCCTCGAGGACCTGCTCCAGTCGCTCTCGAAGGATCCCGCCGTCGGCGAAATTTCGATCCTCGCGCATTCCATGGGCAACTGGCTGGCGCTGGAGTCGCTGCGCCAGATGGCGATCCGCGACGGCCGGGTCTCCCCGCGGATCAAGAACGTCATGCTCGCGGCGCCCGACGTCGACGTCGATGTCTTTCGCCGCCAGTTCGCCTCGCTCGGCAAGGACCGGCCTGACGTCACCCTGTTCGTCTCGCAGGACGACCGTGCCCTGGCCGTTTCCAGGCGCGTCTGGGGCAACGTCCCCCGCCTGGGCGCGGTGAACCCGGAGAGCGAGCCCTACAGGGACGAGTTCAAGGCCGACAGGATCACCGTGCTCGACCTGACGAAGTTGCGGACAGGGGACGATCTCAACCACGGCAAGTTCGCCGAGAGCCCGGAAGTGGTGAAGCTGATCGGCCAGAGGCTCGTCGACGGCCAGACGATCACGGACCAGCGCGTCGGCCTGGGCGAACGGATCGCCCAGGTGACGCAGGGTGCCGCCAGCACCGTCGGGGCAGTGGCCGGCGCCGCCGTTTCGGCGCCCATCGCGATCGTCGACCCCGCCACCCGGCGCAGCCTCGACGACCAGATCGACGCGGCGGCCGGAAACCTGGCGGCAACGGCGCAGGGTGCCGCGGGGGTCGTGAGCGCTCCGGTCGAGGCCGCCGGCGGGCTGCAGTGACGCTGCCCCGCTCACCGCGCGGGACTGCATGGCGCCGGGGCGCTGGACCGGGCATGCTCTCCGCCCGATGATCCCACCCGACAGGGCTTCAGGGCCCGCTCTCCCGCGGAGGACGTGATGGAATACAGGCGATTGGGCGCGTCCGGCTTCAACGTGCCGGTCCTGAGCTTCGGCACTGGCACGTTCGGCGGGCGCGGCGCCTTCTTCCAGGAATGGGGCAGCACACAGGCCGACGAGGCCCGGCGCCTCCTCGACATCTGTCTCGACCATGGCCTGAACTGCTTCGACAGCGCTGACGCCTATTCGGGCGGCGCGGCCGAGGAGATCCTCGGCGCCGCCATCCGCGGGCGGCGCGACAAGGTGATCATCTCCACCAAGGCGACCTTCAGGACGGGCGACGGCCCGAACGATGTCGGCTCCTCGCGCTACCGGCTCGTGAAGGGAATCGACGCGGCCCTGAAGCGCCTGGGCACCGACTACATCGACCTTTTCCAGCTCCACGGCTTCGACGCCCACACGCCCGTCGAGGAGGTTCTCTCCACGCTGGACGAGCTCGTGCGGGCCGGGAAGCTGCGCTATCTCGGCGTATCAAATTTCTCCGGCTGGCACCTGATGAAGTCGCTGGCCGTGTCGGATCGGTATGGCTGGTCCCGCTACGTCGCCAACCAGGCCTATTACTCGCTGATCGGCCGCGACTACGAATGGGAGCTGATGCCGCTCGGGCTCGACCAGGGCGTCGGCGCGGTCGTGTGGAGCCCGCTGGGCTGGGGCCGCCTCACCGGGAAGCTGCGGCGCGGGCAGCCCTTGCCCGAGACGAGCCGCCTGCACAAGACCGCCGAGAACGGGCCACCGGTCGAGGACGAGCGCCTGTTCCGGGTGGTCGACGCGATCGACGCGATCGCCGCCGAGACCGGGAAGACCGTCCCGCAGATCGCGCTGAACTGGCTTCTGCAGCGTCCGACCGTCTCGACCGTCATCATCGGCGCGCGCAACGAGGAGCAATTGATGCAGAACCTCGGGGCTGTTGGCTGGAACCTGACGACAGAGCAGGTCGCGCGTCTCGACGCCGCGAGCGATGTCACGCCTGTCTACCCCTACTGGCACCAGCGTGGTTTCGCCGAGCGCAATCCGCCGCCTGTCTGAGGCCGGGTTCGCGACAGCGAGCCGCCGTCACGGCGGCGGCTCGTCAGTGCAGGCGTGTCGTCGCCCAGAGCAGTGCCGTCAGCACCATGGACAGCCGGATCACGAAGATGACGTTGAGGTCCTGCCCGCGTGCGACGAGCATCCAGGACCTGCGGTCCTCGCCCTCGGGTGTCTGCTGCTTCAGGAGCTTTGTGGCGCGAGCGATCGCCTCCGACACTGCGCCGGGCAGATCGGGCAGATCGATGCCGATCTTGTCAGGCTTGCAGTCCTTGCCTGCGAGAACGTCGAAGTAGTAACGGGCCACGTCCGTGTCCTCCGCACCGCCATTATATGGCGACACGCGTGAATTATCCAAAGGCTCAACGCGCAGGAAAGGCGGGGTATGCGTCAAAGGAAAGACGGCTCGGGTATGCCTGGCAGATCGGGAACCGGAGCCATCCTGGCGGCGGCATTTACAACCAGCGTGAAATGAGCCCGCCAGACACTTGATATAAAATCAGGTTTTGGCCCGGAAGACAAGCTTCACGACGGCGACCCGATCGGTCTCCGTCGCAATTGCACTCTGTCGCTCCACGAAAAGGGAGCTTTTGCGAAGAGCTTCGTCGGAAGTTGCTCAGAAAAACGCCAGCCGTCGCCCGCGGGTCCGCACGGGATTGAAGAATTCCGGCCTCCGCTCGAGCAGCGCAAACTCGGGCGGAAAGCCTGGAAGCTTCCAGCTCTCGAATTCGGTCCAGAATTCGTCCTGGGCCAGGGTTTCCGCTTCTGAGGCGATGTCGCGGTAGTCGACTTCTGTCCAGCCCTCACCGGGGCTCTGGATCACATAGGCACGGCCCGGGAACATCAGGGCCGGCCGGTCACTCCAACGGAAGAACATGATGATCCTCCCAGTCGGCCTCTTCAATTTAAAGCATCTGCGCTATTAAATTAACAGTAATAGCTTGACGTCAACCTTTGTGAGTCGCCCGGTCCTGACGCGCGCGAGTTCCCAGCACTCCTCCGGCGTTGCAACCAGCCTCCTGAATCGCCATCTCCCGGGCAATGCAGACGCCAGCGCTCAGCGATGACATCGCCCCGGCAACACGGCCCGCTCGCCGGGAGCGCCGCACCGGCGTGGAAGTGGAGTTCCTCGGACCGTCAGCCCGCGCCGCCGCCGCCGCGCTCGCCGCGGGCCTGGGTGGAACGCTGGAAAAGGAAGATCCGCACGCATTCCGCATATCCGGCAGCCGGCTCGGCGAGCTGCGAATCGAGACCGATCTTCGGGCGGTGCACCCGCGCCGGCACCCTGAACTCGCCTTCAGGCTCGACGATCGCTCTGCCGACTGGCTCGGCTCCCTCGTGCAGCCCTTTGTTCCGCGCGAGTTCATCACGGGGCCCCTGCCCTTCCACCGGCTCGCGGAAGTCGACGACGCCGTAGCCTGCCTGCATGCTGCCGGGGCCCGTGGCGAAGGGACGATCCTGTTCGACACGCTGGGGCTTCACTTCAACATCGACCCGCCAGACGAGACGGTGGCGACTTTGGTCGCCTATCTCCGCGCCTTCCTCGTGCTGGAGCAGGAGGTCAGGCTGGCCTGCGCCGAGGGACGGGAAGACACCCTGTCGGCGCTCACGGCGTGCTTTCCATCCGCCTATGCCCGGCTCGTCCTCTCGCCGGACTATGATCCGGATGCTGCGGCCTTCGCCCGTGACTATCTGAGCGCCAACCCGACGCGGAGGCGCGGCATGGATCTGTTGCCTCTTCTCGCGCACCTCGACCCGGAAGGCGTCCGCGCTGTTTTGCCGCGGGAGAAGATCAGCGCGCGGCCGGTCTTCCACTACCGGCTTCCGCTCGCGCATGCGGGTGTGCAGGGCTGGAGCATCATGCCGGCGTGGGAAACGTGGCTGCGCGTGGAGAACCTTGCCGCGGACCGCGACGAGCTGGCGCGGCAATCGCGAGCCTTGCTGGCGGGCTGATCCGGCTCAGCCCACCGCCTTCGCGTCCTCCAGCATCATGCGGCTGGCCTTCTCGGCAATCATAATTGTCGGTGAGTTCGTGTTTCCCGAGGTGATGGTCGGCA
Source organism: Alsobacter sp. (assembly GCF_059501845.1). Lineage (NCBI taxonomy): Bacteria > Pseudomonadati > Pseudomonadota > Alphaproteobacteria > Hyphomicrobiales > Alsobacteraceae > Alsobacter > Alsobacter sp. The sequence goes on along the minus strand of NZ_JCACDK010000012.1, from coordinate 29,565 downwards.
TCACCGACGCGTCGGCCACGCGCAGGCCGGCTATTCCGCGAACCCGAAGTCGCTCGTCCGTCACGGCTAGCCCGTCCCCGTCGGGTCCCATCCGCGCCGTGCCGACGGGATGGAAGATGGTCGTAGAGATGTCGGCTGCCGCTTTCGCGAGGTCGTCCTCGGTCACCAGCTCGGGGCCCGGCCTGTACTCCTCCGGCTTGTAGCGCGCGAGCGGGGGAGCCGCGACGACCCGGCGAACGAGCCGGATGGAATCCACCGCCACCTGGCGATCATCGGCGGTTGCAAGGTAGTTGGGCTGGATGGCCGGGGGCTGGCGCGGGTCCGGGCTCCTGGGTGTCACCGTTCCGCGGCTCGTCGGGCGAAGGTTGCAGATGCTGGCCGTGAATGCGTCGAAGGCGTGCATCGGCTCGCCGAAACGGTCGAGCGACAGCGGCTGCACGTGGAACTGCACGTTGGCACGATTGTAACGGGGCGATGAGCGCGTAAACGCGCCGAGCTGCGACGGCGCCATGGTGAGTGCGCCGCGGCGCAGGAACGCGTATTCGACGCCCATCGCCGCGCGCTTCAGCAACGAGCGGTACTCGGAATTCAGCGTCTTCACCCCGCTCACCTTGAAGATCGGCCGGATCTGCAGATGGTCCTGCAGATTGGCGCCGACGCCCGGCAGGTCGGCGACGACGGGAACACCCAGGCCCTGAAGCACGGAGCCTGACCCGATCCCCGAAAGCTGCAGCAGGTGCGGCGTCGCAATGGCGCCAGCGGTCAGCACCACCTCGCGCCGCGCCCGCGCCTCGGCCGGCATGCCGGCCCGGTCATAGGCGACCCCCACGGCACGGCCCTGCTCCACGATCACGCGGGTGGCGTGCGCGCCGGTGATCACCGCGAGGTTCGGCCGGCCCATGGCCGGACGAAGAAACCCACGCGCGGCGGACCAGCGGCGGCCGTTCTTCTGGTTCACCTGGAAATACGAGACACCCTCGTTGTCGCCCCGGTTGAAGTCGTCCGTGCGCGGGATTCCGCTCGACTCGGCTGCCCGGATGAATGCTTCCAGGATGTCCCAGCGGGCACGCGGCTTGTCGACCCGCCATTCCCCGCCGGCGCCGTGGTGCTCGGTTTCGCCCGCGTGGTGATCCTCGTGGCTGCGGAAGATCGGCAGCACGTCGTCCCAGCCCCAGCCGGGCAGGCCCATTTCGCGCCACCCATCGTAGTCGGCGGCCTGGCCGCGCATGTAGATCATGGCGTTGATGGCCGAGCAGCCGCCAAGCACCTTGCCGCGCGGATAGTTCAGGGCGCGGCCGTTCAATCCCGGCACGGGCTCCGTCTTCATCAGCCAGTCGGCGCGCGGGTTGCCGATGGCGAAGAGGTAGCCGACGGGGATGTGAAACCAGATCCAGTTGTCGTTGCCGCCCGCCTCGAGCAGCGCAACCCGATTGCGGGGGTCGGCGGAAAGGCGGTTGGCCAGCACGCAGCCGGCGGACCCGCCACCGACGACGACGTAGTCGAACTCCTGGATGTCCATCGCTCGTCACTCCTCCCCCGCCCTTCCTACCAGCAGGGGCGCCTGTGTGAAGGTGTCTGGCGTCGAGGCCGGGATTGACGCGGCGTAGTAGCGCGTCCTTTGCTGGATCCATGGAGGTGGCATGAGCGCGGTGGGTACCGGAGACGCGAAGACGAGGGAGACCGCCCGTCCCGGACTTCTCCCGCTCGTTCTTCTTGCCCTCGTGCTGGCAGCGACGGCCTCGTCCTATGTGGGTGCTTCGGACCGCCTGACATGGTGGCTGGAAGCCCTGCCGGTCGTCGTCGCCGTTCCCGCGATGGTCCTCACCTCCCGGCGCTACAGGCTGTCGGACCTGCTCTACGGACTCGTCTTCGTGCACTGCCTCATCCTCCTGGCGGGCGCACATTGGACCTATGCCGAGGTACCGCTCGGTGAGTGGGCCAAGGGATGGTTCGGCTGGGACCGCAACAATTACGACAAGCTCGGGCACCTCGCGCAGGGGGTGACCCCAGCCATCCTGACCCGCGAAATCCTGCTGCGCTGGTCGCCCTTCCGGCTCGAGCCGCGCAATCGCTGGCTCCCCGTGCTGTGCGTTGCCGTGCCGGGCGCCTTCAGCGCCATCTACGAGATCATCGAATGGTTCACGGCAGTGGCGCTGGGCGGCGCCAGCGCCGCCTTCCTCGGCTCGCAGGGGGATGTGTGGGATGCGCAGTCCGACATGCTGATGGCCTTCATCGGAGCTATCGCTGCGCTCGTGCTGCTGAGCCGGCTCCACAACGCATCGTTGCAGCGCCTGGGATGGCGGCCGGGAGCCGCGTAGTTCGGCGTTGCAGGCAATCGAGGGTTGGAGAGGGACTGAATGGCGGGCACGGGTGACAAGCTGAAGGGCGGGAAGCCGGAGGATGGCCTGGCGACGGGGTCGGATGCGCCTCCCGCGCCGCCCCGTGTGCTGGAACTCGCGATCGGACGGCAGATCCGCGCGCTGCGGCGGCAACGCGACCTCTCGACAATCGATCTTTCCGCCGCGGCGGGGATCTCGACGGGAATGCTGTCGAAGATTGAGAACGGGCAGATCTCCCCGTCCCTCTCGACACTCCAGTCGGTCGCGGCGGCGCTGGGCGTCTCCATCTCGTCCCTCTTCGCAAGCTTCGAGGAACGGCAGGACTGCTCCTACGTGCCGGCCGGCCGTGGGGTCACCATCGAGCGCCGGGGCACCAAGGTCGGGCATGTCTACGAGCTGCTCGGCCACGTCCTGCGTGGCGAGGTGGCGGTCGAGCCGTACCTGATCACGCTGCGCGAGGATGCGGAGGCCTATACCGGCTTCCAGCATGCGGGGATCGAGTTCATCTACATGCTGAGCGGCGAGGTCCTGTACCGGCACGGCGGCGATACCTACCATCTCAGGCCCGGCGACTCGCTGCTCTTCGACTCCGGCGCGCCGCACGGCCCGGAGACGCTCGTCGTGCGCCCGATGACGTATCTGTCGATCATCGTCTACCCCCGCCAGTGACGTCGGCCTGTTTCTTCTCCGGAAGAAAATGTGAGCGGAAGGGTTGATGCGCCAGCCGTGCCGCAGTAGCGTCCCGCCATTCTCGATATCGGGGTACGCGGTCATGTGCGGCATCGTCGGGCTCTTCCTGAAGGACGAGCGATTGCAGCCCGAGCTCGGCGGAATGCTGGCCTCGATGCTCGACGTCATGTGTGATCGAGGCCCCGATTCGGCAGGGTTTGCGGTTTATGGCGAGGGCGCCGACAGCCGCGTGAAACTCACCCTTCGCGGACCGTCCGGGACGGACTTCGCAGCCATTGCCGCTGCACTTCAGCCGGCTGCAGGCGAGCCTGTCCCGGTCACGATGCGCGACACCCATGCCGTGATCTCCGTTCCCTCCGGGCGGGAGCCGGCCGTCAGGGCAGCTCTCGCCGCCGGCGAGCCTGGCATCGACGTCGTCGGAGCGGGCAAGCGCATGGAGCTCTACAAGGAGGTTGGCCTGCCGTCCGACGTGGCGCGCCGCTTCGGGCTGGCCGGAATGGCGGGTACGCACGGCATCGGCCACACCCGCATGGCGACCGAGAGCGCGGTCACCACGCTCGGCGCGCATCCCTTCTCGACCGGCGTGGACCAGTGCCTCGTCCACAACGGCTCGCTCTCCAACCACAACGACATGCGCCGCGTCCTGCGACGTGAGGGACTGAGCTTCGAGACGGACAATGATTCCGAGGTCGCGGCCGGCTATCTCACCTGGCGGCTTCGCCAGGGCGAAAGTCTCGGCGTCGCGTTGGAGCATGCGCTCGACGCGCTGGACGGCTTCTTCACCTTCGTCGTCGGCACCGAGAGCGGATTTGGCGTGCTGCGCGATCCCATCGCCTGCAAGCCGGCCGTCATGGCGGAGACGGACGCCTACGTCGCCTTCGGCTCGGAGTTCCGGGCTCTCGCCGACCTGCCGGGCATCGGCTCGGCGAGGCTGTTCGAGCCCGAGCCCGCGACGGTCTATTTCTGGGACCGGCACTGATGCCCGTCTTCGACCTATCCGCCGCGCCGCTGCGTGAACTGAACGCCGCACTGCATGCGCTCCCCGCAGACAGCAACAAGACGCACTGGCGCGTGCTCAACCCGGGTGGCGCACACGCCATCGCGGCAGGGCTCGACGCGCCGGTGACGGTCGAGGTGGAGGGACATGCCGGCTATTACTGCGCGGGCATGAACAAGCTCGGCACGGTGATCGTGCGCGGCAACGCCGGCACGGGTGTGGCCGAGAACATGATGTCCGGCTTCGTCCACGTGACGGGCGATGCCTCGCAGTCCGCCGGTGCGACCGGACGGGGCGGGATGCTCGTCATCGACGGCAACGCTGCCGCCCGCTGCGGCATCTCCATGAAGGGCATCGACATCGTGGTGAAAGGCTCGGTCGGCCACATGTCCGCCTTCATGGCCCAGGCGGGCACGCTGACCGTGCTCGGCGATGCCGGTGAGAGCCTTGGCGACAGCCTGTACGAGGCGCGCCTCTACGTGCGGGGCACGGCGAAGTCGCTCGGGGCCGACTGCGTCGAGAAGCGCATGACGGATCATCACCGAGAGAAGCTCTGGAAGAAGCTCGAGGCCGCCGGGATCGCCGGCCAGGTCGATGTCTCCGAGTTCCGCCGCTACGGTTCAGCCCGCGGGCTCTACCATTTCCACGTCGACAATGCGGGGGCGTACTGATGACCGACGGCCAGCCTCCCCGCACGCCGCCGCGCTTCTCGGCCACGTTCGATCCCGCGACGCTGGCGGAGATCCGCCGGGCTGCGGCGACAGGCATCTACGACATCCGCGGCGGCGGGACGAAACGCAAGCTGCCGCATTTCGACGACCTGCTCTTCCTCGGCGCCTCCATCAGCCGCTATCCGCTCGAGGGCTATCGCGAGCGCTGCGCCACCACCGTCATGCTGGGCACGCGGTTCGCGAAGAAGCCCATCGAGCTGAAGATTCCGGTGACCATCGCGGGCATGAGCTTTGGCTCCCTCTCCGCCCAGGCCAAGGAGGCGCTGGGACGCGGCGCCACGATGGCGGGCACCTCGACGACGACAGGCGACGGAGGCATGACTGCGGAGGAGCGCGGGCACTCCCAGCTGCTCGTCTACCAGCTCCTGCCGTCGCGCTACGGCATGAACCCGGACGATCTGCGCCGGGCGGACGCCATCGAGATCGTCGTCGGCCAGGGAGCGAAGCCCGGCGGCGGCGGCATGCTGCTGGGCCAGAAGATTTCGCCGCGCGTCGCGGACATGCGAACCCTGCCGCAGGGCATCGACCAGCGTTCGGCCTGCCGCCACCCCGACTGGACGGGCCCGGACGATCTCGAGATCAAGATCGAGGAGATTCGGGAGATCACCGACTGGGAAAAGCCCATTTATGTAAAAGTGGGAGCCTCCCGCCCCTACTACGACACCGCGCTCGCCGTGAAGTCCGGAGCCGACGTGGTGGTCCTCGACGGCATGCAGGGCGGCACCGCGGCAACGCAGGACGTCTTCATCGAGCATGTCGGCATTCCGATCCTCGGAGCCATTCGCCCGGCCGTGCAGGCGCTGCAGGACCTCGGCATGCACCGCAAGGTGCAACTGGTCGTCTCCGGCGGCATCCGGAACGGCGCCGATGTTGCCAAGGCCCTGGCGCTGGGAGCCGACGCCGTGTCGATCGGCACGGCCGCCCTCGTGGCGCTCGGAGACAACGACCCGCGCTGGGAGGACGACTATCGCGCGCTGGGCTCGACGGCCGGGGCCTATGACGACTGGCACGAGGGCCGCGACCCGGCGGGCATCACGACGCAGGATCCTGTTCTTGCAGCTCGTCTCGATCCGGAACTCGGTGGCCGTCGGCTCGCCAATTACCTCGCCGTCATGACGCTCGAGGCGCAGACGATCGCCCGCGCCTGCGGCAAGACGCACCTGCACAATCTGGAGCCGGAGGATCTCGTCGCCCTCACCATCGAGGCAGCGGCAATGGCGCGCGTCCCGCTGGCGGGAACGGACTGGATCCCCGGGTCAGGGCGCGGGGGGATCTGAGGCTGGATCGGCGGCGCGGTCCTTGCTTCGGATCCGCTTAGCGACTTCGGAGGGGGACGACATGACGCTGGATCTGGCCGTAGCCGCGAAGGAACGCGGGATCAGGTACTTCCTGATTTCCTATACCGACCTGTTCGGCACGCAGCGCGCCAAGCTGGTGCCCGCGGCGGCCATCGCCGAGATGGCCCGGGCCGGCGCCGGGTTCGCCGGGTTCGCGACGTGGCTGGACATGACACCCGCCCACCCCGACCTGTTCGCCATCCCGGACCCCGCGAGCCTCATCCAGCTGCCGTGGAAGCCCGAGGTGGGATGGCTTGCCGCCGATCTCTGGATGGCCGGCAAGCCGGTCGACCAAGCTCCTCGCAACCTCCTGAAGCGCCTGGTCGCGAAGGCGGCCGAGGACGGCTACGAGCTCAAGAGCGGTGTCGAGTGCGAGTTCTTCCTCATCTCGCCCGACGGCACGGCCATCTCCGACGCGGCGGACCGGCAGGCCAAGCCCTGCTACGACCAGTCCGCACTCATGCGCCGCTACGACGTCATCACCGAGATCTGCGACGCCATGCTGGCGCTGGGCTGGCGGCCCTATCAGAACGACCATGAGGACGCCAACGGCCAGTTCGAGATGAACTGGAACTACGATACCGCCCTCGTCACAGCCGACAGGCACGCGTTCTTCAAGTACATGGTGAAGTCGGTCGCCGAGAAGCATGGGCTGCGGGCGACCTTCATGCCGAAGCCCTTCACGGCGCTGACCGGCAATGGCTGCCACGCCCATGTCTCGCTGTGGAGCCGCGACGGCCGCAACCTGTTCGACGACGAGGCCGGGGAACTCGGCGTCTCAAAGGCCGGCTACCACTTCATAGGCGGCCTCATCCACTCTGCCGAGGCACTGGCCGCGATCACCAACCCTACGGTGAACTCGTACAAGCGCATCAACGCGCCGCGCACCACGTCCGGCGCCACCTGGTCGCCCAACACCGTCACCTACACCGGCAACAACCGCACCCACATGATCCGCATTCCGGAGGCCGGCCGCTTCGAGCTGCGCCTCGCCGACGGAGCGGTGAACCCCTACCTCCTGCAGGCCGGCATGATCGCCGCCGGCCTCGATGGCATCCGTAACGGCCGCGACCCCGGCAAGCGGCTCGACATCGACATGTATGTCGACGGCCACACGGTGAAGGAAGCCAAGCGGCTGCCGCTGAACCTTCTCGATGCGCTACGCGCCTTCGAAGCCTCCACGACTTTGCGGCAGGCTTTCGGCGAGGAGTTCTGCACGGCGTTCGTCAAGCTCAAGACAGCCGAGTGGAACGCCTACGCCGCGCATCTCACCGACTGGGAGCGGGACAACACGCTGGATTGCTAGGGCCGGACACTCCCCGTCCTAGCGAGCGAAGCGAAACAACCCAGGCCTGTCGGCCTGATCTGGCGCTGCGCTTCTCGCAAGGACGGGCCGGGCGTTCGCAACGGCCTCTCGTACCCTCCCCGACCCTCAGGAACATGTCCCACGCCTCGGCGTTTGCCGGACCCCCCGTCCGAAACCCGAGGTTCCCAATGAAAGCCCTGTGCTGGCACGGCAAACAGGACATCCGCTGCGAGAGCGTCCCCGACCCGAAGATCGAACACCCCCGCGACGCCATCATCAAGGTGACGTCCTGCGCCATCTGCGGCTCCGACCTGCACCTCTATGACGGGTTCATGCCCGGCATGGAGTCGGGCGACATCATGGGCCACGAGACCATGGGCGAGGTGGTCGAGGTCGGATCCGAGAACAAGGCGTTGAAGCCGGGTGACCGCGTGGTCATCCCCTTCACCATCACCTGCGGCGAATGCGACCAGTGCCGGCGCGGCAACTTCTCCGTCTGCGAGCGTTCCAACCGGAACAAGGAGATCGCAGACAAGACCTTCGGGCACACGACGGCCGGGCTGTTCGGCTACACCCACCTCACGGGCGGGTATGCCGGCGGGCAGGCCGAGTATCTGCGCGTGCCCTTCGCTGACAAGACGCACATCAAGGTGCCCTCGTCACTCACCGACGAGCAGGTCCTGTTCCTCAGCGACATCTTCCCGACCGGATGGCAGGCAGCCGTCCAGTGCGACATCCAGCCCACGGATACAGTTGCCATCTGGGGTGCGGGCCCCGTGGGCCAGATGGCCATCCGCAGCGCCGTTCTGCTCGGCGCCAGGCAGGTGATCTGTATCGACAACGTTCCCGAGCGTCTCGCCATGGCGGAGGCCGGCGGCGCGATCGTGCTGAACTTCGACGAAGACAGCATCGTCGAGCGGCTGAACGAACTCACGGCGGGCAAGGGCCCGGAGAAGTGCATCGACTGCGTCGGAATGGAGGCGCATGCGACGGCCACGCTCGACTCGATGTACGACCGCGCCAAGCAGGCCGTCATGCTGGAGACCGACAGGCCTCACGTGCTGCGCGAGATGATGTATGTGTGCCGCCCGGCAGGCATCCTCTCCGTTCCAGGCGTCTATGGCGGGGTGCTCGACAAGATCCCGTTCGGGATGATGATGAACAAGGGTCTCACCATCCGCACCGGCCAGACGCATGTGAAGCGGTGGACAGACGATCTGCTGAGGCGCATCGAGGAAGGCCAGATCGACCCGTCTTTCGTGATCACCCACCGGGTGAGCCTCGAGGACGGCCCCGACATGTACAAGACCTTCCGCGACAAGAAGGACGGCTGCATCAAGGTGGTGCTGAAGCCGTGACGCCCTGAGAGGGGTCAGCGGCTGGTGCGGGTTGCCGCAGGCGGTATGAAGCCGTGGGCGGTCAGGTAGTCCCGCGCCACCGTCCGCGCGTCCATGCCGTCCAGCGCAATGCGGGCGTTCAGCTGCTGCAGCGTTTCCTTGTCGAGCGTGGCGAAGACGGGCTCTAGCGCATCCCGGATCTCGGGATTCTGCTTCAGGATCTCGGCCCGTACGACCGGCGCCGGAGCGTAGACCGGCTGCACCTGACGCGTGTCCTCGAGAATCACGAGATCAAGAGCGGCGAGTTCGCCGTCCGTGCCATAGGCCATGGCGGCATTGACCCCGGCGATGTTCTGAGCGGCGGCCCGGATGGTGGCCGCCGTGTCGCCACCCGAGAGAACCAGCGTCTGTTCGGGCGAGAGAGTGAAGCCGTAGGCCTTTTGGAATGCAGGCAGCGCCGCCGAGCTTTCCAGAAATTCCTGCGAGCCCGCGAGCTTGACCCGTCCGCCCTGCCCCACCCAGCGGGAGAAATCGTCCAGCGTGCGAATGCCATTCGCTTTGGCGACGTCGCGGCGAAGCGCGATGGCCCAGGTGTTGTTCGCGGGCGCCGGTTTGAGCCAGATCAGCCGCCGGTCCGCGTCGATCTCGCGGGCGCGCTCAAAACCCGCAGAGGCGTTGCGCCAGACCGGGTCGGCCTCGCTGCCGGAGAAAAAGCCGGCGTTCCCCGTGTATTCGGGATAGATGTCGATATCGCCCGAGATGATGGCCGAACGAACGGTCCGCGTCGGTCCAAGCTGGAGCTTGCTCTCGACATCGAGCCCGCGCCGTTGAAGAAGCTCCAGGATCATTGATCCCAGCAGTGCCCCCTCCGTGTCGACTTTCGATGCCACGGTGATCTTCGCAAGGGATGCCCCTGCTGGAACCGCCATGCAAACGAGCGCAACGCTGAACGCTAGCAGCGCCCGCGCGACTGTGCCGGCCATTTTGTTCGAACTCCCAAACCTGTCCCCCCGACTGCATGCGCTTTAGGCAGACTTGCCGATGTGCGGTCCCACACATTCCGCCTCCGCCGCCACGGGCCGCCCGGGAGGGCACTGTTGCAAAGCCCGAGAACCATTTGCGGGCTGTGCCGTTGTGGGGGCACGCGCAGGACGCGCAGCAACATCTCGTTGCGACGACAGTTTTTTCGAGGAGACAGACCATGATCACCAGGACCCTGGCCGCCGGCCTTCTCGCCACCGCTTGCTTCTGCGCCCCCGCTTTTGCGCAGGACAACACGACGGCCAATCCGCCGGCTGCGACGCAGCCGATGACGCCGGGCGGCGACACCAACGCCACGATGAACAACACCACCAACAGCAACGCCAGCGGCACGATGAACCAGGCCGGCGCAGGTGCCAGCAGCGGCGCAATGAGCGACAAGTTCTACGCCAACACGGCAGGCGGCGAGTGGCGCGCCTCGAAGTTCATGGGCCTCGACATCTACGGCGCCGACAACAAGAAGATCGGCGACGTGCGCGAACTGGTGATGAGCCATGACGGCTCGATCAAGGCGGTCGTGATCGGCGTCGGCGGCTTCCTCGGCATCGGCGAGAAGGATGTCGCCATCCCGTACAACCAGGTGCAGTGGACGCAGCGCGCTGTGACGGCGGCGAACACAACGGCCAACAACGGGCCTGCCACCAGCGGTACGGCCGCCAACACCACCATGGCGAACAACAACGCCGCCGCCACGACCGGCAACGGCAACGACGTGACCGGGACGGTCGCGATGAACGGCAACGAGGCCTATCCGGATCGTGGCGTCGTCAACGCGACGAAGGACGAACTCAAGAACGCTCCGACCTATCGCTACCCCGGTGATCGCAACACCGGCAACGCGCAGTAAGGCTGCGTCCAGCCAACTGGTCTGAGACACAGGGAAAGGGCCGCTCTCACGAGCGGTCCTTTTTCTTAGCGCCGTGTCACGACAACAAGTACCCCGCCCCTGCCACCACGGCCCCGGTGACGAGCGCGAGTCCGACGATCAGGTACACGACGGTCCGGTTTCCCTCACGGTCGGGCTTGCGCGCGGGTGGAGCCCCGCCGAAGCGGCCGCGTTCATTTGCGGCGGCCATGGCCCGCTCCTTCGGACTGGGAGGATGCCCGGCAGCCTCGTCGTCAGTGCCCAGGGGTGCCAGCCCGGGATCGCTGGAAGGCACCTTGTCGCCCGTTTGCCCGGCATCGATGTCGGCCTTCAGTTTCGCCGATGTCGGCGGGCGCTGCTCGTATCGTTCTTCGTTCATTCCTGCCTCCGGGTCGCGGGATGGAACCGGCCGGAGGTCCCGCCGGTTCCGCAAGCACCCCGCCCGTGGCGGGCCATCTCCGGAGACCCTCATGGATATCGCTCTCGACAAGGTCTGTGCCCTCATCCGGCAGGCCCGCCGCTTCGACGTGAAGGAAGGCGACACCGATCCCGACAGCGGCTCGAACGCTACTGATGATCGCAACTTCGACGTTCTTGAGGACGGTGCCGACGATCCCATCGAGGGTGAGATCCGAAACTTCCTCGCAGGCCTCAACGATGACGAGAAGACTGATCTCGTAGCCCTCGTCTGGATTGGCCGAGGCGATTTCGACGCGTCCGACTGGGACGAGGCAACCCGCACCGCGCGCGATCGCAGCGAGGGGGACATCGGCGATTACCTGCTCGGCATCCCAAACCTGCCCGACCTGCTCGATGAGGGGCTGGCCGCCTTCGACCTTTCCTGTGTGGATGAGAATGCCGGGGCCGGTGTGTAGAAGACCGGCTGAGGGAGCGATCGTGTAGTCTTGCGGGATCGCCCACACGGCCCTGCCACGGCCAGCCCGCACGAGAACAAGGCATGCCCTCCCCGTCTCGCGACATCGCGGACCTGATCGCCATCATGGCCGCCCTGCGCACGCCAGGGACGGGCTGTCCCTGGGATCTCGAGCAGGACTTCGCGTCCATCGCCCCCTACACGATCGAGGAAGCCTACGAGGTGGCCGATGCCATCATGCGCGGCGACCTCGTCGACCTGCGCGAGGAACTCGGCGACCTCCTCCTGCAGGTCGTCTTCCACGCCCGCATGGCGCAAGAGCAGAACCTCTTCGACTTCGGCGGCGTCGTGGAAGCCATCACGGCCAAGCTCATCCGGCGGCACCCGCACGTCTTCGGTGACGCCCGGGATCTCTCGCCCGCGGAGGTGAAGGCGCTGTGGGGGCAGATCAAGGCCGCGGAGAAGGACGAGCGCCGCCGGCGGCGTGTGGAAGCGGGTCTCCCTGACGACACGGAGGCCGGCGTCCTTGCTGGCGTCACTGAGGCGCTTCCCGCCCTGACAAGGGCGGTAAAGCTGCAGGCCAAGGCCGGCAAGGTCGGCTTCGACTGGAACGACCCCCGCGCCGTCCTCGCCAAGCTTCGCGAGGAGATCGACGAGATCGAGGAGGCGCTCGACGCCGGTGAGCAGAATGCCGTGCGCGAGGAGGTGGGCGACTTGCTCTTTGCCGTCGCGAACCTGGCCCGGCATCTCGAGGTCGATGCCGAGGATGCCCTGTCGCGCACCAACCGCAAGTTCACGAGGCGCTTCCGCCACATCGAGGAAGCGCTTGCAAAGCAAGGTAGAACGCCGGCCGAGGCCAGCCTTCCCGAGATGGAAGAGCTCTGGGTTGAGGCCAAGAGCCTGCCCAAGGACTGACGCTCAGCGCATCCGCCGCGCGCCGGGAAACCGGCGCAGCAGCCGCGGCTCCTTCTCCGGCAGGATGCGGGCAGCGACGAGAACCTGCCCGTCGTCGCCGTCGCGCCGCTCCAGAACCTCGGCCTCTGAATAGAGCCAGTGCAGCCCGGCTCCGTCCTCGGGCGCGACGCGCACGTTGAAGACGGGCCGCTCGGCCGCGAGCCTGGTCTCGACCGCGGCGAGGAGCGTTGCGATGCCCTCCCCTGTCACGGCTGACACGAGCACCGGCCGGGACTCCACGGGACGGTGCGCGGCCACCCCGCCCATGCGCTCGCGCTCCTCGGGCGCAAGCAGGTCGGCCTTGTTCCAGACCTCGATCAGCCGGCTGTGGTCGTCCGGGTCTACGCCGAGGTCACGCAGGATCGAGATGACGTCCGCCGACTGGGCCTCGGTGTCTCCGTGGGAGACGTCGCGCACATGCAGGATGACGTCGGCGGACACCACGTCTTCCAGCGTCGCGCGAAAGGCGGCGACCAGCATCGTCGGCAGGTCGGAGATGAAGCCGACAGTGTCGCTGAGGATCACCGGCGCACCGTGCGGCAGCTTAACCACGCGGGCGGTCGGGTCGAGCGTCGCGAAGAGAAGGTCTTGCGCCAGCACTTCCGCCGAGGTCAGGCGGTTGAAGAGCGTCGACTTGCCGGCATTGGTGTAGCCGACGAGCGCCACCACTGGGTAAGGCACCTTGCGCCGGCTCTCGCGGTGCAGGGAGCGCGTGCGCTTGACGCCCTCGAGTTCCTTCTCGATGCGCACCATCCGTTCCTGGATGACCCGCCTGTCTGCCTCGATCTGGGTCTCGCCCGGGCCACCCAGAAAGCCGAAGCCGCCGCGCTGGCGCTCGAGATGGGTCCAGGACCGCACCAGGCGGCTCTTCTGATAGGCGAGATGTGCGAGTTCGACCTGCAGCGAGCCCTCGCGCGTGCGGGCCCGCCGGCCGAAGATCTCGAGGATCAGTCCGGTTCGATCGATGACCTTGCAGCCCCACGCCTTTTCGAGGTTGCGCTGCTGCACGGGCGACAGCGCGCAGTCCATCATGACGAGGCCGATCCCGTCGGCCTTGATGCGGCCGGCGAGTTCCTCGACCTTGCCCTTGCCGAGATAGGTCGCAGGGCGAATGGCCGCCACGGGCACGACCAGACCTTCGGCAACGTCGAGATCGATGGCGGCAGCGAGACCGACGGCCTCCTCGATGCGGGCCTGCGGCTCACGCAAATTGGGCTTATCGTCTGCCGCGGCAGTCCGGCGCTTCGATGCGTAGGGTCCGACGACGAGCGCCCGCGTGTCGCGGGCGGCCATCTCTTCCGGTTCCGGCACGTGCCGGTCGAGGGTCTGGCTGTCGTCCTGTCCAGGGTGGTGGGGACGGGTCAAGTCACTCCTTCGCGGAGACGGCTCCGCTTTCGTCGGGCTCGAACAGCGACACCGGATGGCCCGGCATGATGGTCGAGATTGCGTGCTTGTAAACGAGCTGCGAATGCCCGTCCCGGCGCAGCAGCACGCAGAAATTATCGAACCAGGTCACAACGCCCTGAAGCTTGACCCCGTTCACGAGAAAGATCGTGAGAGGCGTCTTGTTCTTGCGGACATGATTGAGAAAGGTGTCCTGAAGGTTCTGGGTGCGCTCTGCGGCCATTGTCGTTGCCCCTGCCTCTGTTCTTGTCGTGGCGGCCTTTGTGACCGTCCACCTTTCGTTGTACCGGCGCCGCCAGACATTCCCTCCGTCACGCTGTCCGGGATTATTCCCCCGCCCACGGTGCAGCGTGGTCCAGCCCGCCTTCACCCATGAATAGCTGTGCTTGCGATCTCTGTCACGTCGTGCAGGCCGGCGCGCAGCGCCAGCGCTACAGGGCCGGGATGGCCGTCGCCGACCGGCGTTCCATCTATGGAAACGACGGGCATCACTAGCATCGTCGCCGAGCTGGTGAAGGCCTCTGCCGCGTTCTTCGCCTCTTCCACGGTGAACGCGCGCTCCTCGACCTTCAGGTTACGGCCCTTCAGCAGATCCATGATGCCGGTCCGCGTCACGCCGCGCAGGATCCGGTGGTCGGCCTGCCGGGTCACGAGAGAGCCGTCCTTCGTCACGATCCACGCATTGGTCGACGACCCCTCGGTCACGCAGCCTTTCGCGTCGACGAACCAGGCCTCCTTCGCACCGGCCTCCTTGGCGAGCTGCTTGGCCAGCACGTTCGGCAGGAGGCTCACGCTCTTGATGTCGACGCGGTCCCAGCGGTTTTCGGGGGTGGTGACGACGGCGATGCCCTTCGACGCCAGCGCCTCTGCCGCGACCCTGTCGTTAGAGCGGGCGGTGACGACGAGGGCCGGCTTCACGAGCCTGTCCGGGAATGCGTGGTCGCGGCGGGCAACGCCGCGTGTCACCTGCACGTAGACCATGCCCTCACGGACCCGGTTGCGGGCCACTGTCTCGCGCAGGATGGCGCCGAGCGCGAGCCGGCCGACCGGCCAGCCGATGCGCAGTTCCTTCAGCGAACGGTCCAGCCGGTCGAGATGGCGGGTCTCGTCCACCAGCCTGCCGCCCAGCACCTCGCACACCTCGTAGACGCCGTCGGCAAACTGGTAGCCACGATCCTCGACGTTCACAGACGCCTGCGACAGCGGAACATAGCGGCCATTGACATAGGCGATCCGGCTCATGGCTCCTCCGGAGCATTCTGGAGACTTCTCGGGCGAGGCCGGCGGCAACGCCGGCCGGCGTCCATGACTAGCCGATTCCGAGCGACTTGAGCTTGCGGTGGAGTGCCGAGCGTTCCATGCCGATGAACTCGGCCGTGCGCGAGATGTTGTTTCCGAACCGGCTGATCTGGGCGATCAGGTATTCCCGCTCGAAGATCTCACGCGCCTCGCGCAGGGCAAGCGACATCAGCCGCTCGCCGCCGAGACCGCTGGGGGTGGTGGGAACCAGCGCCCCGACCTCGGAGGGCAGCAGGTCCGCGGTGATCTCCGCCGCGGGATCGCCTTCGGCGAGGATCAGCAGGCGCTCGATGTTGTTGCGCAGCTGCCGGATGTTGCCGGGCCAGTCGTGCGACTGAAGCACCGCCAGCGCATCCTGCGCGATGGTGCGCTTGGGCAGGCCGGACGACGCCGAGATCTGCTCCATGAAATAGGTGATCAGTTCCGGAATGTCCTCGCGCCGCTCGGCCAGGCTGGGCACCCGAACGGGGACCACGTTCAGGCGATGCAGGAGGTCCTCACGGAATCGCCCGGCACCGATCTCGGCCGCGAGGTCTCGGGCCGTCGAGGAGATCACGCGGACGTCGACATGAACCCGGGTCGTCCCGCCGACACGCTGGAAGTTCTGGTCGACCAGCACGCGCAGGATCTTGCCCTGTGTCTCGCGCGGCATGTCCGCGACCTCGTCGAGGTAGAGCGTGCCGCCATGGGCTTCCTCCAGCGCGCCGACCTTGCGGGTACGGCCATCCGTCCCCTCCACGCCGAAGAGCTCGCTCTCCATCGTGTCCGGCGTGATCGTGGCCGCGTTGATGGCGACGAACGGCCCGTTGGCACGGCTGGAGAGCCCGTGGATGGTGCGCGCCGCGAGCTCCTTGCCGCTGCCTGGCGCACCGGAGATCATGATGCGCGCATTGGTGGTCGCGACGCGCTCGATCGTCTGCCGGAGCTGGTTGGTCGACTGCGAATGACCGACGATGCGGCTCGCCTGCACCGATTTCTGGCGAAGCTCCTTCACCTCGCGCTTGAGGCGCGAGGCCTCGAGCGCCCGCTCCGCCACCAGCACCAGCCGGTCGGCCTTGAACGGCTTCTCGATGAAATCGTAGGCGCCCCGCTTGATGGCCGACACGGCCGTCTCGATGTTGCCGTGGCCGGAGATCATGACCACGGGAAGGTCGGGATGCTGCTCCTTGACGATGTCGAGGATCTGCAGGCCGTCGAGGCGGCTGCCCTGGATCCAGATGTCCAGGAACACCAGCTGCGGTCGTCGCGACTCGATCGACGCCAATGCCTCGTCCGCATTTCCCGCAGTCCGCGATCGGTGGCCCTCGTCGTCGAGAATGCCGGCGACGAGATCGCGGATGTCCGCTTCGTCGTCAACGATCAGGATGTCCGCGCCCATCGCGTCCCCCTTTCTTGTCCGGTTCGAGTTGTGGGGAGAAGGCGTGTACTCACGGCGTCTTCTCCAGCGCGTCGGCGGTCTTGTCGGCTACCGGGGCGAGCACTGCGCCCTCTTCCGGCAGCCAGAGCCTGACGACCGCGCCGCGCGCGCCGTCCGGCCTGTCGAGGAGTTCGATGCCGCCCCCGTGCTCCTCGAGGATCTTCCCGACGATGGCCAGGCCGAGGCCCGTGCCGCCGTCGCGCGTGGTCATGTAGGGCTCCAGCAACCGGTTGCGGTGCTCCTTCGGGAAGCCCTTTCCATTGTCCATGATGGTGACCGCCACCTGTCCGCCCTGCGACGTCACGGCGACTTCGATCCGCCCCTCGCCGCGCTCTTCGGCGGGCACGGCGGAGATCGCCTCGGTGGCGTTCTTGATGATGTTGGTCACGGCCTGGGACAGCAGCCGCCGGTCGAAGCGAGCCATCACGGGACCATCCGGAAGCCGGTCCTCGATCGCCAGTTCGGGATTTCCCACCCGCATCAGGAACACGACCTGCCGGACCGTACCGGCGAGATCCTCGACCTCCGGCGTCGGCTTGGGCATGCGGGCGAAGGACGAGAACTCGTCCACCATCCGCTTGATGTCGTCGACCTGCCGCACGATCGTGTCCGTGCACTGGTCGAATATTTCGCGGTCTGTGGTGATCAGCTTGCCGTACTTGCGACGGATGCGCTCGGCGGAAAGCTGGATCGGCGTCAGCGGGTTCTTGATCTCGTGGGCGATGCGGCGCGCCACGTCGGCCCAGGCGGCGGTGCGCTGGGCGGTGACGAGGTCCGTGATGTCGTCCAGCGTGATGATCGCGCCGGCCTCGCCGTCCTCGCCGTGCTCCTGCGCGACCCGGACCATCAGCATGCGGTCGAGCCCGCCACGCTGGATCGCGATGTGGCTCGCGGGCAGGCGCGGCCTCTCGCCCAGGGCTTCCGCGACGATGGGGGTGAGTTCGGGCACGGCCTCGATGACCGGCTTGCCCATCAGCCTGTCCTTGCCGGAATGCAGCAGGCGCTCGGCCGACGGGTTGACGACGGTGATCAGTCCTCTCCCGTCGATGCTGATGACGCCGGCGGACACGCCCGACAGGACGGCCTCCGTGAAGCGGCGGCGCCGGTCGATGAGATCGCGGGCGGCGGTGAGCCTGTCGTGCTGCAGGCGAAGCTCGGCCGTCATCTTGTTGAAGGTCTCGGCGAGATGGCCGAGATCGCCTTCGGTTCGGCGCGAGGGGACCTGCACGTAGAAGTTGCCCGACGCGACCTGGTCCGTCGCATTGATCAGCCTGCGCACGGGAGCCACGAGGTAGTTGGCGAAGTTCAGCCCGATCCACGTCGCCGACAGAAGCAGGATGATGGAAATCATGGCGTAGAGCGTCGCGAACTCGATCTGCAGCTCGCGCTTGCGCTCGGAGACGCCCTCATAGGTGACCCGCGCCTGTTCCGCCGCAGCCGGGAACTCCAGCGCCTTCGGATCGATGGCGCGCGCCACGACGAGGTAGGCGTCCTCGAAGGCCGGCACCTTGAGCACGCCGCGGAACACGTTGCCCGTCTGCGGGATGAGGCACCACGCTTCCAGGTCTGCAGCCGCCGCGATGTCTTCCTTGCTGACGGGCGGTAGCCCCTCCATCGGCTTCACCTCGATCCGCTCGATGACGGTGAGGTCTGCCTTGATGAGCATCGCCACGGGGAAGCCGAGGAACACCGCACGCGAGCGCATGAAGTCACGGAAAAAGTCGCGGTTCTGCTCCAGGGCCGGACGGGCCCGGCTGATGTCGGCCGCCATCAGGTTGATCTCGCGGCCGATCGTGCGGCACTGCAGCTCCTGGTAGGCGCGTGCCACGTCTGTCGACGTCGTCAGGAAGCCGCGGATGTAGAAGCTGAACTGGTTGTCGAGGCCGCGCTCTACGAGCATCCAGCCCACCGCCGCCATCATGACGAGCACGATCGGCGCGGTGGCCACCAGCGCGAACAGTCCGACGATCCGTGCGTGGAGCGCAGAGGCTGCAAGGCCTGCCCGGCGGGCCCTGAACAGCGAAAGAGCTTGGCCCCCGACGACCCACAGGAGCAGGGCGATCGGAACGCCGTTGATCAGGTAGAGATGCGTCTCCGTAACCGGAAGAGCGAGTACGCCGATCAGGATGAGAAAAGTCGCCAGCGCGGCCGACAGCGCGAGCACCAGCGCGAACAGGCCGAGCACCGTCCAGAACCGCCTGCCCTCGCGAGAGCCTGCGGCCGACGGTTCGTTGGGTTCGGGAAGGGCTAGGCTCACGCCGGGATGCATCGTCCTGCGTCGGTCACGGTGGAGAGACACGCCGGGAGTGTGATGCGGCCCGGCAACAGTGTTGCACCATGATTACGCAAAGGCGGCAAGAGTGGGGCGCACGATCCCCCACCCAGGCCTCAGCGGGCAGAGCGGATCACCTGGATGTCGAGGTCCCGGATCTTCTTGCGCAGGGTGTTCCGGTTGAGGCCCAGCAGTTCCGCCGCCTTGATCTGGTTGCCGCGAGTTGCGGCCAGCGCGGCGCCGATCAGCGGCTCCTCGATGTCGCGCAGCACGCGGTGGTAGAGACCCGGCGGGGGCAGCTCCCCCTTGAAGTCGTTGAAGTACTGGTTCAGGTGGCGTTCCACCGAGCCGCTGAGCGTTTCGTCCCCGGAAACCTCGTTACGCGCTGCGCCATTGCCGGAGACGGCCGGCTCGGCCAGTTCGGCGTCGATGAGGGCGGCCGTGATCGTTTCCTGTGGATAAAGGGCTGCCAGGCGGCGAATCAGGTTCTCGAGTTCGCGGACGTTGCCGGGCCACCGGTACTTGCGCATCCGGTCGAGCGCCGCAGAGTCCAGCTGCTTTCGGGGCAGCCCCTCCTTCTCCACGAGGTTGAAGAAGTGCCGCGCGAGATCCGAGATGTCCTCGGTGCGCTCGCGCAGAGGCGGCAGGCGCAGCGGCACGACGTTGAGGCGGAAGAAGAGGTCCTCGCGGAACAATCCCTGCTGGATGGAGATCCGCAGGTCCTTATTGGTGGCGGCGACGATGCGGACATTGGTGCGAATGGGCGTTCGCCCGCCGACCGTCGTATACTCGCCTTGCTGCAGGACGCGCAGGAGCCTCGTCTGTGCCTCCATCGGCATGTCGCCGATCTCGTCGAGGAAAAGCGTCCCGCCCTCCGCCTGCTCGAAGCGGCCGGAGGCGCGCTGAAGTGCGCCGGTGAAGGCACCCTTCTCGTGGCCGAACAGCTCGCTCTCGATCAGGTCGCGCGGGATGGCCGCCATGTTGACGGCGACGAAGGGGCCCTTCCGGCGCTTGCCGTAATCGTGCAGGGCCCGCGCGACGAGTTCCTTGCCGGTGCCGGACTCGCCGGTGATCATCACCGTCAGGTCGGTCTGCATCAGGCGGGCAAGAGCCCGGTAGATCTCCTGCATGGCCGGGGAGCGGCCGACCAGCGGTATCTCCTCCGGCTGTTCGACTTCGGCCGCGGCGGGTGCGGTCGGCCGCGACAGCGCCCGTGCCACGATGGCCATCAGCTCCTTCAGGTCGAAGGGCTTGGGCAGGTACTCGTAGGCGCCACGCTCGGAGGCCTTGATGGCCGTCATGAACGTGTTCTGCGCGCTCATGACGATGATCGGCAAGTCAGGGCGAAGCTTCTTGATCCGCGGCAGGACGTCAAAGGCATTCTCGTCCGGCATCACCACGTCGGTGACGACAAGATCACCCTCGCCGGCGGCCACCCAGCGCCACAGGGCCGAGGCGGTTCCAGTCGAACGCACCTCGTATCCCGCCCTTGCCAGGGCCTGGTTGAGGACCGTCCTGATTGCCGCGTCGTCGTCCGCTACGAGAATGGTACCGCTCGGCATGTGTTCCCCATCAAAGGTCGGCGGCGCGTCCATCCCGCGAGATGTGCATCGGCATCAGCACGCGAAACGTCGTCCGTCGCGGCAGGGACTCGCACTCCACGACCCCGCCGTGATCGCCCACAATCTTGGCAACCAGTGCAAGTCCGAGGCCACTGCCCGATTGCTTGGTCGTCACGAACGGGTCGAACAGGTGCCGGACGAGATCGTCAGGCACGCCGGGGCCGTTGTCTCGCACACAGAACTCGAGCGGCAGGCTGACGCGCTCCCGGCTGCCCGGGATGGTCAGCCGCACGCCGGGCCTGAAAGCGGTGGTCAGCTCGATCTCCCCGTCGAGGGCATCGTGGCCGATAGCTTCGGCCGCATTTTTCACGAGGTTCAGGAACACCTGGATCAGCTGGTCGCGGTTGCCGAGCACCGGCGGCAGCGAAGGATCGTAGGTTTCCACAAGACGAATGTGACGGGCGAAGCCCGAGGCAGCGAGCCGCTTCACGTGCTCCAGCACCGCATGGATGTTCACCGGCTCGCGCTCGAGCGGCCGCCCGTCGGCGAAGTCCTCGAACCGGTCAACGAGCTTCACGATGCGGTCTGTCTCCTCGCAGATGAGGCGGGTCAGGCTGCGATCAGCGTCGTTGACGGAGGTTTCGAGCAATTGCGCAGCTCCGCGAATGCCCGAAAGGGGGTTTTTGATTTCGTGCGCCAGCATCGAGCCGAGCGCGCTGACGGACCTGGCCGCGCCGCGGTGGGTGAGTTGCCTGTCTATTTTTTCGGCAATTGTCCGTTCCTGCAGCAGAAGTACCACGCGTGCATCGCCTTCGCCGGCCGGAGCCACGAAAACGTCCACCACCCGGTCGCCGCCGATGCGCGGCGTGCCAACGTCCACGCGGTACTCGTTCATGCTGCCGCCCCGCCGGCGGGCTTCGTCGACGAGCGCCACGACGGGCGACCCGAAGGGCAGGAGCTCTTCGAGCTTGTTGCGCAGGATCAAAGAGCGGCTCGTCTCGAAAAAGGCCTCGGCGGCCGAGTTCGCCTCAACGATCCTGTTCACCTCGTCGACGAGGAGCACGGGAAGCGGGAGAGCGTTGACAATCGCGTCCCCCTGCCCTCCTGCCGACGGAGCCGGCTTCGACGGGAAGCCGTCGCGATGGACGTTCATGCGGCGTCCTCCAGTTCGGCGAGATCGAACAGGGCGTGGAGCGTGGCGACCACAATGGAAGGATCGTCGCTGGTGACGAGCCTGAGCCTGAGGGCCGGATCGGCCCGGCCACCCTCGCGGGCGAAATCGTCTGAATAGGCGGCAAGGTGCTTGCGCGCGTGGCGCAAGCCGACCTCGCGCCCGAACGCGGTCAGCAGGTAGTCATAATGCTCGAGCGCCGCGAGAAGGCGGTCGCGGAAGGCTGGGGCCGGTGCCGGCTCGCCATGAAGGCCGCGCGCGATCATGCCGGCCAGCCAGGGCCGTCCCAGTGTGGCGCGCCCCAGCATCACGCCGTCGCAGCCGGACTCGGCCAGCATGCGCTTCGCGGTCGCAAGGCCGGCGCAGTCGCCGTTGACGACCACCGGGATGCCGACCGCTTCCTTGACGCGCGCGACGGCCGCCCAGTCCGCCTCGCCCTTGTAGAACTGGCAGCGCGTGCGTCCGTGAACCGTGACGAGCCTTGCCCCGGAGGCCTCGGCGCGCCGGGCGAGTTCAGGAGCGTTCAGGCTCGCATCGTCCCAGCCGAGACGCATCTTCACCGTCACAGGGCGAGTGGTGGCGGACACGGTGGCCTCGATCAGCGCCGTCGCGTGTTCGAGGTCGCGCATCAGAGCTGACCCGGCGAGGCCACCCGTCACCTTCTTGGCGGGGCAACCCATGTTGATGTCGATGACGTCGGCTCCGGACGCTTCTGCAACCTTCGCGGCCTCCGCCATCCAGCCGGCCTGGCATCCGGCGAGCTGCACGATGTGGGGTGCGATCCCGTCCCCCTCAGCCCGCAGTCTTGCCTCGGCGGAGCCCCTGACCAACTCGTCCGACGCGACCATCTCCGACACGACGGCAGAAGCGCCGTAGCGCATCGCGATCCTTCGGAACCCGGCGTCGGTGACGCCCGACATTGGGGCGAGCAAAACGCGGCCGGCAAGCTCGACCGGTCCGATCGACAGCCCTCGGGGGGTGGACTTCGATATCTGCATCAATTTTGGGCACTACCGCTGACTGCCTGCATCCTAATCACGTTTTGTGCGCTGCAACAAGAGTTGATAGTGCCGCGTCCTGCCTGGTGAGGGCGGTCGTTCCGCCTGCCGTTTGACCGGCAGCGGCTCTTGCGCCACTCCTGACACATGACTTCAGCGCTTTCTGATCCGTCGGGCCGTGCAGGCGGTCCTGTCGTTGCAGCACTCGTGGTGGCCGGAGGAAGCGGCGAGCGGGCCGGCGCCGGCCTGCCCAAGCAATACCGGTTCCTCGCCGGCGAACGGGTGCTGCGTAGAGCACTTCGGCTCTTCACCGTCCATCCCGATATCGCAAGGGTGATCTGCGCGATCCGCAAACAGGATGAGGACCTCTATCAAGAGTGCGCCAGCGGTCTCAGCGGCAAGCTCGCCGGTCCCGTGGCCGGCGGTACGACGCGCCAATCCTCCGTGCTGGCCGGGCTGGAAGCGCTCGCGGCCAATGACACGCGGCCAGACATCGTCCTGGTGCACGATGCTGCCCGGCCGTTCGCAAGCCCCGAGCTGATCGATCGCGCCATCGCAGCCGCCCTGCGCCATGGGGCAGCGGTGCCGGGTATACCCCTGGTCGACACGGTGAAGCGCATCGACGCGGACGGCCGCATCGTGGACACCCCTCCCCGTTCCGCGTTGCGCGCGGTGCAGACGCCCCAAGCCTTCCGCTTCCCGGCTCTGCTGGATGCACATCGGCGCGCCCTTGCGGAACGCTTGGAGGGTCTGACCGACGATGGGGCCGTGCTGGAATGGGCGGGGCATGCCGTCCACGTCTTCGAGGGCGAAGCCGGCAATCTGAAACTGACCACAGCGGAGGACTTCTTGGCTGCCCAGGACCGCCTCATTCCCAGCCTCGAGCCGCGCGTCGGCTCCGGCTACGACGTGCACGCCTTCGACCCCGCGCGCGAGGGGCCGGTGATGCTCGGCGGCATCGCCGTGCCGCACGCAGTGGGCATCAAGGCTCATTCGGACGGAGATGTTGTGCTGCACGCCCTTACCGACGCGATCCTCGGCGTGCTCGCCGACGGCGATATCGGAGTGCACTTCCCGCCGTCCGATCCGCAGTGGGCGGGCGCGTCCTCAGACCGCTTCGTCACGTTTGCGATCGAAAGGCTGCGCGCCCGCGGCGGCCGTTTGGCCAATGTCGACGTGACGCTCGTCTGCGAGGCGCCGCGCGTCGGGCCGCACCGGGACGCCATGCGGTTGCGGCTTGCCGAGCTCTGCGGCATTGCCGCCGGCCGTATCGGACTGAAAGCGACGACGTCGGAAAAGATGGGCTTCACCGGTCGGCGGGAGGGGCTTGCGGCCCACGTCGTCGTGTCGGCCCTGATGCCGTCGGGAGACGAGGGATGAGCTTCCTGGACATCGGCCATGACATGGAATCGCGGGTCGCCGAGCTGCTGGCGCACCTGAGGACGCTCGGGCTGAGGGCAGCGACGGCGGAGTCCTGTACGGGAGGGCTCGTGGCGGCAGCGCTGACGGCGATCCCCGGTTCGTCCGACGTGGTCGACCGGGGCTTCGTCACCTACTCGAATGCCGCCAAGACGGAGATGCTCGGCGTCCCCGCCGATCTGATCGCCACGCACGGTGCGGTCAGCGAGCCGGTCGCCCGCGCCATGGCCGAGGGAGCAGTGTCGCATTCGGACGCCGACGTCGCCGTTGCCATCACGGGCATCGCCGGACCCGGGGGCGGAAGCGACGCCAAGCCCGTTGGACTGGTCCATTTCGCGGCGGCGCGCCGTGGCGGCGGCACCGTGCATCTCGAACGGCGCTATGGCGACCTCGGCCGCTCCGGCATCCGTGCCGCCGCTGTTCGCGACGCTCTCGAGCTGATCGAAAAAGCCGCGCGCTGACGCACCGGGGACGCGCTCAGGCCGTCGCCGCCGGGCGTGGTGCGACGCCGTACACCCGGTCTGCCCGCTGCTCGAAGGCCTCCGCGAACTTGCGGAACGCCTTGTCGAACATCGCACCCATCAGCAGGCCCAACATGCGGCTGCGGAACTCGTACGTGATGTAGAACTCAATCATGCAACCGTCAGGGTCTTCTCCGAATGTCCACCTGTTCTCGAGGTGGCGGAACGGCCCGTCGATGTATTCCACGAGGATCTTCAGCTTGGGCCGGTCCAGCGTGACACGGCTGGTGAATGTCTCGCGAATGGCCTTGTAGCCCACCGTCATGTCCGCCACGAGCAGCTCGGTCCCCTCGGTCGGGCCGGGGCCACGCTTGCGCACCTTCAAGTCCTCGCAAAGCGGCAGGAACTGCGGGTACTGCTCGACGTCGGCGACAAGGTCGAACATGTCGGCGGGCGAATGTCTCACCCGCCGTGTGGAGCGGAAGGATGGCATGGTTTCTCAGCGCCCGAGGCGGGCGATCCTGGCGGCCCTGAGCCGCGCGAAGTCCTCGCCGGCATGGTGCGACGAGCGCGTCAGAGGCGAGGCGGAGACGAGCAGGAAGCCCTTCGTCATCGCCACCGTCTCGTAGCCCTTGAACTCGTCGGGCGGAACGAAGCGGATGACCGGATGATGCTTCTTGGTCGGCTGCAGGTATTGACCGATGGTCAGGAAGTCCACCTCCGCGGAGCGCAGGTCGTCCATCAGCTGGAGCACCTCGTTCCGCTCCTCGCCGAGCCCGACCATGATGCCGGACTTGGTGAAGATGGTGGCGTCCAGCTCCTTGACCCGCTGCAGGAGGCGGATCGAGTGGAAGTAGCGGGCGCCTGGACGAACCTTCAGGTACTTGGACGGCACCGTTTCGAGATTGTGGTTGAACACGTCGGGCCGCGCCTCGACGACGATCTCCAGCGCGCCGTCCTTGCGCAGGAAGTCGGGCGTCAGCACCTCGATCGTCGTGCCCGGGCTCTTTGCCCGGATCGCCCGGATCACTTGGGCAAAGTGCCCTGCCCCGCCGTCGGCGAGGTCGTCGCGGTCGACCGAGGTGATCACGACGTGGGTGAGGCCGAGCTTGGCGACCGCATCTGCGACCGCCTCCGGCTCATCCGGGTCGAGCGGCTGCGGCATGCCGGTGCGCACATTGCAGAACGCGCAGGCGCGCGTGCACGTGTCGCCCATGATCATGAAGGTGGCGTGCTTCTTCTCCCAGCACTCGCCAATATTCGGGCAGCCGGCCTCCTCGCACACCGTGACAAGGCCGTTCTCGCGGACGATGCGGTTTGTCTCGGCCCATTGCGGTGAGCCCGGTGCCTTGACGCGGATCCAGTCCGGCTTGCGGGCGACGGGCTGGTCAGGCTTGTGCTCCTTCTCGGGATGGCGGGGACGCTCCAGCGTGCGCCGTGGATCCCTGCCGAGCGTGTCCAGAAGGACTGCCATGCCAAACTCCTGTCGCGGCCCGCATTCGGGACGCCGTTGACGGTCCACCTAGTCCTTCAAACCCACGGCGGCAAGGGCGACCGGTTGCCTCCCCCGCGGGGCGGCTATGCTCAAGCCGGCCTGCCCCTCACCTTCCGCCACAGCCATAGCACGATGACAGCACCCGCAATGGCGGCGACCAGCGTCCGGAAGAAGCCGAAGACGGGGATGTTCAGCACTTCGGCCAGCTTTCCGCCGACGAACGCGCCGGCGATGCCGACGAGGAGGTTGGTGAGCAGGCCGTGGTCGGATTCCGTAATCCGTTCCGCGATCCAACCGGCGAGCAAGCCTATGACCAACATGGAAAAGAAGCCGACGCCGGGCTGGCCGAGCGCCGCATAGGTCTGGTCCATCCGATTGCCCCTGTCTTCGTCCGGCCGATCAGGTGTGGATCACCCGCCCATACGCGTCGAGCACGCTTTCGTGCATCATCTCCGAAAGGGTCGGGTGCGGGAAGACCGTATGCATCAGGTCCTCCTCCGTCGTCTCCAGGTTCATGGCGACGACGTAGCCCTGGATGAGCTCGGTGACCTCCGCACCGACCATGTGCGCGCCGAGGAGCTTGCCGGTCTTCGCGTCGAAGACGGTTTTTACGAGCCCGTCCGGTTCGCCCAGCGCAATCGCCTTGCCGTTGGCGACGAAGGGGAAGCGGCCGACTTTGACCGTGTAGCCGGCTTCCTTGGCCTTGGCCTCGGTGAGGCCGACGGAGGCGACCTGCGGGTTGCAGTAGGTGCAGCCCGGGATTTTCAGCTTGTCCATCGGGTGGACATGCATTCCCTTGATGGCCTCGATGCAGATGACGCCCTCGTGCTCGGCCTTGTGCGCCAGCATGGGCGGGCCGGCGACATCGCCGATCGCGTATATGCCGGCAACGTTGGTGCGGCCCATCCCGTCGGTCTTGATGGTGCCACGCTCCATGGCGACGCCGAGCGCTTCCAGGCCGAGACCTTCGACGTTGCCGACCACGCCCACGGCCGAGATCAGCCTCTCGGCAGAGAGCGTCTGCACGCCCTTGCCATCATCGACCGTGGCGGTGACGCCGTTTGCGCCCTTCTCGACCTTGGTCACCTTGGCGCCGGTGAGAATCTTGATGCCCTGCTTCTCGAAGCGTTTGCGCGCGATGCCGGCGATCTCGGCGTCCTCCACCGGCAGGATCTGCGGCAGGAGCTCGATGACCGTCACCTCCGCGCCCATGGTGCGGTAGAACGAGGCGAACTCGATACCGATCGCGCCCGACCCCATCACGATCAGTGACTTCGGCATGACCGGCGGCACCATCGCCTCGAAATACGTCCAGATCAGCTTGCCGTCGGGCTCGATGCCGGGCAGCGCCCGGGGACGCGCGCCCGTGGAGACCACGATGTGCTTCGCTTTGTAGGTGCCCTCGCCGAGCACTCCCTTCGGGGCAGGGTGAGCCGGCTGCATGGCGGGCTTGGTCGGCTTGCCAACCTTGACCTCGCCAATTTTCGTGATCGTCGCCTCGCCCCAGATGACGTCGATCTTGTTCTTCTTCATGAGGAACCCGACGCCGCCATTGAGCTGGCCCGAGACGCCCCGCGAGCGCTTCACCACCGCCCCGATATCGAAGCCGACATTCTGGGTCGAAAGGCCATAGGCCTGCGGATGCTGGAAATAGTGGTAGACCTCGGCCGAGCGGAGCAGCGCCTTGGTGGGGATGCAGCCCCAGTTCAGGCAGATGCCGCCCAGATGCTCGCGCTCCACCACAGCCGTCCGGAAGCCAAGCTGGGCCGAGCGGATCGCCGCCACATATCCGCCCGGGCCTCCGCCGATGATGATGACGTCGTAGCTGTCGGCCATGGCTGCCCCTCGAGCTGTTGCGGAGGCCGCGGACTTAGCCTTCGCTGTTTGCGGAATGCCGATTGGAGTTTTCGAAGATAAGCCTCTACTCGAAGCTACTTGTTCGGTAAGGATCCGAGCTCTGCTACGCGGCCCTCCAGAACCGCGAGCCGCTCTTCAAAATCTCCGAGGAGAAACTTTGACAGAACCGTTTCGTGGGTAATGGCATTCCGGATCGACTTTTGCCCGCCTTCGAGCCGATCGAGACGCTCTCTCACGGAACTGAATTCAGACCGCATTTCCTCACGCATCTCTTGCAACATTGGAATGAGCATGTCTCTGGGCTCCGACATCTGAAATCCCCGTCCATGACTGAAATGAAGGAAGCAATGCCCTTCAGATCGGCCGTGACCGGGGCCAAGTCAACGCCTGGATCTAGACGAGCATCCCCATCGGATTCTCGATCAGCTGCCTGAAGGCGCCGATCAGTTCCGCGCCCAGAGCACCGTCCACCGCCCGGTGGTCCGTCGACATCGTTGCCGTCATGACCGTCGCCACTGCCGGCTGGCCGTTCTTGACAACGACGCGTTGCTCGCCCGCCCCGACAGCGAGGATCGAGGAGTGCGGGGGGTTGATCACGGCCGAGAAGCTCTTGATGCCGAACATGCCGAGGTTCGAAACGGCTGACGTGCCGCCCTGGTACTCCTCGGGCTTCAGCTTCCGGGCCTTGGCCCGTGCCGCGTAGTCCTTCATCTCGTTGGAGATGACGCTCAGCGTCTTGGTGTCGGCCTTTCGCACCACCGGGGTGATCAGCCCGCCTGGAATGGACACGGCCACGCCGATGTCGGCATGCCTGTGCTTGAGCATGGCCGTCTCCGTCCAGGTGACGTTGGCCTCCGGCACACGGACGAGGGCGAGAGCCAGCGCCTTGATGACGAAATCGTTGACCGAGACCTTGAAGGCCGGCTTGCCGTCCTTGTCCTTCGAGGCCGACGCGTTGATCTGCTCGCGGATGGCGAGAAGCGCGTCCAGCTCACAGTCCACAGACAGGTAGAAGTGCGGAATGGTCTGCTTCGCTTCCAGCAGGCGCCGGGCAATGACCTTCCGCATATTGTCGTGCGGCACCTCTTCAAAGCTGCCTGGCTCGAACAGCCGCCTCACGGCGTCGTCGGACGCAGGCATGGCCAGCGGGGCCGGTGCCGGGGCTGCCGCGGGAGCCTTTGCCGCGGGCGGTGTGGCCACAGCGGCCGGAGCCGCCGCAGGACGTCCGGTGCCGCCATCCTGCGCCGCGCGCACGTCGCGCTCCACGATGCGGCCGTGCGGGCCGGAGCCCTTGAGCGAACCGATGTCGAGGCCGGCCTCACGGGCGATGCGGCGCGCCAGCGGCGAGGCGAAAACGCGGTCGCCAGAGGGCGCGGCCGGCATGGCTTCGGCCACCTTGTCGGCTGGGGCAGGAGAAGCCGCTGCGACAGCGGCGGCAGCGATCGCGTCCGGCTTGCCGGCTGCGGCCTGCGACTGCGGCGCGGCCGCCGCCTGAGCCGCCGAGGGCGGAGCCGCAGCAGTGACCATATCCGCCGCGTTCTGGGGAGACTTGGCGCCCGGCGCCGCGGTGCCTCCCGAGGACGCAACCGAGGTGGGGTCCTCCCCCTCGCCGGCGATGAGCGCGATCAGCTGGTTGACCGGCACGTCCGACGTGCCTTCGGGCACGACGATCTTCGCCAGCACACCCTCGTCGACGGCCTCGACCTCCATCGTCGCCTTGTCGGTCTCGATCTCGGCGA
>NZ_JCACDK010000011.1:509067-609674 GCF_059501845.1 Alsobacter sp. | reverse complement strand
ATGTCGGCTACACCGCGCGCCACCACACCTTCTTCGAGATGCTCGGCAACTTCTCTTTCGGCGACTACTTCAAGGAAAGGGCCATCGAGCTCGCCTGGAACCTGGTCACGAAAGAGTATGGGCTCCCCGCCGAGAAGCTGATCGTCACCGTCTACTCGGAGGACGACGAGGCGCATTCGCTGTGGAAGCGGATCGCCCGCCTTTCCGACTCCAAGATCATCCGCATCGCGACCTCGGACAATTTCTGGGCGATGGGGGACACGGGCCCGTGCGGTCCGTGCTCTGAAATCTTCTACGACCACGGCGACCACATCCCCGGCGGCCCGCCGGGCTCGCCCGGCGAAGACGGTGACCGGTTCATCGAGATCTGGAACCTCGTCTTCATGCAGTTCGAGCAGGTCGCTCCCGGCGAGCGTCTGCTGCTGCCCAAGCCCTCCATCGACACCGGCATGGGGCTGGAGCGCATCTCGGCCGTCCTGCAGGGCACGCACGACAATTACGAGACCGACCTGATGCGGGCGCTGATCCGCGCCGTCGCCGATGCGACGGGCGTGGATCCCGATGGCCCGCGCAAGGCGAGCCACCGGGTCATCGCCGACCATCTGCGCGCCTCGTCCTTCCTGGTGGCCGACGGCGTGCTGCCCTCCAACGAGGGCCGCGGCTACGTTCTGCGCCGCATCATGCGTCGCGCCATGCGCCACGCCGAATTGCTCGGCGCCCGCGAGCCGCTGATGTGGCGCCTGGTCCCGGCGCTCGTGCGCGAGATGGGCCACGCCTATCCCGAACTGGTGCGCGCCGAGGCTCTGATCACCGAGACGCTGCGCCTGGAGGAAACGCGCTTCCGCAAGACGCTGGAGCGCGGGCTCGCCATGCTGGAGGACGAGACGCGCGACCTCGGCTCCGGCCAGAGCCTCAAGGGCGAGGTGGCGTTCACGCTCTACGACACCTACGGCTTCCCGCTCGACCTGACGCAGGACGCCTTGCGCGCCCGCGGCATCGGCGTGGACGTCGACGCCTTCAACACCGCGATGCAGCGCCAGAAGGAGATGGCCCGCGCCGCCTGGGCCGGTTCCGGCGAGGCTGCCACCGAATCCGAGTGGTTCGCGGTGCGCGAGAAGGTGGGGGCCACCGAGTTCCTGGGCTACGACACGGAGCGGGCCGAGGGCGTGGTCACCGCCATCCTGCGCGGTGGCCGCCAGGTCGACGCGCTGGCGTCGGGCGAGGAAGGCCTCGTGCTCCTGAACCAGACGCCCTTCTACGGCGAATCCGGAGGACAGGTGGGGGATTGCGGGCTGATGCTCGGCCCCGACGCCAGCCTGCGGGTCAACGACACGCAGCGAAAGCTCGGCGACCTTCTCGTCCACGAGGTCTCAGTGGAGAGTGGCCGCGTCGCCGTCGGCGATGCGCTGGAACTTGTCGTCGACCATGAGCGCCGGTCGGCCGTGCGTGCCAACCATTCCGCGACGCACCTCCTGCACGAGGCGTTGCGGCAGGTGCTCGGCGACCACGTGGCACAGAAGGGCTCGCTCGTCGCGCCGGAGCGCTTGCGGTTCGACTTCTCGCACCCCAAGCCGATCTCTCCGGAGGAGCTGACCCGGGTCGAGGCGATCGTCAACCGCGTCATCCGGCAGAACGAGCCGGTCGTGACCCGCCTGATGGCCGTCGACGAGGCGATCGCGTCCGGCGCCCGGGCCCTGTTCGGTGAGAAGTATGGCGAGGAGGTCCGCGTCGTTTCGATGGGAACGAACGCCGGCGGCCAGAATGCCGGGTCAACCTACTCCATCGAACTCTGCGGCGGCACGCATGTGGCGCGCACCGGCGATATCGGGCTGCTCTCCATCCTTGCGGAAGGGGCGGTCGCCTCCGGCGTCCGCCGCATCGAAGCGGCGGCAGGCGAGGCCGCGCGGCTGCACCTCGTCGGCGAGGCGCGCATCCTGAAGGACCTCACCGGCCTGCTGAAGGCGCAGCCCGGCGAGGCGGCCGAGCGCCTCGCCGGCCTGATCGAGGAACGGCGCCGGCTGGAGCGCGAGCTCAGCGAGGCGCGCAAGAAGCTCGCGATGGGCGGTGGCGCCGGCGCGGCGGCTGCGGACGGCGTCCAGGACGTCGGCGGGATCAGGCTTCTCGCCCGCGCTGTGAGCGGCATCGAGATGCGCGACCTGAAAAGCCTGGCCGACGAGGGCAAGAAGCAGATCGGCTCCGGCATCGTGGCCATCGTAGGCGTCGCGGAGGACGGCAAGGCCGGCGTCGTGGTTGGCGTCACCGGCGACCTCACCAGCCGCTTCAACGCCGTCGACCTCGTGCGCGCAGGGTCGGCGAAGCTCGGCGGCAAGGGCGGCGGCGGCCGGCCCGACATGGCGCAGGCCGGCGGGCCGGACGGGACGCGGGCCGAGGAGGCTCTCGCCGCCATCCAGGCCGCCGTCGCGGCCGCCTGACATGGCAAGCTCCGGCACGGCTGCCGAGCGCCGCGGGCGCCGGCGGCTGCGCCGGCGTGTCTACGAGATCCTCGAGGAGACAGTCCCGGGCGACAACACGGCAAGGCTCGTCCATGCCGGGCTGATTGCCTGGATCGTCGTCAGCGTCGCCAGCGTCGTTCTCGAAACGGTGCCGCAGCTGATGACGGGGTTCGGCCCGGTCTTTCGCGGGCTCGACGCCGTGTCGCTCGTCCTTTTCACGATCGAATACGGCCTTCGCGTCTGGGCTGCGCCGGACTATCCGCAGTATCGCCGCATGCGCCCCGCTCTCGCCCGGCTCGCCTATGCGCGCAGCCCCGCGGCGATCATCGACCTCGTCACCGTCGTGCCCTTTTACCTCGCCTATGTCATTCCCGCGGACTTCCAGGCCTTCGTCGTCTTCCGCCTGCTGCGCTTCCTGAAGCTGGCGCGCTACTCGCCTGGCCTGAGTTCGCTCTATGACGCCGTCGTCACCGAGCGGCGGGCGCTCACGGCCTGCCTCGTCATCCTGATCGGGGTGGTCGTGGCCACGGCATCCGTCATGCACATCGTCGAGCGTGGGGCCCAGCCGGACAAGTTTGGCACCATTCCGGATGCCATGTGGTGGGCCATCGTCACGCTTGCGACCGTGGGCTACGGCGATGCCGTGCCCATCACCTGGCTCGGCAAGCTGGTGGCCTCCGTCACGGCTGTGATGGGCCTCGTCATGCTCGCCCTGCCGGTCGGCATTATCTCTTCGGCCTTCCTCGAATCGATTCACAGGCGTGATTTCGTGGTCACCTGGGGAATGGTGGCGCGTGTCCCGCTGTTCGCCAGCCTTACCGCGGAGGAGGTGGCGCAGATCATGCGGTACCTGCATTCGCACTCCGCCGAGCCCGGCGAGGTGATCGTGCGTCGCGGCGAGGTGGGGCACAGCATGTACTTCATCGGCTCGGGCCAGGTGGCAATCGAGATGGGCAGCCAGCATGAGCACAGGCTGGGGGCGGGCGATTTCTTCGGCGAGGTAGCGGTGCTGCAGGCGGCGCGGCGCTCCGCGACGGTGCGGGCGGTGGTGCGCACGCAGCTCCTGGTGCTCGACGCTACCGACCTGCTGGTGCTGATGGAGTCGCGGCCCGACATCGGAGAGCGCATCCGCGCCGTGGCCGAGAAGCGCGTCGCCGCCGGGTCTTCCCGCACCGTCGAGCACAGGGAGGCGCTGGAGGAGATGTCGCCGAACGAGGAAGACGGCGCCTGACCGGGCTCGCTTCGGCCGTCCTCGCATGGCCGCCCGCGCCGGACCGCGCGTCTTCAGACGCGCTGTCGCAAGACGCGGGTCCGGAAACCCAGGCTCCACATTATCCGTCCGTGTCGTGGTCTGGATGCTGCCGGTTCTGGATGCGGCCGTCCCGCGTCGGCGGCGGATCGTCCGACGTCACCTGGCCCGGCAGGCCGGGGAGGGCGTCGAACCACGGCATACGGCTCTCGACGCCATAGGCGATCGTCGGCGGCACGCGCGCCGGTTCGTCGAGGCTGCCCAACGCCACGTCGATCATGTCCTCGGCCGTATAGCGGAACGTCAGAGGCGTGCCGCACTGGCGGCAGAAGCCACGCTCCACCGCGTCGGAGCTCATGAAAACGCCCGGCTCGCCGCGCGTCCATTCGAAGTCGGCCAGCTTCACGCCCGCGAGCGGCGCGAAGTAGGAGCCGAAGGCCTTCTGGCACATGCGGCAATGGCAGATGCTGGCCTTCTCGGGCGGCGCGTGCAGCGCATAGCGCACGGCCCCGCACTGGCATCCCCCGGTCAGCTTTCGCTCTCGCCCGTCCATTCCCGTCCTCCGCCACCCGGCGGCATCATCAGCCGTCCGGCGGTGGCCATGCAAGCACGGGCGGAGCTTGCAGCAGCACGTCCGAAGACGCGTGGTTTCATTCCGGTGTTGGAGCGCAGCGACGAAGCAACCCAAGGGTGGCGGAAGGGCCCAGACCTGGGTTGCTTCGCTGCGCTCGCAATGACGTCGGATGGCGTGAATTCCGCGCTCGTCATTGCGAGGAGCGCAGCAACGCGGCAACCAGAAGGTCGCGGCGGCCTCAGGCCGCCATCGCCTTTTTCAGGTTCTCGTCGATCTTGTCGAGGAAGCCCGTCGTCGACAGCCATTTCTGCTCGGCGCCGACGAGCAGAGCGAGGTCCTTGGTCATGAAGCCGGCCTCGACGGTGTCGACGCAGACCTTCTCCAGGGTGTCCGAGAAGCGGGCCAGCTCGGCATTGTCGTCGAGCTTGGCGCGGTGGGCGAGGCCGCGGGTCCAGGCGAAGATCGAGGCGATGGAGTTGGTCGAGGTCTCCTTGCCCTTCTGGTGCTCGCGGTAGTGGCGGGTCACCGTGCCATGGGCGGCCTCGGACTCGACGATCTTGCCGTCCGGCGTCATCAGCACCGAGGTCATCAGGCCCAGCGAGCCGAAGCCCTGCGCGACGATGTCGGACTGCACGTCGCCATCGTAGTTCTTGCAGGCCCAGACGTAGCCGCCCGACCACTTCAGCGCCGAGGCGACCATGTCGTCGATCAGGCGGTGCTCATAGGTGATGCCGAGCGCATCGAACTTCGTCTTGAACTCGGCCTGGTAGACCTCCTCGAAGATGTCCTTGAAGCGGCCGTCATAGGCCTTGAGGATCGTGTTCTTCGTCGAGAGGTAGACCGGGTACTTGCGGTTGAGGCCGTAGTTCAGCGAGGCGCGGGCGAATTCACGGATGGAATCGTCGAGGTTGTACATGGCCATCGCGACGCCGGCGTCCGGGAACTTGAACACCTCCTTCTCGATCACCGTGCCGTCGTCGCCCTCGAACTTGATGGTCAGGCGGCCCTTGCCGGGCACCTTGAAGTCGGTGGCGCGGTACTGGTCGCCGAAGGCGTGGCGGCCGACGATGATGGGCTGTGTCCAGCCGGGCACGAGGCGCGGCACGTTGCGGCAGATGATGGGTTCGCGGAAGATCACGCCGCCCAGGATGTTGCGGATCGTGCCGTTGGGCGACTTCCACATCTCCTTGAGGTTGAACTCCTTCACGCGTGCCTCGTCGGGCGTGATGGTGGCGCACTTCACGCCGACGCCGACCTTCTTGATGGCCTCGGCAGCCTCGACCGTCACCTTGTCGTTCGTCGCGTCGCGGTGCTCAACGCCGAGGTCGAAGTACTGCAGGTCGACGTCGAGATAAGGGTGGATCAGCTTGTCCTTGATCAGCTGCCAGATGATCCGGGTCATCTCGTCGCCGTCGAGTTCGACGACGGGGTTGGCCACCTTGATCTTCGCCATCGGCATATCCTCGCAGGCAGGGGTCCGGACCGGCCGGACAGGATGTCGGCGCCCCTATAGCACCCGCCCCGGAGGCGACCAAGCACGCCTTTGGAAGGAACGGCGGAAGGAATGGCGGAAGGAACGGCGCCTCAGCCGTGGCCCCGGACGGCGCCGTTCGCGCGCTCGGCGACCAGCGCCCATGGCTCGACGATGGCGCTGAAGCGGTCGGCCGGGGACAGCTCCGCGAGGGCGGTCCGCAGTTCCGCCTCGAACTCCTCGCGCCGGTCGGCCAGGCGGTCGGGCGAGGTCGCGGAGTAGGAATAGGCGCGGCCGACAATGTCGTCTGCTGTCAGCGTCTCGGTCATGACGAAGCCGTGCCGCTCCATGCAGGGGAAGGGAGAAGCGGCCATCACGGCCTCATGCGGCAGCCAGCCGGGCGCGCGCCGGGCGGCGCGGGCCGTGAGACCGCCGGTGTCGTAGGCCTCCGCCAGCCGGTCGTAGACGGCGCGCCAGCCGTCGTCCCAGAGGCGTTCGTCGCCGAACAGGACCACGGCACCACCCGGCTCGACCAGCCGCTCCAGCGCCTCCAGCGTCGGCTGGCGGTCCATCCAGTGGAAGGAGCGGCCCATGGTGACGATGCGGAAGGGCCCGTCGATGGCCTCCAGGTCGTCGGACGAGGCTTCGACGAGGGTCACCGTCACGCCCTCGCGCTGGGCGGCACTCCGGGCCGCGGCCAGCATGGCGGGCTCGGGGTCGAGCGCGACGACCTCGCAGCCGAGGCGGGCGAATGGCACGGCCAGCGTGCCGGGCCCGCAGCCGAGGTCGAGCACCCGGTCAGACGGCCCCAGCGCCGTCCGTCGCGCCACCCAGTCGATCAGGGCGGGAGGATAGGCGGTGCGGTGCCCGTAATAGGCCACCGCGCTGCGGAAGCGGTGTTTCTCGAAGGGTATCCGCCCGGGATCGTCGGCCATGGCCGGTTCCCCTCACTTGATGCCGAAGCCCAGATACTCCAGGCCGAATGCTCCTGCCCCCAGCATGACGGTGGACCACAGGAAAGCCGATGTCCAATTAGCGACCTGGAAGGCGAGAAAGGGCATGGTGCAGGCCCCGGCGACCAGGGGCACCACGGCCCGCAACGGGCCGACAAAACGGCCGAAGAACACGCCGGCCATGCCCCAGCGCTCGAAGAACGCGTGACCGCGCCGAAGCAGGCCCGGATTCCTGGACAATGGCCACATGCGCGAGATCGGCTCATGGAAGTGGTAGCCGAGCCAGTAGGAGAGCCAGTCGCCCAGTCCGCCGCCGATGGCCGCGGCCAGCCAGATGGGCCAGAACGAGATGCCGCTGACGCCCACCAGCGCCCCGATCCCCCAGAGAAGCACGGTCGCCGGGATGAGCAGGGAGAAGAAGGCGATCGATTCCCCGAAAGCGAGCAGGAAGACGATGGGGATCGCCCACTCCTCGTGCTCCTGCACGAACGCGATCACCGGCCGGGCGAACTCTGGCATCTCCACGCGGGCGGGCTCCTGGCTGATCCGGATCGAGGGCGGGGTCGAAAAGGCTCCGTCCTGACCGCCGGATGAGACAGCCAGGCCTGTGCCTCAGATGTTGCGCCGTGCCGGGGATGCAAGGCACCGGGATCGCCGGACCGTGAGCGGTTGCAGTCTGGCCACGGCGGGTGCCGGCCCCTAGGTTCCTGCCACACGCCACCGCCGGGCGCGAGTCGCCCGGCGCAGATCCGACAGGAGAGCCCCCCATGAGCGCCGCGCCCGCGCCGATCGAACTTTATTTCTGGCCCACCCCGAACGGGTACAAGGTCACGATCATGCTGGAGGAAGCAGGGCTTCCCTACACCGTCGTTCCGGTGAACATCGGCAAGGGCGACCAGTTCAAGCCCGAGTTCCTCGCGATCTCACCCAACAACCGGATGCCGGCGATCGTCGATCCCGCGGGTCCCGGCGGTGCGCCGATCTCGGTCTTCGAGTCGGGAGCGATCCTGCAGTATCTCGGCCGCAAGACCGGGCAGTTCTACCCGTCCGACGAGCGCCGGCGCGTCGCGGTGGAGGAGTGGCTGTTCTGGCAGATGGGGGGCTTCGGCCCGATGCTGGGCCAGACCCACCACTTCCGCATCTATGCGCCGGAAAAGGTCGAGTACGCGATCAACCGCTACACCAACGAGACCAACCGGCTCTACGGCGTGCTGAACAGGCGGCTCGCGGACAACGAATTCGTTGCGGGCGAGTACTCGATCGCCGACATGTCGATCATCGGATGGGCGCGCGGGTGGGAACGCCAGGGCCAGGACATCGCCGACTTCCCGCACGTGAAGCGGTGGATGGACACGGTGCTGGCGCGCCCCGCCGTCCAGCGTGGCCTGGCCGTCGATGTCAAGGATGACAAGCTTGACCTCAGCGCCGACAAATCCGCGCAATCCGTTTTGTTCAACCAGAGAGCGCGTTGAAGGAAGGTACTTCCGCCAGATTGTAGCGATGGTGAACGCCTTCTGAAGGCATTCCGGCCATTCTGGACAGATCCGGCCCATAATGCGTCAAATTGGGCCGGATTTTCCACTCAAATGCAGCTTTCGATTGAAACGTTCACAAATGATTCAGGGCGCGGATTCACGCACCCTTAGCAGAAATGCGGCTCAAATCTGTCTCATCCGAGGCGGCATTGCGTAGTCAAGCTGCCGGACTCAAGAACGAGGGCGATCCTGGATGGATCGAGGAGAGGACAGAGTTATGGCGCGTATGGAGATTGCCACCGACACCGCTGCGCTGCATGCCGCGCACGATGCAGATGGCCGGGCCTTTTTCGAACTCGGGATGATGTACGCGGCCGGCCGGTCGGTCGACGTGGACCGGATCGCGGCTCACAAGTGGCTGAACATCGCCGCGATGAGGGGCTGCCGCGATGCCATCCCGGTACGCTCTGAACTGGCGCACGAGATGACGTCCGACGAGATCGCCGCCGCCCAGCGCGAGGCGCGCCTCTGGCTCTCCCAGCACTGACGCGGGAGAGCCAGCGCGCCGGCTGGTTTTACTGGCAGACCTTGACGTTCCGGTAGCCTGCGACCTCACCGTACTCGTCGAAGAGCGGGCGGCGCTCGCGATGGCACACGACCGGTGGCGGCTCCTCGTAGACGACGACCGGGGGAGGCGCGGGTTCGGCATAGGCCGGGCGCGTGGCTCCAACGAGCGCGCCGCCGAGCAGCGCGCCGGCGGCCAGGCCGCCGAACAGCGCGGCATTGCGGCCTTCAGCGGCGACCGCGGGCGTCTGGGCAAAGGCCCCGCCCAGGACGGCCAGCGCGAGGCCGGCCGATACGATCCGTTTCATGGGACGTCCCCTTCATCATCGCCCTCGCTGGGCGGCGTGGGGGGCAGCATCGCCGCCATTCTTGAACGGTTCGTAAAGATTGACCGCAAGTGAACGTGATCGGTCTAATGCAAGGTGTCGCGGATCACGAACAGGCAAAACTCAGTGCAGCAGGGGCCGCCCGGGTACCGGCAACGCGGTAGCAGGTGCAGGCGGATTGGGTGAGGGCAGGGCGGTCACGAACCGTCAGGCGGCAGCGCGTGGAGCGGATGAGCCGGCGTCCCTCGAGCTCGTGCAGCGCCATTGTCACGCCCGCCCTGCGCACCCCGAGCGCCTTGGCGAGCCTTTCATGGGTGATGTTGAGTTCGTCCTCGCCGCCGCGGTCACAGACCTCCAGGATCCACCGCGCGA
This sequence comes from Alsobacter sp., assembly GCF_059501845.1. Classification (NCBI taxonomy): domain Bacteria; kingdom Pseudomonadati; phylum Pseudomonadota; class Alphaproteobacteria; order Hyphomicrobiales; family Alsobacteraceae; genus Alsobacter; species Alsobacter sp. The sequence goes on along the minus strand of NZ_JCACDK010000011.1, from coordinate 600,237 downwards.
GACGGGGCACGAGGCGGTGTTGCGCATTGCAACCCGCCGCCTGCAGCGAGTGGTCCAGCAGCGAGGCGGCATGCTGCAGGCAGGTGCTCCGCAGCTCCGGCATCGCCGCCAGCGCCTCCTCAAAGCGCCGGCGCGCGATGCGGTAGCCGGACCCCGAGATCCGCATGACGGCGCCGTGCGCCGGAACGGACTGCCCGAGGACGAGGCCGATGCCGACGGCGTTCTCGGGCCCGATGAGCACGAGGTCGACGCCCCTCAGCCCCTCGCCGCCAACCAGCGCGGCGGTCCCGGTCTCCAGCATGTGGACGAACTGGATCTGCTGACCGGCCGTCATCAGCGTCGTGTCAGCGTCAAGGACCACGTAGTCGGACGACTCGAGCAAGGCGTCCCGTGTTTCATGAGACAGGCTGGTCAGCAGCGCGTTGACGGGTGCCGGCCGGTCCGGGGAAATCCTGTCCTGCTGAAGATTGCGAACGGCGTGCATGGCCTTCTCCCTGGAGAGGAGTGCAACCTGCCCTGCGGCTCCCCGAGGAGAGCAGGTACACAGCATCCGTCATCACAACGCCACGCTTGCGTTCGGGTTCACCGGCAAATCGCCGCAACCGAGCGGCGCTCCGGTCGAGAAGACTCATGTGAAGCGCTTAGTAAGTGAGATTGCGAGCCAATCCCGCCTTGAGTACGGTTATGTACTAAGATCATGCTCTCGCGTGATGGCGCTCAAGAACGCCGGCCGGCATCCATCAACTCGACGCCGTGCCATAGAAGCGGGCGGCTGCCTCAGGCGACACATAGCCCTCCCGTATGTCTTCCGCGAGGGCCTCGGGATCCCGCTTGCCGGGTTCGCCATAGCCGCCGCCTCCGGGTGTCGTGAGGAGGATGCTGTCGCCCGGCTCCAGCGTGATGTTGGCGAACTTGCTCGTCGAGACCTTGCCGTAGAGCTCCCTGACGGTGCTCCACTCGGCAGTTCCTGTCTTCTTGATGGCCGTGCCGCCATTGCCACCGGGCTCGCCGCCGAAGATGGCCCAGGGCTTCACCTCGTGCCGGTCGCTGCACTGGCTGCCGGTGATCGGCACGGCGGTCGCCAGCAGTTCGCGCCGGTAGCCGAGGCCTCCGCGCCACTGGCCCGCACCGCCGGAGTCGGTCAGCATCTCGCACCGGATGACGCGGAACGGGAACCGCGTTTCGAACACCTCGGTCGGGTTGAAGCGGCAATTGCCGTTGATGGCGATCACGCAGTCATTGCCGTCATGGCCGTAGCGGCCGCCCCAGCCGCCCGACATGATGTCGTAGCAGGCGAAGTATTCGTCATAGTCGGGATGATTGCCGCCGAAGACGAAGTTCGTCCCCGTGCAGCTTTCCGACGCCATGACCCGCTCGGGCACGCAGGCGCCCATGGCGCCGATCGTGATGTTGGCGAGGCGGGGATGCGTCTCGGTGTTGCCGGCCACGAGCGGGCCGGGATAGTCGACATTCGTCACGCGCCCGGGCGGGGAGACCACCCTGATCGGCCTGAACGCCCCGGAGTTCTTGGGAATGGCGGGGTCGGTGATGTGCAGGAGGCCGTTGTAGACGGCGCCCGTGGCAACGCCAAGGGTGGCGTTGATCGGCCCCCTGGCCTGCTTCGACGAGCGGTTGTAGTCGGCGACGATCTCGTCGCCGTTGACGTACATGTCGATGGCGACCGTGTAGGGCTTGTTCTCGATGCCGTCGTTCTCGACGATGTCGTGGAAGCCGTACTTGCCGTCGGGGAACACCGAGATCTCGGCCCGCATGCGGCGTTCGGCATAGTCCATCAGGTCCTCGCACGTGTCGCGGAACACCTGCTTGCCGTATTTGTGGATGATCTCGGTGATGCGGCTCACGCCGAGATCCACGCTGCCGATCATGGCGCGCAGATCGCCGTAGTTCTGGCGCGGCGTGCGGCAATTGGCGAGCAGCAGCTTCCAGACCTCCTCGACGTCCTCGCCCTGCTTCTGGATCTTCACCGGCGGCACCCGCAGCCCCTCGTGGAAGATCTCCGTCGCCTCGCCGCAGAAGGCGCCGGGCACCATGCCGCCGATCTCGGCGATGTGGCCGATGCACACGGCGAAGCCCATCAGCTCGCCGTCAACGAAGAACGGCTTGAAGAAGGTGTGCTCGGGGCAGTGCAGGCCGCCACGGTAGGGGTCGTTGTGGAGGATGACGTCACCCTCCTTCAGCGTCTCGAACGGGATCTCCTGGGCGCAGGTCTTGATGAGCAGCGGCATGCCGCCGATCATGGTCGGGCAGAACTCCGCGCAGGCAATCATGTCGCCCTTGGTGTCGGCGAGCGCGCAGGTGAAGTCGAGGCCCTCGTTGAAGATCGTCGAGTAGGACGTCTTCATCAGGAGGATGCCCATCTCGCGGCAAATCGAAACCATCGTGCTGTCGAGGATCTTCATCATCACCATGTCGGGCGGGCTGGTGCGCGCGGGGCGCGGGCCCTTGGCGATCTCGACGGGCAGCTTCGGCTGCACGATCGACAGGCGGAAATAATCCTCGCCATTCGCCGCCCTCAGGCCTGCCCATTCCACGCACCACGGCGTGCAGAAGAGCTGCTTTCGCCCGGCCGGCTCGGCCTTGATGCCCGGCCCGTAGACCAGCATCCCGCAATTGTCGCACTTGACGTATTTTTCGACGTAGTAGCCGTTGTCCGAGAAGCGCATCGCCTCACTCCGTCGTGTCGATCATCATGTGGCCGTGGTGGTGCATGGTGAGCCGGTGACCCGGCTCCAGCACCGTGACGGAGGCGGCTTCCTCGACGAGGGCCGGCCCTTTGACGCTCTGCCCCGCCTTCAGCGTCTCGCGCCGGTAGACCGGGACGCTGTGCGCTCCGCCGATGAACCAGACGGTGCGCTTCTCGTGCGGCTCGGGGGTCTCCGTGGACGCCTCCAGCACCGGCAGGTCGGGCTTCGGCGTCACGGCAATTGCTGTGACGGTGTAGTTGACGATCTCGATGATCTCGCCCGGCGTGGAGAAGCCGAAGCGGGCCTTGTGCGTGTCGTGGAACAGCGTCCACAGCCCCTCGAGACTGTCCTCGGAGAACCGGCCGATGGTGAGAGGCAGCTCGAGCTCGTAGTTCTGGCCGAGGTAGCGCATCTCCAGCGCCCGGTGCACCTCGATGCCGGTCTCGTAGCCCTGCGCCTTCAGTTCGGCGAGGCTTTCGGCGACCAGCTCGTCCATCACGGCATTGGCGCGGTGGACGTCGAAGCGCGTCGAGATCAGCTGCGTCGTGCGCTGCCTGTCGACCCGGGCGTTGGTCATGATGAAGCCATACGCCGAGAACTGGGCAGGATGGATCGGCACGATGGCGCGCGGGATGCCCATCTCGCGCATCAGCGCGCTCGCGTGCAGCGGCGTCGCGCCGCCGAAAGCGCACAGGGTGAAGTCGCGGGGATCGAGCCCGCGCTCGATCAGGACCGAGCGCAGCGCCCCCACCATGTTGTTGTCGACGATGCGCGAGATGGCGAGCGCGGTGTCCTCGACCGACTGGCCGAGCAGCGTCGCGACGTCGCCCACCGCCTTTCGGGCCGCCTCGACGTCGAGCGTCATGCGCCCGCCCAGGAAGTTCTGCGGATTGATGCGCCCGAGGAGCAGGTTGGCGTCCGTGACGGTCGCCTGCGTGCCGCCGCGGCCGTAGCAGGCGGGGCCGGGACGTGCGCCGGCGCTCTGCGGGCCGACCTGCAGCATGCCGCCCTTGTCGATCCAGGCGATGGAGCCGCCGCCGGCTCCGATCGTGCGAATGTCGATCATCGGCACCTGGATGGGCACGCCCCATTCGATTTCGAACGCGGTGGTGAAGCTCTCCTTGCGCCCGATCACGGTGGAGACGTCGGTTGACGTGCCGCCCATGTCGATGGTGACGAGGTGGTCGATGCCGAGCTGCTCGGTCACGTAGCGGCTGGCGATGACGCCTCCGGTGGGGCCCGACAGCACCATCTGCACCGGCGCATCCGCCGCCGCTTCGATCGTCATCTCCCCCCCGTTGGAGCGGATGATCACGGCGGGCGCCTTCAGGCCCGCATCGTCCAGGCGTCCGCGCATGGCGCGCAGCTGCTTGCTGACGACCGGCTTCAGGTAGGCGTCGGCGATCGTGGTCGAGGCGCGCTCATACTCCTTCCACTTCGGCAGCACGTCGTAGGAGATGGACAGCGCCTTCTCCGGCAGTTCCTCCGCCAGGATGTCGCGCACCCGGAACTCGTGGCCGGGGCTCAGGTAGGAAAAGAGCAGGCACACCGCGACGGCCTCGATCTCCGGGATCGCGCGGATCTCGGCCGCGATGCGGCGCACCTCGTCCTCGTCGAGCGCCTTGATGACGTGGCCGTAATTGTCCACGCGCTCGTCCAGCTCGAAGCAATGCCGGCGCTTGACCAGCGGCTTCGGCTTCACCCAGCTCATGTCGTAGTGGTACTTGCGGTTGCCGCGCTGGATGAAGGGCACGTCCCGGAAGCCCTTGGTCGTGACATAGGCGACCACGGCGCCCTTGCGCTCCAGGACCGCATTGGTGGCCACCGTGGTGCCGATGCGCAGATTGGCGAGCTTGTCGCGGGCGGGATGGCCGGCGAGGCCCGACAGGATGCCCGTCACCGGGTCCGTCGGCGTGGACAGTTCCTTCCAGACGTCGACCTTGCGGGTCGCGGGGTCGTAGGCGACGAAGTCGGTGAACGTGCCACCGACGTCGACGCCGAGAACGTGGCGCATGCTGCTCATGGCGGGACCCTGGACAAGAAGGAACGGGAAGGCGCGGGCAGGGCGGCCCGTGCCGCCCAGCGCCGTCAGGCCGAGGCGGGCAGGTCGGCGAGGACCCTGTCGAGGGCCGCACGCAGGCGCCGGCCGAGCTCGTCGATCTCGGCCTCGGTGATGATCAGCGGCGGCGCCATGACGAAGCAGCCGGCGAGCGGGCGGACGATAATGCCGTGCTCGAGGCCGGCTTCGTAGACCGCCTTGACGATGCCGCCCACCTTGAGGCTCGTCGCGGGGCCGGCCGGTCCGGCGCCGGGTTCGGCCACCTCCACCGCGCCCATCAGGCCGAACTTGCGGTTGCGCACGACCAGCGGGTGGTCGAGCAGACCGTCCAGCATCCGGTTCCAGTGCGGCATGATGCGCTTCACGTGGCCGAGGATGTCGCGCCTCTCGAAGACGTTCAGCACCTCGACGGCGACGGCCGCGGAGACCGAATGGCCATGATGCGTGCCGCCATGCGCGAACCAGCCCTTCTCCTCATTGCCCAAGTCGAGGCGGCGGTTCATCTCCTCGCCCATGACGATGCCGGCGATCGGCATGTAGGCACCGGTGATGCCCTTGGCGCAGGTGAGGCAGTCGGGCTCGATGCCCATCGCCTCGCTCGCCCACATCTCGCCCGAGCGGCCGAATCCGGTGACGACCTCGTCGCAGAAGAACTGGATGCCGTAGCGGCGCAGCACTGCCTGCACCTTCTGGAAGTACCCGCGCGGCGGCGGGAACATGCCCGACGACACGGAAACCGGCTCGGCGATCATCGCCCCGATCGTCTCAGGCCCCGCCTGCACGATCGCTTCCTCGAGCTCGACGACGAGCCGGTCGCAGAAGGCGTCCTCGCTCTCCCCGGGATGCGCGTCGTTGGGCCAGCTGGGGTGGCTGATCTGGACGGAGAAGCCCATCGGGATGCCGAAGCTGTTGTGCAGCTCGCTGCTGCCACCGAGTGCGGCGGTGGCGATGGTGGAGCCGTGGTAGCTCGCCTTGCGCGAGATCAGCTTGCGGCGGTCGGGCTCCCCGGCAAAGCCGTTGCCGTACCACATGAACTTGATCAGGTAGTCGTTCGCCTCGGAGCCCGTGGTGGCGAAGTAGATGCGCGGGTTCTTGACAGGCGAGATCGCCGCAAGCCGCTCCGTCAGCTCCATGATCGCCGGGACGGTGCGGTGGATGGCGCTGGGATAGACCGGCAGCGTGCGCAGCTGGCGCACCGCGGCCTCGATCAGGTCCTCGTCGCTGAAACCGAGCGAGGCGCAGTAGAAGCAGGACACCGCCTCGATATAGTCGCGGCCGGTTTCGTCGAAGACGAAGATCCCCTGGCCACGCTCGAATACGAGCGGCCGCTCCGACTTGAGCCGCCGAAGGTCGCTGAAGCCGAGCAGGACGGCCTCGTTGCGGTAGTTGCCTGACACGCGCAGGTTCATCGGCCGACCCTCCCCGATCGTTTTTCAAACGATAAAGGGGAGGGGAGGGCTGTCAATGGAGCCGCAAGCGCAGCGGCGGCGCGGCGGCGCATATCTGGTTTAGGCAAGAGGGGTGAGGCGATCCAAGCCACCGTCATCCCGTGCGCGCCGCAGCGCGAAGCGGTGCGGCGCAGACACGGGATCCAGGAACTCCGAAGCGTTGTGGGCCTGGATCCCGGCTCTCCGCTTCGCTTCGGCCGGGAAGACAGCACGCTTGCGCCTTGTGATCACCCCTCCTTCGCAGGCAGGTCGATTCCGGCCACCTTCGCGAACAGCCTCGCGACGGACGCATCGTCGTCGCGGCCCATGCCGGCCGCTGCAGTCATGAGGAACAGCTGCAGGGCGGAGGACGCGACCGGGACCGGGAAGGTGTTGGACCGGGCCATGTCGGCGATGATGCCGAGGTCCTTGGTGAAGATGTCAACGGCGCTGCGCGGGGAGTAATCCCCTTCGAGCACGTGTGGGATGCGGTTCTCAAACATCCAGGAATTGCCCGCCGAAGCGGTGATCACCTCGTAGACCTTGCCGATGTCGAGCCCGAGGCGGGCGGCAAAGGTTATCGCCTCGCAGGCGGCGGCGATGTGCACGCCGGCCAGGAGCTGGTTGACCATCTTGAAGGCCGCGCCGGTGCCCGGCTCCGGCCCGAGCTCGTAGAGGCGGGCCGCCATGGCGTCGAGCGCCGGGCGGGCGGCGGCGAAGGCCGCATCGGATCCGGAGGCGAGGATGGTGAGCGCGCCTTCGGCGGCGCGCTGCGCGCCGCCGCTGATGGGAGCGTCGAGGTAGTGCAGGCCCTTTGCCTCTACCGCCGCCGCGAGCTCCTTCGCCTTGTCCGGGCTCATGGTGGGGCTGCAGATCACCACCGCGCCGGGTTTCGCCTTGCCGAGCGCGCCGTGTTCGCCCAGCAGCGATTGCCGCGCCTGGTCGGCGTTGACGACCACGACGACGATCGCGTCCGCCCCCTCGGCCGCCGCTTCCGGGCTCGCGGCGGGCACCGCCGTGGGAAAGTCCGCCGTGAAGCGGGCGACGCTGTCGGCGCGGACGTCGTAGGCCCGCACCCGGTGGCCGGCGCGGGCCAGCGCCCCTGCCATGCCTGAGCCCATCGAGCCGAGGCCGAGGACGGCGACCTCCAGTGTCTTCGTCGCCTCGCCCGCTCCGCTCATGCGCCTGCTCCCTGTGGTTGTGTCGCCTGCTTGCCGGAATGGTGGAGCGAATCCGCGACTGCGCAAGTGGCGCGCCGCGCATGGCTGCCCCGGCGAGTGTCACCTGGGCGCGGGGGAGCGCGTCTGAAGACGCGCGGTCCACCGTCTGGAGCGCGGGTCTTCAGACCCGCTCTTGTTCCAACGCGCTCATGACGCGCGGTCCGGGAAGCGGCACGCCCTTGCCCGACTGGTATAATGAGTTCATAAGCACATCAGTGCCGGGGCACTCTGACGAAAGGACTCCACCATGACTGCGATCGCGCTCTTCGGGGCCGGCGGCAAGATGGGCTATCGGCTCGCCACCAACCTGCGCGGCTCGCGTTTCGAGGTGCGCCACGTCGAGGCGGCCGAAGCCGGGCGCCAGCGCCTGAAAGAGGGTCTCGGCTTCGAATGCCTGCCGGTAGAGCAGGCGCTGGATGGCGCCGACGTCGTGGTTCTCGCGGTGCCTGACACGGTCATCGGCAAGGTCGCCACCTCGATCGAGAAGCACCTGAAGCCCGGCACGATGCTCGTCATCTTGGACGCTGCCGCCCCCTTTGCCGGCCACCTGCCGGATCGCAAGGACCTGACCTACTTCGTCACCCATCCCTGTCATCCGCCAATCTTCAACGACGAGACGGACCCGGTCGCCAAGAAGGACCATTTCGGCGGCGTGGCGGCCAAGCAGCACATCGTCAGCGCGCTCATGCAGGGGCCCGAGAGCGCCTATCCGCTCGGCGAGGAGATCGCCAAGGTGATCTGGGCGCCGGTCATGCGCTCGCACCGCGTCACCGTGGAGCAGATGGCGCTGCTGGAGCCCGGACTGTCCGAGACCGTCTGCGCCACGCTCCTCGTCGTCATGCGCGAGGCCATGGACGAGGTCGTCGCCCGCGGCGTGCCGCGCGAGGCGGCGCGCGACTTCCTGCTCGGCCACATGAACGTGCTTGGCGCCGTGATCTTCGGCGAGGTCCAGGGCGTGTTCTCCGACGCCTGCAACAAGGCCATCGAGTTCGGCAAGCCGGTGCTGATGAAGGACGACTGGAAGAAAGTCTTCGAGCCCCAGGAGATCGCCGACAGCATCAGGCGGATCACCTGAACCGGGCTTGCACTGAAACGACGCATGGGAGGATCGGATGAGCGTGCTGCGCGGCGCGGTGATCGGGTGCGGCTTCTTCGCCGTGAACCAGCTGAACGCCTGGGCGGAGATCGAGGGTGCCGAGATCGTCGCCATCTGCGACCGGGACCCCGCCCGCCTCGCCCTCGTCGGGGACCAGTTCGGGATTACGGCCCGCTACACGGATGCCCGCGAGCTCCTCGCGGCCGGAGGCCTCGACTTCGTCGACATCGCCACGACGGTGCAGAGCCACCGGCATCTGGTGGAGCTCGCGGCGGCGCATCGGGTGCCGGTCATCTGCCAGAAGCCATTCGCATCCTCGATGGGCGATGCAAGGTCGATGGTCGCGTCCTGCGAATCTGTCGGCATGCCCCTGATGGTGCACGAGAACTTCCGCTGGCAGTCGCCCATACGCGCCGTGAAGCGCGAGCTCGATGGCGGCGCGATCGGCGAGCCGTTCTGGGGCCGGGTGACGTTTCGTTCCGCCTACGACGTATTCAGCGGCCAGCCCTATCTCGCCGAGGGCGAGCGCTTCATCGTCGAGGACCTCGGCATCCATGTGCTCGACATCGCCCGCTACCTCCTCGGCGACGTCCGCACGGTCACGAGCCGGCTGCGCCGTGTGAACCCCCGCATTAAGGGGGAGGATGTCGCCACCATGCTGCTCGACCACGAGAACGGCGCCACCACCGTCGTGGACTGCAGCTACGCCACGAAGCTGGAAACGGAGCTCTTCCCCCAGAGCCTGGTCGAGATCGACGGCACGGAGGGCACCATCCGCCTCACTGCCGGCTACCAGCTCACGGTGACGAACGGGGAGGGCACGCGCCACCTCGACGTGGAGCCACAGGTACCTGCCTGGGGCGGGAAGCCCTGGCACGTCATCCAGGACAGTGTGCGGGCCATCCAGCAGCACTGGATCGACTGCCTGCGCGAGGGCCGCGAGCCCGATACCTCCGGCCGCGACAACGTCAAGACGCTCGCTTTGGTGGAAGCCGCCTATCTCGGTGACAAGGCCCGCATGCCTGTCCACACCGACGAGGTGTGACGGCCCGGAGCGCGGGTCTTCAGACCCGCCGTTCCGACACATCGGTCGCAAGAGCGTCTGCAGGCGAGCGGTCCGGAGCTAGCCCTGGTGCGCGTAGAGCGCGGCGGAGCGATCCAGGTGGGCTGCCATGGCCTGCGCTGCGGCCTCGGGTTCGTGGGCGGCGACGTGGGTGACGATGCGCTCGTGCTCGGCCAGCGTAAAGTTCTCCTTGCCCGACCAGATCAGCATCTCCGTATGGTACTGGCGCAGCCAGGAGAGCATGGCCTCGCTCACCGCCTCGAAGATCGGATTTCCGGACATGGCGGCGAGCTTCGTGTGGAAGCGCATGTCGGCGCTCATGAAGGCGTCGGCGTTTCCCAGGCTGGCGCGCTGGCGCTCGAGCATCTCGCGCAGCACTTCCGTGTCGGCCTGCGTCGCGTTTCGCGCTGCTTCCCGCGCCATCTCCGTTTCGAAGAAGCGCCGCGCCGCCTTGAGATGCTCCAGCGACGCCGGCGAGGTGGACAGCATGATCTGCGCCGCCGTCTCCACCTGCTTCATCAGCGACCGGGCGGTCAGCTCCCGCACGCGGGCGCGCTCGCCATGCGAGATGGTGATGAGGCCAAGATTGGCGAGCGACTGCATGGCCTCGCGGATCGGCAGGCGGCCGACGCCGAACCGCTGCATCAGCTCGCGCTCAGAAGGAAGCGTGTCACCCGGCTGCAGTTCGCCGCCGGTGATGAGAGCTTTCAGACGGTCGAAGATCTCGTCGGCCAGCTTGCGCCGGACGATGCGTTCCGATGCCTCGATCATGGCGCGTCTCCCGCCGCCGGCGCTCGATTGCAATCGCAGGTCGGACGATTTACTCATCATACCAGTTGGGCGTCAACGCCGCCGCGGCCTTCGCCGTGGCCAGGTGCAAGCGGGTGCCATGTCGGACGAGCTGGTCAGGATCACGTACCGGATCGAGACGGCGGGCGATCCGAGGAGACTGGCGGACAAGATCGCCAGCGACCAGTCGACCGGAACGTTCGTTCCCGTCCCGGGCGAGACTCCCGAGCTGAAGGCGCGGGTTGCCGCGCGGGTGCTCTCAGTGACCGCGCTGGAGCCGCTGGCGTCGCCCTCCTTTCCGCAGTCGGGAGCACCGGCGGGAACGCCGTTCAACCGCGCCGACGCGGAGATCGGCTTCCCCATCGAGGCGGTCGGCACCGATCTCGCCGCCCTGATGACGATCTGCATCGGCGGCGCCTATTCAATCGCCGGCCTCTCCGGCATCCGTATCGTCGGGCTGAAGCTGCCGCAGACCTTCGCCGGTGCGCATCCCGGGCCGCAGTTCGGGACGGAGGGCACGCGCCGGCTGACCGGCGTACAGGGCCGGCCCGTCATCGGCACCATCGTCAAGCCGGCGCTTGGTCTTCGTCCTGACGAGACGGCGGCGCTCGTGGGTGAGCTCGTCGAGGCCGACGTCGACTTCGTCAAGGATGACGAGAAGCTGATGAGCCCGGCCTATTCGCCGCTGTCCAGGCGGGTCGAGGCGATCATGCCGCGCGTTCTCGACCGCGAGCAGCGCACCGGGCGCAAGACGATGATCGCTTTCGGCATCTCGCACGCGGATCCGGACGAGATGATGCGCAACCACGACGCCGTGGTCGCGGCAGGCGGCAATGCCGCCGTGGTCAATATCAACTCCATCGGCTTTGGCGGCATGGCCTTCCTGCGCAAGCGCTCGCAACTCGTGCTGCACGCACATCGCAATGGCTGGGACATCCTGACCCGCCATCCCGGGCTGGGCATGGACTTCTCCGTCTACCAGCAGTTCTGGCGCCTGCTGGGGGTCGACCAGTTCCAGATCAACGGCATCGGCGCGAAATACTGGGAGCCGGACGAGAGTTTCGTGCGCTCCTTTGCGGACGTGACGACGCCGATCTTCACGCCCGCTGACTGCGCCATGCCGGTCGTCTGCTCCGGCCAGTGGGGCGGGCAGGCGCCGGAGACCTATGCCCGCACGGGGCAAACGCTGGACCTTCTCTACCTTTGCGGAGGCGGCATCGTCAGCCATCCCGGCGGGCCGGCCGCCGGTGTCCGCGCCGTGCGGCAGGCGTGGGAGGCGGCTGTCGCGGGCATTGCGCTCGACGCCTATGCTCGCGAGCATCCGGAACTCGCCCAATCGCTCGAAAAATTCTCCGGGGGCAGCAGCGCATGACACGCCGCCTGATGGCCGGCACCGGCTGGAAGATGAACATGACGGCGGCGGGGACCGGGGCCTATGCCGCCGCGCTGGCCCCCCTCCTGGCGTCCTCCGACGTTTCTGGGATCGACCTCTTCGTTCTGCCGCCCTTCACCTCGTTGCACGCGGCACGGGAGGCCTTCGCGGGATCTCCGGTCCGCTACGGGGGCCAGAACATGCATTGGGACGAGGAGGGCGCCTGGACCGGCGAGATCTCCGCGCCGATGCTGGTCGAAGCCGGCTGCACCTACGTCGAGCTCGCCCATTCCGAGCGGCTCTACCATTTCGGCGAGACCTACGACCTTGTGCGCAGGAAGCTCAACACCGCGCTGGCACATGGTCTCACCCCCATCCTGTGCCTCGGCGAGGTCGGCGCCGAGCGCGACGAGGGAAGGGCCGACGATGTGCTGGCCTGGCAGGTGCAGACCGCGCTGGCCAACCAGCCACCGGGCCGCGTCGTGGACGTCGTGCTCGCCTACGAGCCGCGCTGGGCCATCGGTGCAGCCGATGCCGCTTCGCCCGACTATGTCGCCGAGCGCCACGCCGGGCTTCGTGCGCTCGTGTCGCGCATGGCGGGCGAAGAGGCCGCCGCCCGGACACGCATCCTCTATGGGGGGTCGGTGAACCAGCAGAACGGGCCTGGTCTCGTCGCGCTGCCCGACGTGGACGGGCTCTTCGTCGGCCGCGCCGCTTGGACCGCCGCAGGCTTTGCCGAGATTGCCCGGATCGTCGCCGAGGCTGCCCGCCGCAAGGCTGCGTGATGGCCGACCTGCTCCTGTCCTATTACGGCGACGATCTCACCGGCTCGACCGACGTCATGGAGGCGTTGTCCTCGGGCGGAGTGCCGACCGTGCTCTTCATGCGCGAGCCGTCTCCGGACGAATTGGCCCGCCTCGAGGGCGTGCGCGCCATCGGGCTTGCGGGCACGAGCCGAAGCGAGAGCCCGGCCTGGATGGACGAGCACCTCATGCGCGCCTTGTCCTGGCTGAAGGCGCAGGGAGCGGTGTTCTGCCACTACAAGGTCTGCTCGACCTTCGATTCCAGCCCCACGGTCGGCAGCATCGGGCGCGCCATCGACATCGGTGCGCAGGTCTTCGCGCAGGACTGCGTGCCGCTGGTGGTGGGCGCCCCGGCCCTGAAGCGATGGACAGCGTTCGGGCAACTCTTCGCCGGCTTCCGGGGCGAGGTGTTCCGCATCGACCGGCACCCGGTGATGAGCGTCCACCCCGTTACGCCGATGGACGAGGCGGATTTGCGCATCCACCTGTCCCGGCAGACGGCACGAACCATCGGCCTGGTCGACCTGCCCTCGCTCGGCGGGCGCGATCCCGACGGCGCTGTCGATGCCGCGCTGGCGGGCAAGCCGGGCGTGCTGCTGTTCGACGTCGCCGATCTCGGCTCGCAACGGCAGGCCGGACGGCAGCTCTGGCGCACGCGGCTCCCGCAAGGCACGTTCGTGGCCGGTTCGTCGGGCATCGAATACGCGCTGCTCGACGCCTGGGCCGAGGAGGGCATCGCGTCCGGCACCGCCTCTTTCCCGGCACCCGGCCCGGTGGACCGCATCGCGGTGGTGTCGGGCAGCTGCTCGCCCACGACCGAGCGACAGATCCACCATGCCGCCCGGGACGGCTTTGACGCCGTGGCCCTCGACCCGCGCCTCCTTGCCGCCGGTGGGCCGGAGGGCGAGGAAGCCCGCAGGGGCATCGCCGCTGGCCTTGCCGCGCTCTCGGCCGGGCGCAGCATCGTGCTCTACACCGCGCTGGGGCCCACGACGGATATGGGAGCCGAGATCGACCGGGATCCCGGAGCGCGGCACGCCATCGGCCGCGCGCTCGGCAGAATCCAGCGCCGGCTCGTCGAGGAGCAGGGGTTGCGCCGCGCCGTGATCGCCGGAGGCGATACGTCAAGCCACGCGCTGCGCCAGCTCGACGTGTTCGCGCTGACGACGCTGCTGCCGCTGCCCGATACACCGGGCTCGCCGCTCTGCCGGTGTTCCAGTTCCAACCCCGCTTTCGACGGGCTGCAGATCGCCCTGAAGGGCGGGCAGGTTGGAGGCGACGACTACTTTTCGCGGATCCGCGAGGGACGGGGGTAGGCCTGCCGGCGATTCCGGCCGGCCCCGCTGACAAACGCTTCTGCCGCCCCACATGGTCGGAATGGCCGCGCCCTTGGCCGCAGGAGCATCCGCATGCCACCGAGCCCCTTCCGCCTTGCCGCAGCCGCGGCATTCCTCGCCCTGCTCGCGCTGGTCTCCAGGCCGGCGGCTGCCGAGAGCGTCGATCTCGAACTCGTCTTCGCCGCCGACGGCTCGGGGTCGATCGACGACGACGAACTGCGTCTGCAGAGGCGCGGATGGGCTGAGGCGCTCGCCAGCCGTGAGGTGCTCGACGCCGTGCGCGCCGGGCCGCTGGGAGCGATCGCCGTGGCGTTCATGGAGTGGGGAGGTCCGCAGTCCCAGGTGCTCATCGTCGACTGGCACATCGTCCGCGACGAGCCCAGCGCCCGCGCATTCGGCGACAAGCTGCTCGCTGCGCCCCGTGGCGCCGTCGGGTGGAACTCGATCTCCAACGCCGTCGACTTCTCCGTCCGCCTTGCAGACGGCAATGCCATAGAGGGGACGCGCAAGGTGATCGACGTGTCGGGCGACGGGCCCAACATTGGCGGCCGGCCCATGGCGGAGGCGCGGGAAGAGGCGGTTGCGAAAGGCTTCACGATCAATGCGCTCGCCATCAGGCGCCCGGGCGGGCGGCCCGGCGGGCCCGGAGGGCAGAGCCTTGAGGACTACTACCGCGAGCAGGTGATCGGTGGGCCGGGAGCTTTCGTGGAGATCGCCGACGCGGAAAAGCCATTCGCGATGGCGGCGCGTCGCAAGCTGCTCAGCGAGGTCGCGGCGGTGCCGCCACCGGTGTCCGTCGCGGAGCGGTGACGCTCAGGGGCGCCCGCGTGCCCCGGTGCGGCGCTCGGCCGCGATCCGGTCGAGGTCGAGGAGGGCGGCCTCGATCTCATGGGTCATGTCGATGCTGAAGAGGTCGACGACGAGGAGCTCGTCCAGCAGGTCCTGACAAGGCACCGGCAGATCGCCCGTATGGCTTGCAGCAGCAGCTTCGAGCGCGATCTGGAGGGCCGCATTGCGGCTGGCCAGTCGCCAGCGCTGCTCGTTGGAATTCTTCGCCTTCATCGGATGTCTCCGCCGTGTCCAGAACAGTTGATCGGACCGGGTGTGTATACAATCGGTATGAGTACGCACTCGCGTCATCCCGGATGGTGGAACTGGTCCGCCGCCCATGCATTCCCGTCCCTCCAGTCCAGCAACCGGGGAGACCGGCATGAAGTCCCAGTTTATAGCCGGCGCCATCGTGGCGCTGCTCGCCGCAGGCGTTCCCGCCATGGCCCAGGGGATCGAATTCGGCCCCGGTGGGGTCCGGATCGACCGGGGTGACGAGGATGGCCGCTACCGTGACCGCAGCGACGCCGTGAGCCGGGGCGAGGCCGTCCGAATCGCCCGCGAGGAGGGGCTGCGTGACGTCGACGACGTGTCGCGCCGCGGTTGGCGGTGGATCGTGGACGGCAGCGACCGTCGCGGCCGCGACATCCGGGTGACCGTCGACGCCCGCTCCGGCAACGTCCTCGACGTCGAGCGCTTCTGACCCGCGCCGTGGCAGGCGCACTGCGCGAGCAATCCAATGAACCGGCCGGGCCGCGCAGGCCCGGGCGCCTGTCGCGCGTGCTGCGCCTACTCGCCCGGCCGGTGCGCCGTGCGCAGGGCGGGGAGGGCGGCATCGTGCTCGAGCCCTATCGCGGCTACGGCACGCGGCAGGAGGTTTTCCTGATCGGCCGCGCCTTCCGGCAGTCCACGGCCGACGGACCTGAGGGCGGCCTTGCGGGAGAGCTGCGCGATATCGCTCGAAGGTTGGTACGCCGGCCCGTTCGGGAAGCGCCAGTGACGGCGAGGATGGCCGGCGCGGAAGTGGCGACCCGGACCGACCGCGACGGCTATTTCCGGATCCGCCTCGCGCCGCGCGACGACCTCCCGGCGGATCGCTGCTGGCACGAGATGGAGGTCGTGCTGCACGACCCCGCCACTCCTGACTTGCCTGTGGTGAAGGCGGAGGGCGAGGTGTTCGTGCCACCTCCCGATGCGAGCTTCGTCGTCATCAGCGACATCGACGACACCGTGGTGAAAACCGGCGTCGCCAACACGCTTGCCATGCTCTGGCGCCTGTTCGTGCTCGACGCCGATGAGCGCACCGCCTTTCCCGGCGCGGCCGCGCTTTACCGCGCCCTGCACCGCGGCGACGACGGGCGTGACCGCAACCCGTTGCTTTACGTCTCCCGTGCGCCCTGGGGCACCTATGACGTGCTCGAGGAGTTCTTCCGGCTGAACGACATCCCGGTCGGTCCCATCCTGTTCCTGCGCGAATGGGGGGTGAGCTGGACATGGCCGTTCCCGCGCCGGGCGGAGAGCCACAAGCGCGACCTGATCGCCCACATGCTGGAAATCTATCGCGACCTGCCCTTCGTCCTCATCGGCGACAGCGGGCAGCACGATCCCGAGATCTACCGCTGCGTCGTCGAGGAAAATCCCGGCCGGGTGCTCGCCGTCTACATCCGCAACGTATCTCGGGACCGCGCGAGGCTGGCCGAGATCGAGGCCCTGGCCGCAGTCGTCGCGAAGGCTGGAAGCTCCTTTATGCTGGCCGCCGACAGCGCCGCGATCGCGTCTCACGCCCAGGGGTTGGGGCTCATGCCTGCCGCCGCGGCGGAGACGGTGCGGGAGGCTTCGCTCGCCGAGGGCGGGAGAGGGCGCTCGCGCATCCGCAAGCTGGCGCGCGGCACCGCCCGCGCCACCGCCAAGGCCGTCGAGCGGGGCGGCCTGGGGCCACTGGTGGGTCGCCCGGGAACGCCGCCCCGCAACGTGCTGGTCGAGCCGGAGAAGCGCGAGGATCCTTAGGCGGAGCGCGCGTCTTTGGACGCGCTTCCAGGAAAGGCCAAGGGCGGGTCTGGAGACCCGCGCTCCAGAGTTGCGTGGCCGCTCAGAGCCGCTTGCCGGTCGCCTTGTCGAAGAGGTGGACGCTGGCGAGGTCGGGGGCGAGGTGGATGGTGTCGCCGGGCTTCAGCTGCACGCGCTCGCGGAAGACGCCGGTGATCTCCTGCCCGGCCAGGCGGGCGATGACCTGCGTCTCCGAGCCGGTCGGCTCGATCACGGCAACCTGCACGGGGATGCCGTGCTCGGAAATCGAGAAATGCTCGGGGCGGATGCCGTAGACCGCCGCCTTGCCGGCCCAGCCGTCGGGAACACGGGCGAGCGGCAGCTTGGTCCCGTCGTTGCTGGTGAAGGCGGGGCCGCCGTCGGAGGCGCCGATAATGCCCTCGATCATGTTCATCGCGGGCGAGCCGATGAAGCTGGCGACGAAGAGGTTCGCCGGGCGGTCGTAGAGCTCCAGCGGCGGGCCGGCCTGCTCGACGTGGCCGTCATGCATGACGACGATCTTGTCGGCCATGGTCATGGCCTCGATCTGGTCGTGCGTGACGTAGACGGTCGTGGTCTTCAGGCGCTGGTGCAGTTCCTTGATCTCGGTGCGCATCTGCACGCGCAGCTTGGCGTCGAGGTTGGAGAGCGGCTCGTCGAAGAGGAAGACCTGGGGATCGCGCACGATGGCGCGGCCCATGGCGACACGCTGGCGCTGGCCGCCGGAGAGCTGTCGCGGCAGGCGCTCCAGGAGGGGCTTGAGCGCCAGGATCTCGGCGGCGCGGTTCACCTTGGTCTGGATCTCGTCCTTGCTCGCGCCCTTGAGCTTGAGGGAGAACGCCATGTTCTCGGCGACCGTCATGTGCGGGTAGAGGGCGTAGTTCTGGAACACCATGGCGATGTCGCGGGCCTTGGGCGGCAGGTCGTTCACGACCCGGCCGCCGATGCGAATCTCGCCGTCCGAGATCTGCTCCAGCCCCGCCACCATGCGCAGCAGCGTCGACTTCCCGCAGCCGGACGGCCCCACGAGAATCACGAACTCGCCGTCGCTGACGTCCACGGACACGCCGCCGATGACCTGGACGGACCCGAAGGACTTCTTGACGTTGCGAATTTCAACCGACGCCATCGCGACCTGCTCCCTATCGGCGCGGTAGGCCTTGCCCCGCGCCTCCCTGTTTCGCCCGTCCCGCCATCGCGCGGCCGCTCGCCGGCCGTCGCGTGCCCGTTCCTGCCGCAAGCATCACCGAAACCGGGCGCTCGGCAAGTGCGGCGGTGTGCAAAGTTGCGTTCGATCCGTCCGCCCGTTCCGCGTGCGGCTCACCAGCAGGTGAACCCGCCATCGGCGAGCACGATCGAGCCGGTCATCAGGCTCGACGCATCGGAGGCGAGGAAGTGCACGACGGACGCGATCTCGTGCGGCTGCCCGAGCCGGCCCATCGGCGTGTCCCTGAGCCATCCCGGGACGAGCTCGTCGGCGTTCTCCAGGGTCTGCAGCAGCGGCGTCTCGATATAGGTCGGTGCCACCGCGTTGACGCGCACGCCGAGGGCGCCCCACTCGGCCGCCAGCGACTTGGTGAGGTGGTGCACGGCGGCCTTCGACGCGTTGTAGTACGCCTGCTTCTGGGGCCGGTTGACGATGAAGCCGGACATCGAGCCGATGTTGACGATCGAGCCTCGCCCGGCCTTCAGCATGTGGCCGCCGAATTCGCGGCAGCACCAGAACACGCCGTTCAGGTTGACGTCGTTGACGTGCAGCCAGAGCTCGTCCGGTGTCTCCTCGCCGCCCTTGCCGCTGCGCGCGATGCCGGCATTGTTGACGACGGCGTCGATGCGCCCGTGCTTGGCGACGACCTCGTCGGCGACACGCTTCACGGCCGCCGGATCCGTCACGTCGAGCTCGACGACGTGAACGGCGTGGCCCGCCTTGCGCATCTCGTCCTGGCCCGCGGCTGCGACGTCGCGGTCGAAGTCGGCGATGATGGTGGTCGCCCCTGCTTCGGCGAGCGCCTGCACGCAGGCGAGCCCGATGCCGCGACCGCCGCCGGTGACCAGCGCAACGCGGCCATCCATCCGCAACTTCTCCAGGAACATGCGTACCTCCCGTCTTTTCTGATTTGGCGCACCGTGTCACCGCGAAGGCGGAGGGTCAATGGCACATGCCACAGGGGTCTGACATTCGCCAAACGCTCGGCTGAATGGGGCATTCCGGGCGTGCAGCGTTGCACCCTTGAGCGTGGCCGGCTTGCCGTATACCTGTTCAACGTGTTGGCCCGCTGGAGGTGGCATGGCGTTCGTCTCGGGCATCGTCGCGAGCTTCCTCGTCGCCTTCCCCGCGCTCATCTCCATCGTCAATCCGTTCGGCGGGGCGCTCATCTACAGCCAGATCACGGCAAGCCGGCAGCATTCGGAGCGCGTGACCCTGGCCTGGCGCATCGCGCTCTACGCCACCATCGTCATGCTGGCCTCGCTCCTCATCGGCGCGACACTGATGAGCTTCTTCGGGGTCAGCATCGAGGCCCTGCGCGTGGCGGGCGGGGCGGTGGTCGCCGCCAGTGCCTGGACGATGCTCACCGCGCCCCAGGTCAACGAGGACCGCAAGCAGGAGCAGGCCAGCTACGCGGGTCACGACGACGGCGGCGATGTCGCCTTCTTCCCGCTCACCATGCCGTTCACGACAGGTCCCGGCACCATCTCGGTCGCCATAGCGCTCAGCGCGAACAGGCCGGCGGAAGCGGTCGAGGTCGCGGCTTACTTCGTCGGAATGTCAGCTGCGGCGGCGGCCGTCGCCGTGTCGGTCGGCCTGTGCTACGCATCGGCCGACCGGGTGACCGACTGGCTGGGCCCAGCGAGAGCGCGCGTGTTCGCCCGCCTCTCGGCCTTCCTGCTGCTGTGCATCGGCACGCAGATCCTGATCACCGGACTGCAGGGCGTTCTGGCCGCCGCGCTCGTGCGCAACGGCTGAGTCGCCCCACCAGCTCACTGAAGAGGCGCGGGCTTGCAGTCGTGGACCTTGCCGTCGAGGCCGCGGTAGGTGCCGCTCTCGGCGTTATAGGACTTGAAGGTCGTGCAGATCAGCCCGCCCTTGGCCGTCTTCACCTTCTTCGGCTTCTCCGGCGCTGGTGCAGCCGTAGGCTGATCCGCGGGATCGCTGAGAGCGCCAGTGGCCGGCAGAGCAGCCGGTGTATCGGGCTCCGCGTCGGCCGTCATCTCGTCGGGCGGAAGGGCCGGTTCAGGCGCCGCAGCCGCCTGGGCTGGGGCAGCAGCCGGGGCCGCGGCTGCGGGCTGTTCGGGAGCGGTTCCAGTTGCCGCGACGCTCGCGGCCGGCAGCGGCGACGAAGCAGGTGCCGTCGCATGCTGCTCGGCTGTTGCCGCCTGCGGCGCCGGCGCGGCTGTCTGCACGGCATCCATTGCGGGCTTGAAGACCGGCGCGGGTTCGGCCGGAGGCGTCGGCGTGGCCGCAATGGCCTCGCCAGGTCGCAAGTCGGCCTGCAGACCGGCGCCACCCTTCGGACGCCCGAACTCCATCACCGCATAGAGACCACCGGTGATCACCGCAGCCGCGATGACCAGCCTGAGCAATGTCTTGAACCCCAGCATTGTGTCCCCTTACGCTGCGTTTCTTCCCTCCCGGGCGTTCCGCCGCTGTGTCCCGGTTAACGCCGAAATTCGGCCTAAAGCTGTCCATCGCTCGATTTCTCGTGGCGCATGTATGGTCCAGTCCGGATCACGGATGGAGCCAGTTTGCGCCACGCAGGCTTCTGGACGCCCCGGGCCTTCGCGTCCAGCATCGGACCGGATACCCTCCGGGGCAAGCGTTACGAACAGTGATCGGGCAATTCGATGCGCACCTCCCGCGTTGTTCAGGTGGTCGGGTGCCATGCGGAGGGCGAGGTCGGCGACGTGATCGTGGGGGGCGTGGCGCCTCCACCCGGCGACACGGTCTGGGAGCAGTCCCGCTTCATTGCCTCTGACGGAGCGCTGCGCAACTTCGTGCTCAATGAGCCGCGGGGTGGAGTGTTCCGGCACGTCAACCTGCTGGTGCCGCCGAAGGACCCGCGTGCGGCGGCGGGCTTCATCATCATGGAGCCGGCCGACACGCCGCCCATGTCCGGCTCCAATTCCATATGCGTCGCGACGGTGCTGCTCGACACCGGCATCGTGCCGATGACGGAGCCGGAGACGCGGTTCTTCATGGAAGCGCCGGGGGGGCTCGTCGCGGTCGCAGCCGAGTGCCGGGACGGCAAGGCGCATCGTGTCACCGTGCGCAACGTGCCCTCCTTCGCCGACAGGCTGGCTGCATCCCTGGAAGTGCCGGGGCTGGGCACGCTGACGGTGGACACGGCCTATGGCGGCGACAGTTTCGTCATCGCCGATGCCCATGACCTCGGCTTCGCGCTGACGGCCGACGAGGCGCGCGACCTCGCCGAGACCGGGATGCGCATCACCTCGGCCGCCAACGAGCAGCTGGGATTCCAGCATCCCGAACTCGCAGGGTGGGACCACATCTCGTTCTGTCAGATCGCCGCACCGGTGGTGATCGAGGACGGCATCGCGACCGGACTGAACGCGGTCGCCATTCGTCCGGGCAAGATCGACCGCTCGCCGACCGGCACCGGCTGCTCGGCCCGCATGGCGGTGCTGCATGCGCGCGGCGTGCTCAAGGTCGGCGACGTCTTCGTCGGGCGCTCGATCATCGGGTCCGAGTTCCGCTGCCGCATCGAGGAAGAGACCACCGTCGCCGGGCGCAGCGCGATCCTGCCGTCCGTCACGGGCCGGGCGTGGATCACGGGGACGATGCAATGGATGCTGGACCCTGACGATCCCTGGCCCTCGGGCTACCGGCTGTCCGACACCTGGCCGAGCCTCGGCCAATGATGCGCCGGGCCGGCGCGGGAGACGTCGCGCCTGCGCCGTCCTGACCAGGCGGGCTGGCGGCTCGACCCGTCCGCAAAGTCACTCCTGACGGATGCGCCTCGACACCGCTATGGTCCTGCCAAGCGGCCGCCCGAGCCGTTCGGGAGGAACCGCGATGATCGCCCAGCAGGACGCACGCGAGAGGCTGCGCGGCATCGCGCTCCTCGTCCTCTCGTCCTGCCTCTTCGGCTGCGTCGACGGGCTCAGCAAGATCCTGTCCGACCACCAGTCGGTGGCGCAGATCGTCTGGGCGCGATACGCGCTCGCCCTGCCGGTGCTCTTCGCCACCACGGCACCTCGCCAGTGGACCAGCCTCTTCCGCACCGGGCGCCCGGGCCTTCAGGTGCTGCGCGGGCTGGCGCCGCTCGTCATCAGCAGCACGATGGTGCTGGCGGTGCGCAACCTTCCCCTCGCGGAGGCGACGGTGATCCTGTTCGCGGGGCCGTTTCTCGTCGTGGCGCTGTCGGGTCCCATGCTGGGCGAGAAGGTGCCGGTGGCGAGCTGGATCGGCGTCGTCGTCGGGTTCCTCGCCGTGCTGATCGTCGCGCGCCCCGGCTTCGGCACATTGTCGGTCGCCGTCGTCTATCCGCTGATTGCCGCCGTGTTCTACGCCCTGTTCCAGATCTTCACCCGCAAGCTCGCCGCCGGGGGCGAGACGCCGTCGGGGACGCTCGCCTGGACGCTGGCGGTGGGTGTCGCGATCTCGACGCCCTTCGTGATCTGGACGTGGGAGCCGCTCGATGCGGCCCATACCTGGCTGATGCTTGGGCTCGGCCTCGTCTTCGGCATCGCACAGGTCCTCATGATCCGCGCCTTCGGGCTGGCGCCGGCGGGAGTTCTGGCGCCCTTCACCTACGCGCAGATCATCGCCGCGACGGTGTTCGGAGTGCTCGTTTTCGGGGCCGTGCCGGACCTCTGGACGCTGCTCGGGATCGTCATGATCATCGCCGCGGGCGTCTACGTGGTGCGCAGCCGCGGAGACTGATGTTTCGCGAGCGGTCCTTGTCGGAACCACGCAGCCGCGAGCGTCCTTTGCAGGGGAGGAGCCGGCCATGCTGTACGCCCTGCTGTGCTACGATTGCGAAGACGTTGCCATGAGCTGCGAGGAAAACGGATCGGTCATGGAGCGGATCGGCCGCGTGACGGAGGCCCTGGCATCCGCCGGGCGGCTCGGGCCCACGGCTCGCCTCCTGCCCACGACCGCTGCCACGACCCTTCGCAAGGGGCGCGAGGCCACCGTCATCGACGGCCCCTATGCCGAGACCAAGGAGCAGCTGCTGGGCTTCTTCCTGGTCGACTGCGCCGGGCTCGAAGAGGCCATCGCCACCGCGCGCGAGCTCGCCGAAGCCGGCGGCGGTGCAGGTGCATTCGAGATCAGGCCGGTGGCCTTCGCGCAGCCCGGGACCTTGCCGCGGTGACCGCCTCGGCCTGGATCGAGGCGGCGCTGGTTGCCGCGCGGCCGCAGGCGGTTGGCGCGCTGATGCGCTACTTCCGCGACCTCGACACGGCCGAGGAGGCCTACCAGGACGCCTGCCTGCGCGCCCTGAGAACCTGGCCCGAGAACGGGCCGCCGCGCGATCCAGCGGCGTGGCTCATCTTCGTCGGGCGCAACGCGGCGCTCGACAGGTCCCGCAAGCTGGCGCGGCAGCAGCCGCTGCCGCCGGAAGAGACGATCTCCGACACCGGCGACGCGGAGACGGACATGGCCGAGCGGCTGGATGATTCCCACTACCGCGACGACGTCCTGCGCCTGCTCTTCATCTGTTGTCATCCCGACCTGCCGCCGCCGCAGCAGATCGCCCTCGCGCTGCGGGTGGTCAGCGGCCTGTCGGTCCGCCAGATCGCGCGAGCCTTCCTGGTGAGCGAGGCCGCGATGGAACAGCGCATCACGCGCGCCAAGGCCAGGATCGCGCAGGCCGACGTCGCGTTCGAGACGCCCGGTCCGGTGGAGCGCTCTGAACGCCTGGGCGTGGTGGCGGCGATGCTCTACCTCGTCTTCAACCAGGGCTATTCCGCACCCGATCCCGACGGCGCGCGCGCCCCGCTCTGCGACGAGGCGATCCGTCTCGCCCGCCTGCTGCTGCGCCTGTTCAAGACGGAACCGGAGATCATGGGTCTCCTGGCGCTGATGCTGCTGCAGCATGCCCGCACCCGAGCCCGTTTCGACGCCTCCGGGCAGATCGTGCTGCTGGACAACCAGGACCGGACGCTCTGGTACCGCCGGATGATCGCGGAGGGGCTGGCTCTCGTGGACAAGGCCATGCGGCACCGCCGGCCCGGCACCTATCAGGTCCAGGCCGCCATAGCGGCGCTGCATGCGCGCGCCGCGACGCCTGCGGAGACCGACTGGACGGAGATCGAGCTTCTCTACGCGCTGCTGGAGCAGCTGCAGCCCTCGCCGGTCGTGACGCTGAACCGGGCGGTTGCCGTGGGGAAGGTGCGGGGGCCGCAGGCTGCCCTCGACCTGATAGACCCCCTCGCGGGCCGGCTCTCCGCCTATTTCCAGTTCCAGGGTGCCCGCGGGGCCTTTCTTTCCCAGCTCGGACGGACGGAGGAGGCCCGCATTGCCTTCGACCGCGCCATCGCGCTGGCCGGCACGCCGGCCGAGGCCGCCCATATCCGGCGGCATCTCGACCAGCTCGCCCCCTGAGATGAAGCGGACCTGCCGTGTCCATCCGCGCGTTTCCGGGCGGCGCGGGCAAGGCTAGTGTGGCGACCCCGCACGGAGTCTCCTCATGCACAGCCTGCCTGCCGGACCGCTCGACCAGGAGGCCTTTGCTCCGTTTGGCTCCGTGATCGAGGCGGCGGGGATATCCCGCCGCGTCAATGAGGGCAGGGGTCTTCGCACCGATGTCCCGGCGTCCCTCGTGCACAGCACGGGCGCGGCCTCGCCGTCGCTCGCCTTCTACGAGATCGCGCCGTCGCACTGGCCGGTGTCGCTCGCCCTCGTCGAGCGGCACCCGCTGACCTCGCAGATGTTCGTCTCCGTGGACGGGGGGGACTTCCTCGTCGCGGTCGCCCCGCTGGCCGGCGACGGCGGGCCGGACATGGAGCGCGCACGCGCTTTCATCGCCCGCCCGGGCAGCGGCATCGTCTATGCGCCGGGCGTATGGCACCTGCCGCTCGTCGCTCTGGAGCGCCCGGGACGTTTCCTGATGATGATGTGGGAGACCGGCACGGAGCGCGACTGCGAGGAGCGCACGCTGTCCCGGCCGCTGATGGTCGTGCCGGACGGCCACGGCTCGGCGGCGCCGCGGCCCATGGCGGACCCGCTTCCCCGGCCGTAGTCAGGCCGCTCCGCGGGTCGCCTCGGGCTGGAGTCCGCGGTTCAGCCGCCACATGGTGAAGTTGAGGATGCCGGCGAAGGTCACCCAGCAGAGGTAGGGCACGAGAAGCCACGCGGCGCCGGGCTCGACCGCGTGAAAGCTCACGATGGTCGCGAGGATGGCAATCCAGAGCAGGCACAGTTCAGCGAAGGCGAGGTCCATCCGCTTCAGGCTGAAGAAGATGCCCGACCACGCCGCGTTCAGCACGAGCTGGATCCCGTATATGGTGAGGGGAAGGGCGGCGCCCTCCCAGCCCGCCTTGCGCCAGACGAGCCATCCGGCGACGGCGATGGTGCCGTAGAGGATCGTCCAGGCCGGAGCGAAGAGCCAGTTCGGCGGACGCCACGACGGCTTCCGCAGTCCTTCGTACCACCGGCCGGGCGGGAACAGGACCCCGCTCAGGGCCGCGGCCACGCAGACCCCCACGAAGATCCAGAGTCCGAACCAGGAATCGTCCATTGCGATGTCCCCACCGATGCGTGCGGCCAGTGTGACCGTTCCCGGCCCGACAGGCCAGCGCCCAGAGATCGCAGGAGAAGCGCGTGCCCACACCGGGGGGCGTTTCGGGTCCTGGTAATTGACTTAATTCATGCCAAGCCGGGATGGCTGCGGCCGATGTTTCATTCGGAAGCTGAACCCGTTAGGCCCACGGCACAATCCCGGCACGGGCAATGTTAAGTTTACATTAGGTTTGGACTGCAAGTCTGCGGGTCATTAAAATTTGAGTCCAAACTCGCATATAGTTTAATGATCTGTTCGATCCGTACAGTTTGTCTCGAATGTGGCACGCGTTTGAGCGAAATCAGCGTTGACTGTCGTGCATAACTCGTCACTTGCGTTCATTTATATTTATAGAAGCTTGCGCAACCTGATTCACAGCCTATAATGCGTGTGAGTTAAACAAGTATGGATTCGAGGCCGCAATGGCGAAGCAGCCAGCCACGCCCCCGCAGGACGTTCCGCCCAGCCGGCGCCGTTGGTCGTCCTCGGACAAGGTCAGGATCCTCGAGGAGGCAATGGCCCCGGGAGCCACGGTCCTGGGAGTTGCGCGCAAGTATGGTGTCAGCGCGGTCTCGATTTACGCGTGGCGGAAGTCGTTGATGGGCGACGCAATCGGCCATGAGACGGCCGAACCTGCGAGTGGACGTGTGCCGTTGTCGGAAAGGCGAATTCATTCAGAGCGGTCGCGTCCGCAGGGCGGGTTGCTCTTTTCCTATGGTGACGTGCTGTCCTCCGGCGCGCGGCGCCCGGCCGGGGCTGCCGAGGACGATGTCGTGCGCGGACTCGAGCGTCGCGTGGCTGAACTGGAGGCGCGCTGCCGCACGTTGCAAGGCCATATCGATGCCTGGGAGGCGTCTCGGCGCAATCTGGGCGACGTGCTCCGCACCATTGGGTCACAATTGAATTTGCTGGCGCATTTCAGTGAGGCGGACCACGGACGCGGGGAGCCTGAAGGGGCTTGAACATCGGCGTCCAACGTGGTGACCGTTAACCAGCTCTGCTCGTAGGTTATCGTCAAGTTTTTTCAATTCTTGACGTGGGCAGGACCCGCTCTCCATACACTCACTTAAAGTCAATTGAACCGGCTTGCGGTCGTGTACTGGAGCGCGCAGTGAACCATCCCGGAGTACACCGGAGCCTTCACGAGGCCGAGCTGCGCATCATGGCGCGATGCGCTGAGAAGCCCTGCGCGAGGCTCGATGTCAGCGGCATCGACCGGATGACCCTGCAGCTCCTGGCCGCGCGCGGCTGGCTGGAGCCAGTCTCCCTGGATGGCCGCGAGGCGTTCCGTCCGACGGCATCCGGGCTGATTGCGCTCAGCCTCGCCCAGCTGACGGCAGCCGGGTAAGTCTGGCAGATCGCGGCCCTGCCAGGTCGCCAGGATCTTCTGCAGCACTGCAGAAGGCGGATCATTTCTTCCGGGCGTTCGTCCGCCGCGCGACGTTGACCGCCACCGCGCTGCGCACGATAGCCATGAACGCGTCTTCGTCGACCTGCTCACCCCGGCGGATGTCGATGGCGCGGCGTGTGCCGCCCCCGAAGCCGGCGTTGAACACTCCGGAGGGATCCTCCAGCGCGGCGCCGTGGGCGAAGGTCAGCTTGACGTAATCCTTGTAGACCTCGCCTGTGCACAGGATGCCGTCGTGTTCCCAGGTCGGCACACCCGACGGGTTCGTAGGCTTGACCCACTTCACGGTCTCGACGACGGCGGGATCAGCCTTCCGTACCAGGGCGCGCATGCGCGCCAGCACGTCGCCGCGCCAGTCGGCGAGGCTCGCGATCCGGGCATCGATGCGCGCGGAGGCGTCGTCCTGCTCGCTCATGTGTCCTCCTGCAGGACCGGTGCATTGACCCCGGCAGGCGCCGCGCCCCGCGTGCCAGAATCGTCCGGAGGCGGCCGGAGATCAACCCGTGATCAGCCGACCCCGGGTGCCTCGTGGCCGGTGCGGGCGACATATTCCGTGTAGCCGCCACCATACTGGTGCACGCCGTCCGGCGTCAGTTCCAGGACGCGGTTGGACAGGGAGGCGAGGAAGTGCCGGTCGTGGGAGACGAACAGCATCGTGCCCTCGAACTGGGCCAGCGCGTCGACGAGCATGTCCTTGGTGGCCATGTCGAGGTGGTTGGTCGGCTCGTCGAGGATCAGCAGGTTCGGCGGGTCGTACAGCATGAGCGCCATCACCAGCCGGGCCTTCTCGCCGCCCGACAGCACCCGGCAGCGCTTCTCCACGTCGTCGCCGGAGAAGCCGAAGCAGCCGGCCAGCGTGCGCAGGGAGCCCTGGTTGGCCTGCGGGAAGCTGTCTTCCAGCGTCTCGAACACGGTCCGTTCGCCGTCCAGGAGCTCCATGGCGTGCTGGGCGAAGTAGCCCATCTTGACGCTGCTGCCGAGCGTGACGCGTCCTGCGTCCGGCTGCGTCGTGCCGGCCACCAGCTTGAGCAGCGTCGACTTGCCGGCGCCGTTGATCCCCATGATGCACCAGCGCTCGCGGCGCTGGACCTGGAAATCGAGGTCGGCATAGATACGCCGGCTGCCATAGGCCTTGTGCACCCCCTTCAGGCTGACGACGTCGTCGCCGGAGCGCGGGGCAGGGGGGAACTCGAAGGACACCGCCTGCCGCCTGCGCGGCGGCTCCACCCGCTCGATCTTGTCGAGCTTCTTCACCCGGCTCTGCACCTGCGCGGCATGGGATGCGCGGGCCTTGAAGCGCTCGATGAACTTGATTTCCTTGGCGAGCATGGCCTGCTGGCGCTCGAACTGGGCCTGCTGCTGCCGCTCGTTCATCGCCCGCTGCTGTTCGTAGAAGCCGTAGTCGCCGGCGTAGGTCGTCAGCGATCCGCCGTCGATCTCGACCACCTTGCGGACGATCCGGTTCATGAACTCGCGGTCGTGCGAGGTCATCAGCAATGCGCCTTCGTAGCCGCGCAGGAAATTTTCCAGCCAGATCAGGCTTTCGATGTCGAGGTGGTTGCTCGGCTCGTCCAGCAGCATCACGTCGGGGTTCATCAGGAGGATGCGCGCCAGGGCGACGCGCATCTTCCAGCCGCCGGAGAGCGCGCCGACATCAGCGTCCATCATCTCCTGGGTGAAGCTGAGGCCGGCGAGCACCTCCCGCGCGCGGCCTTCCAGCGCGTAGCCGCCGAGTTCCTCGAAACGCGCCTGCACCTCGCCGTAGCGCTCGATCAGCCCGTCGAGCTCGTCCATGCGGTCGGGGTCGGCCATGGCACCCTCGAGGGCGTGCAATTCCGTCGCGACCACGCTGACCGGGCCGGCCCCGTCCATCACCTCGGCCACCGCGCTGCGGCCGGCCATCTCGCCCACGTCCTGGCTGAAATGGCCGATGGAGATGCCCCGGTCGACGGACACCTGGCCCTCATCCGGCGTGTCGCGCCCGGTGATCATCCGGAACAGCGTCGACTTGCCCGCTCCGTTGGGGCCGACCAGCCCCACCTTCTCGCCCCGCAGAAGCGTGGCGGACGCCTCGATGAAGAGGATCTGGTGGCCGTTCTGCTTGCTGATGTTCTCGAGGCGAATCATGGAATCCCGCTGACCGGCCGTCCCGCGCCGCCCTTGCGGCCAGACAGGCGCCAGGGGCACCCGCTTCGCGCCGGGCGTTCAATGCCGGCAGGCCCGGCACACGCAGACGGAAATGACGCTGGCGGAGACGGAGGGATTCGAACCCTCGATAGGGCTTTACAACCCTATAACGGTTTAGCAAACCGCCGCCTTCAGCCACTCGGCCACGTCTCCGGCGGGGATTTCCCTACCGTCCCGGCGCGGGCGGGTCAAACCCTAAGTCGGGGCGGGACCCCGCGCCCGCAGCCGGTCAACGCGTTGCCGCGGCCGCCTGCACCGCCTTGAGCAGTGTCGGCGACGGGTGCGCGTCGGCGGGGTGGTACCCGGTGGCCTTCTGGAAGGCGTGGATGGCGGCGCGCATGGCCGGCCCGATCTTTCCGTCGGCAACGCCGTCATAATAGCCGAGCGCCGTGAGGCCGCGCTGCAGGGCCGCCTGCTGTGCCCGGGTGAGCACCGGGTCGTCCTTGGGCCAGGCGGGAGAGGTGGCGCCGTCGATGGCGTCGGCCAATAGCCCGACGGAGAGCGCGTAGGAATCAGACGTGTTGTATTCCTTCAGGACGAAGAAGTTGGCGGTGAGCAGGAATGCGGGCCCTCTCGCCCCGGCGGGGAAGTAGAGGGTCGCCTGTGCATCCCCCGGCCAGGGCCCGCCCTCGGCCGGCACGACGCCAGCGGCCTTCCACTGCGCCAGCGTCTGGCGGTGAGCGGCGTAGTCGAAGCCTGGCGGGATGACAGCGGGTGCGCCCCACGGCAGGCCTCGCGTCCAGCCCTCGGCCTCGAGCAGATGGCCGATAGAGGCGAGCACGTCCCCCGGGGACGCCCAGATGTCGCCCCGGCCGGGACCGTCGAGCTTCACCGCGTGGGCGAGGAAAGTGGACGGCATGAACTGCGGTTGGCCCATTGCGCCCGCCCAGCTGCCTGTGAGCCGCTCACGCGGCAGGGCGCCGGTTTCCAGGATGGTGAGCGCCGCCACGAACTCCTGGGCGTAGAGGGGGCGCTCGGGGTGCGCAAAGGCGAGGCTCGCGAGCGAGCGCAGCACGTCCTTGCCGCCGCCGAAGCGGCCATAGTCCGTCTCCATGCCCCAGATCGCGAGGAGGATCGCCCCGGGCACGCCCGTGCGCTCCGCCACGCGTTGCGCCGCTGAGCCCCAGCGCTCCGCCTCCGCGCGCCCGCGGGCGACGCGTGCGGGCGCGTCGCGCTCGCGGACATAGGAGCCCACCGAGCGCAGGAACTCCGGCTGCGCGGCTGGTACGCCCACGATCGACGGATCCGGCTTCAGGCCGGCGACGACGGAATCGAAGGTGACGCGACTCACGCCTGCCGCTTGGGCCTGAGGCCACAGCGTCTCCAGAAACGAGGAGAAGGTGCCGACCGCCTGCTGCGCCGCCGCTTGTCCCGGCTGCTGCGCCCGGGCCGGCGCGGCTTCGAGCCCGGCGGTGCAAAGGCAGGCGAGGGCGCCGGCCACGGACAACAGGCGGATTCGCGTGCGCAGCCGGGGGGTGGCAGGGCAGGTCATGGCGGCGATTCCCCCGGGCTTCTGCGGGGAAAGTGGGTTGCCGCCGCCGGAGCGTCAACGCCGGACGGCGGTTGAGGTCCACGCCGATTCTGCCGCGGGGAACGGCTTGGACCGAGCAGGGCGCCACGATTTTCGCCATGTCTCGCCGGAATTGTCCTCCAGTTGATGTCGTCAACGTTTCATCAAGATGATCCCGCAGTTTAGCCGGATCCGGCCATATCACTGTGAAACAACGATGTTTTTGGCTTTTTCGGCCGAAACCGTGTTTGTTGCACGTTTGCAACGCGGGTCTCCAATTGGCCCCAATTAGCCAAAAACGACCGTGAGTTTAGTTGATTGAGCGGTGGGGCTAGCTAAGGTTGCGTCGTGACAGGGATTCACCTGTCGCGAGTTAGGGCCTCCGCCAGAAACGGGGGCTCGTCGGACAGGGTTCGTCACTCTGCGCTGTGGGGCACAACGCGGCCGACTCGGCGGGGCGATCGACACTTTTGGAGGTCAGTATGAAGCTCACCAGGAGCCTTCTGCTCGGGACGGCCGCAGGTTTCGCTGCGGTGGCCGGGGCTCAGGCCGCGGATCTTCCCGTGCGGAAGGCTGCGCCTGTCGAATATGTGCGCGTTTGCTCGCTGGGCGGCGGCGCGTTCGTTGGTTATGTCATCCCGGGCTCGGACGTCTGCCTGCGCGTGGGTGGTTTCGCTCGGTACCAGTACACCTGGAACCCGCCGAGCAACTCGCTCATCAACGTGCTTCCCGGTGGCATCGTGGCACCTGGCGTCTACGGCGCCCGCGGCTACAACCAGCGCTTCTCCGGCCAGTCGGCCACGGGCGCCCTGGTTCTCGACGCCCGCACGCAGACGGAGTACGGCCTCGCCCGTGCCTTCATCGACATGCGCGTCGGCGAGGGCTTCAACGAGTCCGGAGCCTACATCGACAAGGCGTGGTTGCAGCTGGGCGGCTTCCAGGCCGGTAAGTACCAGTCGTACTTCGACTTCTTCGCCGATGCCTACAACAACATCGGCCAGCTGGGATCCGACCACTCTGCCATCGGCGCGGCCTACACCGCGATCTTCGGCAACTTCTCGGCCGCGATCTCGATCGAAGACTATGTCGGCACGGATGGCGTGGCTTCCTCCACGTTCTCTCTGCCGAACTACTACGGTCTTGCTCCGGTGCCCGGCTCGCTGGTTCCCGGCGGCTACCGTGTTCCCGACGTGATCGGCCGGTTGCTCTATGCCGACGCCTGGGGTCAGGTCCAGCTGACTGGTGCCCTGCACCAGGTGCGCGCCACGACCTTCGACGTGTTCGGCACTCAGGACGACAACACCAAGTACGGCTGGGCCGTGCAGGGTGGTGTGAAGCTCAACACGCCGATGTTCGGCCCGAGCGACGCGCTCTACCTGCAGGCTGCCTACACCGAGGGCGCGCTCCTCTATGTCGGCGCCAACGGTACGCGTGGCTTCGGCCAGTCGAACCAGCTGACGGTCGGGTCCGACGCTCTCGCCACCGGCGACGGCGGCAGCCTCAAGCTGACCAAGGGCTGGAACGCTCTCGCGGCGTTCTCTCACACCTGGACGCCGACTGTGTCGACGGCCATCTGGGGCGGCTACACTGCGGTCGACTACTCCGGCAGCTACGTGACGGGCTCGGTTGACCCGCTCACGGGTATCGGTCTGCCGGGTCGTGACTTCCACTACTGGCAGGTCGGCGCCCAGGCCAACTGGAGCCCGATCCGCAACCTGACGGTGGCGGGCACGGTGAACTACGTGAACACCCAGGCCAAGCGCGTCGCCTTCGACGCGGTTGCTCTCGGCGGCGACACCTACCTGCGCCGCAGCACGGACGGCGTCCAGTTCGCCATCCGCGTCCAGCGCGACTTCTGATCCTTCCCAGGATCGGTACCTTCAGGCCCCGGCGCGCATGCGCCGGGGCTTTTTCATGTCCGGGGTAATGCCCTCATCGTGAGAACCGGACGCGCGCTGCAACTGTTGGTCGGTACGTTTGTGGTCCACCGGCCACGCGGTTATGTCATAAACATGTAATACTTCGATCTGGCCAAATGGCGGCCTGTATTCGGCCTGCTGCGATGGTAATGCAGACGATGTTTCAGGGCCTGTTTCGGGCCGTCATTTCAAGACTTCCTATTGACGGGGTTTTTCATGCGATCCTTTGCGACCGTTTCCGGTCTCGCTCTGCTTGTGGCGAGCGCAACCGTGGCCCAGGCGGGCAGCCTGCCCACCAAGGCCGCCCCCGCCGAACCCGATTATGTCCGCGAATGCACGATCGGGAAGTTCAAGGGCTTCCTGATCCCCGGCAGCGAGACCTGCCTCAAGCTGGGCGGGCGTGTCCGCGCCGAGGGCTATTACAACGAACGTTTCACCCGCGTGGCTTCGGACAACGTCACCCGGTTCCGCATCCGCGGCTACCTCAGCGCCGACACCATGACGCCGACCGAGTATGGCGGCCTCAGCAGCCGGATCCGGATCTACGTCCAGCAGACGACGGGCGGTACGCTCCCCAACACGACCGCGACGGTCAACGCCGACGGCGCCTATATCGACTACGCCTTCGTCCAGTTCGCCGGCTTCACGTTCGGACGCTACCTGAACTCCTACTACGACTTCGCGCAGATCCCCGGGAACAACGTGTCCTATGCGCTGGGCGGCTCGAACGGCCGTGGTTCCGACCTGCAGGGTCTGACCGGCCCGGTGGCAGCCGCCTACACCTATAATTTCGACGACGTCGCGGCGACCATCGCGATCGAGGACCCGACGGCCCGCCGGGCGGGCATCACGGTCAGCGGCGCCGGCGTGGCGATGGACCCGAATGCGGGTGCCAGGGTGCCGGACATCATCGGCCGCCTCGAATACTCGCAGGGCTGGGGCACGCTGGCGCTCACCGGCGCGCTGCATCGGGTGTCGTACACCGCTGCCACCGACTCCGAATGGGGCTACGCCGGACAGCTGGGGGCCAAGATCAACCTTCCGATGCTGGAGAAGGGCGATTTCATCGTCGCCACCGCCGCCTTTGCGGACGGGGCGAGCTCGTTCACGGGCATGGCGAGCAACGCCTTCCAGAACGAATCCGTCCGCGCTGGCACGGTCAGCATCGTCAGCTCCGATGCCATCCTCAACGGCAAGAAGCTCGAGACGTCGAAGACGTGGTCGCTCTACGGCGGCGCGGTGCACTTCTGGATGCCGACCGTGTCGCAGAGCGTCTTCGGCTCTGTCGGCAACGTCAACCAGTTCGGCACAGCCCTGGACGGCCGTGTGTTCAGCGGCGGCACCCAGGTCGCATGGAAGCCCGTGAAGGGGCTGGAGATCGGCGTGGAGGCCGTCTACGCCCGCATCGGCAATCTCGGCAAGGGCAAGGTGGTGACCGCCTCCGACAGCAAGGACGACTGGACCGGCCGCATCCGCCTGCAGCGCGACTTCTGACGCGCGAGGCCGCTCGATCTGAAGCCCCGGCCCCCGGCCGGGGCTTTTTCGTTTCCGAGGGATTCGCGCCGGCTCGTGCCGGAAGCCGCCGGCAGGGCATCGGAGCGGGAGTGGATCCCGCAACCTCTGGTTAACACCACAACCGACATTGCAACCATAAGTATTCATTTCTGTGATTTCTGTGTCACATCTCCCGCTGCATCGTTTTCGACCGCACCATTCCACGCATTTCGCCGTTGAAACGCCAGTCGCCGTCCGACATCGTCCACTCGTTCTTCCTGCGGGCGGCCAATTTCACCTGCAGGTGCGATTTTTTCAGGAGTGATTATGACCAAGTCTTTCCTCTTTTCCACGGCTGCCGTGCTGGTCACCGTGACCGCGGCGTCCGCGGCGGACCTGCCGAACAAGAAGGCCGCCCCGGTCGAATACGTGAAGGTTTGCAAGGTCGCCGAAGGCAAGATGGGCTTCGTCGTCCCCGGCACCGACACCTGCCTCCAGATCGGCGGCTTCGCGCGGTTCCAGTCTGACGTGACGCCGACCTACCACGACAAGGCCGGTGACGTGACCACGTTCGGCGCCGTCGGCTCGATCAACGCCGTCGCATACAACCAGACGGACCTCGGCCTCCTCACCGGCCGCGTCCGCATCGACGCTACGTCGACGGGTGCCAGCATCGATCAGGCTTGGTTGCAGCTCGGTGGCTTCACCGCCGGCCTCTTTGGATCGGCCTACAAGTTCTATGACGGTGCCTTCGGCGTCGGCTCGGCGTACTCGCCGTCTGGCGCGGGCAATAAGCCGGTGCAGGCACAGTACCAGTTCAATTTTGGCGCCGGCTCGTTTACCGTCGCGATCGAAGACAGGCAGCGGACGAACACGAGTGCTCGGTTCTATTTCGACCAGGCCGGTAGCGATCCCACGGTGCCTGACTACGTTAACGTTGCAACCAACTATGCGGGGCAGCGCGTTCCCGACCTAGTGGCGGCGTTCGACGGGAAGTTCGGAATCGTTACGGCGCATCTCGGTGGTGCCCTGCATGAGGTCAGCAACGCTGGCGCAACGCTCAGTGGCCTTACGGTCGATGGTGCTTCGGCGCCGATTGGCGATCTGGATGGCATTACAGTTCCCGCCACAGGGATCGACTCCAAGTGGGGCTTTGCTGTTCTCGGCGGATTGAAGGCTGACTTCACGCCCGCCGACACGCTCTATCTCGAGGCAGCCTATACGTCTGGTGCCACAAACCGGTCGGAAAGCTGGAGCGGTGGCTTCAAGAACCTCAGCATCGGCACTGCTGGAGATTATGTGCCGTCTATCGACGCGGACGGCAAGGTGTCGCTCAAGCTGATCAACACGTACTACGGGTTGGCCGCATTCCAGCACGCATGGTCTCCGACAGTCTCAACCTTCATTGCCGCATCCTACCTCGTCATTGATCTGCCGAAGATCGGCGAAGGGGCAGATGCTGAAGAGATTGGCAAGCTGAATCAATTGAAGCTGGCGTTGGGCGCTACCTGGATGCCTGTCAAGAACCTCTCTGTGTCGCCTGAGGTCGCCTACATCAACGCGCAGGCAGACAAGAAGGCGAAGGACTATTTCGGTCTCGACAAGAAGTCCGAGTCGAACTTCACCGCCCGCCTGCGCATCCAGCGCGACTTCTGATCCTGCGGTAGCGGGCTTCGCCCGCCATTCCTCCGGCCCCGGCGCTCACAGCGCCGGGGCCTTTTCGTTCGCATCGTCGCAAGGCTGATTGTGAGTGTCGGCGCGCTACCCCTCCGTCATTGCGAGGAGCGCAGCGACGAAGCAACCCAGTCGCGGGTTGCGGAATGGGCTCAACAACCTGGGTTGCTTCGCTTCGCTCGCAATGACGGGGAACACACGCACGCGAAGACAGGCGAGCGATACGCGAGCTCACCGCCTCACTTGGGCGGCTGGTATTCCTGGACCTCCAGGGAGCGGAAGTCGAAGACCTTGCCGGTTTCCTGCCAGTCCGGGGAGGCCATGCGCACGATGTGCGGGGCGAGTTCCTCAGGGGCGGGGAGGGTGGCCGCGTCCTCGCCTGGCATGGCGGTGGCGCGCATGCGGGTGCGCATCGGGCCCGGGCTCACCAGCATCACCTTGACCGGTGTCGTCACCGTCTCCGCCGCCCAGGTGCGCGCCAGCGTGTCGACGGCCGCCTTGGAGACGGCGTAGGGGCCCCAGTAGGCCCGGCACTTCCAGGCGGAGCCGGAGGTGATGAACATGGCCCGCCCGGCGTCCGACCTGCGCAGCAGCGGGTCGAGCGAGCGCACCAGCCGCCAGTTGGCCGTGACGTTCACCGCCATCACGTCGTCCCACGACTTGGGGTCGACATGGCCGAGCGGCGAGATGGGGCCGAGGATGCCGGCATTGGCGAGCAGCACGTCCAGCCGCCCCCAGCGCTCGGCCAGCGCATAGCCCAGCCGGTCCAGCGCCTCGCCGTCGCGCAGATCCACGGGAACCAGCGTGGCGCTGCCGCCCTGGGCGCGGATCTCGTCGTCGAGCTCTTCCAGCGCACCCTGCGTGCGGGCCAATGCCACGACGTGGGCGCCGGCGGCCGAGAGAGCGAGCGCGGCGGCGCGGCCGATGCCGCGCGACGCACCTGTGACGAGGGCGATCCGGTCGGCGAGAGGCTGCGCCATCATCCTAGCCGACCTCGGCCAGCATGGAGAGCTGCTTGGGGCTCTCGACGAGGAGGTCGGTCACCGGGGTCGGGTAGTCGCCGGTAAAGCAGTGGTCGGTGAACTGCGGCTGCAGATTGTTGCGGCCGCGCTCGCCCATGGCGCGGTAGATGCCGTCGACCGAGAGGAAGGCCAGCGTGTCGCAGCCGATATAGGCGCGCATCTCGTCCAGCGTGTGGGTGGCGGCCAGCAGCTTCTCCCGCTCCGGCGTGTCGATGCCGTAATAGTCGGGGTGCTTGATGGGCGGGCTGGAGATGCGGAAATGCACCTCCTTGGCGCCGGCGTCGCGCATCATCTGCACGATCTTCACCGAGGTGGTGCCGCGCACGATGCTGTCGTCGACGAGGACGATGCGCTTGCCCTCCACAACCGAGCGGTTGGCGGAGTGCTTCAGCCGCACGCCCAGCTCGCGGACGGACTGCGTCGGCTGGATGAAGGTGCGCCCGACATAGTGGTTGCGGATGATGCCGAGCTCATAGGGCAGTCCCGCTTCCTGCGCGAAGCCGAGGGCGGCGGGCACGCCGGAATCGGGCACGGGCACGACCACGTCGGCGGCAACGCCGGATTCGCGGGCGAGCTCCGCGCCCATGTTCTTGCGAACGTCATAGACCGAGCGGCCATGGACCACCGAGTCCGGCCGGGCGAAGTAGATGTACTCGAAGATGCAGGGGCGCATCTTCAGCGAGCCGAAGGGCTTGATCGACTCGATCCCGTCCTCCGAGCAGATGACGACCTCGCCATTCTCCACGTCGCGCACGAAGCGGGCGCCGATGATGTCGAGCGCGCACGTCTCCGAAGCGAGGATAGGCCGGCCGTCGAGGTCGCCCAGCACCAGCGGGCGGATGCCCAGCGGGTCGCGCGCGCCGACCAGCTTCTTGTTGGTAAGGCCGACAAAGGCGTATGCGCCTTCGAGAGCCGCCAGCGCGTCGATGAAGCGGTCGATGAAGCGGTTCTTGCGGCTGCGGGCGACGAGGTGCAGCACCACCTCCGTGTCGGAGGTCGACTGCGTGATCGCCCCGTCGCGCACCAGCTGCCGGCGCAGGCTCAGGCCGTTGGTGAGGTTGCCGTTGTGGGCGATGGCGAAGCCGCCGCCGTCGAGCTCGGCGAAGAGCGGCTGCACGTTGCGCAGGATCGTCTCGCCCGTCGTGGCGTAGCGCACGTGGCCGACTGCGCTGGTGCCCTGCAACCGCTCGATCGTCCGGATGTCGGAGAAGGTGTCGCCGACCAGCCCGAGCGCACGCTCGGAATGGAAGCGCCGCCCGTCGAAGCTGACGATGCCGGCCGCCTCCTGGCCGCGGTGCTGCAGTGCGTGCAAACCCAGCGCCGTGATCGCGGCGGCATCGGGATGCCCGTAGATGCCGAACACCCCGCACTCCTCGCGCAGCGTATCGGCATTCCAGTCGAAATCGGCGTCGAACGACGTCGAGGCGGCGGAGGCTTCAGGTTTGCTCATGGCAGACCCCATATGGACCGCCCGAGGACGGTAATCAACGTTTCGCGGGCGTATGACCGGCCGTGTTGTCGATCAGGTTTTCGAGAGCCTTGCCGTCGACCTTCGCAGTCTGGGTGCTCGGGCGGGCTTCCGTCTTCTTCTGCGGGTCGGCCGGGGCCGGCGCCGTCCCGGGCTGCGCCGGGGTGGCGGGCGCGGCCGGCGGCTCGCCGGGATCGCCCTGCTCGCCTTCCATGCGCTTGCGGGCCTTCCATTTGGCGATCATGCCCTCCGGATCCTCGGGCAGCAGCGCGATGATCTGGTCGCCCGTCTCCTTGAGCACGGGCCGCAGCTTGGCGTCCTTCACCCATTCCGGCTGCTGCTTCTCGCCCACCAGCTTGTCGAAGAAGACGAAGGCGATGACGGCGATCAGCAGGCCGCGCGCCGCGCCGAAGAGAAAGCCGAGCGTGCGGTCGAGCGCGCCGATCTTGGAGTCGAGGATCAGGTCCGAGATCTTGACCGTGATGAAGGAGACGATGATGAGCGTTAACAGGAACACCGCGCCGATCGACGCGGCCAGCGCCAGCTGCGCGTTCGGGATGTACTCCTTGGCGTAGGGCAGCACCATCGGATGCAGGACGTAGGCGGCCGCAGCTGCAGCCACCCACGACGCGATGGCGAGGACTTCGCGCGTGAAGCCGCGGACGGCGGCGAGGAGAGCGGAGATCAGCACGACGCCGAGGACCACGAGGTCGAGGGCAGTGACCGGCAAATGGCTCATGGGGTCTCGTCGATTGGGCGGGTCCCGGCGATGGCGCCCTTGGCGACCCGACATATAGACGCAGGGTCATGCTGCGTCATTAGTCTTTGCTCCGTTCTGGCCGCCTTCCACCGCCAGATGCAGCCACCTGGGCCACCAGTTCGGCCACATCGGCCGTCGCCGCCACCTTTACGGGCGGGTTGCCGACGCTGTCCAGGCCCGCGCGCGGCAGCAGCGCCGAGGCGAAGCCGAGCTTCGCCGCCTCCTTGAGCCGCGCCGCCGCCTGGCCCACCGGCCGCAGCGCCCCGGTGAGCGCCACCTCGCCCAGGAACACGCGGTCCGGCGGCAGGGGCGCGCCGGCCAGCGAGGAGACGAGGGCGGCCGCGGCGGCGGCATCCGCCGCCGGCTCAGTGATTCGCATGCCCCCGGCGACGTTGAGATAGACGTCGTGCTGGCCGAGCTTGAGCCCGGCATGGGCCTCCAGCACGGCGATCACCATTGACAGCCGGCTCGGATCCCAGCCGACGACGGCGCGCCTCGGCGTGCCCAGCGTCGTCGGTGCTACGAGCGCCTGGAACTCCACGAGCAGCGGCCGCGACCCCTCCATGCCGGCGAAGACCGCGGTGCCTGACGATGCCGTGTCCCGCCCGGCAAGGAAGAGCGCCGAGGGGTTCGCGA
This sequence comes from Alsobacter sp., assembly GCF_059501845.1. Classification (NCBI taxonomy): domain Bacteria; kingdom Pseudomonadati; phylum Pseudomonadota; class Alphaproteobacteria; order Hyphomicrobiales; family Alsobacteraceae; genus Alsobacter; species Alsobacter sp. The sequence continues at coordinate 560,691 of NZ_JCACDK010000011.1, read as the reverse complement.
CCTCGGCGAGACCCAGGCCCGTCATCTCGAAGACGCCGATCTCGTCGGTGGGGCCGAAGCGGTTCTTCTGGGCCCGCAGGATGCGGAACTGGTGCGCGCCGTCGCCTTCGAAGGAGATGACCGCGTCGACCATATGCTCGACGACCCTCGGACCGGCGATCTGCCCGTCCTTGGTGACGTGCCCGACGAGGATCAGCGTCGCGCCGCTCGTCTTGGCGTAGCGGATCAGCTGCTGCGCCGATCCGCGCACCTGCGTCACCGTGCCGGGAGCGGCCTCGACCTGCTCGGTCCACATGGTCTGGATCGAGTCGATCACCACCAGCCGGGGAGGGGGCCCCTGCGACAGGGTGGCGATGATGTCCTCGACGCTCGTCTCGGCCGCCAGCGCGACCGGCGCGTCGGAGAGGCCGAGCCGCGCCGCGCGCAGGCGCACCTGGCCGGTGGCCTCCTCGCCGGAGATGTAGACCACCTTCTCGCCGAGGCGGCTCAGGGCCGCGCAGGTCTGCGTCAGCAGCGTCGACTTGCCGATGCCGGGGTCACCGCCCAGCAGGATCACCGACCCCGTGACGAAGCCACCACCCGTCACGCGGTCGAACTCGCCGATGCCCGACGACACCCGCGGCGCCTCCTGGCCGCCGCCGGTCAGCTGCTCCAGCGGGAAGACGCGGCCCTTGGTGCGCGAGGGGCGCCCCGGCCCGCCTCCCGGGAGGGGCGCGGCGGACGCCTCGGCGGCGATGGTGTTCCAGCCGCCGCAGGCGTCGCAGCGGCCCTGCCAGCGTCCGTAGACGGCGCCGCAAGCCTGGCACGCGAAGGTTGTCGAGTTCCTGGCCATTCAGTCCCCTGGGGGCGGCCAATCCGCCGGAAAGGCCGGGATCAGACGCGCTCCGGCAGCGCGTCCTCGCGCGCCAGATTGGAAAAGCGGGTGACCTCGGCGTCGAAGTGAAGCTGCACCGTGCCGGTCGGGCCGTGGCGCTGCTTGCCGATGATGACCTCGGCGCGCCCGTGCACCTGCTCCATCTCGGTCTGCCACTTGAAATGCTCTTCGGAGCCGGGTTTCGGCTCCTTGTTCTTCTGATAGTATTCCTCGCGGTAGACGAACAGGACCACGTCGGCGTCCTGCTCGATCGAGCCGGATTCACGCAGGTCGGAGAGCTGCGGGCGCTTGTCGTCGCGGTTCTCGACCTGGCGGGAGAGCTGCGACAGCGCGACGATCGGCACCGACAGTTCCTTGGCCAGCGCCTTGAGGCCGGTGGTGATCTCGGTGAGCTCCTGGACGCGGTTCTCGCCCTTCTTCGAGCTGCCGGAGAGCAGCTGGAGGTAGTCGACGACGAGCAGGTCGAGCCCCTTCTGCCGCTTCAGGCGCCTGGCGCGGGCGGTGAGCTGCGCGATCGAGATGCCGCCGGTCTGGTCGATGTAGAAGGGCACGCGCTCCATTTCGCGCGCCGCCTCGGCCACGGATGCGAAGTCCTGCTCGGAGATCTCGCCGCGGCGGATCTTGTAGGAAGCGACGCCGGACTGCTCGGCGATGATGCGGGTGGCGAGCTGCTCGGACGACATTTCCAGCGAGAAGAAGCCGACGATCCCGCCGTCGTGCCGCTTGATGCTGCCGTCCGGCATGCGTTCGCCGTGATAGGCCTGCGCCACGTTGAAGGCGATGTTGGTCGCCAGCGACGTCTTGCCCATGGCCGGGCGGCCGGCGAGGATCACGAGGTCGGACGGCTGCAGGCCGCCCATCATGCGGTCGAGGTCGGCCAGCCCCGTCGAGATACCCGAGAGCTTGCGGTCGCGCTTGAAGGCCTCGGCGGCCATGTCAATGGCGCCGCGAAGGGCCTCCGAGAAGGCCTGGAATCCGCCCTCGTAGCGCCCGGTCTCGGCCAGCTCGTAGAGCTTCTTCTCGGCCTCCTCGATCTGCTTGCGCGGCGGCTCCTCCACGGGCGCGTCATAGGCGAGGTTGACGATGTCCTCGCCGATGACGATCAGGTTCCGCCGCATGGCGAGGTCGTAGATCGTGCGGCCGTAATCTTCGGCGTTGATCACCGTCGTCGCCTCGGCCGCCAGCCGGGCGAGGTACTGCGACACGGTGAGGCCGCCGAGGTCGTGGTCACCCAGGAACGTCTTCAGGGTGATCGGCGTGGCGATCTTGCCGGCGCGGATCAGCGACTGCGACACCTCGAAGATGCGGCGGTGGATCTCCTCGTGGAAATGCGCCGGCTCGAGAAAGTCGGAGACGCGGAAGAACGCCTCGTTGTTGACCAGCACCGCGCCAAGCAGCGCCTGCTCCGCCTCGATGTTGTTGGGAGCGGTGCGGTATTGCGGAGTGGGGTCGGCCATGGGCCGTGCAAAGGATGTCGCCGTCGCCATCGTGATTCTGCTGAGGGCCGGGCGCGGGGAATCGCTCCGGCGGCCGATGGTTTGGCACGGCGGGGCGACAAACGTCGACGCCCCCCGACGCTTGTCCCCGATGCACACAGCGGGGTCTCACGAGCTTGACACGGCGATCCGAGGCGCAGCCACGGTTCTCGCGGGACCGAGCTTGAGCAGTGGCGCGTGGCCCTGCCTTTCCAGCAGGCAGCTCATGCGCGGAGGAGGGGCAAAACGCCCAGCAACCGGGCTGTCAGCACTCTCTCATACTTGCTGCTAAGATACTGTGACAAAAAGAAAATTTACAATCGGCCCGGCATCATGAACTCTACCGCTCGTCACGGCGTTGCCGGAGCCCGTCCCCCTGGGAGGGTCCAGGGAAAGGGGAGGTCCGGCAGAGAAGGAGGTTCCATGGTCTCCAAGGATTTCGTCCGCCAGCTCGAGGGCTACGGCCTGACGACCGCGCGGATCCTCTACCGCATGCCCGACCATCCGTCGCTGCTGCAGACCTATGTCTGGCAGGACTACGACATGGCTCCGAGCTTTCCCGTCCTCAACCGCTTCCTGGCCTTCTGGCGCGACAAGCTCGACGGTTCGCTTCACTCGGTGAGCGTCGCCCATTCGCACCTTATCCGCCCCGCGGAGCTGCGCATGGCGAGCGGCGAATTCCGCCTGAACTGAGCGGCCGCGGGCGGTTCGCCTTTCGCAGGGCTGGGCCGGCCCGGAGGGTAGCGCAAACGGAGCCCGACGAGGCGGCACGCTGAGCCGGGGTTTCCGTCCGTTCGGGTCAATGTGCGGGTTTCCGCCGGCGGGTCACCCGCTGTGCGGGAGGGAGGCTTGCGCTCAGCCATGAGGCAGCATGCTGCACATGGCTTGGCCATGTTCACGCCATACGGTATGGACAGCGTCGCCAAGTGGGCGCGCACAAAACCGAGTTCCATGCCGACGGGCTTTCCCCGCACATCCGACATCCTGACGCGTCTCGCCGCCCGCGAAGGTCAGGCACGGGTTCCCGTGTCCGACATCGTCGACGCGTTGGGCGAGCGCGCCTATGCGCTGCTGATCGTCGTGCTGGGCCTGCCCAACTGCCTGCCCATGCCGCCGCCCATCCCGCTCATCTGCGGCATCCTGCTGGCCTTCGTCGCGCTGCAAATCATGGTGGGCTGGCCGTCGCCCTGGCTGCCCCGTGCCCTTCTGAGGCGCAGCATCGCGCATGACGACCTCGTCAAGGCGGTGAAGCGCGCGACCCCGTGGCTGCAGGCCCTGGAACGCTGGGCTCGGCCGCGCTTCTCCGTCTTCGACCAGGCCCTGACGTTCCGCGTCATGGGACTGGTGCTCTTCGCCTTTGCGCTTGCTCTGATCTTTGCCGCGCCGGTGATCGGTCAGATCCCGCTGGGCATCGCCGTGTGCCTCGTCGGCCTCGGCCTCGTTGAGCGGGACGGCTACGTCGTGGTCGGTGGGTTGCTCGCGGGCGTCTTCGGCACGAGCCTCAGCCTGGGCTTCGTCTTCGCCGTCATCTCCAGTGCCGGGGCGATGTTCTAGCGCTCTTCGTTACGGCATGTGAGCCGACGCGACGGAAGGCCGGCTACGCCACCGCACGGCCCGTATCGGTCTCGCCCGCCTCCCGCTCGCTGCGGAGCATGGCCGTGATCTCGGCAGACGGCACGGGTTCGCAGAGCAGATAGCCCTGGATCTGATGGCAGCCCACGGCCTGAAGGAAGCGCTGCTGCTCGGCGGTTTCCACGCCCTCGGCAACCACGGTCAATCCGAGCGCGCGGCCGAGATGAACGACGGAATGCACGAGGATCGCGCTTTCGCCCGTCGTCTCCATCGCTTCAAGGAAGGAGCGATCGATCTTGATCTTGTCGAAGGCGAAACGCCGGAGATAGATCAGCGACGAGTAGCCGGTTCCGAAGTCGTCCAGGGCGAAGCGCACGCCCATGGCGCGCAGATCCATCATCCCGGCCTCGGCGATCTCGGCGTCTTCGACGATGACGCCCTCGGTCAGTTCAAGCTCGACGCGGGAGGGCTCGATGCCTTCCTCCTCGACGATGCGTGCCACCGACCGGACGAAATCCTTCTGCCGGAACTGAATGGGCGACACGTTCACCGCCACGGTGATGCCGTCCCAGGCCCGGGCGTCGCGACAGGCGCGCCGCAGGACCCACTCGCCCAGCAACCCGATCATGCCGCGTTCTTCGGCCACCGGAATGAACTCGCTCGGCGGAATGAGGCCGTGAACGGGGTGGTCCCAACGGACGAGGGCCTCCACCCCCAGGATGCGGCGGCCGTCGGCCGAGAACTGCGGCTGGTAGACGATGCCGAGGCCGTCGCTGGCGATGGCGCCACGCAGATCCTCCTCGACCGCCGTGCGCCAGCGGTGCGCCGTGTCGAGCCCGAGCTCGAAGAAGGAGAAGCGGTTGCGCCCCTCGTGCTTGGCCCGGTAGAGCGCGCCGTCGGCCTGCTTCAGCAGCGTCTCGCGGTCCAGGCTGTTCTGGGGAGCGAGCGCGATGCCGATCGAAACGCCCACGTAGAGCTGGGCTTCTCCCATCGGAATGGGCTCGCGGATGGCGTCCAGCACGCGGCGGGCCAGCATCACGCAGTCGGTAGGGGCGCGGACGCCGGTCTGGACGATCGCGAACTCGTCGCCGCCGAGGCGGGCCAGCGCATCGGATCCCCGAAGCAGCTGCTGCAGCCTGGTGGCAACGGCGGAGATGACGACGTCACCGCCGGCATGGCCATAGGTGTCGTTGATTTCCTTGAAGCGGTCGAGGTCGAGCACCATGACCGCGATACCTTCGTGCCCGTCCCGCAGGCGTCTCAACTCCTGGTCCAGCCGGCGGCGGAAGAAGGCACGGTTGGGCAGGCCTGAGAGCGAATCGTGCAGGGCGAGGTGCGTCGCCTGCTGCTCGCGCGCGACGAGGTCGATGGTGACGCGCCTGACATGGGCGAACATGAAGCCGGAGAAGAGCCCGATGCCGAGAACGGCGATGGCGATGGCCGGGAACACGCTGCGCAGGGCCAGGTCGCCGGGACGCTCCGGCGTCCAGACAAAGCGCCCGGCCACGCGTCCTGACGCATCCAGGATCGGCAGGCTCGCCGAAGGCCACGGGCCCGTGGCCGGCTCGATGGCCAGTGATCCGTCGCCGATGCCGCCCGCCTCTTCCCGCAGCATGACAGGGGTCACCGGACGCGTCGCGGCAGCGATCATCACGCCCAAGGCGCCGTCTTCCTCGCCGGGTCTCGCCATGGCGGTGACAGCGACGACGACGGCTTTCCCGTTCTCGTAGACGAGGCGCGTCTCGCCCAGGGCCGTGAGATCGCCACCTGCGTCGCTGCCCGCCGGCCGCCGGAGGGCGAGGCGCGCCAGCCGGTCGCGAAGCGCTGCGATGGTCGGCCGCAGCACGGTTTCGGAGGCGGAGTAGCGGCGCTGGTCGGCGCCTTCTCCTGCCACCCGGCCGGTGACGAGGAGGTTCTCCGGGGTGAGGACGAAGACGCCGTCGAAGCCGAAGCTGTTTTCCAGCGGTACTCCGATCGCCGCCTGCGCCCGGACCTGCGACATGGGATGCTCGAGCGAGGCGAGGGCCTCTGGCGAGAGCACGATTCGCTGGAGCTGGCGCAGGGTCTGCGCCTCGATCACGCGGACCACGGACACGACCGTCGCGCGCTGCTTTTCGAGGGCAAGGTCGTTGGTCTGCTGCCCGGTCCAGGCAAGGCCCGCGACGGCGAGGCCGAGCACCGACAGCAGGATCACGGCCACCGGCCAGACGATCCGCGCGGTGACGGCGTTCGGGTCAAGGCGGGTGGCGCCGGTGGACATGCGTCGATTCAGGCCTCTCTTCGCCTACATGTCACGTCAATGGTTACTTTTCTCCGCGCGAATGCCTGTCTTTGTTCAGTTTTTTCCTGCGGGAAAGTAGGGCGGGGAAGGAATGGCGATGTGCGCCGCGCGCAGCGCAGCCGACCAGCGCTCGCGCAGATCGTGGAAATAGGGCTCGCCCGCCTCGATGCGGTGGACGATCTCGTGGGCCAGCGCATCGCGCTTCAGCGTCATCACGTCGATGGGCAGGCCGACACCGAGATTGGACCGCATCGTCGAGTCCATCGAGATGAGCCCGAGCTTCAGCGCGTCGGACAGGCTGGTCTCGTAGGTCACGGCACGGTCGAGGATCGGCTTCCCGTATTTGTGCTCGCCGATCTGGAGGTAGGGCGTCTCCATCCCGCACTCGATGAAGTTGCCGGCAGCGTAGAGCATGAACAGGCGCGGCGCTGACCCGCGGATCTGTCCGCCGACGAGGATGGACACGTCGAACTTGATGCCGGCCTCCTCGAGCCCGGGCCCGTCGATGGATCGCACCGAGTGGATGGCGCGGCCGACGAGCTGGGCGGCCCGGAACATCGTCGTCGTGTCGAACAGCGTCTCCTTCTCGCCGGTCTCGCGATTCTCGACGCCCTCGTGCAGCAAGCTCACGACGGATTGAGAGACGGAGAGGTTGCCGGCGGTGGCGATGGCCACGACGCGCTCACCCGGGCGCTCGAAGACGTGCAGTTTTTTGAACGTCGAGACGTTGTCGAGACCCGCATTGGTGCGGGTATCGGCGATCATCACCAGGCCCTCGCGCACCAGAATGCCGGCGCAGTAGGTCATCGTCTCTCTCCCCGCCGATGGTCCGGCGTACCGCTCAGGACTGCGCCTGCACCTGGGACTGGGCGCGGCCGGTGTCCCGAAGGCTCACCTCCGCGCTCTCGGTCATGGCGCCTGCCCGCGATCCACGCACCGGAGCCGCCTCGATCCCGTCGAGCCCGGCGGCCACCCGGACATGCGCTCCCGCGGGACAGATGTCCAGCACGGGGTCGAAGCCGATCCAGCCGATCCCCTCCACATGCGCTTCGGCCCAGGAATGGGGGCCGCCGTCGACGACAGGCTCGTCCTCCTCCGCCTCGTCCCGCCAGACATACCCGCTGACGAACCGGGCGGGGATGCCGAGGTGCCGCGCCGCGGCGATGAAGACGTGGGCGGCATCACGAGGCGATCCCTTGCCCGCGGCGAGGCAGGTGGATGCGGTGGCGTCTGCGTCGGGCTCCGCGGCCGAGATGTCGCGGTGCACGGCGGTCTTGAGGGCATGGAGGATGGCCAGCGTCCCGGCGTCCCCGGTCCCGGCCGCCACCTCCTCGGCATATAAGCGCAGCCTGTCGTCGGCCCGTGCGGCAGCCGATTCACGCAGGTAGAGCATGGGCGGAAACCGCTCCAGCGTCCCATTCACCACGCCCGCCGTGTCCATGGTCTCGACTTCGCCGGTCACCGTCACTGTGAGCCGGTCGATCGGCCCGACGACGGAGAGCTGGTGCAGGATATTGCCGAAAGCATCGTCGGACTGGCGCAGCAGCCCGTCCACGTCGACCTCGACGCGCCAGGCCGTGACGTACTGGCCGTCGAAGCTGCGCGGCGTCAGGCGCAGCGCCTGGATCAGCGACTTGGCCGGCGGTGCGAAGTCGTGGACGAGCCGGTGTGAGACACGGATGCGCATAGGTCGTCCCGAAGCTCCGCCTGCACTGCGGCCCTATACCAGATACTGCTCGGTGACGGCCGCGCCCAGCCTGTTGTTGTCGGCGATGAACGCCGAGATGAACTCGTGCACGCCGGTCTCGAACAGGGTGGTGATGCTGGTATTCTCCAGCCGGCTCAGCGTCGTGCGGGAGAGCCGCTGCGAAGGCCCCTGCCTGCCGTATTGCCGGGCGAGATCGTCGAGCACGCGGACGATGTTGTCGTAGCAGCTCTTCAAAGACCGGGGCATCTGCGCGTTGAGGACCAGCAGGTCCGCCACCAGCCAGGGCTTCACGCTCTCACGGTAGACCCAGTGGTAGGCGGTCAGCGCCGAGACTTCGCGCAGGATGGTCGACCACTGGAAGTAGTCGAGGCTGCCACCGACCTGCTCCGTGTCGGGCAGGAGCACGTGGTACTTCACGTCGAGGATGCGGGCGGTGTTGTCGGCGCGCTCCAGGTAGACGCCGAGGCGGGAGAAGCAGTAGCCGTCATTGCGCAGCATGGTGCGGTAGGCGGAGCCGTCGAAGATGAGCGAGACCTGCTTCACCCATTCCCGGAAGCGGGCGATCTCCTCAACCGTCATCTTCCGGGGATCGTAGCGGCGCAGCTCGAGATAGGCTCCGTTGATCGCCTCCCACATCTCTCCGGTGAGCGCCGTCCGCACGGCACGCGCATTGGACCGGGCCACCTCGATGCAGTTGCGGATCGAGGAGGGGTTGTCCGGGCTGAAGGCGAGATAGTCCGTGACCGTCTTCTCGTTGGCCTCGGAGTAGACGGCCTTGAAGCCCTCGGCGGCGCCGGCGGTCAGCAGCACGGACTCCCACTCCGTGCCCTTGCCGCCATAGTCGGAGGGCAGGGTGGCGAGACGGGACGTCGCGTCGAGAATCCGCGCCAGGAATTCCGCACGCTCGACGTAGCGCGAGACCCAGTAGAGGTTGTCGGCAGTCCGGCTAAGCATCGAGCACCCAGGTGTCCTTGGTCCCGCCGCCCTGGCTGGAATTGACCACGAGCGAGCCCTCCTTCAGCGCCACGCGCGTCAGTCCGCCGGGCACGATGCGGATGCGGTCCGCGCCCGACAGCACGAACGGCCTGAGATCGACGTGGCGGGGCGCCACGCCCGAGGCCACGAAGGTGGGGCAGGTGGAGAGCGCCAGGGTCGGCTGGGCGATGAAGCCTTCCGGTGCCGTCTTCAGCTTGCGGCGGAACTCTTCGACCTGGTGCTTGGTCGCGTGCGGGCCCACCAGCATGCCGTAGCCGCCCGACCCGTTCACCTCCTTGACCACCAGCTCCGGCAGGTGGTCGAGCACGTAGGACAAGGCGTCCTGCTCCCGGCAGCGCCATGTCGGCACGTTGTTGAGGATGGGCTCCTCGCCGGTGAAGAAGCGGATGATGTCCGGCATGTAGCTGTAGACGGCCTTGTCGTCGGCGACGCCGGTCCCGACCGCGTTGCACAGCGTGACGTTGCCGGCCTGGTAGGCCGCCATCACGCCGGGAACGCCAAGGATGGAGTCGGGCCTGAAGGCCAGCGGGTCGAGGAACTCGTCGTCGAGGCGCCGGTAGATCACGTCCACGCGGCGCGGACCTTCGGTGGTGCGCATGTAGACCACGTCGTCGCGCACGAAGAGGTCAGAGCCCTCGACCAGCTCGATGCCGAGCTTGTCGGCGAGGAAGGAGTGCTCGTAGAAGGCCGAGTTGAACTGGCCGGGTGTCAGCAGCACGCACACGGGATCGCGCGATGCGCTTGCCGGCGCCACGGAGCGCAGCGTGGCGAGCAGGGAGTCCGGGTAGTTCTCCACCGGCGCGACGCGGTTCTCCGCGAAGAGCTCGGGGAAGAGCCGCATCATCACCTCCCGGTTCTCCAGCATGTAGGAGACGCCGGACGGCGTGCGGGCGTTGTCCTCGAGCACATAGAAGGTGTCGGCGTCGACGCGCACCACGTCGATGCCCGCGATGTGGCAGTAGATGCCGTGGGGAACGCTGCGTCCCACCATCTCCGGCCGGAAGCAGGCATTGCGGTAGACGAGGTCCTCGGGGATCACCCCGGCCTTCAGGCACTCGCGGGCGCCGTAGATGTCGCCCAAGAAAGCGTTCAGCGCATTGACGCGTTGCACCAGCCCGCGCTCCAGCCGCTGCCACTCCGGCTTGGTGATGACGCGGGGGATGATGTCGAAGGGGATCAGCCGCTCGGTCGATTCCGCATCGCCATAGACGGCGAAGGTGATCCCGATGCGGCGGAAGAAGAGTTCGGCCTGGCTGCGCCGGAGCGCGATGTGGTCGGGCGGAACAGTGTCGAGCCAGCGCTTCAGTTGAACATAGGCTTCGCGAATTTCCTCGGAATTGCCCGTCATCTCGTCGAAGGCCAAAGCCATCCGACCCCCCTCGCCAGCCTGGACACGCACGGACGAAACACGACCGTGCCGGATGGTACCCGCAAACGGCGTGCCAGCGATACACGTCGTAAGAAGGATGATGTCTCTGGAGTCTTGCCCGCACAACAGGCAAATGCCTGACGAATAGGCGCGGGACGGCAGAATCTCGCGAGCCGGAATTGACTGCGACCCGCTTGGGGGCTAGCGCTGCGCGTATCTTCGCGCGCCCGTGCCGCGCGGTTCCCTGCGACCGTCGGACGGACGGCCCGGGGGTCCTGCTCCCGCCCTGTCCACCGGACGACCATGCCCTTTCCCGCGACCCACGCCAGCGTCGAACGTGCGCTTTCCGAACGTGGCTACTCTGAACCCACGTCCGTCCAGGCAGCCGTCCTCGCGCCGGATGCCCAGGGCCGAGACCTGCTCGTCTCCGCGCAGACCGGATCCGGCAAGACGGTGGCCTTCGGGCTCGCGATGGTCTCGACCCTGCTCGGCGATGCCGAGCGGTTCGGCCCGCCCGCGGAGCCGCTTGCGCTGGTGATCGCGCCGACGCGCGAACTCGCCCTGCAGGTGCAGCGCGAACTCGCCTGGCTCTACGCACCCGCCGGTGCCCGCGTCGCCTCCTGCGTCGGCGGCATGGATATCCGCCGCGAGGCGCGGGCGCTGGCCGATGGCTGCCACGTCGTCGTCGGAACGCCCGGGCGCCTGCGCGACCACCTCGAGCGCGGGCGGCTGGATCCGTCGCGGCTGCAGGCCGTGGTGCTGGACGAAGCGGACGAGATGCTCGACCTCGGCTTCCGCGAGGATCTCGAATTCATCCTCGGCGCCGCGCCGGCCGACCGTCGCACCTTGCTCTTCTCGGCGACGATCGCGCGCGAGATCGCGATTCTGGCGCAGAAATTCCAGCACGACGCCCTGCGCATCGACACTGTCGACCGCAGCCAGCCGCACGGCGACATCGACTACAAGGCCGTGCTCGTGGCGCCCGGCGAGATCGAGCACGCGGTCGTCAACGTCCTGCGCTTCATCGATCCGCCCGGCGCGCTGGTCTTCTGCCACACGCGCGAGGCGGTTCGTCGGCTCAACGGAAGCCTTCTGGAACGTGGTTTCGCCACCGTCGCGCTGTCGGGCGAGATGGGCCAGAACGAGCGCAACCACGCCCTCCAGGCCCTGCGCGACGGCCGGGCGCGGGTCTGCGTCGCCACCGACGTTGCGGCGCGCGGCATCGACCTGCCGGGCCTCGACCTCGTGATCCATGCGGAGCTGCCGCGCGGGCGCGACGCGCTGCTGCATCGCAGCGGCCGCACCGGTCGCGCCGGGCGCAAGGGCGTGTGCGTGCTGATCACGCCCTTCAATCGCCGCCGCCGGACGGAGCTTCTGCTCCAGCAGGCCGGGGTGGAGGCGGAGTTCCGCGGCCCGCCTTCCGCTGAAGACGTGCGCAAGCGCGACCAGGAACGCCTGGTGCAGGACCCCGTCTTTGCCGAGGAGAGCTCGGAGGAGGATGTGGCGACCGCCGGTCTGCTGCTGGCCCAGCGTACGCCGGAGGAGATCGCCGCCGCTCTGGTGCGGCTGGTCCGCGCCCGCCTGCCGGAGCCGGAAGAACTGTACGACCCCGGCCCGCAGCGGACCCGGGAGCCCCGGTCTCCGCGGACGCCCATGCCGGAGCGCGAGGAGGGCGAGCCGCGCCCGGCCTATGATCCCGGCCGCAGCGAGCGCTTTGCGACGGGACCGATGGCGTGGTTCCGGATGAGCATCGGCCGCCGCAACAACGCCGATCCGCGCTGGCTCCTGCCGGTGATCTGCCGGCGCGGGCACGTGACCCGGAAGGAAATTGGCGCGATCCGCATCTTCGACGGCGAGACGCGGTTCGAGATCGTCGAGGAGGCGGCGCAACGCTTTGCCGAGGCCGCCATCGGCAAGACGGCAAAGGGCGAGAACATCCGCTTCGAGCGGAGCGAGCCGCCGGAGGCCGGTGGCCCCCGCCCGGATCCCGCGCCGCGCCGCGAACGCCCACCGGCGAAGCCTCCGCGCGAGGATGCTCCGGCACCGCGCGAGATGCGCCGGCCCGCGCGCGACGAGCGTGCCCCGTCCGTGCGGGAGGTGGCCGTGGACAGGCCGCCCCGCCGTGAGGTCGTGGAGAAGAGGGAAGCTCCCGCAGAGCCCGAGCGGGGCCGGCGCTTCATGCCGCGCACCCCGGCTGCCGAGGCGAACAGGCCCGGCGGCGTCGGCAAGCCGCGCGGCGCGCCTCCCAAGCCGTGGGGAAAGCCGGCCGGCAAGGGCAAGCCCCGCCGGCCCTGACGTCAGGAGCCCGCGAGCTTCAGGCCCGCGACACCGGCCACGATGAGACCGATACAGGCAAGCCGCGCCGGCGAGGCTGCATCGCCGAACAGCACGATGCCGAGGATGGCGGTGCCGATCGTGCCGATGCCGGTCCACACGGCATAGGACGTGCCCAGCGGCAGCTCCCGCAGCGCCAGGCCCAGCAGAGCCAGGCTCGCGACCATGCAGGCGACGGTCAGGGCCGTCGGCAGGGGGCGCGAGAAACCTTCCGTGTATTTCAGTCCGATGGCCCAGCCGATTTCGAGCAGGCCGGCGGCCAAGAGTGCGATCCAACCCATCACAGACCTCCCGGGTCCGTGGCAGGGTCGTCCCTACCTGTGTTCTGGAAACGGGAAGGCCGTCCTTCCCGGGCTTGATGTGGGACCTTGTGCAGGCTGTTCAAGCAAAGGCTTTGCGGGCGATCACCTCACGCCACGTGGTCCGGGCCCGGTGTCAGGAGGGTGCCATCCAGGTGTGGTGAGCTGCGGGCTCATTCCATGTCCCGTTCGAAACGATCTCGGGAGCCGGGCTCGCCACCCCGGCGTAAATGAAGGCCTCGGCGAGCATCACGATGATGGCGAGGCCCGAGACGAAGCCCCGTCACGAGGCCGGCCAGCAGGGTTGTCGCGGTCGAAACAGGCATGGTCCACACTCCGCAGCGGCAACGGCGCGGTGCGGGTACGGGTTCCAGCTTCCGTTGATGATGAGCGCGGCAGGCAAGGCAGCCGCCGCGGGGCGATGCGCTAGTTCGCCTCGCCCACGAGTTTCAGCCAGGCATCCTCGTCCATGACGTCGATGCCGAGGTCCCGGGCCGCCGCGAGCTTGGAGCCGGCGCCCGGGCCGGCGACGACGATGTGAGTCTTCTTCGATACCGAGCCCGCCACCTTTGCGCCGAGACGCTCGGCCATCGCCTTGGCCTCCTCCCGCGTCATGCGCTCCAGGGCCCCGGTAAAGACCACCGTTTTTCCCGCTACGGGGCTCTCGGACGCCACCGCCTCGAGCGGCTCGGGGGTGACCTTCGCCAGCAGTTCGTGAATCACCTCGATGTTGTGCGCCTCGCCGAAGAAGTCGACGATCGCCTCCGCGACCACTGGTCCCACGCCTTCCACCGCGTCGATCTCATGCAGCGCGGCGGCATCGCCTCCGGCTGCCGCGACTGCCGTGTCGCGAAGGTCCTGCACCGTGCCGAAATGCCGGGCCAGCAGCTTGGAGTTGGTCTCGCCGACATGGCGGATGCCGAGCGCGTAGATGAAGCGGTTGAGCGGTACGCTTCGGCGCGCCTCGATGGCCGCGAAGAGGTTGCGGACGGAGGTTTCGCCATATCCCTCGCGGTCCCGCAGCCTTTTCATCGAGCGGGCATCGCGCTCCTGCAGCGTGAAGATGTCCTGTGGCCGGGTGATTAGCCCCTCGTGGTAGAACGCCTCGATCTGCTTGTCGCCCAGCCCCTCGATGTCAAAGGCGTTGCGGGAGGCGAAGTGCTTCAGGCGTTCGACAGCCTGCGCCGGGCAGATCAGCCCGCCGGTGCAGCGGCGAACGACATCCTCGCGCCCCGTCTTCGGGTCGACCTCGCGCACGGCATGGCTGCCGCAGGCGGGACAGACATGCGGGAAGAGGTAGGGCTGAGCTCCAGCGGGCCGCTTCTCCGGCAAATGCCCGAGGATCTGCGGGATCACGTCGCCGGCCCGCTGCACGATCACGGTGTCGCCGATGCGGATGTCCTTGCGGGCGATCTCGTCCTCGTTGTGCAGCGTGGCGTTGGTCACCACCACGCCGCCGACGGTCACGGGCTTCAGCCGCGCCACGGGCGTCAGCGAACCCGTCCGCCCGACCTGGATCTCGATGTCGACAAGCTCGGTGGTGGCCTTCTCCGCCGGGAACTTGTGCGCGGCGGCCCAGCGCGGCGAGCGCGACACGAAGCCGAGGCGGCGCTGCAGGTCGAGGTCGTCCACCTTGTAGACGACGCCGTCGATGTCGTAGGGCAGGTCCGCCCGCTGCGCCTCGATCAGGCGGTAGTGGGCCAGCATCTCCTCGACCGAGGAGCAGATCCGGGTGAGCGGGTTCGTCGGCAGCCCGAAGCGCGAGAAGGCCTCGACCATGCCGGACTGCGTGCGCGCCGGCATGTCGCCTGCGACCTCGCCCCAGGCGTAGGCGAAGAAGCGCAGCGGCCGGCTCGCTGTGATGCGCGGATCGAGCTGCCGCAGCGATCCGGCCGCCGCGTTGCGAGGGTTGGCGAAGACGGGCTTGCCCTCCGCCTCCTGCCGGGCGTTCATGGTCATGAAGTCGGGCTTGGTCATGTAGACCTCGCCGCGCACCTCCAGCACTGCCGGCACGCCGGGGCCGGCCAGCGTCTGCGGGATCTCGCCGATGGTGCGGACGTTGGCGGTGACGTCCTCGCCCTCCTCGCCGTCACCGCGCGTGGCGGCGACGATCAGCCGGCCCTCCTCATAGCGCAGCGAGCAGGAAAGCCCATCGATCTTCGGCTCGGCGGTGAAGGGGAGGGGCCTGTCGGCTGGCCAGTCGAGAAAGCGGCGGACGCGAGCGACGAACTCCTCCACCTCCTCGTCGGCGAAGACGTTGCCGAGGGAGAGCATCGGCACGCGGTGGCGCACCTTGGCGAATTTTTCTGAAGGCTTCGCGCCTACCTTGTCGGAGACGCCGCCCGTCTCCTTCAGCAGCGGGAAATGTGCCTCCAGTGCCTCCAGCCTGCGGCGCAGGGCGTCGTAGGCAGCGTCCGATATCGCGGGCGCATCGAGCTGGTGGTACAGCCGGTCCGCCTCCGCGATCTCGCCGGAGAGCGCGGCATGCTCCTTGGCGGCCTGCCGGGCGGTGAACTGGTCGAGGGGGACGTCGCGCAGCGATGGGCTCGCCTTGCCTTCGGAACGGGAGGCCATGGTTCAGTCCGCGGCTTCGAGCAGGCGCTGCGCGGCGGCGCGGGCCTCGTCGGTGATGGTTGCGCCGGCGAGCATGCGGGCGATCTCCTCGCGCCGGGCGGTGTCGTCGATGGACTGGACGCGGGTCGCGATGCGCTCGGCGCCGCCCACCTCGCCCTTGCTGATGAGGAAATGCTGCTCGGCCCGCGCCGCGACCTGCGGCGCATGCGTGACGGCCATCACCTGCACCCGCGTCGCCAGCCGTGCCAGCCGCCCGCCGATCGCGTCTGCTACCGCGCCGCCCGCGCCGGAATCGATCTCGTCGAAGACGAGAGTGGGCGCCGAGCCCCGGTCGGCCAGCACCACCTTGAGCGCCAGCATGAAGCGCGAGAGCTCGCCGCCAGAGGCGACCTTCATCAGCGGCCCCGGCCGCGTGCCCGGGTTGGTCTCGACCCAGAACTCGACCCGCTCGAACCCGTCCGGACCGCGGGCGGCGTCGTCCGTGTCCACCTTCACGATAAAGCGCGCTCGCTCCAGCTTGAGGGGAGGCAGCTCGCGCGTCACGGCCTCCTCGAGCTTTCCGGCAGCGGCCCGGCGCTGCTCACCGAGCACACGTGCGGCCGAGACGTAGGCTGCATCTGCTTCCGTCACGCGCTGCTGCAGCTGCGCGAGCCTTTCCTCGCCATGCGTGATGGCGGCGTGATCCGCCTCCATGCGCTCGCGAAGCGCGGGCAGGCCGTCGACGGTGACGTTGTACTTGCGGGCGGCTGCGCGCAGGGCGAACAGGCGCTCCTCCGTCCGCTCGAGATCCCGCGGATCGAAGGCTGCCGCGGTCTGCGCCGCCTCCAGGGCCCGCCGTGCGTCTTCCAGTGCGTCGAGGGCTGCGCCCAGGGCAGTCACGCTCGGCTCGACCAGCGCCGGCGCCTGGGCGCCGCGGCGCTCCAGCCGCCGCATGGCCGACGCGATGGCCGGGCCGGGGGCGGCGGGGCCGGCCACCGACTCGTAGGCCTCGTTCAGCTCGGAGGCGACCTTCTCCGACTGCATCATCAGGTGGCGCCGCTCGGCGAGCGCCTCCTCCTCGCCCGGCTCCGCTGCCAGCGTCCCGAGTTCCTCGACGGCATGGGCGAGATAGTCGGCATCGCGCCGGGCCCGCTCCACCCGGGCGCGGTGGGCGTCGAGTTCCTCGCGCACGTCCCGCAGGCGACGGAACGCCTCGGCGACGGCGCGCGCGTCGCAGCCGCCATAGGCGTCGAGCAGGGCACGGTGCGCGGCCGGGTCGACGAGCGCGCGGTCATCGTGCTGGCCGTGGATCTCGACGAGGCTGCCGCCGACGGCGCGCAGCACCTGCACGCTCACAGGCTGGTCGTTGACGAAGGCGCGCGTGCGGCCGTCCGCGTACTGGACGCGGCGCAGAATGAGATCGCCCTCGTCTGGGATCTCCTGCTCCGCCAAAACCTGCCGGGCCGGGTGGTCAGGGGCGAGGTCGAAGACCGCCGTGACCTGCCCGTTCTTCTCGCCATGGCGCACCAGCCCGCCTTCGCCGCGGCCGCCGAGCGCCAGGGATACGGCATCGAGCAGGATCGACTTGCCCGCGCCCGTCTCGCCGGTGAGCACGCTGAGGCCGGGCCCGAACGCGATGTCGAGCCGGTCGATGAGGACGATGTCGCGGATCGCGAGCTGCACGAGCATGGGGCTATCTGTCGAGCGGCACGGGCCAAAAATCAACCCGCTTCCCGCCGCCTTTCCATGGCTGCGGCGCCAGGGGCGTCACGTCCGCGGGGGGAGGGGAGCCCGGAGCCGGTCTCGGCTCCCCGCGCCTGGAATCTCTCGGTCCAAAGAGGGCCGAACCCGGCCTGTCTCAAGCCTTCCCCAGCCGGAACTTTGCAAAACCCTCCGGCGTGCGTTCGAGAAAGGTGACCGGCAGGCCGGCGGGAACCGACTTCTCGGCCTCTGGGGAGGTGAGGAAGGTCACGAGGCAGCCATGGGGAAGGGGCGCGAGGGACCAGTTGGCGTCTGCCGTCGGATCGACGACCTTCTTTGCCACGATATACCGCAGCAGCACGTCCCTGTTGGTGTCGGGTGCATTGAGCACGACCGTGGTGCCGTCGGCGCCGGGGAAGTTGCCGCCGCCACCGGCCCGGTAGTTGTTGGTGGCGACCAGGAACATATCCTCGTCGCGCACCGGCTGGCCGTCGCGGGAGAGGTCGATGATCCGGTGCGCGCCGGGGTTCACCAACTTGCCGTCGACGTCGTAGCGGGACGGATGGGTGACGTCGATGCGGTAGGTCACGCCCTCCATCATGTCGAAGTTGAAGGCGGGGAAGGACGGGTCGATCAGGGGCTGCTCGGCCGTCACGGCGGGATCGATGCGGTTGAAGATTCCGGCGGAACGCTCCAGCCATTCGCGCACCTGCGCTCCGGTGACACGCACCGCCCGCACCGTGTTGGGATAGAGGTAGAGGTCGGCCACGTCCTTGATGGCGACCGGGCCGGGCCGCACATTGGTGTAGTAGTCCGGTCCGCCACGGCCCCCGGACTTGAACGGCGCCGCCGCCGACAGCACCGGCAGGGCCCGCAGCGCGGAGTCGCCCGCCGCCATCGCCCGCACATACTCCGCCTGCGCCTGCTGAACGATCTGCACCGAGGGGTCGTCGGCCACCAGCGCGAAGAAGGACGTGATGGGTGCGCGGGTCTCGCCGACGGGCTCGCGCACATAGGCGAGGGTCGCCGCATGGTCCGCGGCGACGGCCTTCTCGACCGGCGGATCGCTCTGCACCATCGGCGTGATCGTGGTGCCCTCGCGCCTGGCGATGGGCCGGGCCTCGCAGTGGAAGCCAGTGACGCGCCAATCCTCGCCGGAGCGCTGGAGATCGAGGTCGATGATCCCGAGATGGCTGCCCCAGAAGCCCGGCATCACCGCTGGGACACCCGCCAGGGTTCCTTTGTCCGCGTCGACATCCTCGATGCCGCCGAAATCCCGGCCGGGGAAGACGCGGTGCTGGTGGCCGGTGATGATGGCGCTGATGCCGGGCACGCGGGCCAGATGCAGCGCCGCGTTCTCCTCGCCGGAAACGCGCGGTCCGCCGGCGATGCCGGAGTGGCACAGCGCGATGACGATGTCGCACTGCCGGGACAGCTCCGGCATGTGCCTTTGCGCCGCCTCGACGATGTCGGTGGTGCCGAGCTTGCCGGCCAGGTGATCGCGGTCCCATTGCACGATCTGCGGCGGCAGGAAGCCGATGACGCCGATCTGCAGCCGCTGGCGCCCGCCCGCCTCGTCCTCGACCTCGCGGTCGAACACCGCCCAGGGCTTCAGGAGCGGCGTGCCGTCGGCCTTTGTGGCGTTGGCACACACGAAGGGGATCTTGGCTCCCGACAGCGAGAAGCCCAGGAAGGACAGGCCGTAGTTGAACTCGTGGTTGCCGGGCGTCGCGCAGAGATAGTCGAGCAGGTTCATGCCGGCGAAAATCGGGTGCACCTCGCCCGCCTTCACTCCCTTGCGATAGGCGATGTAGTCGCCGAGCGGGCTCCCCTGGATGAGGTCGCCATTGTCGACCAGCACGCTGTTGCGCACCTCCGTCCGGGCAGCGCGGATCAGGCTCGCGGTCCGGGCCAGGCCGACCGTGTCGTCCGGCCTGTCGCGGTAGTAGTCGTAAGGCAGCACGTTGGCGTGGAGGTCGGAGGTCGCAAGGATGCGCAGTCGCACCGGAGCGCCCTGGGCCGCGGCCCGGCCGGGGAGGGCGGACGTCGCGGCCAGCGCGGCACCGCCCATCACCACGTCCCTGCGCGAGGGACCGGCCGGAGGGGGACAACGGGTCGGCATGTAGGCAATGTCTCCGGCAGCCCTGTCGGGCGGGCAATCCGCACCCTTCTCGCAGCACAATGGCGACTTGGTGTCCGTCGCGGCGGCATTCCGGCCTAGCCGGGCGGCAATACGTCGATGCCGAACTGCAAACCGGTCTCCTCCAGCCACTCCCACAGGCTGCCGGCGAAGCCGCGCGCCACGGCGAGGCCATAGGCCGGCGCCTCGTCGTGCTGCCAGAGCGTGACGTCGACGTGGGAGGCCATGGTCAGCGCCACGGAGCCGGGGCCGAAACTGCGGGGGTGCAGGTCGACGGCGATACCGCGGGCCAGCACGTCGCGGACGCGGGCGCCGGAGAGCTCCAGAATGCCGCGCCCGTCCGACTGGTCGGCGGCGAGCGCGAGGCCCTGCGCAAGACCGGCGACCCGGGCCGGGAAGCCTTCGGCTGCATGAGGCTCGGCTGCGAGCAGCCACTGTCCGGGGCCGCCCCACAGCGCGGAGTAGGGTCCGGCTTCGGTGCGCCGGTTCGGCCGCGGCAGTTCCAGGCCGAGCGCGTCGCGGATTGCGCTGGCCAGCTCCTCCTGCCTGCCATTGCGCGCAATCAGGGTGACCAGGGCAAGGCCGGTCCGCTCGCGCAGGACCAGCCCCGCCGGACCATCGGCCCGGCCGTGCCGGCCTTCGTGCAGGAGCCCGTGGAAGGCGGACCGCGGAGCGGTCCCGGGGTGGGCGGTCTCAGCCACGCAGGCGCTCTCCCTCGGGGTCGTAGAAGCAGGGATGGCAGAGCACGACGCGCACGTCGCGGCCACGCACGCCGTCCCAGGCGCGCACGATCTCGCCGATGCGCGAGGCGCCGCGCCTGATCAGGCCGAGGCCGATCCAGCGCTCGAAGAGGGGCGACCAGCATACGGAGGTGACGTGGCCGAGATCGTTCTCCGCCGTCGCGGCGGCTCCCACGTCGAGGAAGTGCGCGCCGCCGCCTACCTTGTCGGCGGGATCCAGCGTGCGGAAGCCGACGAGGCGGGGCCGGTCGGGATCGACGAGGGCCGGGCGCTGCGCCATGGCACGGCCGATGAAGTCCTTCTTGGTCGAGACCATCTTGCCGAGGCCGAGATCGGTGGCCGTCGTCATGCCGTTGAGCTCGCCGCCGGCGGCATGGCCCTTCTCGATGCGCATCACGCCGAGCGCCTCGAGCCCATACGGGGTGACGCCCAGGTCGGCGCCGGCCGCCATCAGCGCGCGGGCGAGCGCGTCGCCGTAGCGCGACGGAACCGCGATCTCGTAGGCGAGCTCGCCGGAGAAGGAGATCCGGAACAGCCTCGCCGCAAGTCCGCCCATCACGGTCAGATCCGCTGCCGCCATGAATGGGAAGGCGTCGTTGGTGAGGTCGTGCTGGCTGTCCACCACGCGCCGCAGCAGGTCGCGGGAGTGCGGGCCGGCGACTGCGAACTGGGCCCACTGCTCGGTGACCGAGACGTACTGCACGTCGAGGTCGGGCCAGAGCCACTGGTGGCAGAACTCGATGTGCTGCATCACCCCGCCGGCATTGGCGGTGGTGGTAGTCATCAGGAAGTGCTCCTCGCCGAGGCGGGACGTTGTGCCGTCGTCGAAGACGAAGCCGTCCTCGCGCAGCATCACCCCGTACCGCGCGCGGCCCACCTTCAGAGTCGAGAAGGTGTTGGCGTAGAGCCGGTCGAGGAGGGTGGCGGCGTCGGGTCCCTGGATGTCGATCTTGCCGAGGGTCGAGACATCGCAGATGCCCACCGCATTGCGCACGGCCTTCACCTCGCGGGTGCAACTCGCCAGCCAGTCCTCGCCGGGGCGGGAGAACCACTGCGCCCGCAGCCAGGGTCCCGTCTCGACGAAGGAGGCGCCCGCCTCCGCCGCCCAGGCGTGCGCGGCGGTGAGGCGCGTCGGACGCAGGTGCCTGCCCCTCGCGTGCCCCGCGAGTGCGCCAAGCGAGACCGGCGTGTAGGGCGGACGGAAGGTGGTCGTGCCCGTCTCGCCGACGCTCCTGCCGCGCAGGCCGGCCATGGCGGCGAGGCCGTTCAGGTTCGACGTCTTGCCCTGGTCTGTCGCCATTCCCAGCGTCGTGTAGCGCTTGAGATGCTCGACGGAGCGGAACGCCTCGCGCTCGGCCAGCGCGATGTCGGACAGTGTCACGTCGTTCTGGAAGTCGACGAACGCCTTGCCCTTCACCGTCGGCGGGGTGAGTTGCCACGGCCTGCCGGCGGGTTCGCGCTGGCCGCGCGGCACCTCGATGCTGGCGGGCGAGTAACCGGCGGCCTGTGCCGCCTCGATCCCCGCATAGGCGCCCGAGGTGAGGCATTCGTCGAGCGACAGCCGTCCCGCCGCGGCGCCGGCCACGGCCATGCCGGGCGGCAGTTTGCCGGGCAGGAAGGCACGGGCCTCGTCATCCCACACGGGCTTTCCGCCGAGATGCGAGGTGAGGTGGACGGCGGGCGTCCAGCCGCCCGACATGGCGACGAGATCGCAGTCGAGCGTGATCGAGAAGAGCGGCGTCACCACGTCCACGCCCTGCACGCCCTTGCCGCCATGGACCTTCGTGACGATTCCCCCGGCATAGAGACGTGCGCCCGCGGCCTCGGCTGCATGCCGGACGTGGTCGGGAACCTCGGGACGGGCATCGACGACGGCGGCGACGCCGAGGCCGGCCGCCTTCAGGTCTGCGACCGTCGCGGCGAGATCGTCATTGTCGCCGTAGATCACCACGTTGCGTCCGGGCGCGGCGGCCCAGCGATTGACATAGGCGCGCACGGCACCCGCCAGCATCACGCCGGGCCGGTCGTTGCCGGGGAACACCAGAGGCCGCTCGATGGCGCCGGAGGCCAGAACCGTGCGGCGCGCCACGATGCGCCACATGATCTCCCGCGGCGTGTGCCGCGCCGGCACGGGACCGTCGCCGTCGAGCCGCTGCACGGCACCGTGCACCCCATGGTCGTAGACGCCGAACACGGTGGTTCTCGCGAGCAGCGTCACGTCCGGCATGGCCGCGAGTTCGGCGGCCGTGTCCGCGGCCCAGTCCACGGCCGGGCGGCCGTCGATGGTGCGGCGCTCGGCGAGGAGCCGGCCGCCGGGGCGGCTGTCCTCGTCGGCGACGACCACCCGCGCGCCCGCCCTTGCAGCCGCCAGGGCCGCGGCGAGACCGGCGGGGCCGGCGCCGATGACGAGCACGTCGCAGTGCAGGGTGGCGCGCTCGTAGCCGTCGGGATCGGGCTCCCGGGCGGCACGGCCGAGGCCGGCGGCGCGGCGGATCAGCGGCTCGTAGACCTTCTCCCAGAAGGAGGCCGGCCACATGAAGGTCTTGTAGTAGAACCCCGCCGAGAAAACCGGCCCGGCCAGCTGGTTTGCCGCCATCACGTCGAAGGCGAGGGACGGCCAGCGGTTCTGGCTGGTGGCGACCAGTCCGTCATGGAGGTCGATCACGGTGGCGCGGGTGTTGGGCTCGCGCCGCGCGCCGGCGCGCAGCTCGATGAGCCCGTTCGGCTCCTCGGCCCCGGCCGACAGCAGTCCCCGCGGACGATGATACTTGAACGAGCGGCCGACGAGTTTGACGCCGTTGGCGACCAGCGCGGACGCCAGCGTGTCGCCCGGATGGCCCCTGTAGGAGACGCCGTCGAAGGTGAAGGCGAGGCTCGTCGCGCGGTCTATCAGTCCGCCTGACGCGAGCCGGTTGGGGGCGCCGGCGCTCATGCCGGGGCTCCCGCGTCGCGGGTGCGTGCCACGTCGCGCGCCACCTCGACCGCCGAGATGAAGTGCGTGCGCACGTCGCGCGTCACCACGAGCCAGCTCCGGCAGCCATGGACGTGCTGCCACAGTTCCCGGAGCGGGCCGGCCGGGTTGTCGCGGACGTAGACATAGTCGACCCAGGCCGGCTCGGCCTCGGGCCCGTGGACCGACGGGCGCTGCACGGTCGCGTCGCCGCGATATGCGAACTCCTCGTTTCCGCGTTCGCCGCAGAAGGGACAGGTGATGCGCATGGACGCGGGCTCAGTGCAGGTTGGGCTGCGCCCCCGAGCCCTTCTCGTCGATGAGATGGCCGGTGGCGAAACGGTCGAGACGATAGGCGGCGTTGAGCGCGTGCGGCTCGTCGCGGGCGATGGTGTGCGCGAAGCACCAGCCGGAGGCCGGCGTGGCCTTGAAGCCGCCGTAGCACCAGCCGCAGTTGAGGTAGAGGCCCTCGACGGGCGTCTTGTCGATGATCGGCGAGCCGTCCATGGACATGTCCATGATGCCGCCCCAGTGCCGCAGCACGCGCAGGCGGCTGATGGCGGGCAGCACCGAGACGGCTTCCTCGGCAACCTCCTCGATCAGCGGCAGGCTGCCGCGCTGGGCATAGGAGTTGTAGCCGTCGATGTTGCCGCCGAAGACGAGGCCGCCCTTGTCGGACTGGCTGATGTAGAAGTGCCCGGCGCCGAAGGTGATGACCTGGTCGATGAGCGGCTTCACGCCCTCGCTGACGAAGGCCTGGAGAACGTGGCTCTCGATCGGCAGGCGCAGCCCGGCCATGGCCGCCACGCGCGAGGAGTTGCCGGCGGCGGCGAGGCCGACCTTCCGCGCCCGGATGAAGCCGCGCTTGGTCTCGACCCCGGTCACGGCTCCGTTCTCGACGCGGATGCCCGTGACCTCGCAGTTCTGGACGAGGTCGACGCCGCGCATGTCGGCGGCCCTGGCGTAGCCCCACGCGACGGCGTCGTGGCGCACGGTGCCGCCGCGGCGCTGCAGCAGGCCGCCCCGGATGGGGAAGCGGGCATTGTCGAAGTCGAGCAGCGGGACGAGGGCGCGCACGCCGTCGCGGTCGAGCAGTTCCGCGTCCACCCCGTGCAGCCGCATGGCGTTGCCGCGCCGGGCATAGGCGTCGCGTTGGCTGTCTGTGTGGTAGAGGTTCAGCACGCCGCGCTGGCTGACCATGGCGTTGTAGTTGATGTCCTGCTCCAGACCTTCCCAGAGCTTCAGCGACCATTCGTAGAAGGGAATGTTGCCTGGCAGCAGGTAGTTGGAGCGCACGATGGTGGTGTTGCGCCCGACATTGCCGGACCCGAGATAGCCCTTTTCAACGACCGCGACGTTGGTGAGGCCGTGCTCCTTGGCGAGGTAGTAGGCGGTAGCCAGCCCGTGTCCCCCGCCGCCCACGATGACGGCGTCATAGGCCGGCTTCGGCTCGGGCTCGCGCCACGCCGGGCGCCATCCGGTCTGGCCCTGCAGGGCCTGCCCGAGCACCGAGAAGATCGAATACCGCACGTGACACGCCCCGCTCGCGGCGTCGGGACCGAGTCGTCCACGCCGCCCTGATTGCCGCGCAACACAACGCGGTCGGGGCGGCCGCGTCAACGGTCGTTTCCGTCGCGGCACTCGTGTTTCCGGAGTGTTTTGCGCCGGTTGCGGCCAGCTCAGCCGGAAACACGCAGCTCGTCGAGAAAATGAGCGACCGTCATCTCGAGTTCGCGGGCCATCTCGGCCAGCCCACCGGAGGCATGGGTCACGTCCCGAGCCGCGCCCTCCGCATCACGCGACTGGCTTGCCATCCGTTCGATCCGGTCGAGCACGTCGCGCGAGGCGTCGGCGGCCTCGTGCACGCCGCGCAGCATGGTGCCGAGCGCTACCGACTGGTCGGCCATGCGCTCCTGCACCCGCCGCGCGGTCGCGTCGATCTCGCCGACCGTCGCGCCGATATGGTCGAGCGCGTCGACGGCGCTTGCTGCGGCGGTCTGGATGCCGGAGATCTGCGCGCCGATCTCCTCCGCGGCCCGGGCCGTCTGCGTCGCAAGCACCTTCACCTCGCCCGCGACCACCGCGAAGCCGCGACCGGCCTCCCCGGCGCGCGCGGCCTCGATGGTCGCGTTCAACGCGAGGAGGTTCGTCTGGCTCGCGACCTGGGCGATCAGCCCGGTCGCCCTGTCGATGCGAGCCGCCGTCTCGACGAGCCCCCGGATGATGGCGTCGGTCTCCGCAGCTTCGCGCGCGGCGCGGGCCGCGATCTCCATCGATTTCGAGACATGGCTCGCCGTGTCCTGCAGCAGGCCGGAGAGGGCGCCCGCGGTGGACGAGACCGTTTCCACGAGATCCGCCGTGCCACGCGTCGCCGCGTGCGATGCGAGTGCTTCCTGCGAGGTCCCGTTGGCCGCCGAGGACATCGTCAGGGCCGCGCTCCGCAGCGTCGATGCGGAGTGGCTGACCTTGCCGACGAGGCCGAGCACGTTCTGCTCGAAGGTGAGGGCGAGGAAGCTGATGAAGCGGTGCCGGTCCTCGGCCGCGTCGAGCCCGGCCGCGGCAGCCTGGCGCTCTGATGCGAGACGCGACTGCGTGGCCGTGTTGCAGTCGTCGAGAATGCCGGCGAGCCGGCGTGCCGGGCCGAAGGGGCCGGCGGCTGGTATGGCCGCCACCTCCTCGCCCGCCGCGACCGATGCGGCAGTCGCGACGAGAGCCTCCAGCGGCCACGTGACGAAAAGGGCGTGCCCACCGAGCAGGACGGCGAGTGTCGCGAGGGTTGCCGCGGCATAGGCAGCAACGACTGGGTCGATCACGGGCATGCCTGCGACGACGGTGGCCAGCGCGCCGGCCAGGATCGCCATCGTCAGTTCCGTTCTCCAGGTCCGCATTCGTCGCGCCTCACATCGCCGCCTCCTACACCCGAATGGTTAAGGAACCGGACTTGCTGGCCAATTCAGCGTGGAGACCAGGTCTCGAACAGGCCCGTATAGGCCTTTGCCCGCGGCGAGGCGTAGCCGCCCGACTTGGAGGTCTGCAGCCCGAGGGCGGCGAGGCCCTCCGCCAGCTTCACGGCGGCGGCAACGCCATCCACCACGGGAATCTCGTGCCGGCGGCTGAGGTGACCGGCCAGGTCCGCCATGCCGGCGCAGCCGAGCACGATGGCCTCCGCGCCGTCCTCCACCTTGGCTTTCTCGATCTCCTGGCCGATCCGTCCCGCGGCATCGGAACCGGGATCGTCGAGTTCGAGCACGGGCACTTCGCTTGCCCGCACCCGGGCGCAACGGCGGTCGAGCCCGTATTTCAGCAGATTGGTCTCGATGGCCGGGATCGAGCGGGACAGGGTGGTGACGACGCCGAAGCGGTGGGCGAGCAGGCTCGCCATGTGGAAGGCGGCCTCGCCTATGCCGATGACCGGAGCTTTCGCCGCGCACCGCGCCGCCTCCAGCCCCGTGTCGTCGAAGCAGGCGATGATGTGCGCCGCGGCTCCCGCGGCCTCGCCCGCGGCAATTTCGACGAGCAGGCCGGGAACGGAGAACGCCTCGTCGAAATAGCCCTCGATCGAGACCGGCCCCATCGCCGGGTTCACGGCGCGGATCTCGGTTCCGCCGGCCGCCACGGCGCGCGCAGCGGCGCCGATCTTCGCCGTCATCGAAGCGGTGGTGTTGGGATTGACGACGTTGATCAGCATCACACCAGGCCCTGTCCGGCATCCGAGCCGAAGCGGGCCTGACGCGCCCGGAGGTAGAGGATGGCGCCGAGCGCCACACCGATGACGATGAAGGACACGGCGGTCGTGGCGGTGCCGAGCGCGTAGATCTCGGGCGTGGTGACGGTGGTCGTGAGAGCCTGCAGCTCCAGGGGCAGCGTATTCTTTTCCCCGACGGACTGCGATGTCCGCGCGATCTCGTCCCACGACAGCGTGAAGCCGAACAGCCCAACTCCCACCAGCGAGGGCAGGATGATGGGCAGGACGACGTAGCGGAACGTCTGCCAGGGCGTAGCGCCGAGGTCTCGCGCTGCTTCCTCGAGCCGCGTGTCGAAGCGGTTGAAGATGGCGAACATGATGAGGAGGCCGAAGGGAAGCGTCCAGGTCAGGTGCGCCCCGAGCGCCGAGGTGAAGAGCCCCATGGCGGTGGAGTAGCCCTCGGCCCAGCTGTCGGGCAGGATCGCCTTGATGTTGTCGTCGAACAGCCGGAACTCCAGCGCGATACCCAGCGAGGTGACGATGGAGGGCACGATCAGGCTCGCCACCGTGACGTAGAAGAGCAGGTTCATGCCGGGGAACTTCTTGCGGTAGGCAAGGCCGGCCAGCACGGAGAAGACGACCGTCACCGTCATGACGACGAGGCCGAGCTTCAGGGAGCGCACGAAGGCCGACTTGATGTCGACGATGCCTCCGCCGGCCCAGAGCTTCCCGAACCAGTGCAGGGATACGCCGTTGAGCGGGAAGGTAAGGCCTCCCTCCGGTCCCTGGAAGGACAGGATCACGATGGTGATCATCGGTCCGTAAAGGAAGATGACGTAGGCGGCGAAGAAGGCGGCCAGCCACCAGAAGCCCTTGGAGCGTCCGTCGCGCATCGCTCAGAGCTCCTTGCGCACGTCGACCACGCGGTTCATCGCCGTGATGATCAGCAGCACGACCGCCAGCAGGATGACGGCGTTGGCGGCGGCCGGCGGGAATTGAAGTGCGTTGAGGCGGGTCTCGACGATCTTCCCGGCGGAGGCGATCTGCTGGCCGCCCATGACGCCGACCGTGACGAAGTCCCCCATGACGATGGTGATGACGAAGATCGACCCGATGACGATGCCCGGCTTCGTAAGCGGAATGATGACGTTCCACAGCGTCTGCCAGCCCGTCGCGCCGCAGTCATAGGCGGCTTCGACCAACCTTTTGTCGATGCGCGCCATCGAGTTGAAGATCGGCACCACCATGAAGAAGGTGAACAGGTGCACGAAGGCGAGGATGACGGCGAAATCCGAATAGAGGAGCCACTCCACCGGCTGGTCGACGAGGCCGGACCCCACGAGGATCTGGTTGACGAGCCCGTTGCGCCCCAGCAGCGGGATCCAGGAGATCATCCGGATGACGTTCGACGTCCAGAACGGGATGGTGCAGATCACGGCGAGCGTCATCTGCAAGGTGACCGACTGCACGTGGAAGGCCAGAAAGTAGGCGATGGTGAAGCCGATCACGAGGGTCAGCAGCCAGACGATGAAGCAGAACTTCACCGTCGAGACATAGGTCTTCAGGATGGTGCAGAGCTCGGGCAGCTGGTCGTAGCAGCCCTCGAACGTCTCGACATAGCTGCGCAGCGTGAAGCCCGGCAGCATCGCGTAGTCATTGTAGTCGAAGAAGCTGACCAGCGTGACGAAGGCGAGCGGGATCACGAAGAACAGGGCGAAGACCACCGCGAATGGCGCAGCCTGGGCCCAGCCGGGCAGGGAGCGTGGTTCGGATGTCTTCAAGGGTGCTGCCTCTTCCTGAGGTTCCTGTGAGTGTCGTCATCCCGGACGGGCGAAGCCCGATCCGGGATTCAACACCGGTCGTGGTCCTGGATCCCGGCTCTCCGCTGCGCTCCGTCCGGGATGACAAAGAAAGCCGCCTCAACCCTCCCCCGCGTGCGGGGGAGAGCAGGGTGGGGATTATCGAGCCCTCGCCATCAGGCGGCGATGAACTCGTTCCACTTGCGGACCATGTAGTCGTTCTCGTCCATGACCGCGTTCCAGCAGGCGACGTTGCCCATGCGGTCGTCATAGGACCCGCCGTCGCGGACGGCGCCGGCCTTTTCGAGAATGGAGCCGTCGGGACCCTTGATGTCGTTCTTTGCCGCCTTGCCTTCCATCCAGAAGCCCCACTCGTCCTCGGACATGAACTTCTTGGCGGTGGGGAGCACGGCCGAGTAGTAGCCCTGACGGTTGAGGTAGCCGCCGGCCCAACCCGACAGGAACCAGTTGACGAACTCGTAGGCGAGTTCCTGCTTCTTGGCGTCGATGCCCTTCGACACGCAGAAGCCGGAGGCCCAGGAGCGATAGCCTTCCTTGAGCGGCTGGAAGACGCAGGGGATGCCCTTGGAGCGGACGGCCGTGACGGCCGGCGACCACATGGACTGGATCACCGTCTCGCCGGAGGCCATCAGGTTCACAGACTCGTTGAAGTCCTTCCAGAAAGCGCGGAACTGGCCGGACTTTTTAGCCTCGATCAGGACCTTCGTGGTCAGGTCGATCTCGGCCTTCGTCATGTTGCCCTTGTCGGCATATTTGTGCAGGCCAGACGCCTCCACGACCATGGCGGCATCCATGATGCCGATGGACGGGATGTTGAGGATCGAGGCCTTGCCCTTGAACTCGGGGTTCAGCAGTTCCTTCCAGCTCTCGATCGGACGCTTGATCAGGTCGGGGCGGATGCCGAGCGTGTCGGCGTTGTAGACGGTCGGGATCAGGGTGACCCACTCCGTCACGCCCTTGGCGAAGTTCGTCGAGTTCTTGCCCTCGAGGAACATCACCTTCTTCGGCGCGGTGCCCTGGTCGCCGATCTTCTTGCCGTTGGGCAGCTCGCCCTTCGTGAAGATCGGGGTGATGTTGTCGAATTCCTTGATCTTCTTGGCATCGAGCGCAAGGATGTTCTTCGACGGGATCAGCTTCTTGAGGCTGAAGTACTCGGTGTCGAGGATGTCGAACGAGTTCGGCTGCGTGATGACGCGCTTGGTCACGTCGTCGGTGGTGGCGGAGATGTACTCCAGCGTGATGCCGGTATCTTCCTTGAGCTTCTTGTTGATGTCGTCGGACTGGTTTACTGCCGTGCCAAGGTAGCGCAGGACCTTTGCCTCCTGCGACCACACCGCGGGGAAGCCCGTGATGGCGCCCGAGCCCGCGGCGGCGCCGGCGAGCGCGCCGGCTCCCTTCAGCACCGATCGGCGGGACAGCCCCTTCGTGTCGGATTTCCGTGTCATGACCCCTCTCCCTCTTCTCCGGCCACTCATGCGCCGGGCTGCAATCTGTGAATGTCGGCTTCGCTCCAGCTCACGGCGACGAGGTCGCCGGGGGCGAGTGGCTGCGCGTCATAGGCGTCCTCGCCGAGATGCGCGGTGATCTCCCGGTCTCCGGTGTCGAGGCCGAGCTGGATGTAGGTGCCCTGGTACTCGACCGTCCGGACGCGCGCGGGCATCGGGCCGTCGCCGGGACCGGCGATCGGCGTCAGGACGAGACGGTCGGCTCGCACGGCGACGGGACCGTCGGGCAGCTGGAAGACGTTGTGCCCGCCGATGAAGCGCGCCACGAAGGCGGTCGCGGGGGCGTTGAAGACAGCGCGCGGGCTGCCGGCCTGCTCGATCTTCCCGTGGTTCATCACCACGATGACATCGGCGAGCGCCATCGCCTCGTCCTGCCCGTGCGTGACATGGACGAAGGTGATGCCGAGCTCCTTCTGCAGGCGCTTCAGCTCCGACCGCATCTTGACGCGCAGGAACGGATCGAGCGCGGAGAGCGGCTCGTCCAGGAGCAGGATCTGCGGCTCGGTGATGAGCGCGCGGGCGAGCGCGACGCGCTGTTGCTGCCCGCCCGAGAGCTGCGCCGGCAGCCGCTCCGCATAGGGCGTCATGGCGACGAGCTCGAGCACCTGCATGGCCCTGGCGCGGCGGGCCTCCTTGTCTACGCCGCGCATCTTCAGCGAGAAGGCGACGTTCTCGACGCAGGAGAGATGCGGAAAGAGCGCGTAGCTCTGGAACATCATGGCAGTGCCGCGCCGGGCGGGCGGCAGGTCGGTCACGTTGGTGCCGCCCAGCACGATGTCGCCCTCGGTGACGCTTTCGTGGCCGGCGATCATCCGCAGGGTGGAAGTCTTGCCGCAGCCGGACGGGCCGAGCAGGCAGCAATAGGTTCCAGCCTTCACCCTGAGATCGATGCGGTCGACGGCCACCGTCGTCCCGTAGCGCTTAGTCACGCTGGCCAGTTCGAGTTCAGAGCCCTTCACGCGCCACTCCTGTGCACGGGGCATGCAATACAAGGCGCGTGCCAGCAGCCTCGGGACCCGTGACTTGCCGTCCAGGGCGGCGGGATTCCAGAGTGTTGCGTCAGGTGGAGGGGTTTTCGGGATAAGGCAGAGCGGAGTTCGGCGAGCGGAGAGCTGCCTAGAAAACAGTCAATTGGATACAATGCTGCCTCAGGATTGTATACCAAATCAGCAGCCCAGTTCGAGCTGTTTCGTGGCATGCTGAGCGTTGCGAGGGACCATGGATCGGGACGAGCATTTTGCGGTGAGCGGCGGGTCGGCCGGGCCGGGAGCAGCCCCGGATCGGGCCGGCAGCATCGTCAGGGTGGTGACGGCGGCGATCATCGAGCAACGCCTTCCTCCCGGGATGAAGCTGTCGGAGGAGGATCTGGCCGCTGTGTTCGGCGTCAGCCGCACCATCGTGCGCGCCGCGCTGCGCAGCCTCGCCAAGGACCGGGTCGTCGTGCTCCTGCCCAACCGGGGAGCCTTCGTCGCCTCGCCCGGCATCAACGAGGCGCGGCAGGTGTTCGAGGCGCGGCGTGTCGTGGAGGCGGCGCTGATCCGCGAGGCGGCCGCCCGGGCGACGCCCGCCGACATCGCGGCAGCCGCCCGCCATCTTGCCGAGGAGGGCAGGGCGCTCGCCGCGGGAGACCGGCCGGCAGCGATCCGCCTCTCCGGCGATTTCCACCTGCTGCTTGCCTCACTCGCACGGCAGGACGTGCTTTTCGACTTCCTGCGCGAGCTCGTGTCGCGGACGGCGCTGGTGATCGCGCTCTACGGCACGACCAGGGCGTCGTCATGCGGCACGAACGAGCATGCGGATCTGCTGGCCGCGGTGGAGCGCCGCGAGGGCGACAGGGCGGCTGAGCTGATGCTGCATCACCTCAGCCACGTCGAGGCGGACCTCGATCTCGCTCCCAAGGCCGCCAGGCCGGCCGACCTGTCCAGCCTGCGCCAGGCGTTGTCGTCCAGCTGAGCGTCGCGCCCCGGCTCAGGGGCAGGGCCGCACGGCGCCGCTGTGCGAGCGGTAGGTGCGCGTGCCGGGATCGTACGACCGGAACGCGGCCGCGCACGCCTCGGGCGTCGCGGGGGGCCAGCGGCGCCCGCCGGACGCCGTCGAACCCGTCGTCGCCGGCGCGGGCTGGACGGAAGACTGCATCTCACTTTGTACGGGATCGCCGAACGCGGGAGCCGCTTCCGGGCCCGAACCGTCCTGACCGCCATCGGGGGACACCGCGGCGGTGCTGCCGACGTCTGCGGGCGGACGAGGGAACTCGCCGGTTGCCGCCGGGGCCGCTTCGGCCTCCGGCTGCGAGCCGGGCACGATGACCTGCGGCAGCTCGGACGGCGCAGCCCCGACACCTGTCGCATCCGCCGGGAGACGGCGGGCGGGGCGCTGCTGCGCGGCAGGCTCGGCGGCAGGCGGCGGGATACGGGCGAGGAGCTCGGCCGGACGGGGTGGCGGCAGGGGCACGCTGGCTGGGCGCGGGAAGGCTTCCGCCTCGTCGACCGCGGTCGCCGGGCCCTGCGGCACAGATGCCGTCTGGAACGGTGCGGGCACTTCCGGCGGAGGCGGCACGACGACGGCCTGCGGCTCGCGGGGCGCGGGTGCAGGCTCGCTCGGCCTCGCGGCGTCGGCGATGACGACCGGCGCCTCGGGCGGCAGCGGCACAACGACGGCGACGTCCGGCGAGACCGGGGCCGCCGGGGCAGGGGAGGCGGGCGGAACGGGAGACGCTGGAACCGCCGCCAGCGCCGTCGCCGCAGCTTCTCCGGCCGGGGCGTTGCCGTCAGCGACGGCGGCGGGCGGCTGCTCCGGCCGGGGTGGCTCGGCGACGGCGGACGCGCCCGGCCCGGGGCTGGCCGCAGGCTCGGCGGGGCCGCTGCCGGTGGAGGCTGCTTGGCCGGACGTCTCGGGGGCGTCGTCGGCGGGAGTGTCGACGCCGGGGGTGTGCAGCGTTCCCGCCAGCGTTTCCGAGGGCGAGACGGGCTCGGTGCCTGGAACGGGAGGCGCCGCTTCCGCCGTCCGGGCCGCTGGCGCATCCCCGGCATCCGGGGCCGGGGACGGTGCAGGAACGGGTACCGCCTCCGCGGTTGCCGTGGGTTGTTCAGCGGCTGCGACCGGCGCGGGAGCCGCAGGCTCCGGGGCCTGCGCCACTACCGCAGGTGATTCGCTCTCCGGACTGGCCGGGACGACCGCCGGCGGCGCCGCCTCCGCAACCGCAGGGGGCGGCGTCTCCGGGCATTCCTGCGTCACGGTCTCCAGGCCGATGCCGGTGCCGCCGGCGGCCGACCAGGACAGGGTGAGCTGCACGCCGGGAGCCAGGGCCCACTGTGCTTCGGTCAGCTCGAAGCTGTTGCGCCTGCCGATGTCCAGCCGGAATTGCGGCATGGCCGCGGTCGACCGGGTCGCGCTTTCAACGGCAGCGCGGTCGAGAAAACCCTTGATGTCGCCTGGAATCCGGTCGGAGTAGCCCGACAGATGGCCGTGGCAGAAGGTCAGCACCGGAACGCTAGCCGGCTGGACGACGAAGACCTCCGTCGCGCTGCTCGCGGCCACTCCGGAGACGCGCTCCAGCGAGCCGCGCTTGGCCGAAAGTGCAGCCCCGACCTCGTCGATCGTCGCGCCGGCGGTGAATTCGCGGTAGGTCCAGGCCGACGCGGGCGCCGCGGTGGCGAGGAGGGCGATGGCGCAGAGGGAGGTTCGAAACATGCATCCGGCTCTTCGGTTCGCCGGACGTTAACCATAACCGGACATAGGTTGGAAATGTTAACTCAACCTGCTTGCAATTTTCCTGGGGGTGTGAGCTTGCGGGCAACACCGCTGTGAATCGGCTCGTTTTCGCCTGATCTTACTGGCAGGGCCGCGCCTGACCCCGAGGCTGTATCACCAATTCTCCCCGTTCGCCGTAGCTTTGCCCAAAGTCTTTCCAAAAAGTTAACACACCAGTTTGGCTAATTCGAAAGGGGATCGGTGCGGTTGCCGTCTCCACGAGAGGGTGGGCAATCCCTCCCGGCGCCGCTACATGGACGATCACGCGTTTCCGGCTTTCCTGACCATGACCTCACCCGCCGTTTCCCCCTGGCGCTTCAGCGTCGCGCCCATGATGGACTGGACTGACCGCCGCTGCAGGATGCTGCATCGGGGCTTGTCCCGTCGCGCGCTGCTTTACACCGAGATGGTCACCACCGGCGCCGTCATCCATGGCGACCGCGAGCGGCTGATCGGCTTCTCGCCGGCCGAGCAGCCGGTCGCAGTCCAGCTCGGCGGCAGCGAGCCGGCCGACCTCGCGCGCTCCGCCCGCATCTGCGAGGAGTTCGGCTATGCCGAGATCAACCTCAATGTCGGCTGCCCGTCAGACAGGGTGCAGGACGGGCGCTTCGGCGCCTGCCTGATGCGTGAGCCCGGGCGGGTGGGGGACAGCATCGCCGCGATGAAGGCCGCCGTCTCCGTGCCCGTGACGGTGAAGTGCCGCATCGGCGTCGACGACCAGGATCCCGAATTGGCGCTGGACGAGCTGGCGGACGCCGTGGTCGCCGCCGGGGCAGATGCGCTGATCGTTCATGCCCGCAAGGCCTGGCTGCAGGGCCTCTCGCCGAAGGAGAACCGCGACGTTCCTCCCCTCGACTACGAGCGGGTGTACCGCCTGAAGCAGCGCCTGCCGCACGTCCCCGTCGCCATCAATGGCGGCATCCGCACGCTGGCGGAGGCGAGGGAGCACCTGCGCCATGTCGACGGCGTGATGCTGGGCCGCGTCGCCTACCAGGAGCCCGAGCTGCTGCTGGGCGTCGATCCCGGGCTCTTCGGCGAGGCCGCCCCCGCCGCCGATGCGTTCGAGGCGCTGCAGCGGCTGGAGCCCGTCATCGCCGCCTCCCTGGCCGAGGGCGCGCGCCTGCACGGCTGGACCCGCCACATGATGGGCCTCTTCGCCGGCCGCCCCGGCGCCCGAGCCTTCCGCCGGCATTTGGCGACCGAGGCTGTCAAGCCGGGAGCCGGGCTGGAGGTGCTGCGGGAGGCGGTGGCGATGGTGGGGCGGGAGAGGGTGGGCGAGGCGGCGTGAAGGGGCATCGCGTTTGTAAAACTCACCGCAGGGATCCCGGGCAATATTGACATAAGAAATTATTCCTATACTATGCCCGGCGTTTTCAAGCTGGGTTTTTCAAATGCGATTTTCACATCATCGGGACGCCGATCCCGATCTCCGCATTCTCGTTGCCATCCGGGCGGAACTGGATGCGACTCAACAGTGGGTCCGCGCCGTCCGGCGTCTTCTTCTTTACCGAAAGTTCCGCCCGGACCAGCTCCGGGTGCCTGCGGGCGATCCAGATGGCGGACAGTGGACGGACGAGGGCCGAGGGTCCTCCGGGTCCGCGATCATCCGCCGGATCAACTCCGACGGCGATCCGCCCGGTAGCCCGCCCGACCGATCTGATGCCCGAACGAGGCGACAGCGCGAGCTCTCGCAAGAGGTTCGCAGACGGCTGTCTCTCGATATCCCGTTAGATGGTCTGTTCGCCCTGCTTGAGGCGGCGCAGTGGAGTGTACGTTGGCTCTATGAGATTCGGGCCGACGCTGATGAGCCGAAAGACCTGGAGCAACTTCTTGACGACGCCTCCCGGCCGCGACTGGGCTACCAACTCCATCATATCGTCGAACGATCCTCGGCGTATGCGGACGGGTTTGGAGCCGATCGCGTCGAGGGTGCCGATAACATTGTCAGGATCCCGACGCTGAAACACTATGAAATCAATGGGTTTTATTCGAAGTCAGATCGAGACTACGGTAACAAATCTCCAAGAGAGTACTTACGTGGAAAGTCGTGGGATCTGCGTGTAGAATTTGGATTGAACGCTCTTCGTAAATTTGGAGTCCTCAAATGACGAGTCCTCACAGAAACAGAATCGATGAATTGGTATTGCAATACGAGGCGATTGGCGTCGCCATGTATGACGAGTCTTTGAATGATACGTCGTCGAAATACAATAAGCTTTTCAAAAAATATACGTTGATCGTCGAAGCGCTCGATGCCTTCGGCCCGGATGCTCGGAGGCGGCTCATGCCTTTCCTCTCTCACCCGAACCTGCAGTTGCGAATGAACGCGGCCTATGATGTCGAACGCATCGACCCGCAGGGTTCTTTGGCTGTGTTCCGCGAGGTCGCTGCTTCGGGACAGCGGCCCCAGTCAGTGAGCGCGGGCTTCGCCCTGGAGCGGCGCGACCCGACCTACAAAGGATGAATTCTAAGGTGCATTACCCTCAGGAACGCCTCCCATTTTTCGTGAGGAGAGCGGTGCATATGTAATGTTAGCGGCTGTTCCGATGCGGGTTTCGCCAAAACTCGACATTCGATTTGACCGTGAGGACCTCAAGGTAGAACAGATCGACTTCAACAAAGCCACTCAGCCGAGGCACAAAGTGCGTTTCTGGATTTGTGACAAAGGAGGCCGAAATAGGCTGGAAGATCTTCGGCGCCACATCGTCAGCGTGGCTCTGGGCGCTGATTTATGAGCTTGTCGTTCGACACAGCGGAAGAACTGTTGATAGAATACGAGAAAATCGGCGTCGCGATGTACGACGAATCACTCAACGACTTTTCCATAAGGTACAACAAGCTCTTCAAGACATGGAGGCAGACGGTCGAAGCTCTGGACGCGTTTGGCGCCGAGGCACGGATGCACCTCAAGCCCTTTCTCACGCATCCCGACCTGCAGCTGCGAATGAACGCGGCCTATGATGTCGAAGACATCGACCCGCAGGCGTCTCTTGCCGTCTTCCGTGAGATTGCCGCATCGGGGAAGCTTCCGCAGGCGGCCAATGCGAAGCTCGCGCTCTCACGCCGGGACCCGACCTACAAAGGCTGATCATCTCCCACCCCCCGTCCTTGCCCCCTCGACCGTTTTCCCGCATGGAGCGTTGCCTTACCGGCCGGGGATGACGCAGTCCCGCGGCCGGACCCGCATCCAGAGCCTTCCCCCATGTTTCATGACGCCGCCTATGGCGAACTCGCCCTTCTCGCCATGGGCCTGCTGGCCGCCGGCGCGGTGACCGGGCTGCTGGCGGGGGTGTTCGGGGTGGGGGGCGGGGCCGTCATCGTGCCCGTGCTCTACGAGCTCTTCCGGTTGCAGGGGATCCCGGAGGAGGTGCGCATGCCGCTGGCGGTGGGCACCTCGCTCGCCGTCATCATTCCCACCTCCATCCGCTCCTTCACGGCGCACAAGCGCAAGGGGGCGGTGGACCTCTCCATCCTGCGGGCCTGGGCGGTTCCCGTCGTCGTCGGCGTCATCGCCGGCAGCCTCGTGGCGCGCTATGCGCCGCCCTCGCTGTTCAAGGGCGTGTTCGTCGTGGTGGCCGGTTTCAGCGCGCTGCGCCTGCTCTTCGGGCGCGACAGCTGGAAGCTCGGCTCGGACGTGCCGGGCGGTTTCGTGACGCAGGCCTATGGCTTCGTCATCGGCGTGCTGTCCTCGCTGATGGGCATCGGCGGCGGGCAACTCTCCAACCTGTTCATGACCTTCTACGGCCGGCCCATCCACCAGGCGGTGGCGACCTCCTCGGGGCTGGGCGTGCTCATCTCCATCCCCGGCGCGCTGGGCTACATCTATGCCGGCTGGCCGAAGATGGCGGACTGGCTGAATGTCGGGCCCACGGCCGTGCTGCCGCCGCTGTCGCTGGGCTACATATCCCTGATCGGCGTGGCGCTGGTGGTGCCGACCAGCGTCTTTACCGCGCCAATCGGGGCCAATCTCGCGCACCGCCTCTCGAAGCGGCGGCTGGAGGTGGCGTTCGGCATCTTCCTGCTGCTCGTTTCCGCCCGCTTCCTGTTCCAGCTGCTCGGAGTCTAGCCGGAGGCGAGGACCAGCAGCACCGCGATTTCGCAGGCGACCTGCGTCGCGCCGGCGACGTCGCCGGTCTGCCCGCCCAGCATGCGGCGCGACCATGCGGTCATGGCGAGCGCGAGGGCGCCGCAGAGCACGATGGCCCATGCGCCACGCCCCGGGCCCGCCCATCCCGCCGTGAGCGCCAGCACCAGTGCGGCGGCGAGGCCGATGCAGATCGCCATGGCCGTGCCGCCTGGGCGGCCAACACTTGCGGAGCGTCCGCCCGGCCGCGCCGAGGGCAGCAGCCAGAGCGGCACGGCCATCCCCGCCCGCGAGGCCGCTGAAGCGGCAAGGAGGGCCGCGCAGGCGGCGGAGGGACCGGCCTTCTCCAGCAGGGCTGCAAGAAGCGCCACGCGGACCAGCAGCGCCAGCGCCAGCGCCGCCGCGCCGAAGGCGCCGATGCGGCTGTCCGCCATGATGGCGAGCCGCCGCTCGAGAGAGCCCGGCGCGCCGAAGCCGTCGGCCGTATCGGCGAGGCCGTCCTCGTGCAGGCCGCCCGTGGTGGCGATCAGCACCGCGATGGCGAGAGCGGCCGCTGCCAAAGGTGGAACGGCGAACCATGCTCCCAGTGCCAGCGCCGCCACGGCGGGAAGCGCGATCACCAGCCCGGCGACGGGCAGCACGCGGGGGAGGCTGGCGAAGTCCGGCGCGGCGTGCGGATCGCGCTCCCCCGGGAGCACCGGGACCGGCAGGCGCGAGAAAAAGCGCAGCGCCCGCGCGAGGTCGTCGGCATGCCGCGCCGGGGGCGCGGGGTCGGTCGGGTCTCGGTGGGCGTCGGACATAAGCTGTTCCCGGGCGGACCGGACCGCTATAGCAGGCCCCGACCCGAGAATCGCGGGCCGCCCGCAGGACACTTTCGATGACCCACACCGGCTCCGACGCGCGCCCCTTCGACGACATCCGCGAGATCATCCGGCTGGCGCCCGGTCCCGACCAGACCGCCGCTGCGGCAGTGCGGGAGCGCGACGCGCAGCTCACCAAGCCTCCGGGGAGCCTCGGGCGTCTCGAGGAGATCGCCGAGTGGCTGGCGGCGTGGCAGGCCCGTGCCCCGGCCCGCGTGGATAAGCCGCTCGTGTGTGTCTTTGCCGGCAATCACGGCGTGGTCGCGCGCGGCGTCTCGCCCTATCCGCAGGCCGTCACCCGGCAGATGCTGGAGAACTTTGCCGCGGGCGGCGCCGCCATCAACCAGATCTGCGCCACCTTCGACATCGGCTTCAAGGTGTTCGACCTCGCACTCGACCTGCCGACCGGGGACATCACGGTGGAGCCGGCGCTCGACGAAAAGTCCTGCGTCGCCACCATGGCCTTCGGCATGGAGGCCGTGGCGGACGGCTGCGACCTGCTCGGGCTGGGCGAAATGGGCATCGGCAACACCACCGTGGCCGCCGCCATCTATGCCGCCCTCTATGGTGGCGACGTGAAGCGGTTCGTCGGCCGCGGAACGGGGGTGGACGACGACGGGTTGGCTCGCAAGGTCGCGGCGGTAGAGGCGGCGCTCGCTACCCATGCGGGGCAGTACGACGGGCCGCTCGAGCTGATGGCGCGGCTCGGCGGGCGCGAGATCGCCGCCATCGCCGGTGCCATCCTGGCCGCCCGCGTGCAGCGGATTCCGGTGGTGCTCGACGGCTATGTCGTCACCGCGGCCGCCGCCGTTCTGCACGCCGAGAACCCGGAGGCGATCGACCACTGCATGGCCGGTCACGTCTCGGCGGAGGGCGCGCACCGCGAGGTGCTGGAGCGGCTGGGCAAGCGGCCCATCCTCGACCTCGGCATGCGGCTTGGCGAAGGCAGCGGCGCGGCGCTGGCCATGGGCGTCATCAAGGCCGCTGCCGCCACCCATGCCGGCATGGCGACGTTCGCGCAGGCGGGCGTGTCGGACAAGGATTGACGCCGGGAGCTGCTTCGCTGCGCTCCCCATGACGGTTGAGCCGTCAGGCTCACGCAGCCCGGCGGCCACCGCGGGGGCCGGACTGGGGGCCGGGGGCGGGGCGCTGCGTCTCGGGAACGGCCACGGCCGCCAGCGTGTCCATGACGCGCGAGGCCGGGAAGGTCACGACGGCTTCCGTGCCTTCGCGGAGCTTCGACTTCAGCACCAGCGTGCCGCCATGCATGTCGACCAGCCCCTTGACGATGGGCAGGCCGAGGCCGGTACCCTGCTCGGCCGTCTTGATGGCGAGTGACCCGCGCCCGAAAGACTGCAGGACGATCGGGATCTCCTCTTCGGGAATGCCCGGCCCGGTGTCCCGGACGCTGAGATACTGACCACCCGAGGCCGTCCAGCCGACCTTCAGCTGGATCTCGCCGCCCTGAGGCGTGAACTTGATGCCGTTGGAGAGCAGGTTCAGCACCACCTGCCGCACGGCACGTTCGTCCGCCCAGAGGCGGGGCAGGTTGGGCTCGATCGCCTCGGCGATGACGATGCCGCGTGCCTTGGCGCGCATCTGCAGCATGTGCCGGCAATCGTCGACAACATGGGCGAGGTTCACCGCCTCTTCCTTCAGCTCGTAGCGGCCCGCCTCGATGCGGGAGAGGTCGAGGATCTCGTTGATGATGTCGAGCAGCAGCTGGCCGCTGGCATGGATGTCGTTGGCGTACTCCCGGTAGGCGGGCACCTGGTGCTGGCCGAAGAGCTCGCTTTTCATCACCTCCGAGAAGCCGAGAATGGCATTTAGCGGCGTGCGGAGCTCGTGGCTCATCGTCGCCAGGAAGTGCGACTTGGCGATGTTGGATTCCTCGGCGCGGCGGCGGGCCTCGTCGGAGTTCGCCTTGGCCTGCTCCAGCTCGGCGATCAGCGCGTCCTTCTCCGCCCGGAACTCCAGCGTGGCCACGGTGGTGCTGTAGAGCTTGTTGGCGAGCACCAGGAAGTAGAGCTGCCCGCCGCCCGCCATCAGCGTCATCGTCACCCATTCGATGTTGTCGGAGGGGATGAGGTACCCGGCGATGACCGCCGTCAGCGGCAGGATGCCGGCATAGACGGCCAAGGGAATGCTGGAGGCGAGCATCACCGTGACGGCCGTGATCAGCAGCGCCACGAACAGAAGGAAGGTGCGGGCGGCATCCGCCTGCATGGACAAGAGCATGTTGAGCAGGAAGGCCCAGGACATGCCCTGGACCAGCTCCGCCATCACGAACCGTCTTCGCCAGCTCGCCACGGTCCGGTCGTCGGGCCGCCGGCTGAGGAAGCGGCGGCAGACGATCAGCATCAGGCTGGTGCTGGTGGAGACCACCGTCAGCCAGATCATGACGCGGGCGAGGTCGAGCCAGATGCTGGAGGCCGCGCCGATGGCGATGGCCAGCAGCAGCAGCAGGGTCGAGGCGTTGCGGTGCGTCTCGGCGAAGAGGCGCAGCAGCTCGTGGTCGAAGGCGCGCTCGAGCCCGGTGGTGGAGGTCAGCTTCTCGCGGAGCGCGCGCAGCTCACGCGTTGCCCGGCGCCGTTGCGCCACAGCCTCGGGATCAGCCCCGCGGCCGCGCTGAATGATCTCCGGGGTCAGCTCGGTCATGCTCTCGCGACGTCGACGGGGAAGCCCGTTCGCCGCATCCTGTGCCCCAACCGTTAATGCGAACCTGACGGAATCACCGAAATTCCGACGTTTCCGAGATCTCGCAGGCACTTCACCGTGAAGCGCGGACCGCTGTGGCGCCATCACAGCAGGCCGGCTTGAGGGCCGCCATGCGTGTCCGGAGGCCTCGATGGATGCGGGGCGTACCTGCCGCCGCTCTGGCCGGGCTGATCGCCGGGCTGACCGGCACGCTGGTCACAAGACATGGCGAAAGCCAGACTTTTGAGGGCCGGGCGGTCGCGGTCGACGGTGATTCGCTTCGGATCGGCGGGACGCGGCTCAGGCTGCTCGGCATCGACGCACCCGAGCTCGCCCAGACATGCAGCCTCGGCACGACGCAAATGGAGTGCGGACAGGACGCCCGCCGGGCGCTCGCGAGCCTCGTCGGGAACGGTCCCGTACGCTGCGATAGCCAGGCCGCCGACACCTATGGTCGCCGGCTGGCTCATTGCCTCGCCGGGGGACGGGACATCGCAGCAGCCATGGTCTTGGCCGGGCAGGCCGTCAACACCGGCGGCTACGGCGCCGAGCAGAGGCAGGCACGGGAGGCGCGGGCCGGTCTGTGGCGGACGCGGTTCGAGATCCCGTCGGACTGGCGTGCGGCGAATCCGCGCGAGGGCGGCAGCTGAGACACAGATTCGCGTTCTGCGGGTAACAGGCCGATCTTGCAGCGGAAAGTGGCAGCGTGGCCGTTCGAAGATGCTCGCGCTCGGGCCATTGACGGGCGCGCCGCGCGGGCGGAGCATTGCGGGATGGCAGCAGCAGCCCGGGCAGGACGTGCAGGCCCCTCCATCCCTGACGACCGTCCCGTGAACGTCGTTGACGAGTTCGCCGCGGATGTCGCGGCATGCCGCCGGTGCGTGGAGGCTCCCGCCGGCAAGCCGCTTCCGCACGAGCCGCGCCCGGTCCTGCGGATCGGACGTGGAACCGCGCGTCTCGTCATTGCGGGACAGGCGCCCGGCGTCCGCGTCCACGCCAGCGGCAAGCCCTTCGACGATCCCTCCGGCGTACGCTTGCGGGGCTGGCTCGGCCTTGACGACGCGATGTTCTACGACGACTCACGCGTCGCCATCGTCCCGATGGGGTTCTGCTTCCCGGGCCTGGACCCGAAGGGATCGGACCTGCCGCCCCGGCCGGAATGTGCCGCCGCCTGGCATACGCGCCTGTTCGACCTGCTGCCCAGACCCACGCTCCTCGTCGGGCTCGGGCGGCATGCCCAGGCGTGGCACCTGCGCCGTCTCGGACGGCCCGATCTGCTCGCGCCCACGCTGGACGGGACGGTGGCGAACTGGCGCGCTATCCTCGACGCCACGGACCTGATGCCCCTGCCGCACCCATCCTGGCGGAACTCGGGATGGCTGAAGCGCAATCCGTGGTTCGAAGCCGAGGTGCTGCCGGTGCTCAGGGAACGCGTGGCGCTGGCGGTATCCGGGAGGGAGGGCAGGCCGTGAGGTTCGAGACGCTTCGCTACGAGGTTGCCGGCCGTGTCGCGACGGTCATTCTCGACAGGCCCGACAAGCTCAATGCGTTTAACGCGACGATGCATGCCGAGCTGCGCGAGGCGCTCTCGAGGGCGGCGGGAGACGACGATGTCGTCGTCGTGGTGCTCACCGGGGCGGGCAAGGCCTTCTCGTCGGGACAGGATCTTTCAGAGAGCCTGCCGCGTGACGCGGACGGCCGGATCGACCTCGCTCCGCCAATCGAGAGGGACTACAACCCGCTCGTGCAGACGCTCGCGTCGTATCCCAAGGTGACGATCGCTGCGCTGAACGGCCCGGCCGCCGGCGCGGCGGCCAACATTGCGCTGGCCTGCGACCTCGTCGTCGCCTGCCGCTCGGCGACGCTGCACGAGGCTTTCGCCCGCATCGGCCTGCTTCCCGACGCGGGGGGCACATGGATCCTGCCCCGGTTGGTCGGAACGCGGCGTGCCCTCGCCATGATGCTGCTGGCCGACCCGGTGCCGGCAGACGCCGCCTTCGCGATGGGGCTCGTGACCCACCTCTTCGACGACG
Source organism: Alsobacter sp. (assembly GCF_059501845.1). Classification (NCBI taxonomy): domain Bacteria; kingdom Pseudomonadati; phylum Pseudomonadota; class Alphaproteobacteria; order Hyphomicrobiales; family Alsobacteraceae; genus Alsobacter; species Alsobacter sp. The sequence goes on along the minus strand of NZ_JCACDK010000011.1, from coordinate 517,265 downwards.
ACGCGTTCCGCGACGGGCTGGACGCGCTGGCGGCCCGGCTGGCGGATGGCCCGTCCCTCGCGCATCGCCTCACCAAGCAGGCGGTCGCGGCGAGCCTTGGCAACGACCTCGCGGCACAGCTGGACCTCGAGAAGCAGTTGCAAAAGCAGGCCGGCGCCAGCGACGATTTCATCGAAGGCGTCACGGCTTTCCGGGAAAAGCGCAAGCCGCGCTTCAAGGGGCGGTAGGGCCGGGCGCGGGGCGGGTTCGCGAAGCACTTAAATCTGCCCGTTGAGCATGAGAAGGTTCAGGCCGCGTTCAGGCAGGCCGGACGAGTGTCGGCCTGCGGCGCGAACTCCTTCCAGGCGGTCCCTTCCATGCGTACCCGGTTGTTAGCCTTCGTCTTCGGCCTTCTCGCGCTCGCCTCCGCACCGGCAGCCCTGGCGCAGAACCGTGTCGCGCTCGTCGTGGGCGAAAGCGCCTATGACGACAGGGCGCTCCCGACCGCGGCCAATGATGCCGGCCTCGTCGCGCAGGACCTGCGCACGGCGGGCTTCGACATCGTCCAGGGCGCCGATCTCGATCTCACCGGACTGCGCAAGAGCGTGCGGGACTTCCTCGACCGGGTGGAATCGGCGGGGCCGGGCACCACCGCCCTCGTCTACTTCTCAGGCCGCGGCGTGCAGTTCGAGGGCGAGAACTTCCTGGTGCCTGTCGGCGCCAGGATCGACAGGGTGAGCGACATCCCGATCGAGGCGTTCCGGGTGTCGGACCTGATGCGCTCGCTGGAGGGACTGCCGGCCGACCTGCGGATCGTGATGCTCGACGCCGGGCGTCCGTTTCCGGCACCCCAGGACAACCAGCCTCTGGCGCGCGGGCTCGCACTCGTCGATCCACCCCAGGGATTTGCCGTGTCGTTTTCGACTGCGCCTGGCGAAGTGGCCGAGGACGGGCAGGGGCCGTATGGGCCCTACGCCACCGCTTTCGTCGAGATGATCCGGCAGCCCGGCCTGTCGCTGCCCGAACTCTTCGGGCGGATCCGCCTGCGCGTCCACGAGCTGACGCAGGGCGCGCAGACCCCCTGGGACGTGGTGAAGTCGGACACGCCGTTCGTCTTCCTCGCCCCGCAGGAGGGCGCCGCGGTGCCTCCGCCTCCGCCACCGCCGCCCGCCCGTGACTTCGCCTCCGTGGGCGACCAGGAGGCCTATGGGATCGCGCTGGAGCGCGACACCATCCCGGCCTACCAGGACTTCCTGCGGGCCTATCCGGACAGCACCTTCGCGCCACGCGTGAAGCGGCTGCTCGCGCAACGGCGAGAGGCCCTGACATGGCAGCGCACCGTTGCCCGCGACACGCCGGACGCATACTGGACCTATCTGAAGCGCTATCCGCGCGGGCTTCACGCAGCGGACGCCCGACGCCGGCTGGCGCGCCTCTCGGCGGCAGCCGAGCCGCCGCCGGATTTCGGCGGCATCGAATACGACCTTCCGCCGCCCCTGGCCGGTATCGAATCCTATGAGTGGGAGGATCGTTACGACTACCCGCCGCCTCCGCCGCCGCCGGTCTACATCCTGCCGCCCCCGCCGCGGGAGGTGGTGATCCTTCCGCCGCCGCCGCGCGAGCCCGGCTACCTGCCGATCCCCGTCCCCATCCCGGTGCCCGGCTGGGTGCGGCCGCCGCGGCCGCCGCGGGATCCCGTCGTCATCGTGCCCGGTCTCGACAGGCCGAGGCCACGGCCGCCCGTCGTGATCGATCCCGGATTCCAGCAGGGGCGGCCGGACCCCGCCAGGCCCTCCCTGCTGCAGCCGCCGCCGGGTTCGCTCAACGATGCCGATCGCCGCCGCTGGGAGCAGCAGCAGCAACAGCTTCTGCGCGAGGAGCAGCGCCGCATCCGGGAGCAGCGCCGCAGCCAGGAGGAGACCATCCAGCAGCAGCGGCTGCAGGACCAGCGCCGGCAGGAGGAACTGCTTCGCCGCGACCAGCAGCAGCAGCAGATCGACCGCAGGCAGGAGGAGCTGCGCCGGAGGCAGCAGCAGGACGATGCCCGCCGTGCCCGCGAGGACGATTTGCGCCGCCGCGCCATCGACCAGCAGCGGCAGCGCGACCTCGAGCGTGGACAGGACCTGATCCGCCGCGACCGGCAGCAGCAATTGCAGCAGAGAGAGCAGCAGTTCCAGGAGCAGCAGCGCCGGATGATGCAGCAGCGCGACCGCGAACAGGGTCAGCAGCAGCGCATTCAGCGCGAGATGGATCGCCGCCAGCAGCAGGACCTCCAGCGCCAGCAGGAACAGATGCAGCAGCGCCAGCAGCAGGACCGCCAGCGCCAGCAGGAGCAGATGCAGCAGCGCCAGCAGCAGATCCAGCAGCAGCAACAGCGTCAGCAGGAGCAGATGCAGCGCCAGCAGGAGAACATGCGGCGCCAGCAGGAGCAGCAGCAACACCAGCAGGATAACATGCAGAGGATGCTGCAACAGCGCCAGCACGAGCAGCGCAGCCGCGGCAACGAGTGCGGCCAGGCGGGCCTGCCGCCCTGCCGGTAGGTGTTACGTCATTGCGAGCGAAGCGAAGCAACCCAGGCCTGTTCGAGCATTGAAGCCGCGGCTGGGTTGCTTCGTCGCTGCGCACCTCGCAAGGGCGGGGTGCGCTTACTCCTCCAGTCGCGCGAGCAGGCTGGAGGTGTCCCAGCGGCTTCCGCCGAGCTTCTGCACCTCGGCATAGAACTGGTCCACGAGAGCCGTGATGGGCAGCTGGGCTCCGTTGCGGCGGGCCTCGGCGAGGCAGATTCCGAGGTCCTTGCGCATCCAGTCGACGGCAAAGCCGAAATCGTATTTCCCGGCATTCATCGTCTTGTAGCGGTTCTCCATCTGCCAGGACTGCGCAGCGCCCTTGGAAATCACCTCCACGACCGCCTCCGGATCGAGCCCGGCGCGCTTGGCGAAGTGCATGCCTTCCGCGAGGCCCTGGACGAGGCCTGCGATGCAGATCTGATTCACCATCTTGGTGAGCTGGCCCGCTCCCGACGGGCCAAGCAGCCGGCACTGCCGGGCGAAGCTCATGATCACCGGCTCGACGCGCCGGAAGGGCTCCTCGTCTCCGCCGCACATCACGGTGAGCACGCCGTTCTCCGCCCCGGCCTGCCCGCCTGAGACGGGCGCATCGATGAAATCGACTCCCTTTTCCTTCGCCGCGACGTGAAGCTCGCGCGCGACTTCGGCGGAGGCGGTGGTGTGGTCGACGAAGACGGTGCCCTTCTCCATGCCGGCGAAGGCGCCGTCGGGGCCGGTCGTTACCTGCCGCAGGTCGTCGTCATTGCCGACGCAGGCGAACACGATCTCCCGTCCCGCCGCCGCCTCGCGCGGGGTGGCAGCCGACCGGCCGCCATTCTCGGACGCCCAGCGCTCCGCCTTCGCCGCCGTGCGGTTGTAGATCGTGACGTCATGGCCCTTGGAGGCGAGGTGGCGCGCCATGGGGTAGCCCATGACGCCCAGACCGAGGAACGCGACTTTCGCCATGACGGATCTCCGTGAAGGTGCGGCCCGGGGGCCGGATGCTGTGCCGGCCTCCCCATAGCATCAATGGCGTGGAGGGGGAGAGGGGAGGAGCGAGGCGACGGGATCCCCCGGGCGTCACATCGGAGGCGTTTCTCACCGTTCCCGCAGCCGCTCCTCCGCCCAGGCGAGATCCGCGGGCGTGTTGACGTTGGCAAAAGCCTCGTCGTCGTCGAACCGCACGGTGGAATGGGGCAGACGCGAGAGGAGGTCGCGGACGGCACGGACGTCCTCGTGCAGCGCCTGCGAGACCGCGTCGAGCGCCGCAGTGCGCCACAATGCGACGACGGGGTGACGCCCCTCCCGGGATTCCGCCACGGCGGCCAGATCTGCCGTTCCGAGGCCCGCCGCGAGCACGGCCACGAGGTCGCCGGGCAGGAAGGGACAATCGACGGGGATTGTCGCCACCAGTTCGAAGCCCGCCGACCTTCCGAAGGCCAGCGCCGCCTCGATGCCGGCGAGCGGGCCCGGGAAGTCGCTCCTGCCGTCGGGCAGCACGGCAGCTCCCTCGAGCACGGCATGCGGCAGGGGGCCGTTCGCATTTACGGCCACCATGGCCACCTGCGGCCGCAGGATCGCCAGCGCATGCGCGACCAGCGGGCGCCCGGCCAGCAGCACGCCCGCCTTGTCCCGCCCCATGCGTCGCGACAGCCCTCCTGCCAGAACGACGCCTGCGATCCGCCTGCTTTCGGCCACGCCCACCGCCCAGTCCTGCGTTGACCCATCCCGGCGACACTTTACATAGACGCCGGTGCGCCGTCGCCGGCGCGACCGGAGCCAAGCTCGTGATCACCGAAAAGGACGTTCTCGCCGCGTTGTCCGCCGTCCCCGGACCGGACGGGCGAACGCCGCTGTCGCAGTCCGGCCTTCTCGGCGGCATCTCCGTCCAGGCCGGCAAAGTCTACGTGACCATCACCGCGGACCCCGGCCGGGCGAAGGCGCTGGAGCCGATGCGGCAGGCCGCCGAGGAGGCGGTGAAGCGCATTCCCGGTGTGGCAGGCGCCCTCGTCATGCTCACGGCCGACCGCCCGGCCGGCGAGGCGTCCCAGGGCAGGCCAGCTCCGGCGCAACCCGGCCCGCGCGCCCAGGGAGCGACGGCGAAGGCCGCCATTCCGGGCGTCGGCAAGATCATCGCGGTCGCCTCCGGCAAGGGCGGCGTGGGCAAGTCGACGACGGCCGCCAACCTGGCGCTCGCACTGGCGCGACTAGGCCTGCGCGTGGGTGTCCTCGACGCCGACATCTACGGCCCGTCCATGCCGAAGATCTTCGGCCTGCATGACAAGCCTGAGGTCATCGATGGCCGGACCATGCGCCCGCTCACCGGATACGGGATGAAAGTCATGTCGATCGGCTTTCTCGTCGATGAGGAGACGCCGATGATCTGGCGCGGACCGATGGTGATGTCGGCGCTGCAGCAGATGATGCGCGAGGTGGACTGGGGCGAACTCGACGTGCTCGTCGTCGACATGCCGCCCGGCACCGGCGATGCCCAGCTCACCATGGCCCAGTCGGTCTCCCTGGCGGGCGCCGTCATCGTGTCGACGCCGCAGGATCTGGCCCTGCTCGATGCGCGCCGGGGCATCGCGATGTTCAAGCGGGTGGACGTGCCGGTGCTCGGCATCGTGGAGAACATGTCGACCTTCATCTGCCCGCATTGCGGCGAGCGGTCCGACATCTTCGGCCATGGCGGGGCGCGGCACGAGGCGGAGCGGCTCGGCGTTCCGTTCCTCGGCGAGGTGCCGCTGACCATGGCGATCCGCGAGACCTCCGACACCGGCCGGCCCCTCGTCGCCACCGATCCCGACGGGCCGGTTGCCTCGGCCTATCTCGCCATCGCAGGGCAGGTAATGGCCACGCTGGAAGGCCGCCCGGCACGCCAGCCGCCGAGAATCGTGCTCGAATGACGCCTGTTCCAGGTCATACCTTCGTCTAAGGCCCGGTTGCGCGTGTGAATGGGGTCCGGCACAGTCCGGCCATTGCATCGGCCCTTTGCTGGGCCAGTGTCGACAAAAGCAAGGCCCGGAGCACCGGGCCGTTTCGTTCGGAGGATCGTTCATGAAGCGCAGGCAGTTCATCAAGACCGCCGGGGTGGGCCTTGCGGCGGGCGCGATTGCCAGCCCCGCCCTGGCGCAGTCGATGCCTGAGGTGAAGTGGAGGCTGGCGTCGAGCTTCCCGAAGTCGCTGGATACGATCTACGGGGGCGGCGAGACGCTGGCCAAAACCGTGGCGGCCCTCACCGACAACAAATTCCAGATCCAGGTCTTTGCCTCCGGCGAGATCGTCCCGGGGCTGCAGGCCCTCGACGCGACGCAGAACGGCACGGTCGAGGCCTGCCACACCGTGTCGTACTATTACGTCGGCAAGGACCCCACTTTCGCGGTGGCGGCCTCCGTGCCCTTCGGCCTCAACGCGCGCCAGCAGAACTCCTGGATGTACCAGGGCGGCGGCATCGAGCTGATGAACGAGTTCTTCAAGAAGTACAACGTGACCGGGCTGCCGTGCGGCAATACGGGCACGCAGATGGGCGGCTGGTTCCGCAAGGAGATCAAGACCGTCGCCGACCTGCAGGGCCTGAAGATGCGCATCGGCGGCATCGCCGGACAGGTGTTGCAGAAGCTCGGCGTCGTGCCGCAGCAGATTGCCGGTGGCGAGATCTATCCGGCGCTGGAGAAGGGCACCATCGACGCGGCCGAGTGGGTCGGCCCGTATGACGACGAGAAGCTCGGCTTCAACAAAGTTGCGCCGTTCTACTACTACCCCGGCTGGTGGGAAGGCGGTCCGTCGGTGCACGCCATGTTCAACCTCGACAAGTACAACGCCTTGCCGGCGCAGTACCAGGCCGCCCTGCAGGCTGCGGCGGCCTACACCAACACCTGGATGCAGGCGCGCTACGACCAGCAGAACCCCGGCGCACTCAAGCGTCTCGTCGGCGCCGGCGTGCAGCTGCGGCCCTTCCCGCAGGACGTCATGGAGGCCTCCTACAAGGCGTCGAACGAGCTCTATACCGAGATCAGCGCCAAGAACGAGGACTTCAAGAAGGCGATCCAGGCAATGATCGCCTACCGGAACGAGGAGTACCTCTGGTTCCAGGTCGCCGAGTTCACTTACGACAACTTCATGATCCGCGCCCGCGCCCGCGGGCAGTAGGACGGGATCGCCCGCCATCCCGGGCACGCCGCAGGCTGAAGCTTAGCGGCGTGTCCGGGGTCCAGGTCCACGGTGGACCGAGTTTCGAGATCCCGGACTTTGCGGCGGCTTCGGCCGGCGTGACAGGGAGCTGACAGATTTTCCCCAGCAGCGTCAGCCTTGCAGCGCGCGCCCGCTCTGCTATGCGTTGACCGTGGTCACCCCGCGCACCAGAAGCATAGCGCAGCGGGGTCCCGGGAGGATCGACATGACCTTGAAGCGCCGTGATTTCGTGAAGGTGGCCGGTGCGGGAGCCGCCGCCGCAGTGATTGCCAGCCCTGCCATTGCCCAGTCCCAGCCGGAAATCCGCTGGAGGCTGACATCCAGCTTTCCCAAGTCTCTCGATACGATCTACGGCGCCGCCGAGGTGTTCTCGAAGGCCGTCTCCGATGCGACGGAAGGCAAATTCCAGATCCAGGTTTTCGCGGCAGGCGAAATCGTCCCCGGGCTGCAGGCCCTGGACGCCGCGCAGAACGGGACCGTCGAGCTCTGCCACACCGCGCCCTACTACTATGTCGGCAAGGACCCCACCTTCGCGTTCGCAACCGCGGTGCCCTTCGGCCTGAACTCGCGGCAGGAGAACGCCTGGTTCTACCATGGCGGCGGCCTCGACCTGATCAACAACTTCCTCAAGGCCTACAACGTCACCACCTTCCCCGGCGGCAATACGGGCTGCCAGATGGGCGGCTGGTTTCGCAAGGAACTCAAGACGCCGGCCGACTTCAACGGCCTGAAGATGCGCATCGGCGGCCTTGCCGGGCGGGTGCTGCAGAAGCTCGGCGCGGTGCCCCAGCAGATCGCCGGCGGCGACATCTACCCGGCGCTGGAGAAGGGCACCATCGACGCTGCCGAATGGGTCGGGCCCTACGACGACGAGAAGCTCGGGTTCAACAAGGTTGCGCCGTTCTATTACTACCCGGGCTGGTGGGAAGGCGGCGCGGCCCTGCACTTCATGATCAACACGGCCAAGTGGAACGAGCTGCCCAAGGCCTACCAGAGCATCGTGACGTCGGCGGCCGGCTACGCCAATGTCGACATGCAGGCCAAGTACGATGCCCGCAACCCGGGAGCCATCAAGCGCCTCGTCCAGGGCGGCGCTCAGCTGCGCCCGTTCTCGCCCGAGATCATGGATGCCTGCAACACGGCTGCCAAGGAGCTCTACGCCGAGATCTCCAAGGACAACGCCAACTTCAAGACCATGCACGACGCCTACATGGCCTTCAAGAACGACGCGTATCTGTGGTTCCAGATCGCCGAATACTCGTTCGACACCTTCATGATCCGCTCCCGTGCCAAAGGGTGAGGGGAGGTTCATGAAATCCGCGATGGAGCGCGCGTCTCCAGACGCGCCTTCGTTATGGGCGAGGGAAGGGCGGGTCTGAAGACCCGCGCTCCACTCTCGTCCTGCGCGGGCCTGGAGCGCGCGTCTTCAGACGCGCCTTCGTTATGGGCGAGGGAAGGGCGGGTCTGAAGACCCGCGCTCCA
>NZ_JCACDK010000011.1:0-508967 GCF_059501845.1 Alsobacter sp. | reverse complement strand
CCCTCGTCCTGCGCGGGCTTGGCCCGCACCGGACGGCCTGTCGCCCCCGGCGGCCTGCGGAGCAGGCCGGAAAGGGGATGACAAGGTCGGGCGCTACTGGATCTTCGGCGGCTGGCTGAGGTCCAGGGGCGGCAGTTCCTCGACGCCAGGCAGGTTCTGCAGCTGCTCCAGCGCCTTCTGCTGGTCCACCACCGGCGCGGCGTTCTTGTAGTGCATCACCATGCCGGGGAAGGTGATGACAAGCGCGACCATGATCAGCTGGATCACCACGAACGGCACCGCGCCCCAGTAGATCTGGCCGGTCGTCACCGGCTCCATCTTCTTGCCTGTGACCTTGTCGAGATAGGGCATCTTGGGCGCCACAGAGCGCAGGTAGAAGAGTGCGAAGCCGAAGGGCGGGTGCATGAAGGATGTCTGCATGTTCACGCCCATCATCACGCCGAACCAGATCAGGTCGATCCCGAGCTTGTCGGCCACCGGACCGATCAGCGGGATGGCGATGAAGGCCAGCTCGAAGAAGTCGAGAAAGAAGGCCAGCACGAAGATCAGCAGGTTGACGAAGATGAGGAACCCGATCTGCCCGCCCGGCAGCGAGGTGAGCAGGTGCTCGACCCAGACATGGCCGCTGACGCCATAGAAGGTGAGCGAGAAGACGCGCGCGCCGACGAGGATGAACACGACGAAGGCGGAGAGCTTGGCGGTGGACTCGACCGCCTGGCGCAGGAGGTCCCAGCTCAGGCGCCGCTTGGCGATGGCCAGCAGAATGGCGCCGGCCGCGCCCATGGCTCCACCTTCCGTCGGCGTGGCGACGCCGATGAAGATCGTGCCGAGCACGAGGAAGATCAGCCCGAGCGGCGGCACCATCACGAAGATGGTCTGCTCGGCCATGGTCGAGAGCAGGTTCAGCCGCGCGAACTTGTTGATGAGCGCCAGGACGAAGGAGGCCGCCACAGCCACCGTCATGCTGAGCACGACGAAGTCGGCTCCCGAGGCAACGTGCGTGAATTCACGGATCGTGAACCAGCCCAGCACGCCGGACAGCACGGTGATGACGAGCAGCGACAGGCGGCGGGCCTTGCCGTCGGGATCCTTCAGCACCTGCGCCTCGGGCGGCAGCCCGGGGGCCGCCTTCGGGCGAAAGATGGAGACCAGCAACACGTAGCCGGCGTAAAGGGCAGCCAGGACGAGCCCGGGGACGAAGGCGCCCTCGTACATGTCGCCCACGGAACGGCCGAGCTGGTCGGCCATGACGATGAGAACCAGCGAGGGCGGGATGATCTGCGCCAGCGTGCCGGAGGCCGCGATGACGCCCGAGGCGAGCCGCCTGTCATAGCCGTATCGCAGCATGATGGGCAGCGAGATGAGGCCCATCGAGATCACCGAGGCGGCCACCACGCCCGTCGTCGCCGCCAGCAGCGCGCCGACGAACACCACCGCATAGGCGAGGCCGCCGCGGATCGGACCGAAGAGCTGGCCGATCGTGTCCAGCAGATCCTCTGCCATGCCTGAGCGTTCGAGGATCAGCCCCATGAAGGTGAAGAAGGGAATCGCGAGCAGCGTCTCGTTGTTCATGACGCCGTACACGCGCTCGGGCAGCGCCTGCAGGAAGTCGGGCCGGAACAGGCCGAGCTCGATGCCAATCAGCCCGAAAACGAGACCATTGGCGGCCAGCGCGAACGCGACGGGGTAGCCCAGAAGCAGGAACACCACGAGCGCCGCGAACATGATCGGCGCCATGTTCTCGATGATGAAAGCGGTCATGAAAAGGTCCGTCTCGAAATTGGCCGCAGAGCAGGCGACGTCAGCGGATCATGTCCGGGTTCTCGGCCCGGGCGGCGGCCAGCAGCCGTGCCGCCTCCGCCTCGACGGCGGCGTGGTGCCCGCCGCCGGAATCCGTATCCGCCAGGGCGCCCCGCATGATCGCGACGCGCTTGATGAGCTCGGAGAGGGCCTGCACAAGCAGGATCACGAACCCGATCGGGATGAGCATCTTGGCCGGCCACTGCGGCAGGCCGCCGGCGTTGGCCGACTGCTCGTTGATGGCCAGCGAGTTCATGGCGAACGGCCACGACGTGATGATCATGACCACGCAGAACGGGATCAGGAACAGCGTGTGCCCGAACACGTCGATCCAGTTGCGTACCCGCTTGGGCAGCTGGGCGTTGATGATGTCGATCCGGATGTGCTCGTTGCTCAACAGCGTCCACGGTGCGCAGAGCAGGAAAACCGCACCGAACAGCACCCACTGAAGTTCGAGCCAGGAGTTCGACGACACGTCGAAGACCTTGCGAATGATCGCATTCACCGCCGAGACGATCACGGCGGCGAGGATGAGCCACGCGACGATGCGACCGAGCCAGGTCGAAGCGGCGTCGATCCGCCTGCTGATCTGCAGGAGTGCGGTCATTCAATCCCTCCGGCGCCGGCTCATCGTGGAGCCGTCCTCTCTTGGCGAGCGTCGAGGCCCGCAATTCTTGATCCCTGATACCATCGTGTGCCCGGCCGGACTACTGGACGGAGGTTGAACGTGCGAAAGCGCGGCCTCTTTGCCGTGGATTCACGTGCCTTGACGCGGCACGAAGGCCCGTCCCAAGGTGCGCGCCTTCGCGAATGCAGGAGACGCGCGCGTGCCAGATTTTCCCCAGCGACTCGCCGGGCGCTTCGCCCTCGTGACGGGAGCCTCCCGGGGCATCGGCCGCGCCATCGCCATCCGCTACGCCGCCGAGGGAGCCACCGTCGGCATCAACCATGTGCGGGACGACGAGGCGGCGCAGGAGACGCTCGCTTCCGTGAAGGCGGCCGGTCCGGCGGGCGCCGCGCATCGCGTCGTCGAGGCGGACGTCGCCGACGAAGGTGCAGTCACGCGCATGATCGATGGGCTTGTCGCGGCCTGGGGCCGCCTCGACATCCTGGTCAACAATGCCGGGATGCAGACGCCGACGCCGGGCGACAGCTTCTCCACCCCGGACCTGCGCAAGGTCCTCGCGATCGACCTCGAGGGCCCTGCCTATGGCTGCCGCGCCGCCATCGCGCATTTCCTGTCGCGGCAGGGCGGGGGCATCATCGTCAACACGACGAGCGTGCACGAGATCATCCCCAAGCCGGGCTATGTCGCCTACGCCATGGCCAAGGCGGGGCTGGGCCACCTGACGCGGACGCTGGCCCTGGAATATGCCGACAAGGGTATTCGCGTGAACGCCGTCGCGCCCGGCGCCGTCATCACCGACATGAACGCGGCGTGGATCGACGACCCGAAGGCGAAGGCCGGCGTCGAGAGCCACATCCCGATGGGGCGTGCCGCGACGGTCGACGACATCGCTCCGCTCTACGCCTTCCTGGCGTCGGACGATGCCGCCTACATCACCGGCCAGACCATCTACGCCTGCGGCGGACTTACGCTCTACGGCGAGTTCAAGCAGAACTGGGCGAGTTGAAGGGGCGGGGGGCTCGGCAAGGCGGGTCCGGAGACCCGCGCTCCGGCCCTCATCCTCCCGTCACGCTCATATGCCGGCCCACGGCAGGGCGGGCCGTGGTGCGGTCGATGATGAAGTCGTGGCCCTTCGGCTTGCGGGCGATGGCCGCCTCGATGGCTTGCTCCAGCGGACCGTTGTCGGCGCTTTCGCGCAGGGGGGCGCGCAGGTCCGCGGCATCTTCCTGGCCGAGGCACATATAGAGCGTGCCGGTGCAGGTGACACGGACCCGGTTGCAGCTCTCGCAGAAATTGTGGGTCAGCGGCGTGATGAAGCCGAGCCGCCCGCCGGTCTCCTTCACGCGCACATAGCGGGCGGGGCCGCCCGTCCGGTCGGGAATGTCTTCCAGGGTGAAGCGCTCTGCCAGCCGGGCGCGCACCTGGGTGAGGGGCCAGTACTGGTCGAACCGGTCGGGCTCGATGTCGCCCATCGGCATGACCTCGATGAAGGTCAGGTCCATGCCCCCGCCATGCGCCCACTCGACCAGCGTCTCCACTTCGTCGTCGTTGACGCCCTTCAGTGCCACGGCATTGACCTTCACCGCGATGCCGGCGTCCTGCGCCGCGTCGATGCCGGCCAGCACCTGCCCGAGGTCGCCCCGGCGGGTGATGAGACGGAACTTGGCGGGATCGAGCGTATCGATGGACACGTTGACGCGCTTCACGCCGCACTCGGCGAGTTCGCGGGCATGAGCCCCGAGCTGCGAGCCGTTCGTGGTCAGCGTCAGCTCCTCGAGGCCGCCGCCGTCGAGATGGCGAGAGAGGCGGCGGAACAGCGTCATGATGTCCCGGCGTACCAGCGGTTCGCCACCGGTGATGCGGAGCTTGCGCACGCCCTTCCGGACGAAGACCGTGCACATCCTGTCCAGCTCCTCCAGCGTCAGGAGGTCCTTCTTGGGCAGGAAGGTCATCGCTTCCGACATGCAGTACACGCAGCGGAAGTCGCAGCGGTCGGTCACGGAGACGCGCAGATAGGAGATCGAGCGGCCGAACGGGTCGACGAGCGGGGCGGGCGGGGACACGGGATTTTCCGGCATGACGGGCCTCTTGTCCCACAGATATGGTTGCGCGAAAAGCCGCCGGGAAGACCGCCCCGCGCAGGGCAGGCGCCAGCCGCAGGAGCATCGCATGGTTCAGGACGAGGTCTGGCCGGCCGAGATCAGGCTATCAGCCGACAAGGCGACGCTCACCGTGGCCTTCGAGGACGGCGCGAGTTTCGCGCTCCCGGCGGAGTTCCTGCGGGTGGAAAGCCCGAGTGCCGAGGTGCAGGGCCACTCGCCTGCGGAGCGGCAGACCGTCCCCGGGAAGCGCAACGTCATGGTCAGCGCAGTGGAGCCCGTGGGCAACTATGCCGTGCGCCTCGTCTTCTCGGATGGGCACCGCACCGGGATCTACACGTGGCGGTACCTGCATGAACTCGGCCGGGACCGGGACGCACGCTGGGCAGTGTATCTCGCGGAACTGCAGGCGAAGGGCCTGTCGCGCTGACTGGCGGCCCCCGGCAGGCAGGCACGGTGGCCGGGCGGCAAAGAAAAAGGCGCGAACCCGGCCCGCGCCTTCGTCAATCCGGGATTGTGGCGCGTCAGCGCAGGACGATGACCCGCGTGCCGACCTTTGCGCGCTCGTAGAGATCTATCACGTCGTCGTTCAGCATGCGGATGCAGCCCGACGACACGGCCTGGCCGATCGTCTCCGGCTCGTTGGAGCCGTGGATGCGGTAGAGCGACGAGCCGAGATACATGGCGCGCGCGCCGAGCGGGTTGTCCGGGCCGCCGGGCATGTAGCGCGGCAGGTCGGGGCGGCGCTTGAGCATCTGGGACGGCGGACGCCAATCCGGCCATTCGCGCTTCGCGGTGATCGTCTTGGCACCGGCCCACTCGAAGCCGGGACGGCCGACGCCGACGCCGTAGCGGATCGCCTTGCCGTCGCCGAGCACGTAGTACATGCGGCGCTCGCTGCTGCTGATCACGATCGTGCCCGCCGGGTAGCGGCCGTCATAGGTGACGGTCTCGCGCGGGATGGCCGTGGCCTGCGGGCGATTGTCGGAATAGGTCTCGTCGATCGGCTCGCGGGTGAGCGGGTCGATCTGATAGGCGGAAGCGCCGCCCGCGGCGGCAACCAGCGCGACAGCACCAGCGAAAACGATTGCCAGACGGCGCATCGATGCAACCTCGACGATTATGGAACCAGCGGAAGGCCAGCGGCCTTTGCGCCGCTCGCATGTCAAGGACTAGCCCTGCCTAGTTAACAAATTCAACCTCCGGCGGCTGTGCGAACCATCACGATGCCGCAATCGCGCCATGACGTTGCCCCACGGCAACAATGGTACGGACGGAAGCGATTCGCCGATTTCGGCCGGGGAACAAGGGCCCTGCTATTCCCGGCTTGACGCTGGCTGGCGTCCTGCTAGAACGCCCCGGCCATCGGGCGCGTAGCTCAGCGGGAGAGCACTCCCTTCACACGGGAGGGGTCACAGGTTCAATCCCTGTCGCGCCCACCATTTTCCGGACAGTTAGCCTCGACGCGGTAACGACCGCCTGCTCACAGCCTGAGCGAGGCGACGATCCCGGCCAGCGCGTCGAAATGATCGATGACGTGGTCTGGCCCATAGGTTGTCACCGGGGCGTCCGTGTATCCGAACGTTACTGCAACCACCGGAATCCCGGCGTTTCGGGCCGTTTCGATGTCGGTTTTCGAGTCGCCCACCATCAGCGCCCGCCGCGGGTCGCCGCCGGCCTGCTCGATGGTCATGGTGAGGTGGCGCGGGTCCGGCTTCGCGTAGGGGAAACTGTCCCGCCCGCAGATGGCCGAGAAGCGGTCGGCGACGCCGAGCGCCTCGAGAAGTTCGCGCGAGTGCTTCTCCACCTTGTTGGTGCAGACCGCGAGGACGTAGCCGTCCCCATGCAGGGCATCGATCGCTTCCCGGGCACCGGGATAAAGCTTGGTGTGATCAGCGAGATTATCGCCGTAATGATCTAAAAAATCGTTGAAAAGCTTTTCGAGCTTGACCGCGTCGACGGTCACGCCGCCCAGCGCGAGGCCGCGCTCGATCATCGCCCGCGCGCCGGCGCCGACAACCGCCCCGGCGTTTCCGACCGGAACCGGTTGCACGTTCTCGCGCGCCAGGATGACGTTGAGCGTCCCCACGAGGTCCGCGGCCGTGTCGGCGAGGGTTCCGTCGAGGTCGAAGACGAGGGTCGCCGGAGGCGTGTCGGTGCTTGGCATCGATCTTCAGTGCCGGATGCGCTCACCGCCGTCAACGCGCCGGCATAAAGGTTCTGTTAACCATACACGACCAGACTCGCCCCAGGCCCTGGGACGGTCGCGCGGCGAGGGCGTCCGGCGCACCGTCCCGCCACGAAATTCCGGAGACAGCCATGTCCGCGTGCACGACCGCGCCGTATCGTCGCTTCGCCCTCGCGGCTGCCGCAACGCTCGCGAGCCTCGCTCCGCTCGCGGGCGCACAGGCGGGGCAGTTCGACTTCACGCCTGCGCCGCAGTCCGACCTCAACCGCATCTATCGGATCGACCGTGTGACCGGGGAGGTCGGCGCCTGCCAGTACGGCCAGAAGGAGGGGACGTTCGGCGTGACGCTCTGCTTCCCGCCGGGCGAGGGGGCAGGCAAGCAGGAGCCGTCCGAGTACGGGCTCGTCGCCTCCCGCCACGAGCGCGAGGGCGGCGTCTTCCGCGTCGACATGCGCACGGGGGCGATGAGCGTCTGCTACGTGTTCGACGAGAAGGTCGTCTGCACGCCTCCCGAAAAGGGCGCTGCCACGGACGCCGCGGCTTCAGCCACCACGGGCGGCCGCACCGGCGCCGACACGACCGGCGCGCTGAAGAAGCCCTGACGCTTGCCCTTCCCGCCGCTTGCCCGGGCGTGCTAAGCCCGCCGGCGAGCGGGAGAGCTTTCTTGGTCCAGGACGGGCAGGCAGGACGTCACGACGCCGAGGCGCTGAAGCGCGAGGCGGCTGCGCGTGCGGTCGCCCTCGTCGAGCCCGGCATGCGGCTGGGCCTTGGAACCGGCTCCACGGCCAGGCACTTCGTCGACCTTCTCGGTGCCCGTGTCCGGGAGGGACTGCCGGTCACCGGCGTGCCGACGTCGCGGGCCACGGCCGATCAGGCCGCCGCGCTTGGCATTCATCTCACCACCCTGGACGAAACGCCGCGCCTCGACCTCACCGTCGACGGCGCCGACGAGATCGATCCGCGCCTGCGCCTGATCAAGGGCGGCGGTGGCGCGCATCTGCGCGAGAAGATCGTTGCCTGCGCGTCCGCGCGGATGATCGTCATCGCCGACGAGAGCAAGCAGGTCGCAGAGCTCGGCCGCTTTCCGCTGCCGGTCGAGGTCGTGGAGTTCGGTCTCGGTGCGACGAGGCTTGCGGTGGCGGCGGCGCTCGACGCCTGCTGCTGCCCGTGCACACCGGCGATCAGGATGCGCGACGGCGTGCCGGTCCGCACCGACTCCGGCAACCTCATCCTCGATTGTCCCGCCGGCCGCATCCCCGATCCTGAGAGCCTGGCGGATCGCCTGGACCGCTTGACGGGCGTGGTCGAACACGGACTTTTCATTGCCATCGCGTCGGCCGCCATTCTCGCGACACCGTCCGGCGTCCGCATCATCGGCGACATGGCCTGAACGGCCGGCCCCTGCCGGCCACCAGAACGGGAGACGTCTCTTGAAGCTCATCACCGCCGCGACCGCCCGGCGCTTTGCGCCGGCGCTCTGCCTGTCCCTCACTCTGGGCTGCGTCACGCCCGTTTTCGCCCAGCAGCAGGCAACCCCGGCCACCCCGGCCCAGCCGGCGGCCCCGCCGATCTCGCCGTCGCATCTCGCCATCGCACGCGACCTCGTGATCAGCTCCGGCATGTCGCGTGGGTTCGACGCGCTGATCCCCCAGTTCATGGAGCAGCTGAAGCAGACCTTCGCGGCTTCGCGGCCCGAGATCGCCAAGGAACTCGCCGACACGCTGACGCAGCTGCGGCCTGAGTTCGACGCCAAGCGCGACGAGATCGTCGACACCGCTGCGCGCCTTTACGCGCAGGCGCTGAGCGAGAACGACCTGAAGAACATCGCGGCCTTCTTCAAGTCGCCGTCGGGCTCGGCCTATGTCGCCTCGCAGCCGCGCGTGCTGGACGGCCTCTTCGGCGCCATGCAGGCGTGGAGCCGCGGGCTCTCCGAGTTCATGCTGACGCGCGTGCGCGCCGAGCTGAAGAAGAAGAACATCGACCTGTGACGGCGGCGGGGGCAACGGCGCCCCCGGTCCATCCCGGAGACGGCGCATGAGCGAATTCGACCTCGATCTCTTCGTCATCGGTGGCGGATCGGGCGGTGTCCGGGCAGGCCGCATCGCGGCCGGCTATGGCGCGCGCGTGATGATCGCGGAGGAGTACCGGGTCGGCGGCACCTGCGTCATCCGCGGCTGCGTGCCGAAGAAGCTCTACGTCTATGCCGGCCGCTACGCCGACGAGTTCGAGGAGGCGGCGGGCTTCGGCTGGCAGGTGCCGGAAGCCCGTTTCGACTTCGCCGCGCTCAAGGCGGCGAAGGACAAGGAGATCGCGCGCCTCGAGGCCGCCTACACGACCAATGTCGAGCGTTCGGGCGCGGAGATCGTCAAGGAGCGCGCCGTCGTCGTCGATCCCCACACGGTGCGCCTCTCCGGCGGGCGCACTCTGACCGCCGGCACCATCCTGGTGGCCACGGGCGCGAGGCCCTACTTCCCCGAGAGCATCCCGGGAATCCACCTCGCCGAGTCCTCCGACGACCTCTTCGAATGGGCCACGCGGCCGCGCTCCGTCGTGATCGTCGGCGGCGGCTACATCGCTGTCGAATTTGCCTGCGCGCTGGCGCGGATGGGCGTCGAGGTCACCGTCGTCATCCGCAGGGAGGCCGTGCTGCGCGGCTTCGACGAGGACCTGCGGGCAGCGCTCACGGCCGAGATGCTGCGGGCGGGCATCCGCGTGCTGCCGCAGACCGACATCGTCGCCCTCGACGGCAGGCCCGGCAACGTCGCCGCCACGCTCCTCGACGGATCCGGCGTCTCGGCCGAGCACATCGTCTACGCCACTGGCCGCGTGCCCAACACCAAGGGGCTCGGGCTCGCCGAGGCGGGCGTGCGGCTGGACCCGCTCGGCGCGGTGGTGGTCGACCGCTTCTCGCAGAGCAGCGTCCCGTCCATCTATGCCGTCGGCGACGTCACCAACCGCGTCAACCTGACGCCTGTCGCCATCCGCGAGGGCCATGCCTTCGCCGACACCGTGTTCGGCGGCCGTGAGGTGATCGTCGACCACTCGCAGGTGCCTACCGCCGTGTTCTCCACCCCGGAGATCGGCACCATCGGCATGTCGGAGGCCGAGGCTCGCGCCTGCGGCGACGTGACGATCTACAAGACGAGTTTCCGCCCCCTCAAGGCGACGCTTTCGGGCGGCGAGAGCCGGGTGCTGATGAAGCTCGTCGTCGACACTGCGACGGACCGCGTCGCCGGCGTCCACATCATGGGCGAGGGCGCCGGCGAGATGGTGCAGTGCCTCGCCATCGCTGTCCGCATGGGCGCCACCAAGCGCGACTTCGACGCCACGCTGGCTGTGCATCCTACGGCCTCGGAAGAACTCGTGACCATGCGCACGCCCTTCAAGGGCTGAGGCTCACACGCGCTCCAGCGGGATAAGCGGGGGATCCGGCAGAATGATGCGGATCTGATCGCCCGGCGCCACCCGCCCTCCGGCGATCATGATCCCCATGATGCCCGCGCGCCGGACGGGCCTGCCTTGTCCGTCTCGCGTCAGGACGCGAGCCAGGAGGCCTTGCCGGTACGCCTCGATCTGCCCACACGGGTTTCGCAATCCGGTCACCTCGACGATGGCCTCGGAGCCGATGTGCAGCCTTGTCCCGCGGGGCAGCGCCAGCCCATCCAGGCCCGCCGTGGTGATGTTCTCGCCGAGCCCGCCGGGAGGCACCTCGAATCCGGCGGCCGCGAGTTCGTCCAGCAATTCGCCGGCCAGCAGGTGCACCTGCCGGAGATTGGGCTGCGTCGGGTCGATGGCTACGCGGGAACGATGCTTGACGGTCTCCCCGGCATGCGCGTCGCCAGCGACGCCCAGCCCCGCCAGGAGATGGATCTCTTTCAGCGGCTGCTTGCTGAAGCCGTGCACGGGGCTCGTATGCACGCTTGCGACCTTGGCCGCGCTGCCCATGCCCTGCCCGTCGCGGGACGTCATGACATTCGCTGTCACGCGCTGCCCTGCAGGAGGTCGAGCAGGCGACGCGCTTCCTGGTGCGGCACCCCCACATTCTCGATGACGAGGTCGGCGTCACAGCTGTCGGGCCCGGGCGCCGTGCGGGCGATACGGCCGTCGAGGGCCGCTTCGCGGCCGCGCCCCGCGACGCGGGCAGCCAGGATGTCCGGCGGGGCCGTGACGTAGGCCACCGAGACATTCACGAAGCACTGTCGCGCCGTACCGATGACGTGCCGGGACACATTGGCGACCACGGTCCGCCCCGCAGCCACGTCGGCCACGATGCTGCCGGGAAGCCCGTAATGCAGGCCATGCGCCTCCCAGTGGAGGGGATAAAGCCCGAGCCGCAGTCCGGCTTCGAACTGCTCGGGGGTGACCGTGTCGTGGTCTTCCCAGGCGTTGCTGTCCCGCGTGACGATCCGCCGGGGGAAGACGATCTGCCCGCCATCCCCGATCTGCTCGCGGGCGAGGCGGATGAGCGTGTCCTTGCCGGCGCCGCTTGGTCCGACCACGAGGACCAGGCGGCCGGGGCCGATGCGCTCCTTCAGCTCACACGACACGCCGCCCCTCCCGCCAGACGGCGCGGATGACGGGCACGTCGCCCTCCTTGACGAGGACGAGATCGGCGCGCAGCCCCGGCGCGATCCGGCCGCGGTCGGTGAGACCCGCGGCCCGTGCCGGATTGTCCGTGACCGTGGCGATCGCCTGCGGCAGCAGGATGCCGGGCACCCGGCGGGGAAGCTCCATCGCCGCCTGCAGCAGGCTTGCGGGGACGTAATCGGACGAGAAGATGTCCAGAGTGCCTTCGCGCGCCAGGTCTTCCGCGGCGACGTTGCCCGAGTGGGAGCCGCCGCGCACGAGGTTCGGCGCGCCCATCAGCACGCCGATGCCAGCCTCGTGCGAGGCACGTGCCGCCTCCACGGTGGTGGGGAACTCGGCAATCTTGACGCCGTCCTCGAGCGACTCCCGCACCTGCTCGACGGTCGTGTCGTCATGGCTCGCCAGCGCCACGCCGTGCGACCTGGCGATGTCGACCAGCCTGCGGCGGTTGGGGATCGCGCGGGCCGCATGCTCGGCGCGGCGGCGATCCACCATCTGCATCAGCTCACTCTCGTTGAGCGTGGTCTTGCCGCGGTAGTAGATCAGGAACTTCTCGACATCGCGGAACTGGCGCTCGCCCGGCGTGTGGTCCATCAGCGACATCAGGTGGATGGGCCGCTTCCGGGCGAAGGCCTCGGTGACCTCGATCACGTCCGGCGTGCAGATTTCGCAGCGCAGATGCGTCAGGTGCTCGGCCCGCATGAGTTTTCTGTCGCGGGCCTCGTCGAGGGCGTCCGCGAGGATCTCGAGGCTTCCAGTCACTGCGTCGCGGCGGTCCTCGAGGCCGGCCCGCAGCGAGTCGAAGACGGTCGTGATGCCGGACGCCGCAATCTGCGCGTCATAGGCCAGCACCGCCGAGAGCGCAGGCCAGCGCACGGCCGGGCGCGGCGTGAAGTGCAGCTCCAGATGGTCGGTATGCAGCTCGACGAGGCCGGGGAGAACGAGGTCACCTCCCAGGTCGAGGCCGCGCTCCGGGGCCTTTCCCTCGCCGGTCTCGACGATGCGGCCGTCAGCCACCGCCACCCAGCCCTGCGCGACCACCCTGTCGGGCAGGACGAGACTTGCGTTCTCCAGCACGTAGCTCGACGGGTCCATCTCACATCTCCTGGGCCGCGGCGAAGCGGGTGACGTCGACAATCCGGTCGGCGACGCGGTCGCGAACGTCCTCGTCATGGAAGATGCCGAGCAGCGCCGTGCCCGCAGCCTTCTTCTCCCGGATGAGTTCGACGACGGCGGCGCGGTTGGCGGCGTCCAGCGAAGCGGTGGGCTCGTCCAGCAGCAGCACCGGGTGCGTCGCGACGAAGCCGCGCGCGATGTTGATGCGCTGCTGCTCGCCGCCCGAGAAGGTGGCGGGCGGCAGGCTCCACAGCCGCTCGGGCACGTTGAGCCGCGCCAGCAGGTCGCGGGCGCGCGACTGCGCCGCGCCGGGTTCCGCCCCGTTCTCGACGGCCGCGGCCGCGACGATGTCGAGCGCTCCGACACGCGGGATGACACGCAGGAACTGGCTGACATAGGCGAGCGTCGTGCGCCGCAGGCGCAGGATCCGGCGTGGCTCCGCGGAGGCGACGTCGACCGCCTCGCTGCCGTCGCGCACCATGACCGAGCCGGTATCGCAGCGGTAATTGCCGAAGACGATCTTGAGCAGGGACGACTTGCCGGCACCGGAGGGACCGCCGAGCACGACGCACTCGCCCGGCAGCACGGTGAAGCTGACGCCGCGCACGACGGGCAGCCGCGTGCCGCCGCGCAGATGCATGGTGAAGGTCTTGCCGACCTGATCGAGGGAGAGGGCGGGCGTCATCTCACACCTGCAGGACGGAGGAGACGAGGAGCTGCGTATAGGGCTCGCGGGGGTCGTCGAGCACTTGGTCGGTCAGCCCGGTCTCGATGACGCGGCCATGCCGCATCACCATGATCCGGTGCGAGATCAGGCGGGCGACGGCGAGGTCATGGGTGACGACGACCACGGCGAGGCCGAGATCGGCCACGAGGCCGCGCAGCAGGTCGAGCAGGCGGGCCTGGACGGAGACGTCGAGGCCGCCCGTGGGCTCGTCCATGAAGACGAGGCGAGGGGAGGTGACGAGGTTGCGGGCGATCTGCAGGCGCTGGCGCATGCCGCCGGAGAAGGAGCGCGGCGCGTCGTCGATCCGGTCGGCGTCGATCTCGACGCGGCCGAGCCAGTCGAGCGCGGTGTCGCGGATGTGGCCGTAGTGCCGCTCGCCGACGGCCATCAGCCGCTCGCCGACATTGGCACCGGCTGAGACAGACATGCGCAGGCCTTGGGATGCATCCTGGTGCACGAAGCCCCAGTCGGTCCGCATCAGGAAGCGGCGCTCGGCCTCGGTGAGCGAGCCGAGGTCGCGCATCACGCCGTCGCGCATGCGGTAGGAGACCCGCCCGGCCGTCGGCTGGAGCTGGGTGGAGAGGAGGCCCAGCAGCGTCGACTTGCCCGAGCCGGACTCGCCCACCACCGCCAGAACTTCCCCGGGGTACAGCATGAAGCCGACCTCGCGGCAACCGATGCGGGCGCCGTAGGACTTGCCGAGGTTTTCGGCGACGAGCAGGGGAAGGTCCTCGCCGGTGCTCATGGCCGGCCTCCCGCATCGCCGGCATGGCCGTCCGCCCGGCGCGTCTCGCAATGATCCGTGTCCGAGCACACGAACATCCGCCCGCCGCGGTCGTCGAGCACGACCTCGTCGAGATAGACGCCCTCGGCGCCGCACAGGGCGCAGGGCCTGTCGAAGCGGTTGACCTCGAAGGGATGGTCCTCGAAGTCGAGCGACACGACCTCGGTGTAGGGCGGGATGGCGTAGATGCGCTTCTCGCGGCCAGCGCCGAAGAGCTGCAGCGCGGCGGACATGTGCATCTTCGGATTGTCGAACTTCGGCGTCGGCGACGGGTCCATCAAATAGCGGCCCTGGACCTTCACCGGGTAGGCGTAGGTGGTCGCGATGTGGCCGTGGCGCGCGATGTCCTCGTAGAGCTTGACGTGCATCAGCCCGTATTCCTCGAGCGCGTGCATGGTGCGCGTCTCGGTCTCGCGCGGCTCGAGGAAGCGCAGCGGCTCGGGGATGGGCACCTGGTAGACCAGGATCTGGCCTTCCGAAAGCGGCGTCTCCGGGATGCGGTGGCGCGTCTGGATGATGGTCGCGGCCGTCGTCGACGTGGTGGTCGCCACACCGGCGGTGCGGGCGAAGAACTTGCGGATGGAGACCGCGTTCGTCGTGTCGTCCGAACCCTGGTCGATGACCTTGAGCACGTCGTCCGGGCCGATGACGGCCGCCGTCACCTGCACGCCGCCGGTGCCCCAGCCATAGGGCATGGGCATCTCGCGCGAGGCAAACGGCACTTGGTAGCCGGGGATGGCGATCGCCTTCAGGATCGCCCGCCTGATCATCCGCTTCGTCTGCTCGTCCAGATAGGCGAAGTTGTAGGTGGTCCGTGCGGCGCTCATTCCGCGGCCTCGCGGCGCCCATCGTCCGTCTTTTCCGCCCGTGCCGCTGCGTGTTCGGCCCGCAGCAGGCGCACGAGGCCGAGCTCGGCCTGGAAGTCGACGTAGTGCGGCAGCTTCAGGTGCTCGACGAAGCCGGTGGCCTGGACGTTGTCGGAGTGCGACAGCACGAACTCCTCGTCCTGCGCCGGGGCGACGCGGTCCTCGCCCAGTTCGCCCGCCCGCAGCGACCGGTCGACCAGCGCCATGGACATCGCCTTGCGCTCGGACTGGCCGAAGACGAGGCCGTAGCCGCGTGTGAACTGCGGAGGAGCGGCCGCACTGCCGGTGAACTGCGTGACCATCTCGCATTCCGTCACGGCAATGCGCCCCAGCGGGACCGCAAAGCCGAGTTCCGGCGGCACGAAGTCCACCTCGACGTCGCCATGCCGGATCTCGCCGACGAAGGGATGCGTCCGGCCGAAACCGCGCTGGGTGGAATAGGCGAGCGACAGGAGAAAGCCTTCGTCGCCGCGCGCGAGGTTTTGCAGGCGCAGGTCGCGGTCGGCGGGAAAGGACAGCGGCTCTCGCGTCAAATCGCCGACCGGGGCGTCCTGCACCGCTGGCGGATTGGCCTCGATCAGCCCTTCGCCGTCGAGGAGCGACGTGACGTGGGGGGCGTCCACCTCCGCCGCGCCAGCCATCCGCGCCGGCTCGGCGACCGAGGTGCCCTCAGCGAGGTCGAAGTCGATCAGCCGGTGCGTGTAGTCGAATGTGGGGCCCAGCACCTGTCCGCCCGGAAGATCCTTGTAGGTGGCGGAGATGCGCCGGCGGATCGTCATGGCGTCCGTCGCCAGCGGCTCGGAATGGCCGAAGCGGGGGAGGGTCGTGCGGAAGGCGCGGACGAGGAAGATCGCCTCGATCAGGTCTCCCCGCGCCTGCTTGATGGCCAGTGCCGCCAAGGCGGGGTCGTAGAGCGAGCCTTCGGCCATGACGCGGGCGACGCCAAGGGCCAGCTGCTCGCGGATCTGGTCGACGCCCAGCTCGGGCACGGCAGGGTCACCGCGGCGTTCGTGGGCGAGCAGTTCGTGTGCGTTGCCGATGGCCTTCTCGCCACCCTTGACCGCGACGTACATGAATGGATCAGGCCTCCACCATGGTCGAGCGCGGCAGGGCCGCTAGGCGGTTTCCTGCAACGAAGAGGAGGTCGACCCCGCGGGGGAACAGTGCGTGGTTGGCGGCGAGGCGGTGCGGCATGTCGGCGGGCAAGGGCCAGGCGCGGAACCGCGCGGCGCCGGCAATGCCGGGCCCGGCGATGCTCCAGCCGGCCGTCTCGTCAAAGTCCTGGACGGCGATGACGAGCGTGGCGCCGCGGTCGGGGTAGGAGAGATCTCCTTGCGCGAAGCTGGTGAAGTCCGGCAACTCCGCGCCACGCGGGAGAAAGGCGAAGTGGGCCGCTTCCAGCGTCGCCGTCACCGGTGCTCCGGTGTGGAAGGCGAGAAACGAGGTCACCGCGTCGTCGGCCGCCAATGCGGGATCCAGCCAGACGGGCGTCTCGAAATCGCAGAGCGCGAGCGCGATCGCGGCGGCTGCCGGCTCGAGCGCGTCGGGCGTGCCGGGGACAGCCTCGATCCGGCGCACGGTGCCTGGACGGGCCATGGCCATCATCACGCTTCGGAAGGCTGCCTGCGCGTCATGAACAGGCGAGCCGAAGCCGGGCTGAACGGCGGCGCTCATGGCTGATCCTCTCCGCGAACGAGGGTGAAGAAGTCGACACGGGTCGCTGCCGTGCGCTCGGCCGCGAGCGCCTGCTCCCCGGCCAGCCGGGCGGCGATCGGGGCGCAGAACACGGTTTCCAGCTCGTCGCCGCGGCCGGCCACGAAAGCGGCGTCCAGAACCGCGCCGAGCCTCGCCTTTTCCGCGTCGCGGCCCAGGACATAGGAAAAGCCGGTGGCACCGCCGTCCAGCCGGACGGCTGCCCGGGTCACGGTCGCTTCGCCCATGTTGAAGGGTGCCCCGTCGCCCCCGATGCGTCCCCGCACCATGACGAGCCCCGTCTCGGTTGGCCGCAGTTCGCGATAGGGAGGTGGGCCGAGCGCCTCGACCGCCGCTGCCAGCTCCCCGACGGAGGCCTCGGCGACGAGCGCCATGACGCGCTGCCTCTGAGCAGTGTCCGCGGTGGCGTCGCGACCGGATCGAGGGTCTTTCATGCCGCCCTGCTAGGGGCTTCGTCTGACAGTCCGATGACGGTTGTCACCGATCGTTTGCCGGGCTCGCCATGATCGCGGACCGCAGGCGCCCGGAGACGAAATCGATGACCGACACGGTGACGAGGACGAGCAGGACGAGGAAGGAGACGTGCTGCCACTCGAGCGTCTTGATCTCCTCGTAGAGATACTGACCGATGCCGCCGGCCCCCACGATGCCGATGATGGTCGCCGACCGGGTGTTGGACTCGAAGAAATAGAGCACCTGCCCCGCGATCACCGGCAGCACCTGCGGCAGAAGGCCGAAGCGCACCCCATGCAGATGGTTGCCGCCGGTCGAGGTGACGCCCTCGACGGCCTTCCTGTCAGCCGCTTCCACGGCTTCCGAGAAGAGCTTCCCGAAGGAGCCGAGATCCGACGTCATCACGGCCAGGACACCCGCGAAGGGGCCGAGGCCGACCACGTTGATCCAGATGAGCGCCCAGATCAGCGTGTCGACGCTTCGCACCGTGTCGAGGAAGCGCCGCGTGGCGAAGCGTGCCAACCAGTTCGGCAGGACGTTGCGGGCGGCGAGGAAGCCCAGCGGAAACGCGAGGATCGCCGCCAGCAGCGTGCCGAGGAAAGCAATGGCCAGCGTTTCGCCCAGCGAGCGGAGATAAAGCAGCAGCTTCTCGGTGGAGCTGAAGCTCGGCGGCAGCATCAGCCCGACGAAGTCGGCGAGGCGGGCAAAGCCGCCGAACACCCGTGCCCACGAGATGTCCAGCGTCGCGAAACCGTAGACGAAAACCGCCAGCGCGAGCGCGATGCTGCCCAGCATGATCGCGCGCCGACGCATGTTGGGGCGAAACACGTCGGGGTAGGTCGAGCGCAGGCGCTGCAGGTCGCTGCGCGCCGAGGCGCGCAGGAAGCTCGCGTCGCGATCCGGAGCGGCGCTCATCGGGAGGCCTCCCGGCCCAGCAGAGCATGGCGGACACGCTCGGTGAGCAGGTCGATGATTGCCACGGTGATGATGATGAGCACGATGATGGCGCTTACGTCGGAGTAGTAGAACTTGCGCACGGCTTCGAGCAGGTCCTGCCCGATGCCGCCGGCGCCGACGAAGCCCATCACGGCTGCACCGCGCACGTTGATCTCGAAGCGCAGCAGCGCGTAGCTGGCGAAGTTGGAGAGGATCTGTGGCACGACCGCAAACCGGACGGTCTGCACCCAGCCCGCTCCCGTCGCCGAGACGCCTTCCACCGGCTTCATGTCGATGTTCTCGACGACCTCGAAGAAGAGTTTGCCGAGCGCGCCCATGGTGTGGATGGCAAGGGCCAGTACGCCCGGCAAAGGGCCGAGGCCGAAGGCGACGACGAAGATCAGGGCGAAGACGAGTTCCGGTACCGTGCGGCAGAATTCGAGAAAGCGACGGACGCAGAACTTGATCGCCGGAGAGCGCACCAAGTTGTCGGCCGCGGCGAAGCACAGGAGAAAGCCGCCGAGCGCACCGAGCACAGTGCCGAGATAGGCGATGAGCAGCGTCTCGCCCATCAGCCTCAGCCACTTGCCAAGGCCCCAGAACCATTCGCGGACGTCGGTGAAGACAAGCTGGCCGTTGTCGAGGAAGAAGATGCGGCCGATATAGCTCGTGAACTTCCCGATGTTCGTGAAGAACACCAGGGGCCGCACCTCCGCCATCCAAGCCGATGCGAGCACGAGCGCGATGACGGCGGCGATGCCCACGAGCATGCGGCGGCGCTTGGCCGAGACTGCAGCGTCATAGGCGGCCGCGAGCGCGGCCGCCTGTGGATCAGGCAGTGTGGGGATGCTTAGAGCCATGGCAGAGCCCGGAATGACGCCTCGGACCGCGCGTCTTCAGACGCGCCTGCACCGGCAATGCCGAAAGTGCGGGTCGTAAGACGCGCGCTCCGGATGCAAGCGCACGGCATCGGCTCGCGTCCCGAAGTCAGCCGCTCTCAGGACGACTTCTTGCGCAGCGTGTCGACGAACTTGATCAGCTCGATGGTCTGGTCGTAGTCGCCGTTGGTCGCGGGCGCCCAGGGCTTGTTCTTGCCGTCCGAGATCTTGTCGAAGGCGGCCTTGTCCTTGGTCGGAGCGTCGAAGAAGGCCTTGCGGATCGCCGCCTTGGCGTCTTCGGGGAGGCTGGAGAGATACGTCGTCGGGCCGTTGATGATGGGCTGGGACTTGTGGATGATCCTGAAGTCCTCGTACTTCATCGGCGAGCCGTCGGCCTTCTTCAGCATGCCCTTGGTCAGCATGCGGTAGAGATAGCTGTCGTCATCGCTCGTCCAGGCGTTGGCGGCGACGTCGACGGTGCCCTGCGACAGGGCGAGCACGGCGTTCTCGTGGCTGCCGGCAAAGACGACCTTGTCGAAGAACTTCTCCGGCTCGATCTTCATCTTGTCGAGCTCGAAGCGCGGCACGTTGTTGCCGGAGGTCGAGTTGGGATCGACGAGGCCGAGGTTCTTGCCCTTCAGGTCGGCGATGGTCTTGTAGGGGCTGTCGGCCTTCACATAGAACACCGAATAGTAGCCCTTCGAGCCGTCATTGTTGACGTCGATGGCGAAGGCGTCGGTCTGCACGCCGGTGACGCGGGCGCGGGCGAAGCCGGCCGGGCCGTAATAGGCGATGTGGATGTTGCCCGAGCGCTGCCCCTCGATCATCGCGGCGTAGTCCTGCACGGTGCGGACCGTGACCTTCACGCCGAGTTCCTTCGAGAGATAGGCGGCGAACGGCGTGTAGCGGTCCATGACGCCACTGGCGTTCTCGGCCGGAACGATGGCGAAGACCAGCTCGGGATACTTGGCGCGCCAGTCCTCTGCAAAAGCCGGTGCGGCGGCAAAGGTGGCGCCCAGGGCGAGGGCGGCGACAACGTGGCGTCGGTTCAGCATGGGTTCGTCCTTTCGGGGATGAAGGGCAGACGGGGTCCGAGCCGCGGTCAGGCGGCGGATGGAACGGGGAGAGCGGCCGGTGACGGCGCGGCGGGGGCGTGCGCGTCCATGACGTCGCCGGCCTCCAGGCCATAGAGCTCGCGGGCGACGTCTTCGGTGAGAGCCTCCGGAACGTCGTCGAACACGACGCGGCCGCTGGCCATGCCGACCAGCCGGTCGCAATAGCTGCGGGCGAGGTCGAGGGAGTGCAGGTTGCACAGAACGGTGATGCCGAAATGACGGTTGATGCGCAGCAGCGCGTCCATCACCACTTTGGTGTTGCGCGGATCGAGCGACGCGATCGGTTCGTCGGCGAGGATGATCTTCGGCTCCTGCACGAGAGCCCTGGCAATTGCGACGCGCTGCTGCTGGCCGCCCGACAGGCTGTCGGCGCGCTGGGCCGCGAGCGAGGCGATGTCGAGCATTTCCAGCGCGGAAAGCGCGATGGCGCGGTCCTCCGGGGACCAGAGCCTGAGGACGGAGCCCAGCGTTCCTGCCTTGTTGAGGCGTCCGAGCAGGACGTTGGTCAGCACGTCGAGACGGCCGACGAGGTTGAACTGCTGGAAGATCATGGCGCAGTCGGCCCGCCAGTCTCTCAACGCCCGGCCGCGCAGGCCCGTGACGTCGACGCCGTCGGCCAGGATGCGGCCTGCAGTCGGCTCCTGCAGCCTGTTGATCATGCGCAGCAGCGTGGACTTGCCTGCGCCCGAACGGCCGATGACGCCGACAAAGGCTCCCTTGTCGACGGTGAGGTTAACGTCCTTCACCGCAGCCTTGGAGCCGAACGTGCGGCTCAGTCCCTCTATGGCAAGCATGCAAGCGCTCCGCGGAGTGGGCCTTGCGAGTCCGGTAGCGGGGCCGCGCAACGGTTTAGTGACACCGTCCACAGGCTTGAGCCGAGCCGTTCCGTCATGCGTTCGTCACAACGCGGTGGGAGCGCTGGCCGCCGGACCAGCCGGGCGGAGAACCCATGCCGAAGCTCTCGACCGAACCCCTCGTGCACGCCACGGCAATCACCAGCGGTTGCATCCTCGGCCGCTACACTGAGGTGGGTGCGCGGACGACGCTGCTTGAGACGGAACTCGGCGATTACAGCTACGTGGTCAACGACAGCGACATCGCCTATGCCCGGATCGGGCGCTTCTGCTCGATTGCCGCCCACACGCGGATCAACCCTGGCAACCACCCCATGCAGCGCGCCAGCCAGGCCCACTTCACCTACCGGGCGTCCGCCTACTTCGAGGGGGAAAGCGACGACGACGCCTTCTTCGCGTGGCGGCGCAGCTTTCCCGTGACGATCGGCCACGACGTGTGGATCGGCCACGGCGCCATCGTCCTGCCGGGGCGGTCCATCGGCACGGGAGCGGTCGTGGCGGCCGGCGCCGTCGTCACCAAGGACGTGCCGGCCTGGACCATCGTGGGTGGCAATCCCGCCCGTCCCATCCGGCGCCGCTTCGACGAGCGGGTCGCAGCGCGCCTCGAAGCGCTCGCGTGGTGGGAGTGGGATCACGAGCGGCTGCGCGAGGCCCTTCCTGCTTTCCGCTCCCTCCCGGCGGATGCGTTCTGCTCGCACTACGAGGAGAGCCGGGCGTGATCGGCGAAGCGCGCTACGCGGTGTACTTCGCGCCAGATCCCACCTCGGCGCTCTGGCGGTTCGGCAGCGCCGTCATCGGCTATGACGCCGCGACGGGCTTGGACCTGCCGCTTCTCGTTTGCAACGGCTGGGCGCCGGAAGCGTGGCTTGCGGCCACCGAGGAACCGCGCCGCTACGGCTTTCACGCCACGTTGAAGGCACCGTTCCGGCTGAGGGAGGGCCGCACGGAAGCGCAGCTTGTCCAGGCCCTCGCGGAGTTTGCGGCATCGCGGCCTCAGCCAGCGCCCGTGCCCCTGAAGGTCGAACTGGTGGACCGGTTTGTTGCGCTGATCCCGGCGGAGGACGCGCCGGACATCTCGGCCCTCGAAGCGGCTGTCCTGCACGCGTTCGAGCCGTTCCGGGCGCCATTGACCGCCCAGGAGCGGGATCGCCGCAGGCCGGAGACTCTCACGCCACGCCAGCTGCACGCGCTGGATCGGTGGGGTTACCCCCACGTGCTCGACGGTTTCCGGTTCCACATGACGCTGAGCGGCCGGCTCGAGCCCGACAGAGCCGCCGCAACACGCGACGCGCTCGCCAACCTCGCCGCAGATGCGGGGCTCGGACATCCTGCACCGGTGGACAAGCTCGCCCTGTTTCGCCAGGCCACGGCCGTGAGCCGGTTCACCATCGTCGCGGCAGAAACCCTGTCCAGCCCGGCCAAGGCCTGATCGCGCGCTGTCACAGCCCTGTCTCATGGCACGCGTACCGCGCCATCCCAGACGTCCCGTCGCGGGCGTGGTCTTCTGCGGCACAGGCACTTGATCAGCTCCAGGACTTCCGGCCCCACGACGCCCAGGCTGCTGGACGTGATCCGGTCAGGCTCTTCACAGCCGGGTAGACTCATGCCGACCCGGGTGCGGGCCTCTTGACGGGCGCGGGTTCGCTGCCCTTGTCTGGATCGCAGGAGCCGCGGAGCGCGCCCAATCCCGGAGCGCAAGGCTCGTCCGCGACCATGCCCTCTTCGCTCGAGGCGTTTCCCCTTGCAGACGACCGCTACAGCCGCGGGATCGTCTTCGGCTTCAGCTTCGACGAGGAGGGGAAGGCGCAGCCTCTTCCTCTCGGCGCTGCGCCGGACATCGCCGAGCCAGGGCCCGGCTACCTGTGGCTGCACGTCAATCTCGCCGACAATCGCGCGACGACGTGGCTGCACGGCCTCGATGCGCTTCCCGAGGAAGCCAAGGACGTGATGCTCGAGGCCGGCTCGCACGACCGCATCGATATCGCGGGTCACGTTTTGGCAGGTGCCTTTGTCGACATGCGCCTCGACTTCTCGAACGCGACGGAGGACATGGCGCAGCTGCGCTTCATCCTCGGGCCGCGCTTTCTGATCACCGGAAGGCGGCAATCCCTGCGCTCGATCGAGGCGACCCGTGCCTCGATTCTCGCGGGAACCGCGATCGACACCCCCATCGACCTCTTCGAGGCCATCGTGGACCGCGAAACCGATGCGCTCGCGACCGCGGCGACGCAACTGGCGCAGTCCGTGGACCGGATCGAGGACCGTATCCTCGGGGACCAGATCGACGACGAGCCGCAGAAGCTCGGCACGCTGCGGCGCCGTGCAGTCGGCCTTCACCGGCAGCTCGCGAGGCTGATGAGCCTGTTCCGGCGCGTCGAGCAGGCGCCGGCCTCGCGCCTGCCATCCGACATCAGGGCGGCTGCCGGGCGCATCGCGCAGCGCCTCGAATCGGTGAACCAGGAGGTGGTGTCCAGCCAGGACCGGGCCCGCCTCCTGCAGGACGAGGTGGCCGCGAAGATGGCGGCGCAAACAAACCGGCAGCTCTACGTGCTGTCGCTGCTCACCGCGGTGTTCCTGCCCGCCACGCTCGTCACCGGCCTCTTCGGCATGAACACGAAGGGGCTGCCTTGGGAGAGCGACGAACACGGCTTCCTGCTGGCCTCGCTCCTCGCCGGCGCAGCCGCGCTCCTGGTCTACGTCCTGCTGCGCCGCCTGACCGCCAGCCGCTGACAGTCCTCCCTCAGACTTTGATCCGCAGGTTGAACGTGGCGGCTCCTTTCGCGTTGTGCTCCAGCCGCGCCGGGTGGCGGAAAGGTCTTGTCTGATCTGGAGCACGGAAAGCGAGTGTCTCGGAGCCTCCCCCTCTCGTCGCAAGCGCACAGCACCGAAATCGCCAGGCTCCTTGCCGAGCTCGACTGGTCTCGTTCGCCGATCGGTGACCCCGAAGGCTGGCCTCAGAGCCTGAAGACGACCGTCGGTCTGATGCTGGCCGCGCAGGCACAGATCGTTCTGTTCTGGGGGCCGGAGTTCGTCGCCCTCTATAATGACTCCTATGCGCCGACGATCGGGGACAAGCATCCTCGCGCCCTCGGCCGCCCCGCCCGGGAGAACTGGGCAGAACTCTGGGACGATCTCGGGCCGCTTCTGCGCGACGTACGCAAGACGGGCAGGACGTTCTCCGCGAAAGACCGGCCGTTCTACATCGAGCGCCAGCGCGACCGGGGCGAAACGGTGTACTTCGACGTCTCCTACTCCCCGGTCCCCGAAGCGGACGGATCCGTCGCCGGCGTGCTCTGCATCGTCGCGGAGACGACGGCGCGCGTTTTGACCGAGCGGCGGCGGGAAGCGCTCCTCCAGCTCGACGAGCGCCTGCGCAACGTCACCGACACGGCCGAACTGTCGTTCACCGCTTCGCAGTTGCTGGGCGAGACGCTCGGCGCAGCGCGGGTCGGTTA
The DNA here is from genome assembly GCF_059501845.1 of Alsobacter sp. NCBI lineage: Bacteria > Pseudomonadati > Pseudomonadota > Alphaproteobacteria > Hyphomicrobiales > Alsobacteraceae > Alsobacter > Alsobacter sp. Next base: position 484,768 of record NZ_JCACDK010000011.1, on the reverse strand, counting down.
CGGCGTCATCGACGCTGCCGCAGGCACGGTCTCCGTCGAGCGCAACTGGAGCCGCCCCGGCGTCGCCGACGTCGCCGGCCACCATGACCTCGACGAATATGGCAGCTACTTCGAGTGTTTGCTCCGCGGCGAGGCGGTGGCCGTCACAGACGTTGCCACCGATCCGCGCACCTGCGCGAAGCCGGAAGCCTTCGTGCGGCTCGGCATCCGATCGTTCCTGGACATGCCCGTCGTCGAGGAGGGGCGCGGAGCGGCGATCCTTTTCGTGCACTCCGTCGGTCCCCGGGTCTGGACCGACGAGGAACACACGCTGGTGCGCGACTTCGCCGAGCGCACCCGCGCAGCCATCGCCCGGCGTGCGGCCGAGCGCGAGCTTCGCGAATACGCGTCACGGCTTGCGGCGGCCTTCAGCCAGGCTGCGGCGGGCTTCGCCGAGGGCGATCTTGACGGCAAGTTCTTCGCCGTCAACGACAGCTACTGCGAGATCGTCGGCCGTACACGCGAGGATCTTCTCTCCCTTCGCATGCAGGACATCACCCATCCCGACGACCTGCAGGTCAACCAGCCCCTGTTCCGGGCCGCGGCCGCCGGCGGCCCGGCTTTCGACATCGAGAAGCGATATATTCGCCCCGACGGTTCGGTCGTTTGGGTGCGCAACAGCGTCACCGGGGTGCGCGACGCCCATGACGAGGTGCGGTCCATGCTGGCCGTGTCGGTGGACATCACCTCGCGCAAGAACGCCGAGGCGGCCCTGCAGACGCTCAACGAAACCCTCGTCATGCAGGTCGCCGCGCGGTCGGCGGAGCGCGACCGCCTGTGGGACCTGTCCCAGGACATGCTCGCCCGTGCGGACTACACCGGCATGATGTCGGCGGTCAGCCCTGCCTGGGAGCGCGTGCTCGGCTGGAGCGAGAGCGAGTTGCTGAGCCGGGGCTATGCCTCCTTCATGCACCCCGACGACATGCCACCGACGCTGGAGGCCATCACCCGGATGAGCCAGACCATGCAACCGGCCCGCTTCGAGAACAGGATCGCCACCAGGGACGGCGGCTGGAAGCCCATCGAGTGGACCGTCGCGCCAGAACCCGACGGCTTCAACTTCATCGCCGTCGGACGCGACCTCAGCGAGGCCAAGGCCCGGGAGGCCGAACTTGCGGCGGCCCAGGAGCAATTGCGCCAGAGCCAGAAGCTCGAGAGCATGGGCCAGCTGACCGGGGGCGTCGCGCACGACTTCAACAACCTCCTCACGCCGATCCTTGGAACCCTCGACATGCTGCAGCGCGGCGGCGCCGGGGGAGAACGGGAGCGGCGCCTGATCGCGGGGGCGGTGCAGTCGGCCGAGCGCGCCCGCATCCTCGTCCAGCGGCTGCTCGCCTTCGCCCGCCGCCAGCCGCTCCAGGCGAGCCCGGTCGACCTCGCCAAGCTCGCGCACGGCATGGTCGAGCTCGTCGCGAGCACGACGGGACCGCAGATCGAGGTCGTCGTGGACGCCCCTGACGGGCTTCCGCTCGCCAACACAGATCCCAACCAGATCGAGATGGCGATCCTCAACCTTGCGGTGAACGCACGCGACGCCATGCCCCGCGGCGGCGTCCTTCGCATTGCGGTGTCGGCGGAAAACGTGGGGACCCGGCATCACTGCCGTCTCGCGCCAGGCCGGTATCTCTGCATGTCCGTCGCCGACACGGGCACCGGCATGGACGGAGCGACGCTGGCGCGCGCCGTCGAGCCCTTCTTCTCCACGAAGGGTATCGGGAAGGGCACCGGGCTGGGACTGTCGATGGTCCATGGTCTGGCTTCGCAGCTCGGCGGGGCACTGGCCATTCGCAGCGCGCCGGGGGACGGCACCTGCGTCGAGCTTTGGCTGCCGCAGAGCGACGATGCCGCCCCGGCTGCGGAGCCGGATGCCGTGGTGATCTCGCCGCAGGACCGGCGACGATCCGTCCTGCTCGTCGACGACGAGGAACTCGTGCGCCTCAGCACGGCCGACATGCTGTCCGAGCTCGGCTACGAGGTCAGGGAGGCTTCGTCGGGGGAAGAGGCGCTCAAGCTGCTGGAACGCGGATTTGCTCCGGATATCCTCGTGACCGACCATCTCATGCCCGGCATGTCCGGGACCGAGCTCGCCCGCCTCGTGCGCCAGAGGTCGCCCGACATCCGCACGCTGATCGTCTCGGGCTACGCGGAGACCGACGGCATTGCTCTCGACCTGCCGCGCCTGACCAAGCCGTTCAGGAACATCGAGCTGGCGGCCTGCCTGTCCGATCTGCACTGAGACGCGGGCCAGCGTCCATAGCTCTGCCGGCGTACACGAGGGGCCGAAAAACCACCCCGTGCGATCAGTCCCCCTGCTCGTAAAAGCTCTCCTCGTTCGGGAAGGCCGGACCAGGCGCGTGCCGACCCAGGTAGGCCTTGAAGGTCGCCTCGAAGAACAATGAGGGCTTCATCTCGCGAGACAGGGTGTCGATGCGCCGCTGGAGGTCGGCCACGATCTCGGGATGATCCGCCGCGACGTTCGTCGCCTCTCCGGGGTCCTGCGGAATGTTGAAGAGTTCGAGCTTCGCGGGGAGGGGGGTCCGCCACATGAGCTTCCAGTCGCCCTGGCGGACGGCTCCGCGAAACATCTCGACGTTGTAGACGATCTCGGAACGCGGCGAGGCCGCGCCCTCGCTGATCGTGCTCCAGACATCCTTGCCGTCGAGGGGCTTCGCCCCCGAGGTGCTGGCCCCGGCGAGACCTGCCAGAGTCGGCAGCATGTCCACCACATGAATCGGCTCGGTAGACTTGCGAGGCTTGATGCGGCCGGGCCAGTTCGCCAGCGCCACGGCGCGCGTCCCGCCCTCGTAGAGCGACCCTTTTCCGTCGCGGAACGGGGCATTGCTCGCCGGGAGGTCGCCCTTTGTCGCGATCTGGCCAGCGAAGGCGGCCGACTTCACGCCGCCATTGTCGCTGTGGAAGACGACCAGCGTGTTGTCGCGCATGCCCTTGCGCTGCAACGCCGCCAGCACGCCGGCGATCTGGTCGTCCATCGCGGAGACCATCGCCGCGTAGGTGCGCCGGTTCTCGTCCTTGATGGACGAGTAGCGCTCCAAATACTCCGGCGGCACCTGGAGCGGGGTGTGAGGGGCCGTAAATGCGAGGTACATGAACATTGGCCGCTTGGGATCGTGCGCCTCGATGTAGCGCACCGCATCCTTGCCGAGCAGAGTCGTCACGTAGCCCGGTTCCTGGAGAAGGCGGTCGTTGCGATACCAGTCCGTGACGCCGTGCACCTTGTGGGTGAAGTAGTCGATCTCGCCGATGAGGGCGCCGTACTGGTAGTCGAACCCGCGCTGGCGCGGCCAGAGCTGGCGATCGGCGTGGCCGAGGTGCCACTTCCCAATGATTGCAGTGTCGTAGCCCGCTTCCTTCAACATCTGCGGCAGCAGCTTTTCGTCGAGCGGAATGCCGTAGCTCTGCTCCGGGAGGATGACGAAGCTCTGCAGCCCGTAACGCAGCGGATACCGGCCGGTCATCAGCGCAGCCCGAGTCGGCGTGCACATGGGCTGGACGTAGAACTGGTCGAGCGTGGCGCCCTCGTTGGCCAACTGGTCGAGGGTCGGCGTCTTGATCTCGGCGCCATGAAAGCCGACGTCGGCCCAGCCGAGGTCGTCCGCGACGATGTAGAGGATGTTGGGCTTGGCTGCCGACTGGGCCCGCGCCTCCCGTGTTCCGGTTGCGGCCAGGCCTGCGGTGACCATGGCGAGAACGGCGGCGAACTGGAGCAGGCGGCGCATGTCTCGACTCGTGCAAGGGAAGATCCATCAAGCCTAAGCCGCCGCCATTTCAGGCGCTAGCTGCACCTTGGGGTTTTCAAAAGTGATGACGCAACCGGCTGTAGCCGCTCGTGCCACAGCAGTGCAATCGGCCAGGAGCTGGATCGGGATGGACGGCAATGGCCGGCCGCCGGGGGATCCCGGCATGCCGCTATTCGGCGAAGGGGTCGAAGCTCATGCTGTCCTCCAGCTGGAGCCGGTCCCGGCGGGGTCAGTCCAGCTCCTGCACGCCGCCGCCGCTCACGGTCAGCACCTGGCCGCTGATCCAGCTTGCTGCGCGCGAGCACAGGAAGAGCGCGGCATTGGCGATGTCGGATGGCTCTCCCAGGCGGCTGAGCGGCGTGTGCCGGAGCATGGCGCTCTCGATCGCGGGCGTGAGCACGGATGCGAGCGCCTGCGTGCGGATGGCGCCGGGGGCGATGGCGTTGACGCGGATGTTCTTTGGCCCGAGGTCGAAGGCGGCGTTGCGGGTGAGGTGGTTCACCGCGGCCTTCGACGACCCGTAGGAGGACATGCGCTCGTTCTTGTTCTCGCCCGCCATGGATGAGATGTTGAGCACTGCGCCGTGCCCGGCTGCCGCCATGTGGGGCGCCGCGAGCTGGGTCAGCCTGAACAGCGAGAAGACGTTGAGCTCGTAGGCCCAGCGGAAATCGGCCATCGGCATGTCGAAGGGCTTGGGGCCGCCGCCTCCGGCATTGTTGACCAGCACGGTCAGGCTCCCGAACGTGCCGGTCGCGGCCCGCACAGCCGCCTCCAGCTGGTCCTCCTTGGTCACGTCGCAGGCCTGCGCGAGGGCGCGGCCTCCGCTGTCCACGATCTCCCGGGCCACGGCCGTGGCCTCGTCGGCGCCCCGGTCGGTCACGACGACGCTGGCGCCTGCGGCAGCGAAGGTGATGGCGATCTCACGCCCGATACCGGCGCCTGCCCCGGTGACCAGGGCGACATCCCCATCGAGACGAAACAACGACGGATCGTACATGCGGCCTCCCTCGGTCAACCTCCTCAGTCCGGGGCGGAGACACAAGGGGCGGGGCGCTCACATTGGGCGGCCCGGCATCCGTATGAAAACGTAGCGCTCAGGTCTTGGCGCACAAAGGCAAGTTGAGCGGATTGGATTGCTGTAGCTTGAGCAGGCCGAGCTGCCTGACCGGCGGCGCGGCGCCGGCTTGCGCTGGAGTGCCCGGGGAGGGCGCCACGTCGTCGCACCCCGGCAGAACCCGGCACACATCACCAAGGACGGGGATCAACATGTCTCGGACAACGCATCTCGCGCGAACGCTGGCCGTCGCCGCCCTGATGGCGGCGGGGCCCTTTGTTGCAACCGCTCGCAGCCAGGACATGCTGAGCCCTTCGGTTCAGGCCAGCGACATCCGCGGCACACCGGGTTCGCCCAGCGCCGTGATGACATTGCCTGGCCTCCAGCTGCCGGCGCCGACGCCGCAGTTCTCCGGCGCCATCCAGCCCAACGCCGTCGACAGCGCGCCGGCCTGGCCGCCGCAGGTCATGCCTCCTGCCGGGGCACCCAACGTGCTTCTCATCCTGACGGACGATGTCGGCTTCGGCGCGCCGTCCACCTTCGGTGGGGTGATCCCGACCCCGACGCTGGACGAAGTGGCCAATCAGGGCCTGCGCTACACCACCTTCCACACCACCGCGCTCTGCTCGCCGACCCGTGCAGCCCTGTTGACGGGCCGCAACCACCACAATGTCGGCTTCGGCAACATCAGCGAGCTGTCGACGGGCTTCCCCGGCTACAATTCCATCATTCCCCGCGAGACGGCGACGCTTGCGGCCATCCTGAAGCAGAACGGCTACTCCACCGCCTGGTTCGGCAAGGACCACAACGTCCCGCCATGGGAGGCGAGCACGGCCGGGCCGTTCACCAACTGGCCTGTCGGCCAGGGCTTCGACTATTTCTACGGCTTCGTTGGCGGTGACACGAGCCAGTGGCAGCCCGGCAACCTGTTCCGCAACACCACCCCGATCCACCCCTATGTTGGCCAGCCCGGCTGGAACCTGATCACCGCGATGGCTGACGACGCCATCGACCACATCCGCAACAATTCCGAAATCGCGCCGAACCGGCCGTGGTTCATCCACTACGCGCCGGGCGGTACGCATGCGCCCCACCATCCCACCAAGGAGTGGGTGGAGAAAATCGAGGCCATGCACCTCTTCGACGATGGCTGGGAAAAGCTGCGCGAGCGCATCTTCGCGAACCAGAAGAAGCTCGGCGTGATCCCCGCCAACGCGGTCCTGCCGCCGTGGCCCTCCGACATGCTGAAGCCCTGGGACACGCTGACGGATCTCGAGAAGAAGCTGTTCATCCGCCAGGCCGACATCTACGCCGCCTACCTCGCCTATACCGACCACGAGATCGGCCGGGTGATCGACGAGGTGAAGCGGCAGGGACAACTCGACAACACGGTCGTGATCTACATCAGCGGCGACAACGGCTCGTCGGCGGAGGGCTCGGTCAACGGAACGCCCAACGAGGTGATGTACTTCAACGGCGTGGCGCTCGACGCCGAGAAGCAGATGCCCTGGTACGACGCCTGGGGCACGGACCAGACCTACAACCACATGGCGGTCGGCTGGACCTGGGCCTTCGGCACGCCCTACCGCTGGACCAAGCAGGTCGCCTCGCATTTCGGCGGCACCCGCAACGGCATGGCCATCTCGTGGCCCGCGAAGATCACGGACAAGGGCGGCATCCGCTCCCAGTTCCACCACGTGATCGACATCGCGCCGACCCTTCTCGACCTGATCGGCATCCCGCAACCCAACGAGGTGAACGGCATCGCCCAAAGGCCGATGGACGGCGTGTCGATGGCCTACACGATCCCGGCGGAGAACAAGGCCGCGCTGTCGACCCACAAGACCCAGTACTTCGAGATCCTCGGCAACCGGGCGATCTACAATGACGGCTGGATCGCCAGCACCACGCCGCCCGTGCCGCCATGGGCCAGCATCGCGGCGCCGCGCCCGTCGGACGTGATGAACGGCTATTCCTGGGAGCTCTACAAGCTGGCGGACGACCCCACCCAGATGAACGACCTCGCCAAGGTGGAACCGGCCAAGCTGCAGGCCATGAGGGAGCTCTTCACCATGGAGGGCCAGAAGTACCAGGTCTTCCCGCTGAACAACTCTATCGCTGCCATGGTGACACAGCGGCCGGGGCCGACGGCGGGGCGCAAGCGCTTCGTCTACTCGGGCCCGTCCTGCTGCACGCAGGCCAATGCGGCGCCCGGCATCCTCAACCGCTCGTTCAGGATCACGGCAGACGTCACCGTGCCCGCCGACGGCGGAAACGGGGTGCTGGTGACGCAGGGCGGCCGTTTTGCGGGGTGGGGGCTCTACCTGAAGGACGGGAAGCCGACCTTTACCTTCAACCTGCTCAACCTGGAAAGGCCGAAGTGGCAGGCGAAGGAGGCCTTGGGCGCCGGCAAGCACACGATCGTCTTCGACTTCGCGCTCGACCAGAAGGGCGAGATCCCGTTCGGCCATGGCGGGACCGGCGTGCTGTCCGTGGACGGAAAGGACGCCGCGACGATCACGCTGCCTCACACGACGCCGTTCACCTTCGCCTGGGACGAGACCTTCGATATCGGCATGGATACCGGCACGCCGGTCGACGACAAGGACTACCAGGTCCCGGCGAACTTCACCGGCCAGATCGGATCGATTGCCGTCGATCTCGGCGAGGGACCGGTGTCGCTCGAGTCGATGACGGCCTGGATGAAGGCGATCTCCAGCCGGGACGTCGAGCGTCCCGCAGCTGGCGTGGCTCCCAGCAAGCCTTGACGAGGTGAATGCCCGGCCGCGGGTCCGCACGCGGCCGGATCGTGTTGCAGAGGGCTTCCGCCGCCCTGCGGGGGTTCGCTGCGAGAGCCTTTAGGGAGCCGGTCAAAATCGCCGCAGGGGCGAACGGGTGTCGCGCGGAGGGGTTGTAGGCCTCTCCTCGAGGTTCACTCTCATGTTCCGACAATCCGCTCTCGACGGCCGGGCTTCCGTGCAGCCTGCGGCCCGCCCACCCCGCGTCCTGGTCGCCGAAAGCGAGCCGCCGGACGCACGGCAGAGGCGCCGGAAAAGCGTGGGCCGCTCGTCCGGAGAGTCTTTCGCAGAGACGCTGGAGCAGATCGCGCCGGGCCTACAAATCCTGCGCGTGTCGCCCGTCGAAGGGGATGCAGATCTACCGTCGGGCACCAGCCTGGACGCGTTCGACGCGGTGTTCCTGACGGGATCGCCGCTGCACCTCTACGAAGATACGCCTCCGGTCCGCAGGCAGGTCGCCTTCATGCGGGCCGTGTTCGAGGCCGGCACTCCGGCCTTCGGCTCCTGCGCCGGGCTGCAGGTCGCAACTGTCGCGGCCGGAGGTGCGGTGCGCCCCTGCGCCAAGGGAAGGGAAGCCGGCTTCGCTCGCCGGATCTCCTCGACCGATGCGGGCCGCGATCATCCTCTGCTCGCAGGGCGTCCTGCCGCTTACGACGCCCTTGCTATCCATACCGACGAGGTCGAGACGCTTCCTCCCGGAGCCCTGCATCTTGCTACCAGCGAAGCCTGTACTGTCCAGGCCGCCGAGATCCGCATGGGCAAGGAAGGCCTGTTCTGGGGTGTGCAATATCATCCTGAACTCGACCTCGAGCAGATCGCCATGGCCATGGTCAGGGATGCCGACGAAATCGTCGGCGAAGGACTGGCCTCGACGACAGGGGAGGTGGAGCGTTATGCCGGCGACTTCAGGCTCCTTCACGAGGATCCGTCGCTGTGCCCGGTTGCATGGCGGATCGGCGCCGATCGCCAGGTGCTGGATCCCGTACTGCGGCGGACGGAGCTGACGAACTTCTTCCAGCGCTGCGTTCTCCCGCGGATGGCGGAGCGGAGATGACGCCGCTCGCGGAAGCCCGCATCGAATTAAGACCGGACCGCCTGGGGCGGAAGGGCCAGTCGATGACACCCGCGCAGAAAAGGCTCGCCCAGACCAGCACAGGCTGCAGGGCAAGCCGCGGGGCGTGATACCACCACTGCGTCGGCAGGCCGGGCACCTGGATGCCCTCGACGGCATGTCGGATGTTGGCGGGAAAGACGCACACCGCGTAGAGCGCCAGCATGATCCCGGCGAGCCTGCGCAGCCGCGGCACGAGAAGTCCGGCTGCGCCCGCGAACTCGCAGACACCGGTGGCCAGCACGACCTCCCTGGGAAATGGAACCCAGAGAGGGACGATCGGCAAGAACGCGTCGGGCGATCTCAGGTGGAGGACACCCGCCGCCGTGTAGAAGACGACGAACGCCAGCCTCATCGCCATGCGCGTTCTTGGGTAAGCGTCCGGGTCGTTTGCCATGGCGTGACTACGTGCGCCGCCGGGTCGAGGTTTCAGGCCGGCGGGTAGACCTTGGCCGGCGCGGATCCTCGCACACCGGGCCATTGACGCGGAATGCGGCTTGCTGATCTCTGCGGCGGCAGGTCGCCGCAACGTCCAGCAACTGTCGGCGATCGAGCGCATGCGCCACATTGAGCAACTCAAGCTCAAGCTGCATTATGCTAGCCGGGGCCTCAGCGTTGGCCCGCGGAGGACGACATGATCACGAAGCGTGACCTTCTGCTCACAGCGGCCGCCGGCGCCTTGATGAGCCCGGTCCTTGCCGCCTCCGCCACTGCTGGCCTCTCCAGCCGGCCCGGCTTCTTCAAGGCCAAGCACATCGCCGAGGCAGGCTTCATCTATGGCCTGCCGCTCGTGATGTTCTACGCCATCATGTACGAGTACGCCGTCGACAGGAATTCAGGGCAGTTCAAGGCCCCGTTCAACGTGCTCTACAACGAAGCGCGGGTGTTCACGCCCGACGACACCGCCGTCATCACGCCCAACAGCGACACGCCCTACTCGTTCGGATCACTGGATCTGCGCGCGGAGCCGGTCGTGTTCACCGTGCGGGCTGTCGACCCCAAGCGTTACTACTCGCTGATGCTGTGCGACATGAACACGTACAATTTCGGCTATGTCGGCAGCCGGGCCACCGGCAGCGGGCCGGGCAGCTACATGGTGGTCGGGCCGGACTGGGAAGGCGCCACGCCGCCCGGCATCGGCAAGGTCTTCCGCTCCACCTCCGAGCTGGCGCTGGCGGGCTTCCGCACGCAGCTCTTCGACGCCGCCGACATCGAGAACGTCAAAAAGGTCCAGGCCGGCTACAGGCTGCAGACGCTGTCCGCCTTCCTCGGCACGCCGGCGCCGGCTCCTGCCCCGGAGCTCGCGTTCCCGAAGTTCGAAAAGGACCTCGTGAAGACGGACTTCTTCGAGTACCTCGATTTCGTCCTCTCGCTGATCCCCGAAATTCCGGTCGATGGCTGGATCCGCGGACAGCTCGCACGCATCGGCGTGGGACCGGGCAAGACCTTCGACTTCAAGTCCCTGTCCCTCGAGGACAAGGCCGAGATCCTGCTCGGCATGAAGGAGGGCCAGAAGAAGATTACCGACGCGCTCGATAACTTCGGCGCCAACATCAATCACTGGCGCGTCGGATCAGCGTTCGGCGACGAGGCCTTCTTCCACGGCGACTGGCTGCTGAGGGCGGCTGCCGCGCAGGGCGGCATCCTCGGCAACGATGCCGTCGAAGCCATGTATCCGTTGGCCAAGACCGATTCCGACGGCCAGCCGCTCGACGGCTCCAAGGCCAGCTACACACTGACCTTCGCGCCGGGGCAGCAGCCGCCGGTCAACGCATTCTGGTCCGTGACCATGTATGACGGGAAGACTCAGCTGCTGGTGAAGAACCCCATCAACCGGTACCTGATCAACTCGCCGATGCTGCCCGGGATGAAGCTCGGCGCCGACGGTTCGCTGACCATCTACATTTCCAAGACGTCGCCGGGGGCGGACAAGGAAGCCAACTGGCTGCCCGCGCCGGACGGCCCGATCTACCTCGTCATGCGCCTCTACTGGCCGAAGGAGACCCCGCCGTCGATCCTGCCGCCGGGGCAGGGCACCTGGCAGCCACCCGGGATCAAGCGCGTCTGAACCGCGGGATTAACGTTGGAAGCAGTGGGCGAACTCGCGCCCTCGAGCCGCGGCCAGCAACATCGGCTGCTATCCACTACCCCGGTATCTCCTCCATCCGCAGCAGTGTCCGCCGCAGCACCTCGAAGATGACGGCTGTGGACCAGCCGAAGAGGAGGATCCCGTTCATGGCCGTGAGCGGGCCGAGCCAGCGCCACTCGGGGACGGGAGTGATGTCGCCGTAGCCCAGCGTGGCGTAGTTCACGAAGGCGAAGTAGAGCAGGTCGGAGCCGGGAGGCGCGGCACCGACGAGCCAATAGACCAAGGCCCAGAACGCCACCTCGATCACGTGGACGAGCATGAGGGCGAGCACCGTCACGACCATGACGCGGGGAAGGAACAGGGGCCCGGGGTCTTTTCTCGCAGCCTGCTGCCGCGACAGGGCGATCACCGTGGACATGAACAGCGAATGCAGGACCACGGTGACGCAAGTGGCGCCGCCGGCGACGAGGATCTGGCGGATCATTCGCGTCTCTCGGTCGACGGCGTGATCTCCATTCCCGCCCGAGACGCGTCGGGCTCTGCACGCACTAGGAGCCGTGTCCGCTCGTACTGGGCAACCGCCGCACGCGCGTCGATGAACAGGCGGTCCGGTCCCAGCTTCTCGGCCAGTCCCGCCCGCCGCACGACCTCCTCGACGCCAGGGTTCAGGCCCGCCAGCCAGAACTCCGCGCCCATGTCCCTGGCCAGCCGTTCACCGTCGGCAAGACCGAGGAGGGCCGAGTATTCCACGTCGGGGACGCGGCTGAGGTCGAGCACGAGCACTTTGGGCTTGTGCTGGCCCAGAAGGTCCTGCACGCGGTCGGCGACGTTCTGGGCGTTGATGAAGAAGAGCCGTCCCTCCGGCCTGACCAGGAGCAGGCCCTCGATCGCTTCGTCGCCCTCGCTTCCCGGTCCTTGCGGCCGCAGCGTGTCGGATCCCGGCAGCCGCCGCAGGAGTGAGATGCGCGGCTGGGCGGTCTGCGCGGCGAGGCCGACCAGCGACATGACGATGGCGACCACGATCCCCTGCAGCGTGCCGAAGACGAGAACGCCCAGTGCCGCCGCCACCGCCCAGTAGAACTCCATCCGCCGCACCCGCAGGATGGCGGCGAACTCGTCCGGCCTGATCAGCGGGGCCGAGTAGACCATGACAATCGCCGCGAGCGCGGCGGACGGGAGCAGCCCCAGCACCGGCGCGAGAAGCAGCATGGTGGCGAGAGCCGCCGCGGCGGTGACGAGACCTGCGACCTGCGTTCGGCCGCCAGCCGCGCGCACGACCCCGGTCTGCGACGTGCCCCCGCCCGCCGGCATGGCGCCGAACAATCCTCCGGCGACGTTCGCCAGCCCGGTCGCCACCAGTTCCCGGCCTGGCTTGATCGGCGGTTCGCCTGCCCCGGCAAAGGCCCGCCCGGCGGCGATCGTCTCGGTGAAGCTCATCAAGGCCAGCCCCAGCGCGCCCGGGATGAGCGCCTGGATCAGGTCCGGATCCGGAATGACGAGCGAGGGCAGGTCGCGTGGAATGTGGCCGACGACGGCAACGCCATGGTCCTGGAGGTTCAAGAGCCACGTCGCCGCGATGACGATCGCCACGATGACGAGCGGTGCGGGCGAGTGTGGCCGCATTTTCTCGAGCAGAACCAGCGCGGCGATCGTGGCCCCGCCCACCACGATCGTGGGCATCGAGAGGTGCGGCAGTTCCCGCACGATCGACAGGGCATCCGCCAAGAAAGAATGCTTTTCGATGTGGATGCCGAAAAGCTTGGGGGCCTGGTCGAGCAGGATGACGAGACCAATGCCCGCCTTGAAGCCGGTCAGGACGGGAGAGGAGATGAAGTTGGCGAGAAACCCGAGCCGCAGGACGCGGGCGATGAGAAGCGCGGCGCCTACGAGGACGGTCAGGGTCGCGGTCGCGACCGCGAGGCGCACGGGATCTCCGTCCGGCACGACGCTGCCGAGCTGCGTCCCGGTCAGGATGGCGAGGGTTGTCGTCGAGCTGACGCTCAGCACGCGAGACGTGCCGAGAAGGCCGTAGATCACGCCGGGCACGAAGGCCGTGTAGAGCCCGACCTGCACGGGAAGACCGGCGACCGTGGCGTAGGCCATCGCCTTGGGCAACACGACCGCGGCGGCCGTCAGCCCGGCGATGAGATCGTACCGGCCAACGCGACCCATCTGCATTCTCCGCGGCGAACCCGTGACTCTGGCTGAAACGGCGCCTTCAGCGACCCAGGAGTGACCGATGCGGCTAGGGCTCCAGCATCGAGGCTCTGGCGGTAGGAACGGGCACTCCCGCCAGGGTGAGCGCGTTCCGGATACGCTCCACGGCCGCAGGCGCGAAGTTCCGCTTCCTCATTTCCGCATCGAAATGGGAAGCGAAGCCGGGGCGGGTCCGCATCACGACCTCTCCCTCGCGACGCGCGTCGTCAAGCCTTCCGGCTTGCGCGTACACGAGAGCCGCGACGATGTGGTAGCCGGAGTACCGCGACAGGTTCGAGGCCTCGATCTCGTTCACGGCCTGCTCTGTCCGGCCCTCGGTGAAGGAAATCAGGGCCAGATTACCCATGTAGTACCCGGAATTCCCCGGATTGAGCGTCATGGCCTTCATCAGCAAATCCCTGCCGCGCGCGGGATCTCCGGCCTGGGCTATGCGCGCCCCGAGTTCGCTCAGCAGTTCTGGATCGTTCGGATTGATCGCGAGAGCCTTCTCCCCCGCCGCTAGCCCCTCGTCAGGCCGGCCGGCGAAATAAAGGGCCAGCGACAGGGCCTGGAGCGCGCGGACGTCGTCGGGATCGGCGGCGACAGCCTTGCGGCCGGCATCGAGGGCTCCCTGCAGTCCCTTCTGCCCCGGCCCGGAGGGATAACCGCCCCGGTCCTCGTCCAGATAGATCATGGACAGCATCCCCCAGCCCGTGGCGAAGGTCGGGATGCGCGACACCAGCTGCTCGAGGCAGTCACGGGCAGCGGCGTGGCTCTCCCGCGAGAGTTCGATCCGGTAGTTGTAGTACTGGAGCGTGCAGCGATAACCGGCCCAGTCCAGCGTTCCCCGCCCGGCGAACTGCCCGGTGTCGTGGCGGAAGATGATGCCGTAGGGCTGGCCGATCTTGCTCGCCAGCGTCTGGGCGACCTCGATCTGGAGATTTGACGCGTCCGAAACGGGCCTGTCGTCGAAATGGTCGAGCCAGATCACCGCACCGGACTTCGTGTCCACCAGCCTCGCCACGACGCTGATGCGGTCGCCGTTCAGCCGGACGCTGCCTTCCACGAGGTAGCGGACGCCAAACTGCGACCGCAGGCGATCGAGGTCGAACTCGCGCTGCGCCCAGCGGGATGTCTCGCGGCCCATCACCCGCAACTCGCCGAAAGCGGCGAGCCGGTCGATGAGCTCGTCGGACACGCCGGAGGCCAGCGCCTGGCTCGCGCTGTCCTTCGCATCGGCCGAGAACGGCAACACGACGACCGTGGGGACCGCGACCTCTGCCGGCGGGCTTGTCAGCCACCGGGCCACCCATCCCCCCGTCGCCGCGAGAACCAGCGCGCCGGCAACGAAGGCCGCGCCGAGGCGCTTGGCTCTCGGGCGCGGGACCGCGCTCGTGACGGGCACGCTTGCGGCCGTGGAAGGTGCGCTGGCCTCGGGAGCGCGCCAGGTGAAGTGAGGAGTATAGCCGCCCTTCGGCACAGTCACCTGGACCGGGTCGTCCCTTCCCTGCGTCAGATAGTAGTGCTCGAGCATCCGCCGGAGTCGCCCCGCCTCGATCCGCACGATCGGGTCGGCCTGCGAGTCGAAGCTTTCGCGCCGCTCGAAGACGCCGAGGGCGATGGTATAGGCCTTGAGCCGGTCCCCCCGCCCTGCGAGCGTCTCCTCCGTGATGAAGCGGAGGAACCGTGTCAGGCGTGCCGACGGAGCGAACTCCGGGCCGCTGCAGATGCGCTCGATCTGGGCCCAGATCGCGCCTTCGCAAGGCTCCGCGGCTTCATCCCGGGCCTCCGGCTGGGCCGCGGGTTCAGGCCGGGACAGACGGATCGACGCGGTTTCGAACCAATCAATGACGCTCATGATGACCGCAGTAAAGTTGCAGGCGTCAACGTCGTCAATGCGTCAGGTCAATAGAATTTTTGCACGTTGAGCAAAATTAAATCGCGTCCAGACAGGTCAACACAGGGTCCATGTATTCAGGGCGTTTGCCTTCGCAAATATCATGGTGGACCCCGGTGGCGCGTGTTTCGCGGCCCTCACGCGGCAGGATGCGAGGGGCGTGAGCAACATGCCGTTGAGTGTCTGGCCCGCATTAAGCCCCTCCACGTTTTCCCAGCATGAGGGACGGGCCGGCCGGACAAGGCGGCCGGCCCGGGTTGCCACGCGATGCCTCGCCCGGCAGAGCCTATTTCGATGCCGCTGCCTGCACCTTTTCCATCACGCGCCGGCATGCCTTGCCGAGCTGCGATTCGTTGGCGGCGAGGCACCTCAGGATTCCGCCGCCGCCCGGCTCGACGTTGGAGCAATGCTTCTCGGCATCGGCAGAGCAGGCGTCGGCGGCCATCTCCAGGCGGTCCAGCGCACGGTGCAGGTTCCGGGAGGCCTCGAACAGCGCGTAGTCGCATTTCGGGCTCAGCTTGTCCTCGTGTGCCTGCATGCACAGGATGATGTTGCCGCCGCCCGGCGTGACCTGCCCGCAATACTTGGCGACGTCATCGCCGCAGGCAGAGCGGACCTTCTCCACGCCCTGCTGGATCCGCGCCTCGAGCTTTCCCTGTGCGGAGGCTGGCCCGCTTGCCAGCGCCAGAAGGGCTCCTGCCGACAAGGCCGCGATCAGCTTCATGGTCATGGCGTCTTCTCCTGAGTTTGCGCACTGCGCGCGGTTTGCCTCGGGAAACCCCGGCGGCACTCCAGATGCCGCCCGGATCGAGCCTGCGGACGGACGGGCCGGCTCGGCCGTCCCCGGACCCGCAGCGCTCTGCACGCTGGACCGTCCCGCAAGCCGCGAAAGCAAGGGCGTCTCCCACCCCTGCCGGGCTCATGGAGCAGGCTATGCGCGGGACGGGCTGCGCAGGAGTGCGAACACGTAAGTTACCGTAGCCGAGGGAACAGTCGTGGCCGATTGCGGTCGATTTCGCCCATGATCGCGAAGCGCGATGAACGCGCGGGCCGGATGACTGGACGCTGATGGTCGATGTGACGCGCAGCGGACTGAAGAGCCCGAAAGCCGCAGGCATTGCCGGCGTGCTCTTCGCCGTGCTCCTGCTGACCGCGCTGGCCCTGATCCTCCAGACCGTTCAGGTGCGGCCGACCGACCCGGGAGCCTGGCTCGTCGAGGATGCCTGGCGCGTGCGGCTGGCCATCAACCTCATCCCGTTCGCGGGCGTCTCGTTCCTGTGGTTCGTCGGCGTGCTCAGGGACCGGCTCGGCCCGGCCGAGGACCGGCTGTTCTCGACCGTGTTCCTCGGCAGCGGCCTGCTCTTCGTCGGAATGCTGTTCGTCTCCGCGTCGATCACCGGTGCGATCCTGGCGACGCACGCGGCCGAGCCCTCCCGCTTCGCGGGATCGGAGACGTTCGTGTTCGCCCGGTCGCTGGCCTACATGATCACCAGCGTCTACGCGGTGAAGATGGCGGCGGTCTTCACGTTCACCGCCTCGACCCTGATCTACCGCACGGGCGTGACCGCGCGCTGGACCGCGCTGGCCGGGTATGGATGCGGCCTCCTGCTGCTGTTCGTGACGCAGACACTTCCCTGGATCCTGATCCTCTTTCCGGGATGGGTGCTGGCCGTCAGCATCTGCATCCTCGTCGATTCCTACCGCCGCGGCGGGGCCACAACCGGCCCGGCTGTCGAGCCGCGGCCGTGAAGCCCGCCCGGATCCCCCAGGCAGTTTACCGTTTCATACCTCGTCGAACCTTCCCAAGGCCGCTCACCCCGGATGTCCTCTGACCGCGCAGGGAGAGCCGCAACATG
Source organism: Alsobacter sp. (assembly GCF_059501845.1). NCBI lineage: Bacteria > Pseudomonadati > Pseudomonadota > Alphaproteobacteria > Hyphomicrobiales > Alsobacteraceae > Alsobacter > Alsobacter sp. Next base: position 467,970 of record NZ_JCACDK010000011.1, on the reverse strand, counting down.
GATCCGATCCGCACCACGACCTGGCAGGACCTGAAGGTCGGCGCGACAGCCTCCCTGCGTCCGACCTCGATGGCGGCAACATGCTGGACAAGGGGCTGACCGGCGGCGCGAGGGCGCGGCGCTCGGCGGCTGAACGGGAGAGGGCAATGGACTCCCTGATCCTGACACTCAACGCAGGCTCGTCCTCGCTGAAGTTCTCCGTCTTCGATGCGGGGGATCTGCCGGCGGGTGCTCTCGCCGCCGGCCAGGTCGAGGCGCTCACGACGACGCCGCGGTTGAAGGCCCGCCAAAGGACCGCCGGGGGCGACCTCGTCCACGACCGCGCGCTGACCAGCGCCGTCACCCATGCCGAGGCCGTCCGGGCCCTGCTGCGCTGGATGTTCGACGCCTACCCGCAATCAAGGCTGAAGGCGATCGGCCACCGCGTCGTCCATGGCGGGATCCAGTATGCCTCGCCCGTCATCGTCGACGACACGGTGCTGGTCTCGCTGCGGCGGCTGGAGCGGCTTGCGCCCCTGCACCAGCCGCACAACCTCGCCGGGATCGAGGCCGCGCGGGAGGCGTTCCCGTCGGCTTCCCAGGTCGCCTGCTTCGACACCGCCTTCCACCGCGGACACCCTTTCGTGTCCGACGCCTTTGCAATCCCGCGATCCTTGTATGACGAGGGCGTGCGGCGCTACGGCTTCCACGGCCTGTCCTACGAGTTCGTGGTGAGGCAGCTGCGCGAGGTGGCCCCTGCCGATGCGCGCGGCAACGTCGTCATCGCCCATCTCGGAAACGGGGCCTCGATGTGTGCTGTCCGCAACGGCGTTTCCCTGGCATCGACGATGGGCTTCACCGCGCTGGACGGGCTGCCGATGGGCACGCGCTGCGGCCAGCTCGACCCCGGCGTGCTGCTCTATCTGATGACGGAGCGTGGCATGAGCGCCGGCGACCTCACCGAGCTGCTCTACAAGCAGTCCGGCCTGAAGGGCCTTTCTGGCGTATCCAGCGACATGCGGGATCTCGAACGGTCGGAAGACCCGCGCGCCAGGGATGCAATCGCCTATTTCGTCGCGCGCATCCGCCATGAGCTCGGCGGCCTCGCCGTTCAGCTCGGCGGCCTCGACGCGATCGTCTTCACCGCCGGGATCGGGGAGAACTCGGCGCGGCTTCGCGAAGCCGTCCTGCAGGATCTCGACTGGCTTGGCATCGAGCTCGACCGCGCTGCCAACGTGTCCGGCGGCCCTCTGATCTCGACGCAGGAGAGCCCCGTTCGCGCCTATGTCCTGCGCACCGACGAGGAGCGGATGATCGCCGAGCACACGCTGGCCGTCATGCAATCGCCGCGCCCGCCAGTCCTGTCCGCCTGAACCCGACATATCGCCCAGGAGCACCAGCATGTCGTCGCAAGCAACGCCCACAAACGCGGCAACCCTCGGGGACGAAGGCTTCATGGCCGCCGCGGATCTCCGCGCCTACATGACCGAGATGTCCATGGCCAACGTCTCGCAGGAACTGCAGGCGATGGACAGGGCCGAAAAGGCCAGGGCCGAACTCATGAAGAGCCTCGCCGAACCGGTCAAGCTGACCCCGGAGTTCGTGTCGGCCCTGATCAAGCGCCTCACCTCCAGCATCCGCACCGCCGCGCTGCGCGGCGAGACCGAGATGATGGTGATGCGCTTCCCCAACCAGCTCTGCACGGACAAGGGGCGCGCCATCAACAATGCCGAAGAGGGCTGGCCGGACACCCTCACCGGGCGCCCGCGCCAGGCCTATGAGTTCTGGCGCGAACACCTCCGGCCGCAGGGCTACGGGCTGAGCTCGATGATCATCGAATGGCCCGGCGGCCTGCCGGGCGACGTGGGCCTGTTCCTGAACTGGAAATCGGCCAAGGCCTGAGACTGCGCGACGACAGATCCCCGGGGAGGGAGCCATGCTGGAGACCATGCCGAAGTCGATGAGCCGCAAGGCTTACGAGAAGGAGCTGCGTGCGCTTCATGTCGAGCTCGTCAAGCTGCAGGAATGGGCCAAGGCGACCGGCGCCAAGGTCTGCATCGTCTTCGAGGGCCGGGACGGTGCCGGCAAGGGCGGCACCATCAAGGCCATCACGGAACGGGTCAGCGCACGCACGTTCCGCGTCATCGCACTGCCCGCGCCGACGGAGCGCGAGAAGTCGCAGATGTTCATCCAGCGCTACCTCCCGCACCTCCCGGCGGCCGGGGAGATCGTGATCTTCGATCGGTCCTGGTACAACCGCGCCGGCGTCGACCGGGTGATGGGGTTCTGCACCGAGGAGCAGGCCAGGAAATTCCTGGAGACCACGCCGGCGGTCGAGAAGGCCATGGTGGAGTCCGGTGTCCTGCTGATCAAGTACTGGCTCGAGGTCGGGCCGGAGGAACAGCAAAAGCGCATGGAAGCCCGGATCAAGGACAAGCGGAAGATCTGGAAGCTGTCGCCCATGGACCTGGAATCCTACCGGCGCTGGTTCGATTATTCGCGTGCCCGGGACGAGATGTTCGCCGCGACCGACACCAGCTGGGCTCCGTGGTTTGCCGTGAGAACGGACGATAAGAAGCGCGGGCGGCTGAACATCATCACCCACCTGCTCGGGCGCATCCCCTACAAGGAGGTCGAGCGGGAGGCCGTGAAGCTGCCCAAGCGGCAGAAGGCGCATGGCTACGAGGAGCCGGCGTTCGCCCGCAACTGGGTTCCTGAACGGCATTAGCGGAGGCGTCCCCCATGCACCCCGCCGCTCCGCACACTCTCCCTGTCTTCGTCACCGCGCCCGAGGGGACGGACGTCCTGATGGTCGTCATGGCAATCGTCCTCCTCGTCGCAGTGCTCGGCGTCGGAACGATCTTCCTGCGCCTGCACACGCTGCCGGAGAGGCTGGCGCACAAGGGCCAGAAGCTGCAGTTCGAGATCGTGGCGGTTCTCGGCCTGATCGCGCTGTTCACCCACGAGCACATCTTCTGGGTGGCCGGGCTTCTGCTCGCGTTGATCGACCTGCCCGACTTCGGCGGACCGCTCGGGCGCATGGCGGGCTCGCTCGAGAAGATCGCCGGAATCGAGCCGGGGCAGGGGGATTCGGAGGCCGACGCCGCCGAGCAGTCCAAGCCCGATCACGTACACGCGGGGCATTGAGTGATGCTGGAATTGATGCTGTGCTCGCTCGTGACGCTGGTGCCGGACTATCTCTACCGGCGCTACGGCCAGGGCAAACGGATCGGCAAGGAGATCACGCTCTATTCGGTGTGGTTCGAGCTGCGCTGGGGCATCGTCACCTGCCTAATGCTGGCGGTGGCGCTGATCACCACGATCTTCTACTTCCATCCCGCCACGTCGAACGTGACGGCCCTGTTCCGCACGGTGCCGATCGTGCCCGAGCGCAACGGCAGGGTGGCGGAGATCTTCGTCGGGCTTTCCGACACCGTGAAGCAGGGCCAGCCTCTCTTCCGGCTCGACAGCCGGGAGCAGGAAGCCGCGGCGGACAGCGCCAGCAAGCGCATCGCCGAGGTGGACGCCTCGATGACCGTGGCGGAGTCCGACATCGCCGCCGCGGAGGGCCAGATCCAGCAGGCCCAGGCTGCGCTGCAGCAAGCGCAGGACGAGCTTGCAACGAAGCAGGAACTCTCACGCCGCAACGCGGACGTGGTGACCAAGCGCGAGCTGGAACGGCTTCAGGTGGCCGTGGATGGTCGCACGGGGGCTCTCGACGCGGCCAATGCGGCTCGCGATGCCGCGCGGGCCAGGCTGACCACCCTGCTGCCGGCGCAGAAGGCGAGCGCCGAGGCGGCGCTGGCGCAGGCCAAAGTCGATCTCGACAAGACCGTGATCCGCGCCGGCGTCTCCGGCCGCGTGGAGCAGTTCGCCCTTCGGGTCGGGGACATCGTCAATCCGTTCGCGCGGCCGGCCGGTGTGCTGATTCCCGAGAACTCCGGGCGAAAGTCCCTCGTTGCGGGCTTCGGCCAGATCGAGGCGCAGGTGATGCGCCCGGGCATGGTGGCGGAGGCGACGTGCGTCTCCAAGCCCTGGGTCATCATCCCCATGGTGGTGACGAACGTGCAGGACTATATCGCCGCCGGCCAGTTCCGCGGCGGCGAGCAGCTGGTGGACCTGCAGCAGTTCAACAAGCCCGGGACGATCCTCGTCTTCATGGAGCCGCTGTACGACGGCGGGCTCGATGGCGTGACGCCGGGCAGCAGCTGCGTGGCCAATGCCTATTCCAGCAATCACGACGAGATCGTGGATCCCAGGACAGGCACGATGCGCGGCATCGTCCTGCACGCCGCCGATGCCGTGGGGCTGGTGCACGCCATGCTGCTGCGCGTCCAGGCTCTGCTTCTGCCCATCCAGACGCTGGTCTTCAGCGGTGGTCATTGATGCCTGCCAAGGACAGGCGCGCGCACCTTGCGCGGGCGCTCAGCCGGTCAGGTTGCGCTTCAACGCGAAAGCCGCGCCGTCGGCGAGGCCGCCGGTCCCGGCCGGACTGCCGCCTGCCTTGATGGTCAGCTCGGTCAGGGCGCCGAGGATCTGGTCGTCCGTCACCGCGATGCCAGCCGCGTCAAAGTCCGAGCGGATCCTGCCGAAGACGTCGCTGCCGGCGGGGTCGGTTGCCGCCGCCGCGAACGCCTTGGAGTAGTCCTCTGCCTCGGTTCCCGAGAGGCCGAGCTTCCCGGCGGCCCATCTGCCGAGCAGCCTGTTGCGAAGGATCGTGCGCCCCGCCTCGTCCAAGCCGGCCATGACGTGCCTCCAGATCGACGACGTGCCATGCGGCGATCGAATCTTGCCGCGGCCCTCGCCAGTGCGGCACCCCGATCCCTGCCCATGGCAACCCCCGCCATCCTGCCACACCGTCCGGCATCTGTAATCGCGCCAATGCGCTTTGCCGCCCCTGTCATCCCCGGCGGACGGCGGATCCGGCCGGGAATGACGAGGGGGAGGATTGGACCGCGCTTCTCGAGACGCGCTTGCGGGCAAAGAGCGGGTCTGAAGACCCGCGCTCCGAGGGACCGCCACCGCCCTTGTCATCCCCGGCGGCCCGCAGGGCCGGGAAGGGGATCCAGAGGCTTTCTGGCGTGAAGTGCCCCACGGCCCCTGGGTTCCCTTCCCCTGCGCGCCTTCGGCGCTCCGGCCGGGAATGACGAGGTGGGAGGGTTGGACCGCGTCTCCAGACGCGCTTGCGGCACAAAGAGCGGGTCTGAAGACCCGCGCTCCGAGGGACCGCCACCGCCGTTGTCATCCCCGGCGGCCCGCAGGGCCGGGAAGGGGATCCAGAGTCCTCGAAACGGCTCATCCCACGGCGGGAATGACCAAGGGGGTGGACCGCGTTGTGCGTCCTACGCCACGGCGGCGATTGGCGAAGCGGCCGGCGCCTCGATTGCTGGCCAGCAGGGTTTGACCGGCGATGCCAGCGCCGGCCGGGCGAAGAAGTAGCCCTGCATGTACCTGACGCCGAGATCCTGAAGGGTCATCCACTCGCCCGCCGTTTCGACGCCTTCGCAGACGGCGGCAATGCCGAGGTCGCCGAGCATGCGCAACGCGTTGCGGACAATGGCCTGCTTTGCACGATCCCTGTCGATCGCGCGGATCAGGTTCATGTCGAGCTTGACGATGTCGGGCTGAAAGCGCGAGAGCAGCTCCAGCCCCGCATAACCGGCTCCGAAGTCGTCGATCGCCGTCAGGAAATTCATGGCGCGATACGCGACCAGGATGTTGAGCAGGTGCTCCGGGTTGATCTTCTCGACTTCCGTGAACTCGAAAATGATCTGGTCGAGCGGGAAGCCGACCTGCGAGGCCGTTGCGAGCGTCAGGCGGATGCAGGCCCTTGGGTCGTAAACGGCATTGGGGAGAAAGTTGATCGACAGCTTCTGGCCGTTGCTGGCAAGCCCGGCGTCGGCGGCAAGCCGTATCGCGGTGACCCGGCATTTCTGGTCGAAGGCGTAGCGGCTCTCGTCGTCGACGCGGGCGAGGACATGGCCGGCGCTCTCGCCGGCGGCCCCGCGCACGAGCGCCTCCTGGGCGAAAACGCTGCGGGTCTCGACGTCGACGATGGGCTGGAACGCCATCGTGATCGGCATGTCGAAAGCCAAACCGCCCCGGCAACCTTGGCATGCTGTCTGATGAGTCATGATGGAGCACCCGCCACTTGAACCCAAGTGACGCTCAACCCCTTAAAGGACGGTATTGGCGCTCGGGCTCGGCGTGCGAATTCTGCCCGGCGCATCCAGAAACCTGCCACGCCGGAGCAATCCGGGTGGAGCCGGCTGGGGTCCGGACCCGAAAACCCGCGTGATCCGGGAGTGCCGTTTACGAGTGATTAGACAACTATCCTAACGTGATCTTTGCAGCTCAATGGCAGAGAAAAGGGAGCTAAAGCGTAGCAACGTCCGGCGGGTGAGTTAAGCCGGAGCACTCCCGAGAACGGTGGTCATGCGCGTCGAAAACCTGTTCTGGAATGGGCAAGACGAGCGGCCGCTGGCCGCGCTTTCCTTCCTCCGCCCCGACCTTCTGCTCTATTTCGGGGAGCGCCGCCGGCTTTCGTCGCCCGATGTCTTCGCCAGGCTCCGGGCATCCTGCCCCGATGCGCTGATCGCCGGCTGTTCGACCGGCGGCCAGTTCCTGGACGGGGAGGTCGTCGACGACGACATCGCCTGCCTCGCCATGCGCTTCGACCACACGCGCCTCAAGCTTGCCCAGGCCGAGATCCAGTCGCAAGGCGCCTCCCGCGCGGCTGGAACCAGGCTCGCGCAGACGCTCCGCGCGGACGACCTGAAGGGCATCTTCGTCCTGTCGGATGGCCTCCACGTGAACGGCAGCGAACTCGTCGCCGGCTTTACCGACATCCTCGGCTCCGCCATCCCGGTCACGGGCGGCCTGGCCGGCGACGGCTCGGCGTTCGAGACCACGCTCGTCGGCGCGGATCAGGCGCCGCGCAGCCATGTCGTGGCGGCGATCGGCTTTTATGGCGCAGCGGTCCAGTTCGGGCATGGCAGTGCCGGCGGGTGGAACGTATTCGGACCCGTGCGCCGGATCACGCGCTCGCAGGGCAACGTCCTCTTCGAGCTCGACGGCGAGCCCGCGCTCGAGCTTTACGAGCGTTATCTCGGACCGGAAGCCGAAGGCCTTCCCGGGTCGGGCCTGCTGTTTCCGCTGCAGGTCTACGATGACGCCAATTCCGATCACAAGGTCGTTCGCACCATCCTGGCGATCGACCGCGAGCAGGGGTCGCTGACCTTCGCCGGCGACATGCCGAACGGATGGCGCGCCCAGCTCATGCGCGGCAACTTCAACCGGCTCGCCGACGGCGCCGCAGAGGCAGCCTCCCAGGCCGTGGCGGACGCGGCTCTCGAGCATCCCGAAGGCGAGGGGGTGGCGCTGATGGTGAGCTGCATCGGCCGGCGCCTCCTCATGGGTCAGAGAATCGGCGACGAGGTCGACGCCGCATCGTCGATGCTGGGGCCGGCCTATCGCAAGCTCGGCTTCTACGCCTATGGCGAGATCGCGCCGCATGCCACGTCGAACCGCTGCGAGCTCCACAACCAGACCATGACGATTACCACCATCCGCGAAATGGCCCGGGGCTACTGATCATCATGCGCCGGCTTTTCGCGAGACAGATGGCGCGGGCCACGCGTGAGGATGGCCAGCTCGACCTGAACGCGCTCGCCGAGATCGTCGAGGCCGCCTACATCGAGGCCGAGCGCGATCGCGAGAGAACCGACCGCGCCATTGCCCTGATGGCCGACGAGCTGCAGGAGGCGAACGCTCGCCTGATGGACGCCTTCGAAGTCGTGTCCGAAGGACTTGTCCTGCTCGATCCGAAGGGGCGCTACCTTCTTTTCAACCGGAAGTTCCTCGAGCTCTACGATACCGCCAGCGACGCCATTAAGGTCGGTGCAAACTTCGCAGACTCGGTGCGCCTCGGCGTCGAGCGAGGGCACTACCTCGAGGCTATCGGGCGCGAGGAGGAGTGGCTCGCCGAGCGGGCCGCGCGGCACAGGGGTCACCACAGCGCCTTCGAGCAGCACCTGCGGGGCGACCGCTGGGTGCGGGTCGAGGAGCGCAGGACGGCCAATGGCGGCAGCATCGGCATCCGTGTCGACATCACCGATCTGAAGCGGCGCGAGGAAGCGCTGAAGAAGCGGTCCGAGGAACTGCTGGAGGCGCAGCGGATCGGCAAGATCGGCGACTGGAGCTTTCACCTCGGCCAGAAGTCCGTCTGGTGGTCGCCGCAGAGCCAGCGTCTTCGGCTCCCTGCTCGGCGCGCTGAACCTCTATCTGATCACTTTCGTCCTCGCGACGTTCTCGTTCGGGGCGGTGCAGAGCTTTGTGACGAACCTCGCCTATGGCTCGATTCTCGTCGTCTCGCTGCTGCTGACGCTGATCATCCCGTTCATCCAGCGCCATCTCCGGCATTTCTCGCCGCTGCTCTACTTCGTCGTCCTGTCGGTCGTCGGCCTCGGCATCGTCCTGCACTCCTCGTTCGACCGGGCTCCGGCGCAGCAGGCCGCCGCGCAGCAGGAGGCCGAAGCCTCAGCCGCTGCTCCTCCGGCCGAGGCACCCGCCGACGGGTCCGCGCCTGCCGCCGAGGCGGTGGCGCCGGCAAAGGCTGTTCGGGTGCCGCTTGAGCGCATCCCGGCGGAGAAACTCTATGTCGGGCCGCTCGAGGTCGGTGCGCTCGGCCCCGAGGACGTCGCCCTGCGGCAGGCTGCAGGCCCGTGGGTCCTCGCCGTCATCGTCCTGGTCCTGGCCGCCGTGTTCGCGCGCGTCGCGATCAGCCAGTCGAGCCGCCGCAGCGTCGGGCCCGCCGTGGCCGTCGTGGTCGCGGCGCTCGTTCTGCTCGGCGCCTACCTGATGGCCAGGGACCATGCGGGCCCGTCGCCTCCGGCCGCGGAAGAGACGCGATGACGACCCAGACCGCTCCCCAGCCGCTTGGCCTGGCGACCCGCATCGTCGGCCTCATCGTCGCGATCGTCCTCACCGGGATCGGCGTTATTTTCGGCTTCATCCAGGGCGTCGCGGTCCAGACGATCATCCTCGCGGCGATCGCGACTCTCGCGGCCTTCATGTGGGGCTGGCGCTTCGTCCTCGGCCAGTTCGCCGGCGAGGCCCGTCCGGCTTCGGAAGGACCGGGCGAGTTGCAGCGGGTCTGGCTGCAGTTCCGCTGGCCGCTGCTCGGGCTCGGGCTGATCCTTCTCGTCTTCCTCGTCCTGTCCCTGACGATCGAGACGTTCTTCAACATCTGGAACGTCATTTCGCTGCTCATTCTGCTGGCGATCATCGTGCTCACGCGCACGCTGGGGCAGCAGTTCCAGCAGAACAAGTCCGCCTTCATCGGCATCATGGTCCTGTCCGGCCTGTTCTCGGTCGGCGCCATGAACATCGACGGCTTCGCCTCGTCGATGAACATCAAGTCGATGCTGCTCTTTGCGTCCTTCCTCGGCATCGCCTCCGTCGGGCAAACGCTTGTGGCGCTCCTCGGCGGCCTCGACCTGTCGATCCCTTTCATCATCGGGGCGGCGAATGTGGGCCTGCTCTACCTCATGGGACTGGGCGTGCCGCCCTGGCTGGCCGCGATCATCGTCCTCGTCATCGGCGCGGTACTCGGCACGATCAACGGCCTGCTCAGCTACAAGCTGCAGGGCCAGGCCCTCATCCTGACGCTCGGGATGGGCTTTGCGATCTCCGGCGGCGTGCAGATCCTGACCTCGATCGGGTCGGCCTATTCGGGCAACGTCTTCGGGACGGTGCCGGACTGGCTCGCCAATTTCTCCTCGATGGCCGGGACGACGTTCGGGCTGCCGTTTCCCCCGGTGATCCTGCTGTGGGGCCTCATCGCCCTCGTCCTCATCGTCGGCATGCGCGTCACGGTCTACGGGCGATACCTCTACGCGCTCGGCGTCAATCGCACCTCGGCCAGCCGGGTGATGATCTCCGAGATGAAGTACTGGGTGCTGATCTACGCCATCTCCGGCTTCTTCGCCGCGATGACGGGTGGCTTGCTTCTCGGCTGGAGCGGCGGCGGCTTCATCGGCGTCGGCGACCAGTACCTGTTTCTCACACTCGCGGCCGTCGTCGTCGGCGGCACGTCGCTCCTCGGCGGACAGGGCGGCTACGGGTTCACGCTGATCGGCGTGCTCGTGCTGCAGGTTCTCTCCTCCTTCCTCGTCGGCATCGGGCTCAGCTTCCAGGCGCAGCAATTCATCTTCGGCCTGCTGATCCTGCCCATGGTCGCGCTCTATGCGCGCATGCCGCACATCCGAACCCAGATCTGAGGTCGCGCCATGACCCACGACGAAGTCCTCCAAGGGAGCCAGTGAGATGCCGGTCTTCGCGACAACCGACCTGACGGCAGCCAGCTTTTCCGTGGCGCTGTTCGGCCTCGCCGCGACGAGCGTGCTGCTGCTGATCGGCACGACATGGACGAACCTCGGCTGGCGGCTTCCCGTCGTCCTCTGCGCCCTGGCCGCGCTCGTCGGCGTCGGCGCCGCCTATGAAGGGCGGGCCGCACTGTCGGCGGCGGGGAACGTCCCGGTCGTCTATTTCTATGCCGGCTGGGCGGTCTCCATGCCGCTGCAGGTCATCGCGCTCTTCTTCTTCGCTCACCAGGCCGGGCGGCAGCGCATCGGGCTGTTCTGGCGTCTCGTGATCGTGTCGGTGCTCATGGTGTTCGTCCGCTATCTCGGCGAGGCGGAATACATGAACGCGACGCTGGCCTTCCTCATCGGGCTGATCTTCTGGCTCTACATCCTCGGCGAGCTCTATTTCGGCCGCATGGACGAGGCCGTGGCATCGTCGCCAAGCCCGTCCGTCAAGCGGGGCTACTTCTGGCTCCGCCTCATCGTGACCGTGGGCTGGGCCATCTACCCGCTCGGCAACTTCATCACCTCGTTCGGCGGCTACGTCGACACGGGCGCGCTGAGCATCGCCTACAACCTGACCGACATTCTGAACCGCATGGCCTTCGGGGTGGCCGTGCTCTCATCCGCCGTCCTTGCCAGCGGCACGGAAGACCTGGCCTGAACAAACTCCTGCACGGTCAGCCGGCCGGACGCGGACTTAAAGTGAAGGATCACGCCGATGAAGGGTGCAGACGTAATTGGCATCTTGATCTTGCTGGCGATCATCATCGCCGTCGCCGCCTATCTGCTGCACTGGCTCTACAGGCGTTCGACCAAGGACGTGTCCTTCGTGCGCACCGGCTTCGGTGGTGAGCGCGTGGTGATGGGCGGCGGCGCTCTGGTGCTGCCCATCCTGCACGACATCACCGAAGTCAACATGAACACCCTTCGCCTGGAGGTGACCCGGGCCAGGGAACGGTCCCTCATCACCAAGGACCGCATGCGCGTGGAACTGACGGTGGAGTTCTACGTCCGCGTCGCTCCCCGCATCGAGGCGGTGGCCACCGCCGCCCGCTCGCTCGGCAGCCGCACCCTCAATGCCGAGCAGCTGAAGGATCTGGTCCAGGGCCGCTTCGTCGACGCCATGGGCGGCGCCGCCGCCAGGATGACGCTGGAGCAGATCCACGAGCACAGGCAGGAGTTCGTCAAGGAGGTCAAGAAGGAGGTGGCCGACAGCCTCGCCCTCGACGGCCTCGAGCTGGAATCCGTGTCGCTCACCTCGCTGGACCAGACCGACATCAAGCTGTTCGACCCGTCCAACACCTTCGACGCCGAAGGCCTGACCCGGCTGACCGAACAGATCGAGGCGCGCAAGAAGACCCGCAACGACATCGAGAAGGACACGATGATCGCGATGCGGACGAAGAACCTCGAGGCAGAGAAGCGTTCGCTCGAGATCGCGCGCGACACCGAGTATGCCCGGCTCGACCACGAGGCCGAGGTCGCGATCCAGCGCGCGCAGCGCCGCAAGGAGATCGCCATCGACAGTGCGGCGCGCGAGCGCGAGGTCGAGGCGGTGAAGATCCAGGAGCGCGAGGCCGTCGAGCGCACCCGCATCGACATGGAGAGGGAACTCGAGCGCCTGGACATCAAGCGCCGCGAAACCCTCCAGATCGAGGAGCAGCATAGGGAAATCGCCATTTCGCTGAAGTCCAAGGAGCGTTCCGAGGCACAGAAGGACGCGGAGGACGCCCGGGCCCGCGTGGTCGAGGCTCAGGAGCGCGTGCAGACCATCCGCGACACGGAGATCGCCAACCGCCAGAAGCAGATCGAGATCATCGAGGCGGAGAAGGCGGCCGAGGCAGAGGCCACGCGCCTGCGCATCCTTGCGGAGGCCGAGAAGACCGCCGCCGCGGACCGCGCCGACGCCGACCGGCTGGCTGTCGCTGCGCTGCAGGAGCGCTACCGTGTCGAGGCGGAGGGCAAGGAGAAGCTCAACGCCGCGGAGAACCTGCGCTCCGACGCCAGCCGCCGCAGCGCGCTTCACCGTGCGCTGGTCGAGAACCTCCCGGCCATTATCCGCGAGAGCGTGAAGCCGATGGAGAAGATCGACGGCATCAAGATCGTGCATGTCGAGGGGCTGCCCGGTTTCTCGGATGCGGGCGGCGGGGGCTCCGGAGGCGGTGGAACGGGGCCGGAAGACGGTACCGGCACGCGCGAGGGCAACCTCGCCGAGGCCGTCGTCTCGTCGGCGCTGCGCTACCGCTCGCAGGCTCCGTTCGTCGACCAGCTCCTGGGCGAGATCGGACTGACGGGCGGGACGCTGCACCGGACCCAGGTGCTCGAGGACCTCTCGAAGGTCGTCTACACCGAAGCACCCGGGAAGGAGCCGCCGCCCCGCTCCAAGCCGGGGAAGCCGAACTGACGTGGCGGGCGGCGACCTTCCGCCGTCCGCGCCGGCCGCGATGACTGTTCCGCGAGGGACCGTCCGGCGACCGGGCCAGCACACACCCACACCCGGCCGGGACGCGCGCCGCCCCGTTCGCTGGAGGTAAGCCGGACATGCGCACGCCAGCCGCGCCAGAACGCAGCATCCTGATCTTCGCCATCTGGGCGGTGCTCGGCTTCCTCGGCCTGGGCTTCGTGCTGGAGGGCATGGTCCGCGAGTCGTTCATCGCCTGCGGGATCGGCCTCGTCCTGATCCTTGCCGCGTTCGCGGCGCACATCGTGGTCAACTTCGTCTTCCGCCAGGGCTTCACCCGGGGCGAGGCGGCTCTCGGTATCGGCGTCTACGGCCTGCTCGCGCTGGTTTTCGTCCTGGCATGGGCCAGCGGAAGGCTCGGACCGGCGGGCTATGCCGCCGGCCTCGCCATGTTCGGCGTCGTGGGCGTCGGGTTCATCGTCTATCTCGCGACGCGCCACGGATTGCGGGGCGCCTTCTCGCAGTTCCATATCGGCTCGCCGTCGGCCCGGGAAACTACGCGATGACGGGCGAGAGCACCTCGTTCTGGTTGTTGCTCTACGGGCTGTTCTACGGCGCCGTGGCCCTGTACTGGGCCCGCATCGCGGCGGTCGAGAACCAGAACGTCGAAACCTACTTCTCGGCGGGCCACCAGCTGGCGCCCTGGGTTTCGGCGCTCACCCTCGCGGGGGCCGCGATGTCCTGCTACTTCGTCCTCGGTGGCGCGGACGATATTACGAGGCGGGGGCTGACCTCGCCGGCGCTGCTGCAGGCGGGAATCGCACTGGCCCTGCCGGGCACGATCTTCTTCAAGCGGATGTGGTTCGTGTGCCAGCGCCTGCGTCTCTCCTCGCAGGCCGAGCTTTTCCGCGTCTACTACGGCAGCAACTTCCTCGTCGTCGTCTCGACAGCCATCGCCGTGCTCTTCGCCGTTGGTTTCGCCGGACTGCAGGTGCGGGCCCTGTCCCACCTGCTCTCCGCCCTGTCGGACGGAGCGGCGTCGCCGGTCGTGGTCGGCACGGTCCTCGGCTTCGTCATGGTCGGCTATGTCGTGATCGGCGGCATGCGGGCCGTGGGATATCTCGGCGCAATCCAGTCGGTCCTGATCGCCGCGGCGACCACCGGGCTCGCGGCCTGGGCGCTCTACGTCGTGGGCGGCTTCGGTGCGCTGAACGGCAAGCTCCAGGCGCTTGCCGCCGATCCGGCCGGCGCCGGGCTCTTCACGGTGTCGGGCGTCGTGCACTTCACCGCCGGGATGGGCCGGCAGGCGGACGACACGCTGGGCCCCACGGCGCTGACCAGCCTCGGCCTGGCCTTCGCCTTCATGGGCCTGCAGGCCAGCCCGCTGGCGGCCAAGATCGTGCTCTCGACCCGCAGCGCGCGCGGTTTCGGCGCGGGCCAGACCTGGGTGCTGGCCGGCGCGTTCGGCGGTCTCATTCTCTTTGGAACCGCCATCGTCGGCGCGGCCGCGCTGGTTGATGCCAGGCTCACGATTGCCGGCCTGTTCGACGCGATGCGGGAGACGTCCCCCTGGTTTGCGGCCTGGATCGCCATCGGCCTCGTTGCGGGCGTGCAGGTGCTTGCCGGGCTCGCCCTGCTGGTCGCCGGCGAGTCGCTCGTGCGCAACGTCTACAAGCGGTATTTCCACGCCGGGCTGTCGCGCCGCGCCACCGTCAACGTCACCCGCATCGTCGTCGGCCTGCTGGCGCTGGCCTCGCTGCTGTTGCAGGCCCTTGCTCCCGTCACGCTCTCCGCCCTCGCCAGCATCGCCCTGCCGCTGTCGTTCCAGCTGTGGACGCCGCTGCTCGGCGTGACGTGGCTGCGCTGGATCACGCGCCCCGCCGCTGTCACGGGCGTCGGCTTCGGGATCGCCGGGGTGCTCCTCACCGAGCCGCTGGGCTATTCGGTCCTGTCGTTCCTCGGCCTGGAACTGCCGTGGGGGCGCTGGCCCTGGACGATCCCGTCCGCGGCCTGGGGCGGCGCGGCGAACCTCGCGGCCACGCTGATCATTTCCGCGATCACCAACCGGCAGGCTTTCGGCGAGGAGGCGCGCGACATCCGCGACTTCCTGGCGACGACGCTGCGGCCGCTCCGGCGCATCCGCGGCATCACCTCTTTCGCATGGTCGGTGGTGCTGGTGTGGCTCTTCTTCGCGCTCGGTCCCGGGCTCGTCTTCGGCAATTTCGCGCTCGGCCTGCCGTCGGCGGGACGTCCATGGGTCGCCGGAATGCCCTCCCTCTGGGCGTGGTCCGCCGTGGCATGGGCGCTGGGCGTCGGGCTGATCTGGTTCCTGGCCTACCGCATGGAGATGGCCAATCCCGTCCACGCCGAGATACCGCCCTACGAGCCCCGCCAGCGGCTCAGGCCCGATACAAGACGGCAGGAGCGCGCGCGTCTCGTGGCGGCCGGCATCGCCGCCGCCGCCGCCTTCGGCATCGTGGTGCTGCTGGCGCTGGGCTTCGGCGGGCGCTAGGGCTGACGCATCGTTCCAAGAGGAGGCGGCGGTGAACCCTTTCACCTTCAACACCACCCGGTCCGTGCAGTTCGGCGCGGGACGGCTCGGCACCCTCGGCGACATCGTGCGTGCCCAGATCGGCGGCCGCGCGATGCTGGTCACCGATCCCGGCATGATGAAGACCGGCATCGTCGACACGGCACTCGCCGCCCTCGGCTCCGCCGGGGTCGAGACGGTCGTCTTCTCGGATGTGGCTGCTGATCCGCCTGAGAGCGTGATCCAGTCGGCGGCCGCAGCAGCCGTCGATGCGCAGGTGGATGGTATCGTCGCGGTGGGCGGCGGTTCGTCGCTCGACGTGGCCAAGCTCGTCGCAGTGTTGGCCCTCGGCCGCGAGACCCTGAAGACGATGTACGGCATCGGCAACGTCAAGGGTCCGCGCCTGCCCCTGATCCTCGTGCCGACGACGGCCGGAACCGGCTCGGAGGTGACCCCCATCTCGATCGTCACCACCGGCACCAACGAGAAGATGGGCGTCGTCTCGCCCGTCCTCCTACCAGATGTCGCCGTGCTCGACCCGGAACTGACGCTGGGCCTTCCCCCGCCCATTACCGCGGCGACCGGCATCGACGCCATGGTGCACGCCATCGAGGCCTACGCCTCCGCCAGTGCCAACAACAATCCGCTGTCGCGCATGCTCGCGACCCAGGCTTTGACGCTGATGGGGCGGTCGCTCCTCAAGGCCGTTCACGAAGGCCAAGACCTCGCCGCGCGGTCCGACATGCTGCTGGGCTCGATGCTGGCGGGACAGGCTTTCGCCAACTCGCCCGTCGCGGCGGTGCACGCTCTGGCCTATCCGCTCGGGGGGCACTTCCACATCCCGCACGGCCTGTCGAACGCCCTCGTGCTCCCGCACGTCCTGCGCTTCAACGCCGTCGTCGCGCCGAAGCCCTATGCGGAACTGGCGCCCTATGTCTTTCCCGACCTCGCCGCCCTCCAGGACCAGGAGCGAGCCGCCGCCTTCTGCGACGCGCTGGCGGGGCTGTCCAAGGCGAGCGGGTTGCCGCAGACCCTTGCGGACATGGGGATTTCCCGCGATTTCCTGCCCCGTCTCGCGAGGGACGCGATGAACCAGACGCGGCTGCTCGGCAACAATCCCCGCCCGGTCGGCGAAGCCGACGCGCTCGCCATCTACACTGCCGCGTATTGAAAGGGCGGGAAGCGGCCCGAGACCGGGAGGCGTGGTGAGCGACCTGATCAGATTGCCCCGGCAGGCCTTCCCGGCATTTCGCCGGATCCCGACCCGCTGGGCCGACAACGACATCTACGGCCACGTCAACAACGTGGTCTACTACGCCTTCTTCGACACTGCGGTGAACGCGGACCTGATCGATCGAAGGCTGCTGGAGCCCCATGGTGACGGCCCGATATTCGTCGTCGCCGAGACACGGTGCCGCTATTTCGCGAGCCTCGCCTTTCCCGTCTCCGTCGACGTCGGCATCGGCGTAGAGCGCCTGGGACGGACGTCGGTGACCTATGTCCTCGGGGCTTTCGCGGCGGGATCGGCGGAGGCAGCCGCCGCCTGCAGGTTCGTCCACGTCTGCGTCGACCGCGAGCACCAACGGCCGCAGGCCATCCCCGATGCGTGGCGCGCGGCCTTCGAGACGGAGCTCTCGCTCCGGTCCGGCGATGCCGCGCGACAGGACTGAGGATTTCGGGTCAGCGGTCCTCGGGCGGAACGTCGCGCACCAGAGCCGAAAAAGCCTTCACGTCGTCGATCGGGAACGAGAGGTGGACCCGCCGCACGGAGGGTGGACGCGTTGCGGTGGACAGGCCGGGCCGCCATTCCCTCCGGGGCCGGATCGGGCGGGGAGCGAAGCCGCCCCCGCAGTTCGGGCAGACATTCTCCAGCACATCCGCGACGCAGGCCGCGCAGAACGTGCATTCGAACGTGCAGATCATCGCCTCCCGCGCGTCGGCGGGAAGGTCCCGGTTGCAGCATTCGCAATTGGGGCGGAGTTCGAGAGCCATGGTGTCCTCCTGGCTTCCACTCTGCCGAGGCGGCAGCGCAGATACCAACGACGATCCTCGAAGCGTGCCATTCGGATCCGTGATGGACCCCTCGTCTTGAGGCGGAAACCTTGCCGCGGTCTCGGGCCCGGGCGGGAGCGTGCCCGTCCTGCGCTGGCCATGCTGGCCAACGGCCTGGAGTTCGCAGATCTGCTCGACCGATGGCCGTGGTCCACCGGCACATCGTGCAAGGCCTGATCGCCCGCCTACGTGCCCTCGATCGACCGCGCCCACTCGGCATAAGGCGTGTTCCGTGCCAGGCACTGGTTGAAGTCGGGAGCGCCGTCCGTCCACCACACGGGTCCTCGCTCTCCCAGGGCGACCTTCGCCCGGTCGACTGCCGCCCGCGCGGCCATGAGTGCCTCGGCGTCCGCTGACCTCTTTGCGACCCCGACGGCACGCCGTGCCGCCATCAGCTCCCGGGTCAGCTCGGCGCGCTCGTCCTGCGAGACGGCAGGGTTCGTGCAGCGCCAGAGGCGGCCGCGCACCATGAAGTACCGGCCGTCAGGGGTCCGGGGGTACCGGGGAGGGGGAGACTTCATCGATCGCCTGGGAACGCGGGTGCGGGAAGACGCCGCTAGTCGGTCGCGGCCGACAGGATCGGCCCGCCCCGCGGCAACTGGACGAGGACCGCTGTTCGCAGCCCGGCAGGTGCCGGCGGGACGGGGATGGTCGTGGCTGCCCCGGACCACGCGCCGAGACGGACGAGGTCGCGGACGACATGGCCGTGGGGGAGGGTGCGCCCGCCATTCTCACCGCGTCTGACGGGAACCTCCAGCACCGAGGGATCGTAGCGCACGAGCCAGATGTCGGCAGCCTCGGAAGCGGCGGCGTTGGCGATGCGGACGGACTGTCCGGCCAATGTGATTTCGGGCCCGGCCGGCGGGCGGGATGCGGCGATCACTTCGCTCGTCTCGGCAAGGTCGTTGCCGACGACGTCGGCGTTCCCGTTGACGACGATCTGTGGCGTGAACGATCCCGATCGGCCGAGGCGAGGTTCGTACCTCGCCTGCCTGTCCGTATAGTCAGGCCGCGCGAAGATGTCCTTCCAGCCCAGGTAATCCCAGTAGGTGACGCCGAAGCTCAGCGCCAGCACGCCCGGCCTCTTGCTCAGCGTGATCAGGTTGGCGTTCGCAGGGGGGCACGACGAGCAACCCTGGCTGGTGAAGAGTTCGACGACGACGAGCCTGGAGCTGGCCGCCTGCGCGCTCGGCAGCCCGAACGCGATCACGGCACATGCAGCACAAGCGAGACTGGCTCTCGAAACCATGACGATCGTCTCCCGGATATGTCATCCCAGAAGAGTTCGACGGTGATGAACGTTGGTTACGACGAATGACGCGTTCGTGAGCGGGCGACTCGGTAAGCCGACGATCCCAGTCCGGCAGAGGAATCCCCCGCAGCGCGACACCGGCAGGTGACCCGATGGCCGTACGTCGACGGTCGTTACGCCCGCGGTCCGGGTCACATCGGAGTGATCGGAGCCTCCGTCCCGTAACGGATGCGGTCGGCGCGCCGTAGGAGTCACGAGAAACCAGGGACGGAGGCTGCCATGTCGGTGTCGCGACGCGGAATGCTGGGAGGCGCAGCAGCACTTGCTGTGCTCCTGCTGAGAAGGAACACGGCCGCCGCGGAGACTTTCCCCGTGTCGAAAACCGACAGCGAGTGGCGCAGGCTGCTGACGCCGGCCCAGTTCTCGGTCCTCCGCATGAGCTCGACCGAGCGGCCATACACTTCGGCGCTGAATGACGAGCACCGGCGCGGCACCTTCACGTGCGCGGGATGCGCACAGAGGCTGTTCTCGTCCGATACCAAGTTCGACAGTGGAACGGGATGGCCGAGCTTCTGGCGTCCCCTCCCGAATGCGGTCGGCGAGACCAGGGACACGTCCCTGTTTATGACGCGCACTGCGGTGCACTGCAGCCGCTGCGGTGGCCACCTAGGACACGTGTTCGACGACGGTCCGAAGCCCACGGGCCTGCGCTACTGCATGAACGGAGTGGCGATGGCCTTCGAGGCGGCGTGAGCCATGGCAAGGGTGGGCGTGCGCAGACGCCGCGTCGCGCGACTGCAGCGTCCCATCTTGGAGTTCCAAAGCCACAGGTCGCTTTCAATCAGGGAGTAAGCACCATGCAACGTGTCTCGAAGCGGCCTGGCCGCGGGCTCGTTTTCGCCAGTCTCGGTTTCGCTGCGGCGGCGTTCGCCGTGCTGCTTGCGCCGTCGTCACACGCCGAGGCTCCCAGGATCGTCCCGCCGCCCGCCGTCGACGCCGCCAGGGCGAGGACGTCGGAGACCGCGATCCTCGCAGGCGGCTGCTTCTGGGGCGTGCAGGCCGTGTTCCAGCATGTCGACGGCGTCACCAGCGCCGTCTCCGGCTATGCCGGTGGCGATCGGGCGACTGCCCATTACGAGATGGTCAGCACCGGACAGACCGGCCACGCCGAGGCCGTCAAGGTCACATTCGACCCACGGAAGGTGAGCTACGGAACGCTCCTGCGCATCTTCTTTTCGGTCGCGCACGACCCCACGCAGCTCGACCGCCAGGGACCAGACAGAGGCACGCAGTACCGCTCGGCCATCTTCCCGGCCGACGAGGAGCAGGCGCGGGTGGCAGCGGCCTATGTGGCCCAACTCGACAAGGGCCGCGTGTTCGGCCGCCCCATCGTGACACGCATCGAGCCTCGGCGCGCCTTCTTCCCGGCGGAGGAGCACCACCAGGACTTCCTCGTCCGCAACCCCGCCTACCCCTACATCGTGATCAACGACCTTCCGAAGGTGGAAGCGCTGTCGCAACTCTATCCCGACCTCTACCGCACCAAGCCGGTCCTGGTCCTCGCCGCGGGGCAATCGAACTGACGGCTTGATCTCACACCGGCTAGCGGCCGATCGTCCGCGAGCCGATGTCGCTCCTGTTCGGCGAACCGCTCGCCGGTCCCGACGCAGTCCTAAGTGCAGACACGGCTGAAGTCGGGACCTGCAGAAGACCCCAATCCCGTCCAGCGGCTCGACCCGGACAAATCGGCAATCAGCAACCGGTCTCTGGCGCGAGGCGGACGGAGTTGCGCGAAGCTTCTGTCCGGGCGGACTGAGTTCCGTCGCCGCCCTTGGTCGTCATGGGCGTTCGAACGTCGTGTCGGTCGGCCCATTTCCGCTGATGACGACGGTAGCGCCGGTGTCGCCCGTTTCCGCGTAATGCCGGCGTCCCGCCGGCTCGGTGTAGACGCTTCCGGCCGGGAGCATGGCGAGCCCGCCGGCATCCGCGCCGGTTCCGTAACCGAACCACCATTCGCCGGAGACGACGACAGCCGACCGGTCGTCGCGGTGGCGGTGCGCGGCAATGCGCGTGTGCGGCGGCACGGTCAGCTGGATCGTATAGGGACCGGGCGCCGAGGGGTCGCCCGAGAGGACCCGGGTCTCCAGCCCGGCCACGCCCGACGTGCCGGGCGTGGCTGGAGCGACGGGGACCGCGGCGATCGCCTGTGGCGTCAGCCGCTGATCCCGCATGCCCGAGCGAAGGAACGCCCCGACGAGACCGACGGTGGCCGCCGGGTTCTCCTCCATGATCCAGTGCCCTGAATCCGGCACCACCGCGCCGGTGACCCTGTTCGCGGCAAAGCCCATCACCGCGGCCATAGTGAGGCCGAAGGATTTCTCCCCGCCCAGAGCGAGCACCGGCATGTCCAGCTTGCCTTGCGCGAGGAACGCCTTGTTGTCGGCCGCGTCCTCGTCGAACGCGGCGAACTGCGCGAAGCCCGCATGCATGGCCCCCGGCGCGGCGTAGAGAGCGGCGTAGTGGGACCGCGACTCTTCCAGGAAGCGGTCGGGATGGGCGGAGAACTCGTTCCAGAAGCGGTCGAGATAGATGCGCTCTCGTCCGGCGACGAGGCGTTCCATGTCCGGTCCGCCGAAGCGGAAATGCCAGAGCAGCGGGTTCTTGAGGATCTCCTCCCACGGCCCGACGCCGGGCAGCGGCGCGTCGATGAGCACGAAGCGGCGCACGATATCGCGGTGTTCCGCCGCGAAAGCGTAGCCGACCATGTTGCCGATATCGTGGGTGACGAGGTCCGTGTCGCCGACGCCGAGTTCGCGGAGCAGGGCGGCGACGTCCTCTCCCTGGGTCTTCTTGTCGTAGCCAGTTGCTGGCCGGGAAGAGAGCCCCATGCCGCGAAGGTCGGGCACGATGACGGTGTGGTCGCGGGCGAGGTCGGCGGCGAGCGCCCCCCACATGTCGCCGGTCTCGCCATAACCGTGCAGCAGCACGACCGCCGGCCCCTGTCCTCCCGTGCGCACGTGCAGGGTGGTCCCGTTGGCAGCGATCTCTCTCACCTGGAAGTCAGCCGGAAACGGGGCCGGTCCCCCGGCCAAGGCCATGCCGGCGGGCGCTGCGAGCAAGAGAGCGGCGAGAGCGAGAGGGGGAATGCTGGACATGGAAGGCTCCGGCTGTAGCGACAGTCTCGACAGCAGGGTGAGCCTGCCGCACCGTCGGGGATAGCCGCCGGCCGGCGGTCCAGGCGTTCGGGAAAGTCGAACAATCATGAAGCTGGACGGCATCACCGCCTTCGTCTGCGTCGCCGAGACCGGGTCGATCACGGCGGCCGCGCTGCGACTTGGGCTGGCCAAGTCCGTCGTCAGCGAGCGCCTGGCGGACCTGGAACGCGCGCTGGGCGTCACGCTTCTGCAGCGCTCGACGCGACGCTCCGCCCTGACGGAGAATGGCCGCATGTTCCTGGAGCGCGCCAGGCGCATTCTCGGCGAGGCGGAGGAGGCCGTGGCCGAGCTGGCCCGGCACAGCGGCGAACTCGCAGGGCCGCTGCGGATCTCCGCCCCCGTCAGCTTCGGGATCCTGCATCTTGAAAAGCCGCTCTACGCCTTCCTCCAGGCTCATCCGCGCATCGACCTGACGCTCGATCTCGACGACCGCTTCGTCGACGCAGCCGCGGACGGCTTCGACGCCGTCATCCGGCATGGCCCCGTGTCAGACCGGCACCTGATCGCCCATCGCCTCGCGCGAAGCTCCCGCCATCTCGTCGCCGCGCCGTCCTATCTCGAAACGGCGCCACCGCTTCGGGCGGTGACGGATCTCTCGGCGCACAAAGCCATCTTCTACAGCCGCCGGGAATCGGACTGGCGGTTCGAGGGCCCTGCCGGAACCGAGGTGGTGCGGTCACGCTCGGCCTTGAGGCTCAACAACGGGCTGATGATGCGCGGCGCGGCGCTGGCCGGGTTGGGCGTCGCGCTCCTGCCGCGCTTCCTGATCCATGACGACCTGCGACAGGGTGCTCTGCGGATCGTCGAACTCGACCGCACGCCGCAAAGCGCCGAGCTCTTCGTCGCCCATCCCCGCGACCCCGGAACGACGGGCAAGATCCGCGCACTTGTCGCCCACCTGCGCAAAGCTTTCGGCGACCCGCCGCCCTGGGAGGAGAGGGGCTGATTGGAGCAAATCCTCTCGGGCGACCGGTCATGGGCGCCGGCGTGCCGCCATGTCGGGCACGCGCGCGGCGATGAAATCGATGAAGACGCGAATCCGGTCCGACAAATGGGCGCGGTCAACGAAGAGCGCCTGGACGGGTTCCTGGTCGCCGGGGTTGAACTCTTCCAGCAATGCAATCAGCCGGCCGGCCTCGATGTCCGGCCCGACGTGGAAAGCCGACAGGCGCGCGATCCCGACGCCGGCGAGGGCCATCTGGCGCACCGCCTCGCCATTGTCGAGCCTGAGCGTCCCTCCCGCCAGGTGGTTGCACGCGGCACCTGACGGGTCGCGAAACGGCCAGACATCCAGGTTTCGCCGTAGGTTGAAGCCGAGGCAATCGTGTCGCGTGAGCTGAGACGGTGAGCCGGGGCGGCCGCGACGTTCCAGATAGGCCGGCGATGCCACGACGTGGCGGGGCGAGCTGAGCAGCTTGCGCGCCCGAAGCGTCGTGTCGCCAAGGTGGCCGGTGCGGATGGCCACGTCGGCCTGGGCCTGGATGAGGTCCACCGTCCGGTCG
Organism: Alsobacter sp.; assembly: GCF_059501845.1. Lineage (NCBI taxonomy): Bacteria > Pseudomonadati > Pseudomonadota > Alphaproteobacteria > Hyphomicrobiales > Alsobacteraceae > Alsobacter > Alsobacter sp. Next base: position 444,672 of record NZ_JCACDK010000011.1, on the reverse strand, counting down.
GACTGCGAGAGATCCACCGTGATCGCCGGATGGAGCCGCAGGAATTCAGGCAAGATCGGCATCAGGTAGTGCTGTGCAAAGGGAATGTTGCAGTTTACGCGCAGCAGGCCCTTGGGGCTGCCGCGTGAGGTGGCGAGTTCCTCGGCCTCCTCGATGTCCTTCAGGATGCTCCGGGCGCGGTCGTAGTACCGCTCGCCCTCGACGGTCAGGGCCAGTCCTCGCGCCGAGCGGCGCATCAGTGTCACGCCCAGGCGTGCCTCCAGCCGCGCCAGGAGCTTGCTGACTGCCGAGGGCGAGAGATGCAGCGCGTGAGCGGCCAAGGTCAGGCTGCCGGCTTCCACCACGCGGGCGAAGACCTCCATTTCGCCGCTCCGGTTCAGCACGAAACCCTCATGCGTGAATTTCCTTCACTCTCGATGTGTCCATTCGGCGCTTCCGGAAATCATGCGATGAGATTTGCTAGGCGGCCAGATGTCATTGCAAGGGGACCGCCCATGTACCGAAGGCGCGCATTGATCGTCGGCGTCACGGGGATCGTGGGGCTCAACGTTGCCGAGCAACTTCAGGCGCAAGGGGGATGGGAGATCCACGGGCTGTCGCGCCGCCCACCGCTCGGCCAGTCCTCGATACTGTGGCGGTCGGTGGACCTGCTGGATCCCGGGTCTTGCGACAAGATCGAGGATCTCGATCCGACACACATCTTCTACTGCACCTGGACGCTAGGCCGAAGTGAAGACGAGAATATTCGTCTCAATGGCCAGATGCTCCGCAATATTCTGGCTCCGTTCGAGCGCAAGAGCGCTCTTGCCCATGTCGGCATCGTTACCGGGGCAAAGCACTATCTGGGGCCCTTCGAGGATTATGGGAAGGTCACGCCGGTCACCCCGTTCAGGGAGGATGCACCAAGACTGCCGAAGAAGAATTTCTACTACGAACTCGAAGACATCGTCATGGCGAGTGCTGCCCGGCACGGGTTTTCCTGGACGGTTCATCGCGCTCACACGATCATCGGCTACGCCGTCGGCAACCTCATGAACATCGGTGCCACGCTCGCCTGCTACGCCAGTCTCTGCAAAGCGCGTGGCGAGCCCATGATCTTTCCCGGGTCCCCCACGGCCTGGGCGGGACTGAACGACATTACCGATGCCCGCCTTCTCGCCCGGCAGATCATATGGGCCGGCACCGAGCCCAATGCCGCCGACGAGGCCTTCAATGCCGTGAACGGCGACGTTTTTCGCTGGAACCGGCTGTGGCGGGTCATTGCCGCCTATTTCGGCGTCGAGGTGGTCGAGGATCCTCGCATGTTCAGCCCGCTGGCGCCCCGGATGGCGGATATGGGCGCCGACTGGGATGCCATCGTCCAGCGTCATGCCTTGCAGCCCCAACCCCTCTCGTCGCTGGCCTCCGCCTGGCATACCGACCTCGACCTGGGGCGGCCGATGGAATGCGTGCACTCGATGGCCAAGGCGCGATCCCTGGGTTTCAATTCCGTGCAGGACAGCGAGCAGTCGTTCATCGACGTGTTCGACCGGCTCCGGGCCGAGAGGATCGTGCCGTGACAGGACCGGGTCCCGGCTTCCACGACCTGGCCGGCAAGGTCGTGATTGTGACGGGCGCGGGTTCCGGCATCGGGCTGGAGACGGCGCGCCATTTTCTCGCGGCCGGGGCCAAGGTCGTGGGCGCCGGGCTGATGCTCGATCGCTTCGCCGCGACCCGGGTGCTCGGGCCGATCCAGGCCGTCGAGGCGGACCTGACCGAGGCAGGCTCCGCCGCCCGCATCGTCGCCGCCGCGCTCGATGCCTTCGGGAGGGTCGACATCCTCTTCAACAATGCGGGGGTCGCGCCGGCGCGAACCGATTTCCTGTCGGTCAGCGACGCCGAGTGGGAGGCGACGCTCGGCCTCAACCTGATGGGGTATGTCCGCATGGCGCGAGCCGTCCTGCCGCCCATGCTGAATCAGGGGTGCGGCGTCATGATTCACTGCGGATCGGAGGCCGGGGTGAAGCCCCATCCTCTCCTGCCTGACTACTCCGTGTCGAAGGCAGCGGTGGCAATGCTGTCGAAGGTCCTTTCGCGCGACTATACGCGCTCCGGCGTGCGCTCGAACGTCGTGGCTCCAGCCCATGTCCGGACGGAGCTTTGGGACGCGCCGGGCGGCTTTCTCGACTCCCTGGCCGACCACTACGGGATCGACCGCACGGACCGCGACGGAGCCGTGGCCGCCTTCCTCGCCGACAGCGGCCTGCCCGCCGGCCGTCTCGGTCGGCCGGAGGATGTGGCCCGCGCCGTTCTCTACCTTTCCTCCGACGTGTCGGACTACGTCTCGGGTATCGTGCTGGGCGTGGACGGAGGCGTGGTTCCGACGATCTAGCGAGGCGATCATGACAGAGCATCACGTGGGCTGGACGCCCGACCTGCACGCGGAACTGGCGCGCCAGTCGATGAACGGTCGCGTCGGGCAGGACCTCTTGTCGGAGACCGATGCGGTGCGGGTCTGGCGCATCGAACTGCGCCCCGGCGAGAGGGTGGGGTTCCACCGGCACGTGCTGAACTACTTCTGGGTCGCCATCAACGCCGGCCGTTCGCGCTCTCATGATGGATCGGGCGCGACGCGCGAGACCAGCTACCTGGCCGGCGACGTCCGGCACTTCACGTTCGGGGCCGGTGAATCCATGGTTCATGATCTGGAGAACACCGGGGACACGACCCTGATTTTCACGACGGTCGAATTCAAGAACTCGCCGAACGCACCCTTGCCGCTGGCCTGACGGGGGAAGCGATGGACTACAAGCTGACAGGGAAGCATGTTCTCGTCACAGGCGGAGCGACGGGGATCGGGTTGGCGATCGCCAAGGCGTTCCTGGCCGAGGGCGCCGTCGCGACGATCAGTGGCCTGGAGCCGGCCGACGTCGTCGCCGCGCTCGCCACCCTCGGGTCCGGCGCGCAGGGCATGGCCTGCGACCTGACCCGGACCGAGGACGCCGTTGCACTTGTCGACCTCGCGCGGGCGCGCGCACCGGTCGACATCCTCGTCAACAATGTCGGGATCTTCGAAGTCCGGCCTTTCTTCGAGACGACGGATGCGGACTGGTTTCGCTTCTTCGATGTCAACGTGATGAGCGGCGTCCGCATGTCCCGTCTGCTCATGCAGGACATGCTCGAGCGGGGAGAGGGCAGCATCGTCTTCGTCTCCTCCGAGAGCGCGGTGAAGCCGCAGCCCTGGATGCCGCACTATGGCGCTATGAAGACATGTCTTCTGGGGTTGTCGCGCGCACTCGCGGAGCTAACGCGCGGCACGCGGGTGAGGGTCAACACCATCCTGCCCGGTCCCACGGCGACGGCCGCCGTTAGCGCCTACCACGACGAGATTGCCCGGACGAACGGCCTGTCCCGGGAGGAAGTCGTCGCGCGATATTTTGACGAGACCGAACCCACCTCGTTGATCCGTCGGATGATCGCGCCCGAGGAGATCGCCGCCAGCGTCGTGCATCTCGCAGCCAGCCCGCATCTGAACGGGATGGCGATGCGGGCCGAGGGCGGAACGATCCGGAGTGTCCTGTGACCCGCTGCGGCCTGGCCCCGCGACGCGCCTCGCCCAGCGGACAGGGGAGGTTACTCCGCGACAACGGTGACGATCTCGTTGAGTGTCGTCTCCAGATCAACCGCCAGAATGGCTGAGTGGCGCTGGCTCGCCGCTCTCAGGCTGCCCTCGGAACGAAATGATTTCGATATCCATTGCGCAGCAAGAAATTTCATTTTATATCCGCTCATAGGCAACGACTGAGATTGGGCAGTTGGATGAACAGTCCGGCAACAGGCGGTTTCGCGGCCATCGAAGCACGCATCCGCGCGACGCGCCTGCTGCCGGTCGTGGTCGTCGAGGACGCCGATCACTCGGTGCCCCTGGCGAAGGCCCTGGCGGCCGGGGGGCTGCCCGTCGCGGAGGTCACGTTCCGCACGGCCGCGGCGGCGGAGGTCATACGTCGCATTCGCGACGCGGTGCCGGAGATGCTTGTGGGCGCTGGCACGGTGTTGACTGCCCAGCAGGTCCGTGAGGCGCGCCTTGCCGGAGCCACTTTCCTGGTCACGCCCGGATTCAACCCCGCCACGGTGGAGGCGGCAGCCGCCGAAGGCATGCCGATCGTGCCCGGCATCAACAATCCCACCGGCGTGGAGCAGGCCATGGCGCATGGCCTCGACACGGTGAAGTTCTTCCCTGCCGAGGCGAGCGGCGGCGTCGCCTTCCTCAAGGCGCTGACGGGTCCCTATGCGGGCATGAAGTTCGTGCCCACGGGCGGCATCGGACCGGGCAACCTGTCGTCGTGGCTGGCCCTGCCGGCGGTGCTGGCCTGTGGCGGCTCCTGGATGGTCGACCCCGCGCTCGTGCGGGCCGGCCGCTTCGACGAGATCACCCGCCTGACGGCCGAGGCCGTGGCCTTGGCCCGGCGAGCCTGACATTCACCGGCCGCGGCCGGCTCGACGACCCTGAACGGAGAACCACCATGGCGAACAACACACTCTCGGAGGGACTGTCGCTGGCAGGGAAGTCCTGCATCGTGACCGGTGCCGCATCCGGGATCGGGGAAGCCGTGGCGCGGATCTACGCCCAGAACGGGGCGAAGGTCGCGATGATCGATTTCGACCGTGCGCGCCTGGACAAGGTATCGTCCGAGATTGCCGCCGAGGGTGGCACTGTCCTGCCGATTTTCGCCGACGTCACCGAAGAGGACACTGTTCGCCGGTTCTTCAAGCAGGTTCACGATGCCTGGGGCTCGATCGACGTGATCGTGAACTCGGCCGGCCGCGACAGTCTGGCTCCGCCCGTCACGCAAGTCACCCTCGACGAATGGAACAAGACGATCGGACCGAACCTCACGGCGGTCTTCCTGTGCTGCCGCGAGGCCTTCCTCTACATGGAAAAGCAGTCGACGGGCGGCCGCATCATCAACATGGGCTCCTCGTCCACCCGCGTCGCCTCGGGCCCGGGACACAGCCCTTACCGAGCCTCCAAGCACGGCATGCTCGGGTTTTCCAAGAACATCCTGCTGGAAGGCAAGGACAAGAAGATCGGCGTCACGGTGCTCAATCCGAGCCACGTCAAGACGCCGATGACCGAGATCATCGACAAGGGTCTCTATGATGGAGACCTGCCCGCCTACCTCGACGGCTGGCTGGACGAAAAGGAGATGAAGGAGGGCATTCACGCCAGCTGCATCGAAGTCGACAGCGTGGCCTGGCTCGCCCTCTTCGTGGCCACCCGCACGCCGGACGTGACGATCCCCACGATCAGCCTTTACCCCACGCACAAGGCCCATCGCTACGGCATGGAGGTCTGAGCGGATGAAGGCGGCCGTCTACAAGGGGCAGGGCCGCGTGACGCTGGATGAGCGGCCCGTGCCGGTGCCCGGCCCGGACGAGCTGTCGATCCGGGTCCATGCCGCATCGATCTGCGGCACCGACCTGAAGATCATCCGCGGCGGGCACTTCCGGGTCGGCCCTGACGAGACCCGCGTGCTCGGCCACGAACTGGCCGGCGAGATCATCGAGGTCGGCTCACAGGTCAAGCACTGGCGGGTCGGAAACCGCGTCTCGGTCGTGCCGAACATCGGCTGCGGGGCGTGCGAGATGTGCCGCAAGGGCCTGAACAACATGTGCCCGGACTACGATGCCTTTGGCATCAACATCGACGGCGGTTTCCAGCAGGTCATGACGGTGACGGCGCCTGCACTGCGGGGCGGCAACCTCGTCGCGATCCCGGAGTCGATGTCCTACCTCGAGGCGTCGCTGGTCGAGCCCCTGTCCTGCTGTTTTAATGCCTGGAAAGACCTCCACGTGACCCCCGAAGACCGGGTGCTTGTCCTCGGCACCGGGCCGATCGCGGGGCTCTTCCTGCAGCTGGCCCGTGCCTATGGGGCGCGGCAGGCGATTGTCGTGGGGCGGCGTGCCGCCCGGGTCGCGGAGATTGCGGCCTTCGGCGCCACGGACACCGTCGATTCCAGCCGGTGCGATCCAGTCGAGGAGGTGATGCGCCTGACGGGCGGCTACGGCGTCGACGTGGCGCTGACCTGCGCGCCCGCGCCGGAGCTGCAGGGGCAGGCCATCGCCTGCCTGGCGCGTTTCGGCCGCATGAACTTCTTCTCGGGCCTGACCAAGGGGATGAAGGCCGAGATCGACACGAACAAGGTGCACTACTGGAGCCTCAAGCTCCTGGGCTCGACGGGCTCCAGCCTCGACGACTACGGACGTGCGCTGACCCTCGTCGAAACCGGCAAGATCCACGTGACCGGGCTCGTCAGCCACCGCTTCGGCATGGACGACGCGGTCGCCGCCTTCGACCACGCCCTCTCCGGCCAGGGCCTGAAGACCGTGATCTTCCCCCAGAAGGATACGCTGCAATGAGGGCCGCGGTGCTGCACGCCCCGGGCGACCTGCGGGTCGAGAATGTCCCGCTTCCCGACATCGGCGCGGACGATGTGCTCGTCCGTGTGATGGCCGCCGGCATCTGCGGGTCCGACATCGGGCGGGTCATGGTGACCGGCACATACCGGTTCCCGACGATCCCGGGGCATGAGTTCGCCGGTCGCGTCGAACGCGTCGGCGCCAACGTCGCCCACCTCGCTCCGGGCGAACGGGTGGCCGTGGCGCCTCTGATGCCCTGCCGGGACTGCGCCTGGTGCAGGGCCGGCCAGTTCTCGCTCTGCGACACGTATGATTTCATGGGGTCGCGCAGCGATGGGGCGTTCGCGGAGTTCATCTGCGCCCCGGCCAGCAACGTGCTGAAAGTGCCGGACGGCGTCAGCGACGAGGTCGCCGCGACGATCGAGCCCGCAGCCATCATCCTGCACGGCATTCACAAGCTCGACGTCTCGCTGGGCGATGCGGTGGCCGTGGTGGGTTGCGGGGCGCTCGGCTACTTCGCCCTGCAGTTCGCCAAGCTGTCCGGCGCGCAGCCCCTCATCGCAATCGACGTGGACGAGGACAAGCTGGCGCTCGCCCGCGAGATCGGGGCGGACGTCTGCATCAACCCGGCGAAGGAGGACGCGGTCGCGGCCGTGAAGGCGGCAACCGGCGGCAGCGGCGTGCGGATCGCCCTCGAATGCGCCGGCTCCGGCGCCGGGCGCGACCTGTCGATCCTGGTCACGGCCAAGCAGGGCACGGTGATGCTCTACGGTACGGCCTATGGCGACGTGGTGCTTGCGGAGAAGGCGTTCGCGCGTCTCGTGCGCGACGAGCTCCAGGTTGTGGGATCGTGGAATTCCTATTCGCTGCCGTTCCCGGGCAAGGAGTGGTTCGACGTCATGGAGCTTCTGGCCAACGGCCGTCTCGTCGTCGATCCGCTCATCACGCACCGCGCGAGCCTCGACGAAGCGCCTGCCATCTTCAAGGCGCTGAAGGCGCGCAGCTTCGGCCCCTACCACAAGATCATGTTCAAGCCGAACGGCTGATCATCCAGGGGGAGGACCCAATGCCGTCGAAATACGTGATGGCCCTCGACGAAGGAACGTCGAGCGCGCGCGCCATCCTGTTCGATCGCGCCGGCAACGTCGCGGCGCTCGCCCAGCGGGAGTTCCAGCAGATCTACCCACAGCCGGGATGGGTCGAGCACGACGCGGTCGAGATCTGGACCACCCAGCTGCTCGTGGCGCGCGAGGCCATGGCCCAGGCAGGCGCTGAGCCTGGCGACATCGCCGCGATCGGGATCACCAACCAGCGCGAGACGAGCGTCGTCTGGGACCGCGCCACCGGCCGCCCCCTGCACAATGCCCTTGTCTGGCAGGACCGCCGCACCGCCGGGGTGTGCGACGCGCTCAAGGAGCGTGGGCTCGAACCCTACGTGAAGGAGACCACGGGCCTCGTCATCGACGCCTACTTCTCCGGCACCAAGATCGCCTGGGTGCTCGACAACGTCCCCGGCGCCCGGGCCAGGGCGGAGCGCGGCGAGCTCGCCGCCGGCACGATCGACAGCTGGCTGATCTGGAACCTCACCGGCGGCAAGGTCCACGTCACCGACGCCTCCAACGCATCGCGCACCCTGCTGTTCAACATCCGGACGGGCGAGTGGGACGACCGGCTCCTCAAGGAGCTGAACGTGCCCCGCGCCGTGCTCCCGCAAGTCCGCGACAGCTCCGAGGTCTACGGCCTTGCGGAGGCGTCCCTGCTCGGGGGATCCATCCCCGTCGCGTCCTCGATCGGCGACCAGCAGGGCGCACTGTTCGGCCAGTCGTGCTTCGCCCCCGGCATGGTCAAGGCGACCTACGGGACGGGTGGATCCCTGATGATGAACGCGGGCCGCACGCCGCTGCCCTCCCAGACGGGCCTGCTCACGACCGTGGCCTGGCGCATCGACGGGCGGATTGAATATGCCCTCGAGGGATTGCTCTTCACCGTTGGGTCCGTCGTGCAATGGCTGCGCGACGAGCTGAAGCTGATCCACCACGCTGCCGAGACGGAACAGTCGGCGGCCCATGTCCCCGACACGAACGGCGTCTACATCGTGCCGGCCTTCACCGGCCTGTCCGCGCCCTGGTGGGACCAGTACGCGAGGGGCACGATCGTCGGGATCACCCGCGGTGCCAACCGCGACCACCTGATCCGCGCCGCGCTGGAGAGCATGGCCTACCAGATCCGCGACGTGATCGGCTGCATGGAGCGTGACGCCGGCATTTCCGTCGCCGACCTCAAGGTGGACGGTGGTGCGGCCATGAACAATTTCGTCATGCAGTTCCAGGCCGACCAGCTCGGCGTCAGGGTGCTGCGGCCGAAGGTCGTCGACACCACGGCGCGCGGCGCCGCCTTCCTGGCGGGACTGGCGACCGGGTTCTGGCGGGACAAGGACGACCTGGGTTCCGCCTTCACGCTCGACCGCGAGTTCGTGCCCAACGCGGACCGGGCCGACCAGGACCGTCTCTATGCCGGCTGGTGCCGCGCCGTCGACCGGGCGCGCGACTGGGCCGAACACACGTGAGCCGCTCATGACCTATCAGCCCGCCGAACGCCGCACGATGTACTTCATCGGCGTGACCACCGGAAAATCCTCGATCATGAAGGTCTTCCCGGCCTGGTCGGATCATCTCGGCCTCGACGCCGTGATGAAGGGGATCGACTTCGCCCCCAATTCCGACCCCGCCGCCTACCGGGAGGCCGTCGCTTTCATCAAGCGCGACCCGCTCTCGCTGGGGGCGCTGGTGACGACGCACAAGGTCAACCTGCTGAAGGCCTCGCGAGACCTGTTCGACGACCTCGATTCCTATGCCGAGACGCTGCACGAGGTCAGCTCGATCTCCAAGCGCGGCAGCCGGCTCGCGGGTCATGCCAAGGACCCCATCACCGCCGGCGTGAGCCTGGAGGCGATCGTTCCCGCGGGATACTGGGCCGAGACGGGAGCGCACCTGTGCATCCTGGGCTCGGGCGGATCATCGCTCGCACTCACGCTCTACCTCCATACCAAAAAGGCCTCCGGCGGCGACGTACCGGCCCGGATCGTGGTGACCGCCCGGCGCGAGGCAAGCCTCGCGGAGATGCGGCACGTCCACCAGCAGATTGGCTTTTCCATTCCGATCGACTACCGGCTCGCGCCCTCGCCCGCGGAGGGAGACGCCATCGTCGGCGCCTTGCCGCCGCGCTCGATGGTGATCAACGCCACGGGCCTGGGGAAGGACGCGCCGGGCTCGCCGCTCACCGATGCCGTGCGCTTTCCCGAGGGCGGACTTGTCTGGGAATTCAACTACCGGGGCGACCTCGTCTTCCTCGACCAGGGGAGGGCCGCTGCCGCGGCACGCAGCCTCACGGTCCATGACGGCTGGGTCTATTTCATCCACGGCTGGACGCGCGTCGTCGCCGAAGTCTTCGACATCGACATCCCGATGTCCGGCCCCGCCTTCGACACGCTGGGCCGCATCGCCCGCGACGCTTCACGCTGATCTGAGGGAGCACCCGCCATGTCCGACATGACTCCGACCGCCTTCGACTTCGACACCGTGACCGGCCTGTCCCGGACCGCGAAGCCCATCGCACGACCCTTGTCGGCTCTCAGGGGATACTTCCACGACGCGGCCGCCTTCGAGGCCGCGGTCGCCCAGAGCGACCCGCTCGTCTACGAGTACTTCGACATGGGCGTGCCGGAGACCACCGGAAACGTCGCCTACGGGACGACGTCGGTCAAGCCGGGCAGGATCGGCGACGAATACTTCATGACGAAGGGCCATTTCCATACGGTCCTGGACACGGCCGAGATCTACTACTGCCTGTCCGGCCATGGCGGCATGATGATGGAGACGCCGGAAGGCAAGGTGGAGTGGCGCGAGATGAAGCGCGGCGACGCCGTCTACGTTCCGGGACGCTGGGCGCATCGCTCGATCAACATCTCGTCGACCGAGCCCTTCGTGATGTTCTTCGCCTTCCCCGGTCATGCGGGGCACGACTACGGCACCATCGCCACCATGGGCTTCCGCAAGCTGCTTGTCGAGCGCGACGGCAAGCCCGTGATGGTCGACAATCCCCGCTGGACCGGCTGACGGACGCGACCATGCCGGGCAAGATCGCCGTCACGCCGCGCTCTCTGTCGGGCGCCGGTCATCCCGCCCTGTCGCTGCTGAGCGAGCGGGGCTACGAGATCGTCTATCCGTCGCCGGGCAAGCTCCCCAGCGAGGACGAGCTGCTGCACAGCGTCCCGGGTTGCGTGGGCTGGCTCGCCGGAGTCGAGCCGATCAGCCCGCGCGTGCTGGCCGCTGCGGAGGGTCTCAGGGTTATCAGCCGGAACGGGACCGGCGTGGACAACATCGACCTCGACTTTGCGCGCTCGCGCGGGATCGCCGTCGAGCGGGCGAACGGCGCCAATGCCCGTGGCGTCGCCGAACTGGCCATCACGCTGATGCTGTCCGCCTTCCGGGCGGTGCCCTGGTCGGACGGGCACCTGCGAAAGGGCGACTGGCAGCGCCGGATCGGCATCGAGGCGCAAGGCCGGACGCTGGCCGTGATCGGCTGCGGGGCGATCGGGCGGGAGGTCGTCGACCTCGCGCTGGGGCTTGGCATGTGGGTCGTCGGGCATGATCCCGCGCCCTCGAATTCCTTTGCCCGCCCCGGCTTCCGCTTCGCCTCGCTGCAGGAGGCCCTCACCGGCGCGGACGCGATCACGCTGCACTGCCCGCCCGGCGAGCGACCCATTCTCGACGGAGCCATGCTGGCGCAGCTGAAGAAGGGCGTGGCCATCGTCAATACGGCCCGCGCCGAGCTGATCGACGAGGAGGCCCTCGTGGCAGCGCTCGACACGGGCCAGGTGGGCAGCCTGGCGACGGATGTCTACCGCCGCGAGCCGCCCGAGCCCTCGGCCCTGACGACGCACGAGCGCGTCATCCTTACCCCGCATGTCGGCGGCTTTACCGAGGAGAGCGTGGAGCGGGCGACCCGCGTAGCCGTCGAGAATCTCCTGCGGGTCCTGGAGCCGCGATGAGCGTGCTGCCCGCCCGGCCCTGGAGAGATTCCCCCGCGTTGGCGGCGGGCCCCGAGGGCGCGGTGCTGGGCTGGCTGGGACAGGCAGGCTTCCTCATCGCCCTGGGTGGCCAGATAATCGTTGTCGACCCCTATCTCTCCGACAGCCTGGCCGAGAAGTACCGGGGGACACGCTTCCCGCACGAGAGGATGATGCCGCCGCCGGTGGCACCCTCCGCCCTGCGGGACGTGGACTGGCTGCTGTGCACCCACGGGCACACCGACCATATGGACCCCGGCACGATCGCCCCCCTGCTCGCCGCCAGCTCCGGTGCGCGGGTGCTGGCGCCCCGGGCCGAGCGGGTGCGCGCCATCGAGCGCGGCGTGCCGCCGGACAGGCTGGTGCTGATCGATGCCGGCGAGACGGTGGATCTCGCTCCCGGCGTGAGTGCGACAGCCATGCCTGCGGCCCACGAGCAGATGACGCGCACGCCCGAGGGTCATTCCTTCCTGGGCTTTGTGCTGCGCGGCCGAGGCGTGACGATCTGGCATTCCGGCGACACGGTTCCATGGCCGGGGCAGGCCGAGTGGCTGTCGCCCTTTCGCGTGGACCTCGCCCTGCTTCCGGTCAACGGCCGCGATGCGCTGCGCGCCGCCAACGGCGTTCCCGGCAATCTGACCCTCGAGGAGGCTGTCGCCCTCGCCGACGCCATCGGAGCGCGGGCAATGCTGGGCCACCACTTCGGGCTGTTCGACTTCAACACGCTGGATCCGGTTGACGGGCGACGGCGCCTCGCCGGCCTGGCCAGCCGGGCGGATGCCATGCTGGCGGAGACCGGCGTGCTCTGGGACCTCTCGCCCGTCCCGCACGACCGCCTGTCCATCCTCATGGTCTGCAGGGGGAACATCTACCGGTCGCCGCTCGCCGCGGGCATGCTCGCCGCACGATCCACCTGTTGCCATGTCGAGAGTGCGGCCGTGATGGACTGGAATCGGTCGGGCATCCGCCTGTCCTCCCACCGCGCCCGGCAGGTCAGCGCGCAGGACTTCAATCGCTTCGACCTGATCCTGGGGATGGACCGGGAGAGCCTCGCGGCCCTGCAGGCCCTGCGTCCGCCGGCCTGCCGGGCGCGGCTGGGATTGCTGGGCGCGTATCTGGAGCCGGGGAGCATGCCCGACATCGAGGACCCCTGGGGCGGGGACCAGTTGGCCCTTGAGGCCGTGGACGACGACATCGCCAGGGCGACCGCGAGGCTCGCCCGCCTCGTCGGCGCGGCGACAACCTGAACGCGGGAGAGAGCCATGGATTTCGGAGTGAAGGGCAAGGTCGTGGTGGTCACGGGCGGCGCCACGGGCATCGGCCACGCCATCGCGCGCGCGTTCCACGAGGAGGGGGCCACGGTCGTCATCAACGGCCGCAACCAGGCCAAGCTCGACGCCGCCTGCGCCGCCATCGGGGCCAACGCCCGGGGTGTCGTCGCCGACCTGCTGACCGCGGAAGGCACGGAGCGCCTCTCCACCTTTGCGCGCGGGATCGGGCCCGTGTCCTTCCTCGTCAACAACATCGGCGTCTTCGACGTGAACGACTTCTTCGAGGTGACCGACGAACGCTGGGCCGAGTACTTCCAGCACAACGTCATGACTGCCGTGCGCATCTCCCGCATCGTCCTGAAGGACATGCTGGCGCGCAACGAAGGAGCCGTGTGCTTCATCTCCTCGGAGGCCGCCATCCGCTCCATCGGCAACATGGTGCCGTACTCCGTCACCAAGACGGCCATGCTCGGGCTGTCCCGCTCGCTGGCCGAACTGACGCGGGGCACCGAGGTCCGGGTGACCAGCTACATGCCGGGCACGACGGCGACCGAATCCGTGCAGGGCTATTTCGAGGGGCTGTCCAGGGAGCAGGGGAGGAGCGTGGAGGAGTGCCTCGCCGACTTCTACCGGACCGTGCAGCCCTCGAACCTCACGCAGCGCCTCATCGACCCCGCCATGCATGGACGGGGCGTGGTCCAGCTGATGACGAACACCGCCATGAACGGCGTCTGCCATCGGGCCGACGGCGGCACGATCCGCTCGATCTTCGGCTGAGCAGGGGAGGGGAACAATGTCCGGCAAACTGGGTGTCCATGCGCTCCTGTTCACCGACCAGTGGGACGAGGCCCACGCGACGGCCTCCTGCCGCGCGGCGGCGGAGATCGGCTTCGACCTCATCGAGGTCCTCATGTTCGACCCCTACGCGCTCGACCTGCCGCTGACGCGGCGCGCTGTGCGGGACGCCGGGATCGAGCTCCGGCTGGGCATGGCGCTGGGTGCCGCCTCGGACATCTCCTCGGACGATCCCGAGACTGCCGCGAGAGGGGAGGCGACCGTGGGCCGCGCCCTCGAAATCGCTTCCGAGCTCGGGGCACCGGCGGTCAGCGGCATCACCTACGCCGCCTTCGCCAGTTATGCTGCCCCGCCCACTGCCGCCCAGCGGGCGCGCGTGGTGGCCAGCCTGGGGCGCCTCGACCGCAGGGCCGGCGAGCTCGGGGTCAAGCTCGGGCTCGAGCCGGTCAACCGCTACGAGAGCTTCATGGTCAACACGCTGGACGAGGCGGCTGCCATGATCCGGGATGCTGGCGGCCGGCACATGTTCATCCACATGGACACGTTTCATATGAACATCGAGGAGGGCGACATCGGCGCCGCCATCCGGCGCAACGCGGCGCTGCTCGGCTACGCCCACGTCGCCGACAGCAGCCGCGGCGCTCTCGGCGGTGGCCACTTCGACATCAAGGGATACTTCTGCGCATTGGCCGACGCCGGCTACACCGGCGACTACACGGTGGAGAGCTTTTCCTCGAAGGTGCTCTCGCCGGCGCTGGTGGGGGGCGTGCGGCTTTGGCGCGAGGCCTGGTCCGACCCGATGCAGGCGGCGAGGACCGCGCTGGAAGCCCTGCGCAGCGCCCGGACCACGGCCGGCCTTGCCATCGCGACATGGTAGGGCGATGGGCCTTGGCGCATAGCGATAAGCCGCCGCGAGGGTGCCAGCAGGAAATTCTTTTCGGAAGTCCATGCCCTGTATAGAATTTGCCCGAGTCCTGGAAAGGGAGTTCGCGGGTGGCCGGTGGCAAGGAGGTTAAGCAAGGGATCCTGGCGCGGATCCGGTGGCGATCGGCCTACATGAACCCCGCCCTGCGCCGGATCGCCGACCGTGTCATGCGGGCGCCGGAGGAGGTGAAGTCCATCTCCATCAAGGATCTCGCCGTCCAGTGCGAGGTCTCGGAATCCACCGTCACGCGTTTCGTGCGCGAGATCGAGGTGCCGAGCTTCCAGCAGTTCAAGATCCTCATCGCCGAGGAACTGTCGCAAGGCGGGTCGCCGCGTCTCGCCGCCGTCGACCGTCATGTCTACGAAGACATCACGGACGACGACGACACCGCATCGGTCATCTCCAAGGTGGCGGCGCGCTATGCCATGACGGTCGAGGACACGAAGGCCGGCCTCTCCGCCGATCAGCTGCAGAAGGCTGCCGAGGTGATCGACCAGGCGGACTTCCTCGCTTTCTTCGCCATGGGCGCGTCTCTTCTCTGCGTTGAGAGCGCAATCCTGCGTTTCATGCGGGTCGGCAAGCGCTGCTGCTTTTTCCGCGATCTCGGAATCCGGCAGATCTCGACGTCCACGCTGGGTCCGCAATCCCTTGCGATCGGGGTCTCGAACTCGGGGCGGACGATCTCCACCGTCGATTCCCTGCGCGAGGCGAAGGCCCAGGGTGCCAAGACCCTGGCCATCACGTCCTTTCCCGACTCGCCCATCGTCCGGCACGCGGACATCTGCCTGTTCACGCCCACGGTCACGGGTGTCGTGGGACGGGCGGACTATCATGAATCCATGGTCTCGAAGATTGCCCAGCTCCAGGTGATCGACGTCCTCTACTCCCTCTACGCGGTCCGCAACTTCGGGAGCGCGATCGAAGGGCTCGAGCGCACGGCCGACGTCACGGCCCTCACGCGCTACTGAGGCAGTGCGTCCGAACTACGCGTGACATGTCCCGCCAGACAGGCCCCGCGCCGCGTGCTGTGAGGGTCGCGGGCCGCGCCCTCGATCGCGCCGGCCACGTCGAACGAAACCTCCTTCCGCACCATCGTAGGAAATTTTTTTCGTTGCGTTTCCAGTCGGGGGAAATTACTTTTATTTTTGTCACTGGAGCTGTGTCCTCATTCGATGGGGCCGCTCGGGCAGACCTCGGCAGCCCCAGGGACGGCAGTGAGGCAGGCAAGGAAGGCGCGAACGAACGCGCCGAGGCGACCCGGGCTCGCGAAGCAGCCCGACCGGTCGCCGGGGTGGAAGGGAGCCATGGCGGAACTTCGGATCGAGACGGTGAGCAAGACCTACAAGGACGGCCATGCCGCCCTGAAGGGTGTCAGCTTCGCCGTCGACGACCGTGAGGCCGTCTTCCTGCTGGGGCCCTCAGGAGCGGGGAAGACGACCACCCTGCGCCTCGTGGCGGGCCTGGAGGACGTGACGGCCGGGCGCGTCCACATCGGCGGCCGCGACGTGACCCACCTGACGCCGCGCGAGCGCAAGCTCGCCATGGTCTACGACAAGCATTCCCTCTTTCCCCACATGACGATCTTCGAGAACCTCGCCTATCCCCTGCGGGTCCGGCGGATGGCCGAGAGCCAGATCAGGGAGCGCGTCGCTGAAATCGCCGCGACGTTGCAGATCGACCAGCTCATGGCGCGCTACCCCTCTCAGTTATCGGGTGGGCAGCAGCAGCGCGTCGCCATCGGCCGGGCGCTGGTCCGCGATGCGAACTGCTACCTGCTGGACGAGCCGATCTCGCATCTCGACGCGAAGCTGCGCGCCCGGATGCGCGTCGAGTTCAAGCGCCTGCAGCGCGACTACAAGGCGACGATGCTCTACGTCAGCCACGACCAGCTCGAGGCCATGACGATGGCCGACCGCATCGTGCTGATCAACCAGGGCGAGATCGAGCAGATCGCGGCGCCCCAGACGCTCTTCGACAAGCCTGACACGATCTTCGCGGCCACCTTCATCGGCGAGCCGGCGATGAACACGCTGCAGGCCGAACTCGGCGAGCGGGACGGGCAGCCTGCACTGCTGATCGGGGACGGGATCGTGCCTCTCGACAGCGCCTGGCTGAAGGCCGGCGTTTCACTGCGCCTGGGGCAGCGCTTCGTGGCGGGAATCCGTCCGCAGCACATCGCCCTCTGCGCGCCGGACCTGGGCGCCGCCGGCGTGCTGCGCGGGCGCATCTTCGCGGTGGAGACGCTTGGCTCTCGCGTCATCTTCGATGTCGACCTGGCAGGCACCATCCTGCGCGTCATGACGTCGGTCGACGCCGCGCGGCTCCATCCGGAGACGATCGGAGCACCCATCGCGGCGAAGATCGATCCCGACTTCGTCTACCTGTTCGACGAGGCCAGCGGCCGGACCATGCGGCAGGCCCGCTTCACCCTGCAGATGACATCCTGAATCCAGCACCGCCCTACGAAGGGCGGGTTGTGATGTGTCCAGAACGAGAACTCACGAGGGGAGGAAAACGTGACGACCATCGGACTTGCGAAGACCATCACGGCAGCCTGCGCGCTGACGCTGATGGCCTCGACCGCCGCCCTGGCGCAGACAGCCGCCCAGAAGGCCCTCGCGGGCCAGGAGATCCGGTTCCTGCAGCCGTCGATGCCGCAGTTCGCGGCACTCGGGAAGTTCATTCCCGAGTTCGAGAAGAAGTACGGCATCAAGGTCATCGTCGAGGAGGTGCCGTTCGACCAGTACCGGCAGAAGTCCCTCGTCCAGATGCAGCAGGGAACCGGCACCTACGACATCTACGCCGTCGACGTCATGTGGCTTGCCGAGTATGCGGCCGCGGGCTTCCTCGATCCCCTCATGCCCTACGTCAAGAACGCCGACCTGACCGCGGCGGACTACGACATCAATGACTTCCTGCCGCGCGTCATCAGCGGCACGGGCGTCTACAACGACACGCTCTACACGATCCCGCTCGGGGCCGGGCCGGTGGGCACAACCTTCCGCAAGGACGTCGCCGAGGCCGCGGGCTTCAAGCTCCCGGAGCGGTTCTCGCCGGAGTTCACGACGCAGTACATGTTCGACGCCGCCAAGAAGGTGAACAAGCCCGAGTCCGGCATGATCGGCTTCGCCAACATCCCCGGCCGGTGGTTCTGGGGTGTCACCTACCTGCCTTACCTCTATGCCTTCCAGACGGCGGAGACAAAGGGCAACGAGTACCTCGACAAGGACTGGAAAGTCACGATCAACAACAAGCACACAGTCGATTCCATCGACTACTTCGTCAGCCTGAAGCAATTCATGCCGGCTGACAGCGCGAACTGGGGGATCGGCGAGGCAACCGCCGTCTACCAGTCCGGTGGCGCGTTCGGCACCTGGAACTACCAGGACTTCATCAAGGGCTTCTTCGAGGATCCCGCGACGCAGGCGAAAGTGGCCGGCAAGAACGTCCACCTGCATACGCCGGCCGGCCCCGACGGCCAGATCGACCCCTGGTTCGGCGCGTGGTCCTTCGGCCTGTCCAAGGACTCCGCCAAGAAGCAGGCCGCCTGGACCTTCGTCCAGTGGATGACCTCCAAGGACGTGCAGGAGCGCGCCACGCAGTTCGGCGCCGGGCCCTCGCGCCATTCGACCTACAAGTCGGAGACGCTGGCCAAGTACCAGCCGTGGTGGCTGTCGGTCTACCAGTTCATGCTCAAGGACACGAACCCCGACGAGCGCGTGCGCATCCCCGAGTGGGCCGAGATCTCCGACATCATGGGCGAGGAAGGCAACAAGGTGTGGATCGGTCAGATCGACTCCAAGACGGCCGCCGCGAACATGGAGAAGCGGATGACCGAGGCCATGAAGAAGGGCGGCTACTACGTGAAGGGCCGAAAGGACCTGCCGCCGCAGAACTGGCGCAACATGAGCTACTACGACCGCATGCCGGCGCAGTGGAACTGATGTCCTGACCTCGGATCCGGGCTCCCTGGAGCTCGGATCTCCCCGTCCGTTCCGAGAGGCCTGAGATGTCCGAAGCCGCCTCCCTCGCGACCGCCGCCGCCCCGGTACGCCGGCGGGGGCTGCTGTCCAGGGTGGGACCTTCCAACCGGAAGGTCTTCCCGTGGCTGCTCATGGCACCCACGCTGATCATCCTCTTCTCGATCGGGATCTATCCGTTTCTCTATGCGCTCTACATCGCCGGGCACAATGTCGTCCTGTCGAAGCCCTACATGCCCCGGTACTTCGTCGGCCTCGACCAGTACCATGCGGTCATCCAGGACAAGGACTTCTGGCAGGCGCTCGGCACCACCGTCTGGTTCACGGTCGAGGCGGTGTTCCTGGAGTTCTGGCTGGGGCTGGGGCTTGCTCTCCTCTTCCAGCGCCAGATCAGGGGCGAGAGCGTCTTCCGCCTGCTGATCCTCATTCCGATGATCCTGCCGCCTCTCGTGGCGGCGCTCATCTGGCGCTACATGTTCTATCCCGGGGCGGGACTCGTCAGCTACTACGTGGGCGGCATCACCCGGGCCTTCGGATGGGGCGACGTGCCCTTTCTCTCCGATCCCCACATCGCCTTCCAGACGCTCGTCTTCGTCGACGTCTGGGAGTGGACGCCCTTCATGTTCCTGATGATGTCGGCGGGCCTCGCCTCCATCCCGCGGCAGCCCTACGAGGCCGCGGAGATCGACGGGGCCTCTGCCTGGCGCGTGTTCTGGACGATCACGATGCCCCTCCTGCGGCCCGCCATCCTCATCGCGGTTATCATCCGCACGATGGATGCGTTCCGCACCTACGAGCTCATCGTCATCATGACGCGCGGTGGGCCGGGCAACGCCACCACCACGCTCAACGTCTACCTGACCAAGACCGGACTGGAATTCTTTGATGCGTCTAAGGCGGCGGCGATCTCGCTGCTGATGATGATGGTGATCATTCTCATGAGCTTCGTGTTCATCCGCGTCTTCCGGTCCCGCACCGAAGTCGCGGAGTGAGGACCCCGGCCATGAAAACCCTCAACGTCACCATCGTCTCGCCCGATGCCCCGCCCCGGCAGAGCAACTGGTGGGTCTACCTCGTGCTGGCCGGCATCTGCGCCATCAACGTCATTCCCTACCTGTGGATGGTGCTGACGGGCTTCATGAACGGGGCATCCGCCTCCGCGACCTCGCCGCAATGGATCTTCACGCCGTCCCTCGACGCCTTCCGCTACCTGATCCTCGAAAAGGGGATCATGACGAACTTCATGCACAGCGTGGTCGTGGCGGTGGGATCGACGTTCTTCTCGGTCACCATCGGCATGTTCTGCGCCTATGCCATCGCGCGTCACGACTTCGTCGGCCGGGACGACGTGAGCTTCTGGGTGCTGACCAACCGCATGATGCCGCCGGTGGCCGTTCTCATCCCGATCTTCGTCACGTTCCAGACGCTGAAGCTCCTCGACACCCTGGTGGGGCTGATCATCCTCTACACCGCCATGCAGCTGCCCTTCGTCGTCTGGATGCTGACCGGCTACTTCCGGGACATTCCCCGCCGCTACGAGGAGTCGGCGATGGTCGATGGGGACACCTGGTTCCAGGCCTTCCGCAAGGTGACCCTCCCGCTGATGGCGCCCTCGATCACGGCCACGGCGATTTTCGTGATGATCCTGTCGTGGAACGAGTTTGCGTTCGCGACCTTCCTGACCGCCACCAACGCCAAGACCATGCCGCCGGCGATCATGGCGTACTCGATCGGCGCCGACATCGCCTGGAACATCCTCGGCGCCGCCGTGGTGCTCATCACCGTGCCCCTCGTGCTCTTCGTCCTGATCATGCAGCGCCAGCTCATCAGCGGCCTGTCCCAGGGCGTGGTGAAGAAGTGACGTCCGGGAGAGCAGGGGCCGGTCATGGCTGAGATCCGCATCACCCGGCTGCAGAAGGAGTTCGGCAGCTTCACCGCCGTCCGCGACGTCAACATCACGGTCGACGACGGCGAGTTCGTCTTCCTGCTCGGCCCGTCGGGCTGCGGCAAGACCACGACGCTGCGCATGATCGCCGGACTGGAGATGCCCACGTCCGGCCTGATCGAGATCGCGAGCCGCAACGTCACCTACCTGCGCCCGCGCTACCGCAACGTCGGCATGGTCTTCCAGGACTACGGCCTCTACCGGCACATGACGGTGTTCGGAAACATCGCCTATCCCCTCGAGGTGCGCCGGCTGGCGAAGGACGACATCGCCCGGAAGGTCGGCGACGTCGCCCGCACGATGCAGATCGACGGCATCCTCGGCAAGAAGCCGGACCAGCTCTCGGCGGGCCAGCTGCAGCGCGTGGCCATCGCCCGGATGCTGGTGCGCGACGCCGACGTCTTCCTGATGGACGAGCCCATGTCCCACCTGGACGCGCAGCTGCGCGGGCAGATGCGGGCCGAGCTCCGCCACATCCAGAAGACCATCGGCACGACCACGATCTTCGTGACGCACGACCAGCTCGAGGCCATGACGATGGCCGACCGGATCATCGTCATGAAGGACGGCGAGATGCTGCAGTTCGCCACCCCGCGCGAGATCTTCGAGGCTCCCTCGACGGAGTTCGTGGCGACCTTCGTCGGCGAGCCGCAGATGAACGTGATCGACGCCACGCTGAGGCGGTCGGACACGGGGCTGGTCGCCGATTGCGAGGCGTTCGCGGTGCCCCTGTTGCGCGACTGGTCGGAGCAGCATGGCCTCGTCGCGAAGGACGGCGCGCGGGTCCGCCTCGGGGTCCGGCCGGAGCATGTCCGCCTCGCGGGAGCGGTCGACGCGTCCCATCCGGTCCCGGTGACGCTCGCCTCGTTCGAGCCGACGGGTGCGGAGAACCTCTACCTCGTCCAGGCCGGGCGCTTCGAGATCACCACGCGCACCTCCACCACGGATTCGGCCGGCCTCGGCAAGACCGAGGGCACGCCGCTGGCAATGGGGTTCGACCCCGCCTGGATCTGTCTGTTCGACCCGAAGGACGGCCGGACGATCGCCCAGGCCGCGGGAAGCCTGCGGGGGAGGACCGGGCCATGAAGAACTGGGTGCTCACGCTCGTCATCATCAGCTTCCTCACGGGATCCTGCACGGTCATGGCCGGGGACACCTCGCCATGGCCGGCGATGGTGGTGGCCGTGGTCCTCATCCTCGCCCTGAAGGTCTGGAACGATCGCCGGAAGGTGCTGGCCTGGCCGATGGAGTTCCTGCTGATCGCGGCGGTGACGATGATCGTCGTCAACCTCGCCCGCCTCTACATCATCGAACTGCCGGCCTGAGTGATGGGCGACGAGGTCCTCCAGGTCAGCGGGCTGGTGAAGTCGTTCGGGGCGCGGCGCGTTCTGGACGGCGTCGACATGTCCGTCCCGCGCGGCCAGATCGTCGGCTTCCTCGGCCCCAACGGGGCCGGCAAGACGACGGTCATGAGCATCGCAACGGGCCTGCTGGCGCAAGACGCCGGAGAGGTCCGGCTCTTCGGCGTCTCCGGCGGAGCGCGCCGGCCCGCCATCCGCATGCGCATCGGCTACCTCCAGGAAAAACCCCGGCTCTATCCTGAGATGTCGGCGCGCGACTACCTGACCCTCTTCGCGCGGCTGCATGGCGTGGCCCGCCCCGCCGTGCGCGTGGAGCAACTGCTGGAGCGGCTCGGCCTGGCGGATGCCGGGGGGCGGCCGCTCGCGACCTATTCGCGCGGCATGCAGCAGCGGGCCTGCCTGGCGCGGGTGCTGCTGCACGAGCCCGAGTTCCTCATCCTCGACGAGCCCACCCTGGGGCTCGACCCGTCGGGCGTCGCCGACATGCGCACGATTTTCAGGGAGTTGCGCGACCAGGGCCTGACGCTGCTGTTCTCCTCCCACCAGCTCGCCGAGATGGAGCGCATCTGCGACGGGGTGGTGCTCCTGTCCGGGGGCCGCGTCCTGGCCCAGGGCCGTCCCGAAGACCTCCTGCCGGCCGCCGGCGCCGGCGAAGGGCTCCGCGTGGAAACCTTCGAGGCGATCGGCTCCGTGATGGACACCATCCGGCGGATCGCGGGCGTCGAGGCCGCCCGCGAAACGGGGGCCAACGTGGCGGAGATCCTGTGGCGGCCGGATCCTTCGCGCAGCGAGAGGGACCGCCGAGCCGACCTTGCCCGCGCCCTGACCGCGGCGGGTCTCACCGTGCTGTCGGTCGGCACCGCACCCCCAACCCTCGAAGACCTGTTCCTGACGCTGACGCGGGGCGGGCCGAATCCACAACACCATCAGGGAGAGCCGTCATGGACCTCGGCTATACGAACAAGCGCTGCCTCGTGACGGCGTCCACGGGTGGCCTCGGCTTCGCCATCGCGAAGGCCATGGCCGCGGAGGGGGCCACGGTGGTCATCAACGGCCGCTCGCAGGCGGGGATCGCCGCCAGCATCGAGCGCATCGCGAAGGCCGTGCCGGCAGCGAGGCTGGAAGGCGTGGTCGGAAACAGCGGGACCGCAGACGGCTGCGACGAGCTCATTGCGGGTTGCTCCGACGTCGACGTCCTCGTCCTGAACCTCGGCATCTACGAAGCCGTCGACATCTACAAGGCGGGCGACGACCGCTGGTACGAGCTCATCGAGGTCAACGTGATGTCCGGTGTCCGGCTGGCCCGGCATTTCATTCCGAAGATGCTCGCGCGCAATGCGGGACGGGTGATCTTCATGGCCAGCGAGAGCGGCATCAACCCGGCCCCCGAGATGCCGGCCTATTCCGCCACCAAGACGATGCAGCTCTCGCTGTCGCGCAACCTTGCCGAGACGACCAAGGGCACCGACGTCACCGTCAACTCCGTCCTGCCGGGACCCTGCCGCACCGAGGGCGTAGCCAAGCTGATCGAGGGGCTCTACCCGGGCGTCCCCACGGCCGAGGCCGAGCGGCGCTTCGTCGCCGACAACCGGCCGACCTCCCTGATCCAGCGCCTGTCGCGGCCCGAGGAGGTGGCGGACTTCGTCACCTTCCTGGGCAGCGACCGCACCGGCATCGTCAACGGGGCGGCGCTGCGCATCGACGGCGGCCTGATCCGGACCGTGTTCTAGTGGCAATTCCTGCAGCGGCGGTGCTCCCTGGACCCCTGGTCGTCACGGGCCTGCTGGCGCGGCGAGAGTTGCTGGCGCGGATCGGCTCGGCCTGGTTCTGGATCACCGCGAGCCTGATCTGCGTCATCGCCTGGCTGTACGGGGCAGGCTTCCAGCAGACCTTCGAGACGGAGAGCGTCCTCGTCACGACGGATCCGCTGATGACGCTCAACGTGCTGATCGTGGTGTTCCTGAGCGTGGTCCTGGCTCTCCGGCTCGCGGCGAGCCTCGCAGGCGAGCGGGAGCACCGCACTCTCGAGGTGCTGCTGGTGGGGCCGGCCTCCTGGGGTGAGATCGTGGCCGCGAAGTTCCTGGTCGAGCTGTGCGTGATGGCGCTGCTCGTCGTCGTGTACCTCGCCTACCTGCTGCTCGCGCAGCCCCTGGGGGCGGGCGTCATCGCCCCGCGCGACACGCTGGGGCTCCTGGCCATGCCGGTCTTCGCGCTGCCGGTCCTGGCGCTCGGCCTGCTGGTCGCCGCATGGGCCCGGACGGTGCGCGCGGCGGTCGTAAGCCTGACCGGCGTGCTGGGCCTCCTCGCCGCCTTCGAGGTTGGCCTTTGGCTGCTGGAGGCGAGGGCGCCGGACCAGATCGAACTGACGGAGCTGCAGGTCCGCAGCGCGCTCGAGGCGGCAGCTCCCGTCCTCGCATGGGTGTCGGCCCCCGGCCAGCTCGCCGGGCTGGCGAAGGCGCTGGCCCAGAACGCTGCCCCGACCGGCGCCGCGGCGCTGTGGTCGCTGGGCCTGACCGCCTGCACGCTCGGCCTCGCCACCGCCGTCGCCCGATTGAGAGGGCCGGCGTGATGCGCATCCACCGGCTCGCCTTGCTGTCCCTGGTGCCGGCCCTCCTGCTGGTCTCCCCCGCGAAGGCGCTCGAGCCCCAGCGGCGCGAGGCGGTCGTCGCCAGCATGCGGGTGTGGGACGGGGATCAGTTCAAGGAGGCGCTGCTGCCCTCGAGCGTGCCCGAGATGACGCTGATCGCGGGCCAGGCCAGCGCGGTGGTTTTCGTCCGGACGCAGGAGTATTTCTGGCCGCTCTCGCGGCAGGTCTATGTCGATTTCGATACGCAGCGCGACGTTCTGGACGGCCGGCTGCGGATCGAAAAGGACGGCGTGGTCGTGGCCGAGGAGCCGCTGCAGTCCTACTCCGTGCTCTACCCCGAAGGCGCCATCAAGGGCGACGGACGCCTGCTGTGGGGCGCGGAGGCGGAGGCTGCCTACGTCGCAGAGCAGCAGGCCCAGAGCGACTTTGCGCAGCGCACCGACGCGGCCATGCGCGCCCGGGCCGAGTATGAGCGGCGCCTGTCCCGAAGTGCGGCCACACGCGACGAGGGCGAGCCGCCGGAAGAGGTGTCGCCTCCGCCGCCGCTGCCCGAGCCGAGCTTGCGGCTCGTGACCAGGCCGGCCATGGGGTTCCGGATCGACCGTCCGCCGGGGCGCTACCGGATGGCCGTCGTTCGCGACGGCGTGGCCGTGCCCGGCACCGAACGCTCGTTGCGCGTGGTGCCGGCGGGCGGGGGGCCCGACATCGTGGCCGACGTGTTCCCGGAGGAGCGATGGACGCGGCCACTCACCGCCAACAGCGCCCGATCGCGCATCTATGCGAGGCCCGGATCGACCTTTTTCCTGACCTTGGCGGAGGCCTCGCGCTTCGACGAGGCCGACTACCTGCCGGTGGTCTCGCCGCAGGCGCCGGCCGTCGCGGGGCGGGAAATATGGGTGCGGCGCAGACCGTCAGGCCTCGCGGCCATCGGGCGTGACGGCGAGGCCCTCGCCCTCGACCGGCTCAAGGTCGAGCAGACCCAGGGGTCGAGCTTCGGCTACAAGGTCCGGCGCGCCGCCGCCGGCGAAGCAGCCGACCTCACGGCCTTCGCCATCGTGGTGCCGGCCGCGGATGACGCCACCCGGATCCAACTGACCGCGCCGGCCCCGTCCTTCCACCGCGAAGTTGTCCCGGTCGGCCCGCGCAACGCTCTCCTCGGCTTGGCGCTGGCCCTGATCCCGGCCGTCTTCGCCGGCGCTCTGGCCGCACGGCGGCGGAGGGGCTAAGTCACCCCCCGCCAGCCACGATTGCCACGTCACCAAACCGCTGCCGGGGCACAAGAGGTTCTGCACGGTCCGGCCGTCACGGAGCCCGAGATCATCCGCTACCTATTCCCGCTGGGTATGCAGACATACCCGGCGCGGCATTGCTCCCGGTCGGTCGGACCGTCACCCTTTGCGCCAACGATCTCTTGGGCCACGGGCCTTGCGCGAGGGGGGAACGTGATGCTGGAGAGATTCCAGGCCATGCAACGACAGCTCGACGACGCGCCGCACCTGCTGCGGCTCGGCCGGCTCTTCTCCGAGACCGTGCTGGTCGAGGTCGATGGGAGCGAGGTCTATCTCGTCTTCGAGAAGGGACGGCTCGTCTCCGTCACGCCCGGGCCAAGCCGCAAGACGCCATGGCGCTTCGCGCTGCGCACGGACGCCGCTGCCTTGCAGGCCTTCTGGCAGGCGCGGCCCGCGCCGGGTTTCCACGACATTTTCGGGCTCGTGAAGATCGGCCGCGGGCGGATCGACGGAGACATTCTCGCGCTCGTCAAGAACCTCCGGTTCTTCAAGGACTTCATGGCGCTGGCGCGCCAGGGAGCGACGGCATGAGCGCGATCCTGGAGCCCGTCGTCGGGCGCTACATGACCGTTGACATCGGCGGCCGCGCCCAGCGCATCTACTTCGAGGAAGCCGGCCAGGGGCGTCCTGTCCTCTGCCTGCATACGGCCGGTGCGGACACGCGCCAGTGGCGGCACGTCCTCAACGACCGGGGCCTGACGGCATCGAACCGCTTCATCGCCTTCGACATGCCCTGGCACGGCAAGTCGCTGCCGCCGGAGGGTTTCCAGACCGACGAATACCTCCTGACGACGGAGGCCTACATGGCGACCGTGCTGGCGGTGGTTACGGCGCTGGGCCTGGAGCGCCCCGTCCTCGCCGGCTGCTCCATGGGCGGGCGGATCGCGCTGCAACTCGCCGCGCTCCACCCAGGCGCCTTCTCGGGCTTCATCGCCATCGAAGCCTCGGATTTCCAGCCTGCATGGTACGACATCGACTGGTTCCACCGGCCCGACGCCCATGGCGGCGAAATGGGCGCGGCACTCGTCTCGGCCAACATCTCCCCTTACGCCCCGGACGCCGAGCGCTGGAACACGCTCTGGATGTTCATGCAGTCCGGCCCCGGCGTGTTCCGCGCCGACCTCAGCTTCTACACGACGGACGACAGCCTCGTGCGGCGCCTCGGACAGATCGATACGAGCCGCACGCCGGTTCATCTCCTCGTCGGCGCCTACGACCTGACCTGCACGCCGGAAGATGCGGCGCGCACGGCGGCTTCCATCCCCGGCGCGACGCTGACGGTGATGGACGAGCTCGGCCACTTCCCGATGAGCGAGCACCCCGTGGGGTTCCGCGCTTTCTTCGCCGACGCGCTGGACCGCATGCCCGCGGCTGGCCGGGCGGCAGCCTGACGAGACCCGCCATGACGACGTCCCCTGACACTCCCTGCATTATCTGCGTGGCGATCACGGGATCGCTGCCGACCAAGGAGAACAACCCGGCGGTGCCGATCAGCATCACCGAGCAGGTCGAGAGCACGCAGGAAGCCTTCGAGGCCGGTGCCTCCATCGCGCATTGCCATGTGCGCGACGACGAGGGCAGGCCGACGTCCGATCCCGAGCGTTTCGCCCGCCTGAAGGAGGGACTGGAGAAGCACTGCCCCGGCATGATCGTGCAGCTCTCCACCGGCGGGCGCTCGGGCGCGGGCAAGGCGCGTGGCGGCATGCTGCCCTTGCGTCCCGACATAGCCTCGCTGTCGGTGGGCTCCAACAACTTCCCCACCCGCGTCTACGAGAACCCGCCCGACCTCGTGGACTGGCTCGCCTCCGAGATGAAGGTTTACGGCGTGAAGCCGGAGATCGAGGCCTTCGACCTCTCACACATCGTGCAGGCCACGCGCATGCAGTCGGACGGGCGCCTGGTGGGTCCGCTCTACGTGCAGTTCGTCATGGGCGTGAAGAACGCGATGCCCGCCGACGAGCGCATCTTCGACTTCTACATCGAGACGCTGAAGCGCCTGGCGCCGGACGCGACATGGTGCGCCGCCGGCATCGGGCCGGAGCAGATCCGCGTCAACGAGTGGTGCATCGCCAAGGGCGGTCACACGCGCACCGGCCTGGAGGACAATGTCCGCCTCGACCGCGATCGGCTGGCCCCGTCCAACGCCGTGCTGGTCGGGCGGGCGGTGGAGCTCTGCGAGAAGTACGAACGCCCCGCCGCCACCTGGCGACAGGCGCGCGACATCCTCGGCCTGCGCCCCGCGGCCTGACCTCAACGGACAACGGACCATGAAGGACAAGACCTATCCGAGCGCCACGGCCGCCCTGGACGGCCTTCTCTTCGACGGTATGACGATCGCTGCCGGCGGCTTCGGCCTGTGCGGCATCCCGGAGTTGCTGATCGCGGCGATCCGCGACGCCGGTACCACGGATCTCACCGTGGCTTCCAACAATGCGGGCGTCGATGGCTTCGGCCTGGGCGTGCTGCTGGAGAGCCGGCAGGTGCGCAAGATGATCTCGTCCTATGTGGGAGAGAACGCCGAGTTCATGCGGCAATACCTCGCCGGGGAGCTCGAGCTGGAATTCAACCCCCAGGGCACGCTGGCCGAGCGCATGCGCGCGGGCGGGGCAGGGATCCCCGGCTTCTACACGGCAACTGGCGTCGGCACCGTCGTGGCGGAGGGCAAGGAGCACAAGGACTTCGACGGGAAGACCTTCGTGCTGGAGCGCGCCATCGTCGCCGACCTCTCCATCGTCAAGGCCTGGAAGGCGGACGAGTCCGGCAACCTCGTCTTCCGCAAGACCGCCCGCAACTTCAATCCGCCGGCGGCGAGCTGCGGCAGGGTCTGCGTGGCGGAGGTCGAGGAGATCGTGCCTCCCGGCGCTCTCGACCCCGACGAGATCCACCTGCCGGGCATCTACGTGCACCGGCTGATCCAGGGCGAACACGAGAAGCGCATCGAGCAGCGCACCGTGCGCAAAGCCGCCTGAGCGAGGGAGAGAACATCATGGCCTGGACCCGCGACCAGATGGCCGCCCGCGCCGCGCAGGAGCTGCGCGACGGTTGGTACGTCAACCTCGGCATCGGCATCCCCACGCTGGTGTCCAACTACATCCCGGAGGGCGTGCAGGTAACCCTGCAGTCGGAAAACGGCATGCTCGGCATGGGGCCGTTCCCCGTCGAGGGCGAGGAGGACGCCGACCTCATCAACGCGGGCAAGCAGACCATCACAGAGCTGCCGCAGACCGCCTATTTCGACAGCGCGCAGAGCTTCGCGATGATCCGCGGCGGCAAGATCGCCATGGCGATCCTGGGCGGCATGGAGGTGTCGGAGGAGGGCGACCTCGCCAACTGGATGGTGCCCGGCAAGCTCGTCAAGGGCATGGGCGGCGCGATGGACCTGGTGGCCGGCGTCGGGCGCGTCGTCGTCGTCATGGATCACACCAGCAAGGCCGGCGAGAGCAAGGTCCTGCGCCGCTGCACCCTGCCGCTCACCGGCAAGGGCGTGGTGGACCGCATCATCACAAACCTCGGCGTGCTGGACGTCACGCCCGAAGGCCTGGCGATCGTCGAGTTAGCGGAGGGCGTCAGCGAGGCGGAACTGCGCAGCGCGACGCAGGCCAGGCTGGTGAATTGAGACGCGGCAGCCTGTCTGTGACGGGCAGGTCCGCGCCGATCCCTCACCGTGTCATCCCCGGCGCGCCGAAGGCGCGGGAAGGGGATCCAGACTCCTGAGAGGTGGCCCCTGGATCCCCTTCCCGGCGCTTCGCGCCGCCGGGGATGACACGGTCCTCTTGGCGATCGACGTTACTTCCCGAACGGAATTCCCTCCCTCACGTAGATGTCCTTGATCAGCTTGAGGATAAGCTTCAGCTCCGGCGACTTGTCGTCCCAGCGCGAGGACATGATCGCGGGCGAGGTCGCGTCGGGTTCGTCGAGCCCGCGATAGACGACCTTGTCGCGCCGCAGCCGCTGCACGCTGGCCGGCACGGGACAGCAGCCGATGCCTGCGGCGACCAAGCCCAGTGCGCCCTGCAGCTCCTTGATCTCCATGCAGCCCTGCGGCCTCACTCCCGCCGCATGGACGAGGCTCAGCACCCGGTCCGCGTAGCTCGGGCGCGGGTGCTTGGGATAGACGATGACCGTCTCGCCCTCGAGATCGGCGAGGCGCATTGGTGTGTCGCCCTCTGCGAGCCTGTGTCCGACCGGCACGGCCACCACGATCGGCTCGTTGCGGAGCAGCTGGTGACGCAGGGCCGTGTCCTGCATCGGCAGCCGGCCGAAGCCGACGTCGATCCGGCCCTCCTTCAGGGCCGCTGCCTGCTCGAAGGTGGTCAGCTCCAGCAGGTTCATGTCCACTTCGGGCCGCGCCGCCCGGTACGAGCGTATGACCTCCGGCAGGTAGCCGTAGAGCGTGGACGCCACGAAGCCGATGCCGATCCTGCTGCGCTTGGCCTCCTGGAAGTGGCGGAGCACCTGCGGGATGGCGTCGAACTTCTCGAGCGTCTGGACAGCCTGCTCATAGACCAGCTGGCCGGCCTCGGTGAGGCTCCAGGGCCGCGTGCCGCGCTTGATGAGCGTCGCCCCCAGTTCCGCCTCGAGCTGCTGGATCTGCCGGCTCAGCGGCGGCTGTGCGACGTGCAGGCGCTCGGCCGCACGCGTGAAGCTCCGCTCCTCCGCCACGGCGACGAAATACCGGAGATGCCGCAGCTCCATCATACCTCCCGGGTATTGCTTTTTGCTTCTTCGATCTTGGACCGAAGGCAGGCAGCAAAACTACAACGGATGACAAGAGGAAACCAACCCGTGGGGTATGCCTCTGCCGGACATGAGCAGGGCCGCGCTTCACGAGCGCTCCACGCAGTGCGGCAGAGACGGCATCGGTAAGCCGCTGCACCCCCTTGCACAGGAGGAGAGCGCCATGCTGGACAAGGTTCGCGCATCGATCGAGAGCGCCGTTCAGGACGATCCCCGCGAGGGTCATTTCCGCTGCCGCCGCGACATCTTCAGCGATCCCGCGCTCTTCGAGCTCGAGATGAAGACCATCTTCGAGGGCAACTGGATCTACCTCGCCCATGAGAGCCAGGTCGCCAACAACAACGACTACTTCACGACCTATATGGGTCGTCAGCCGATCTTCATCGCGCGGGACCGCAAGGGCGAGCTCAACGCCTTCATCAATGCCTGCAGCCACCGCGGCGCCATGCTCTGCCGCCACAAGCGCGGCAACAAGTCCACCTATACCTGCCCCTTCCATGGCTGGACCTTCGGCAACACGGGCAAGCTGCTCAAGGTGAAGGACCCCGAGGGCGCAGGCTATCCCGCGACCTTCAACCGCGACGGCTCGCACGACCTCACCAAGGTGGCGCGCTTCGAGTCCTATCGAGGCTTCCTCTTCGGCAGCCTCAACCCCGACGTGAAGCCCCTGAAGGAGCACCTCGGCGAGGCCGCGAAGATCATCGACATGATCGTCGACCAGTCGCCTGAGGGCCTGGAGGTGCTGCGCGGCTCGTCCACCTACGTCTATGACGGAAACTGGAAGCTGCAGACCGAGAACGGCGCGGACGGCTACCACGTCACCGCCACGCACTGGAACTACGCGGCCACCACGAGCCGCCGCAAGGACACCGAGAAGGGCGACGACGTCCGCGCCATGGACGCCGGCGGCTGGGCCAAGCAGGGCGGCGGCTTCTACTCGTTCGAGCACGGCCATCTGCTGCTGTGGACCAACTGGGCCAACCCGCAGGACCGGCCGAACTGGGATCGCCGCGCGGAACTGGCCGCCAGCTTCGGCCAGGCGACGGCCGACTGGATGGTGCAGCGCTCGCGCAATCTCTGCCTCTACCCCAACGTCTACCTGATGGACCAGTTCTCCTCGCAGATCCGGACCTATCGGCCCATCTCCGTCGATAAAACCGAGGTGACGATCTACTGCATCGCGCCGAAGGGCGAGAGCGCCGAGGCGCGCGCCCACCGCATCCGCCAGTACGAGGACTTCTTCAACGCCTCGGGCATGGCCACTCCCGACGATCTCGAGGAGTTCCGCTCCTGCCAGATCGGCTACGGCGGCAGTGCGGCGCAGTGGAACGACCTCTCCCGCGGCGCCGAGCACTGGATCCCGGGCGCCGACGAGGCCGCCGACGCCATCGGGCTAAAGCCCGTGCTCAGCGGCAAGCGCGCCGAGGACGAGGGCCTCTTCGCCGTCCAGCATCGCTACTGGATGGAGACGATGCAGCAGGCCCTCGACACGGAAGAGGATGCCTGAGCCTCCCGCCGAGCCAACCCGTCTCGCCACGATCACCGACGACCCCGCCTTGCCCCTGCCGGCAAGGCCCCGGGAGGACGCCATGCCCACTTCCGACGCCATCACCACGTCCATTGACCGCATGCAGGAATTCCTCACCCGCGAGGCGCGCTACCTTGACGACAAGGACTGGGACAGCTGGCTCACCTGCTACGCCGCGGACGCCGAGTTCTGGATGCCCGCCTGGGACGACGACGACACGCTCACCGAGGATCCCCAGCGCGAAATATCGCTGATCTACTATCCCCACCGCGGGGGCCTCGAGGACCGCGTCTTCCGCATCAAGACCGAGCGCTCCAGCGCCACCAGCCTGCCGGAGCCGCGCACCTCCCACAACATCTCCAACGTGGAGGTGCTGGGCCACGACGGCGAGCGCGTGGACGTGCGCTTCAACTGGGTGACGTTCAACTATCGCTACAAGACCGTCGACACCTACTTCGGCACGTCGTTCTACTCGATCGACATGGGTCCAGAGCCCAAGATCCGCAAGAAAAAGGTCGTCCTGAAGAACGACTACATTCACCACGTCATCGACGTCTATCACATCTGACCGGGACGCGAGGACGATGACCCATACGATCGCGCTCAACTTCGAGGACGGCGTCACGCGCTTCGTGGCGTGTCCCTCATCCGAGACGGTGGCCGACGCGTCCTATCGCGCCGGCATCAACATCCCTCTCGACTGCCGCGACGGCGCCTGCGGCACCTGCAAGGCGTTCTGCGAATCCGGCAGCTTCGATGCTGGAGTTTATATCGAGGACGCGCTCACCGAGGACGAGGCGAAGCAGGGCTTCTGCCTGCCGTGCCAGATGAAGCCCAAATCCGACCTCGTGGTGCGGATCGCGGCGGCCTCCACGGCCTGCAAGGTCCGCCCGGTCAGCCACGGCGCCACTGTGGCCGCCGTGCGCGAGGCGTCGCCGACCACCTACGAGCTGGCGCTGAGCCTGGAGAACCCCGCCGGCATCGCCTTCCTCCCGGGACAATACGTCAACCTCGATGTGCCCGGCACGGGCCTGTCGCGCGCCTATTCGTTCAGTTCGCGGCCCGGATCGCAGGAGGTGAGCTTTCTCATCCGCAGGATCCCCGGCGGGATGATGAGCACCTGGCTCGCCGCCGCAAAGCCCGGCGCTGCGGTCACCTTCACCGGCCCCTTTGGCAGCTTCTACCTGCGTGACGTGGTCCGCCCCGTGCTGATGCTGGCGGGTGGCACCGGACTCGCCCCCTTCCTCGCCATGCTGGAGCAGCTTGCGCCGGCCGGGCTCTCTCACCCCGTGCACATGGTCTACGGCGTCACCCGCGACGAAGACCTCGTCGGGACCGAGCGCCTCGACGCCTTCGCTGCCGTCTTGCCCGGCTTCAGCTGGCAAGCCTGCGTCGCCGACGAGGCCAGCGCCTATCCTCGCAAGGGCTACATCACGAGCTTCGTCGCCGACCGCCACCTGAACGACGGCGACGTCGACGTCTACCTCTGCGGCCCTCCGGCGATGGTGGAGGCGGTTCGCCAGTCCTTCGCGACAAGGGGCGTGGCGCCCGTGAGCTTCCACGCCGAGAAGTTCAACCCGAGCCTCCCGCTTGCAGGTGCCGCATGAGCACCGCGGCCCAGCCCTCCGTCTACCCCGGCCGCTTCGCCGGCAAGGTGGCTCTCGTCACCGGTGCCGCCCAGGGCATCGGCCGCGAGGCCGCCATGCGGCTCGCCCGCGAGGGAGCCCGCGTCGTGGCGGGAGATCGCTCGGACCTCGTGTACGAGCTGATCCACGAAATCGAGGCGATGGGCGGCAAGGCCGTCGCCGTCGTCACCGACTTCGAGCGCTACGAGGGCGCGACGCTCCTCGTCCGCATGGCGGTCGAGCGCTTCGGCCGGGCCGACATCCTCGTCAACAACGTCGGCGGCACGATCTGGGCGAAGCCATTCGTGCACTACGAGGAAGCGCAGATCGAGAAGGAGATCCAGCGCTCGCTGTTCCCGACCTTGTGGTGCTCGCGGGCCGTGCTGCCGCAGATGATCGGGCAGGGCGGCGGGGCGATCGTGAACGTCTCCTCCATCGCCACGCGTGGCCTGCATCGCGTGCCCTACGGGGCGGCCAAGGGCGGCGTCAACGCCATCACGGCCTGCCTCGCCTGGGAAGTCGCCGAACAGGGCATCCGGGTGAATGCCGTCGCGACCGGCGGCACCGAGGCTCCGCCTCGCCGGGTCGCAAGGCAGGAGGGCATCCCCCTCGGCACGCAGGAAAAGGCAGGCGAAGCCCAGGCTGCTGCTGCTTGGTACCAGACGCTCGTCGACCAGACCCTGCAGTCTAGCCTCATGCACCGCTACGGCAGCATCGCCGAGCAGGTGGCCGCCATCCTGTTCCTCGCATCCGACGAGGCCTCCTACATCACGGGCGTCACTCTGCCCGTGGCGGGCGGCGACCTCGGCTGACCCATCCCGGCCAAGGCCGGTTCCCGAAACCCGACGCATCCTGCGCCGTCGACCACAACAAGCGCAGCCAAGGAGGACACCATGACCACCTCTCTTCTTGCCCGCCCGGAGTTCCGCGAGCTCCTCACCAGGGTCGCCGGGCTCGACAACGACAAGGGCGACGAGCGCCTGAAGCGCATCGTGCTGCGCGTCTCCGAGCACATCTGCTCGGTCATCGAGGAGTTCGACGTGAGCCCCTCGGAGTTCTGGTCGGCGATGGCCTACCTCACCGAGCTCGGCCAGGCCAACGAGGTCGGCCTGCTGGTGCCGGGCCTCGGCGTCGAGACCTTCCTCGACATGCGCATGGACGAAGCCGAGAAGCGCGCCGGGCTCGAGGGCGGCACGCCCCGCACCATCGAGGGCCCGCTCTACATCGCCGACGCTCCGCTTGCCACGGGCGAGGCCCGCCTCGACCAGGATCCCGAGCAGGGCGAGGTCTTGTTCATGGAGGGCGTCGTGACGGACAAGGACGGCGCGCCGATCGCCGGAGCCGTCGTCGACGTCTGGCACGCCAACACGAGGGGCGGCTACTCCTTCTTCGATCCGTCGCAGTCCAAGTACAACCTGCGCCGCCGCATCGAGACCGATGCCGAGGGCCGCTACCGCTTCCGGAGCATCATGCCGTCCGGCTATGCCTGCCCGCCCAACGGCGCCACGCAGAAGCTGCTCGACGCGCTGGGCCGCCACGGCCACCGTCCTGCGCACATCCACTTCTTCGTGACGGCGCCGAGCTACCGGAAGCTGACGACGCAGATCAACATCGATGGCGACGAGTACCTGCACGACGACTTCGCCTTCGCCACGCGTGACGAACTGATCCCGCCGGTCGTCCGCCACGCCGATGCCGACGCGATCACTGCCCGCGGCCTCAACGAGCCTTTCTCGACGATCACCTTCAACTTCATGCTCCACCGCGAGGCGGACGTGCTGCCCGACACGACCGTGGAACGCCCCCACGCCCAGGCGGCGTGATCCGGCCCGGCCCCGTGGCACCCCCCTCCCGCCACGGGGCCGACCTCGCATCCACACGCTCACCCGCGCCCCACCGACCCCGAGTGCCGCCATGCTGAATCCCGACCGCGCCCCGGTGCTCGACACCGCCGACGACCTGGCGATCCGCTCCATCACCGCCACCATCGTCGATGTGCCGACCGTGCGCCGGCACAAGCTCTCGAATACGTCCGTCACCGCGCAGAACGTGGTCATCGTGCAGGTCCTGCTGGAGAACGGCGTGGAGGGCATCGGCGAGGCCGCCACCCTGGGCGGACCGCGCTGGAGCGAGGAGAGCGTCGAGAGCATCAAGGCGACGATCGACGGCTACCTTGCGCCTGCCCTTCGGGGATGCCGGGCGGACCGCTTCGAGGCCGTCGCCATTCGGATGGGGGAGGCCGCCAAGCGCAACAACGCCGCCAAGGCCGCTGTTGAGACGGCGCTCTTCGACGCCGTCGGCAAGTCCGTCGGCCTGCCCGTGCACGCCCTGCTCGGCGGGGCCGTGCGCGAGAGCTTCCCCGTCCTGTGGACGCTGGCTTCCGGCGATCCCGCCCAGGAGATCGAGGAGGCGCAGGGCAAGCTCGCGGCGCGACTGCACCGCACCTTCAAGGTCAAGATCGGCGCCCAGGCGCCGGAGGCCGACCTGGCGCGCCTGCGCCGCATCGCGACGGCGCTTGCCGATCAGGCGACGCTGATCGTCGACGTCAACCAGGGCTGGGACGAGACCACGGCAGTCCGGCACATGCCGGAGTTGGCCGCCATCGGCATCAAGCTCGTCGAGCAGCCGCTTCCCGCCTGGAACGTCGAAGGCCTCGCCCGGCTCCGGCGGCGTGGCGATGTCCCGCCCATCCTGGCCGACGAGTGCGTGTTCGATGCCCACGACATGCTGGCCGTCGCCAAGATCCACGCCGCAGACGCCGTCTCGCTGAAGCTCGTCAAGCATGGCGGCCTCCTGGCCCTGCGCAAGGTGGCTGCTGTGGCCGCGGCTGCGGGCATCGCCAATTACGGAGGCTGCCTGCTGGAGAGCTCGGTGGGCGCGGCCGCCCACCTGCATGCGTTCGCGACCCTTCCCCGCCTTGAATGGGGCGTAGAGCATTTCGGGCCACAAATCCTCGTCGACGACCTCGTTTCCGAGCCGCTGGCCTTCGCTGACTTTGAAGTGAAGCTTCCCGACGGACCGGGCCTCGGCCTCACGCTCGATCACGACAAGCTCCGCCGCTTCGCCCGCGTCTGATCGGCGCAGCTCCGTTCCGGACCTGTCCGGCCTCCTTCACCCGAACCCGCCGTCAGAAGCGGGACCGGCACGGCCTATCCGTGCGCAATCGCCCAGAGGAAAACCGGACCATGTCCTTCCCCCCAGGCCCCTTCCCGACAAGCATCAACGTCCAGGACTTCATCAACCGCCAGCCCTTGTCGCGCTTCCAGCTGACCGTGGTGGCCCTGTGCTTCCTCGTCGTCGCCGTCGACGGCTTCGACACGGCGGCCATCGGCTACATCGCCCCGGCGCTGAAGGCGCAGTGGAAGGTGACGCCGGCGCAACTCGGCTCACTCTTCGGGGCCGGGCTCTTCGGCCTCATGGCCGGGGCCTTCGTCTTCGGTCCGCTCGCCGATCGCGTGGGCCGCAAGGCCGTGCTCGTGGGCTCCACCCTGTTCTTCGGGCTGGCGAGCCTTGCATCAGCCACCGCGAGTTCGGTGGAGACGCTGACGTTCTGGCGCTTCGTCACCGGCATCGGCCTTGGCGGCGCCATGCCAGCCGCCATCACCCTGACCTCGGAGTACTGCCCGGAGCGCATCCGCTCCCGGCTCGTCACTGGCATGTTCTGCGGCTTCACCATCGGCGCGGCGCTCGGTGGCCTGGCCGCCGCCAACATCGTGGCCGACTGGGGCTGGCAGGGCGTTCTGGCGCTTGGCGGGATCCTGCCTTTGGCGCTGACTATCGCACTCCTCGCTCTGCTGCCGGAATCCGTCGGCTATCTCGTGCTGAAGGGCGGCCAGGACGAGCGGATCGCCACGATCCTCTCCCGGATCGCGCAGGAGCCTGGGCTCGGCGAAGCGCGCTTCGTGGAGGGGGCCCGTGCGCCGGGCTCCCCGGTCACCCGGCTCTTCGCCGACGGCCGCCTCGCCGGCACGCTGCTGCTGTGGGTCACCTTCTTCATGAGCCTGCTGGTCTTCTACCTGCTGACGAGCTGGCTGCCGACTCTGCTGGCCGCGTCCGGCCAGTCGATCAAGTCTGCGTCGCTCTT
The DNA here is from genome assembly GCF_059501845.1 of Alsobacter sp. Taxonomy (NCBI): domain Bacteria; kingdom Pseudomonadati; phylum Pseudomonadota; class Alphaproteobacteria; order Hyphomicrobiales; family Alsobacteraceae; genus Alsobacter; species Alsobacter sp. The sequence goes on along the minus strand of NZ_JCACDK010000011.1, from coordinate 407,078 downwards.
CGCGCTGGTCCTGCCGGTGGGAAGCACCGTGGGCGCGATTGTGATCGGCCTCTTGATGGACCGCTTCAATCCACATGTGGTGCTGTCGTTCTCCTACGCGCTGGCCGCGGGCTTCATCCTCCTGCTCGGCCATGCCACGGCCTCGCCCCTCCTGTTGATCGCCGCGGTGTTCGGCGCCGGCGTCGGGACGGGCGGTTCGCAGGTCGGCATCAACGCGCTCGCGGCGGTCTTCTATCCCACCGCGAGCCGGGCCACAGGCGTCAGCTGGGCCAACGCGGTCGGCCGCACCGGCTCGGTTGTCGGCTCCATGATAGGCGGTGTCCTGCTCTCCATGGGCTGGGACCTCGCCAGCGTCTTCGCCGTAGCCGCGATCCCAGCCGGCTTGGCGGCGCTCGCCGTCTTCGCTAAGGGCGCGGTCGGCTCCAGCCGGTCTTCGACGGCCGCGCCCGCAACTGTTCCCGCGGAATAGGGCGGCGATCCGTCCTGTTCCTCTCCCAAAGCCGACCGGCCAGGTCACCATGCGTGATCTGGCCTCAACCTCGTCCACGCTCGAGTCTGGCCATCCGCAACCTCATCGAGGGTCTGCGTCGCACCAGCAGGCTCAAGGTCTGCTCCTGGCGTACAGGAGAACATGACTGCTGACGCGAACCGTTGGCTCACGAGACTTTCGAAAACGCGGATGCCGGTTGCTCGTCATGGGGCATGCCCGGTCTGGTGATGGACCACGACGATCTTGCCGCGCGCGTGACCATCGCGGAGAGTGAGGTAGGCCTGCGGCACTTCGGAATAGGCGAAGCGGAGGGTCACGGTCGACGAGAGCTGTCCCTCGGTAAGGTGGTCGACGAGCTGCTGGAGGTCCCTTGCCGACGGCTGCAGGCGGACATAGTGGACGTCCACGCCCTCGCCGAAGGCGCTGGCGTCAGGCCCCATGAGCGTCGAGATGAGCCTGCCGCCCCGGCGAATGGCGCGCGCGACGGGAAGAAGGGCATCGAACTGATCGACGAGGTCGACAATCACGTCGACGCCACCAGGGTGGCTGGCGAGGATCGCCGCGACCGTGTCATCACGGGAATAGTCCACCACCTCGTCTGCGCCGTGAGCACGAACGAGGTCCTCGTCCTGGGCCGTCGCCGTGGCGATCACCCGGGCACCGCTCCGTTTCGCCAGTTGCGCGAGCAGGAGCCCGATCCCTCCTGTCGCCCCGATGATCGCCACCGTCTGGCCGGGCCGAAGATCAGCCTCCCGCAGGATGGCCAACGCCGTCATCCCGGCTTCCGGAAGGCTGGCGAGATCGGCAGCCGGGACTGTGCGGGGCGCCAGAACCATCGCGCTTTCGCTGTCGCACAGCACGTGCGTGGCCATTGCGCCGTGGGCCGGCGTCATGGCCACCACGCGGTCGCCGACACGCAGGTTCTTCACCTGCGGCCCAATGGCCGTGATCCTGCCGCACACGTCGCTTCCCGGCACGAAGGGGAAGGACACTGGCATGAACTGCGCCAGCACGCCGCTGATCAGTTTCAGGTCGAGCGGGTTGAGCGATGCCGCCTCCACCTCCACGACGACCTGTGCCCCCGCCGGCGAAGGCACGCCCATGGAGGTACGGCGAAGGTCGTCGACCGCCCCGTAAGCGTTGATCGCCCAGGCGCTACCGCCCGGCCCTGTGTCAGACATTGTTCGCTCCTGTCTCGATCGGATGGCATGACTGTTCGGCCGGCTCCGACGAGCGTCGGCAACCAAGGGCCGGTCCGGCGCGGCAGGTCACTTCTGCCCCTGCAAACCCTTGATGATTGGATCGACGTTGGGATCCGCGGCCAGCGTGCGGCGCGCGAACTTCCAGTGCCCGTCCCGCTTCACCAGTTCGTCGGTGAAGGTCGCGGTCCCGGTCACGGCCAGGGCCCTTCGGTCGAAGACCGTGAGGTAGCAGAACATCGTCGCATGATCGCCCATGACGCTGATCTCGTGGTTGGTGACGACGTGCCGCTTGTCCTTGGCGAAGGTCGCCAGCATGAACGCGTGCGCCTTGCGCAGTCCTTCGGGGCCCTTCGAGGTGCCCCAAAAGCCGACGAGTTCGCCATCGTTCGTGAAGGTCGCGACGAACTTCCCGGCATCCTCGGCGTCGAGCGAATTGTCGAAATGCGCACTCAGCTCGACGATCTCGGCCCTGTCCGCGGCCTCGAGCGCCCTGGCCATGTCGGTATGTGCCGTCTGTGCCCGAAGCGACGGCACTGAAACGGTCAGTGCAGCAGCGACGAGCAGCCACGTTGCCATGCGAAGCATAGAGACTCCTTTCGATGCGAAGCGCGGAAGCGGAAAGCCGGCGTGGGCTCTGGACGTCCTGGCTTTCGCCCGGCCGGGGCGCGGTGCGAAGCCGACCCTACGAATGGCGATACATTTCTTCAAATTTATTGTCTGAACGGCTATGCTTCACGGCATGAACATATCCAGCTTTGACTTCAACCGCGCCAAGGCTCTGCACTACCTGCTCGAGGAAGCCCATGTCGGGCGAGCCGCGGGAATCCTGGGCATTACCGCGGCCGCCGCGAGCAATGCCCTCCGGCGACTGCGGGAGGACTTGGGGGATCCGCTCCTGGTGAAGAGAGGCCGCGGACTGGTGAGAACGCGCATGGGAGAGGAGCTTCGCGGCCCGGCGCGCGACGTCGTCGCCGCTGCGCAGGTTCTTTTGCGCACCGCGACGCCGTTCGAGCCGAAGGCGTTCGAAGGGGAGCTTCCCATCGCGTTGGCTGAGCATGTGGCAGCGATGCTGCTGCCCCGGCTGGACAGGCTGGCTCGGGAGCGGGCGCCGCTGGCGATCCTGGCGATTTCCGCCGTTCCGCTCGACATCGCGGACTGGCTGAAGAAGTCAGGAGGCGTCCTGGTCGGGCTTGCCGGACCTTTCGCGGCCACCACCGACGGAGATGCCCTCGTCTCCGAGGACTTCTACCTGGAGCGGTACGTCTGCGCGATGCGCCGCGGCCATCCGCTTGCAGACCAGAGGATGGGCGAGGAAGCCTACACGGCGCAGGAGCACATCCTCGTCGTTCCCCGTGGTCTGACGAAAAGAAGCGACGTTGACGTCGCCCTCGATGCGAAGGGTCTGTCGCGCCGGGTGGCACGAACCGTACCCAGCTTCACCCTTGCGATCCCTCTTGTCCTCCAGTCGGATCTCATCATCACCATGCCCGAGCGCAGCGCCCATCAGTTCCGCGGGAGCGAACTCCTCATCAAGCCGATGCCGTTCGACCTGCCTGCGGGCGTCATGAAGTTGATCCTGCACCCCGCCCACAAGGAAGACGGTCGTACCGCCTTCCTGGGCGCGCTGCTGCGGGATGCGTTCGACGATGTGCCGCGTCCACCCTGACGCGGCGCCACAAGACCGGTGGGCCTCGCCGGCGGCAAGACCGTTCGCCGCGCGATGCCGAGAAGGCAATCGAGAACCTCGCGGCGTGACAGGGCGAGGCCGCGCCTCGATGATGGCCGCCGACCTCAGTCGGCTGGCGCAGACGCGCCGAGCTCACGGGCCATGCCGACCAGGGCCTTGAACGCGGCCGATGGGTTCTTCCTGGACGGATAGTACAGGCAGAGGGGCGCCATCGGCGGCGTCCAGTCTTCCAGGAGACGAACGAGCCGGCCCGCGACGATGTCCTCGCGTACGTCGGACTCGATGACGTAGCCGATGCCGAAATCGGCAAGCACGGCGCGCCTCACCAGGCTCACCTCGTCCAGCGTGAGGCGGCCGGCGACATCCATCTGGAGCGGCTCGCCGTCCTTCTCGAACCGCCAGCGATAGAGGCTGCCGTCGGGCAGGCGGACCCTGATGCAGGCGTGGCCGAGCAGGTCCGGCGGAACCCTGGGCTCGCCATGGGCCCGGAGATAGGCCGGCGAGGCGACGACTGCGTTGCGCCGGGGCAGCCCGAGCGGAACCGCGATCATGTCGGTGGGCACGAGATCGAGGCCGCGGATGCCGAGGTCAAAGCCGTCCGCGACGATGTCGACGAGCCGGCCTTCGGTCACGAGGTCGACCTGGACGTCCGGATAGCGGCTCAGGAACTCCAGAAGCAGCGGCGCGAAAATCTCGCGCGCCGCGGCCGCAAAGGCGTTGATCCGCAGTGTGCCGGACGGCGTGGCCTGATGCGAGCGCGCCCCGTCAATCGCTGCGTGGATGTCCTGCAACGCGGGAGCGACCTGGGCCACGAAGGTCCGCCCCGCATCGGTCAGCGAGACGCTCCGCGTCGTCCGGTTGAACAGCCGCACCCCGAGATCCCGCTCCAGCTTGGCAATCGCGTTGCTCAGCGCCGTCGTCGAGAGCCCGAGCTCCAGGGCCGCCGCGCGGAAGGAGCCTTTCCGGGCGATGGCCAGGACCGCTTCTAACTCGATCAGCCCGGGCCTGCTCATTGTCCCGCTTTTCGCAATATCACATCCAGCTTTGTGCCGATGATCGCGACAAAGGTCCACCTTAGATTGCGTCTACCGGATCATTCGCAGGAGACCACGATGACAATGCCCGACAGCGTAAGGACCTTCTTCGACGCCGAGCGCGTGGGTCCCGAGGCCTTGGCGGCCGCCTTCCTGGACGATGCCGTCGTGAGGGACGAACACACGCGCCGCGAGGGCCTCGCCGCCATCCGCGAATGGTGGACGGCCGCCAGGAGGAAGTACCAGCACACGGCGATGCCCATCGAGGTGACGGGAACGGGCGACACCGTTTCCGTCTGCGCCGTGGTGACGGGCCGGTTCCCCGGCAGCCCGGCGACGCTGACCTACGCCTTTACTCTGCGCGATGAGAAGATCGCCGCGCTGGAGATCGGCTGATGGCCGACTTCCTGAAGCTGCACGGCAAGCGCGTCCTCGTCTCCGGCGGAACGAAGGGTGCCGGCGCTGCCACCGTCGCGCTCTTCCGCGAGCTCGGCGCGAAGGTGCTCACGGCCGCCCGCTCGAAACCCGAAGGGAGGGGGGATGCGACCCTGCCGAAACAGACCCCTCTGTCGCCTGCGGCGACATCTCCCCCCGGCGGGGAAGAGATTGGAGCGCGCTCGTCCTTGTCATCCCCGGCGGCCCGAAGGGCCGGGAAGGGGATCCAGCGCCTTTCCGTCACGTGGGGGCCTGCGCCCCATGGCCCGTGGATTCCCTTCCCCTCCGCCGCTGCGCGGCTCCGGCCGGGAATGACAGGGACGAGCCCGGGCAGCTTCGCGGGAAGCGCGGGTCAGGAGACCCGCGCACCGGGGCGGGCGCCGGAAACCCTCCCCCGCGAGCGGGGGAGGGTAGGGAGGGGGGACACGACCCTGCCGAAACAGACCCCCCTCTGTCGCCTGCGGCGACATCTCCCCCGCGGGCGGGGAAGAGATTGGAGCGCGCTCGTCCTTGTCATCCCCGGCGGCCCGAAGGGCCGGGAAGGGGATCCAGCGCCTTTCCGTCACGTGGGGGCCTGCGCCCCATGGCCCCTGGATTCCCTTCCCCTCCGCCGCTGCGCGGCTCCGGCCGGGAATGACAGGGGGAGCCCCGGCAGCTTCGGGGGAAGGGCGGCTCCGGAGACACGCGCTCCGGGGCGTCAGGCGGCGCGGCCGGAGGGGCGGGTGCGGTCGCCGCGCCCGGCGAGCAGGCCCTCAACGGCGATGTCCTCATCGAGGTCTTCCCAGTGGATTCCCAGCGGGCTCAGCGTCCAGCCCGCGAGCTGCTGCGGCGTGGCGGCGGCGAGACGCGGGAACCACGCCAGCGGCACGCCGATCGTGCGGCCGTCGGAGAGGGCGACCCACATTTGAGAGTCGTCGAAGTGGACCTCAACCGGCGAAATGGTCATTGCTCCCGGTCAAAAGAACCACCATGGTCTTGTGGCGGTCAGGCTCGCGGCGCGTTCAGCATTCGTCATGAAATGCATGCCGTAGAAAGGGCATAAATTCCGAAGCAGTCTCGCCCTGACTGGGACGTACAGTTGATAATCTCGTTTGATGCCTAAGGTGTCACAGGCTTCATTGTAGGCTATCGCGTCTGCTGCTCTGTATTCTGTGGGTTCCGAAGATGTAATCCGGATTATTTCAGATCTTAATCGCAAGAGATCATTATGGTTGGGGAGAGGTAGTGATCTAAGCTCTGCAAGCAGCTCATAGTACTTGCGTCGGAGATCGCCGTGGGTTCGGGCCTGACCTCTATAGTCGTATACAAGGTCAATCGCTGCCAACAGCGCTGATATTCCAGCGATTACACCGGCGCTTACAAAAGACTCTAACAACGATGAAACACCAGCTGTTCCAAGCGCTACGATACAAAGTAGTAAGAATCTGCTTTTCCACTCATAGTACCGTAGTCGTGCTGAGTGAAGGAAAGCATTCCGGACCAAGTCGAATTCAATAGTCCCAAGTGTCACGGCTTCTCCGGCGGAGGAGGCGGAGGCGCGGGACGTACTTGTACTGTTGTTCCCTGGGGCGGATTGTTCGTTTGGGCCGAGTTCGGTGCTGGTCGAGGACCCATACTCAGTATGTTCAACTCCGGGAGTGTGCGGCGAGCCTCCGGATTCTTTTCGCCGTTGTCGTCGGTCATTCAAATCTACTCCCCTTCGTAAGGCTCAATCACGAAACAGGTTGTACTCACAAATTGATGATGTCTGGCCTGAAACAGTGTTCTATTTGGGCTGAGGAGGGCGCTTTACGCCGAGGGACCCTTTTGTGTCCGGAGCGGGCCTACTTTTCGGGCTTACTTTTTTTTTGACTTATTATCGGGTGCTTGGGTCAAAGCAGATCCCGCGACGCTCTTAGCAGCTTTGGACGACTTAGGGTTTGCCAAGATCTTAGCTGCTTTGGAGGCAGCTGATTTGGATGTCTTCTCGTTCTTTGCCATAGATAGAATTCCTTCTGAAAATCGATGACGATAAGCAACCAGCGACAAGAATTCGGCGCGCACTAACGTGCGCGCCGAATCAGAATACCTCAACTGCACCCAGTCGTCGCCCCACAAGTATCGCACTTCAAACACGTCCCGTTGCGCACCAGCGTGAAGTTCCCGCACTCGCCGCAGCTGTCCCCCTGGTAGCCCTTCATCATCGCCTCGGCGCGGCGGGCGCCGGGGCCGCTGGGGGCGGGGGAGGGCGCTGCCTCCCTCGTCGCGGCGGGGCGGAAGGGGAGGTCGGCGAGGCCGGCCTCGTCCAGCACGCGGTCCACCTCCTCGGCGACGTCGGCCTTGAGGGCCACGGTCTCGCCGGGGCGAAGAGCCGAGTCGGCCTTCAGCGCGGTGGCGCCGGAGGTGGGAAAGCCCGCCTGCGTGCTGATGCCGCGCAGTTCGCCGCGGACGTCGTTGGCGGCGCCGCCCTCGATGGCGAGCAGGCTCGTCGGCTTGCCGCGCACGAGGCCTTTCGAGACGATGCGCGCGGCCTGCGGCGACACGTGGCCCGCCGGGGCCTTGCCCTCGTCCTCGCCCTTGCCGAGCGCGTCGTGGCCGATGGCGTCGGGCGAGACATGCGCGAGGTCGGCGCGGGCGAGGTAGGAGATGGCGAGCTCGCGGAAGACGTAGTCGAGGATCGACGTGGCGTTCTTGATCGCGTCGTTGCCCTGCACGAAGCCCGCCGGTTCGAAGCGGGTGAAGGTGAAGGCGTCGACATACTCCTCCAGCGGCACGCCGTATTGCAGGCCGAGCGAGATGGCGATGGCGAAGTTGTTCATCAGGCTGCGGAAGGCGGCGCCTTCCTTGTGCATGTCGATGAAGATCTCGCCGAGACGCCCGTCCTCGTACTCGCCGGTGCGCAGGTACACCTTGTGGCCGCCGACGATGGCCTTCTGCGTGTAGCCCTTGCGCCTGTCGGGCAGCTTTTCGCGCTCGCGCAGGCGCTCGATGCGCTCCACCACGCGCTCGACGATCTTCTCGGCCACCACCGCGGCGCGCGCGGCGCTGGGCTGGGCGACGAGAGCCTCGAGCGCCTCGTCCTCGTCCTCCTCCTCGTCGGCGATGAGCTGCGAGTTGAGGGGCTGCGACAGCTTGGAGCCGTCGCGGTAGAGGGCGTTGGCCTTCAGCGCCAGCTTCCACGACAGGAGGTAGGCGCTCTTGCAGTCCTCCACCGTGGCGTCGTTGGGCATGTTGATGGTCTTGGAGATCGCCCCCGAGATGAAGGGCTGCGCCGCCGCCATCATGCGGATGTGGCTCTCCACCGAGAGGTAGCGCTTGCCGATGCGCCCGCAGGGATTGGCGCAGTCGAAGACCGGGTAGTGCTCCTTGCGCAGGTGCGGCGCGCCTTCCAGCGTCATCGCCCCGCACACGTGGATGTTGGCCGCCTCGATCTCGGCCCGGGAGAAGCCGAGATGAGGCAGGAGCTCGAAGGAGGGGTCCGCCAACTTCTCCGCCGGCACCTTGAGGGTGCCGGTGAGGAAGTCCTCCCCGAGCGTCCATCTGTTGAACACGAACTTGATGTCGAAGGCGGAGGCGAGGTTCTTCTCGACCGCCTCGATCTCGGCGTCGCCGAGGCCCCGGGCCCGCAGCGTCGTGTGGTTGATGCCGGGCGCCTGGGCGAGCGAGGCGTGGCCGACGGCGTAGGCCTCGATCTCGGCGATCTCGGCTTCCGAATAGCCCAGCGTGCGCAGTGCCTCAGGCACGGCGCGGTTGATGATCTTGAAGTAGCCGCCGCCGGCGAGCTTCTTGAACTTCACCAGCGCGAAGTCGGGCTCGATGCCGGTGGTGTCGCAGTCCATGACGAGGCCGATCGTGCCGGTCGGCGCGATGACGGTGGACTGCGCGTTGCGGTAGCCGTGCTCCTCGCCGAGCGTGAGCGCCTGGTCCCAGGCGCGGCGGGCGGCCGTCACCAGCCGGTCGTCCGTGCAGTTCGCGTGGTCGAGCGGCACGGGGGCGACGTTCAGGCCCTCATAGCCGGCGGTCTCGCCATGGGCGGCGCGCCGGTGGTTGCGGATGACGCGCAGCATGTGCCGGGCGTTCTCCTTGTAGCCCGGGAAGGGACCGAGTTCCTTCGCCATCTCGGCGGAGGTAGCGTAGGCGACGCCGGTCATGACCGCGGTGAGCGCGCCGCAGATGGCACGGCCCTCGGGCGAGTCGTAGGGGATGCCGGAGGTCATCAGCAGGCCGCCGATGTTGGCGTAGCCGAGACCGAGCGTGCGGTAGCGGTAGGAGAGCTCGGCGATCTCCTTCGACGGGAACTGCGCCATCAGCACGGAGACCTCGAGGACCACCGTCCACAGGCGGACAGCGTGCTCGTAGTTCTCGATCTCGATGCGGCCGTCATCGCCGCGGAACTGCAGCAGGTTCAGCGAGGCGAGGTTGCAGGCGGTGTCGTCGAGGAACATGTACTCCGAGCACGGGTTCGACGCCCGGATCCGCCCCGCCGCCGGGCAGGTGTGCCAGTCGTTCATCGTCGTGTTGAAGTGCAGGCCGGGATCGGCCGAGGCCCATGCGGCGTAGCCGATCTTCTCCCACAGGTCGCGGGCCTTCAGCGTCTTCGACACCTTGCCGTCAGTGCGGCGCACGAGGCTCCAGTCCGCGTCCGTCTCAACGGCCCGCAGGAAGTCGTCGGACAGCGAGACGGAGTTGTTGGAGTTCTGGCCGGAGACGGTGAGGTAGGCCTCCGAATCCCAGTCGGTGTCGTAGGTGTCGAAGCGGATGTCCGTGTAGCCCTGCCGGGCGAACTGGATGACGCGCTTGATGTAGCTGTCGGGCACCATCGAGCGGCGCGCCGCCTTGATCTCGCGCTTCAGGGCGGGGTTCTTCTCCGGCTCGAAGCAGCTGTCGGCGGGGCCCTCGCAGTTCACGCAGGCCTTGAGGATCGCCTTCAGGTGCTTCTGGGTGATCTTGGAGCCGGTGACGAGGGCGGCGACCTTCTGCTCCTCCTTCACCTTCCAGTCGATATAGGCCTCGATGTCGGGATGGTCGGCGTCGACCACGACCATCTTGGCGGCGCGGCGCGTGGTGCCGCCCGACTTGATGGCGCCGGCCGCGCGGTCACCGATCTTCAGGAACGACATCAGGCCCGAGGAGCGCCCGCCGCCGGCCAGCCGCTCGCCCTCGCCGCGCAGGGCGGAGAAGTTGGAGCCCGTGCCGGAGCCGTACTTGAACAGGCGCGCCTCGCGCACCCACAAGTCCATGATGCCGCCCTCGTTGACGAGGTCGTCGGCGACGCCCTGGATGAAGCAGGCGTGCGGCTGCGGGTGCTCGTAGGAGGACTTCGACTTCACCAGCTTGCCGGTCTTGAAGTCGACGTAGAAGTGGCCCTGCGACGGCCCGTCGATGCCATAGGCCCAGTGCAGGCCGGTGTTGAACCATTGCGGCGAGTTGGGCGCCACCATCTGGCGGGCCAGCATGAAACGCAGCTCGTCGTGGAAGGCGTGCGCGTCTTCCTCGGAGGTGAAGTAGCCGCCCTTCCAGCCCCAGTAGGTCCAGCAGCCGGCAAGCCGGTCGAACACCTGCTTGGCGGACGCCTCGGAGCCGGTGCGCTCGGCCTCGGGCAGCTTGTCGAGCGCGGCCTCGTCGGCGACGGAGCGCCACAGCCAGGACGGGACGTCGTTCTCCTCGACCTTCTTCAGGCGCGCGGGGACGCCCGCCTTGCGGAAATACTTCTGGGCCAGCACGTCGGAGGCGACCTGGCTCCACGCGGCGGGAACCTCGATGTTCTCGGCGCGGAACACGATCGACCCGTCGGGATTGCGGATCTCGCTCGTCGCAGCGCGGAACGGAATGTCCGCGTAGGGTGACTGGCCGGAAGTGGTGTAGCGCCGCTCGATCCGCATCTGAAGTCCCCTTTGGCGGGCGGCAATCGCCCGCAGAGCCGGTTGAGACCCGGCCCCTTGCCCCGCTCTGTTGTGCCTCTGGTCTACGCCGCGGCGGTTCGACCGCCTTGATTACCGCGTCCCTGCGGCGCCGTTCCGCCGCCTGTGCCGGGTGGCGCTCCGTCTGCTCTCCGGTTCCTCTGGGCGAGGGGTCCGGTCAGCCGGTCACGGGCGCCGTGCGACACTCCGATGAAGCTAGCAAACGCTCTTCCCACGTCAAGGTTTTGTGCTTTCGCAAAATGGCCACACCACATCTTGTGACCAGCCTGTGAACATCGGGGACGGCTCGGGAATATCCGCAAGCTTCTGATTCAACCCCCGGATTCGCAACGGCCAAGCTGCGAACAAGGCGTTGTTAACCCTGATTGCACGCTCTGAGCGTGGCAGCCCTGCAACATGCGTATCCACCGGGCTTGCATCAACGGACGGAATCGGAGTGTGGGCGGCTGCCTGAACCTCGACGCCGCCGAGTGCTCCGGCTGGTGATCGTGCGTCCGGACTGGACAGGGCCAGCCGGCATCGCCATAGTCCGCGCGCAATCCGGACCCGACAAATGAAGACCTTCCTGCTGCGCTTTTTCACCTGGTGGAGCGGCACCACCGTCGGAACGAGCTTCTACACCTCGCGCTTCGGCGAGAAGGTGGGGCAGGACGAGTTCGGCAACACCTATTACCAGACGGCTGGCGGCAAGAAGGATCCGGCGCTCGGCTTCGTGCGGCGCTGGGTGGTCTATGCCGGTGAGACCGAGGCGACGCGCGTTCCGCCAGGCTGGCATGCCTGGTTGCGCCACACGCGCCAGGATTCGCCGGTCGAAGAGAACTACCAGCCGCGTTCCTGGGAACTGCCGGCCCGCCCGAATCCGACCGGCACACCCGCCGCCTATCGGCCGCCGGGCTCGACGCTCCGCTCCGGCGAGCGCTCTCCCGTCGCGCAGCCCGACTACGAGGCCTGGACGCCGGGCTGAGACATCACACGCGTCCCGCCTTGCGCTTTTTCAACTGTTCCACCATCTCTCCAGCGACGCGTTCACGCGCGTTCCATTGATTCGTGATCCCGGCAGAAGCCGCTTTATTCGACATTGTTTTTAGCCGGCCATGCCCGGTCATTCATTGCGAGGTCCAGATGGACGACCCCGCCGACATTGCGGAACTCGTTCCTGTCGAGCCCGTGCTTGCCATCACCGCGCAGGCCGATGCCGAATTCGTCGCGGGCCGCTTCGGCACCGCTATCGCGCTCTACCGGCTCGCTGCCGTGCTGGATCGTGAGGATCCTTCGTTGCGCTCGCGGCTCGCCCACGCGCTGTTCTGCGCCGAGGATTGGGACGCCGCGTGGCGGGCCTACGATATCCGATTCAAGCTCGCACCCGCGCCCGACGTCTCCCGGCGCATGTCCGACGGGACGAGCACGCCCTACCCGCGCTGGCGCTCGGGGCCGCCCCCGCGTCGCTTGATGGTGCTGCACGAGCAGGGGCTCGGCGACACGATCCAGTTCAGCCGGTTCATCCCCGACCTGGTGTCCCGCGGCCCTACCGTCGTGCTCGTCGTGCCCGCCGGCCTCGTGCCCATGATGACCCGGATGAGGCTGCCCATCGACGTGCGCCCCCTCGACAGCCGGACGTCCATGGCGGGGCTGGACGCCTGGGTTCCCCTGCTCGACCTGCCGAAGCTGCTGGCGCTTCCCCCCTCCGCCTACACCCCGGCGAAACCGTATCTCTCCGCCGATCCCGCCAAGGTCGCTCTGTGGCGCGAGCGCGTGGGGTCGCATGGGCTGAAGGTCGGGTTCGCCTGGGCCGGAAACCCCGACAACGCCGGGGATTATGGACGCTCCGCATTCCCGGCGATTCTCGAACCCCTGGCCTCGCTGCCGGGGATCCGCCTGTTCTGCCTGCAGAAGGGAGGCGAGGAGGTGGCGGCGCGCACGGCGCTTGGGTCGGTGCTGGAGCCTCTTGGCTCCGATTTCGATTCGGGGCCGGAAGCCTTTGCCGATACCGCCGGGCTTCTCGAAACACTGGACGCGGTCGTGACGGTGGACACTGCGCTCGCCCATCTCGCCGGGGCGCTGGGGCGGCCGGTGCACCTGCTGCTGAGGCGGCCCTGGGCGGACTGGCGATGGCTCGGCCGTGAGTCGGACACGCCCTGGTACCCCACCATGACGCTCTACCGCCAGGACAGGGCCGGCGACTGGAGCGGACCGGTGGCGCGGGCCGCGGCGGCGCTTGCTGTTGATTCGTCGGCCACTTCAGCGCGGGAACCGCAGCGCAAGCCGCTGGTGCCCGTCTCGGTGGGCGACCTGCTGGACCGCCTCACGATCCTGGAGATCAAGGCCAGCCGCCTGCGCCACGGCCCGGCGCTCGCCAATGTCCTGGCCGAGCTCGGCGAGGTGCGCGCCGTGATCGGCAAGGAGAACCTCGGCGGGCTCGACGAGCCGCTGTCGCGGCTGCGTGACGCGAATCTCGCATTGTGGGAACTCGAGAACGAGATCCGCGCCCGCGCGACGGAGGGGAGCTTCGACCAGGGCTATGTCGACCTCGCGCGCGGCATCCACACCGCCAACGACCGCCGGGCCGCCATCAAGCGGGAGATCAACGCGCTGACGGGCTCGGCGCTCGTCGAGGAGAAGTGGTACGGCGGCTAGCGGCGGCCGCCCTTTCTCCGCCCCACTTGCCATGGTAAGCCTCGCCGCGTCGTGCGCCGGCAACTTCCGCGCGCGGTCGCGGCGGGCTGGATAGGACCGGATGGGATCGAGCTTTTTCCCGCGCCGACGGGCGGGCCTCATGGCGGGTGCGGTGATGGCCGCAATGCTGGCCTCGGCCCCCGCGCTGGCCGACAAGATCAAGAATCCGACGGCGATCTTCGCGGGGCTCGACAAGATCACCGGCCGCATCATCTCCTTCGAGGTCTCCGTCGACGAGACGGTGCAGTTCGGCGCCCTGCAGCTGACGCCGCGCGTCTGCTACACGCGGCCGCCCACCGAGCCGCAGAACACGACGGCGTTCCTGGAGGTCGACGAGGTCACCTTCACCAACGAATATCGCCGCATCTTCAACGGCTGGGTGTTCGCGGCGAGCCCCGGCCTGCACGGCATCGAGCATCCCATCTACGACGTCTGGCTCACCGGCTGCAAAGGCGGCACCGAGGTGATCGCGGAGGCGCCCGATCCCGACCGCGTCGAACCGCCGAAGCCCGGCGAGGCGACCGCCAAGGCCGCCGCGGCCAGGAAGACCCCGGCCGCTCCTGCGCCCGCGACCACGAGCTCCGGGCAGATCGGCGTCACGGCGCCCCAGGGCGTTCCCGTCGCGCCGCGCAAGCCGACCCAGCGCTTCTATCCGACGGAGCCCAAAGGCAACCCGACGCCTGGGCCCGCGCCGGTCGAATCGGCTCCGCTGGATACGCCGCCGAGACCGCCGGGGACGATCCCGAACTGATTCCCGCCGCCGGCCGGCGCGGGCTCACCCGAGCAGCGCCAGCACCTTTTCGCCCGAGGGGCCCGGGTCCGCCGGCAGCCTGAAGAAGTCCGCCTCGCGGTCCGTGGCGTCGTCGAGCAGCAGCCGGTAGCGGGCCCGGGGAACCTCCACCGCGCCGAAGCGGGCGAGATGCGCCGTCACGAACTGGGTGTCGAGCAGCCTGTATCCCCCGGCCCGCAGCCGCGCCACGAGATGCACGAGAGCCACCTTCGAGGCGTCGCGCTCGCGGTGGAACATGCTCTCGCCGAAGAAGGCCGCCCCGAGCGAGACGCCGTAGAGGCCGCCGGCGAGCGTGCCGTCCTTCCATGCCTCCACCGTATGGGCGCGGCCGGCGTCGAAGAGGCGGCCATAGAGGTCGCGGATGCGGCTGTTGATCCAGGTCTGGCGCCGACCCGGCGCGGGCGCGGCACAGCCGGTGATGACGGCGTCGAAGTCGCTGTCGATGCGGATCTCGAACTCGCCGGACCGGATCGTCCGCGCCAGCCGCGAGGGCACGTGGAAGCCGTCCATCGGAATGATGCCGCGTTCGCGGGGCTCGACCCAGAAGAGCGATGGGTCGTCGGCGCTTTCGGCCATGGGAAAGATGCCGGCCGCGTAGGCCCGCAGCAGGAGTTCCGGCGTGATGGCGTCAGCCATGATGCTCGTCCCGCGGCCGAGGGTATCCGCCCTTGAGTGCGTCGTCCCTCAGCTCGGCTCCATACCCCCGGTGGAGAGAAAATTCTCCAGCCAATGAATATCATACAGGCCGTTCTGCATGTCCGGATTCCGCACCAGAGCGCGGAACAGGGGCACGGTGGTCTCGATCCCGTCGACGACGAACTCGTCGAGCGCCCGGCGCAGGCGCATCAGGCACTCGTTGCGCGTGCGGCCGTGGACGATCAGCTTGCCGACCAGCGAATCGTAGTGCGGCGGGATCGTGTAGCCCTGGTAAACGGCCGAATCGACGCGCACGCCGAGCCCGCCCGGCGGGTGGTAGTAGGCGATGCGGCCGGGAGACGGCCGGAAGGTGGCCGGGTGCTCGGCGTTGATGCGGCACTCGATGGCGTGGCCCGAGATGACCAGGTCTTCCTGTGTGAAGGAGAGCGGAGCGCCCGCGGCGATCCGGATCTGCTCGTTCACGAGGTCGATGCCGGTGATCATTTCCGTCACCGGGTGCTCCACCTGGATGCGGGTGTTCATCTCGATGAAGTAGAACTTGCCGTCCTCGTACAGGAACTCCACCGTCCCGGCGCCGACATACTGGAGCTCGCGCATGGCGTTTGCCACGGTCTCGCCGATGGTGCTGCGCATGTCGGAGTTCAGCGCGGGGGAGGGGCCTTCCTCCCACACCTTCTGGTGGCGGCGCTGCAGCGAGCAGTCGCGCTCGAACAGGTGGACGGCATTGCCGCGACCGTCGCCGAGCACCTGGATTTCGATGTGGCGGGGCTTCTCCAGATACTTCTCGAGGTAGACCGCGTCGTCGCCGAACGCCGCCTTGGCCTCGGTGCGGGCAGTCTGCAGGGCGTGCAGCAGGTCGTCGGGCGTGCGCGCCACCTTCATGCCGCGGCCACCGCCGCCGGCTGCGGCCTTCACCAGCACGGGGAAGCCGATATCCGCGGCGATGCGGGCCGCCTCGTCATCATCCGTGATGCCGCCCTCGGAACCGGGCACGCAGGGGATGCCGAGGCGCTTGGCGGTGCGCTTGGCCTCGATCTTGTCGCCCATGATGCGGATGTGCTCCGCCTTGGGGCCGATGAAATGGATGTTGTGGCTTTCCAGGATCTCGGCGAAGCGCGCATTCTCCGACAGGAAGCCGTAACCGGGATGCACGGCGTCAGCGCCGGTGATCTCGCATGCCGCCAGGAGAGCGGGAATGTTGAGGTAGCTGTCGCGCGCCGCGGGCGGGCCAATGCAGACGCTTTCGTCGGCGAGCCGCACATGCATGGCGTCGGCATCGGCGGTGGAATGCACCGCCACCGTGGAAATGCCGAGTTCCTTGGCGGCGCGCAGCACGCGCAGCGCGATCTCGCCGCGGTTGGCGATGAGGATCTTGTCGAACATTACTCGATGACCATCAGCGGCTCGCCATACTCCACCGGCTGGCCGTCCTCGACGAGGACCGCGGTGACGGTGCCGGCGCGCGGAGCGACGATGTCGTTGAAGGTCTTCATGGCCTCAACGAGCAGGATCTTGTCGCCGGCCTTCACCACCGAGCCGATCTCGACGAAGGCCTTGGCGTCCGGAGACGGGCGGCGGTAGGCGGTGCCCACCATCGGCGAGGTCACGGTGCCGGGATGCGCGAGGAGCTCGTCGCGTCCGCCCGTGACGACGGGCGGCGGGGCGACCACGCTGGCCGGGGCTGCGGCCGGAGCGGCGTAGGTCATCACGGACGGTGCCGCCTGCGGCGCGGCGGTGATCTGGCGGGCCACGCGGATGCGCAGGTCCCCCTTCTCGACCTCGATCTCGGTTAGTTCGGTCTCGGCCAGCAGGGTGGCGAGTTCACGCACCAGGGCGGGATCGATCGCTTGGTCTTTGCTCATCGTCTTGGACATCGTCGGTTTGGCCATGGCGAGCGCTCAGCGTCCTGCCGCGGCGGGCAAATGGGGGAGAATGGCTTCGAGCGCGAGTTCGTAGCTCGCGGCGCCGAAGCCGCAGATCACACCCTTTGCCACCGGGGAGATGTAGGAATGGTGGCGAAAGGTCTCGCGGGCGAAGACGTTGGACAGGTGCACCTCGATGGTCACCGCGCCGGCCGCCCGGATGGCGTCGTGCAGGGCGATCGAGGTGTGGGTGTAGGCGCCGGCATTGAGGAGAACGCCTGCTCCGGCCGCACCCGCCTCGTGGATCCAGGTGACGAGGTCACCCTCGTGATTCGACTGGCGGAAGACGAGGTCGACGCCCAGGCCGCGTGCCCGCTCGGTGATCCGCGCCTCGATGTCGGCCAGCGTCAGCGTGCCGTAGGTGGCAGGCTCCCGGGTGCCGAGGAGGTTCAGGTTTGGACCGTTGAGGACGTGGACGGCGGGCATGGACTGTCGGGAGACCTTCCTGCGGCTGAGGGGCGGCGTGGCGGCGCCCACGGAACAAATTCGCCGCGCGCCTGCCGGGGGACGCGCGGCGGATGCTCATAGCGTTTCGCGCGGCCCAGGGAAAGCTTGATGCTTCCGCCGTGCCTTGCCGGCTCAGCAGGTGGCCTTCCCGCACTGGCGGACGGAGGCGATCGAGGACTGCAGCGGCTCGGTCCCGACGGCGCCGAAGATGACGTCGTCGCCGATCACGAAGGCCGGCGTGCCCTGCAGCTTCAGCGCGTCGGCGACGCGCATCGTCTCTTCGAGAGTGGCCCGAATCTCCGGGCTTTCCAGATCCTTGGTCAGCTTGGCCGGGTCCGCGCCGGCCTCCTTGGCGACGGCGAGGGCGCGCTCCTTGCCGACGCGGCCCTTGCTCTCCAGGAGCTTCTGGTGGAAGTCGAAATACTTGTCGCCGGACAGCTGGTTCTTCACCGCCACCGCAACCATCGAGGCCTCGACCGAATCGGGTCCGAGCACCGGAAAGTCGCGAATCACCACGCGCAGCTTTGGGTCCGCCTTGATCATGTCGCGCACGTCGGAGAGCGACTTCTTGCAGTACCCGCAATTGTAGTCGAAGAACTCGACCATCGTGACATCGCCCTGCGGATTGCCCACGACGACGCTGCGCGGCGAGTTCAGCAGCTTGTCCGACATTTGCGAGATGGCGGACTTCAGCGCGGTCTTCTCCGCGTCCTTCTGCCGGCGGTCGAGCTCGGCGAGGGCCTCCTGGATCACCTCCGGGTTCTTCAGGAGATACTCCTTCACGATGTCGCCGATGGCGGCCTTCTGCTTGTCGTCGAAGGATCCCGGCCCCGCGGCATGCACCGGCGCGGCGAACATGAGGGCGGCGAGCGCCGCGGCGGACAGGGTGGCTAGTCTCTTCATCGCAGTCTCCGTGCCGGGGGCCGGCGTGTGATGTGGCGTCGGCCCCGTGGGGCGTCGCGGTGACGGTGGCCCGCGCCGGAGCATGGCGCTCACGGGCGGAAAATCGGGCCGACCTTACTCCTTCTTCGGGATCTTTGCGTTCAGAATGTCGTCAGCCTGCAGCCAGGCGGGCGAGTTGGGGACCAGCTTCTCCTTGGCGCGGGTGGCCTGGGTGGCCGCCATGTCGTACTGCCCCGCAAGGAAGTAGGCCTGCGCGGCGGCGTACTCCGCCATGCCGACATTGTTCTTGAGGCCGTAGGCGCGCGACAGCATCTCCCAGGCGTCCGAGGTATCCGGCTCGCGCTGGGTAGCGTTGGACAGTTCGCGGATTGCGTCGTCGACATTGCGCGGTTCTTCCGTCGCCACGAGGGCCTGGCCGAGGAGGATACGCAGCAGGCCGCTCGACGGTTTTGCCGCGAGCGCCTTGCGCAGCGGGCCGATCGCCTCCTGCGCGCGGCCGAACTCGAGCAGGACCTGACCCTTCAGCTCCCAGAAGTACGGATTGTTCGGCTGCTCGCGCAGCAGGCCGTCGATCTGCGACAGCGCATCCTGCAGGCGCTTCGAGCGGTAGGCGACGATGGCGCGGGCGTAGCGGGCCGGCAGCGACATGTCGGACAGGGGATAGCGCCGTCCCACCTCGTCGGCACGCGCCACGAAGCCGAAGAGCTTGGCGCGCGCCATGTCGTGGCGCACCTGGAGCGCCGGGGAATCCTTGGCGTTGAGGTACGGGCTCTGCTTCGCCAGTTCCTCCAGCGCTGCGATGCGCTCCGCGGGGAGGGGATGGCTCACCATGTAGGGATCGATGCTCGTGGTCTTGAACATCGCGTCCTGGTTGAAGCGGCGGAACGTCTCGAGGATGCCGGCGGGCGACTGCTTGGTCGCGTTGAGATAGTTGACCGCCATGCGGTCGGCCGCCAGTTCCTCGCCGCGCTGGTAGGCGAGCATGCTGCGCTTCACCATCTCCTGCGAGCCCATCATCACGCCGGCCCCGCCTAGGCCGGCATTGCCGACGCGGTTGCCGGCCGCGATGCCGCCGGCCATCGCGCCTGCGCCCAGCAGCATGCCGGCGACGGACATGATCTGCGCGGTCGCGAGCTGCTGGCGCAGGCGCACGAGGTGGCCGCCGGCGATGTGGCCGGATTCGTGGGCGAGCACGCCGATGATCTCGTTCGGCGTCTTGGCGTCCATGATGGCGCCGACATTGATGAAGAGCTTGCGGCCGTCGGCTACGAAGGCGTTGAACGACCTGTCGTTCACCAGGATGATGCGGATCGAGCCGCTGCGAAAACCCGCCGCGTGGAAGACGGGAGCCGCATAGTCGCGCAGCAGCGATTCCACCTCCTCGTCGCGCACGATCCGCTGCGCTTGGGCGAAGGAGGGGGCCGACTGCAGCAGGACGGCCGCTGCCGCGATGGCGGCGATGCAGCGGCGCAGCGCGGGAATGGCTTTCCCGGCGAGGCCGGCGCGTGTCGGTGCGGAAGATATCGTCATCGGCATGGTGTTCGGGCTGGGCGGTCGGCGGAACCGTGTGCGCGGCACTGCCGCGCCGCCGCTGTGCGCGAGGATCGCGGCAGGGCTGTGGCGGCCGTCACTGTGCGGCGGCTGAAAGTTCTGGGGAGCCGAGCAATTTCTCCGCTCCGTCCGGAACAGCCCAGCCATCGACGAAGCGCTGTTTGCGCAGCAGCGCGAGCAGGCGGGTCCGGAAGGCGAGGGCATCGCCGTCCACCCGGGCAGGCGCGCCGGACGGGACGATGCAGTCGGCCATGTCCGGCCACGGGGACGCGCCGAACCAGTCGCGGTAGCTCTGGGCGAAGCGCCTCTCGCCGCGCCAGCCCGGCTCCCACGGCTTCGGCCGGTTGACGAAGTGGTAGACCACCGGCTCGACCACGTTCTCGAGATCGAGCAGCAGGAAGTCGCCCATGAAGTTGAAGCGCGGCGACAGCGGCGCGAACGCTCCCTGGACGACGGCGTTCAGGGCGCTCTGCTCGAGGTAGAGGCAGCGCTCCGGATTGGTGGCAAGAAAGGCGCGGGCCGCGCTGGCGACGCCGAACTTCTGCCAGGCGTGCCTGTCCACCAGAGTCAGGCCGTTGTTAAAGTAGAGCGTGTCCTGCGCCAGGCCGAGACGGCTCCGGTAGGCGCGGAACTCGGGCGTCAGCGGCCCGTCTTCGGCGTCCTTCAGGTAGATCATGTCGATCGCCGCGGCGAAGGGCATGCCCCGGAGGTCGAGACCCGCGAGGCGCGACAGGCCGGGGCGGCCGATGCACATGTCCGCATCGAGCGAGACGTAGCGCTCGAAACGCTCGGGCAGCACCCGGTCGAGCGCGAGACGCCGGTTTACCGCGGACGTGAAGTGGCCGCGCACCGGCAGGCCGGCGACGTGACGCTCCCAGTCGACGAACAGCATGGTGATGCGCGAGCGCAGCGCAGGGTCGAGGTCGGCGAAGCCGGCGGGCACGTCGCGCTCCTCGCAGACGAAGACGACCTCCAGGTCGTCGGCGTCACTCTGGGCGAGGATGCTCGCCGCCGTGAACAGGGCGGGCCTGAAATAGAGGGAATCCGGCGTGAAGCAGACCGCTATGCCTGTCATGCACTTTAGTCTTAGACGAGGAGGACGCCTTGTCCAAATCCATTGTGCGGCAACCCCATGGCCGGCTCAGGCCGCGCTGGCCATGGCACTGACGGCGGTTCGCGCAAGCACGACGTCCTGTCCGGTGAGGCCGTGGCCCGTCGGCAGGATCTCGTGGGTCACGCTGGCCCCGCCCTCGCGCAGCATGGCCGCCAGCTCGGCCGCCGAACTGGCAGGGACGATGCCGTCCTTTGCCCCCGACACGATCAGCACGGGCGTGCCGGACAGATCGGGCTTCGCCTCGGGCTGCAGGGGAACCATGGCGCGCAGCAGCACGGCTCCCGCCAGCACGCCGGGGTGGAGGAGGAGCATGGCCGCGGCGATGTTGGCG
This sequence comes from Alsobacter sp., assembly GCF_059501845.1. Taxonomy (NCBI): domain Bacteria; kingdom Pseudomonadati; phylum Pseudomonadota; class Alphaproteobacteria; order Hyphomicrobiales; family Alsobacteraceae; genus Alsobacter; species Alsobacter sp. The sequence goes on along the minus strand of NZ_JCACDK010000011.1, from coordinate 385,942 downwards.
CCGTTTGAATAGCCCACGGCAATCGGTGCCGCGATGCCGTAGCGCTTCTGCGCGTCCGAGACGAAGCCGGCGAGTTCGCCCGCGCGGAAGCGAAGATCCTCGATGTCGAAGATGCCTTCGCGCAGCCGCCGGAAGAACCGGGGCATGGTGCCCTCCATCACCTTGCCGCGCGGTGACAGCAGCGCCGCTCCCGGCGCGATCTCGGCGCCGAGCGGCAGCAGGTCGTTTTCGTCGCCGCCGGTGCCGTGCAGAAGGAGCAGCGGCCTCGTGCCCTCGACCGTGGCCGGGATGAAGCGGTGGATGAACTCCGGCGAACCCGTCATGACGTCCTTGCTCCGGACCGGCGGGGAGGACCGGCCTCGCGCCTGGATTGTGCGATGCGGCGCCGGGCGACGCAACGGGGAGGAGTGCGGGCCGTCCAAAGCCGGACAGGCTGGCTTGTTCAGCCTGCAGACGCGGGCTGGACGTGCGGGCGTCATCCCGGCCGGAGCGCAGCGGAGAGCCGGGATCCAGGCTCTCCGTCCGTGGTCCTGGATCCCGGGCCTGCACCGGCACCCGCGCCCTCGCTGGCAAACATCCGTCAACCACCCTCGTCCGCCAATCGTTAACGTGAAGCCCCGTTAAGGGGCGGCCGTTAACCTGACTCACGCCTCGGCTGACCAATCCTTTCCGCAACGGGTCGAATTCGACCCTTTCGGAACGGAATTCATGGCCAAGCGACCCCAAAGCCGCCTCCGCGACCACGTCGTCCGCTGCATCGAGCTGCAGCGCATCGGCGAGCGCGACGTCTCCGCCATGGCGCGGGCCGTCGACGAGGGCGGGTTCATCACCCGGCTCGAGGCCGAGGACCTGATGCGGGCCGAGCGCGACGTGGCGGAGGTCTGCGACGCGTGGCGCGACTTCTTCGTCGTCACCGTCGTGGCCCACCTCGTCTGGGAGTGCCGCCCCACCGGGCGCGTGGCTCCCGCCGACATCGTCTGGCTCGCCGGCCAGCTCTCCCAGCCGCGTCCCGGCGCCGCCTCGGCGCTCGGCGAGCTCATGGTCGAGCTGGTACGGGAGGCCTCCGACAGCGCCGACGCGCTGGTCGAGCTCGCATTCGCCGAGAACCGTGCGCCCAACCGCCGTCCGGTGGGATACGAGAGAATGCCGCTGGCGGCGTGAGCGCCGCCTCGCCGTGCCTTCGCCCTTGTGTGGAGTGGACGCGTCCCGAATAGGCCAATAGAAGTCCGGGGTTCAAGACCAGCCAGGACGTGGCATGTTCGACAAGATCCTGATCGCCAACCGCGGCGAGATCGCCTGCCGCGTCATCAAGACGGCGCGGCGCATGGGCATCCGCACGGTGGCGGTGTTCTCCGATGCCGACCGTGACGCGCTGCATGTGGAGATGGCGGACGAAGCCGTCCACATCGGTCCGCCGCAAGCTGCCCAGTCCTACCTGCTGATCGACCGGATCGTAGAGGCCTGCCGGGCCACCGGCGCCCAGGCCGTGCATCCCGGCTACGGCTTCCTGTCCGAGCGCGCGGCGTTCCCGACGGCGCTGGAGGCAGCGGGCATCGTCTTCATCGGGCCCAATCCGCGCGCCATCGAGGCGATGGGCGACAAGATCGAATCGAAGAAGGCGGCGGCGGCTGCCGATGTCTCGACCGTGCCCGGCCATCTCGGCATCATCGAGGATCCCGCCGAGGCGGTGCGCATCGCCGACGAGATCGGCTATCCCGTCATGATCAAGGCCTCCGCGGGCGGGGGCGGCAAGGGCATGCGCATCGCCTGGACGCCGGAGGAGGCCGCCGAGGGCTTCGCCCGGGCGCGGTCCGAGGCCGCGTCGTCCTTCGGCGACGACAGGGTGTTCGTCGAGAAGTTCATCGTCGACCCCCGGCACATCGAGATCCAGGTGCTGGGCGACAAGCACGGCAACATCGTCTACCTCGGCGAGCGCGAGTGCTCCATTCAGCGCCGCAACCAGAAGGTCATCGAGGAGGCACCGTCGCCCCTCCTGGACGAAGCCACCCGCCGCAAGATGGGCGAGCAGGCCGTCGCCCTCGCCAGGGCCGTGAACTACGACTCGGCCGGCACTGTGGAATTCGTCGCCGGGCAGGACCGCTCCTTCTTCTTCCTCGAGATGAACACCCGGCTGCAGGTCGAGCATCCGGTGACGGAACTCGTCACCGGCATCGACCTCGTCGAGCAGATGATCCGCGTCGCGGTGGGCGAGAAGCTGTCGATCACGCAGGCCGACGTTAGGCTGGACGGCTGGGCGGTCGAGAGCCGCGTCTATGCCGAGGATCCGACGCGCGGCTTCCTGCCGTCGACCGGGCGCCTGGTGACGTACCGGCCGCCGGCCGAGGGGTCGGAGGGCGGCGTCACGGTGCGCAACGACACCGGCGTCTACGAGGGCGGCGAGATCTCGATCTTCTACGATCCGATGATCGCCAAGCTCGTGACCCATGCGCCGACGCGCCTGGAGGCCATCGACGCCCAGGCCCGTGCGCTCGACGCCTTCGCCATCGAGGGTATCCGACACAACATCCCGTTTCTCTCCGCGCTGATGAGCCATCCGCGCTGGCGCGAGGGGCATCTGTCCACCGGCTTCATCGCCGAGGAGTACCCGGACGGCTTTACGCCGCCCGCGCCCGAGGGGGAGGCAGCTCATCTGCTGGCCGCGGTCGCCGCGTTCATCGACGACAAGCTCAACCGCCGCAAGCGCGGCATTTCAGGCCAGCTCAGGGCCTCGCAGGACTTCGCCTTCGAGACCTCGCGCGTGGTCATGCTGGGCGAGGCGGCCCTGCCGGTGGAGGTGGAGAAGGACGTCTTCGGCACCGTGGTTCGCTTCGGCCCTGACCATGCGCACCAGGTGTCTTCGGCCTGGAAGCCGGGCGAGCCCGTGTGGGAAGGTGCCGTCGACGGCCGCGAGATCGCGGTCCAGGTGCGCCCCGTCCTCAACGGCGTGCAGCTGTCGCATGCCGGGGTGTCCGCCCTGGTGCGCGTGTTCACGGAGCGGGAGGCCGAACTCGCCGCGCTGATGCCGGCCAAGCTCGCCTCCGACAGCGGCAAGCAGCTGCTCTGCCCGATGCCGGGCCTCGTCAAGGCGATCGCCGTCACCGCTGGCCAGGAGGTCAAGGTGGGCGAGATGCTATGCATCGTCGAGGCGATGAAGATGGAGAACGTCCTGCGCGCCGAGCGTGACGGCACCGTGTCCAGGATCCTGGCCCGCGAAGGCGACAGCCTGGCGGTGGATGCCGTGATCATGGAATTTGCCTGACCTGCACGTCACTCTAACCCGGCGGAAGATGGTGGCGCGCCTGCGTGAAATGACGGTGCCGGGCCGGAGGCGCCTGCCCTGACGCGCGCCTCATGGCAGTCCTCGCGCGGCAGGGGCTGGCCTTCTCGGCCGCGAGACTGTATCCGACGCGTTCGATGGACGACCCAAGGCCAGCCATGACACTCGCCGACCCCAACGCCTTCGGCGTGCACCAGCCCCACGGCATGGTGGGGGCGCTGCTCGACCTCACCCGCAAGATGCCGCGCCACTGGGCGGGGCGGCGAACGGCATTCGCGCTGCGGCAGATCGCGATCTGGGCGCTCAGGGGCAAGCCGCTCGACGTCGAGTCGTTCGGCGTCCGGATGCGGCTCTATCCCTACAACAATGTCTGCGAGAAGCGGCTCCTGTTCACGCCGCAGTTCTTCGATCCCGACGAGCGTGCCTTCCTCGAGCCCCGCATCAAGGATGGGTTCGTCTTCGTCGACGTTGGGTCCAATGTCGGCGGCTATGCGCTGTTCGTCGCCTCGCGCGCCGGCCCGAAGGGCAAGGTGCTCGCCATCGAGCCGCAGCCGCACATCTTCGAGCGGCTGGTCTACAACATCCGCCAGAACCCGTTCGGCAACGTCAAGGCGCTGGCCTGCGCCATCGCCGACAAGTCCGGCGAGGTGACGCTGTTCGTGGACCCGCGCAACGCGGGCGAATCCAGCGTCAAGATCGTCGGGTCCGGCGACAGCCGCTCGATCAAGGTGCCCGCCAAGACGCTGCAGCATCTGCTGCAGGGCGAGGGCTTCGACCATGTCGACGCTGTCAAGCTCGACGTCGAGGGTGCCGAGGACATCATCCTGGAGCCGTTCCTGCGCACCGCGCCGGAAAGCCTGTGGCCGCGCCTGTTCGTCATCGAGAACGGCGTCGGGCGCTGGCAGATCGACATCTTCCCGCTGCTGACGGAGCGCGGCTACCGCCTCGTCAAGCGCACACGCGTGAACCTCATCTTCGAACGCGACGCCTGAGAACCCTGGAGGCCGCATGTCCGCGTCCGTCCGTCCGGCCCGGCCGGACGATGCCGCCCTGATCTTCGCGCTCGTCAACGAGCTCGCCGACTACGAAAAGCTGTCGCACGAGGTGAAGGCGACGCAGGATGGGATCGCCGGGGCGCTCTTCGGCGACGAGCCCCGGGTGTTCTGCGACATCGTCGAGCGGCACGGCGAGGGCGTCGGCTTCGCGCTCTGGTACTACACCTTCTCCACCTTCGTCGGCCGCCACGGGATCTATCTCGAGGACCTCTATGTCCGCCCCGCCTTCCGCGGCCATGGCTGCGGCAAGCTGCTGCTGGCCAACCTGGCGAAGCGCTGCGTGGCCGAGAGCCTCGGGCGTCTGGAGTGGGCGGTGCTCGACTGGAACACCCCGTCCATCGACTTCTACAAGTCGCAGGGCGCGGTGCTGATGGACCAGTGGACGACCTGCCGCGTCACGGACACGGCGCTCTGGCGCCTCGCCGATCACGCGCGCTGACATGGCCGAAGTCCCCCTCGCCATGGTCGTCGCGGCCGCCGAGAACGGCGTCATCGGCCGCGACAACGGCCTGATCTGGCGCCTGAAGACGGACCTGCGGCGTTTCCGCACGCTCACGATGGGCCGCCCGCTCATCCTCGGCCGCAAGACCTGGGAGTCCATCGGCCGCCCGTTGCCAGGCCGCGAGATCATCGTCGTCACCCGCGACGAGGGCTATGCGGCGGATGGCGTGCGCGTGGTGCATACGCTGGACGAGGCGGTCGCTCTGGGGCGCGGGATTGCTGCTGCGTCAGGCGCCGACAGCGTTGCCGTGGGGGGCGGCGGCGAGGTGTTCCGCGCGCTGATGCCGCAGACCGGCCGCATCCACCTGACCATCGTCCACGACAGGCCGGAGGGCGATGTGACGTTCGATCCCGTCGATTCCGCGACGTTCCGGGAAGTTGCGCGCGAGGCGCATCCGGCGGGACCAGACGACGAGCATGCCTTCACCTTTGTCGACTATATCCGGCGCTGAACGCGGCGCAGCGGCGCAGTCCGCGTTGACGAATTCGCGACGACACCCCACTTCCGTGCCATAACAACGCGCCCCGGAAGCGGTGACCGCCCGGGACCACAGAAGGACGACGGGATGCCTTGGAGCAATCAGAGCGGCGGCGGGGGCGGGGGCGGACCGTGGGGGTCCCGCAAGCCCGGCGGCCCGTGGGGCGGCGGACCTTCCGGTGGGGGCGGGGGAGGCGGATCGCCACCCGACCTCGAGGACCTGCTGCGCCGCAGCCAGGACCGGCTCCGCCAGGTGATGCCCGGCGGCCCGCTCGGCGGGCGCGGTGTCATCGCGGTAGTGGTCGGCGCCGTGTTGCTCTGGCTGGCCACCGGCTTCTACACCGTGCGTCCCGACGAGGTCGGCCTGAACCTCGTCTTCGGCCGCTATGTCGGCACGACCCAGCCCGGCCTGAACTACAACTTCCCCTATCCGATCGGCAGCGTCGAGAAGCCGCGCGTCACCGTCGTCAACACGACGGAGGTCGGTTACCGCTCCAGCGACGGATCGCGCCGCACCGTGTCGCGCGACGTGCTGGAAGAGAGCCTGATGCTCACGGGCGACGAGAACATCGTCGACATCGATTTTACCGTGCAGTGGCAGATCAACCCGGCCAAGGCTGCGGACTACGTCTTCAACATCCAGTCGCCGGACGCCTCGGTGAAGGCCGTGGCCGAAAGCGCCATCCGCGAGGTGGTCGGCCGCCGCAACATCCAGGCCGTGCTGACGACCGACCGTGCCGCCATCGAGAACGAGGTCCGGCAGGTGATGCAGGACACGCTCAACCACTACGGCGCCGGCGTCGAGATCCGCCTCGTGCAGCTGCAGAGGGTGGACCCGCCGCAGCAGGTCATCGACGCGTTCCGCGACGTGCAGGCTGCCCGCCAGGACCAGGACCGCGCCCGCAACGAGGCGCAGACCTACCAGAGCAAGGTGGTGCCGGAGGCGCGAGGCGAGGCATCGCGCATCGTGCAGGAGGCTGAAGCCTTCCGCGACCGCTCCATCGCCGAGGCGACCGGTCAGGCAAGCCGCTTCTCCCAGGTCTACGAGGAATACCGCAAGGCCCCCGACGTGACGCGAGAACGCCTGTATCTTGAGACCATGGAACGTGTGCTCGGGGCCACCGACAAGGTGATCCTCGACCAGAGCGGGGGAGGCCAGAGCGTCGTGCCCTACCTGCCGCTCGGCCAGCTCGGCCGCGAGACGCAGGGAGCCACGCGATGAGCAGCACCCTGAAATACATCGTCGGCGGCATCATCGCGATCCTGCTGATCGTGGCCTTCAGCGCCACCTTCGTCGTGCAGCAGACCAACCAGGCGCTGGTCTTCCAGTTCGGCCGCATCGCCCGCGCGCCGATCACCGAGCCCGGCCTCTACTTCAAGTGGCCGCTGATCCAGAACGTCGTCTACATCGACAAGCGCATCCTCGACCTCGAACTGCCGACGCAGGAGGTGATCGCCTCCGACCAGAAGCGCCTCGTAGTCGACGCCTTCACGCGCTACCGGGTCACCGATCCGCTGCTCTTCTACCAGTCGGTCGGAAGCGTCGCCGGCGCCAGCGCCCGCCTGACGTCGATCGTCAACTCGACCGTGCGCACGGTGCTCGCCGACGCCAGCTTCTCCTCGGTGGTGCGCACGTCGCGCAACCAGCTGATGCAGAAGATCCGCGACGACGTGAACCGCCAGGCTGGTGGCCTCGGCATCGAGGTGGTGGACGTCCGGCTTCGCCGCGCCGACCTGCCGGAGCAGAACAGCCAGGCGGTGTTCCAGCGCATGCAGACGGAACGCCAGCGCGAGGCGGCGGACATCCGCGCCCAGGGCTCGCAGGAAAGCCAGCGCATCCGCGCCGAGGCCGACCGCGACGTGGTCGTGATCCGCGCCAATGCGACCCGGGAGTCGGAGATCCTGCGCGGCCGCGGCGACGCGGAACGCAACCGGATCCTGTCGCAGGCCTTCGGGCGCGACCCGGAGTTCTTCGCCTTCTGGCGGTCCATGCAGGCCTATGAGGAGGCGCTGAAGGCTGGCGGCACGCAGATCGTGATGTCGCCGAACTCGGAGTTCTTCCGGTTCTTCTCCACGGCGAACCCCGCAGGCAAGCCGGGCGACAGGCTCCCGTCGGCACCGGGGACGACGCCGCCGGCGGCACCGGGCGCGGCTCCTGCGCCTGGACCGTCAGGAGCGGCTGCGCCCGCTGCGCCGGCACCGTCGGCGACGCCCTGATCCCTCGACGGGGCCGGCCTGCGGGCCGGCCCTTTCGTTTTCGTGCGCACCGGCCGGACGAGATCGCGAAGGCCGAGCTTGCAACGTCGCCCTTTCGCCCCAATTCCCATGAGATTGTGCGGAGAGCCTGTTGCGAGCCGCACGCGCCTGCGTCACATGGCATAGCGTCGCCGCCGCGGCCTTCCCCAGAGAGAGACTCAATGGCCCATCCGACCCTTTCCGTCCTCCGCCGCGGCACCGCCGCGGCTCTCGTCGCCGCGCTCATGGCGTCCGTGCCGCTCACCGCGCCGACGACCGCCTTCGCCCGTGGCGCCCCCGAGAGCTTCGCCGACCTCGCGGCGCAGGTGACGGACGCAGTCGTCAACATCTCGGCCTCGACGACCGTCGCCGAGAACCGCTCGATGCAGCTGCCGCAGCTGCCGCCGGGCTCTCCCTTCCAGGAGTTCTTCGACGACTTCTTCAACAACCGTGGCCAGAACGGGCAGAATGGCCAGAACGGGGAGGGCGGCGAGAACAAGTCGCCGCGCATGCAGCGCAAGTCGAACTCGCTCGGCTCCGGCTTCGTGATCGACCAGTCCGGCATCGTCGTGACGAACAACCACGTCATCGGCGACGCCAACGAGATCACCGTGATCTTCAACGACGGGCGCAAGCTGAAGGCGGAGATCGTCGGCAAGGACCCGAAGGTCGACCTCGCCGTGCTGCGCGTTAAATCGGACAAGCCACTCAAGGCGGTGAAGTTCGGCGACAGCGAGCGGATGCGCGTCGGCGACTGGGTGATGGCCGTCGGCAATCCGTTCGGCCTCGGCGGCACGGTGACGGCGGGTATCGTCTCCGCCCGCAACCGCGACATCGCCGACCAGTCCTACGGCCAGTACATCCAGACCGACGCGTCGATCAACAAGGGCAACTCCGGCGGCCCGCTGTTCAACATGGACGGCGACGTCGTCGGCATCAACACGGCGATCCTGTCGCCGTCGGGCGGCTCGATCGGCATCGGTTTCTCCGTGCCGTCGTCGCTGGCGAAGCCCGTCATCGACCAGCTGATGCAGTTCGGCGAGACCCGCCGCGGCTGGCTCGGCGTGCGCATCCAGGGCGTAGACGACGCCATCGCCGAGAGCCTCGGCCTGGGTTCGCCCCGCGGCGCGCTCGTCGCCGGCATCGACGACAAGGGCCCCGCCAAGCCCGCCGGCATCGAGCCGGGCGACGTCATCGTCAAGTTCAACGGCACGGACGTGGCCGAGTCGAAGGACCTGCCGCGCCTCGTCGGCCAGACGCCGGTCGGCAAGGAGGTCGACGTCGTCGTCATCCGCAAGGGGCAGGAGGTGACGAAGAAGGTCACGCTCGGCCGCCTCGAGGACGGCGAGAAGCTGGCCAAGCTTGACGGCGGCGGCGAGCCCGAGAAGCCCGCCGTGCAGAAGGCCCTCGGCCTCGAGCTCTCCGGCGTGACCGACGAACTCCGCAAGCGCTACCAGCTGAAGGACAGCGTCAAGGGCGTTGTGGTGACCAGGGTCGACCCGGACTCGCCCGCGGCCGACAAGCGCATCCAGGCCGGCGACGTCATCGTCGAGGTCCAGCAGGAGGCCGTCGCCAGCCCGGACGCCATGGCCAAGCGCGTCGACGCGCTGAAGAAGGAGGGCAAGAAGTCGGCCCTCCTCCTCGTCTCCAACGCCCAGGGCGAACTGCGCTTCGTCGCTGTGGCCATCGAATAAGGGCGGGGCTCAGGCCCTCACCCTGAATCCCTCTCCCAACCTGGGAGAGGGGGACATCAGCGTCGAGCATGAAATGAAAACGGCGGAGCCAGGCCCCGCCGTTGCAAGAAAAATCGAAAACGTAGAAGCCCCCCTCTCCCATGTTGGGCGAGGGATTCAGGGTGAGGGACCTTTGGGCCTTCAACCCCCCACAAACTCCTCCCGCCGATACCCCTGCGCAAAGAGAAGCGCCGTCAGGTCGGCGTGATCGATGCGCGCATGGGCCGACGCCGCCACCGCCGGCTTGGCGTGGAAGGCGACGCCGAGGCCGGCTTCCTCCAGCATGGCGAGGTCGTTCGCCCCGTCGCCGACGGCCATCGTGGCGGAGTGGGGCAAGCCGAGTCCGTCGCGCAGCTCGACCAGCGTGGCGAGCTTGGCCTCGCGGCCGAGGATCGGCTCCTCGACGGTCCCGGCGAGGCGGCCGTCGCGAACCACGAGGCGGTTGGCGCGGTTCTCGTCGAAGCCGATGCGGGCGGCGATGGCCTGCGTGAACAGCGTGAAGCCTCCCGAGACCAGAGACGTCCGAGCACCATGCGCCTTCATCGTCCGGACCAGCGCGGTGCCGCCCGGCGTCAGCGTGATGCGCTCTTGCAGCAGGCGGTCGACGACGACTGCGTCGAGGCCGGCGAGCAGAGCCACCCTCTCGCGCAGGGCCGGCTCGAAGGCGATCTCGCCGCGCATGGCGCGCTCGGTGATCCCGGCGACGCGCTCCTTCAGGCCGACCATGTCGGCGAGCTCGTCGATGCACTCCTGCCCGATCATGGTGGAATCCATGTCGGCGAGGAACAGGCGCTTGCGCCGCCCCGCCGCCGGCTGGACGATCACGTCGACCGGCGCGCCGTCGAGCGCGGCCCTTGCCCGGTCGGCAAAGGCGCGGCGATCTAGCCCGTCTTCAGCCGTGAATGAGACGTCGGCCGCGACACCGGGATCGAGCCAGGCCGGCGCTTGCGCTCCAGGCAGCTCTTGCGCCGCGCGGGCGAGAAGGGCATCGGTGAGCACCGGGCGAGCGGGGTCGCAGACGAAGGTGGCGACGAGTGCGGCCTCGGCCGCGGCGGGACGGATCATTCGACGCTCTCCGGCCCCGCGCCGGCAGGACGGATCGGGCGGGGGACATGCGGGCACTCCTCATCGCAGGACCGACGGCGAGCGGCAAGACGGGGCTCGCCATCCGCCTCGCGCGCCGCTACCGCGGAGCCGTCGTCAACGCCGATTCCATGCAGGTCTACCGCGACCTCTCCATCATCACGGCGCGGCCGACGGCGGAGGAGGAAGCCGCCGCCCGGCACGTGATGTTCGGCCATGTCGATGCCGCCGAGAACTACTCCGTCGGCAAGTGGCTGGAGGATGCCCGCGCGGCCATCGACGCGGCTGAAGCCGAAGGCCTGATGCCGATCGTGACAGGTGGCACGGGCATGTACTTCAAGGCGCTGACCGAGGGCCTGTCCGACATCCCGCAGGTTCCCGACGAGGTCCGCGCCGCCGTGCGCGCTGCCAGCGAGGGCGTCGACACGCCCGTCCTGCATGCCGACCTTGCCGCGCGTGATCCCGCCGGCGCCTCCACCCTGCGGCCGAACGACCGACAGCGCGTGGTCCGTGCGCTCGAGGTGTACCAGGCTTTCGGCCGCTCCATCGTGAGCTGGCGCGGCGAGCGCAGCGGCGCCGTCCTGAAGCCGGGCGAATGGGCCGGCATCTTCCTCGATCCCGACCGCGACCTTCTCTACTCCCGCATCGACGCTCGCTTCGACGCCATGATCAGCCTCGGCGCGCTGGAGGAGGTGAGGGCGCTCGCCCGCCGCAGGCTCGACCCCGCGCTTCCCGCCATGCGGGCGCACGGCGTGCCGTGGCTGCTGCGGGCCCTGCGGGACGAGATGACGCTGCCCGAGGCCATCGAGCGCGCCAAGACCGACACGCGCCACTACGCCAAGCGCCAGTTCACCTGGTTCCGGCACCAGGCCGAGGGCTGGACCTGGGCCGCGCCCGACGAGGCGGAAGACGTGGTGGTCGGGATGCTGGGGGCATGAGGGAGGTGGCCAAATCCCGCTTGACGGCCGACAGGCGCGAGATTACGGTCCCGCACGTTTCGAACCCGGGAGCAGCGCAGGTGCGCAAGATCCTTATCGTAGCGAGGGCGCCAGCAGCGGGACGGCCATAGGCCGCGATCCTGTGACTGGCGCCGTGTTTAAGGTCCCTCTCCGGGGCCTTTTTTGTTGCCCGCTTTCCCAATCATGCCACTGCCGCTCCTCCAGACGAGCGGACCGAGACCAGGGAGCCACACGATGACCCGAGAGATGACCGGCGCCGAGATGGTCGTCCAGGCGCTTCAGGACCAGGGCGTCGAACACATCTTCGGCTACCCCGGCGGAGCCGTACTCCCGATCTACGATGCACTCTTCCACCAGGAGAAGGTGCAGCACGTGCTGGTGCGCCACGAGCAGGCGGCGGTGCACGCGGCAGAGGGCTATGCGCGCTCGTCCGGCAAGGTCGGCTGCGTGCTGGTGACCTCCGGTCCCGGCGCCACCAACGCCGTCACCGGGCTCACCGACGCCATGATGGACTCCGTCCCTCTGGTCTGCATCACCGGCCAGGTGCCGACGCACCTGATCGGCTCGGACGCCTTCCAGGAGTGCGACACGGTCGGCATCACGCGCCACTGCACCAAGCACAATTATCTCGTCCGGTCGGTCGACGACCTGCCGCGCATCCTGCACGAGGCGTTCTACGTGGCGGCCAACGGCCGGCCCGGCCCCGTGGTGGTCGACATCCCCAAGGACGTGCAGTTCGCCAAGGGCTCCTATGCCCGCCCGACGACCAACGGCCACAAGACCTACCGGCCGCGCGTCAAGGGTGACATCGACCGCATCAAGGCGGCGGTGGAGCTGATGGGCCAGGCCAGGCGCCCGGTGTTCTACACCGGCGGCGGCGTAATCAATTCCGGGCCGGAAGCCTCCGCCCTGCTGCGCGAACTCGTCCGCCTCACCGGCTATCCCGTCACCTCGACGCTGATGGGGCTCGGCGCCTTTCCCGCCTCCGACCCGCAGTGGCTGGGCATGCTCGGCATGCACGGCACCTACGAGGCCAACCTCGCGATGCATGACTGCGACGTGATGATCTGCATCGGCGCGCGCTTCGACGACCGCATCACCGGCCGCCTCGACGCGTTCTCGCCGCGGTCGAAGAAGATCCACGTCGACATCGACCCGTCCTCGATCAACAAGAACGTCAAGGCCGACATCGCCATCGTCGGCGACTGCGCCCATGTGCTCGAGGACATGGTCCGCCTGTGGCGCGCCTCCACGCCGGCGGTCGACAAGCCGGCTTTGGCGGAATGGTGGAAGTCCATCGAACGGTGGAGGGGCCGCGACTGCCTCGCCTACCGGCCGTCCGACGACATCATCAAGCCGCAGTATGCCGTGCAGCGCCTCTACGAGCTGACCAAGGGCCGCGACGTCTACGTCACGACCGAGGTGGGCCAGCACCAGATGTGGGCGGCGCAGTTCTTCCGCTTCGAGGAGCCCAACCGCTGGATGACCTCCGGCGGCCTGGGGACGATGGGCTACGGCCTGCCCGCCGCGATCGGCGTGCAGATGGCCCATCCCGACGCTCTCGTCGTCGATATCGCCGGCGAGGCGTCGATCCTGATGAACATGCAGGAGATGTCGACGGCGCTGCAGTACCGTCTGCCCGTGAAGATCTTCATCCTCAACAACGAGTACATGGGGATGGTGCGCCAGTGGCAGGAGCTGCTGCATGGCGGGCGCTACTCGGAGAGCTACTCGCACTCGCTGCCGGACTTCGTGAAGCTGGCCGAAGCCTATGGCGGCGTCGGCATCCGCTGCGACAAGCCGGGCGACCTCGACGGCGCCATCCGCGAGATGATCGACACGCCCCGCCCGGTGATCTTCGACTGCCTCGTCTCCAAGGACGAGAACTGCTTCCCGATGATCCCCTCGGGCAAGGCGCACAACGAGATGCTCCTCGGCGACGCTGCGGCCGCAGCCGACATCGGCAGCGTCATCGACGAGAAGGGCAAGATGCTGGTGTGAGTGACGGGCGTGTTGCCCCGCGCGGGCGGCGCGCCTATCTTACCTGCGTCTTACCGGAAGGGTCGCAGCGATGGACACGACGAAGCTGTCGAGCAAGGGCCAGGTCGTCATCCCCAAGGCGATCCGAGACCGGCTTTCCGTCAAGCCCGGCGCTACGCTCAGCGTGGAGGTGGAGGACGATCATATCGTCCTCCGGCCCGTGAAGAAGGAACGGAGGCTGCCGACGGAGGAGGAGCTCGACCGGGTTGCCGGATCCCTCGACTATGGCGGCCCTTATCCCACGGATGAGGAGGTCGAGGCGTCGCTGGCGGAGATGTTCCGCAAAAAGTGGCAGCGATGATCTGTCCGGATACGAACGTCGTGGTGACGTATCTCGCGCGGACACGCGATCCCGGTTTTCCAGGAGCCGCGGCCGCCATGGCGCAGGAGTTCGTCCTGATCACTACCACGGTCTTGCTGGAGACCGAATGGGTGCTCAGGTCAGCATTTCGCCTGCGGAAGGACGATATCCTCGAAAAACTCCAGCGCCTTCTTTCGCTGCCCAATGTCGAGGTGGACTCGGGCGAGGCGGTGAGCAGGGCTCTCGACTGGAGCCGCGACAGCCTCGATCTGGCCGACGCGCTTCATCTCGCGTCGACCCCGCCCGATGTTCGCTTCATCACGGCCGACCGTGACCTCGCCCGCAAAGCGCGCCGCATCCCCGGCGTGCCACGTATCGAACTTCTCCAGGATTGCGAACCATGAAGCTCGTCATCGCCAACAAGGCCTACTCGTCGTGGTCGCTCAGGCCGTGGCTCCTCATGAAGGTGCTCGACATTCCCTTCACCGAGGATCTCGTGCCCCTCGACACGCCGGAATTCCGGCCGCGGGTCAGCAGCTACCAGGCCGGCAGCACGGTTCCCATTCTCGTCGACGGGGACGTCACGGTGTGGGAGTCGGTGGCCATCCTCGACTACCTCGCCGAGCGGTTCCCCGACCGGCCGGTCTGGCCGGCGGAGCGGCGGGCGCGGGCGCTGGCCCGCTCCATTTCCTGCGAAATGCACGCCGGCTTCCGCGCGCTGCGGCAGGCCTGCCCCATGAACGTCCGCAAGCGGTACGCCCACAGGGATCGCGGCGAGGCCGTGGCCAAGGATGTCGCCCGCATCCTCCACCTCTGGCGCCAGGCGCGCGACATGCACGGCGCCCGCCATGGAGGGCCGTTCCTGTTCGGCCATTTCAGCGCGGCCGACGCCATGTACGCGCCCGTCGTGACACGTCTCCAGACCTACTCGATCCCCGTCGACGGCCCGATGCGCACCTACATGGACGCAGTGCTGGACCTGCCCGCCTTCCGCGAATGGCAGAAGGCCGGGATGGAGGAGAGCTGGATCGTCGCCCATGACGAGGCCGACGAGCCGGTCGTAGGCCCTTTCCGCTGAGCCCGTCCTTCTGAACCACCCCACTTTCCGGATCGCGACATGAACGCCCCCTTCAGACCCAAGGCGACCACCATGAAATCGCACTATTCCGATGCGCCCAAGGCGCAACCCGTCGGCCGCCACACCCTTTCCGTGCTCGTCGACAACGAGCCCGGCGTCCTCGCCCGCATCGCGGGCCTGTTCTCCGGCCGTGGCTACAATATCGAGAGCCTGACGGTCTCGGAGACGGAGCACGAGGCGCATGTCTCGCGCATCACGGTGGTCACCAGCGGCACCGCGCAGGTGATCGACCAGATCCGCCACCAGCTCGAGCGCCTCGTGCCGGTGCACGAGGTCATCGACCTCACCGAGACGGGCGAGGCGCTGGAGCGTGAGCTCTGCCTGGTGAAGGTCGTCGGCAAGGGCGACCAGCGCGTCGAGGCCCTGCGGCTCGCGGCCGCCTTCGGCGCGCGCACGCTCGATGCCACGCTCACCTCCTTCGTCTTCGAGCTGACCGGCTCGACCGAGGAGGTCGACCGCTTCCTCCGCATCATGGGGGATGTCGGCCTCGTCGAGGTGACGCGCACCGGCATCGCCGCCATGGCGCGCGGGCCGAAGACCGCGAGCCAGGCCGCCGAGTAGGCGGTTCCCGCAGCACGGGCTTGTCCGCCGCCCCCGCGGCGCATAGAAGCACGCGCGGGGACCGGCGACGCCGGCGGCCTTCGCGGCCACGCCACCAATCAGCAAGACCGGGCGGCCCAGGGAGGCGCCCCAGCGAGGAACCTGCCATGCGCGTGTATTACGACCGGGACGCCGACATCAACCTGATCAAGGGCAAGAACGTCGCCATCGTCGGCTACGGGTCGCAGGGCCATGCCCACGCGCTGAACCTGCGCGACAGCGGGGTCAAGAACATCGCCGTGGCGCTGCGCGCCGGCTCCCCCACGGCCAAGAAGGCCGAGGCCGAGGGCCTCAAGGTGATGACCGTCGTCGACGCCGCCAAGTGGGCCGACGTGGTGATGATGCTCACCCCGGACGAGCTGCAGGCGGACATCTACCGCGACGAGCTCGCCCCCAATATGAAGCAGGGCGCCGCGCTCCTGTTCGCGCATGGCCTCAACGTGCACTTCAACCTCATCGAGCCCCGCAAGGACCTCGACGTGCTGATGGTGGCGCCCAAGGGCCCCGGCCACACCGTGCGCTCCGAGTATGTGCGCGGTGGCGGCGTGCCGACGCTGATCGCGATCCACCAGGACGCCTCGGGCAATGCGCACGACCTCGGCCTGTCCTACGCATCGGCCAATGGCGGCGGCCGCGCCGGCATCATCGAGACGACCTTCAAGGAGGAGTGCGAGACCGACCTCTTCGGCGAGCAGGTCGTGCTCTGCGGCGGCCTCGTCGAGCTCATCCGGGCCGGCTTCGAGACGTTGGTCGAGGCGGGCTACGCCCCCGAGATGGCCTATTTCGAGTGCCTGCACGAGGTGAAGCTGATCGTCGACCTCATCTACGAGGGCGGCATCGCCACCATGAACTACTCGATCTCCAACACCGCCGAGTACGGCGAGTACGTCACCGGCCCGCGCATCATCACGTCCGACACCAAGGCCGAGATGAAGCGGGTGCTGGCCGACATCCAGAGCGGCAAGTTCACGCGCGACTGGATGCTGGAGAACAAGGTCAACCAGACCTCGTTCAAGGCCACCCGCGCCCGCCACAACGCCCACCAGATCGAGGAAGTCGGCGAGAAGCTGCGCGCCATGATGCCCTGGATCAAGGCCAAGGCGCTGGTCGACAAGAGCAAGAACTGAGCTTTTTGCACCACCTGTCGTCCCGGCCGCAGCGAAGCGGGAAGCCGGGATCCAGGACCAAAATCTTTCGGACCGCGGGTCTTCAGACCCGCAGTCTGGACCTCCGTGATTGCGAGCGAAGCGAAGCAACCCAGGCCTGAGCCCTTCCTGGCACAGGCGACCGGGTTGCTTCGTCGCTTCACTCCTCGCCCTGACGATGTCTGTCCCGGTTGGGAAATGAGGCGGGGCAGGCCACCATGCCTTGACATTCTAGGATTATTGTCCTATAGGCCGTCCGTATCGATCCAGTGCGGGCGCGCCGCGCTTGTCGTAAATGCTCCCGGTGCCCGGAACGGGACGCGGGACGGCATGATCGCGGGCGCTTGCCCGCTTCCGGGCCTCGGCCCGGCGCCGCGGCCGGCGCATGGCCGCCGCCGCGGGCTGGCGAGAAGCTCCGCCGTCGCAGCGCACGAGAGCGCTGCCGGTCCCGGCGCAGACGAGAGCGCCGCATCGCCGTCCCGCGTCCCGTCCCGGGCGCTGCCGGATCCCGGGGGCCATGGCCCGCCGGGTGCTCCTGCGTGCCGCGACGGCTGGCCGCCCCGTCGCGAGGCTGCTTGAGCCCGCGGCGCGGGCGGGATACATGCGGCGGCACAGGAGTCCCGTGATGTCCGATACCGCCCCCGACGCCCTCGTCACCGCCGCGCTGCTCGTCATCGGCGACGAGATCCTGTCGGGGCGGACCAAGGACAAGAACATCGGCTACATCGCCGAGTGGTGCACCGGCATGGGCATCGACCTGCGCGAGGTGCGCGTCGTGCCCGACGTCGAGGAGGAGATCATCGCCGCGCTGAACGCCATGCGCGTGCGCTACACCTACCTCTTCACGACAGGCGGCATCGGCCCGACGCATGATGACATCACCGCCGACAGTGTCGCCAAGGCGTTCGGCGTGGGGATCTCGATCGACGACCGCGCGGTCGCGCTGATGCGGTCGCGCTATGCCGACCCGGCCGACCTCAACAAGGCGCGCCTGCGGATGGCGCGCATTCCGCACGGCGCCGACCTCGTCGACAACCCGATTTCGAAGGCGCCGGGATTTCGCCTCGAGAACGTCATCGTCATGGCCGGGGTGCCGGCCATCATGCAGGCCATGCTCGACGCCGTCGGGCCGACGCTGCGCACCGGCGTCACCATGCAGTCCGTCTCCATCGAATCGGGCGGGTTGCCGGAGGGCGACTACGGCACGCCGCTGGCGGCTGTGGCCAAGGCGCATCCGGGCGCCGTCATCGGCTCCTACCCGTCCTTCGACGGGCAGCGCTTCACAAACCAGATCGTCGTCAGGGCGCGCGACGCGGCGCTCCTCGAGGCAGCCGCCGAGGCGGTCCGCCGGATGGTCGCGGAAATTCACGCCGCGAGGGCGGCGAAGAGCAAGTCCTGACGGGCAGGCCGGAGACAGAGGGGCACATGGGACAGCAGCAGCCGAAGGCGTTTCCGGTCTCGTGGGACCAGTTCCACCGCGACGCGCGTGCCCTCGCGTGGCGCCTTGCCGGGGCGGGGCCGTTCGAGGCGATCGTCTGCATCACGCGAGGCGGGCTGGTGCCGGCCGCCATCGTCTCCCGCGAGCTGGGAACGCGGGTGATCGAGACGGTGTGCATCGCCAGCTACCACGACTACACCTCGCAGGGGGAATTGCAGGTCCTGAAGACCATCGCCCCCAACCTGCTGAACCTCGGCGGGGAAGGCGGCAAGGGCGTGCTGGTGGTGGACGACCTCGTCGACACCGGCAAGACCGCCCGCATCGTGCGCGACATGCTGCCCAAGGCGCATTTCGCCACGGTGTATGCCAAGCCGCTCGGCCGTCCGCTCGTCGACACGTTCGTCACTGAAGTGTCTCAGGATACCTGGATCTACTTCCCGTGGGACATGGGGCTGGCCTACCAGGCCCCGATCGCGGAAGGGCACGCGGGCTAGAGCCCGGGCGGGCCAGCGGAGGGGACTTCATTGGCCGGCCTTGACCTGTCCGTCACGCGCAAGAGCCTGTTCAGGGCCCTGATCGATTCCGCCGGCCGTTTCGGGCGGGACCGCGCCGCCGTGGAGGATCCCGAGCGCAGCCCACTCAGCTACGGGCGGCTGATCCTCGGTTCCTTCGTGCTCGGCGGCAAGCTGATCGCCGGCACGAAGCCCGGCGATGCCGTCGGCCTCATGCTGCCCAACGTCCGGCACGTGGCCGTGGCCGTGTTCGGCCTCGCCGCCCATGGCCGCGTGGCGGCGATGCTGAACTTCACGGCCGGGCTCGCCAACCTGTCGGCCGCGCTGGAGACCGCGAAGATCCGCCGCGTCGTGACCTCGCGCAAGTTTATCGACACGGCCCGGCTGGAGGACGTCGTCGCCGGACTGTCGGCGGCGGGCGCCGAGATCCTCTACCTGGAGGACATCGGCAAGGCGGTGACCTCCTGGGACAAGGCGGTCGGGGTGCTGAAGGGGTTCCTTGCCGGCGCGGTCCATGCGCGCCACGAGCCCTCGCCGGATGCGCCGGCGGTGATCCTGTTCACGTCGGGGTCGGAGGGCAAGCCAAAGGGCGTGGTGCTGAGCTCCGCCAACCTGCTGGCCAACGTCGCGCAGGTCGCCGAGCGCATCAGCTCGCCGCCGCTCGGGCCGCACCAGGTGTTCTTCAACCCGCTGCCGGTGTTCCACAGCTACGGGCTCACGGGCGGCCTCGTCCTGCCGATCGTCACCGGCATGAAGACGGTGCTGTATCCCAGCCCGCTGCACTACCGGCAGATCCCCAAGATCATCCGCGACGTCAAGGCAACGGTGCTGCTGGGCACGGACACCTTCATGCAGGGCTGGGCCAAGGCGGCCGAAAAGGGCGACCTCGACGGGCTCCAGATCGTCGTGACGGGAGCGGAGCGGGTGCGCGAGTCGACGCGCGCGCTCTACCCGTCGGCGCAGATCCTGGAGGGCTACGGCGCGACGGAGTGCTCGCCCGTGATCGCCGTCAACACGCCGCACGACAACCGGCCGGGGACTGTCGGCCAGGTGCTGAAGGGCATGGAGTGGCGTCTCGATCCCGTCGAGGGGCTGTCCGAAGGCGGCCGCCTCGTCGTGCGCGGGCCCAACGTCATGGCCGGCTACATGCTTCACGACAGGCCGGCCGTCCTGCAGCCGCCCGCAGATGGCTGGCACGACACCGGGGACATCGTCGCGCTCGACGCCGACGGCTTCGTCACAATACGGGGCCGCGCCAAGCGCTTCGCCAAGATCGGCGGCGAGATGGTGTCGCTGGCCACCATCGAAAGCCTGGCCTCCGGCCTGTGGCCCGGTGCCATGCACGTCGCCGTCACCCTGCCGGACCCGCGCAAGGGCGAGCAGATCGTGCTCGTCACCGACAAGCCGGAGGCGGACCGCAGCGCCCTCGTCACCCATGCGCAGGCGCAGGGTTATCCCGAGCTGTGGGTGCCGCGGGCGGTGCTCGTCACTGCCGCCGTGCCGGTGCTCGGCTCCGGAAAGGTCGACTTCGCCGCGACGCAGGAGCTTGCCCGCTCCATGCGCCCGATGCTCTGAGGGTGCCGTGGAGGCATTGCGGCGTCTCACCGGCGCAGCCGCCTCCGCCGGGCTCGTCCTGCGCGGCGCCTTTGCGCCTGTCGTGGACGACGGCGTTCCCGAGGTGCGCGCCGGCATGCCGGCCGGAACGCTCGCGCTCCTCGGCTTCACAGGGCGGGAAGGATTTCCCGCCTTCGCCGCCTCGCCAGAAGCGCACGATGGCGTTGCCCACCCGCTGGATCGCTGGTCGCGGCGGATCGTCGAGGCCCTGGCGGCTGAATCGGGCGGCCTTGCCCTGTTTCCCTTCGCAGGGCCGCCATGGCTGCCTTTCCAGCGCTGGGCCATGCGCGCCGAGGATGTCAGGCCCTCGCCGCTTGGGCTCCTGATCCATCCCCGATGGGGGCTGTGGCACAGCTACCGCGGTTCCATCGCGCTGGCGGAGCCTTACACGGGGCCGGAACCGGCGCGAGCCGCCCTCGGCCCCTGTGACACCTGCGCGAGGCGGCCCTGCCTCTCGGCCTGCCCGGTCGGCGCCTTCACGGGGGAGGGCTACGCCGTCGACACCTGCGCGACGTATCTGCGCTCGCCCGAGGGTGCGGACTGCATGGAGCGCGGCTGCCTCGCCCGTCGCGCCTGCCCCGTCAGCGCGGAGCACGCCCATGGGCCAGGGCAGGCCGCCTTCGGCATGCGGGCATTCCTCGCGGCGAGGACGTGAGCGGACCGCGCGTCTTCGGACGCGCGCTTTCGGCGAGCAATGCTGAAAGGGCGGGTCTGGAGACCCGCGCTCCGTTGCCGTGACGGCTGGCGCCCGGCAGCGATCCGCTTCAGACTTGCCATCAGACAAAAACGGGAGGACGCCGCCATGATCGAGGACCCGCCGCTGCTCCAGATCCGGCGTGGCTTCCCGCGCCCCTCGGCGGCACAGGTCGCCGCCTTCGCCGGCCTGCAGACGGGCTTCGTGGTGGACGCGATGAACGGGCGCGGCGGACTCGACGGCAGCATCAAGCCGATCGCCGGCACCGGGGCGTTCTGCGGCGTGGCGCTGCCCTGCCATGCGGGTCCCGCCGACAATTTGGCCGCCTTCGGCGCACTCTCCGTCGCAAAACCCGGCGACGTCATCCTGTGCGGGACCGACGCGTTCCGCGAGACGGCGGTCACCGGAGACCTGCTGCTCGGGATGATGCAGAACCGCGGCGTAGTGGCGTTCGTGACCGACGGCTTCGTGCGCGACGTACCGGGCATCCGGAGCGTCGGCCTGCCCTGCTACGCTGCTGGCGTGACGCCGAATTCCCCGGCGCGCAACGGCCCGGGCACGGTCGGCCTGCCCGTCGTCATCGGCGGCGTGTCGGTCGGTCCGGGGGACATCGTGCTCGGCGACGAGGACGGCGTCGTCGTCGTGCCCTACGGGCGGATCGACGCCGCGATTGCACGGCTCGATCAGGTAAAGGCGGCCGAGGCCGACCTGGACGCCAAGGTGAAAGCTGGGCTGGAAGTGCCGGGTTTCATTCAGATGCTGATCGACGGCGGCCGGTTCACATACCTCGACTGACGCGACGCGGCGGCGTCGTCCAAAGCCCGGCAAGGCTCAGGCAAAGTCGGTGATTGCAACCAGTGCTGGCAAGCGCCAAGACTGAGCCGGCCGGAGTCGCAGGGGCGGTCCCAGATCTCCGGCGCACAGGAGCCGGATGCGTGTCGACCGACCTTCACCCCGCTGCGCCGCACGCGCTGCCGTTCTTCGTCACGGGCCCCGGCGACACCGACGTCCTTATGGTCGTCATGGCGCTGGTGCTTCTCGTGGCCGTGCTGGCCGTGGGGACGATCTTCCTGCGGCTGCACACATTGCCTGAGCGGATCGCCCACAAGGGCCAGAAGCTGCAGTTCGAGATCGTGGCCGTGCTGGGCCTGATCGCGCTCTTCACGCATGAGCACATCTTCTGGGTGGCGGGCCTGCTGCTTGCGCTCATCGACCTGCCGGACTTTGCCGGACCGCTGGGCCGCATGGCGGGGTCGCTGGAGAAGATCGCGGGGGTCGCGCCGGGGCAGGGCGGCAAGGAAGCCGACGCCGCCGAGCAGGCCAAGCCCGACCATGTTCATCCCGGGCACTGAATCATGCTGGAACTGCTGCTCTGCTCCGTCCTGACCATCCTGCCGGACTACCTCTACCGCCGCTACGGGCAGGGAAAGCGTATCGGCAAGGAGATCACGCTCTATTCGGTGTGGTTCGAGCTGCGCTGGGGCATCGTCACCTGCCTGATGCTCGCCGTCGGCCTGATCACGGTGATCTTCTACAACCACCCGTCCACCACCAACGTCACGGCGCTTTTCCGGACGGTGCCGATCGTCCCCGAGCGCAACGGGCGGGTGGCCGAGATCTTCGTCGGGCTGTCCGACACTCTGAAGCAGGGGCAGCCGATCTTCCGGCTGGACAGCCGCGAACAGGAGAACGCGGTCGAGTCCGCCAAGCGGCGCATCGCCGAGGTCGAAGCCGCGATGGTGGTGGCCAGGGCCGACATCGCCGCCTCGGAGGGCCAGATCCTGCAGGCCCAGGCGTCGCTGCAGCAGGCGCAGGACGAACTCGCCACCAAGCAGGAGCTGCTGAAGCGCAACGCCGACGTGGTGACCCGCCGCGAGATCGAGAAGCTGCAGGTGGCGGTCGACGGGCGCGCCGGCGCGGTGGATGCCGCGAGGGCGGCGAAGGCCTCGGCGCAGGCGAAGCTCGACTCGCTTTTGCCGGCCCAGAAGGCGAGCGCCGAGGCATCGCTGGCGCAGGCGCAGGTCGATCTCGACAAGTCGGTCATCCGCGCCGGCGTCTCCGGCCGGGTGGAGCAGTTCGCCCTGCAGGTGGGCGACATCGTCAATCCCTTCGCCCGCCCGGCCGGCGTTCTGATCCCCGAGAACTCCGGCCGCCGCACCCTCATCGCAGGCTTCGGCCAGATCGAGGCGCAGGTGATGCGTACCGGCATGGTGGCGGAGGTGACCTGCGTCTCGAAACCGTGGGTAGTGATCCCGATGGTCGTCACCGATGTGCAGGACTACATTGCCGCAGGTCAGTTCCGCGGCGGAGAGCAGCTCGTCGACCTGCAGCAGTTCAGCAAGCCCGGCACCATCCTCGCGGTTCTCGAGCCGCTTCATCAGGGCGGGCTGGACGGGGTGACGCCGGGCAGCAGCTGCATCGCCAACGCCTATTCGAGCAACCACGACGAGATCGTCGACCCGAAGACGGGGACGATGCGGGGGATCGCGCTGCACGCGGTCGATGCCGTGGCGGTGGTGCATGCCATGCTGCTGCGCATCCAGGCGCTGCTGCTGCCGATCAAGACGCTGGTGTTCGGCGGACACTGAGAAGCCGCTGCGGCGCTGGCCGCAGCCAGGGCAGGGGGCAATCATGACAGACATCGGGATGGCTCGGTTCCGCAGGCGGGTGACCGCCGGGGTGGCGCTGGCGCTCGCGGCGTCGCTGTTCGCGACTGCGGCGGATGCGGCGTGGGTGTGCCGGAGGGTCGACGGCAAGCGCAAATGCGGGATGGAGCAGACCAGGCCCGTTCCGTCCGCGGTTCCCGCCCCGGGCATCAGCCCCACCGGCCAGCCCGGCGCCAGGCCGAAGCCGGCCAAGCCGTGCACCACCCAGGGCGGCCTGCAGGTCTGCCCCTGAGCAAGGGCCGACGGCGGCGAGGGGGAGGGCGGCCATGCGGGTTTGGGTGATCCCGGCCGTCTACACGGCCGCCAGCATCGCTGTCGCGTCGGTTGTTCCGCGCATCGAGCACGCGCTGGTGCCGGAACTCGCGCACGGGATGTCGGTGACATCGGCCACCGCCTTCCTGTCGGCGACGGCGTCGGGGATCCTGGCCTTCACGGCAATCGTGTTCTCGATCGCCTTCGTCATGGTTCAGTTCAACGCGCTCGCCTATTCGCCGCGCCTCGTCCTGTGGTTCGCGGGAAGGCCGGAGCTCTACCACGCGCTCGGGATCTTCATCGCGACCTTCACTTACGCGATGGCGACCCTGCTCTGGACCGACCGCAACGGCAGCGGGGTGGTGCCCTACCTGTCGGTGATGGTGGTGATCGCGCTGCTCTGCGCGAGCATGATGATCTTCGCCCTGCTGGTGCGCAGCCTGACGCGGCTGCAGATCACCGAGGTGCTGAGTTTCGTCGGCGACGAAGGGCGCAGGGTCATCGCGGCCCAGGAGGGATTTCTCCCGGCCCGGAACGCCCGCACACATGCCGAGGCGACACGGGCGCGTCCGCCGAGCAAGCGCCACGTTCTCTATAGCGGGGCCCCGCGCAGCCTCTGCTCGATCGACTATTCGGCGCTCATCGGGCTGGCCGAACGGCACGGGACGACCCTCTCGGTGCGTGTGGTGGTCGGAGACACCGTTCTCGACGGCGTGAAGCTGGCCAGCCTGGACGCGGAGGCGCCCGGCCTCGCCGACGACCAGGTGAAGAACGCCTTCCATCTCGGAAGCGAGCGGACCTTCGAGCAGGACCCGAAATATCCGCTCCGGCTTCTGGTCGATATCGCCATCAAGGCTCTCTCCCCCGCGGTCAACGACCCAACGACGGCGGTGCAGGCCATCGACCAGATCGAGGACCTCGTCTGCCGCCTCGCGAAAGCCGACCTCGGAAGCGTCTGGATCGCGGACGTAGCCGGCGTGCCGCGCGTGTTCGCGCCGCTTCCCAGCTGGGAGGATTACCTGAGCCTCGCCTTCGACGAGATCCGCCAGTTCGGCGCATCCTCCGTCCAGGTCATGCGCAAGCTCGCCGCCGCGCTCGAGCACATCGAGGACATCTGCAACGACGAGCCCAAGCGGAAGGTCGTGCGGAGCTACCACGACCGGCTGGCGAACTCCGTCCGCCATTCGGAGCTGCTGGAGGGGCAGGATCGATCGGCCGCGCTGCAGGCCGACCCCCAGGGTCTCGGCTTCGCGCGGGGCGACGACACGGATCCGGCGCGGGCTTGATCCGCCTCAATGGCATCCGCGTCATTGCAGTGCACAAATCAGTGCTATTATGGCGTGCAGCTCCCGACAACTGCACTCGTACAGGAGGCGCGGTCATGAGCTATCAAGGCGACAGTCTCGGCCTTTCCACGGCGCCCGTGAACGATCTCGCGGCATACTGGCTCGACAGCTGGCAGCGCTCGGTCCTCATGCTGGACACGCTGCGCCGGCGCGGAAACATCTACCATGAGCAGGCCGCGAAGCAGGCTCCGCACGTCCTGAGCTTCGGCGCGGAGGTCGTGATGGACGGGCGCACCTTGCCTCGCCCGGTCAACTACGCCCTCGTTCGCATCACGCCGCCGGCGGGTGTCACCGTCGACCACACCAAGCGTCCGTTCATCGTCTTCGATCCCAGGGCCGGGCACGGCCCGGGCATCGGCGGCATGAAGCAGGACAGCGAGATCGGCGTCGCCCTGAAGGCCGGACACCCCTGCTATTTCGTCGGCTTCCTCACCGAGCCGGTGGCCGGCCAGACCATCGAGGATGTCTGCGTCGCCGAAGGCACCTTCATCGAAAAGGTGATCGAGCTCGAGCCCGAGGCCGACGGGAAGCCCTGCCTGATCGGCAACTGCCAGGCGGGCTGGCAGA
Organism: Alsobacter sp.; assembly: GCF_059501845.1. Lineage (NCBI taxonomy): Bacteria > Pseudomonadati > Pseudomonadota > Alphaproteobacteria > Hyphomicrobiales > Alsobacteraceae > Alsobacter > Alsobacter sp. Next base: position 360,308 of record NZ_JCACDK010000011.1, on the reverse strand, counting down.
TCATGCTGACCGCGGCGATGCGGCCCGACCTGCCGGGCCCGATCATCCTGGCGGGCTCGCCGCTGTCGTACTGGGCCGGCGTTAGGGGCAAGAACCCGCTGCGCTATCTCGGCGGGCTGCTCGGCGGAACCTGGATGACGGCGCTGGCCGGCGATCTCGGGCATGGCAAGTTCGACGGAGCCAGCCTCGTCTCGAACTTCGAGATGCTGAATCCTGCCAACACCTTCTGGCAAAAGCCTTACAACGTGTATGCGAAGATCGACAGCGAGCCGGAGCGCTTCCTTGACTTCGAGACGTGGTGGGGCTCGCCGGTCCTGCTCGAAGCCACCGAGATGCAATGGATCGCCGACAACCTCTTCGTCGGCAACCGCCTGACGCGGGGCGAGATCACGACGTCGAAGGGCGGCCGGGTCGACCTGCGCAACGTCGCGTCCCCCATCATCGTGTTCTGCTCCTGGGGCGACGACATCACGCCGCCGCAGCAGGCGCTGGGCTGGCTGACCGACCTCTACGACGACACCGACGACCTCGTGCGCGCCGGACAGACCGTCGTCTACTCGGTGCATCAGTCGATCGGGCACCTCGGCATCTTCGTCTCCGGCAAGGTGGCGACGAAGGAGCACAGCGAGTTCGCCTCCTGCATCGACATGATCGACATGCTCCCGCCCGGTCTCTACGAGGCCGTGATCTCCGAGGCGGGGCCGGAAACGGCGCGCCGCGACCTCGTCGACGGGCGCTACCTGCTGGCTCTCGAGCCGCGCTCGCTCGACGACATCCGCGCCATGGGCGGCAACGGGCCGGAGGACGAGGCGCGCTTCGCGACGGCGGCCCGCGTCTCCGAGATCGGCAAGGGGCTCTACAACGTCTTCGCCGCGCCCGCCGTGCAGGCGATCGGGACTGAGACGACGGCTCGCTTCATCCGCGACACGCACCCCAACCGGCTTCGCTTCGCGGCCATATCGGACCGCAACCCGCTGTCGGGAGTGGTCGCCAAGGCCGCCGAGACGGCACGCGACAACCGCCGCCCGGCTGCGCCCGACAATCCCTTCCGCCAGATGGAGGAGATCGTCGCCGGTCAGATCGCGTTCAACCTCGACCTCTGGGGCCAGATGCGTGACTTCGCCTGCGAGCAGGTGTTCCTGGGGGTCTACGGCAACCCAGCCCTCCAGGCGGTCGTCGGCCTGCGGGCGGACGGAGCGCCGGAGCTCCGGCGTCCCGCTAAGGACGTGCAGCGCGAGGCCGAGGCGCGAGCCCGCGAGGCCGAGCTGGAGCGGGGCATGGCGGAGGGCACGCTGCTCGACGCCGTTCTGCGCGCCGCGGTCTACGTCGCGCGTGCGTCGGGCCAGGGCGCGGACGAGCGCTCTTTCGCAGCCCTCAGGGCCATCTCCGCCCATGTCCCCGGGCGAATGAAGGTCGGCAGGGCTGCCTTCAAGGAGGCCCTGCGGCGGCAATACCTGACGCTGCGGCTGGACGAAGCGCGCGCCATGAAGGCGCTTCCCGCGCTGATTCCCGCCGAAGCCGCCAAGCGGGCGCTTGCGCTGGACGTCCTCAAGGCCCTGATGGAAAGCCGCGACCGGACCGACGAGGAAAGCCGGCGCTACGCCGAAGTCACCCGGCTTTTCGCCCCGGCCGGTCTGGCCGTCGCCGGCCGCAAGCCGGCCGCCTGAGGGGTGATGCCATGAGCACGGTACTCGCCGGAAAACGCGCCCTGGTCGTCGGCGTGGCAAACGACCGCTCCATCGCCTGGGGCGTCGCCGACGCCATGGCCGCTGCGGGCGCGCGGCTTGCCGTGACCTTCCTGAACGCCAAGGCGGAACCCTATGTACGGCCTCTGGCCGAGCGGGTAGGGGCGGAGCTGATCCTTCCGCTCGACGTTGCCGATCCCGCGCAGGAAGCATCGGTCTTCGAAGCGATCGGCTCGGCATGGGGAGGGCTCGACATCCTCGTCCATTCCATCGCCTTCGCGCTGAAGGACGACCTGCACGGGCGGGTGGTCGACGTCTCGTCCAAGGGCTTTGCCCTCGCCATGGACGTCTCCGTGCACTCCTTCGTCCGGCTGTGCAGGCTGGCGGAGCCGCTGATGGCGAACGGTGGCGCCTGCCTTACCATGAGCTTCCACGGCGCGGAGCGGGTGGTTTCGACCTACAACGTCATGGGCCCCGTGAAGGCGGCGCTGGAAGCCACGGCGCGGGAGCTCGCCTCCGAGCTCGGCCCGCAGGGCATCACCGTCAACGTGCTGTCGCCCGGTGCCATGGCCACGCGCGCGGCGGGCGGGATCGCGTCCTTCGACGCCATGCTGCAGGAAGCGGCGAGCCGTTCGCCGATGAAGCGCCTTGCCACCATCGAGGATGTCGGGGCCGCCGCCGTGTTCCTGGCCAGTGACGCGGCCCGCAACATCACGGGCGAGACCCTGCACGTGGACGCCGGCTACCAGATCATGGGCTGAGCAGCCCACGCTGTTTTTTCTCGATGGCTTCAGGCAGGAGCCCGGGGGAACCCTTCCCTACGGGCTTGATGTCTGCTGGGGCGTGCGCAGCTGGCGCGCCTGCTCGCGCTGTCCCCGCACCACAGGCTCCTCCTGCTCGGACGGACGAAAGACGGGAAGGACGAGGCATGCGCTCTGCGATGCCAGCACGTGGCGCCAGTTGACGATCAGCTGCTTGTAGGCCCGCCCGACCGCCCGGGGATTCCGGTCGAGGTCGTAGAGCCCGAGCGGGTTGACCTTGCCGTTGTTCTCCCGCAGCGCCACGTCCCAGTCGACTTGGTCGGTCAGCGAGTACCAGGTGAACCCGACCACGGGGATGCCGGTGTTGCGGATGCGCAGGACGTTGGCCCACTCCTTCCACAGCCAGAACACCGCCTCGTCGCCCTGGGCGCCCTCGGCGTGGTTTGTCTCCGTGTGCATGACGGGCAGGCGGTAGCGGTCGTGGTACTGCCGTGTGATCTCGTCGTAGCCGAAGATCTCCCCGGCGGCCGTCGTCCGCCCGTCCGCCCAGACGCGGTGCTCGTTGGTGACGTAGTAGTCCGTCCCCATCACGCAGTGGCGCCGCATGTTCTGGTCCATGAAGAAGCGGTACTCGTCGGCAGTCATGCCGTTGTCCGCGAGCCAGCCATAGGTTTCGGCGTGAACCTGGTGGCCGTAGTTGAGGTCCAGCGAGAGGAAGCGCTCGGCGTTGTAGCGCTCCGCCCGGGGGATCGCGTCAGGGCTGTCGGCGTGGAAGTACTCGGACGACTCGCTCTGGATGAACAGGGCATCCGGCCGGACGTCGAGAATCGCGTTCATCGCGAGGACGTTGGCCTGCACGAGGTGCTTGAGGGCCGTGACGAACGCCCTGTCGCTGGACAACTGCTCGTTCCACCAGCCCCAGCGGGCCGAGAAGGTGGCGCAGACGAACATCTCGTTCACCGGCGTATAGAGCTGCACCCAGTTGTAGCGGGTCGCGAAGTCCCTGGCGTAACGCTGGAAGAGTGCGGGGAAATCCGGGTTCTGGAAGTTGCCGATCCAATCGGGCACGCCGAAATGGCAGAGGTCGACGATCGGGACGATGTTCTTCTCCCGCAGCCTCGCGAACGTCTGGTCGGCGAAGTCCCAATCATAGCGCCCGTCACCGAGCCACGTGCGGTGAAGTGGGGGCCCGTAGCGCAGGAACGACAGGCCGAGGTCCTCGACGATGTCGAAGTCGGTCTGCCAGTGCTTGTAGAAACCGCACTTCTCGAGTTCGTCCACGCGTTCGCGTCCGCCATTGATGGTGGGCGCGCTGTTCTCGATACCTGTCGCGAAGACGAATGTGAACACCGGTGTTCTCCCGCTCTTGCCGGGGTTTGAACGCGGCAGCTTGGCAACCCGTTCTCGCCACGGGTCAGACCTGCGCGCAGGGGTCGCGCAAGAGTGTATTCTGGCTGGTATCGCAGACCCTCTGGCACGAGTGGGCGCGTCAGGCGTTTCCCGTGCCGGACAGTAGACAGACACCTGGGAGGACAAGGGATGGCGCGCTTCGGCATCGGCCTGATCGGGCTTGGAAAGATCGCGACGGACCAGCACGTGCCAGTGATCGCCGCCGATCCCGACTTCGAGGTGGTGGCCGTGGCGAGCCAGCGCGGCAACGGCCTGCCCGGCGTTGCCCAGTCCTACCGCGACTGGCAGGATCTGCTGCGCGACGCGAAGGGCGTTGACGCCGTGGCGATCTGCACGCCACCGCAAGTGCGCCATACCATTGCCCGCGCTGCGCTCGCGGCCGGCAAGCATGTCCTGCTGGAGAAGCCACCCGCCGCGACCGTCAGCGAACTCGTCGACCTGCAGCGGCAGGCCACAACGGCCAGCCTGAGCCTGTTCGCGACGTGGCACTCGCAATTCAATGCCGGTGTGGAAGAGGCCCGGAAACAGCTCGCCGGGAAGCAGGTGCGCCGCCTCGAAGTGACCTGGAAAGAGGATGTTCGCCACTGGCATCCCGGCCAGGCGTGGATCTGGGAGCCGGGCGGCTTCGGCGTGTTCGATCCCGGCATCAACGCGCTTTCGATCGTCACGCGCATCATGCCGGCGTCGATCTTCGTGCGCTCGGCCAGCCTGTCGTTCCCCGCCAACCGCGCTGCTCCGATCGCGGCCGACATCGTCTTCACCGGGTCGGGCTCGCGCGACGAAGAGCTCACCGCGGCATTCGACTGGCGCCAGACGGGTAAGCAGTCATGGGACATCGCCGTGGAGACCCAGGACGGACTGTCGCTGCTGCTGTCGGAGGGAGGATCCAAGCTGACCGTGAACGGCACCCAGACGGTGGACGAGCCCCCGCGCGAGTACCAGGGCATCTACCGGCGCTTCGCGGAGATCCTCTCCACGGGCGGCACGGATGTCGACGCCGACCCGTTCCGGCTCGTGGCGGATGCCTTCCTGGTCGGCCGGCGCGTGGAGGTCGAAGCCTTCGAGGACTGACGCGCCATTGCTCCGGTGCGCCAGCCCGCGCAGCAGGCCGGGGATGATGGCGACCAGCGGGCCCGCCTCAGGTGTCGGCGTGGACCCGCTTTGGCCGCCTGACGGCCCGGACCGTTCCGCTCGTGGCGCCGCCGCAGAAGAACAGGTCACCGCCGTCCGATTCGATGCCCGAGACGGCCACGCCCGGCGGCATGCCGATCTCCTCCAGCACCTCGCCCGAGCGGGGGTCGATGCGGGACAGCTCGCTTTGGTCCTCGTCCCAGCTGCCGTGCCACAGCTCCCCGTCCACCCAGGTGACCCCGGTGACGAAGCGGTTGGACTCGATCGAGCGCAGGATATCGCCCGTGCCGGGATCGACCTGGTGGATGCGCCTGCTGCGGTACTGGCCGACCCAGAGCGTGCCCTCCGCCCACGCCATCCCGGAGGCGCCGCCCTCCGGAAGGGGGATGCTCGACAGAACTTCGCCAGTTCCGGGGTCGACCTTCTGGATGCGGTCGCCGGCGATCTGGAACAGGTGCGTGCCGTCATAGGCCGTGCCCGCCTGAGCGGGAACGGCGAGTGTCCGGACCATGGATCCCGTATCGGGGTCGATGGCATTCAGTGTCGGCCCGGTCGCAATCCAGATGCGAGAGCCGTCGAAGCTGACGCCGTTGACCTTGTCGACGCCCTCGAACGGCCCGTACTCGCGGACGATCTCGGCGGTGGATTTCAGCATGGCCAGACCCGTGGCTTGTCGATCCTGGCGCCAGCCTATCCCCCGTGCAGGGCGGACGGGAGTAACAACGCTGTCGGGAAGCCCGGCACCGGCGCCGCCACCCAGCGGCGGGCGGGCCCCTGGCCCACTGCCTGCACCTTGCCGCCTGCAGCCAGTTCGTCGAGCGCGCGCTGCAGCGTGCGCTGGCTTGCACCAAGAGCGAGGGCAAGCGCCGAGCTCGACCATGCCTCGCCGTCGGCCAGAAGCGCCAGGACCGGCGCATGTGCCTCGTCGGCCGGCGGAGCGATGACGGCGAGCTTTCGTCCGCCGGTCGGCGTCAAAGCGAAACCGGTCCGCGTGGCGGCGATGGAAGCGATGCCCTCGAGGGCTTTTCGCAGGCGCCCGATCTCGACCCTCAGCCTTGCACGGTGCGAGTCGTCGGCCTCCCTGGCGCGAAAGGCTCGCGCCAGCAGCTCCTCCCGCGAGGCACTGGCGGGCCAGGCCTCGGCCAGAGTGCGGGCGAGCGCGAAGAGGACGGGCCGTGTGCCGAGGGCAACCGTCCTTCCGCCGAGGCAGACCGACTGCCGGCAGGCGTCTACGACCAGTGTGCCGGACGCGAGCAGGGCCTCGATCTCGTCGAGCCTGAGGGCACGGGGTGAGCCGGGGCCGACGAGCCGGGCCACGGGGATGTCGAGCTGGCGCTGGGCAGTGTCGATTTCGGCCAGGAGCGGGGGAATGCCGGCCCGTTCCGCAATACGCCTTGCCTCGGTAAAGGCCGTGCGCGCGTCGGTGATGCGAAGGCGGCGCATGGCGATGCCGCCTGCCACAAGCGCGCAAGCGGCCCGGGACGGGGTGGCCAGGGCTGCCGTGTCGAGGCCGGAGAGAAGGTTTTCGGCCTCCGCGAGACGGCCGATGAGAAGGCAGTAGCGCGCCTCCAGATAGCGGGCATGGGCCGCATTGGCCCGGTCGCCATGCGTCTCCAGCACGCTCCGGGCGTCGGCAAGAGGCTGGGGAGGCCAGGCGAGGTCGCGCGAAACCAGGGCGATTTCCGCCTCCGCGACGGTGCAGCGCGCCCGGGGCAGCGCGTCCTCCGGGCTGAAGGTCCGGGCGGCCCGGCGCAGCAGAAGCCTCGCCCTCGGCAGGTCGCCGAGCTGAGCCATGGCGATGCCCCGCAGCGCCAGTGCATGCGCGTCGTCGCGCAGCGCAACGGCGTTCAGGGCGGTGAGAGGGTCACCTGAGGCAAGGGCACGCCCGGCCGTGTCGATCAGGGCGTCCATGCGAATCCCGACAGACTTGTCACTCCCGGTCCTCCGCGTCGGCCCGCTACCCCTATCCCATCAACGCCCGGTCCTGTCCGCAAGTCCGCGCTGCAGGCCGGAGAGTTGGAGGAGAAAGCCATGACACCGCATGCCATCGTATCCCCCGAAGCCTGGCTTGACGCGCGCCGCGACCTGCTGGCCGCCGAAAAGGACCTCACCCGGCGTACCGACAGCGTCGCCGAGCTGCGCCGGCGCCTGCCATGGGTCCGGGTCGAAACACGCTACGTCTTCGACGGTCCGGACGGGCCCGTGACGCTCGAAGATCTCTTCGGCGGCAGCAGCCAGCTCCTGATCCAGCACTTCATGCTCGGCCCGGGGTGGGAGCAGGGCTGCCCGAGCTGCTCCTTTATGGCCGACCACGCCGACGGCATGGTCGTGCACCTCGCCCATCGCGACGTCGCCTTCGCCGCCGTCTCGCGGGCGCCGCTCGCCGAGATCGAGCGCTTCCGGGGCCGGATGGGGTGGCGGTTCCCGTGGGTGTCGTCCCACGGCAACAGCTTCAACCGGGACTTCCGCGTCAGCTTCACCCCGGAGGAGATCGCGGCCGGGGAGGTGGACTACAACTACGCCAGGCCTGCCCGCGCCGGCCAGGAAATGCCGGGGCTGAGCGTGTTCTTCAGGGCAGAGGACGGCTCGGTCTTCCGCACCTACTCGGCCTATGGAAGGGGCGTGGAGGCGATGATCGGGACCTACCGGATGCTCGACCTGATGCCGAAGGGCCGGGACGAGGGCGGGCTCGACTATACGATGCAGTGGGTGCGCCACCACGACCGCTACGAGAACGCGCAGCCTGCCAAGGCGGCGTCGTGCTGCAGCTCCGCCGCGTGAGGCGCGCCATGGACGCCGCCCCGGCCACCCTGCCGCCAGGCGAGCGTACCTCCGGGAGCGGCCTCGCCGCCGCTCCCGGCTGGCTCGCCCTCGCCGCCGCGCCGACCTTCGCCGCCATGGCCGTGTGGTCGGCTTCTTCGCCGGGCTCAGGGCCACCTCTGTGCACGGGCAATACGGCCGGCTTCGACCCCGGCGGCATGCCGGCGATGTATCTGCTGATGGCGGTCTTCCACGCCTCGCCCTGGCTGAGGGCGCTGCGTCAGAGGTTGCCCTGCTCGTCCTCGCTGACCGGGTCCTCAGGGCCGTAGTAGAGCCCGGCGCACTCCTGCCGCAGGACACCGCCGGTGATGGCGATGTCGTCGCGGTAGGCATCGGCGATGAACGCGATCGTGTCGGTGTGGCGCGCCTCGAAATACATCCTGTGCACGTCCTCCCGCCCGGCCCCATAGACGACCCGGCCGACCTTGGCCCAGATCGAGGCCATGGTGCACATGCCGCAGGGCTGCAGGGTGGAGTAGAGCGTGGCGCCGCGCATCTCGCCGGCGGGGTTGTCCTCTCGCGCCGTCTGCTGTCCGGCGATCCGGAACGCGACCATCTCGGCATGGGCCGTCGGGTCGTGCAGCGTGTCGCACTCGTTGCGCGCCTCGGCGATGATCTCTCCATCGCAGACGATCACGGCGCCGATCGGGGTGCTGGCGGGGTCGCTGCCCCGCACCGTCGCGACACGGATCGCCTCGCGCATCCAGCGCTCGTCGTCGTCGGTCATTCCCTGTGGTCTCCTGGCCTGGTGGAGCATGAACCGGGCCGGAGGCCGTCTGGTTGCGTGGTCCGCCGCAGGTCGCGGCAGTATGTCCCGGGGCCGGGAAAGCAGGAGGCGTGAAGCCGGACATCTGCGGAACAAAGGGGAGATGTTCGAGATCGTGGAGATGCTCACCAAGGCCGCGCGCCGAGAGAGCGGAAGACCCCGCCGTGCCCGAAGCATCAGCGGGGCCCGGCCGTTCCGGGCGAACGATGGCGAGGTCGAACCCGTCCTCGGCCCGGCGTCAGGCGGGGATGAAGCCGCCCTCGCGGAACCGGTCGAAAGCATGGGTGAACGAATCCACCGTGCTCTCGCAGGCCAGGAAGCCGTGCTCGCGGCTCTTGGTCATCGACGCGAAGCTCTCCATGTCCCGGCCGAGGTCGAGGTCGGAGTGCCAGAACGAGGCGAAGCGGTCGAGTGGGATCTCCCGCAGTCCGTGCTTGCGCACGATCTGCTCCCAGACCGGCGCGGCACCCTTCATCTGTTCCTCGAGCGGCGTCGCGTGACCGGGATAGGGAGCGGCCTCGAGCCCGAAGTAGGCGGCAAGCTTCGGCCACAGCCACGACCAGCGGAAGACCTCGCCATTGACGATGTTGAACGCCTCGTTCCTGGCTGCCGGCGAGGTCGCCGCCCATGCCATCTGCTGGGCGATGATGCGTCCGCCGGTGACGTCGACGACGCCCTGGTATTGTTGCGGAGAGCCGGGAAACACGAAGGGACGCCCCGTCTCCTTGCAGATCGCGGCATAGGCGGCGAGCGTCGCCGCCATGTTCATCGCGTTGCCGACCGCGTAGCCGATGATGGTGTGCGGGCGGTGCACCGACCAGGAGAAGCCCTGCCGCTTCGCCGCCGCGAAGACCGCGTCCTCCTGCACATAGTAGAAGTTCGGGTAGGGAAGGCGGGGCTGCTCCTCCCGGAAAGGCGTCTCGGGCTTGCTCTTCGCATAGGCTTCGAACGGTCCGAGATAATGCTTCAGTCCCGTCGACAGCGCGACGTGGGCGACCGACTTGCCTTCGACCGCATCCAGAAGATTCTCCACCATCGCGCCGTTCACGCGGCAGTTCTCGGCCTCGGTCTCCTGGCGCGACCATGTCGTGATGAAGACGTGGGTGGGCGAGACGTCGCGAAGGGCCGCTTTCACTGACGGGGCGTCGCGCAGGTCCGCCGAGACGTTGGCGACGCCCTGCGGGAGATCGGCCCCCGTGCGAGACAGGCCGCTGACCTGCCACCCGCCTTCAGCGAGCAGATGCTCAGCCACGTGACGCCCGATGATGCCGCTCGCTCCAGCGATCAGCGCGTGCTTGGACAAGGCTTCCTCCCTCATGATTTCGCCCAGGGCCACGGCAGGGGACCCGTTGGCAAGCGCCCGAAAATCCGCCCGCGGCCATGCTGCCCGCTTGCGCGGCACCCACTAGTAGCCTGCGCGCCTGGCGAGCGCACCGGTCTTGTCAGGTGCTTTCGGAAGCAGCGAAGTTCTCATTTGAATGTCTCATTCATCCGTGAGAGGCTTTGCCCCGATGCGAACCGGAGCGGTGCGGGAGGGGATGGGTATGTCGGCTGGCGAAGCGGCGCGCCCGCAAACCTCCACGGTCGGCGTGTCCTCGACACTCCCGACGGACATGCCTGAAGCGCACGCCTCGATCCCTGTCTGGAACGCGGAGAACTGGTTCTACGAGGATTTCGAGGTCGGCCACCGCATCCGCTCGCTCCGCCGGACGATCTCCGAGGGCGAGTCGATGCAGTTCAACGCGCTCGTGCTCGACTTCCATCCCTATGTCGCCGACCAGATGTTCGCCGAGCGGGAGGGCATTTTCGGCCGGAGGCTTGTGGCCGGCGCCTTCGTTTTTTCGGCAGGGCTCGGGCTCGTCGCCACGAACTGCGTGAACGCGTTCTCCTACGGCTACGACAAGCTCCGCTTCATCCGCCCCACCTTCATCGGGGACACGATCTACACCGTGCGAACGAACCTCTCGAAGGTCCCGAAATACGAGGAGATGGGCCTGATCCGCGCGTCCTACGAGGTGTTCAAGGGCGAGGGCGAACTGGTGCTCTATTGCGAGCACCTGCAGACGGTCCGCTACCGCGACGCCGCCGCGTTCGCCGGCGAGAGGGAGGGCATCGCGTGAGCGGGGACGCGACAGCCGGGCTCCTCGAGGGGATCGTCGTCCTCGACATGAGCCAGTTCCTGTCCGGCCCCTTCACGGCCCTGCGGCTCGGCGATCTCGGCGCACGGGTGATCAAGATCGAGCGCCCGGACGGCGGCGACCTGTGCCGCAGGCTCTACTTGACGGACACGGAAATCGGAGGAGATTCGACGCTCTTCCACGCCATCAACCGCGGCAAGGAAAGCTTCTCCGCCGACTTCAAGGATCCGCGGGACCTCGAGGCCGTGCGCACGCTCGTGAAGCGCGCCGACGTCGTCATCCAGAACTTCCGGCCCGGCGTCATCGGCAGGCTCGGGCTCGACTACGACAGCCTGCGCGCCATCAATCCCGGCATCGTCTATGCGTCGATCACGGGGTATGGCGACGAGGGGCCCTGGAGGGCGCGGCCGGGGCAGGATCTGCTCGCGCAGGCCCGCTCCGGGGTGATGTGGCTCAACGGCGACGAGGAACAGGGACCGGTGCCGTTCGGCCTCGCCATCGCCGACCTGCTGGCGGGCAACGCGATCGTCCAGGGCATTCTCGCCGCGCTGGTCCGCCGCAGCCGCACGGGGCAGGGCGCCCACATCGAGACGAGCCTGCTGGAGGCGCTGGTCGACTTCCAGTTCGAGGTGCTGACGACGCACTTCAACGATGGCGGGCGCATCCCGAAGCGGTCCGGATTCCGCAACGCCCACGCCTATCTCTCGGCCCCCTATGGCGTCTACCAGACTGCCGACGGCTGGCTCGCCCTCGCCATGACGCCGCTCGACAGGCTGGCTCCGCTGCTCGACTTGCCGGAGCTGAGCGGCCTCCCGTCGAAGGCCGCCTTCACGGACAGGGACGGGCTGAAGCGCGTCATCGCTGCGCGCCTTGCCGAGCGCAGCACCCAGGACTGGCTGGCCGTGCTGGAACCAGCCGACATCTGGTGCGCGAGCGTGCTCGACTGGCCGGCGCTGCTGGAGAGCGAGGGGTTCAAGCTTCTGGACATGGTGCAGACCGTCACGCGGGAAGACGACGTCTCTATCCGCACCACACGGTCGCCGATCCGCGTCGACGGCCAGCGTGCCCGCACGCACCGGGCGGCGCCGCGCATCGGGGAGCATACCGCCGCGCTTCGCGCGGAATTCGGGCTGTAGCACGGCCGGGTGAACCGGCGATCGGGGTCCGCGTCCAGCGCGGACAGGAGGAGGAAACGAAATGGGTGTCGCAGCCGTCAAACGCATCGCCCTGGCTTCGGCCGCGGGTCTTGCACTCGCCTTTGCCGCCGGCTCCGCGCAGGCGGCCGGGCCCACCGACTCGCTGCCGCCGCAGCTCAAGGCCCTGTACGACGGCGCGCCGCAGACCGTGACCAAGTCGGCCTATGACGACTTCAAGCTGCCGCCGAAGCCCTGGAAGTGGTGTCACTCGGAATCCTACCAGGGCAATCCCTGGCGTGTGAGCGTGACCAACGAGCTGAAGCGGCTGGTCGAGGACGCGAAGAAGGCCGGGCTCGTCAGCGACTTCGAGATGTCGGATTCCAACGGCGACGCCGGGCAGCAGATCAACCAGATCCGCGCCTTCATCGACAAGAAGTGCAGCATCATCACGTCCATCCCAGGCTCTGCCACGGCCCTGAACGACGCGGTGGAGGCGGCCTACAAGGCCGGGATCCCGTTCATCACCGCGGCGGGCTCGGTGACGAGCCCCTACGCGATCAACGTCGATTCGAACTATGCCCGCTGGGGCTACGAGATGGTGAAGGCCATCGACACGGAGCTGAAAGGCACGGGCAACGTGCTGCTGGTCGAAGGCATCGCGGGCCATCCCATCGTCGTCCAGGAGCGCGAGGGTGCCGACAAGGCTCTGGCGGAGGCCAAGGGCCTGAAGGTGGTGCGCACGGTCAACGGCAACTGGACGCCGAACGTCACCAAGACGGTGATCCTGCAGGCGCTCGCCACCAATCCCGGCAAGGTCGACGCGGTGTGGACGACCGGCTCCGAGTCGCGCGTCGTCGCCGAGGCTTTCGCGCAGGCGGGCCGCCCGGCTCCGCTAATCACCGGGTCCATCACCGGCGACGCGCTCGGCTACTGGAAGAAGAACCCGGACAAGTACCGGTTCGACGGCCATGCCGTGCTGCCGGGCTGGACGGCGCAGACGCTCTACCGCGTCACCATGCGGCTCCTCGGCGGGCAGCAGCCCACGCTGAATACCCTTCTGATGCCCATTCCCACGGTGCACCAGAGCGACTTCGAGGCCTGGTACAAGCCCTGCATGACCCCCGACGCAGTGTCGGTGTTCCCGGTCCCGCCCACAGATCCGGTCCCGGAGGCGACGCTCGACGCCTACTTCGCCAAGCCGGCCGCGACACCCGCGTACGACTACGCCAGCACGCCCGACGCCTGCGCCGGGAAGTAGTCCACCCGAACCACGCAGCGCCCGCACCCACGCCGGTGCGGGCGCCCGTCCCATTGCACGGGTCCATGCTCGAGATCGCCGATCTTTCCAAGCGCTACGGCGAGACACTGGCGCTCGAGGGTGCCAGCGTCGCCTTCGAGCCGGGCTCCGTGCACACGATCCTCGGCGAGAACGGGTCGGGAAAGAGCACGCTCGTGAAGCTGCTCTCCGGGATCGTGTCGCCGGACCGGGGCGAGATCCGCCTGGACGGGCGGCCCTTCCGCGCCCGCGATCCGCGCGGCTTCATTGCCGGCGGCTTTGCGACGGTGTTCCAGGAGGTGCTCGTCGCGCCGGACCGTTCCGTTGTCGACAACGTGCTGCTCGGCCTCGACGGACTGGCCGCGTGGGCAGTGCCGCCGCGGCGGCGCAGGGCGCTCGTCGCCGATACGCTGGCCCGCTTCGCGACGACGGAGATCCCGCTCGACGCGCCGGCCGGCGAGATTCCGCTGGCGGCTCAGCAGCTCGTCGTGCTGGCTCGCGCCCTCGTGCGCAAGCCGCGGGTCCTGATCCTCGACGAGGTGACGGCGGCGCTCGACTTCGCGGACCGGGAGGCGGTGTTTGCGGCGATCGAGGAGCGCGCCCGCGACGGCGCGCTGGTCCTCTTCATCTCGCATCGCATGGACGAGGTCATGCGGCTCTCGCGCACGGTCACCGTGCTGCGCGGTGGCCGGGTGGTGGATACGCGTCCCATCGGCGCGTGCACGCCGGATGGATTGCTGGCCATGATGGCGCCTCATGCCAGGGAGCACCGGCATGGCTGAACGCGCGGCCGCCGCTCTGGCGCTTTTTCCCCGGCTCATCCTGGCCGATGTGGCGCTTGCGGCCGGTCGGGCCGCGATCTCGGAGAGCGTGATGGCCGGCGAGATCGTCGGCCTCGCCGGCCTCGACGGCCACGGGCAGGAGGCGCTGATCGAAGTGATGGCCGGCCTGCGGACGCCGACGTCCGGGCAGGTCCGCATCGGACGGTCGGACGGCACGATGCGCGACGTCGCGGGCTTCCGGCGTGCTGCACGGGACGGCATCGCCTACCTGCCGCGGGACCGCCGGGCTACAGGCCTCTTCCCGACACTGTCGATCATCGACAATTTCGCCATCGCCTCCATGGCGCGCGACAGCGCGGGCGGCCTGATCTCCCGGTCCCGGCGGCGCGAGCGCTACGAGGCCTACCGGAAGCGCCTCGGCATTGTCGCGCCGGACCCCTCGGCGCCGATCACGACCCTCTCCGGCGGCAACCAGCAGAAGGTCCTCCTGGCCCGCTGGCTGGCCCGGCATCCCGACATCCTGCTGCTCAACGACCCGACGCGCGGCGTCGACATCGCCACCCGGCAGGCGCTCTACGGCGTGTTCCGTGATCTCGCCGCCGACGGCATGGCGCTCGTGCTGCTGTCCACGGAGATCGAGGAGGTCCTGCAGCTCTGCGACCGGGTTCTCGTCTTCCGCGACCAGCAATGCGCTGCCCGCCTGGCGGGCGGGGCCATGACCGCGGACGCCGTCATTGCCGCGATGTTCGGGAGGGCGGAATGAGCACGGGTCAGGCGACGCCGGCGCGGCTTTTGGCTGGGATCATCGGGACGGCCGGGTTCGCGCCCGTGCTGCTGGTGATCCTGCTTGTCGTCAACGTGCTCCTCAACCCTGCGCGCTTCGCGCCGGGCGCCTGGGGCACGGTGATCGGCCTCGCGGCCCCGCTGGTCGGAGCCGCCATCGCGTCGACGCCGGTGGTGCTCGCGGGGCGCGGAGGCATCGACGTCTCCGTCGGGCCGCTGATGGGCTTCGTCAACGCCCTGCTGGTCAAGACGCTGATCATGGATCTGGGGATCACCTCGCCCTTCGTGCTCGTGCCCGCAGCCATCGCCATCGGCGCCTCGGTGGGCGCCTTCAACGGGTTCCTCGCCACCGTCGTCCGGATCCAGCCGATCGTGGCCACCCTCGGCACCTACCTCATCCTGACCGGGGTCACGCTGACGATGGTGCCCGCGCCGACGGGCACTGTCCCTTCCTGGATCAAGGCTCTCTCCGGGCCGCTCTCCATCCTGCCGCTTGCGGCGATGGCGTTGGCCTGGGCCGGCCTGCGGCTCGTGCCCTATCACGGCCTGCTGATGGCCACCGGCAGCGACGACCGCGCCGCCTATACGGCCGGAGTTCGGGTCGGGCGCGTGCGCTTTTTGGCTTATGTCCTCACCGGAGCCTTCGCGGGTGTCGCCGGGCTCATGCTCACCGCGCTCATCGGCTCGGCCGATCCCGCCGTGGGCCCCACCTATACGCTGCTCGCCATCTCCGCGGTGGCGCTGGGCGGGGTGAGCCTGGCTGGCGGCCGGGGCGGCATCCTGGGCGCGGCGGTCGGGGCGATCGACATCTTCCTCCTGCAGAGCGCGCTCACCTTCTTCAACGTCTCCACCTTCGTCCTGCAGATCGCGTACGGCGCGGTCCTGGTCGCCGCAGTGT
Organism: Alsobacter sp.; assembly: GCF_059501845.1. Taxonomy (NCBI): domain Bacteria; kingdom Pseudomonadati; phylum Pseudomonadota; class Alphaproteobacteria; order Hyphomicrobiales; family Alsobacteraceae; genus Alsobacter; species Alsobacter sp. The sequence goes on along the minus strand of NZ_JCACDK010000011.1, from coordinate 344,722 downwards.
CGCTGATGGCGGTGCAGGAACGCCTGTCCCGGCGCCGGAGGCCGGCATGAAAGCCCGGTTCTCATCGACCTCCATCCGCGTTGCAGGCGCCTTCGCCGTCGCGGCCCTGCTCCACCTGACGGGGACGGTTCTGATCGAGGGCTACAGCCAGCCCTTCGCCGTGCGGGCGATGCTGGTGCTCGCCTCCCTGCTTGTCGTGGCCGGCATCGGCCAGACGCTGGTCGTCATCGTGGGCGGGATCGACCTGTCGATACCCTTCGTGATCGGCTTTGCGAACGTCGTGGCGGCGCAGCTCTACGGGCAGGGCGTCGACTTCGGGGTCGTCTGCGTCATCGTCGCGGCCGGGGCGCTCGCTGTCGGCGCTGCCAACGGCGCGCTGTCGGCGGGCCTTGGGATCCATCCGCTCATCGTGACGCTCGGCATCGGCACTATTGTGCAGGGCGCCGTGCTCCTGTGGACGAAGGGGTTCCCTTCGGGATCGGCGCCGGACGCGATCTCCGAGTTCGTGTCGATCGGCGGCACCGCCGGCCCGTTGCCGGTGCCGTGGATCGTGCCCTTCACGGTGGTTCTCGTCGGCATCGTCTCGCTTGTCCTCGCGCGCACCCCGTTCGGCCGCTCGCTTTATGCGCTCGGCTCCAACCCCCGCGCGGCAGCCTTGGCCCTGGTGCGCCCCGTCGCGACATGGACGGCGGCCTTCGCGCTGTCGGCGCTGTTCGCGGGGCTCGCAGGGGTGCTGCTGCTCGGGTTCACGGGCTCGGCCTATGGCGATGTCGGCCAGCCCTATCTGTTCCAGACCATCGCTGCGGTGGTGATCGGCGGGACCGCCCTCGTCGGCGGGCGCGGTTCGCTTCTCGGGACCATGGCCGGGGCGCTGGTGCTGACCGAGATCAACACTCTTCTGATCGGGCTCGGCTTGCAGCCGTCCCTGGTGCAGGCTGCGCTGGGGCTCGTCATCGTCGTCCTGGTTTCCCTCTACGGCCGGGAGCCTCCCGTCCGCGCCACGATCTGATTTCGCTTCCGAGGAGGTCGCCATGTCCCGGATCACCTGTTTCGTCGGCTGCCTGAACCGGGAAACGCCCTACTTCCAGGGCGCGCGCGGCAAGGGCATCGCCATCGTCGCGTTCGACGACGCCACCGGCACTCTTGAGCAGGTCGGCGAGTACACCGGGGTCGACAACCCGACCTATCTGACGGTGCACCAGGGCCGGGGGCTCGTCTTCGCCACGAGCGAGGTGTTCGAGTGGAACGAGGGAGACCTCACGGCGCTGCGCTACGACCCGGCCGGAAAGCGCCTCGTCTATCTCTCCCGGCAGCCGACCCTGGGAAACATCACCGCCTATGCGAGCCTCGACCGGACGGGCCGCTTCGTGCTGGCCGCCAATTACGGCTGGGGCGACGTCGCCGAGCTGCCCGGGCAGTCGGTCGCGGTCTTCCCCATTCGCGAGGACGGGAGCATCGGACCTGCTGTCGCCAGCGCCGCGCATTCCGGCACCGGCCCGAACCCGGACCGGCAGGAGCGCCCGCATGCCCACTCCGTGCTGGTGACCCCCGACAACAGGCACGCGATCGTCGCGGATCTCGGCCTCGACCGCCTCGTCGCCTACCGGTTCGACGAGGCGACAGGGGCGCTGGCCGCCGCCGGGGGCTTCGTCATGCCGCCGGGCTCCGGGCCGCGGCACTTCTCGTTCCACCCCGGGGGACGTCTCGTCCTCGTCATCGCCGAGCTCGGCTCCCGCATCCTGTCGCTCCGGTTCGACCCGGATACGGCCGGCTTTACCCTGGCAGACGACGTTCCCGCAGTGCCGGCGGACGCGGCCGCGCACAATCATTGCGCGGACATCCACATTTCGCCGGACGGGCGCTTCGCCTACGGATCGAACCGGGGGCACGACAGCATCGTCATCTTGGCCGTGGACGAGGCCACCGGGCGGCTGACACCCGTCGGCCACCAAAAGACGGGAGGCGAGACGCCGCGCAACTTCGCGCTGTCGCCGTCGGGCCGGCACCTGCTGGTCGCCAACCAGAACTCCGATTCCATCGTCGTGTTCGCCCGCGACGAACGGACCGGGCTGCTGCACGACACGGGACACCGGCTCGCGATCGGCACGCCGATGTGCATCAAGTTTGCCTGAGGCAGCGCTGGGACGGTGCGTTACGACGCGCGACCAGCGGGTTGCAAAGCGGCCAGTCCCGCGCCCAATGCTGCGGTGACGAAGGCGTAGAGGAGGGGACCGCGCGGTCCTACCTCGTCGACCATCAGCCCGCCCAGGAGCGCTCCGGACGCGATGGCGATCTGGAATGCGACGAGAAGCAATCCGCCGGCGCTCTCGGCGTGATCGGCCGCCGCCTTGGTGACCCAGGTCTGCACGCCCACCGGAAAGGCGCCGAACGCGAACCCCCACAGGCCGGTGGCCACCATGGCTGCGGCCGGCAGGCTGCCCAGAAGGGCCATGGCCAGCGTGCTGGCGGCGATGAGGGCGGCCGACGCCACGACGGCGCGACGCTCGTTCTTTCCTGCGAGATACCCACCCGCCAGGTTTCCGAAGAAGCCACCGACGCCAAAGGCCAGCAGCGCCAGCGAAATTGCCTCGACGCGCAGCACCGGCACCTGCTCCAGGAAGGGGCGCACATAGGTGAAGGCTGAGAAGTGCCCGGACACCGCCAGGAGAACGATCGCGAGACCTGCAAAGACGCGGGGGCGGCGCAGGACCAGCCCGAACGTCGCGAAGGTTGCCCGGTCGGCGGGTGGCAGCCGCGGGATCGTCGCCAGCTGGACCACCAATGCCGTGAGGGCCAGCACGCCGGCGACGACGAAGGCGGCGCGCCACCCGAACTTGTCACCAATCCACGCGCCGACCGGCGCCGCGCAGACCGTGGCCAGGGACACGCCGGTGAAGACGATCGACATCGCCTTGGCCATCTGCGCCGGTCGTACGAGCCGGAGGGCCAGGGCCGCAGCCATCGACCAGAAGCCGCCGAGGCTGACGCCGAGCAGCACACGCGAGAACAGCAGCATCGGCAGACCGGACGCGGTGGCCGCGAGGATGTTGGAAACGACCAGGAGGCCCGTGAGCCCCCACATGACCCGGCGGCGGTCGAGCGCGGAGGTGCCCACCACGATGACCGGTCCGGCCACTGCCGCCACGACCGCGGTGGCGGTGACCGCCTGCCCGGCCATGCCATTGCTGACCGCAAGGTCGGCGGCCATCGGCGTCAGCAGGCTGGCGGGAAGGAATTCGGCCGTGACGAGGCCGAAGACGCCCAGTGCGAGCGACCAGACGGCCGGCCACGCCTCGGCCCGGCTTTCCCTGTCGTCTTCGACCTCGACGGTGGCATGGGTGTGCGACATGGACAGCTCCGGGGGTGTCGCACGCGCAGGACAGGTGCGAGTCAGCTCCTGCCCGTTATGTCGTTCGTGTGCAGATGGACCAGTCCCGCCCGTGGCCGTCACGCGACCGCGTGTACGTTGCGACGTGCGCGTAGCGTCTCTGTCACAGTGCCCTAAACCCGCGGTCGCGGGATCCAACGTCGGGCGCAAGCGTTGCGGCGGCAGACCCATGCGAGACCTGCCGATGTCGGAGCGCCCCGGACCGTCGCCCGACCAGGATGGTGGTCCCGAGCCCGAAGCGGCAAAGGGCATCGACGCCCGTCTCGATGCGGTCAACTTCCTCCTCGCCGACGTTCGCGGTGGCCTGGGCCCCTATGTCGGCGTGTTTCTCATCACCCAGGCGGGCTGGGCGCAGTCGACGCTCGGCACCGTTCTCACCGTCAGCGGCCTGATCGGCATAGCGCTCCATGCGCCGATCGGCGCCCTAATCGATGCCACACATGCCAAACGGGGCCTGCTCGTCGCCGGGATCCTCGTGCTGGGCGCAGCGTCGATAGCGATCGTGGCTCGCCCGACCATTCCGGTCGTCTTCGCCGCCGACATTGTCATGGCCGTTCTCGGGGCGGTGTTTGCTCCTGTGGTCGCGGCGCTGACGATGGGTCTTGTGTCCCGCGCGGCCCTGGCGCGCCGCTTCGGGCGCAACGCGGCTTTCGACAAGATCGGCAACGTGTTCATCGCCGGGCTCGCTGCCCTTGCCGGGAGCATCTGGGGCCAACAGGGAGTGTTCTGGCTGGCGCCGGTGCTGGCGGTGCCCGCCATCGCCGCGGTCCTTTCGATTCCGGCCCGGGCGATCGACCACCGGCGTGCCAGGGGACTGGACGGGGGCACCGACGGCAAAGGCCCGGGCGGATCGCCTGGCGAGGGGTGCCAAGGTGCATCGATGCAGCGGTCCCTGCTGGCTCCGTCCTTTCTCGTCCTCGCCGGGCTGGCCGCGACGTTCCATTTCGTCAATGCGCCTCTGCTCAACATGGTCGCCCAGAAACTCGCGCTGGCACATCCGGGCGAGGAGAGCGCCTTGACCGCCGGGGCCGTCGTGATCGCACAGGTGTCGGCCATCCCCGCGGCGCTCCTGCTCGCCCGGGCAGACATCGCGGGACGGACGCCTTTCCTGGTGATCGCTCTCGCCGCGCTGCCGTTGCGGTGCATTCTGTTCGCCGCCACCGACAACGCTTCGGTGCTCCTCGCGGGGCAGGTGCTGGACGGGTTCGGCGGAGGGCTGTTCGACGCGCTCCTGCCCTTGCTGCTGGCCGATGCCGTTCGCGGAAGCGGCCGCTACACCCTGGCGCGGGGTGTCCTCGGCACGGTTCAGGGCGTGGGCGGGTCGCTCAGCAACGTCGTTTTCGGCACGCTGGTCTCGGCGAGCGGCTACGACGCGACGTTCCTCGTCCTCGGTGCCCTCGGCTTTGCCGTTCTCACGGGAGGATCATACGCATGGATGCGGGCCAAGCCGGGGAGGGGTGATCTGCCGGACTGAGTGGCACGGGGCCCCAGCGGCCTTGCTGCCACCCAGCAGAACTGGCTCAGGCGCTGGTTTGGTGGACGGGATACGCCGGCCCGCGCTTACCCGTGAGATGGTGCCCCAAGCAGGACATTCCTATGAACCACCCAAGCCGGTGGTTAGTCTCCGTTCCGCGTGCAGCACTACCCGGTAGACTCCCTCGTGGAAAGCACGCTCGTGGGCGATAGGATCGGCACTAGCCCATAGCCACCTCCACCGTTGATCAGCCCTGTCGCCTCGCAGGGCTGATTTGCCCAATTCAGATCGGAGCGCTGGAGGGGCCGACCGTGCGTCGTGGCCGGAACCGCATGGACCTCTGTCGCCGCTCTCCAAAACCGCGTGTCCGCAGGTCATTGAGGGAGTTGAAGCTGTCGAGGGGATCAGGCTCTTTCGCTGATACGCTTACTCGCAGAACTCGACCAAGCTGGACCGGATGAGCAGTAGAGCGGGACTTTGCATGGGAGTGCTCCTTGGAAGGTGAAATGGGTGCCGACCTGCCTGTTCGGGAGGCAATATCGCGACATCTCATCATTGAGGGCACCCGCTGCTCGGTCGGCGCGAACCACGAGGACGAACTTCTCGCGCCCTACTACGCGAGGGTCGATTTCCAAGGTCGTCTCCACCGGGCTTGGGACGGCGTGAGTCGGGCCGAGGTGTGGGTGACAGTGGGTGAGGAGCGCATGACCAGCGCGGGGAGAAGCGTCGGGTCGGCCATCGTGACAAAGCCCTTCATCAGCTTCGGCATTGGCACCACGACACAGCAGTTCGACCGGCTCTGGCAGCTTGCTGTCTCGGGACACTGCCGCTCCGTCCACCTGCGTTTCAGGCCGATGGAGTGGGGCATCATCCTCTACGGCTGGTACGTCTCTTCAACCCTGCCAGAGGTGCTTTTCACATCGTCAGACCATCGAAAGAGCGATGGTCCGGCGACGAAACTGTGAAGGCAATTACGGCTTTAGGTCTAGCGTAGGCAGATGCTCGTGGCGCACCCTCGAAGGGTTCTCTCGCAGTTCCTGAACGCCTCATCACTGTACATCGTCGCAAGCTGTACGTCGCGATAAACCTCAGTTCCCGAGAAGACTTCCAATCCTGTATCTAAGACGCAGGTCGTGTCATTGAACCGAATAAAGCGCCCGTGAGCGATACGTTTGAAGTCGTTCTCTTCTACAATGTGCAGGTGAATAGATCGTATATTCTGAGCAACGCGAATTCCAGCTATCTCCTTCTCAATAGTTTGTGCGGTCTTGTCGGCGCGTGATACATACAGGTTTAGCGTATGCTTGCGCCCATCTCGCCCCAATGCTCGCAGGAACCAAGTCAGGCCGCTCTTTCCATCTCGGCGCTCCACGTGCGCCTTTGCCCCATAGCGGTCGACCACGGTGACAAACTTTGACTCTGCCGCCAAGCGTGAGAACCGCTCGTCCCAGACGGTCCCGATTGCAGTGCCCGCCTTTATGATACCCGACGAAAGCGCCTCTGCTGACTTGAACGACTCAGCCCGGTCAGCACAGTCGAAGCGACAGAGTTCCATATTACATTCCATACAGAAGGCCGCGTGTTCCTCTGCCGGAACGCCAAACACGCAAGCCTTCACCTCATCTAAGCACGCCAATTTTGCTGCATCAGACAGCCTGCGGAGGCCTTCCTGATCATGGAATACGTTATCTGCCGCATTAAGGCACAGTTCTCTAATTCTGGAGTGAGACACCGCATTCTTCCACAGGATGCGGATGTTTTGGGGGAGTTCATCCAGTGCCGAGCATAGCCCGCTCTGTCCGAAGCTAGCCTCCGGTATCATGAGAATTCCGTAACGTGCCCACTTCTCAAGAAGCCGCTCATGAATCGAGCGCTCCAAGGGGTGATCGAGACGACGGCCTACGAGAGCTTGCGGATCAACGAGGAAAGGGACCAGCATCACTTAAATCCGCTTGAATAGTTCATCGAAACGGTCCTCGAAGAAGCCTTCAGGCCATTCGTCCACGAAGTCTCCATCCTCGTCCAACCGAAGCGGAATGACGCGACTTCCTTCCCCATTTGCCCCGGGCTCGACGTACAGGACAGAAACGTGCGAAGGAGCGATTGCTTTCTCTCGTATTCTCCTTTGAAGTCGGAGCATCAGAGACTCGCTGTGGGTTTCGATGATCCATTGGTTGCCGCGCCCGTCCGCGTCGGTTCCGCGCTGGCTCGTTGCGATGAATAGGTCAGCGAGATGAGCTTGTAGCTTCGGATGCAGGTGTATCTCAGGCTGCTCTACGCAGATCGTTTTATTCGCCGCAACCAGACCCTCGACGATAATTGGGAGAAGCTGCCCGATTCCGAATCCAACGTCTGAAGGAGCTACTTCGACTTTTGTGCGCTTGTCTGTAAGGTTGATCGAGATGATTTCACCGGCTGTCTCATTGCCAAAGTGACGAGGCGTGATCTGGTACGGGATTCCAAAGTCAGCGAACCACCTGTCGATTCTTTTCCTGATCTCCGCACCCTTCGAAACGATAACTTGCGGCGTGTTCTCGCCCTTCGTCCCAACGGTCTCCACTTGGCCACCAAACCGGAGGTAGTGCCGAGCAGGGGGGCTTCGAAGTGGACCGAGATAGGAGATACTGGAGATCTGCTGCATAAACTCCGCAGTGAAGCCGTCCAGTAGATGGAGAGACGTACCCATCATTCGGCCATAAGGACTGAACCGAATGCCTTCGCCCTCCTGCGTCATGATGTAGGACGGCAGAAACTCCGGGCCGCTAAAGACGCTGTCCCGCAAAAAGCGACCGAATTCGGCCTCGTGTTCGGGGTCATCGATGTTGGGAAGGTTTGCGCGGCTCGCCGCCAAGTTAGGGTTTCGAGCAGCTCTGCGCTTCGTTGAGTCGATAAGAAATCTACCAAGCGAAACAGCCGACGAGTCATCCGCGAACTTGAAAAAAGCAGCGTCTGGACTGATTAGTCGCCTTTCGGGCCCGAACTCGGGATCAGTCACGCGGACAAGATCGACCCGAAACCCAGCCAAACCTGCCGTTTCTCCGAGTGAGTAGGACAACGCGCAGAGTTCGCTCGAAGTTAAACGCCTGCTGCCAACCTCCTTCGCGCTCTGAAACTGCATCATAACTGCGCGCGTAGCAGCAGCAGGTGGGGCGAAAGGATAGCGACGAGCAGGGTCTGAACTTCGTGAGATACTAACTCCGATCTGGAGCTTTCGTCTGACGTTGTGCCCGAAAAGAATGGATTTGAACGTACCAAGGTCAACGATTTCGCCGCGTGGTATTAGTTTGCTTGATCGCTTGGCAGACATACTGAACGACTGCTTCAGAAGCAGGAGCGACTGAATGATGGAGCTTTTTCCGCCCGAATTAGGCCCGTAAATAAGCGTGATAGGCTTCAGCGGAATGTCTTGGAGACGGCAGAACGCTTTAAAATTGTCAAGTTTGAGATGTGTGATCATGTTCTTTCACATGGTGGGCTGCCGAGAGCAAAAGCCTCAAACCGTTTCGAGCACGTCCTCTTTGGTTATCGCCTTGGCTTCGTCGTTGTCCGAAAGGTACTGCTTATTGGGCGTCAACGGCACCCCGTCACGTATGTGCATCAGAACAAGCCTGTGGACCTTGCGAACGAACTCCACATCCTCACGATCAAGCGGACCCTTTTCCGCGTGGTGGGTCACCTGCCGAGCCTCATTGATCTTAGTAATCCAGCGCGGAAGCAGCCCCTTTTTGCCCTTCCCATAGAAATTATAGTGGCTCTTAAACAGTTTCTCCCAATTATCCTTGTACAAAACGATTGCGGGGTAATCGATCAAAAATATATAATTCCAAGGATCGCGTTCGCCTTCTTTTTTGTTGTGTTTCTCGGCTGCCGGAATTCTGACGTTTTCTGGAACGCCCTTCATCCACCAAGCGTTCTTTTCTGTACCGTAAGCCTCTTTCAACTTTGTCGTCACGTCGTTGAAAAGTATCTCATTGATCTCGTCAATCATAGACCTAGCAATCTTGGTGCCCTCGACATCTCGCTTCTCCAGATACTCTTTCACCTTTGGAGGGCAAAATTCAGGGAGAGCCTCGCTGATAATTGCCATCATCTGCTTCGCATTTTGACCAACAGTCAGGAGTGAACTCCCTCGGCTTCTGAATGCGGCAATTTGCTCATCGGAAGCAGACTGAAAGTATTCCACCAATGGTTCGACATACGGGATCAATAAATCTACGATGTCGTCAGCATCGCAATTCACAAATTTCACGCTGTTTTTGTCTTCCACGAAGATAATTAGCTCCTTTAGAACCATAAGGAGTGAGCGCGTGCCATTATTTGTACAGAGATAGCCACCTTTCGCGTCACCAAGTTTCCAGTGATCCGGCATCCCACTGGCGAACACATTTAGATAGCCCGCGAGCACTTTTGAGGCCTTGGCCAATGTCTTTTTTGAGCTTCCGCTCGCGTGGGCCAACGGCCCCGGATAAAGGTGCGGCTTCCCGCCTTTCGGAGCAACCACAGTTCCTACAAAGTTGTTTTCGTCAATGCCATCCTGCATTGATGTCTGGCTCAAACAGCAGAATGAATTCTTGTCTTGCGATACGGTATTCACTCGCCCATTGATCGGACTTCCAGTCATCGAGTCCATGTACAAAGGGATTCGTGCGCAGATCGCTTCCAAACGTTCAGCAGGGTCTTCAGATTCGATATTCAGCGATGCGATCAGCTCATTGGACAGCTTTCTGGAAACCTTGATCTGCTTCGTGTTAATGTCGATGAACAGTTTCACCTCGTCAGCAGGCGACAGGTTCTCGTATGCGAGCACAGAAACGACAGCTTGGGCTTCTTTCTCGTCTTTGAAGCGGGTAGCGTGCCCGTATCCATACAAACGATGCTGGCCATCGATTACCCACGCTGATCCGTATTGACCGGGAAGGTGCAAGGTTCCAACAGCAGTATCGCCCACCTTCTCGCGAACATCAAATTGAAGCGGCTTATCTGTCTTTATGTTGACGACGATGTTGGTAGGAAACGTACCTCCTTCGTCAATGTACTGGCCGATCTCGGAGAGCCGCTTGCCTTTGACCATCCGTTGGTATGACTCAAAATCGTCTTCTGCTGACTTCGCCTTATGGCTGATGTACGCGATTTTCAGAAGCTCAAACGGCGAAATGAGAAGATTGTAGAAAGTCGTACTTCCCACACGGCCCCTAGTTGCGGGAGCTTTCTCCCGCTTCAGGCCCTCAACAGTTTCGCCGCGTAGATACTTCGACAGAAATTGGTATCGAGCCGCGTGCTTTAGGAGATCAGCGAGCTGATTAAAATACTTCAACTCGTCTTCGGTGATTATCGGGATTTTGGCTTCTGCACAGCGCTCCCGATCATTTGCCTTGAGGTCAATGTTACGGGTCGCAATCGCAAATTTTATCTTCAGCTTCGTCTCTTTGCCATAATGGGAATGAATAACCTTTATGACATCGTCGCGCATGCCATTGATTTTGTCGATGAGTATTTTGATCGACTTCTTTTTGGGGTCTTCGGCCTGTGTACATTCGATAACGAACGCTACGTCATCATCCTTCGCAAAGACATCGATTTGTCGGGGCTCCGTCGTCTCACTGAGCTTCATTGAGAAATGACGAATCTCGTTCATTTCCTTGAAGCCGAGCCGGTAGAGAAGAGACCAAACGTCATCCTCTAGCTGTCTGTCGCTAGGCTTGCGTTTACGGATGCGGATCGACCGCCTGTTGCGCTTGGCTTCTTCCCAGCCTTCCAGCTTTGCAGCTTCGAGCTTTGTCTCCAGCGCGGGGACAGTTGCAGCCGTGAGGGTATCCTCATCGAACTTCTTGGCCCGCTTCACCGATGCGGATTTCAAGGCTTCGCCGGATACCAATCCCTTCAAAATGTCAGCCATGAGCGCCCCAAGTCAGCTTGTTAGCTACAGACTTGCCGAAGAGCCTCAATTAATCTTCTAGCCTGTTCGCGATTTGTGACGATGCGACTCACTATGGATAACGCCTCGTCAAGCACGAGCACAGACTGTTGCGCTTGAGGCCGCAAATTCATCAGTTCAAGGTCGAGGGACGCCAGCGTTGCGGACAGTTCGCCAGCCGACTGTTCTGTAGCCTTGATCTTAGCTAGCTTTGCCTGCGCACGCTGAATGGCGGCTCGCAGGCTTGAAATCTCTGCGCCGGAAAGATTGCCAAGCTCAAGCCGCGTCCGGGTCGTATCGCAGGTGTTGCGCGCGATAGTCACGATGTTTCTGGCGACCGACTCCGTTCGGCATCTATTGGAGATGGCAAGCGTGATGGGTTGGAGTTGGGCAATGAGGTTATAGGCGTGGTGATTGAGTTCGAAGTTATCGCGTCGCCCATTCGGGATCACACGACGGTCCAGAATGCTGACCTCGCCAATTGCCCATCCATTGAACCGTTCCTCTCGGAAGGTGTCTTGGAACAGGTCATCCTCACCGATCTGCACGTTGCCAGACCGCGCTCTGAGCCCCCTTATGTCCAAGTTCTGCGGGATGCTCCGCGTGTAGTCATGATGGCCAAGCCACCCGACCGCCCCGACCTCTCCGTCTACGTCAGCAAGTTCAAAGAACTCGACGGAGTTAATGCGGACGGGGGGTGATCCGTTCGAAAAGACGTACTCGTTTTTGAATGGCCGGTAGATCGGTTTGCCTGCGATGATCAATCGAACTGGTGGATTCACTCCGTGTTTGTCGAGGTGAGCTTGGATCGATGGGCCAAATTCAAATTCCGGCGAAAACGCGACCGGCGCGACTTGGGCTAGGTAGCGCTCAATCGCCTGCTCATTCAGCAGCAAGTCGTGGCGATGGCGCGAAACGTCGCGCATGGTGACCTGAAAAAAGTGCTCCTCCGTCGCATCCGCAGGCTCAAGCCAGAGGGTCACTGATTCCGAGATAAGGCTCTTCAGGTCGCCCGAGTATGCACCGTCAAGGAGGCGAGAGCGTAGAGCTTTGCAGTCCCATGATATGACGGCGACACTCTGGTCTCCCTCCGCTTTTGTGCGGAACTCAAGTTCCTTGCAGTAGGCAAGTCCCGAGAGGCGGCCCACTCCACGAAAGCCTCGTGCCTTGGTGCCCCGCTTTGGCGAACCGCCAATGGCAAGCATGGTCTTGAACGCATCACGGATTGTGATGCCGACCCCGTTGTCTCGAATGACGACGGAACGAGCTGCGTGATCAAACTGGAACTCGATCTGACCTTCACCATCGGACAACAATCTGCGGCCTAGGGCGGCGTCAATGGAGTCCCCTGCGTTTTGGACATACTCGCGATAGACTGTCATCGGGGACACGTACATGCCCGACGTGACCAGTTCGATGATGTCCTTACCGACAGCGATCAGGTCAGGGGCGGCCAACTCCCCATTGGGGACGGATCGGGCAGCACGCGCCGTCATGCTGCAACTTCCGTTGTCTGTGCCGCGATGCTCTGCGACAAATCGTCAAAGTCCAACCCGGCGTCCTCCACGATTTCCTCGTCGCTCAATCGGATGTCAGCCGTCGGGCGTGCCAGTCTAGCTCGTTGGAGCCTCTGAATTTCCGCCTCCTTGCGCTTGGAAAGCGGCTCGTAGAACCGCGCCACACGCCGAAGTTGGCGATCAGAAATTTCGTCCAGATCGGCAGCGAAGTTGCTCGGATTTCGATCTGAGAGGTAAGCGAGAAGCTCAACCTTTTGGCTCTCTGAGAGCCTCCTCATTTCGGCCTGATACTCATCAAGCTCTGGCCGTCCGTCGTGCTGTTCGTACCACTGTCTATTGAAGATCATGTGGTGCGGGCGGGCGAGGATTTCCTCGAACTCTGTATGCGAGGAGCCAAAGGCGGCCTTGTAGAATTCGGGCTCCCCCGAAACGACCCCATGCGTGGCCTGAAGGACGATTTGCACCGAGCGAAGATAGAACCTGTTCCACTTGGCCCCGATGTGAGACCTGTCAGGCAAGTTGGTCGGCTGGTAGCGCATAGGAAATGAGTAAATTCGTATTCCAAGCTCCTCGTTCAATCGAACGTTCAGATGCATGCGTTCAAACAAATCCATAGGAGTGTCGTGAAAGTTATACAGCATATAGTTCGACAGGTCATTCAATCCAAATTCATGGGCGATCCGAATAGACTTCTCATAGGGATCGCGAAGCCCTAGATGATCAAAAGCTATACGAAGGGGGCTCAAGCATATGCTTGAAAGCTCCTTCAGGTACATCTTGTCCTTGCAAAGAATGCGCGCATCAACCCCTTGGTTGAAGTCAACGCGACGCTGAGAGGCGACTCGCTCGCCCGGTCTTTGGAGCTTCGCGTTCGGGACAAAACCGAGGTCGCGAATTTCTGCGATAATCTCCTTGAAACGGGTAGACGCAACAACATTGTTGTCCATGAGGATGAGGTCGCGCTTGGGACCGTACATCCTGTCCACGCTTGCCACGTACTCCAGCAGCGGTGTGGCATCACGTTGAGCGCCTTCCAGTTTCGGCACTCCGCAAAAGTGACATTTCCTGATGCAGCCACGCGAGGCATAGGCGAAATATGCATCCCTGACCGGGTAGCGGTATTCGATTTGGTCAAGGATAGAGTAATCAGGAACCATGTCCTCGATGGGCGTGCCATCGCGTTCGGAGGCGTAGAAGTCGCCGTCGTCCTCATCCAATTGGAGCGCCTCACCGGCTGGCTTGTCGAGCAGGCCCTTGATGAAGCGGATGCCCCGCCAGCGCGGCTCCGTCAGAAACCGTTCATGCATAAGCGAAGCAGCAATGCCACCCACGAAGATGCGTTGCGTTTGGCCCCCTACCAACCGAATAGCATAGTCGATGGTCTCAGCGATCTTCTGAAATTCAAAGGAGAAAAGGGTCGTTATATACACGCGGTCCCATGCAACTGTCTCGACAGTTTTATCTTTGCCCTTGATGAACCGCACGTCATCCCGCTTACCATAGGGGCCGTGATATTGGGCAATCTTCATTAGCCCGAGAGGTGGGTACTTGTTCTTGTATCCGGGCTCAATCAGAAGAATTTTCTTGTTCGCCATAGAATCGCTCCGACCGTCCAACCTATCTCATGAACCTGCCGCCGTCGATCCGCGAAGCGAGCGTGGCTGGACACCTCCTCTGCGTCGTCCAACGAGAAAGGGTATTCGATTCTACAATGCCCAAGCTAGGCTTCGCTGTATTCGTCCACCGCGTTTAGGGCTCCCCGTTCCGTGCGAAGGGGGCAGGACGGACAACCTTCCGTTGCACCCCTTGTTTGTTCCTGTTATGTTCTATTCTGGAGGGTTGTGAGATGTCCATCGAGCGTCTTGGTCAGTTCATCGAGGTGGAAGGCGAAGACGGAGTCCGCAACGTGGTCCGGGTGAACGCCATTCAACTCCTATGCGATGTGGACGAACTGCGGGAGGAGACGTTTATGATGGTGGCGAACCGGACCATTCTGGTGCGCGAGCCGCTGGACGAAATCCGAGAGGTGCTGGCCGAGGTCAGTCCGCGCTCCCGATGCGGATAATTTGGCCGAGCGTCATCTTGCTCGCCACAAGGCCGGTGCTCCGAAGCTGCTCGATTAGGCAGGCCGGTGCGCGATACTCCCAATCCCCCGGCCAAAAGTCGCTGCACGCCTCACCTGACCAATACCCAATGGCATTGACGGAGCTTGGGTCTGCGGCAAGTGCTGCAAGCCAGCCCGTGTGGCTTCTCTCGACGGACCCGAGGGGGCTTACTTCATAAACATACGAGCCACGCCCGTTAGTCAAACCTGCTGCGAGGATGACGTTGCTTGCGCGGGGGCGGCACCTTGCTGGCCTGTGCTCCTCCAGCAGAACGTGATGGAGGGGCCGAGGAAGAGGCGCAAGCAAGAATGGCGTCACTTCACAGCCAATCTGAAACCGCCGCATTGTGGCGAGAAATAGCCGATCTGTTGAGAACTCACAATAGCGCATCTCGTATTTATTTCGCCGTGTTGTAATCGAGGCTCTTCGTTTACGACTTATCTTCGGAAACAGATTGAGTAGAGAATAGTAGTTCGAATCTAACATCTTCAATGACAATTGCGAAACGCCGATGGTTTGTGTATATATGACCTGCGGCGTGCGAAAGAGTGCGCGTAATGCGTGGGTCAGAAGCGTATCCACTGGAAACCGGCGCGGAACATACGCGCACAGACCGGCAAGGCCGCTCGATTGGCGAAACGCCAGCCGGTAATTCCAACCAGTCGGTCAGTGCCGGTCGGCTGCGCCACACAGTGGTGTCGCTTCTTCCAGAGTCGATGCCAATAACAGAAGCAGAACTCCACGTATTAGGTGTGCTTCTACGTGCGTTGCCGAAAAGCCCATATGTTCAGAAAGGACATGAACGCTATGTTCGACAACAAGCAGAAACGCCGATACACAACGACAGAACGTAGGGCACTTGCCCGTGGCAGAGTTGTTGAAGAAAAATCTCCTTACGTTTTGGAGAAGCGAAAGGCGGCAATATACGTCCGTGTGTCTGACGACGGTAGCGTAGAGAGTAACCTCTCGATCCCAAGTCAAATCGAACTGCTAAAAGAATACTGTGAGAGGGGCGACATTGAGGTCTACAAGATTTACATTGAGCCGGGCGTAACTGGTACTAATGATCGGCGTCCTGCATTTCAGACTATGATGTCTGACGCACTGAACGTTGTCGTGCCGCCGTTCCAGCTAATTCTTGTTCACTCGTTGAGCCGCTTCTTCCGTGGAGCCGCAAGCTTCGGGGAGTATGAGAATCGGCTGATTTCTGTGGGTGTTCAAATCATTTCGCTCACCCAATCATTTTCGAACGATACAGGCGGCTTCATCGGGAAGCGAGTTACAAATGTATTTGATGAATACCACTCGCTTCGAACGTCGGTTGATGTTCGCAGATCGAGAATTCACTTGGCGAAATTGGGGTTTTGGCCGGGAAGCCTCCCGCCGCTGGGGTATAAGCTGGAGGACGTGCTGGACAATGGGCGTGTCAGAAAGCGGCCCATAATTGATGACCAATTCGCGCCTGTAATCCAATTGATCTACCAGTTGGCGCTCCTTGGAACGGGTGAGGGGCCGCCCCTTGGCATCAAGCAAATCACGAAGCATCTAAATTCGAATGGGTACAGAAATCGAAATGGAGGCCGCTTCTCTCTCGACCTTGTGCATCGAGTCCTCACCAATACGGCATATATGGGCGAATACCGCTTCAATGAGGTGCCTCGAAAAGATCCGTTTTCGGAGTCCCTACAGGGCACAGTGATCATCCCCGTCCCGGCTTTGATCTCTCCCGCCAAGTTCGAAGAGGTTCAGCAGCTTTTGGAAAGGAGGAACCCCATAAAGGGCGGCAAGGCAATTAGCAGCCCGCTCCTGCTGTCGGGGTTGGCGTACTGCTCGTGCGGGTGCGCCATGACGCTCCGCACGGGGAAAGGCAACGGCGGAGTGTACCGCTACTACCACTGCAATCGCACTCTTCGGCAGGGAAAGTTCGACTGCTTCGTTCCGTCTGTGCCCGAGGCCATCCTCGATGCAGTGGTGCTCGGAGCCGTGAGAGAGAAGGTAATGAACCCCTACCGGCTTTCGGCCATGCTGGAAGCCCTTGAGAGGCGGCGGGCCGAATCGGAGTCTCACGCTGCCGACACACTCGGTGGCCTTCGGGCCTCCCTGCGGGAAATCGACCGCGAGATCGAGCGGCTCACGTTGTACCGTACTGACATACCCGATCTGAATAAGGTGCCTGCGATCAAGGAGAGGGTAGAACTGCTCGCCCGCGAGCGCATCCAAAAATCTGACGAAATCGTGCGCCTTGAAAAATCTGATAGGCCGCTGTTTGCGGTCACGGCAGATAAGATAAAGACGTTTACAGGCCGTGTTGAAACGATCCTATTCGGACCTAACCGGGCGATTACGAAGACATACCTGATGCGGCTAATTCACCGCGTCAACGTTTCAGAAAGCCAGATCACAATTACTGGCTTAGATTTCGATACGGAACGGGTCGTTTCCGAGGAGGGAGAGGAACTCCCCGACGGCGAAAAAGGCGGCATAGGATCGGTTCGCGGATATGTACGTAGATGGTGCCCCCTGCCGGAGTCGAACCGGCACGCCACGAGGACCCGGCATTTTAAGTGCCGTGCGTCTACCAGTTCCGCCAAGGGGGCGACCGAGGGGAGCGACGGCCGTGGATAGCACGGCCGTGGGGGTGAGCGAAGCGGGTGCCGCGCTCAGGTCGGGTCGAACACCGTGGCCAGGATCAGGCGCTGGCTGGCAACGAGAGGCTTTGCGCGCTCGCGAAGGCCGGGCATGCGCGGATTCTTCTCGTGGCGGGCGACGGCCGGCTCGTCGGAGTAGAGCTCGTTGATCAGGACCTTGTTGGGGACGGGCGTGCCGTTCCTCTCGATAGGCTTGATAATCTCGAAGCGGAGGCACCCTTCCTCTTCCTGCAGCGTCAGCCGGGCGTGCTCGCGGATAAGCTCCAGGTACTGCTCCTCGCAACCCGGGTTGGTCTCGACCTCGACGATGATGGCGTGATGCGTCATGTGGCATGTCCTCCCGCAAGGACCCTAGCCTCAGGCGGAGCGTGCGCGCCAGAGCGGCCGGCGCGCTGCTGGCCGGAGGGGCGCGATCTTGCGCCGCAGGCCGGTCCGTGGCAGCGGGCCGTGAAAAGACGGCATCGCGGGGAAACTTGTCCCGCACGCGGCGTTGGGTGGCTCCTCGATTGGAAAACGGAGATCACCCAATGGCTTCGAACATGTTGAAGATGATGATGGTGGCCGGCGTGACGCTGACGCTCGGCATCGGTGGTGCGCTGGCGCAGAGCGGCGGCGGTGGCGGCGGTGGAGCAGGCGGCGCCGGCGGCGGCGCGGGTTCGGGCGGCGCGGCCGGCTCCGCCGGTGGTGCAGGCAATGGCACCGGTATGGGCGGCGGCATGGGCGCAGGCAACGGCAACGGCCAGAACGGCGGCGCCGGCAACTCGCTGTCGAACGGCACCACCGGCACGGTCGGCGGACAGTCGAACCAGAGCAATTCGGCCGGCCAGGGCGGCCGCAGCAACCTCGTGCATGGCTCTGACCAGTGCCGCCAGATCCTTGCCAGCCCGAGCTCGTACGCAGCAGCCGACGTGACGGCCTGCCGCTGACCCGGCATCTCCTCCGCCCAGCCCTCGTGGCTGGGCGGACCTCTTGAATAAAGAAGCCCCCGGGTGGCATTATCGCGCCCGGCGGAAAACGCGAACTGGACTGAACCGCCGGGCGCGAACGGGCCGAGTGGAGTGAAGCCCGACCCGCGTTGTTAAATTAACATAAAACTTGTTGCATCACGGTCAATTTCGCATGGCTGATCGGTGACGTTTCATATGGGTGGTTTCCACCCGTACAGCCAGTCATAGCGCTGCCTGAGCCCGTCTGCCCCCAGGCGTCGAAGCACGACGTCCCGGGCAAGCGCCAGGGGCGAGCCGAGATGATAGGTCCTGGCGTTGTCGCGAGCCGCCTTCTGCACGCGCTGAGCCCTCGGCCGGCGTTCGCGCTGGTAGGCCTCGAGCGCTTTGCCAATGTGCTGCGGCGTAGTCCGCAGATTGGCGGCAAGCACGGCCGCATCCTCGATGGCGAGGGCTCCACCCTGGGCGAGAAACGGGAGAACGGGGTGGGCCGCATCGCCCAAGAGTACGATCCGGCCAGCCAGCCAGGGCCTTTTCAGATGGTCGTGCAGCGACCAGACCTGCCACTCCCGTGCCGCCGTGAGGAGGTGCTGGACATCGCTCGTCCAGCCTTTCAGGCGCGCCTTCAGGACGGTCGCGTCGCCCGGCCGCGCCCAGTCCGCCGAGGCCGGCCCGTCCTCGGTCACCGCGACGACGTTCAGTTCATTGCCGCCCCGGACGGGGTAGGCGACGACATGCGCGCCGGCACCCAGCCACAGCGTCGTCTCACGCCGGCGGAGGGGAGGGGGAGCGTCATCCATGGCCATCGTCGCGCGCCAGGCGTTGCAACCCGAGAAGACCGGTGGCTGCGGGCGCCCGGCGACGATCTCCGCCGTTCTGGACCAGATCCCGTCCGCTCCCACCAGCAGCCGCCCGCGCCATTGTTCGGCGCCGCTGCGGGCCTGCGTCTCGACCGTTACGGCATTCCCGTCCTGCGTGGCCGACTGGATTTCCCGGCCGAAGACGAGGCGCACGCGCGGATGTGAGCGCACCTTGTCGAGCAGCATCATCTGCAGGTCGGCACGGTGCACGAGGATGTAGGGTGCCCCGTAGCGCTCGCGCATGGCGGGTCCGAGCGGCATTTCCGCGAGCACCTCGCCGCGTCGTGCACG
This sequence comes from Alsobacter sp., assembly GCF_059501845.1. NCBI lineage: Bacteria > Pseudomonadati > Pseudomonadota > Alphaproteobacteria > Hyphomicrobiales > Alsobacteraceae > Alsobacter > Alsobacter sp. The sequence continues at coordinate 325,581 of NZ_JCACDK010000011.1, read as the reverse complement.
CCGCACGACGAGCCGCTCGGGCTCCGTGCCGGCGCGCATCAGGGCCGGGCCGAGCCCCAGGGCGACGAGGATCCGCGATGCGTTGGGCGACAGTTGGATGCCTGCGCCGACCTCGTCGACCCGTGTGCGCTTCTCCAGCACCTGCACGGTGTGGCCATCGCGCGCCAGGGACAGGGCGGCCGTCAGGCCCCCGATGCCGGCCCCGGCGACGAGGATCGGCAGTTCCGCTTCGGACATGTCGGAACGCCCCCGGAGGGGCCGCGGTCAGGCCGCGGCCTTGTCACGCCACAGGCAGCCGGGCGGATCAGTTTCCGCGCCGTGCAGATGGGGGTCGAAATGGTAGAGCGTCGAGCAGTAGGGACAGACGATCTCGCTCTCAGAACCCATGTCGAGGAAAACATGGGGATGGTCGTAGGGCGGGCTCGCGCCCACGCACATGAACTCCCGTTCCCCGATCCGGATGCGCGCCACGCCGGCATCGTTGGAGAAGTGCGGGACCATGTGGTTTGCCATGAATCGTGCTCCGGACGGCTCGTTTGCGCGGCGCACCATACTGGGTGGGGCCGGGCTGCGCCAGACCCTTGCGGACCCGTTCCGGCGCGTTGCGGGGCGCGCGTGCGGCTTCTATGGTCTCGCGCCGAGCGGAGCCTGCCATGCACTTCTTCTCTTCGTCGGGCGTGCGCATCGCCTATGTCGACCTGCCGCCCGAGGAGGGGGACGGGGAGCCGATCGTGCTGGTGCACGGCTTCGCCTCCACCCATGCCGTGAACTGGCTGAACACGGGCTGGGCCAAGACCCTGAACCGTGCCGGCCGCCGCGTGATCGCGCTCGACAATCGCGGTCATGGCGAAAGCGAGAAGCTTTACGATCCCACCGCCTACGCGACGCATTTGATGGCAGCCGACGTGCTGGCGCTGATGGACCATCTCGGCGTGCAGCGGGCGGACGTGATGGGCTACTCGATGGGCGCGCGCATCACCGCCTTCATCGCCATGTCCGAGCCGGGCCGCGTGCGCTCCGCTTTGCTGGGCGGCCTCGGCATCCATCTGGTCGACGGTGTCGGCCTGCCGCTGGGCATAGCCGATGCCCTCGAAGCGTCTTCGCTCGACGACCTCACCGATCCCATGCAGCGCATGTTCCGGGCGTTTGCCGAGAAAACGGGTGGGGACCTCAGGGCCCTGGCAGCCTGCATCCGCGGTTCGCGACAGACCCTCACCCCTGAGCAGGCCCGCTCCATCCGGGTGCCCCTGCAGATCGCGGTCGGTACGAAAGACGAGGTGGCGGGAGATGGGCATGCGCTCGGCGCGTTGATCCCGGGCAGTGTCGTCGTCGACATCCCGGGGCGCGACCACAACCTCGCCGTCGGCGACAGGGTGCACAAGGAGGCCGTGGTCGCGTTTCTCGAGAGGCGGCCGTAGCGCGACCCTCATCTTCCTGAAAAGAGTCCGGCGCCTGCTGCAAGTTGTTGATCACTGACGACTTTAGCGGCGTCAGCGTCCCCGAAACTCCGGGGAGCGCTTGGCGAGAAAGGCGTCCCGGCCCTCGCGGTAATCCTCGCTGTCGAAGCATGCGGATGCGAGTTCTTCCAGTTCGGCGGGCTGCGCCGCATCAGGCAAGCCTGCCGCAGCGTCGATGGCGCGTTTGGCTGCCGTCAGTGTCAGCGGCGCGTTGGCGGCGATCGTGGCAGCCAGCGCCTGCGTTTCCGCTTCGACATCACCGCCCGGGACGATCCGGCTGAGGAGCCCGGCCGCGAACGCCTCAGCCGCGCCGATGCGCCGGGCCGTCAGGAACAGGTCCTTGGCGAAGGGCGCGCCCGCAACGGCGACCAGTTGCGCCATGGCCCGGGGCGGATAGCCGAGGCCGAGGCGTGCGGCCGGGATGGCGAAGACGGCGTCGTCGGCGGCAATCCGCATGTCGCACGCCATCGCCAGGCCGAGGCCGCCGCCAAGGCAGAAGCCGCGGATCATCGCGATCACTGGCCGGCGGCAGGCCGATACGGCCGCGAAGGCTGCCTCGTTCGCCGCCTCGTAGGCCCGGGCTCCCTCGGCCGTGGCCCTGACCGTTTCAAATTCGGCGATATCGGCGCCGGAGGCGAAGGCGGCATGGCCGGCGCCGCGGATCACGATGACGCGAACTTCCGGCTCCGCCTCGAGCGCGCTCAGGAGCTCCGGAATCGCCTTCCACATGGCGAGGTCGAGCGCGTTGCGCTTTTGCTGGATTGTCGATTGCCAGCGTCGCGACCGGGCCGCGTATGGACGCCACGAGCCGGGGGACAGGGCTGGCCACCGGCTTCGCCGCAAGCGCGTCTTCACCCATTTGCATCGTTGCCCTTCCCGGGTCGCGGCCCTGTGCTAATTATTGCATTGAAGCTAAACGCGCGGAGCGTGCCATGACTGTACACACCTACCCCAAGGGGGAGATGCGCCAGAGTATCGAGCGTATCGATCCCGTATGGTCCCGCGTCCGCGAAGAAGCGGAAGACATTGCCCGCCGCGACATCGTGCTCGGCGGGTTCGTCATGTCCTCCGTTCTCAACCACAACACGCTGGAGCAGGCCATCGCCCACCGCGTGGCGAGCCGCCTCGGCCACGCCGCCGTGCCCGGCGACCTGATCGAGCAGGCATTCGCCGAGGCCGTTGAGGCGGAGCCTTCCATCGGCGAGGCGATGCGCGCCGACATCGTGGCCGTCGCTGACCGCGATCCCGCCTCCCAGCGCTATATCGAGCCCGTCCTCTACTTCAAGGGCTTTCACGCCATCCAGACGCATCGCCTCGCGCACTGGCTGTGGCGCACGGGCCGGCGAGATTTTGCGTTGTATCTCCAGAGCCGTTCGTCGGAGGTCTACCAGACCGACATCAACCCGGCCGCACGCATCGGGCGCGGCATCTTTCTGGATCACGCCACCGGCCTCGTCGTCGGCGCAACCGCCGTGATCGAGGACAATGTCTCGATGCTGCAGGACGTGACGCTGGGCGGGACGGGCAAAGAGATCGGGGACCGGCACCCGAAGGTCCGCAAGGGTGTGCTGATCGGCGCCGGCGCCAAGATCCTCGGCAACATCGAGGTGGGCCGCTGCGCGCGTGTCGCCGCCGGCTCGGTCGTGCTGCGTCCGGTACCCCCAAACACCACGGTGGCCGGGGTGCCGGCGCGTGTCGTCGGCGAGGCCGGCTGCGCCGAGCCGTCGCGCAGCATGGACCAGCTCCTGGTCGAGAATTTTCAGCTCGACGGCCTCGGCATCTGAGCCGGGGCCCAGTATCGGGTCCGCCGGGGACGAGCGGTGAAGCCGGCCGCGCTTGCGGCCCGCCTCCCGACGTGGCAATCCCGTGGCACGTCGCGGCCCGGCCGCATCAGCCCCCGGGGAGGCCATGGACAAGACCGAGCTCCTGAAACTGCAGAACTACCTTCGCCGCCTGTTCAACAACAGCGCGATCAAGGTGGTCGCCCGGCCGCGCAAGACCGATTCGGCAGAGGTGATGATCGGCGAGGAGTTCGTGGGCATCGTCTCTCTCGACGACGAGGACGGTGACCGCTCCTACGCGTTCAACATGTCGATCCTCGACGTCGACCTGGAAGACTGACCGTCCTTCTCAGCGCAGCATCGCTTCGATTCGCGGCAGTGCGTCGGACACCATCGCCTCCCACGCCGCCGCATCGGGCGGCGTGAAGCGCAGCTGGATGTCTATCCCCCGGCGCCGGAACTCGGCCAGGCATTGCGGCGGTGCGCCGTCCTGGCCCGCCGCTTCGCAGCGCGCCGTGAAGCGCCGCCCGTCTGGCACTGCGAAGAGCACGTATTCCCCGGAGTAGGGCGAGCCGGCCCGCAGGCCGCGGCGGATCAGGCCGGCCGGACCGCTGGCGACCTCCGCGGTGAAGAAGCGTGGATAGAGGCTGGACACCCGCGTCTCGGGCGCCGGCGTATCGGCTGCGGGCATCAGCGTCACGGCGAGCCGCATCTCTGCCGCGCCCGGAACGGCTGTCAGAGGCAGGCGAAGGTCGAGCCGTCCTGCGGCGGGCGTTCCGCGCACCAGGGCGGCCGGAGCCACCACCTGAACAGGGCCCAGAGCCATGCGCACCGGCGGCCGCTCGCGTGGCTCGGCCCGTCGCAGAAGCGCCGTGCCGCCGAGCATAACAGCTGCGGCAACGCCTGCCGCGAGACCTGCAATCGCCAGGCCTGCCAGCCGGATCCAGACGGGTAAGGCCGGCGTCCGCGGAGAAACGCGGTCGCTGGCAGCATCGAGGGTGGTCATATGCGCCTCGCGGTAGCTCGAAACAGGCGGCGAGCCTTAACCATCCCTAAAGGATGTCCTTTAACGGCTCGTTAAGACCAAGGAATATGCCGCGTCTGCTTCTGCCCCGTGCGGAGCGTCCCGCCGGAGTACTTCCCCTTGCTGTCGCTCACTCCTGAAACCGTCGGTGCGTTTCAGGCGCTCGTCGTCGGTGTCTGCGCCGCCGGTGCCCTCGCCACGGGGTTCGAAGCCTTCACGACCCGGCGCGCCGGCTTCGAGCTGCTGGAAACGGGTGGGCCTGCCGCCGTCGCGTCGGTTCCGCTGGTCGTGTTCACCGCTCCCTTCATCATCCTGCGGAACACGCTGAGAGGCAGGCGCTTCGAGCGCCGGCCGATGGGCTTCGTCGCGGTGGCGACCATCATCGCCTGCCTCTGGGGCCTGGCATCCGGGCGGGTGATCCTCGACCTCGTCGGCATGCTCACCTGAGGCGAGCCAGGGAGGGTTGACGCCGCGCGCCGCTTCCGCGTGAACTCCCGGCATCGGCCGCCTCCCGGCCCGGAGAACACGCATGCCGCTCTATTCCCTGGAAGGACGCGCCCCGGAGGTCCCGCCTGCCGGTCACTACTGGCTGGCCCCGGATGCCCACGTCATCGGCGCCGTCAGGCTGGCGTCGGACGTCGGCATCTGGTTCGGCGCCGTCCTGCGCGGCGACACCGAGCTGATCGACATCGGGCGCGGCAGCAACGTCCAGGAGGGCTGCGTGCTGCATACCGACCCCGGCTTCCCGCTCACGGTCGGCGCGGACTGCACCATCGGCCACCGGGCCATCCTGCATGGCTGCACCGTGGGTGACGGGGCGCTGATCGGCATGGGCGCGACGGTGCTGAATGGCGCGCGGATCGGGGCGGGATCCCTGGTGGGAGCGAACGCTCTCGTGACGGAGGGAAAGGAGTTCCCGGAGCGCTCCCTCATCGTTGGGTCGCCGGCCAAGGCAGTGCGTACGCTCGACGACGAGGCCGCCGCGCGCCTCGTCGAGGCGGCCCGGCGCTATGTCGAGAACTGGCGCCGGTTCGCCCGTGGAATGGCGAGGATCGAGGCCTGAGCTGTCAGGCCCGCGCAGTCCGCGGATCCTGGTTCGGGCGCGGCTGGTAATGCGGGTCTGTTGACCCGCATGCCTGCGTCCCCGAGGGGGCAATCAGTGTCCAGCGACGGTCATGCCGGGCGAGCCGGGCTCGCCGAGGCGCACCCACACGTTCGGATCTTCCTGCGACTGGCGCTTGATGTAGCCGTAGCCGGTGTCACCCCAGGGCAGGACCTTGCTGGTCTTGCTGTCGAGCACGTAGTCGCCGCGGTCGGTGGCGACGGTGAGCACGGCATGGCCCGCGCCGGTCTCGTCACGGACGACGGTCATGAGAAGCGCCTGCCGCGGGATGCCGGCCTTCATCAGCATGCGCCGCTTGAGGAGTGCAAGGTCCTCGCAGTCGCCCTTGCCGTTCTCGGGGTAGGTCCAACGCTCCTGGACGCCGTAGAGGGCGATATCCTCGACCTGCTCGATGGTGGCGTTGACGACGCGGTTCACCTTGACGATCTCGCCCCAGGTGGCGTCGTTCAGCACCACTTTGCGTGCAGGCAAGCGGGGCACGCGGCAATCGTCCGCATGGCCGTTGCGGCAGAAGTCCTGCCAGCCGATCGGACCTCGCGTTTCCTCGAGAACCGCCATCGGGAACGATGCGACGATGGTGCGGCCGGGTGACGCCGACTCTGCTGCACCGCACATAACGAGAGCCAGGCTCAAGAAACCGGCCCGGAATCCGAGAATACGCCGCATCGGATGCCCCACCCCACTTGGTAAACAAGAGGTTAATCGAGGGGACGGGGATGCCGCAATGCAATGGTGAAGGAAGGGTTAACGGATCGGGCTCCAATGTGGCGCCGCTGCAGCGTGAGCTGGGCGAAAGCCCGAACGAAAAGGAGCCGGCTCCGCGGGGGAGCCGGCTCCGGCGGTCCAGAACCGGGACGGGAAGGGATGGGACGTCGGCCGGGATCGCCGGGGAAGGAACCGGGATGGGCGGCACCCTCTCGCGATCATCATCGCGTGATCGCGTTAGGCCGGGCTTTCATGGAACGGTCGGATTGTCGGAAAGCCGCAGCGCCGTCTCGTCAGAGAACGACTTCCTCTCCGAATTCCTGGTCCGGCAAGGTGCGCAGGAACTCCACCGCGATTCCGCCGTCGAAGTGGCGAACGACCTTGGCGGACGTCTTGCCGATCATCACGGGCGATCCGATGGGCGGCTGGATCGGCGAGGAGAGCGCCGCACCCGAGAGCGAAATGTCGATGACCCGCACGCCGATCTCTGTGCCGTCGCCGAGCCGCAGGATGGCCCCGGTCGCGCGCGGCACGATGCGCTCGTGCCGGCGATCCTCGGGCAGGCCGAGTTCGTGGCGGTTGGCGAGCCAGGTGAGCTGCGTCGCCAGCTTGTCCTGCTTGCGGCGCGTGGCCGTCAGGGCGACGGCGAAGCCATTGTCGAAGGTGCGGGCGATCTTGCCCTCGACCCGGCCGACATGCTCGAAATAGATGATGACGCGCTCACCGACCTTGCCGGTCACGGGGGCGAAAACCGCGACCCCGCCGGGTGAGCAATCCTTGCTCTGACAAGGAAATTCGGTTCGGTTCTCCAGCATGAAGCGGCCGAGCAGCACGACGGGCACGCGCTGGTGGCGCCGACGCTCCACCGTGCGTTGCTGTGGCTGTGCGGCCTGCATCATTGGACGGAACTGACCTGGGGTTACGGATCGATCGCATGCAGTATTGCGTCAATCCGTAAACACCGGCTTTACCGAACCCGGATCCTCGCTGCCCTGACGCTCGTCTTCGCGGCCTCCGGTGTAGACCGAGAGATGGCCGCGCCGTTCCGCCGGCTTGAGACGCTCCGCCAGACGTCGCACGAGCCCGAAGGCCGGTGCGTCCGGGCGCGCCACCGCGGGAACGAGCATGCGGATGCCGGTGATCGCCTGGGTCGTGACCGGATCGAGCCCGATCCACGGCGGAGCCTGTTCCGCCGTGATGCAGCCCAGCAGGCGCGCATGCGTCTTCCCGCCGTGCCGCAGGGGAAGGAGCAGCAGCTCCAGTTCGTGCGTCGTCCCGCCCGCCGTGCGCGCCGCGACGCCGGCCACGGCACCCGCCATCTCCGACAGGACGCCGAGCACAACGTCCCGGCCGGATCGCGCCTCGGCGGCGGGCCAGAGGTCGAGAAACGACACTCCCTTCAGATCGCGGCCGTACAGCGCACAGACGCGGGTCCCTGCGAGGCGGAAGGGGAAAGTCTGCGCGGGATCGACCTCCAGGATGAAGGTGTCGGCGAGAATGTTGCGGATCACGCCGGGATCGAGCTCCGACCGCTCCGGCGCCGTGCGTTCGCCACGCAGCGCGTCCCAATAGTCGAACAGGGTCCGGGATGCCGGATGTTTCATGCTACGCGTCCCGTAACCCCACGCACCGGCTCTGTGCCGGCGGCTTCCCGACGGCCCATCGCCACTATCGTCTCGCATCGGTCCGGCCATGTCACGGCCTTCGTCCCGATGCGGGACCCTCGCCCCTCGGCCTGCCCCGGACCGGGACAGACAGGGCTCGTCCCAGCCGGCCTTGCAGCGGCCGTGCCATGCGGCAGGCGGGCTTGATCGGGACGCCCTGCCTTGCGAAGAAGGAGGGCGAGGCCGGGGCCTTGTGGAGGGACCGGGTCCTTGGAATTCCAGAAAGAGCCGATGTTCAACGTGCCGGGCGCGGTGATCGCCACGGTTCTCGTTCTGACCGGAATGTATGTGCTGCAGGCCTACGTGCTCGACGACATCGAGCTGATCCTCCAGCTGGCCTATTTTCCGGTGCGGTTTTCGGTGCTGCTCGGGTACGATCCCGTCCAGATCCTCACCGACAGGCTCTCCCTCGACCCCGGAAACGTGGAATTGCAGCAGCGCCTGGCGCTGGCACGCGAGCTTGTCGACGGCGATTCCGTCAAGCCTTGGACGCTCTTCACCTACTCGCTGCTGCACGGCGGGTGGATGCACCTCATCCTCAACTGCGTGTGGCTGCTCGCCTTCGGCACGGCCATGGCTCGGCGCTTCGGCCCGGTGCGGTTCGTGCTCTTCCTGATCGTCACCGCGGTGGCGGGAGCGCTGGCGCACACGGTCACGCACTTGCACGACGTCATGCCCGTCATCGGGGCCTCGGCGGCGGTGTCGGGCTGCATGGCGGGCGCGATGCGCTTCGCCTTCCAGCCAGGGGCCCCGCTCGGCACAGGCCGGTCCTCGTCGGACCAGGGGTTTGCGCTGCCGGCCCATACGCTTGGCGGCGTCCTCTCGGACAGCAGGGCCATGCGCTTCCTCATCGTGTGGTTCGTCCTGAACCTTGCGACAGGCATCGGCGCGAGCAGCTTCGGCATCGTCGATGCCACCATCGCCTGGGAAGCCCATATCGGCGGTTTCCTCGCGGGCCTGCTTCTCTTTCCCCTGTTCGATCCCGTCCCACGCTATCCCGTCTGATCTTTTGGGGGGCGGGACCTCGTGTTGCGGGGATGCCGGGATTGGCGCACACTCGCGCTCCGAGTGCCGTGGATTCCGGCCTCATCAGCCGGACACCTCCGCGGCCTGGAAACAGGAAGCCCGGCGACGCATCGGGCTTCCATGGGAGAAGCACGATCCAGGAGGCGCACATGACGATTGCCCGAATCCTCGACGCTAAGGGCAGGGACGTCGCCACCATCCAGCCGCATCGCACGCTCGCCGACGCCGTCCAGCAACTCGCGGATCGGAAGATCGGCGCGCTGGTCGTGGCCGGCGCAGACGGCAAGGTCGTCGGCATCCTGTCGGAACGTGACATTGTTCGCGCGCTCGCGCTGGGCGCGCAGGTCCTGAACGACCCGGTGTCACGCTACATGACCTCCCGGGTGGTCACCTGCACGCGCGAGATGCTGCTCGTCGACGCCATGGAGGAAATGACTGCGGGCCGCTTCCGTCATCTTCCCGTGGTCGAGGACGACCGGCTCGCCGGCATCATCTCCATCGGTGACGTCGTGAAATTCCGCCTGCAGGAAATCCAGCACGAGACACAAGCTCTCAGGGAATACATCACGACGGCCTGAGCCGCCTCACCCCGTCCTGGTCAGGGCCTCCGTGGCGGTCTGCAGGTCCTCCATGGCGTGGGCGACCGCTTCCTCGCCCAGAGCAATGGCTTCCTCCGCCCTGTGGAAGTCGAAGAGCCCGATGCGGCCGAGCTTGGGCTTGATGTGGACGTCCGGCGGGTCGCCGGCGAGCCGCGCCCGCGCGATGCGGTCCTGCGTGATGTTGAACGCGTCCACCATGACGCTGGCGAGGCCGGGATCGCTGGCTGGGCGGCGGCCCATACGCTTCTGCAGGCTCCGGGCGGCGCCGATCACGGGCGAGAACAGGCCTTCGGCAATGGTCTCGGCCATCTCCTCGCGCGGCACGTCGCCGCCATGGTCGGGAATGACGGCACCGCGGCCCATCATGTCGTTGTTCAGGTTCACGGCGATCACCAGCTCTGCCGCGAGCGCCCGCGTGACGGTGACGGGAATGGGATTCACCAGCGCGCCGTCGAAGAGCAGCCGGCCACCGATGCGGACGGGGTCGAAGATGCCGGGCAGCGCATAGGATGCGCGCATGGCGTGGACCAGCGGACCGCGCGTCAGCCAGATCTCGTGGCCGCTGCGCAGTTCCGTGGCGATCGCGGCGAAGCGTCCGGGCAGGCTCTCGATCGTTCGGTCCTGCAGGTCACGATCGAGCAGCCGGCGCAGGCGCTCGCCGCCGATCAGGCCGGAGCCGATGTGAAAGTCCATTAGCCACAGCACGCGGCTTTTGGTGAGCGACCGGGCAAACACCTCGAGCTCGTCCAGCTTGCCGGCGGCATGGCAACCTCCGACCACGGCCCCGATGGAGGTTCCCGCGATCACATCGGCCTCGTACCCGGCCCTCGCCAGTGCGCGGATAACGCCGATATGGGCCCAGCCGCGGGCTGCACCGCCGCCCAGGGCAAGGCCGATGCGAGGCCGCCGTGACGCCCGAGGCGAGGCTGACGACGCTGGCGAACCCGCGTCCTGCTGCCCCGCGTGGTCCGCGGGGGCGCGGGGTGGCGGTCGGCGTCCCAGCAGGTCATTCAGCATCGGATGGTCCCCGGAGAGGGCGTCTACAAATTAGCGCAAACGCTGCGCATCGCGGATGAAATCCACGGGAACGGTGAAGATCGCGCCGCTCAGGCCCCGGGATCGAGTGTCAGCATGGGCGAACCGTCCGGCCCCTCGGTCACGAGGCGATAGAAGCATGTCCGGCGGCCGGTGTGGCACGAGCCGCCGTCACCGGCCACGCGCACCTTCAGCACCACGCAATCCTGGTCGCAGTCGACCCGCATCTCCACGACGGTCTGGACCTGGCCGGACGTGTCGCCCTTGTGCCAGAGGCTGGAGCGGGATCGCGACCAGTACCAGCCCTCGCGGGTCGCGATGGTGCGGGCCAGCGCCTCGTCATTCATGTGCGCGACCATCAGGATCTCGCCCGTATCGGCGTCCTGCACGACAGCCGTGACAAGGCCGGCCGCGTCAAAGCGGGGCGTCAACTGGGCGCCCTCCTCGACCTCGACGCGACCGCCCTTCGGGCTGAAATGAGCGTGCCTGGGTTGGTCCATGATCCAAAACGCCGCGGGCGGCGCTCCCGATGAAGCGCCGCCCGTCTAGCACGTCGTCATGCGTCTGCCGAGAGGCGGCTCAGCGAAGGCCGCGCACCATGGTCAGAAAACGCGCCTGCTCGGCCGGATCGTCGCGGAAGACGCCGGTGAACTGGGTGGTCAGCGTCGAGGCGCCCTGCTTCTGTACGCCGCGCATGGACATGCACATGTGCTCGGCCTCGATGATGATGGCGATGCCCCGCGGCTTCAGCGCCTCGTCGATGGCCGCGACGATCTCTGCGGTCATCGTCTCCTGCGTCTGCAGGCGGCGAGCGAATACGTCGACGACCCGCGCAAGCTTCGACAGCCCGACCACGCCCTCGCTGGGGTAGTAGCCGATATGCGCTTTCCCAACGAAGGGCACCATGTGGTGCTCGCAATGGCTGCTGAACGGGATGTCGCGCACGACGACCATGTCGTCGTATCCCGCAACCTCCTCGAACACGCGCGACAGAACGTCGTCGGCGTTCTCCCGGTATCCGCGGAACAACTCCTCATAGGCTTTCACGACGCGCCTGGGCGTGTCGACCAGGCCCTCGCGGTCCGGATCGTCCCCGGCCCAGAGGATCAGCGTGCGCACGGCCGCTTCCGCCTCCTCCCGCGTCGGGCGTCTGACATAAGACTTGTCGGCAATCGGCAACGCCGGTCGCGCGGACAAGGGCTTAACCACGGCATCCATGTGGAGCCTCCCGCTTCACTTACGCACCGTCTACGACCGGCCGGTCGGACCGGACCATCGTCGCGGCCGTTCGCCGCACCGGCCCCGCTGGCGTGAGACGCTGCCGTCGCAGCCCCGCCATGCTCGCAACCGGTGCCGCGACGCTCTATATAGAGCGTCTGCTTCAGAAACGTCACCTGTTCGATCCGAGGTCGAGATGCTCGACGACATCTACAACAAGCGCATCCTCGAACTGGCCGCCGACATCCCGCGGCTCGGCCGACTCGCCGCGCCGGATGCCACGTCGACGGCCCATTCCAAGCTGTGCGGCTCGACCGTCACGGTCGACGTCAGCATGGACGGCGATACCGTGACCGACTTCGCCCACGACGTGAAGGCGTGCGCCCTGGGGCAGGCCTCCTCGTCCATCATGGCCCGGCACGTCGTCGGCTCGACCGCGGAGGAACTGCGGGCGTTGCGCGAGAGCGTGCGGCGGATGCTGAAGGAGAACGGCGAGCCGATCCGCGAAGGCAAGTGGGCCGACATCGCCGTGCTGGAGCCGGTGCGCGACTTCAAGGCCCGCCACGCATCCACTTTGCTGACGTTCGACGCCGTCGTGGACGCGATCGGCAAGATCGAGGCCGCCCGCGAGAGGCAGGCGGCGGAGTAGGCTCAGGGGTTCGCGTAGCCGAGCGGGAAGGTGTAGCTCGCGTTGGCGCCGAAGGTGAACTGGTTGCGCGAGCCGAACGACTTGACGATCGGGCTGTCGGCGGCGTCGCCGACCAGGAGGTCGTAGCCGCCACGCACCGTGGTCGCCCAGCGGTCGTTCCAGTGGTACGTCGCGGCCGCTGCGACGCCGACGGACTTCAAGCCGCCATTCGGGTTGTAGGCCGTGACGTTGGCGTTGGCGGCCGCATCGGCCGGCGTCACGCCGAAGTAGGTGTCCATGTACTGTCCGCCCGCGAGTGCGAGACGCGGCCCGCCGGACAGGGTGAACTTGCCGATGTTCTGGACGAGGTCGACGCCGAGATTGGCGACGAGCCCGTTGTAGCCGTTGATGCCGTAGCGGACCTCGGCGCGCAGGCGCAGCGTGTCCCTGAGCGCCCAGAACTCGCCGAAGAGGCCGGGCTCAAGGGCCCACTTGGCGTCCTGGATCCCGGTCAGCGCGCGGTCGTCGCCGGTGTAGCGGCCCGTCTGGTAGCGGCCGACGAGGCCGACCGACCACTGGTCGCCGCCAGTCAGGGCCAGGCTGACGCCATCGTCGGGCGCGGTGAACCGCTCGGCTTCGCCGGGGCTGCGCAGGCTCAGGGTCGGGAAGGCGATGAAACCGTAGCTCTTGGCGCCGGGAAAGTCGGGGGAGACAAGGACATTGCCCTTGACGGTCAGCATCCAGCCATTGGGAAGCGGCTGGGCTTTCTCGAGCGGCGGCTCGGCTGTCGCGGCCGTGGGAGGAAGCGTCTTGCGCGCCTTGGCGACGCGGGCCTTCTTCTTCGCAGCAGGAGCGGTTGCCTCTTCCGCGGCGGCGACCTGGACTCCTGCAGGCTCGGCCTGCGCCTCGCCCGCCGACAGCGCGAAGGCCGCATGGGGAAGGAGGGTTCCGGCAGCGATGCCGGAGAACAGGAACGCAGCAACCGTACCGCGGTGTAGCATTTGACTCGTACTCCGAAGCCGCGGACAGGACCGTGGCCATTCAAACGAGGTGTTCGCCGTGACACACGGCGAAACAGGGGCGAGCGATACCTGCGCCGCGGCACTGAAGCAACCTGCGACGGGCTGCCGCGGGCCGGGGTTACCCCGTCGGGCGCTTCATGGGAGAGTGTTCCCCAAAGCGAGCACAAGTGTGGCGCAGGAGAGATCATGCCGCAATCCACACCGGGCGCTTCCGTCGCGATTGCTGTGATCCGCGTCTACCGGGTCACACTCTCCGCCCTGATCGGACGCCAGTGCCGCCACATTCCGACCTGCTCCGAATACATGGAGGAGGCCATGGCCCGGTTCGGTTTCTGGCCGGGCGGATGGATGGGCGCGGCCCGAATCTGCCGCTGCAATCCATGGGGAACGCATGGCCTGGATTTCGTGCCCGCCGCGTTGCCGCCCGGGCATGCCTGGTATAGACCGTGGCGCTACGGACGCTGGAGGGGCACGAATACCGTCCTTCCCGTCACGTGCGAGGCGGTTTCCCGGGCCGAAAGCGCCGCCTCCGACCCATCCTGAGAAGCTTGCCCGTCTGGCTTACCTGCACCCGTTTGCAGGAGTGAGCAGGAGAAAGACCATGATCGACATCACCTTCCCCGACGGTGCCATCCGCCAGTTCGAGCAGGGGACCACCGGCCTCGACATCGCCAAGGGCATCTCCCCGTCGCTCGCCAAGCGCACGGTCGCGATGGCGCTCGATGGCGTTCTGGCCGACCTCGCCGACCCGATCGAGCGCAGCGCCCGGCTCGAATTCGTCTCGCGCGATGATCCGCGCGCTATCGAACTGATTCGCCACGATGCCGCCCACGTGCTCGCCGAGGCGGTGCAGACCCTGTGGCCGGGCACCCAGGTGACCATCGGCCCGGTGATCGAGAACGGCTTCTATTACGACTTCGCCCGCAACGAGCCGTTCACCCCGGAGGACTTCCCGGCGATCGAGGCCGAGATGCGGGCCATCGTCGCGCGCGACCGGCCCTTCACCAAGGAGGTCTGGAGCCGCGACAAGGCCCGGCAGGTGTTCCGGGACAAGGGGGAGCATTTCAAGGTCGAGCTCGTCGACGCCATCCCCGAAGGCGATGACCTCAAGATCTACCGGCAGGGCGACTGGTTCGACCTCTGCCGCGGCCCGCACATGACCTCGACAGGCAAGGTGGGAACGGCCTTCAAGCTGATGAAGGTGGCGGGCGCCTACTGGCGGGGTGACAGCACCAAGCCGATGCTGACCCGCATCTACGCGACGGCCTTCGCCAAGCAGGAAGATCTCGACGCTTACGTCCACCAGCTGGAGGAGGCCGAGAAGCGCGACCATCGCCGGCTCGGGCGCGAGATGGACCTGTTCCACTTCCAGGAGGAGGGGCCGGGCACCGTCTTCTGGCACCCGAAGGGCTGGACTCTGTTCCAGGCGCTTACTTCATACATGCGCCGGCGGCTGGGTCACCTGGGCTACCAGGAGGTCAATGCTCCTCAGCTTCTGGACAAGTCGCTGTGGGAGACTTCGGGCCACTGGGGCTGGTACCAGGAGAACATGTTCGCGGTGAAGTCGGCGCATGCCTTCACGCACCCGAACGATCCCGATGCAGACCAGCGCATCTTCGCGCTGAAGCCGATGAACTGCCCGGGCCACGTGCAGATCTTCAAGCACGGGCTGAAGTCGTATCGCGATCTGCCGATGCGGCTGGCGGAATTCGGTGCGGTGCACCGCTACGAGCCGTCTGGCGCTCTGCACGGACTGATGCGCGTCCGCGGCTTCACGCAGGACGACGCCCACATCTTCTGCACGGACGAGCAGATGGAGGCCGAGTGCCTGGCCATCAACGACCTGATCCTGTCGACCTATGCCGACTTCGGCTTCGACCGGATCGTCGTGAAGCTCTCGACCCGGCCGGAAAAGCGCGTCGGCACGGACGCCATGTGGGATCGGGCCGAAGCGGTGATGACCAGGGTGCTCGATGAGATCGCGACCCGGTCCGGCAATGCGGTGCAGACCGGCATCAACCCGGGGGAGGGCGCCTTCTACGGCCCGAAGTTCGAATACGTGCTGAGGGACGCCATCGGCCGCGACTGGCAGTGCGGGACGACGCAGGTCGACTTCAACCTCCCCGAGCGCTTCGGTGCGTTCTACATCGACGAGAACGGGGCCAAGGTGCCGCCGGTAATGATCCACCGTGCGATCTGCGGCTCGATGGAGCGCTTCACTGGCATCCTCATCGAGCACTTCGCCGGGCACTTCCCGCTCTGGCTGGCGCCGCAGCAGTTCGTCGTCTGCACCATCACGCAGGAAGCCGACGGCTACGCGCAGGAATTTCTAGCCGCCGCACGCCGGGCCGGACTGCGGGGCGCCGCCGACCTCCGCAACGAGAAGATCAGCTACAAGGTCCGCGAGCACTCGCTGGCCAAGGTGCCGGTTATCGTCGCGGTCGGCCGCAAGGAGGCCGCGGAGCGGACGGTCTCGATCCGCCGCCTCGGCTCGCCGCAGCAGGAGACGATGACGCTCGACGCCGCGCTCGCGGCTCTCTCGGATGAAGCCGTGCCGCCCGACCTCAGGCGCGAGGGCCGGGCCTTGCTCGCGGCCGAATAGACCTTATTCGGTCGGGTCCTTCACGGCATGTCGCGGGTGCGCCGGTCTCCGGCGCGCCCGGGCCGGCCCGCGGCCGTCAGCCGTTGAGCCCTTCTCCCGCACGCAGGAAGCGCAGGGGGTCGACGGCCTCGCCATCGATCCGTGTCTCGTAGTGGAGATGCGGGCCGGTGGAGCGGCCCGTCGAGCCGAGACGGCCCACCGTCGCTCCCCTGTCGACCCAGTCGCCAGGGCTGACCAGGATGGCGGAGAGGTGACCGTAGCGGGTGGTGAGCCCGTTGCCGTGGTCGACTTCCACCATGTTGCCGTAACCGCCAGACCACTCCGCCGAGACGACACGTCCCGGTGCGGTGACGCGGACGGGGTCCCCGGTGTCGCCGCGGAAGTCCAGACCCGTGTGCATCGCTATCCCGCGCGTGAAGGGATCGAGCCTCGTGCCGAAGCCCGAGGACAGCTCCGGCTCGCCGGAGAGGGGACGCCGCAGGGGAACGACGTCGAGGATGCGGCCGAGCCGGTCGGCCTGGACGAGCGCATGCTGCGTGCGCGCCAGTTGCGCCTCGAACGGTCCAGCGGCGGGGTCGATGGAGACGGGCACCAGCGGGCCGCCCTGGCCCGGCGGCAGCGCGGCCTTCGGCAGCGACCGGAAGCGTGAGGCCGCCAGCCCGGCCTCGGCGAGCACCGACTCGACGCGCTCGGCCTTCGCCTTGGCGCCGCGCTCGATGACGGCGAGGGCGGCTTGCTGGCTGGTCTCGATGGCCGCGAGGCGCTGCGCCAGACCGGCAAGCCGGTCATGCGGCTGTTTGCCCGCCGGCGTTTCGAGCGCGCTGGTGCGGTCCTGAGCCGGTGACACCTGCGTGCCGCGCAGGATCGGCTGGAAGGGACCCGTCTCCTTCACCACGCGCGGCTTTCCGGTAATGGCGGGGATCTGCTCGAGGTCGATCGGCGCAAAGGCCGAAGCGCCGTCCGGCAGCGTTGCAGCGCTGGTGGTGAGGCCCTGTGCCGCGCCCCTGGCGCCAGACCTCGCCTGCACCGTGACGCCGCCGGCCTTACCCGGCGACACTCCGGGCATCCCGGCGATGGCGGCGACCATCGCCTGCCGCGTCTCCAGGGTGGCCTGCCGGGCCGCGAGTTCCTCGACCCTGTTCTCGACGGTGTCCTGGTCGACGAGTTGGCGGCTCGCGATCCGGTCGATGGTGGAGCGGAGGGCCGCGATACGGTCCTCGTAGGCCTCCCGCATCTCGGTCTCGCGGCTGACCAGCGCGGCGGCGACGTCGTCGCGGAAGACGAGATAGGCGGTCATCGCGAGCGCCCAGATCCCGATCACGAGGAAGATCGCCCCGATCGCGAGGCTGACCCTGTGATCGAGATGGAAACGGCGAATGCGTCCGCCGCGCTCGAAGGCGACCACGAGAGAACGCGGTCGCAGGGGAAAATGGGACTCGGGAACGGTCATGCGGCCCTCGACGCGGGACCCGTCTCTGTGGGTCTCCCGCGTCGAGTAAAGAAAATTAGGGTTAATAATGAAGAAACGGCTCTGCGTTGAGGCCTGCGGCGCCTTCACATCGCCTTCGCGGCCTCGAGAACTTCCGCCGCGTGGCCGGGCACCTTCACCTTCGGCCACACGCGGGCGATGTTGCCGTCCGGGCCGATGAGGAAGGTCGAGCGCTCGATCCCCATGTACTTCTTGCCGTACATGCTTTTCTCGACCCACACCCCGTACGCTTCGAGCGTCGTCTTGCTCTCGTCGGACCCGAGCGTGAAATCGAGCTCGTACTTCTTCTTGAACTTGTCGTGGCTCTTCACGTCGTCGGCGGAAATGCCGACGATCTTGGTGCCTGCTGACGCAAACTCGTTGCGCAACGCATTGAACTCCATCGCTTCTTTCGTGCAGCCCGATGTGTCGTCCTTGGGGTAGAAGTAGACGACGACCTTCGTGCCGCGCAGCGAGGCCAGCGACACGGTGCCGCCGCCGTCGGCGGGGAGGCTGAAGTCCGGGGCCGGGTCGCCTTGCTGCAATGCCTTCGTCATTTGGCCTTCCTTTCGTCGAATCGGCGTGACCCGTAGCATACGCTCCGGCGGGCCAGCCGGATCGACTCCCAGTACCCCTTGCCGGCGGCGGCAACAGGCCGGGGACTGGCGTCGATGCCGAAGCAGGGCTACAGCCGGTAATATGGCATCGTGGCGGGACGGACCCCGCTGCTGCCGCAAGCGTTGTCAGCGGCAAAGAGAGCCGCCGGAGGCTGGAGCAGGACGTCCGCATTGGCTGTGGAAGAGCATCCCCAGGTCCTGCCGAAGCCGCGCCGCTCTCTTCGGCGTCCCTTGCGGGCGCGGCGTCCGGTCAGTCGTCCTGCGCCGTCCGCCATTGGCCGGACCGCGTGGGGCCTGTGCCGTGTGGGAATCGTGGCCCTCATCGTCGTCGGGCTCGCCGCAGCGGCCGGCGTGTGGCGGCTGTCGCGAGGCCCGGTCAGCTTTCCGATGGTCGCCGACCGGATCGCGATGGCGTTAGCCGACCGGTTTGGCGACGGATACCGCGTCGAGGTGGCAAGGGCCCAATTGTCATGGAAACGCGGCCCCGTCCTGACTGTCTCGGACGTCGTGGTGAAGGATCACGGCCGTGTCGTCGTGGCGGCGCCGCGGGCCGAGATCGGCTTTTCACCGAAATCGCTGGTGCTCGGCAATATCGTTCCTCGCCAGTTCTCCTTCATTGGCCTGGAGGTCAGGCTGACGATCGCTCCCGACGGCGGGGTCACGATAGCGGCCGGCGCTGCCGAAACGCCGCCACCGGCGGTGCGTGAATCCGTGCCGATGGGCGAGGCGGCGGCGCCGTCCGCTCCCGACGCGCGTTTCGGGCCGGGGAAGCTGATTGACGCTGTCATTGCGCCTGGCGGCCCGATGGCGGTTTTGCAGTTGGCCGGCATCCGCGACGGCCGGCTGCGAATCGACGACCGCCGGCGCGGGCATGTGATGGTCTACGACGACCTGGCCATGCGCTTCGAGCGTGAGGCGGGGGGCGGAACAGCCCTGTCATTCTCGGCACGGGGACCTTCCGGTCCGCTTGCTGCCAATGCCCGTATCGAGGGTACACCAGGGGGACGGCGGAGCATCTCCGTCGATACGCGCGACCTTGCGCTGCGCGACATCATCGCCGTCGCAGAGCCGGGCGCGGTGCCGTTCGCAACCGACATCAAGGCCGATGCGGCGCTTTCGCTTTCGGTGGACGAAACCGATGCCATCGCTGCCTTCGACGCGACGATCAAGGGCGGGGCAGGGACGCTGCTCCTCGACGATCCCGACGCCACGCCCTTCGCCATCGAGGACATCGTGGTCCGGCTAGGCTGGAACCCGGCGCGGCACCTGGTGGACGTGCAGCAACTCTCGCTGGATTCCGGCGCGACCCGGCTTCGCTTCAGCGGGACTGTCACGCCTCCTTCCGTGAGCACCGATCATTGGGCCATCGCGCTGCGGGGGCCCGGGAGCACCTGGACGCCCGTCGGTAGGGGCGAGCCGCCGATCGCGATCGACACGTTCGATGTCGATGCACGCATGCCGATCGGGCTGGCTGCCCTCGTCGTCGACCGGCTGGAAGTAAAGGGGCTGGAGACGAATTTCCGGCTGTCGGCCACCTTCGGAAAGGACGGCGATTTCGAG
Organism: Alsobacter sp.; assembly: GCF_059501845.1. Classification (NCBI taxonomy): domain Bacteria; kingdom Pseudomonadati; phylum Pseudomonadota; class Alphaproteobacteria; order Hyphomicrobiales; family Alsobacteraceae; genus Alsobacter; species Alsobacter sp. The sequence goes on along the minus strand of NZ_JCACDK010000011.1, from coordinate 306,052 downwards.
GGCGTGCGCATGAACGGCAGCGCCGGCCGCATGCCAGCACGGACCCTCATGGCGTTCTGGCCGAACTATCTGGTCCGCGACGTCCGCAAATACCTGATCGAGGCGACGCAGGCCGGCGTGATGGAGCGGTTCGACATCGCGTCGTCCCTCACCCCTCCCCAGCTGATCGAGGCAAAGGCCAAGCGCCCCCTTCCGGCCGATGTGATGCAGCTCGATTTTGCCATGTCCGGAGCGGCCATGCGGCTGTCGCCAGGCGTGCCGGTGATTACCGAAGGGGTGGCGGAAGGCACGGTGACCGGGCGAAGAGCTGAGGTAACGGTCAGTCGCGGACGCGTCAGCGCGGTGGGAGGAAGCCTGCTGATCGGCCAGGGCCGCTACCTGGTGGCCGACACGTCGTTGCATCCCACTGTCGCAGACGTTCAGTTCGGCATCGCCGGCGACCTCGAGCCGATGATGTCGGTTCTGCGCAGCGACGGTATGAAGCCATTCGCCGCGCTTCCCAGCGGCCTGCCGTCGCTGAAAGGGCAGGTCGAGGCGAACATCGGCCTCACCATGACGCTGGTCGACAAGATCGGGCCGAAGGACGTCGTCGTGAAGGTGACCGGCACAGCGTCCAATGTCTCGGCCGACGCCGTCTTCGGGAAGGACAGGCTGGAAGCCGGCTCGTTCACCCTGGCCCAGGACAAAGCCGGCCTCGCGGTGAAGGGGGACGCGAAGATCGGCGGATCTCCGGCGACGATCGACGTGCGCCAGCCGCCCGGTGCGCCCACGGCCGAGACGACGGTCGTTCTCACGCTGGACGAGGCGGCCCGGGCCCGGCGCGGCATCAAGCTGCCCGGCACGGTGACCGGCCCGGTGGACGTGAAGGTGGTCCTGCACGACCAGGCGCCCGGCAAGCCTTTGCCGCCGCGCATCGACGTGGACCTCGCCAAGGCATCCCTCAGCGACGTGCTGCCCGGCTGGCAGAAGCCGGCGGGCAAGCCCGGGAAGGTCGCATTCAAATGGGTGCCCGACGACGGCACCGTGCTGCTGGACGAATTCTCCCTCGATGCCGCCGGCGGTGTGGCCGCCAAAGGATCCATCCGCCTTTCCGAGGACGGCGGCCTCGTTGCCGCTCGGCTTGCGCCCGTCAAATTGTCTCCTGGCGACGACCTAAAAGTTGATGCCGAGAAGAGCGCTGCCGGCCTGCGGCTCGTCGTGCGCGGCACCGCCTTCGATGCCCGGCCGATGTTGAAGGCTCTCGTCTCGCCGCAGGATGCGGGCGGACCCCCGTCCGGCCTCGACGTCGACCTCGACCAGAAGGTCGGCGCCGTAACCGGGCAGAATGGCGAAGTGCTCAGCAACTCCGAATTGAAGCTCGCGGTGAGAGGCGGCGAGATCCGCGACTTCCGCCTCACGGGCCGCCTCGGAAACGGGCAGGTGGCGGGGCAGTCCGCGCGCGCCGAGAACGGGGCGCCAGGCTTCGCCATCGAGGCGGGAGACGCGGGGGCGGTTTTCCGGTTTCTCGACATCTACAAGCGCATGCAGGGCGGCGCGCTGCTGGCCCAGTTGGCGGGGTCGTCGCCGCGGATGGCGGGGACACTCAGCGTGAACCGGTTCGTGCTGGAGGACGAGCCGGCGCTCGCCCGCTCGCTGCAGCCGGGGCAGGACGCGACGCCGGCGGGAGGGCCAAACCGTGTCGCCTTCACCAAGCTGAAGGCCGGCTTTTCCGTGGGCGGGGGCCGGCTGCAGTTCACCGACGCCACAATGTGGGGCCCCTCCGTCGGCGGTACACTCGAAGGCACGATGGACTTCGGTCGCGACCGGGTCGACCTGACCGGAACCTTCGTCCCCGCCTACGGCCTCAACAACATCTTCAACCGCGTCCCGATCGTCGGCCCAATCCTGGGCGGCGGCTCGAACGAGGGGCTCTTTGCCGTCAATTTCCGGATCACGGGGCGGGTCAGCCAGCCGACCCTGACCATCAATCCGCTGTCAGCCGTCGCGCCGGGCTTCCTGCGCAAGTTCTTCGGCGTGATCGGGCCCGACGCCACATCGTCCACGTCTGCCCAGCAAGGCGCAGGGGCGGACCAGCTGCAATAGCGGCTTGGCCCGCCGGCGCGGCTCAGCGAGCGCGCAGAAGAACGTGCTTCTTCTTGCCCAGCGACAGCTTCACGGTGCCCTCGGCCGACAGGTCGGATTGTCCGATCGAGGCGCGCTCGTCGGTGACCGGTGCGTCGTTGATGCGCAGGCCGCCGCCCTTTACCTGCCGCCGCGCCTCGCCCGTGGAAGCCACGAGGCCCGCCTTCACGAAGGCCGTCAGCACGCCGAGACCGTCGGACAGTTCGGCGCGGTCGACCTCGACGCTCGGCAGCGTGTCCGCGGTCTCGCCTTCCTCAAACGTCCGCCGCGCGGTATCGGCCGCGGCATCGGCCTTCGCGCGCCCGTGCAGAAGGGCAGTCGCCTCGGTGGCGAGAACCTTCTTGGCCTCGTTGATCTCGGCGCCGCCCAGTGCCTCGAGGCGTGTGATCTCGGACAGCGGCAGGGTGGTGTAGAGCTTGAGGAAGCGGCCGACGTCGGCGTCCTCGGTGTTGCGCCAGAATTGCCAGTATTCGTAGGTCGAGAGCTGTTCCTCGTTCAGCCAGACGGCGCCGGCGGCCGTCTTGCCCATCTTGGCACCGGAACTCGTTGTGAGCAGCGGGCAGGTGAGCGCGTAGAGCTGGGGCGTTCCCATCCTGCGGCCGAGGTCGATGCCCGTGACGATGTTGCCCCACTGGTCGGACCCGCCCATCTGCAGCGTCACCTGGTGGCGGCGGTTGAGCTCGACGAAGTCATAGCCCTGCAGGCACATGTAGTTGAACTCGATGAAGGAGAGCTCCTGCTCCCGCTCCAGCCGCATGCGGACGCTGTCCATCGACAGCATGCGGTTCACCGAAAAGTGCCGGCCGACGTCACGCAGGAAGTCGATGTAGTTGAGCTTGGTGAGCCACTCGGCATTGTCGATCATCATCGCGTCCGTCTTCCCCTCGCCGAAGCGGAGGAAATTCGAGAACACGCGCTTGATGCCGTCCTTGTTGGCCTCGATCTGTTCGGGCGTGAGGAGCTTGCGGGTCTCGTCCCGGCCGGAGGGGTCGCCGACACGCGTCGTGCCGCCGCCCATGAGCGGGACCGGCTTGTTGCCGCTCTCCTGCAGCCAGTGCAGCATCATGATCGAGATGAGGCTGCCGACATGCAGCGACGGTGCCGTGCAGTCATACCCGACGTAGGCCACCACCTCGCCCCTGGCGGCCTTCTCGTCCAGCCCGGCAAAGTCGGAGCACTGGTGGACGTAGCCGCGTTCCATGAGGACGCGCAGGAAGTCTGATTTCGGGGTAAAGCTGTCGGTCGCGGTCATCGCGGCACGCCTCGTGACGCAGGAATGAATGGGGCGGACGCCCTGTAGCAGCTTCGACCGCCGATGACACGAGGGAATTGCCCATGCCCCAGCCGAGCACCCGACCCGTGACCGCCCTCGGCCTGATGTCCGGTACCTCGATGGACGGGGTCGACGTGGCGATGCTGGTCACCGACGGGGAAGGACACGTCGAGCAGGGTTCGTCATCTTTCCGCCCCTACCTTGCGGAGGAACGCGACGTGTTGCGCGCCGCACTCGCCGATGCCGTGCCCCTGACCGACAGGACCGCGCGTCCGGGTCGGCTGGCCGAGGCCGAAGCGATCGTCACCCGTGCCCACGCGGAAGCGGTCGAGGCTTTTCGGGCAGGGCAGGGCGCCGGTCTGGACATCGACCTTGTCGGCTTCCACGGGCAGACTGTGCTGCACCGTCCCGCCTCGCGCCTCACCATCCAGATCGGCGACGGGCCGGAGCTGGCTCGGCGCCTTGGCCTGCCAGTCGTGCACGACTTGAGGGCGGCCGACGTGGCGCTGGGAGGGCAGGGCGCACCGCTCGTGCCTGTCTATCACCGGGCGCTGGTGCTCGACGCGCGCCGCCGCGGTTACGGGATGCCGGAAACTGTCGCCGTCCTGAATCTGGGCGGCGTCGGCAATGTCACCGTTCTCTCAGGCGAGGCTGAGCCACTTGCCTGCGACACGGGTCCCGCCAACGCCCTCGTGGATGATCTCATGCTGCAGCGAACGGGCCGGCCCTATGACGACGGCGGTGCCACCGCTGCCCGCGGCCGGGTGGACGAGGAGGCGCTGGCGCACCTGATGGACGACCCTTATTTCGACCTGCCGGCGCCAAAGTCGCTGGACCGGAACCACTTTTCGGCTCAACCCGTGGCGTCTCTCTCCCTGGAGGATGCGGCCGCGACGCTGACCGCGTTCACCGCAGCATCCGTCGCCCGCATCCGTGAGCACCTGCCGCGCTCTCCCGGGCTCTGGATCGTCTGCGGAGGTGGCGCCCGCAACCCGACGCTGATGGCGATGATCTCCGAGCGCTGCGGCGCGGCCGTGCGCCCGGCCGAACTGTTCGGCTGGTCAGCCGACGCGATGGAGGCACAGGCTTTCGCGTATTTGGCCGTGCGCTCCAGCCGCGGACTGCCGCTCACCTTCCCCGGCACGACCGGCGTGCCGGCGCCTGTGACGGGGGGCGTGCTCGCCGCGCCCTGACCGGGGAAGGTTGACCGGGACTTGCGGCGTAGCCTCGAAGCTCCTGCGAATTAACGACAACTCTGTTGAGCCGGTTGTGACAGGATGCATCAATGCCGGCGATCCGGCGGGGGGCAAGCGGGAATGGCGCGTGGAATGGACAGGCCGGTCGAAGGGCGCGAACCGACGCCCTGGCTCGCCCTCCTGATGGACCGGCATGTCATGCTGGCGCTCGTCGGCGCGGCATTCGCCGGACTCCTGATCCTCAAGGCGCCGAGCCTTTTGGGACAGCACGCGAGCCTAGCCGGAGCCGAGTTCAAGATCTCGCCGCTCGAAGGTCTGAAGCGTCCGAACGGCACGCCGGTGCCCGGCTTCTCACAACGGGACCTGGCCGGTGGCGTCACCGTCGTCAACGTTTGGGGTTCCTGGTGCCCGCATTGCCGTGAGGAGCATGGCGCGCTGATGGAACTCTCGGCCGCCCGCAAGGTGAAGCTCGTCGGACTTGCGGTGCACGACAAGGCGGCCGGCGCCCGGTCCTACCTGCAGGAGAACGGCATTCCCTACGACGCGGTCGGGCTCGACGAGGGAGGGCGCGTGTCGCGCCTGCTGGGCGGCGTTTCCGGCGTGCCGACCACCCTCGTCATCGACAGCACCGGGACAGTGGTGAAGCGGCTCGTAGGCGGATTGTCGCGCGACAGGATCGCCACCGAGCTGATGCCGGCTCTGGAGAAGGCCTGGACGGTTCCGCATCAGAAGCGCTCCTGAGGGGGCTCAGCCCTCCTTCGGGCCGAGGCGCTTGTCGAGATAGGTGCCGACGACCCCCATCAGGTCCTCCACCTTGTTCTCGAAGAAGTGGTTGGCGCCTTCCACCGTCTGGTGCTCGATCTGAATTCCCTTCTGGGTCTTCACCTTCTCGATCACGGACATGACGTCCTTGATCGGGGCGACGCGGTCCTGCGAGCCGTGCACGAACAGGCCCGAGGAGGGACAGGGAGCCAGGAACGAGAAGTCGAAGCGGTTGGCGGGTGCCGCGACCGAGATGAAGCCTTCGATCTCCGGCCGGCGCATCAGCAGCTGCATGCCGATCCATGCGCCGAAGGAGATGCCGGCGATCCAGCAGGCCCGCGCCTCGGGGTTCACGGCCTGGGCCCAGTCGAGCGCCGCAGCGGCGTCGGAGAGCTCGCCCTGGCCGTGGTCGAACAGGCCCTGACTGCGGCCGACGCCGCGGAAATTGAAGCGCAAGGCCGAGAAGCCGCGCTCCACGAAGCCGTAATAGAGCGCGTAGACGACCTGATTGTTCATCGTGCCGCCGAACTGCGGGTGCGGATGCAGCACGATGGCAATCGGCGCGCCCTTGCTCTTCGACGGGTGGTACCGGCCCTCGATGCGGCCTGCAGGTCCGTTGAAGATGACTTCGGGCATGGGTGTTCCGATCTTCCCCATCGCCGAAGAACCGCCCGGCGATGCGGCGGCAGGTCTCGTGGCGCCCGCGCTTGACTTGCGAAGGGCGCGAGCCCACAATCCCTTAGAATAATTCTAACAGCTTCCGGGATGCGGTTTCGGACCGCCGCCGGCGCTGAGGAGCGCAGCTTTTAGCACGGGCGCGGGGGTCGATTGCAAGCACTCGCTGCTTGCAGCCGGTGAAACGCGCCCGGCAGGCCCAAACCACGGAATTCCAGGACGTATGGACGCCCCCCGCGCCTATCTGGACCACAACGCCACGGCGCCGATCCGGCCCGAGGTCGTCGAGGCCGTGGCTGCGGCTCTGCGGGCTGGAGGCAACCCGTCTTCCGTCCACGCCGAAGGGCGCGCCGCCCGCGCCAGGGTGGAGGCAGCGCGGGAAGCGGTCGCCGCTCTCGTCGGGGCTCGTCCGCGCGAGGTCGTGTTCACTTCCGGCGGCACCGAGGCCAACGCCATGGCGCTCACGCCGGCGCTCGTGCCGGTCGCGGACCGCCGCCCACTGGACCGTCTCCTGGTGGCCGCGGCCGAGCATGCCTGCGTCCTGTCCGGCGGCAGTTTCCCCCGCGACCGCATCGAGACGATCCCGGTCACCCCGGGCGGTGTCGCCGACATGGGCTGGCTCGAAGGACGCCTTGCTCGCGCAAAGGAGGAGGGCGAGCGGGTGATGGTCGCCCTTCAAGCGGCCAACAACGAGACGGGCGTGCTCCAGCCGGTGCGGCAGGCGGCCGGGCTCGTGCATGACGCAGGCGGTGTTCTTCATTGCGATGCCGTGCAGGCGGCTGGCAAGGTCGAGATCGACATGGCCGGCCTCGGCGCGGACACGCTGGCGCTTTCGGCCCACAAGATCGGCGGTCCTCCCGGCGCCGGCGCTCTCGTCGTGTCGCCGCGCGTGCATCTTGCCGAGCCGCTTCTGCGCGGTGGCGGCCAGGAGCGCGGGTCGCGTGCCGGCACCGAGAACGTGCCGGGGATCGCAGGCTTCGGCGCCGCCGCGCGAGCTGCCCTCGATGCACTTGCCGGCGAGCATGAGCGGCTCGCCAGCCTGCGTGACAGGCTGGAAGCGGGGCTCCTCGCGCTTGCGCCCGAGGCCGTCGTTTTCGGGCGGAGCGAGGCACGGTTGCCCAACACCACGCTCATCGCGCTGCCCGGCTGGCGCGCCGAGACCGCGCTGATCGCGCTCGATCTGGCGGGCATCGCGGCCTCGTCCGGCTCGGCGTGCTCCTCGGGCAAGGTGAAGCCGTCCCATGTTCTGGCGGCGATGGGGGTCGAGCCCGATCTCGCCGCGTGCGCGATCAGGCTGAGCATCGGCTGGACCTCCACTGACGCAGAGGTGAATCGCGCTCTCGAGGCCTTCGAAAACGCCAGAAATGCCCTATATCGACGTCGAGGACGTCAGGCGGCTTGATCCGGCCGTCCAAAACCCCGCCCACGGCCCTTGAAGCCGGAGAGGAAGGAGACTGACATGCCTGCCGTGCAGGAGACTGTCGAACAGGTCCGGTCGCTCGATGTCGACCAGTACAAGTACGGGTTCATCACCGACATCGAGATGGACAAGGCCCCGGTGGGGCTGAACGAGGATATCGTCCGCCTGATCTCGTCCAAGAAGAACGAGCCGGAGTGGATGACGGAATGGCGCCTCGATGCCTTCCGCCGCTGGCTTTCCATGCGTGAGCCGACCTGGGCGCGCGTCGAGTACCCGCCGATCGATTTCCAGGCGCTGAGCTACTACGCCGCGCCGAAAAAGAAGCCTGGCCCGAAGTCGCTCGACGAGATCGACCCGGCGATCCTGGAGACCTACAAGAAGCTCGGCATCCCGCTCCGGGAGCAGGAGATCCTTGCAGGCGTGCAGACCTCGCGTGTCGCCGTGGACGCGGTGTTCGACAGTGTGTCCGTCGTGACGACGTTCAAGGAAGAACTGGCCAAGGCCGGCGTCATCTTCTGCCCGATTTCGGAAGCCGTGCGCGAGCACCCCGAACTGGTGAAGAAGTACCTCGGCACCGTGGTGCCCGTGACCGACAATTTCTACGCCACGTTGAATTCCGCTGTGTTCACCGACGGGTCTTTCGTCTACGTGCCCAAGGGCGTCCGCTGCCCGATGGAGCTGTCGACGTATTTCCGCATCAACGAGAAGAACACCGGCCAGTTCGAGCGCACGCTGATCATCGCCGACGAGGGTTCATACGTCAGCTATCTCGAGGGCTGCACGGCACCCCAGCGCGACGAGAACCAGCTGCACGCGGCCGTGGTCGAGTTGATCGCGCTCGATGACGCCGAGATCAAGTACTCCACCGTCCAGAACTGGTACCCCGGCGATGCGCAGGGCAAGGGCGGCGTCTACAACTTCGTGACCAAGCGCGGTGACTGCCGCGGCCGCAACGCGAAGATCTCGTGGACGCAGGTCGAGACCGGCTCGGCGATCACCTGGAAGTACCCGTCCTGCATCCTTCGCGGCGAGGGATCGCGCGGCGAGTTCTACTCGATCGCGGTGTCGAACGGCTACCAGCAGGTCGACAGCGGCACCAAGATGATCCATCTCGGCAAGAACACGACGAGCCGGATCATCTCGAAGGGCATCTCCGCAGGGAAGTCGCAGAATACGTATCGCGGTCTCGTCTCGGCCCACCGCAAGGCAGCGAACGCGCGCAACTTCACCAATTGCGATTCGCTGCTGATCGGCTCCGAGTGCGGCGCCCACACGGTGCCCTATATCGAGTCCAAGGCTGCCTCGGCCATCTTCGAGCACGAGGCGACGACGTCGAAGATCTCCGAGGACCAGCTCTTTTACTGCCAGCAGCGCGGCCTGTCGGCGGAGGAGGCGACTGCTCTCATCGTCAACGGCTTCGTCAAGGACGTGCTGCAGCAGCTGCCGATGGAGTTCGCCGTCGAGGCCCAGAAGCTGATCTCGATCAGCCTCGAGGGGAGCGTGGGATGAGTGCCGCCGTTGTGCTCTACAGGCCGGTAGGAGCCTATGACCTGCCCGCGTCCAATGAGCGGCTTATCGGCCGGATCGAGGTTGTCGCAGAGTTCCAGCGATCGGCCGAGGCAGTCCCCGAAGTCGCCAGCGGGAGCTTGGCATGAGCGAACTCGCCGGGAACGACGCTGCCGCGAAGAGGCTTCTTCGTGAAGTCGCGATGCTGCGGGACGATGTGGCGCTGATGAGGGACGAACTCGGTGCAGTGGCCGGGAGGCGGCCTGAAGCCTCGATCCCGACCGGCAAGGCTGAGGAGACGGTCCGGCAGCTATGGGCGGAAGGCGAGGCCAGCGGCATCGCTGGAGAGCTTGATGATGTGCTGGACGACATCGTCGCAGCTATTCCTGGAAGGCCGGCAAAGCCCTGATGCGCGTGCGGCTGACAAAGGCCGGCCCGATCTCACCCGATTGTTCCAGAACTGATGAGACCAACATGCTCGAAATCCGCAATCTTCACGTCAAGATCGAGGACAAGACGATCCTCAACGGCCTGAACCTGACCGTGCATGATGGCGAGGTCGCAGCGATCATGGGTCCGAACGGCTCGGGCAAGTCGACGCTGTCCTATGTCATCGCCGGCAAAGACGATTACGAGGTTCTCGACGGCGAGATCCTGCTGGACGGCCAGAACCTGCTGGAGATGGAGCCGGACCAGCGTGCGGCAGCGGGCGTGTTCCTGGCCTTCCAGTATCCGCTGGAGATCCCTGGGGTTGCGACGATGTCCTTCCTCAAGGCCGCCCTCAACGCCCAGCGCAAGGCCCGCGGCGAGGAGGAGCTGACCACGCCAGACTTCATGAAGCGCGTGAAGGGCGCCTCGCAGCGTCTTCACATTGCGCAGGACATGCTCAGGCGTGCGCTGAACGTCGGCTTTTCCGGCGGCGAGAAGAAGCGCATGGAAATCCTCCAGATGGCGCTGCTGGAGCCGAAGTTCTGCATCCTCGACGAGACCGACTCCGGCCTCGACATCGACGCGTTGAAGATCGCCGCCGACGGCGTCAACGCGTTGCGCGGCGACGGACGGTCGTTCCTGGTGATCACGCACTACCAGCGCCTGCTCAACTACATCGTGCCCGACACGGTGCATGTGATGGCGAGCGGCCGGATCGTGCGCTCGGGCGGCAAGGAGCTTGCGCTGGAGCTCGAAGCCAACGGCTATGCCGACTATCGTTCGCAGGCCGCGTGACGCCATGGCCGAGGTGACCCCGATCCGCACCGCCGCCGAGACGGCGCTGCTCGCCCGCTTCCCGACTGTCCGGCAGACCCTTCCTGGCGCAGGCGCGCTGCGCGACGCGGCCTTCGCGCGCTTCTCCGAGGCGGGCCTGCCGCATCGCCGCGTCGAGGCGTGGAAGTACACGGACCTGCGTGCCCTCCTGCGCGAGGCGGCATCGCCTGCCGTGGCGCCGGACGCAGCGGCAATCGATCGTGCGCGCCAGCAACTCGCCGGTCTCCACGATGCGCAGGGACTTCGGCTCGTGCTCGTCGACGGGGCGCTTGCCTCCGGGCTGACGGTGGGTGCGACGCCCGAAGGTGTTCGCTTCCGTTCGCTGTCCGAGGTGCTGGCCGGCGGGGACGCCGCCCTCCTTGCGCGGCTCGCACCGGACGGCGTCGGGCAGGACGACGCGGTCCTCGCCCTCAACACGGCCTTCATGACGGACGGCGTCGTCATCGAGATCGCCGAAGGCGCGTCTCTCGACGTTCCTGTCGAGATCGTCTCGGTGGCGACCTCGGCCGAGCCCACATCCATCGTCACGCGCTCGGTGGTGCTCGCCGGCAAGGGGGCCAAGGCGACCATCCTGGAGACGCACGTCAACGCCTCCGCGCAGCGCAACACGGCGCTCGTGCTCGATGTTGCGGACGGTGGCGAGTTCGAGCACGTGGTTCAGTTCGGCGCGGGTCCCGCGCCGGCCACGCAGGGCATGGTGCTTGCCTCGAGCCTGGTGGCCCTGGGTGCGGACGTGAAGTTTCGCTCCGTAGCGGTCAACACCGGCGTCGCTCTCGTGCGCAACCAGATCTTCCTGGCGTACCGGGGCGAGAACACGCATGCGACGCTGGGCGGTGCGGCGCTTCTGCGGGGCCGCGAGCATTCGGATACGACGCTGGTGGTCGACCACGCCGTTCCGCATTGCGAGAGCCGCGAGCTCTACAAGCACGTGCTGGATGGCGAATCGACGGGAGTCTTTCAGGGCAAGATCGTCGTCCTGCCGATCGCCCAGAAGACGGACGGGCGCATGATGAGCCAGGCGGTCCTGCTCGCCGACGGCGCGACCATGAACAACAAACCGGAGCTCGAGATCTTTGCCGACGACGTGCAGTGCGCCCATGGCGCGACCTGCGGTGCGCTCGATGACGACCTGCTGTTCTACCTGCGCGCCCGCGGCCTTCCCAAGCCCGACGCCGAGGCCCTGATGCTGCAGGCGTTCGCCGGCGAGGCGCTCGAGATCGTGCAGGACGAGACGGTCCGTTCGCGGCTGGAGGCCACCGTCGAGAGGTGGCTGCGAGAGCGGATGTGACGATCTGCCCGTCATCCCTGGCGTGGCGCAGCCGCGGGAAGGGGATCCAGGGCTCGTCGTCCGGCGTATCGCCTTTGTCCGTTGAATAATGATGCCTGGGTTCCCCTCCGGGCCTGCACCTCAGGTGGCGGGGGGACGACAGGTGAAGGCTGCAGCGGGAATGGCCTGCGGGCCCGAAAGGCAAGACATGTCCGCTTCCCCTACGCGTCCCTTTGACCTCGAGGCAATCCGGGCCGAATTCCCGATCCTTGCCAAGGAGGTCTACGGCAAGAAGCTCGTCTATCTCGACAATGCCGCATCGGCGCAGAAGCCCCGGCAGGTGATCGACCGGATGGTTTATGCCTACGAGCATGAATACGCCAATGTTCACCGCGGCTTGCACTACCTCGCGAACGCTGCGACCGAGGCGTTCGAGGATGCGCGCGAAAAGGTGAGAGGCTTCCTCAACGCCGAGAGCGTGGACGAGATCATCTTCACCCGCTCCGCGACCGAGGCGATCAATCTTGTAGCGTCGAGCTTCGGCGAGATGGCGATCCGCGAAGGCGACGAGATCGTCATCTCGATCATGGAGCACCACTCCAACATCGTGCCGTGGCACTTCCATCGTGAGCGCAAGGGCGCGGTCATCCGCTGGGCGCCGGTGACCGAGGACGGAGAGTTCCTGATCGAGGAGTTCGAGAAGCTCCTCAACGAGAACACCAAGATCGTCGCCATCACGCACATGTCGAACGTGCTGGGCACGATCACGCCGCTCAAGGAGATCATCCGGATCGCCCATTCGCGCGGGATCCCTGTCATGGTGGACGGCAGCCAGGGGGCCGTGCACCTGCCGGTGGACGTGCGCGACCTCGACGCCGACTTCTACGTCTTCACTGGGCACAAGGTGTACGGCCCGACAGGCATCGGCGTGCTCTACGGCAAGCGCAAATGGCTGGAAGTGATGCCGCCTTTCAATGGCGGCGGCGAGATGATCCGTGACGTGACACTCGACGACGTCACTTACGGCACGCCGCCGCATCGCTTTGAGGCCGGCACACCGCCGCTGGTGCAGGCGATCGGACTCGGCGCCGCCATCGACTGGATCAACTCGGTCGGCCGCGAAGCCATCCTCGCCCATGAGAACACGCTGCGGGACTACGCCATGGAGCGACTGGGGGCGATGAACTCGCTGCGCATCTTCGGCCGGGCGCGCGACAAGGGCGCCATCGTCGCCTTCGAGATGAAGGGGGCGCACGCGCACGACGTCGCCACGGTCATCGACCGCTCCGGCGTGGCGGTGAGGGCTGGTACGCATTGCGCGCAGCCACTGCTAGCCAAATATGGCGTAACGTCCACCTGCCGCGCCTCTTTCGCCGTCTACAATTCGCTGGATGAGGTCGACAGCCTTGTTTCGGCGTTGCAGAAGGCCGAAGCTCTCTTCGGGTGACGGGCCTCGGCCCGCCACGCATCGCCCCCGGAAGCCATGCCATGACCCAGTCCAGCGACACGATCGAGCCGAACCGGCCCGACATCGACATTCCCTCGGTGCTGCCGCCGGAGGAAATCGACCGGCTGACGGATGCCATCGTGGCAGCGCTGAAGTCGGTCTATGACCCCGAGATCCCGGCCGACATCTACGAACTCGGCCTCGTCTACCGCGTCGACCTCGATGACGAGCGCAACGTCGCCATCGACATGACGCTGACGGCGCCGGGGTGTCCGGTCGCCGGAGAAATGCCAGGCTGGGTCGAGAATGCCGTGGCGGCCGTCCCGGGCATCCAGTCGGTGAAGGTCAACATGGTCTTCGACCCGCCATGGGATCAGAGCCGCATGTCGGACGAGGCGCGCGTCGCGCTCGACATGTGGTGACCCTTCGCCTTTCGCGGCGCTGACAGGCGCCTGCCCGGGCCTTATATCACCGTGTCCGCAAGGCCATCGGAGATCGACATGACCGGCAGCGCTCGTTCCAGCGCCGACCTCGACCCGCGCCGCAGGCGCATCCTGTTCCGTGCCTGGCATCGCGGCACGCGCGAAATGGACCTGCTGATGGGCCAGTTCGCGGATGCCCATATCGATCGCCTCGGCGAAGCGGAACTCGACGTGTTCGAGGCGCTGATCGAGGTACCCGACCGTGACCTCTTCGCGTGGCTCACCGACGCGGCACAGGTACCGGAAAACTACGACACGCCCCTGTACCGCAGCGTCAAGGCGTTCCATACCCACCAGGGTCCGATCCACGTCTGAGGACGGATGACCCGATGCCGCCCCGGACCGCCGGGGCGGACCCAACCGAAGCGACATGGCCAAGACATCCCCCCTTCAGCGCGCCGCCGAGCGCATCCTCGCCGGCGACGGCCTGACCGTCTCCTCTGCCCCGGACGGCGTCGATTCGCTCGTCGCCGCCGACCTCGCGCGCGTGCTGGCCGCCAAGGGTCCGGAACGCCCGGCCGTTCTCGTCTACGTGGCCCGCGATGGACAGCGGCAAGCGCTCCTCGAGAACGGTCTCGCGTTCGCCGCTCCGGACGTCGAGGTGCTGTCCTTCCCCGCCTGGGACTGCCAGCCCTACGACCGGGTGTCGCCCAATCCCGCTGTCGCCGCGCGGCGCATGACGGTGCTGTCGCGTCTCGCACGCTCACGCTCGGGCGAAGACCGGCCGCGCATTCTCACCACCACCGTCAACGCCATCGTCCAGCGCGTGCCGCGCCTGAAGCGGGTGGCCGGCGAGTCCTTCTCGGCTGCGCCAGGCAACATGGTGGACGTGCAGGAGCTCGCCGCCTGGCTGGAGACGAACGGTTTCCAGCGCACGTCGACGGTGCGCGAGACCGGCGAATACGCGGTACGCGGCGGCATCGTCGACCTCTTCGCGCCCGGGGTTCCCTCGCCGGTGCGGCTGGACTTCTTCGGCGACACGCTCGAATCGATCCGCAGCTTCGATCCCGAGACGCAGCGGACTATCGGACAGCTTCGCGCGCTGGACCTTGTCCCGATGTCGGAGGTGCAGCTCACCACCGAGACGATCCGCCGCTTCCGGCAGGCCTACATCGCCCGCTTCGGCACGCCGGGACGCGATGACACGCTGTACGAGGCGGTGAGCGAGGGCCGGCGCCATCCCGGGCTCGAACACTGGCTGCCCTTGTTCCAGGACGGGCTCGACACGCTGTTCGACTATTGCGGCGGAGCCCCCGTGCTCCTCGATCCGCTGGCCGAGGATGCCGTCGGCGAGCGGCTGGCGCAGGTGAAGGACTATTACGACGCCCGCAAGTCCGGCCTCGACAAGCCTGCGGCGGGGCAGGGCGCGCCCTACAAGCCGCTGCCGCCCGACCAGCTCTACCTTGCTCCCACCGAATGGTCCGAGCGGTTGGCGACGTCCACCGTCGTGCGGCTGACGCCTTTCGCCCGGCCCGAAACGCCCAACGATATCGACGTCGGCGGCCGGCAGGGCCGGATCTTTGCTGCGGAGCGCGAGCAGGAAGGGGAGAGCGGCGGCAACGTGTTCGACGCGGCCGTCGCCCATGTGAAGGCGCTGCAAGGGGCGGGCAAGCGCGTCATCGTCGCCGCGTGGTCGGAAGGCTCCCGCGAGAGGCTCTCGCACGTGCTGGCCGACCACGGACTGTCCGGGGCGCTGCCGGTCAACACGCTGGCGCATGCCACGGCGCACCCTCGCAACGTCGCCACTCTCGCCATCTGGGGACTGGAGACGGGCTTTGAGACGCCGGACCTCGCCGTCATCGGCGAGCAGGACATTCTCGGCGACCGGCTCATCAGGCGGGCCCGCAAGTCGCGCCGGGCGCAGGACATCATCGCCGAGGTCGGCAGCCTCTCCCAGGGCGACCTCGTCGTCCATGTCGACCACGGCATCGGCCGCTTCGTCGGGCTGAAGACGATCGATGCGGCCGGGGCCCCGCACGATTGCCTCGAGATCCATTACGCGGGGGGCGACAAGCTCTTCCTGCCGGTCGAAAACATCGAGCTCCTCTCCCGCTACGGCTCGGAGGACACGGAGGTCGCGCTCGACCGGCTGGGCGGCGGCGCGTGGCAGGCCCGGAAGGCCAAGCTGAAGCAGCGCATCCGCGAGATGGCGCATGCGCTGATCAAGATCGCCGCCGCGCGCGCCCTGCACGAGGCGCCGCGCCTCGTGCCGCAGGCGGGGCTCTACGACGAGTTCTGCGCCCGCTTCCCCTATGACGAGACGGACGACCAGCAGAACGCCATCGACGCGACGCTGGACGACCTCGCCACCGGCCGGCCGATGGACCGCCTGATCTGCGGCGACGTCGGCTTCGGCAAGACCGAGGTGGCGCTGCGGGCCGCCTTCGCGGCGGCGCTCGCGGGACGGCAGGTGGCTGTCGTCGTGCCGACGACCCTTCTCGCCCGCCAGCATTTCAAGACCTTTGCCGACCGCTTCCACGGCCTGCCCGTCAAGGTCGCCCAGCTGTCGCGCTTCGTGCCCGCTGCCGAGCAGAAGACCGTGAAGGCGGGGCTTGCCGACGGAACGATCGACATCGTCGTCGGGACGCACGCTTTGCTGGGCAAGAGCATCGCCTTCAGGGACCTGGGCCTGCTCGTCGTCGACGAGGAGCAGCATTTCGGCGTCGGCCACAAGGAGCGCCTGAAGGAGCTGCGCGCCGAGATCCATGTTCTCACGCTGTCGGCGACGCCGATCCCGCGCACGCTGCAGCTCGCCCTCACGGGTGTTCGCGAACTCTCGATCATCGCCACGCCGCCGGTGGACCGGCTGGCCGTGCGCACCTTTGTGACGCCGTTCGATCCACTCATCGTTCGCGAGGCGCTGCTGCGCGAGCGCTATCGGGGCGGCCAGAGCTTCTACGTCTGCCCGCGCATCGAGGACATTGCGGAGGCGCGTGCCTTCCTCGCTGCCGAGGTGCCGGAGGCCAAGGTGGCCGTGGCGCACGGCCAGATGGCGGCAGGCGAGCTGGAGGACGTGATGACGGCCTTCTACGAGGGCCGCTACGACATCCTGCTCTCCACGGCCATCGTCGAGTCCGGCCTCGACATCCCGCGCGCCAACACGCTGATCGTGCATCGCGCCGACATGTTCGGCCTCGGCCAGCTCTACCAGCTGCGCGGCCGCGTCGGACGGTCAAAGACTCGCGCCTATGCGCTCTTCACGCTGCCCGCCAACCGCACCATCACGCCGCAGGCGGAACGCCGCCTGAAGGTGCTGCAGTCGCTGGACACGCTTGGGGCGGGCTTCCAGCTCGCGAGCCACGACCTCGACATTCGCGGCGCCGGCAATCTTCTCGGCGACGAGCAGTCCGGCCACATCAAGGAGGTGGGCTACGAACTCTACCAGCAGATGCTGGAAGAGGCGGTCACCCAGCTCAAGGCCGGCATTGCCGATGACGACGTCGTCGAGCAGTGGTCACCCTCCATCACCATCGGAACGCCGGTGATGATCCCCGAGGACTACGTGGCCGACCTGCACTTGCGGCTGGGGCTCTACAAGCGGCTCTCGCAGCTTCAGGAGGACGACGAAATCGAGGGGTTCGGGGCGGAGCTCATCGACCGGTTCGGCCCCCTGCCGGACGAGGTGCGCCAGCTTCTCGACATCGTCGCCATCAAGGCGCTGTGCCGGCGCGCCAATGTCGACAAGGTGGATGCCGGGCCCAAGGGGCTGATCGTGTCCTTCCGCGACAATGCCTTCGCCAATCCGGAAGGACTGGTGCGCTATGTCGGCGAGCAAGGCTCGCTCGCCAAGGTGCGGCCGGACATGCGGATCGTCTTCATCCGCGATTTCGAGACCGCCGAGCAGCGCCTGAAGGGAACGAACCAGATCCTGCGGCAGCTGGCCAGCATCGCCGGGACGAAGAAGGCCGCCTGACGCTGCTCTGGGGCGCGGGGTCCAGGCCAGCGACCGAGGGAGTTCCTGGATCCCGGCTCTCCGCTGCGCTTCGGCCGGGACGACAACAGGGCGTGGTTCTAGGCCTCGCCGCCTGCCAGCGCCTTGTCGATCACCTGGCCGAGCACTTCGGCCGACTGCGCGCCCGAGACGGCGTACTTGCCCACGACGATGAAGAACGGGACGCCCTGGACGCCGAGTTCCTGGGCCATCCGGATCTCCTCGCGCACGGCCTGGGCGTCCTCGCCGGTCTCCAGCCAGGCGCTGGTGCCCCCATCCAGGCCGGCCGCTTCAGCCAGCTCCGTCAGCACGGCGTGGTCGCCGATGTCCTGGCCCTTCTCGAAATAGGCCGAGAACAGCGCCTCCACCATCTCGTCGCCCCGGCCCTGCCCGGTGGCGTGGCGGATGAGGCGGTGGGCGTCGAGCGTGTTGGGCGAGCGCTCGATGGCATCGAAGGCGAAATCGATGCCCTCGGCCCGGCCGAACGCCTCGAGCCGTGCGTGGGCGTCGGCCAGCCGCGTGGACGAGCCGAACTTGCGGGTCATGTACTCCTGCCTGTCCATGCCGCCCGGCGGAATCGTCGCGTCCAGCTGGAAGGGCCGCCATCTGACGAGGGCCTTCAGGTCGGGCCTCGCCGCGAGGGCCTGCTCCAGCCGCCTCTTGCCGAGATAGCACCAGGGGCAGACCACGTCGGAGACGACGTCGATGGCGAAGGGTCCTGCGGACATGGCACTTCTCCTCGTGGACCGAACCGGCCGTCACACGATACGCGCTGCACCCGCGCCGAGGCCAGAGGTGGGCGTCGCCAGCACGATCTGGCCTTCACCGTCCGTCGCGACCTCGACCTCGGTGGCGAGCCAGTCGGTCTCGCGGTCTGGAAAGGTCTCGTGGATCCGGGTGGAGACCGCTGCCCCAGCGACCGAGACGATCCCGTCCTCCCCGGCACGGGCGGAGATGACGAGCGGCCCGTCGTCGTCGGGGATGCGGATCTCTCCGAGCGCCACGGTGGGTCGTCCGTCCTGCCCCCGGCGCGCGGCCAGGCTCCCACGCTCGCCGAGCGCAAGGACGTCGACGATCGGGCTCTGGAGCAGCCCTGCGGCGGCGGCGCGGTCGAAGCGGGCGGGTGGGCGGTGCACGATGACGGTGGACGCGACCGTAGTGCCGCCGAGTATGCCGGCCTCGCGCAACGGCGTTTCCAGCACGCTGGGCACGACGAGGTGAGCTCCCGCCGCGTCTTCGCCCAGCATGCGCATCAGCGTGGCAGACTCGAACAGGCCCAGCCCGAACAGCGCGCCACCCGTCAGCAGGACCGGCACGAGCCCCGTCACGATGCCGGCGAGGGACATGGGCGACAGAGTGGAGAGCACGCGGTCTCCCGCACCCACGCCGGCGCGGAGCACGAGACCAAGGGCCGCGGCAACCAGCGATTCCTGGTCGTGCCGGTAGAGCGCCAACGAGCCGCGCGTGCGCTCCAGCGTCACGAGGCCGAGCGGCCTGCCGGGGTCGAGCGGTTCTGCCCGGACAACGCGCGCCTCGGGCGCGTCCATCAGAGTCTCGTCGAGTGGCACGACGCCGGCCGGCAGCCTTGCGCCGAAGCCCAGGATGTAGCGCGGGCCGTTCTCGACGGCCGCCGCGCGCATCACCTCGGCCGGGCGCATGGGCCCCACCGCTCCCGCCGCGATCACCGCGTCGACGGCAATGGAGCGGAGGACATGCGCGGCCTCCGAACGGCTCAGCGTGGGCGGCAGCAGGCAGGGCACGAAGCCGGCCCGCAGCGTGCCGATGAGTGCGAGGGGCGCCTCGATCGTGGCACCGAGGCAGATGGCGACCGTCGCGCCCGGCTGCAGAGCCAGGCCGCCCAGCGCGATGGCCAGGCGATCGGCGGCCTCGTTGGCCTGCAGGTAGGTCAGCCGGCGCGCGGGTGCGATGGCGGAGAAAGGCGCCTCGCCGAAAGCGGTGGCATGGGCGTTGAGGTGGCAGGAGGAGGCGAAAAGGTCGACGAGAGACACGCCTGACCACGGCGCGGTCAGCGCCGAAACCGGGTCATGGGCCAGCGCGTCGCTCACGTCCAACACACAATCCTGCGCAGCGTCTGCGGTGATGTTGCCGCTCACCGTGATTCGCGCCAGAGCGCATCAGCCTGAAACCCGAAAAGAGGCGTGGATTCAGGTCGACGCACCGCCGCAGTATGCGCGATCCACTGGTCCGGCTGGTTATACAGCGGAATCACATAGAACTGGGAGAGAAGAATCCTGTCGAGGGCCCGCACAGCGTCGACGAAATCCTCGCGGCGGCGCGCTGCGACCATCGCGTCGACGGCGGCATCCACCGCGGGATTGCGGGCACCCGCGTAATTCAGCGAGCCCGCGCGATCCGCGGCCTTGCTGGACCAGCGATTGTACTGCTCGTTTCCGGGTGAGGGCGACGATCCCCAGGTGAACTGGATCATGTCGAAGTCGAAGTTCGACAATCTCCGCCAGTACTCGACATTGTAGACGTAGCGCACCGTCATGTTGACGCCGATGCGCGCCAGGGCGCGGGAGAAATTGATGGCCAGGCGCTCCTGCAGCCGCGTGGAGGCCAGGAACTCAAACTGGAACGCCTCGCCCTTCGCGTTCCGGAGTACGCCGTCCTGCAGTGTCCAGCCGGCCTGGGCGAGGAGGTCGAGCGCCTTGCGCGCGAGGTCCCTGTCCCGGCCGCTGCCGTCTCCGCCGGCGGGATGCCATGTGCCGTCGAGGATTTCGGGCCTTACCGCATCGGGGAAGGCGGCCAGGATCGCTCGTTCGCCTTCCGAGGCCGGGCGGCCGCTCGAGGACAGGTCGGATCCCTCGAAGAAGCTCGTCGTGCGGGCATAGACGCCGTTGAACAGCGTCCGGTTCACCCACTCGAAGTCGAAGAGATAGCCCAGGGCCTCGCGCACGCGGGCGTCCTCGAACACCGGCCGGCGCGTATTGAAGACGAAGGCGTTCATGCCCTTCGGCGTGCGGACCGGCAGGGGATCCTTCACCACCGTGCCGTCGCGGAACGCGGGAAAGTCGTAGCCGGTGGTCCATCGCGTCGGGCTGTCCTCGATGCGGACATCGACAAGCCCGCCCTTGAAGGCCTCGAACAGCGTGTTGGCGTCGAGGTAATAATCGTAACGGATCTCGTCGGCATTGTAGCGGCCGCGTGAGGTCGGCAGGTCCTTGCCCCAGTAGCCGGGGTTGCGCCGGAAGGTGATGCTCTCTCCCGGCCGGACGGTCTCGATGACGTAGGGACCCGACCCGATCGGCGGAGCCAAATTGGTCTCCTCGAAGCGCCCTTCGTCCGTGGCGTGCCTGGGCAGGACCGGCATCAGAGCCAGGATCAGCGGAAGCTCGCGGTTGTTCGCGCCCGTCAGATCGAATCGGACCGTGTAGGGGTCCGGCGCCTCCGCCGACTTTGCCATGCCGTACCAGCTGCGCAGGTTGGGCTTGCCCTTCCGCTTCAGCAGATCCCAGGAGAACAGCACGTCCTCCGCCGTCACAGGCTTGCCGTCCGAGAAGCGGGCGGCGGGATCGAGGCGGAAGGTGACGGAGCTGCGGTCGTCGGGTGTCTCGATCGAGGAAGCGATCTGCCCGTAAAGGCTGAAGGGCTCGTCGGCGGACCGGGCCATCAGGCTCTGCCACACGAGGCCGCCATTGATCGGCCCGACGCCCTCGGCGGCGATGCCGATCACCGAGTAAGGGTTGAGCGTGTCGAAGGTGCCGAGCATGCCGAAGACGATTCGGCCGCCCTTCGAGGCTTCCGGGTTCACATAGGGGTAGTGCTGGAAGCCCGCGGGGAGGGCGGGCTCGCCGTGCATGGCGATGCCGGGAGCCTGGGCACGCGCGCCGCCTCCGCCCAGCACGGCCTGGGCCGGCGCGAGGGCGAGGAGGGAGAGCAGGAAGGCCAGCCTTTTCAGCACGCAGGAGGTCCCGATTCGGGCGCGCGGCCGCCCGCGCGCGCAGCGGAACTATCGCCCGCGGTGCCTGCATCGCAACACTTGTTGCTGGAAACGTGACCAGCGAACCTGTATGAGCAAGCCGCGTGTCATCGTCTCGCCGTATTGGGCCCCGATGCAGCGGGCCCGTGTCCGGGTCCAGGCCGTGCTGGCCGATGCCGGAGCCTCCCGAGACCGTAGAGGGAAGATCGAATGTCTTTTGACGTGACGTCCACAGGCGTGCGCCGCATCATGCTGGCTGCTGCCGTCGTTGCGGTGGCCGCAGGCCCGGCGCTCGCCCAGCAGACGCCCGCCAAGCCCGCTCCCGCCAAGCCCGCGCAGCCTGCTCAGGCTCCCGCTGCCCCCGCGCAGCCCGGAGCTCCCGGCCAGCCGGGTGCGCAGGCGCAGCCTGCAGGCCCCACCAATCTGGCGCTGAAGCCCGAGCCTTCCCAGGCGGACTGGGTCAAGGTCTGCAACAAGGATCCCTCGGGCAAGGAGCTGTGCTTCACCACGCGCGACTTCGTCACCGACCAGGGCCAGCCCGTCCTCGCCATTGCGGTCTACGAGGTGAAGGGCGACTCCAACCGGGTCATGCGCCTGATGCTGCCGGAAGGCTTCCTGATCCAGCCGGGCGTCCGCTTCTCGGTCGACACCGGCAAGGCCGACTCCGGCCGCTTCCAGATCTGCATGAACGCGTGCTTCGCCGAGGCGCAGGTGAACGACGCGGCGTTCGGGCAGATCAAGAAGGGCACGACGATGAACGTGACCGTGCAGAACCAGTTCGCACGGGAGATCACATTCCAGGCGCCGCTCGCCGGCTTCGCCAAGGCGTTCGATGGCCCGCCCATCGACCCGAAGGTGCTGGAGGCCCAGCAGAAGCAGCTGCAGGAGCAGATGCAGAAGCAGGCCGAGGAAATGCGCAAGAAGCTGGAGACGCAGGGCGGGGCCGCAGGCGGCGCCGCTCCCGCAGCCCCCGCGCCCGGCGCGGCCGCTCCGGCGACACCGCCGAAGCAGTAATCCGGCACCATACGCCGGTCCTGAACGACGCCCGGGCCAGCGCCCGGGCGTTTTCGTTGCAGGTGCCGGCCGGGCCGCTTGCCTTGACAAGGGCAACGCGCGCATGCGTTCTCCGCGCCGCGACGAGCCGCCTCGAAGGACCAATGCCATGCACCGCTACCGTTCCCACCGCTGCGGCGATCTGCGCGAGAGCGATGTCGGCCAGCAGGTCCGCCTGTCCGGCTGGTGTCACCGCATCCGCGACCACGGTGGCGTGCTCTTCATCGACCTGCGCGACCACTACGGCATGACGCAATGCGTCGTGGATCCCGACTCTCCGGCGTTCGGCGATGCCGAGAAGTTGCGGGCCGAATGGGTGGTGCGGTTCGACGGCAAGGTGCGCAAGCGGCCGGAAGGCACTGAGAACGCTGATCTCCCGACGGGTGCTGTGGAGGTGTTCGTCACCGAGATCGAGGTTCTCGGCGCATCGGCGGAGCTGCCGCTCCAGGTGTTCGGAGACCAGCCCTATCCGGAGGAGACCAGGCTCCGCTACCGCTTCCTCGACCTTCGCCGCGAGAGCCTGCACCGCAACATTATGACCCGCGTCTCGGTCGTCGACAGCCTGCGCACGCGCATGAAGCAGTCGGGCTTCAACGAGTTCCAGACGCCGATCCTGACCGCCTCCTCGCCCGAAGGCGCGCGCGACTTCCTCGTCCCCTCGCGCCTCCACGCCGGCAAGTTCTACGCCCTGCCGCAGGCGCCGCAGCAGTACAAGCAGCTTCTGATGATGGCGGGGTTCGACCGCTACTTCCAGATCGCCCCCTGCTTCCGCGACGAGGATCCTCGCGCCGACCGACTGCCGGGCGAGTTCTACCAGCTCGACCTGGAGATGAGCTTCGTCACGCAGGACGATGTTTTCGCTGCGATGGAGCCGGTGATCTCAGGCATCTTCGAGGAGTTCGGCGGCGGTCGGCCGGTGACGAAGAACTGGCCGCGCATCCCGTATGCGGAAGCCATGCGCAAGTACGGGTCGGACAAGCCGGACCTGCGCAACCCGCTCGTCATGCAGGACGTCTCGGACCACTTCCGCGGATCGAACTTCAAGGTCTTCGCGCGCATGCTCGAGGACGCGAAGAACCAGGTCTGGGCCATCCCTGGCCCGGGTGGCGGCTCGCGGGCCTTCTGCGACCGCATGAACAGCTGGGCGCAGGGCGAGGGCCAGCCGGGGCTGGGCTACATCATGTGGCGCGACGGTGCCGGTGCGGGGCCGGTCGCCAACAATATCGGCCCGGAGCGGACCGAGGCTATCCGTGCCCAGCTCGGCCTCAAGGATGGCGATGCGGCTTTCTTCGTCGCGGGCGACCCGGACAAGTTCGTGAAGTTCGCGGGCTCCGCGCGCACCAAGATCGGTACCGACCTGAACCTCGTCGACGAGAACCGCTTCGAGCTCGCGTGGATCGTCGACTTCCCGATGTTCGAATGGAACGAGGACGAGAAGAAGGTCGATTTTTCGCACAACCCGTTCTCCATGCCGCAGGGCGGGCTGGAGGCCCTGCAGACGCAGGACCCGCTCGCCATCAAGGCGTTCCAGTACGACATCGCCTGCAACGGCTACGAGCTTGCGTCCGGCGGCATCCGCAACCATCGCCCCAAGGCGATGGTCAAGGCCTTCGAGATCGCCGGCTATGGCGAGGAGACGGTGATCGAGCGCTTCGGCGGCATGTACCGCGCCTTCCAGTATGGCGCCCCGCCCCATGGCGGCATGGCGGCCGGCATCGACCGCATCGTCATGCTGCTCTGCGGCGCGCAGAACCTGCGCGAGGTCGCCCTGTTCCCGATGAACCAGCAGGCGCTGGACCTGCTGATGGGAGCGCCCTCGGAGGCGACGCCGAAGCAGCTGCGCGAGCTGCACCTGCGGCTGAACGTGCAGGAGAAGTGAGGGCAGGAGCAGGGCGGCACGCGGAGGTTGCGCCGCCTCCCGTCCAGCCCCTAAAGCTGACGCCGTGCCGGACCCTGCCCCGCCCCTCGACTCACCAGATACCGCGGCGGTCCTCACCGCCGTCATCGTGTCCTACGACAGTGCCGATGCCCTGCCGGAATGCCTCGCCGCTCTGAAGCGCGAGGGCGTGCCTGCGATCGTCGTCGACAACGCCAGCGCGGACCGCTCCGCCGCGATCGCCCGCGAGGCGGGAGCGACGGTGGTGGCGATGCGGGCCAACGAGGGCTTTGGCCGGGCCATGAACGCGGGTATCCGCGCCGCGTCCTCCGAACTCTGCCTTTTGGTCAATCCCGATCTCGTGCTGGAGGAGGGGGCCGCTGCTGCGCTGGTCGAGGCTGCGCGGTTCTACCCCGATGCAGGTCTCCTCGCCCCCCGCCTCATCGAGCCGGGCGGGCGCTTCTTCTTCCAGCGCCGGTCCCTGCTCGCGCCCTACCTCCGCAACGAGAAGAATCGCCCCTGCGTGCCGGAGGGCGACTGCTGCGCGCCCTTCCTGTCCGGCGCGGCACTCGTGGTTAGGCGCGAGCAGTTTCTCGCCATGGGCGGCTTCGACGAGAGGATCTTCCTGTTCTACGAGGACGACGATCTCTGCCGGAGGGTGGCGGACGCAGGGCTCGCACTCGTCCATGTCCATGCGGCGGTTGCCCGGCATGGGCGGGGCCGCTCCACCGCCGCCCGGCCCGGGCGGGTTCTGCGGGCGCGCTGGCACCTCGCCTGGTCGCGCTGCTACGTCGCCCGGAAGTATGGACTGCGCAACGCCGCGTGGGGGCTCGTCCTCGCGCATCTGCCGCGGGCGTTCCTCGGCTTCGTGCTGGGGCGGCGCAAATGGTTCGAACGGCACGGCGGCACCGTGGCCGGCGCGCTCGCCTTCCTGCGCGGGCTCGATGCCTTCGACGAGAAGGGCAGGGCGCGGTGAGCCCCCTGCATCGCAGCTCCGTCTTGCACCAGCTTTACGCTCCCCCTCCCGCGGCCTAGACACGGGATGCGCCGATGGGCGCGAGGAGGATCCATGGCGGCTGGCATGTCCGACGACCTGCGCTCCGGTGCGCTCGTCTATCACCGCTCCCCCAAGCCGGGGAAACTCGAGATCCAGGCGACGAAGCCGCTCGGCAACCAGCGCGACCTCGCGCTCGCCTACTCGCCGGGCGTGGCCGCGCCCTGCGAAGCCATCGCCGCCGATCCCGACATGGCGGCCGAGTACACGTCACGCCAGAACCTCGTCGCCGTCGTCACAAACGGCACGGCCGTGCTCGGCCTGGGCGACATCGGTCCGCTTGCCGCAAAGCCGGTGATGGAGGGCAAGGCGGTTCTCTTCAAGAAGTTCGCCGGAATCGACGTCTTCGACATCGAGGTCGCGGAGAAGGAGGTCAGCCGCCTCGTCGACGTGGTGGCGGCCCTGGAGCCGACATTCGGCGGCATCAACCTCGAGGACATCAAGGCGCCCGAGTGCTTCGAGGTCGAGGCGCAGCTGCGCGCGCGCATGGCCATTCCGGTCTTCCACGACGACCAGCATGGCACGGCGATCATCGTCGGCGCCGCCGTCACCAACGCGCTTGAGATCGCCGGAAAGAACATCGCGGACGTGAAGATCGTCGCGTCGGGAGCCGGGGCGGCTGCTCTCGCCTGTCTCAACCTGCTGGTGTCGCTCGGGGCGAGACGGGAGAACATCTTCATCACCGACATCGAGGGTGTCGTCCATGTCGGCCGCACGGCTCTGATGGACCGCTGGAAGGCCGCCTTCGCGCAGGACACGACAGCGCGCACGCTCGACGACGTCATAGGCGGGGCCGACGTGTTCCTGGGGCTGTCCGCAGGGGGTGTGCTCAAGCCCTCGATGGTGGCGCGCTTGGGGGACAAGCCGCTGATCCTCGCGCTCGCCAATCCCAACCCGGAGATCATGCCGGAGGAGGCGAGGGCGGTGCGACCGGACGCCATGATCTGCACCGGGCGGTCGGACTATCCCAACCAGGTCAACAACGTCCTGTGCTTCCCCTACATCTTCCGGGGAGCGCTGGACGTGGCGGCGACCACCATCGACGAATCGATGAAGCACGCCGCCGTCGAGGCCATCGCCCACCTCGCGCGCGAGGCGCCGTCCGACGTGGCGGCACGCGCCTATGGCGGGGAGATGAAGACGTTTGGGGCGGACTCGCTGATCCCGAGCCCCTTCGATCCCCGGCTGATCCTCCGTATCGCCCCCGCCGTCGCGAAGGCGGCGATGGCGGCCGGGGTGGCGCGACGGCCCATCACCGACTTCGACGCCTATACCGAGCAGCTCTCGCGCTTCGTCTTCCGCTCCGGCTTCATCATGAAGCCGCTCTTCACCCAGGCGAAGGCCGCGCCCAAGCGCGTCATCTATGCCGACGGGGAGGACGAGCGCGTGCTTCGCGCGGCGCAGGTGGCACTGGAGGAGGGGATCGCCACGCCGATCCTCGTCGGCCGCCCGGCGGTCATCGAATCGCGTTGCGAGCGCTACGGCCTGACGATCCGGCCGGGGCTCGACCTGGCCATCGTCAATCCCGAGGACGATCCCCGCTACCGCGACTACGTGGCCACCTTCGTCGAGCGATCAGGCCGGCGCGGCATCACTCCGGACGCCGCCCGCGCGCTCGTGCGGACCTCGACCACCGTCATCGCCGCCGTTGCCGTGGTGCGCGGCGACGCCGATGCGATGATCTGCGGGCTGGAGGGACGCTTCCAATCCAAGCTGCGGCTGATCCGGGACATTATCGGCACGGCCGAGGGAGTGCGCGACTTCTCGTCGATGTCGCTGCTGATCACCACGAAGGGCAACTACTTCCTGGCCGACACGCACATCCGCCAGAACCCCACCGCCGAGGAGATCGCCGACACGGCGATCCGCTGTGCCGCCCACGTCGAGCGCTTCGGGATCGTGCCGAAGATCGCCCTCGTCAGCCATTCCGACTTCGGCGAGGCGGACACGCCCTCCGCCTGCAAGATGCGCGAGGCACTGGCGATGATCCGGGCCAGGGCGCCCGAGCTCGAATGCGACGGGGAGATGCAGGGTGACACGGCCCTGTCGCAGCTGGTGCGCGACCGCAAGCTGCCGCACTCCACCCTGAAGGGGGAGGCGAACCTGATGATCCTCCCGAACCTCGACGCGGCCAACGCGGCCTACCAGTTCATCCGCGTCCTCGCGGACGCGCTGCCGATCGGACCGATCCTGATCGGCCCGGCCCTGCCGGCGCATATCCTGACACCGTCGGTGACGGCGCGCGGCGTCGTCAACATGACGGCGCTGGCGGTCGTCGAGGCCCAGGTCCGGGCGGAGAGGGGTGCCTGACCCCTTCCGGTACCGCCGTAATCACTCCGCTCTGGCGGAGAGATCCACGGCTTCCAGGAGGGCCTGAGGGTCGTTCTGGGCCGCCATGAAGTCTGCCACGCCGAGACCCTCGACGGACTTCGCCTTTGCGTCGACGGTCAGTCGGTTGGGCTTCAGCAAAAACTTGGCCACCGCAGCGGCGACCTGCTTGGCCTGCGCGCCGCCGCCGAGGAACATCGGGATCCCGATCTGGGCGGCTGCGCCCAGTTCCTTGCGCATCTGGCCGGCGCTCTTGCCCTGCTTCTTCGCCTCGCGCTCGATGAGCTTCTCGAACAGCCCCTTGTTCTCCAGGGCGATGCTCAGGCCCTTCACCGTCGCGCCGAGGAGTGCCACCTGCGCGGCAGCCTGGTCCTCGGAGAACACCTCGCTGGAGACGTTGCCGAAGGTGCCCTTGACGTTCACCGAGCCCATGTTGACGCCCTGCGCGCCCAGGCTGGAGATGACGAAGTCGCTGGTGTCCTTGTTCCAGCGCCCGTCGAGCACGGCTGACACGTCGATGGCCGAGTAGCCCATGGCGACGAGGTCCTTGAGGCCGTCCTCCTTGCTGTCGGGCGGAACCGTCATGGCGAGGTTGTCGACCTTCAGGCTCACGGCGGTCGGAACCCCCTCGAACTCCTCGCCCGTCGCGATCTCGAACTGCTTGACGCCGAACTTGATGTTGGGCGCGGCGGGGTTTGCGGCACGTGCCTTTTCGTCGGGCACGTCGAGATCGACGCCGCGGAATGTGAGGGTGCCCAGCTTCGGCATGAAGCGGCGGGCCGAGTTCTGCAGCTCCGACGTTTCCATGGAGGGATTGCCCAGCGTGTCCCGCAGGGCCTTCAGAGTCGGTTCGTAGGACCAGCCGGTATGGGCGATTTCGCCGATGCGGACCTTGCCGTCCTTGGCCTGCACGTCGACGCCCTCGACGCGGAATGCGGCTGGCTTCCCGCCCCCGGTACCCTCGAAGGCGATGCGCGCCACCTTCACCTTTGCGGACTTGGCGTCAGTCGTGTCCTCGCCCGTGATGTCGGTCGCCTCCATCAGACCGATGGAGAAGGAATCGAACATGTCCGCGATGGAATTCACGAAGCGGGCGCGCTCCTGCGGCGGCAGCTTGTCGATATCGTGCTTGCCCGCCCACTCCTTCACCATCGCCGTCCAGGGCTGCTTCGATGGCCGCGCCTTGACGTCCTTGCCGGCGAGGCGGCCGATGCCGAAGGTGCTGCCCTTGCCGGCCCGCCCGGTGATCCCCTCGATCGCAAAGTCGGAGTAGATGGTCTTCAGCTCTTCGGGAGCAGCTCCTGCCGCCTCGCCGTAGATCCGGGCGATCTGCACCATGTCGATGGCGCTGGCCGAAACCTTGCCGAAGGTGGCCGCCAAATTGTCCTCGCCGCCCTGGCTGGCAAAGGCTCCGTTGGAGGTGGAGAACCGCGCCGCGACGCCGTCCTTCACGTCCTCGATCCGCACGTCGCGGTACAGGACGGAGGAGGTCACGTCGCCCTGCTTCTGGCGCATCACCATCTCGGGAGAGGTGATGCTCGCCGCCGAGAGCCTGCGCAGCCGGTCCGAGAGGGATGCCGGAGCCGACTTGTCGAAGAGCGCCGCGATCTCCTCGCGGCTGCTGGACGTGCCCGAGACGGTCAGCGACTTCACCTGGTAGGTCTGGTTTCCGAACTCGACGGTGACGTCCTCGAGCGTCACATCGCCCGCGGCGTATGCCGGAGTGACGAGGGACCAGACACCCGGCAGCGTGACGCGGCCGACCTCGACCCTGGCTCCCGACCGGTCGTCAACCGCGAAACCCGACAGCGTGATGCGTCCGGACAGGGCGTCCACGGCGACCGTGCCGCGCGTGACGCGGGCACCGCCGGCCTCCACCGCGGCAGCCGCTGCCTCGATCTCGCCGCGGGCCCGGATCTCGACTGCCGCCTGTCCCGCGAGGATCGCGAGTGACACGCCGCCGGCCAGCACGGCGAATCGCTTCCTGATAGTCATCCTGCTCTCCGTCAGCTGCGACGCCGGCCTGAGCCACGCCGCGCATGCAACATCATGCGCTGATTTTCATAAGGCAGGATCCGTAAAGAACGTGTCGCGGGTGCGGCGGTGCGGCCGCACACCCTGCGCGCGGGCGGTCAGGCCGCCTCGGCGTAGGACCTCAGGATGGCCTCGATGTCGGCTTGGCCCGGCAGGCCGCTTTCGTTTCCGAGGTGCTGGATCTTGAAGGTGGAGGCGGCGCGCGCGAAGGCGAAGTGCTCGGCCCAGGACAGGCCCTGGCGGGCCATGGCCGAGTACACGTAGGAGCCATGGAAGACATCGCCGGCGCCGCTCGTGTCGACGATGGCGGAGGGAGGGACGCGCAGCGGCGGCTGGTGGCGGACCGCGCCGCTCTCGTCGTACCAGAGCATGCCACGCTCGCCCATCGTGACGCCGCCGATGCGAACGCCCTTGGACTTCAGCAGGTCGAGGAGTTCGCCGGGGTTCACGGACAGCTGCTCGGCAAGTCGCTCCGCGCAAATGGCGACGTCGATGAAGTTCAGCAGTTCGTGTGTGTTTTCGCGGATACCGCCACCGTCGAGCGAGGTGAGGACACCGGCCTCCCGGCATTGCCGCGCGTAGTGCAGGGCCGCGTCGGCCTGATGTCCGTCGAGATGCAGGGCGCGGCAGCCCTTGAGGTTGAGCGTGGGGAACGGGTGGAGATAGTCGTCGTCGCGGCAGCGGATGATGGCGCGCTTGCCGTTGTTCGGCAGCACGAAGGACAGCGAGCTCTCGCGCACCTTCCGGCCATGCACGGGGATGCGGTACTTCGACGCCATGTCGAGGAACATGCGCCCCAGCCAGTCGTCGGCCAGCGAGGTCAGCAGGTCCGGGACGATCCCCAGCTTGGCGCAGCAGAAGGCTGCCGTGACGGCATTGCCGCCGAAGGAGACGGCATAATCGCGCGCCACGGTTTTCTCGTCGCCCGTCGGCATGCTGTCTGCGACGAAGGTGACGTCGATATAGGTCTGGCCGATAAAAAGGGCGTCCATCACAATCGTTCCGCTCTCGGGCGTCAGGGCAATCTGCGATCGGATGTCCGCAGGCGTCCGGCACGTACCCCGCACGTGCCGCCCGGCCGTGAACCCGGCCGATGAATCATTTTACCCGACGCGCGGCGTCAAGCCCATGGGATGGACCACGTAGGAGAGGAATTTCGGAACGGACCCGGTGGACGGCGCGGGCATCACGGCCCCGCCGCACACGGTCCTCAAACGGGCCTGAACGGCCGTGTCAGATCGAGAAGCTCGTCCCACACCCGCACGAAGCCGTGGCATTGGGGTTCGTGACGCGAAAGGACTGGCCCATCAGGTCGTCCACGAAGTCGAGCGTCGAGCCCTGGAGGAACGGGATGGAGACCGGATCGACCAGGACCGTCGTCCCATCCCTCTCGATTGCGATGTCGTCGGGCTGACGCCGCGTGTCGAAGCCGAACTCGTACTGGAACCCGGAACAGCCACCGCCATTGACGCTGACGCGAAGCATCGATCCCTGCGGCTCTTTAGCCATCAGCGTGGCGATGCGCCGTGCAGCGCGTTCGGTGACGGCGAGTGGTTCTGCGAGCGTGGCGTCCATGGAGCCTCCGGAGGGGCGACCGGTCCTGCGGGCGGGCCGCGTTGCGGCCTTGCCACCCGTGTCGCCCTGAACGTATGTCCGGAGAGCTTTGACTTCAACCGGAGGGGACCGGTGGCCGAGACGCGGACGGGACCGGCGGTGCCGCCCAGACCCTTCGACCGGTGGCGCGCGGCCTATGCCGCCGATCCCTCCGAGTCGCGCGGGCGGCTTGTGCCGGAGGCGAGTTCCCCCACACGCAGCGAGTTCCAGCGCGACCGCGACCGCATCGTCCACGCCACCGCCTTCCGTCGCCTGAAGCACAAGACCCAGGTCTTCGTGTTTCACGAAGGCGATCACTTTCGCACCCGCCTCACACATACCATCGAGGTGGCCCAGATCGCCCGCGCGCTCGCCCGCGCCTTGGGTCTCGACGAGGATCTGGCGGAGGCGCTGGCGCTCTCTCACGATCTCGGCCACACGCCTTTCGGGCATACCGGCGAAGAGGCGCTGGACGATAGCATGCGCGACTTCGGCGGTTTCGACCACAACGCCCAGGCGCTGCGCATCGTGACCAGGCTCGAGCACCGCTATGCGGCTTTCGACGGGCTCAATCTGACCTGGGAGACGCTGGAAGGGCTCGTGAAGCACAACGGGCCGCTGGTCGACCGGGACGGCAAGCCGCTCGCGCGCTACGCGGAACGGGGTGTTCCCGGCGCCATCCTAGACTATGACGCCCGGCATGACCTGAAGCTGTGGAGCCATGCCTCCGCCGAGGCGCAGGCCGCCGCCATCGCCGACGACATCGCCTACGACGCGCATGACATCGACGATGGATTGCGTGCCGGGCTGTTCCAGCTGGAGGACCTGCGCGCCGTCCCGTTCCTCGCCGGGCTGCTCGACGAGATCGGGGCGCAGTGGCCGGGGCTGCAGGCCTCGCGCGCCATCCATGAACTCGGGCGGCGGGTCATCACGCGCTTCGTCGAGGACGTGATCGGGGAGGGCGGCCGGCGGCTGTCCGCCCTCGGAGCCATGTCCGCCGACGCGGTGCGCCTCGCTCCGGAGCCGGTGCTGGTCTTCACAGCGGAACTGGCGCAGGCCGACAAGGACATCAAAGCCTTCCTCTTCGCCAACATGTACCGCCACGCCGCGGTGATGCGGGTGCGGCGAGATGCCGACGGGGTCGTACGAGACCTGTTCAACCGCTTCATGGAGGATCCCGCAGCGATGCCGCAGGAGTGGCGCACGCCTGGCCGGCCGCGGGACAGGGCGCATCTGGCACGTCGCGTCGCCGACTACATCGCCGGCATGACCGACCGCTACGCACTCCAGGAACATCGCCGCCTGTTTGACGAGACCCCTGAACTGCGTTAGGCGCGCCGTGCCCGGGCGTGACGCGGCTTCGCCGCCGCGCCCACCCTGTTTTGCCGGGTCCGCCATGAACATCTTCGACGTCTACCAGCAGCGCATTGCCGCCGTGATCGACACACTCGGCCGCGACGGCACCCTGCCGGCAGGGCTCGACACGGGCCGGATCGTGGTGGAGCCGCCGCGCGATGCCGCCCATGGCGACCTCGCGACCAATGCCGCGATGGTTCTCGCGAAGGACGCGCGGATGAACCCGCGCATGCTGGCAGAGACGATCGCACGCGCCGTGCAGGCCGAGCCGGGCGTGGTGTCCGCCGAGGTGGCGGGGCCCGGTTTCATCAACATCCGCCTGCATGAGGACGTGCTCCGCGACGTCGTGCTCGCAATTCTCGCCTTCGGGGACGGATTTGGCCGGCTGCGGCCGGAGCACCCCGCGAACGTCAACGTCGAGTACGTCTCGGCCAATCCGACGGGGCCGATGCATGTCGGGCACGGTCGCGGTGCCGTGTTCGGCGATGCCCTGGCCACCCTGCTGGCCTATGCCGGGCAGAACGTGGCGCGCGAGTACTACATCAACGACGCCGGGGCGCAGGTGGACGTGCTCGCCCGCTCCGCCTTCCTCCGCTACAGGGAGGCGCTCGGCGAGGACATCGGGGCGATCCCAGAGGGGCTCTATCCCGGTGACTACCTGAAGCCGGTCGGCGAGGCGCTCGCCGCCGAGCACGGCCGCGCGCTGCTGGACCAGCCCGAGGCACAGTGGCTACCGGTGGTGCGGCGCAAGGCCATCGACATGATGATGGACCGGATCCGGGAGGATCTGGCCGCCCTCGACATCCGGCACGACGTCTTTTTCTCCGAACGCTCGCTCCAGGAAGGCCCGGTCGACAGGATCGCGGCCACGATCGAGAGCCTCCGGCAGCGCGGTTTCGTCTACCAGGGCCGGCTCGAGCCGCCGAAGGGCCAGCCTCCGGAGGACTGGGAGGACCGCGAGCAGACGCTGTTCCGGGCGACGCAGTTCGGCGATGACGTCGACAGGCCGCTGCTGAAGTCGGACGGCTCCTACACCTACTTCGCCGCCGACATCGCCTACCACGCCTCCAAGTTCCTGCGTGGCTTCACCGTCCTCATCGATATCTGGGGCGCCGACCACGGCGGCTACGTCAAGCGCATGAACGCCGCCGTGAAAGCGGTGACAGAGGGCAAGGCCGAGCTTGACGTTAAGCTTTGCCAGCTTGTCAGGCTGCTGAGGAATGGCGAGCAGGTGAAGATGTCGAAGCGGGCGGGCGAGTTCGTCACGCTGCGCGACGTCGTGGACGAGGTGGGCCGTGACGCCGTCCGCTTCATGATGCTCTTCCGGAAGAACGACGCGACGCTCGACTTCGACCTCGGCAAGGTCATCGAGCAGTCGAAGGACAACCCCGTCTTCTACGTCCAGTACGCCCACGCCCGCTGTTGCTCCGTGTTCCGGCAGGCTTTCGGCGCCTTCCCCGAGGGTCTTCCCTCCCTGGAAGGATTGTCGCTCACCGATCTCGCACCGCTGCGCGACGAGGCCGAGATGGCGCTGATCAGGAAGCTCGCCCAGTATCCCAGGATCGTGCAGTCCGCTGCGGCCGCGCACGAGCCTCACCGTGTCGCGTTCTACCTTTACGACCTCGCGAGCGACTTTCACTCGCTCTGGAACAGGGGCAAAGAAGCGCCTCATTTACGCTTTGTTATCGAAACTGATAAACTCTCCTCCGTCGCGAGGCTGGCCCTGGTGAAGACCGTCATGACGGTCGTCGCCTCGGGACTGTCGATCCTCGGGGTCGGCGCGCCGGACGAAATGCGCTGAGGGGCGTGCGGAGGGCCGGAAGGCTCGCCGTGCTGCGGTCGAAGACGGTCTTCGAACATCCTCCAGCGCAGCAAGAGACCGCATGCGGCCCGACCGCGGCGGCCAGTTGGAGCGAGACCGCCCATGAACGACCTCAACCGCGACCGCGCGATCATCGACCTGGACGAGCTGGAGCGCCAGTTGCGGGAGGCTGGTTCAGCACGCCGCACGGAAGCCGCGGCTGCACCGCAGGAAGATCCGCTTGCCGAGCTGGCACGAATCGTCGAGCAGGACGACCCCTATCGGCAGGTCTGGTCGCGAGCGGCGCGGGACAGCCGCGTCGAGCCCTCGCTCGGAACAGCCGACGAGGCCGATGACCCCTTCGCCGAGCCGATGCATCACCGGCGTGCCGAGCCCGTGTCCGGGGACGATCCCTACCACATGCCGGCCGAGCCGGACGACGCCCAGTGGGGAGAACTGCGCGCCGGCAGCCATCCGCGGCCCCTGCTGGCCGAGGCCGCCCGCCATGAATCGGAGTACCGGCAGGCCGACAGCGAGCCTGAATATGCCGATGAGGGCGTGCTGCCTCCCCACCCGGTCGCCTACGAGCAGGCGGCCGAGGCCGGCGGAAAGAGCCGCCGCGGACTGGCCATTGCCGCGGCAGTCGCCGTTCTCGTGCTGGGCGGCGGCGCTGCGGCGCTGATGTTGCGCGGTCACTCCGGTACCGTCATGGCGTCGGGCGAGCCGCCGGTCATCCAGGCCGATACCGGCCCCGCCAAGATCCACCCGGAAAACCCGGGCGGCGTCGAGGTCCCGAACCAGGATCGCCAGATCTACGAGCGCACCGCCGAGCAGCCGGCCCCGGTCAAGATCGTGGGCCATAGCGAGCAGCCGGTCGACGTGGCGCAGGCGCCGAAGGCGGAGCCGGGCCGCTCGATCATCCCGGCGCCGTCCACCGAGCCCGCCTCGACGGCAACGACGCCTCAGCCCTCCGGTGAGCCCGCCCTGCAGCGCGGCGTCGACAATCCGGTCCTGGCCGCCTTGGCGCCGCGCCGGGTGAAGACGGTCTCGGTCCGCCCCGACGGCACGATCATCGACCCGCATTCCCCGTCGATCAACGCGCCGGCCTCGACGCAGGTCGCATCCCTTGCCGATGCGGTGCCGTCCAACGTGCCGGCCTCGACGGCCTCGACGGGTGCCGCGCCCTCGATCAACTCGCTCGCTTCGGGCGTGACGCCGGCGCCCGCGCCGAAGCCGAAGGTGCAGGCGGCGCCGACCACCACCGCCACGCCAGTGAAGCAGGCGGCTGCTGATCCCGTTGCTGCCGCCGCTCCTGCAAAGCCGAAGCCCGCCCAGGGTGCCCGCGTGGCCGCGGTGGACCCCGCCGAGGCTACTCCCGCCGCCGCGTCGGCACCCACCGCCGCGGCTCCGTCCGGGACGTTCTCCGTGCAGCTCGCCGCCCCCGCCTCCGAGCAGGAGGCCCGTGACACGGCGAGCCGCCTCGGCAAGCGGTTCGCCGGCGAACTCGGCGGCCTCAAGCCGGGCATCCGCCAGGCCGAAGTCAACGGCAGGTCGATCTGGCGCGTAAGGGTCGGGGCCATCGGCCGCGACGAGGCGACGGCGCTGTGCACGAAGATCCAGGGCGCCGGAGGCCAATGCTTCGTCGCCAAGAACTGACGGGCCGCGTCTGACGCTGCCGTCCACCGCATTCGACGCCGCCGGCGATGCCCGGCGGCGTTGTGCGTTGACGCCCCCCGCCGGCCCGTTCTAAGCGCGGTGACATGGCTATACGCGCTTTCATTTCCGGGTGTGCGGGCAAGACGCTCTCCGACGACGAGATCGCCTTTTTCCGCGAGGCAGAGCCGTGGGGACTCATCCTTTTCCGCCGCAATGTGGACTCACCGGAGCAGGTGAGGGCGCTCACCGCGTCGTTCCGTGAGGCCGTGGGCCGGGCCGAAGCTCCCGTGCTCGTCGACCAGGAGGGCGGGCGCGTGCAGCGCCTGACCACG
Organism: Alsobacter sp.; assembly: GCF_059501845.1. Lineage (NCBI taxonomy): Bacteria > Pseudomonadati > Pseudomonadota > Alphaproteobacteria > Hyphomicrobiales > Alsobacteraceae > Alsobacter > Alsobacter sp. The sequence continues at coordinate 269,683 of NZ_JCACDK010000011.1, read as the reverse complement.
CCGCACTGGCGAGCCTATCCGTCGGCCGCGACGCTGGGCTCCATGGCGGCGAACGATCCGTTGACCCGGCGCGAACTGGTGCGGCTGACCGCGCGGCTGCTGGCGGCGGACCTGCGGGCGGTCGGCATCACGGTCGACTGCATGCCGGTGCTGGACGTGCCAGTCCCCGGGGCGCACGGGGTGATCGGTGACCGCGCCTACGCCCAGACTGCCGAAGAGGTCGCCGTTCTCGCACGCGCTGCCGCCGAAGGCCTGCTGGCCGGCGGCGTGCTGCCCGTCGTCAAGCACGTCCCAGGGCACGGGCGGGCCCGGGCCGACAGCCACGAGGCGCTGCCCGTTGTGGACGCGAGCGCGGCCGAGCTCGAGGGCCACGACTTCGTGCCGTTCGCCATCCTCGCCGACATGCCGGCCGCCATGACCGCCCATGTCGTCTTCACGGCGCTCGATCCGTCCTCGCCGGCCACGACGTCGCGCAAGGTGATTCGCTCCGTGGTGCGCGGGCGGATCGGGTTCGGTGGCCTCCTGATGTCGGACGACCTCTCCATGAAGGCGCTCACGGGTACGCTCGGGGAGAGGGCTGCCGCAGCACTGCGCGCGGGCTGCGATCTCGGCCTGCACTGCAGCGGAAACCTGCAGGAGATGCAGGAGGTTGCCGCAAGCGCGCCAGTGCTCGCCGGTGCCTCCCGCCGGCGAGCGGAGGCGGCGCTGGCCCGGATCCGGCATGTGCCCGAGCCGCTCGACGCCGAGGAAGCCCACAGCCGTCTCGATGCTGCCCTTGCGGCGGTGGCCTGAGCCGCCCAAGCTCTCGCGCATGGACAAGCACCTCGCCGCGCAGCTCGACTTCGAGGATCCGCGCCCGGTCGAGAGGGGCGAGGCGGAGCCGGCCTTCATCGTCGATGTCGAGGGCTTTGCCGGGCCTCTCGACCTGCTTCTCGAACTGGCGCGGCGGCAGAAGGTCGATCTCGCGAAGATCTCCGTCCTTGCGCTGGTCGACCAGTACCTCGCCTTCATCGAGGAGGCGCGGCGCTTCCGGCTGGAACTGGCTGCCGACTATCTGGTGATGGCGGCATGGCTCGCCTATCTCAAGTCGAGGCTGCTGCTGCCCGAGCCTCCGAAGGGCGAGGAGCCGAGTGCGGAGGAACTCGCCAGCGTGCTCGCCTTTCGGCTGCAGAGACTGGAGGCGATCCGCGCGGCGGCAAAGCTTCTGGCGGAACGGCCGCGGCTCGGGCGGGACATCTTCGCCCGCGGCATGCCAGAGCCGGTCGTCGTGCGCACGACCCCGGACTGGGACGCCTCGCTTCACGACCTGCTCGCCGCCTACGCCGCCGAGCGCCAGAAGCATGCGCTGGCGCGGGTGACGCTGCGTCAGCGGCCCGTGTGGACGCTCGCCGAGGCGCGCGAAGCGTTGCACCGGCTGATCGGAGTGGCGGTGGAGTGGACGGTGCTGGACGACTTTCTCACGCAGTATGTGGTGGAGCCGTCGATGCGGCGCACGGTGAGGGCGTCCGCCTTCGTCGCGACGCTCGAAATGGTGCGGGAAGGCCTGCTCGACGTTCAGCAGGACCGCGCTTTCGCCTCGATCTGGGTCAAGAGCAAGGCCGCGTGATGCAGCGGCGACCATCCGGGACAAGAATATGAACGAGATCCGAAACCTCCGTGCCGCGACGGCGAAGGCCGTGCCGGCCGACTCAGCCGATCTTGGCGGGGCGGATCCGCGGCTCATCGTGGCCCGCCTGCGCGACACGGGCGCCGAGCGTGCGGAGGCCCACGCCCTGGCGGAGGCCTGCCGCATCGCCGAAGCGCTCCTCTTTGCGTCGGCGGAGCCGCTCACGCTGGAATCCATCGCGAGCCGGCTGCCGGGCTCGGTCGCCGCCGTCACGGTGCTCCGCACCCTGCAGCAGGAATACGCGCCGCGCGGCGTGAACCTGATCGAAAGCGCGGGCCGGTGGGCATTCCGCACGGCCGAGGATCTCGGCTGGCTGCTCTCCCGCGAGTCGGTCGAGCCCCGGAAGCTGTCACGGGCCGCGTTGGAGACGTTGTCGATCATCGCTTACCATCAGCCCGTCACACGGGCCGAGATCGAGGAGATCCGCGGCGTCTCGATGAGCCGTGGCACGCTGGACGTGCTGCTGGAAACCGGGTGGGTCCGCCTGCGCGGCCGGCGCCGGACGCCAGGGCGGCCCGTCACCTACGGCACGACGCCGGCGTTCCTCGACCATTTCGGCCTGACGCGCATCGACGACCTGCCCGGCCTCGACGAACTCAAGGGCGCCGGCTTCCTCGACGGGCGCCTGCCGCCCGGCTTCTCCGTGCCGATGCCGTCCGACGACCCTTCGCTGGCTTCCGACGAGGATCCCCTCGGCGAAGACCTCTTCACCGTCCTCCAGGAGGAGGCCGCCGGCGAGCAGCCCGAGCCGCTCGACGGCGAAGACGCCGGCACATGAGGAGTTCCGCCGTGGCGCCGGGTGCGAGACGGTGGGGGCAGCGGGGAACGGTCGGCGCGGCGATACCCGGCCGGCTCGACTTCGACGACGTCTGCCACGCCTACGACGCCCAGGCCGTACTCGCCGGTGTCACCCTTGGCGTAGATCCGGGCGAGGTCGTGTGCCTCCTCGGTCCGTCCGGCTGCGGCAAGACGACACTGCTGCGGCTTGCCGCCGGCGTGGAGAGGCCGCAGGCCGGGCGTATCCTGCTGGACGGCCGCGAGATGGCTGCCGGCTCCGTTTTCGTGCCGCCCGAGGAGCGCGGGATCGGCCTGATGTTCCAGGACTACGCGCTGTTTCCGCATCTCACGGTTATGCAGAACACGCTGTTTGGCCTGCGCGCGCTGTCCGCCTCCGACGCCAGGACGGCGGCGCGGCGGGCGCTCGATCGCGTCGGCATGCTGGGCTACGCGGATGCCTATCCGCACATGCTCTCCGGCGGCGAGCAGCAGCGCGTGGCGCTGGCCCGTGCCGTCGCGCCCCGTCCCGGCGTGATCCTGATGGACGAGCCGTTCTCCAACCTCGACCGCCGGATGCGCGACGCGGTGCGCGAGGAAACGGTGACGCTGCTGCGTGAGATGGGCGCGACGACGCTCATCGTGACGCACGATCCCGAGGAGGCGATGCGCATCAGCGACCGGGTGGCGCTGATGCGCGACGGACGTATCGTCCAGGCCGGTCCGGCTTCGGAGCTGTACGGCCGGCCCGCGGATCTCGCCGCGGCGCGGTTCTTCTGCGACTTCACGGAAGTCGAGGGCCGGGTACGGGCGGGCAGGGTGGAGACGCCGCTCGGGCTCTTCCCGGCGCCGGGCGTGGCGGAAGGCGGCGTAGCTGTCGCCTGCGTTCGCCCGCAAGCCATCCGCTTGCGTGCCGCGGGTTTCTGCCTGCCGGGCCGGGTGGTGTCCCGCCGCTTCCTCGGCGAGCTCGACCTGCTCGAGATCGCGGTGCAGGGTCTGGATGTCCCGGTGCGGGCACGGCTTCGCGGATCGCTGGCCGCGATACCCGGAACCGACGTCGGCGTGGACGTCGATCCCGACGAGGTTCTTGTTTTTGCCGCACCGGACGCCTAGGTTCGCGGCAGATCGATGGTGACGGGACCCGGCTGCGCGCTCGTCCCGGTCTTGGGAGTTGTCGCGATGGGTGGGCTCAGCATCTGGCATTGGATCGTCGTCGGCGCGGTCGTGATGATCTTCTTCGGCCGTGGCAAGGTCTCCGAGCTGATGGGCGACGTGGCCAAGGGCATCAAGGAATTCAAGAAGGGCATGGCCGACGACGACGTCGTCAAGGCTGATCCGGCCGCTCCGGCCGGGCCGGTGAAGTCGATCGAGGACCAGCGCGCCGCAAGCGTGCAGGCCGCGGCCAGCGAGCGCAAGGCGAGCTGACCCGTTCCCGGGGGCTGCCGCGGCGGGTTATTCATCCGCGGCTGATGGGGCGGCGGGGCGTAACGAGCCTGCGCGCGTGATCGGATCGACATGTTCGACCTGGGTTGGAGCGAGATCGTCCTGATCGGGGCCGTGGCGCTCGTCGTCATTGGCCCCAAGGAGCTTCCGAGCGTGCTGCGCTCGGTTGGCCAGACGATCGGCAAGGCGCGGCGGATGGCCTCCGAGTTCCAGGGGCAGTTCCGCGAGGTCCTCCGCGAGGCGGAGATCGAGGAAGCCCGCAAGGCGCTGACGCAAGGCATCGAGGAGGGCCAGTACGGCACCTCCTCCTCGTCCTCGCAGTCGTCGATGACGCCGGAGTACAAGGCGCCGCAGATCCCGATGCCGGATGGATCGGCTCCACCCGCGGCGACGTCGGGGCCCGGCTCGGTCGAGGCGGCAGCGTCTGCAGAACCGGTGCTTCCGGAGCCTCCTCCCGTTCCCGACCTGACCCCCGAGCAGATCCGTGCGGCATTCACGACGTCGCCCGCTCCCGCGGCCGGAGCGGCTCCGGCCGCACAGGTCGCGTCGGGCTCGATGACGCCGGGATCGGTAAGCGCGGCGACAACTCCGGCAGCCGTCGAGCCACCCAAGCGCGCCCGGGCCCGGAAGGCGCCGCCGCCGGTGGAGCAGGCTGCCGCTACCGTGGAAGCCCCGGCACGCAAGCCGCGCAAATCCGTCAATGCCGCGGCTGCCGAAGCTGCGGCGCCCGGTACGGCGCCTGCGCCTGCCGCGCGAACGCCCCGCACAAAGATCGCCGCCTCGGAGCCGAAGGCTGCTCCGACCCGTCCCGCCCGCGTAAAATCTGCGAAGGCAGCGCCGGCCGGCGACACCCCTTCTGTGCCCTCCGTGGCGGATGAGCCCAAGGGCAACGCCTGATGTCGAAGGAGGATATCGACGCCACGAAGGCGCCGCTGCTGGATCACCTGATCGAGCTGCGTGGACGCCTGATCAAGTCGCTGATCAGCTTCGTCGTGCTGTTCTTCGTCTGCTTCTTCTTCGCCAAGCAGATCTACAACATCCTGATCTTCCCCTATGTGCTCGCGGCCGGCGATCCGTCGCACGTGAAGCTGATCTACACGGCGCCGCTGGAGTACCTGTTCACGCAGATCAAGATCGCGATGTTCGGGTCGGCGTTCCTGTCGTTTCCGATCGTCGCCACGCAGATCTACAAGTTCGTGGCGCCCGGCCTTTACAAGAACGAGCGCGACGCCTTCCTGCCCTACCTCGTCGCCACGCCGCTGCTCTTCGTGCTCGGCGCACTTGTCGTGTTTTTCATCGCGATGCCGATCGTGATGAAGTTCTCCATCGGCCAGCAGCAGCTGATCGAAGGGCAGGCGGCCATCGAGCTGCTGCCGAAAGTGAGCGAGTACCTCTCGCTCATCATGACGCTGATCTTCGCCTTCGGCATCACCTTCCAGTTGCCGGTGCTGCTCACGCTTCTGGCACGCGCGGGCTTCATCGACGCGGCCTTCCTGAGGTCGAAGCGGCGCTACGCCATCGTCCTCGTCTTCATCATCGCCGCCGTCCTCACGCCGCCTGATGTAATCAGCCAGCTGGCCCTCGCGCTGCCGACGCTGCTGCTCTACGAGGCGTCGATCTTCGCCGTGCAGATGGTCGAGAAGAACCAGGCGAAGAAGAAGCTGGAAAGCGAGAGCGGGTCTTAGCCGCTTCAAGTCTGGAGGTCGCAAGGGCTCGACCGCGTGGAGGCCTGAGGCGGCGCGACCGGAGCGCGGGTCTTCAGACCCGCAAACCCTCTCGCGCGTCCGAAGACGCGCGGTCCCCATCGCGCCCCCGAACCTTGCGGAGCCGCGGGCGCTCCTCTACCAAGCCGTTGTCATTTCCGCGGGCTGCGGCGCAGCCGATTCCGCGGCGCGACAGAGGACACGGCATGTACGACATCAGGTGGATCCGCGAGAACGCCGCGGCGTTCGACCAGGGGCTCGCGAACCGCGGCGCCGAGCCGCTGTCATCCGGCCTGATCGGTATCGACGACCGCCGCCGCGCTGCCATCCAGAAGGCGCAGTCAGCGCAGGAGCGGCGGAACGCGCTGTCCAAAGAGATCGGCCAGGCCATGGCCGCCAAGGACCAGGCGCGCGCGGACGCGCTGAAGGCCGAGGTCGCGGCGCTGAAGGACACGCTTGCTGCCGCCGAGGCGGAGGAGAAGGCCACCGTCGCCGAGCTGGACGCGGCCCTCGCCGCCATCCCCAACACACCTCTCGACATGGTGCCCGTGGGCAGGGACGAGCACGACAATGTCGAAGCGCGGAAAGTCGGCGAGCCGCGCACGGCCGCGACGATGGGCTTCACGCCGAAGCAGCATTTCGAGGTCGGCGAAGGGCTGGGCCTGATGGACTTCGAGGCGGCGACCCGCATGTCGGGCGCGCGCTTCGTCGTCAACAAGGGCCCGCTGGCGCGGCTGGAGCGTGCGCTCGGCCAGTTCATGCTGGACCTGCATACGGAAGAGCACGGCTACACAGAGGTGAACCCGCCGCTGCTGGTGAAGGACCACGCGATGTTCGGCACCGCGCAGCTGCCGAAGTTCGCGGAGGACCAGTTCAGGGTACTGCCCGACTACTGGCTCATCCCCACCGCCGAGGTCCCTCTCACCAACCTCGTGCGCGACCAGATCGTCGACGAGAAGGCGCTGCCGATGCGCCTTACCGCTTGCACGCCCTGCTTCAGGGCCGAGGCGGGGGCGGCGGGGCGTGACACGCGCGGCATGATCCGCCAGCACCAGTTCACCAAGGTGGAGCTCGTCTCCATCACGACGCCCGAGCAGTCGCTCGCCGAGCACGAGCGGATGACGGCGGCGGCCGAAGAGGTGCTGAAGCGCCTCGGCCTCGCCTACCGCGTCGTCACGCTGTGCACCGGCGACATGGGTTTCGCTTCGCAGAAGACCTACGACATCGAGGTCTGGCTGCCCGGGCAGGACACCTATCGCGAGATCTCGTCCTGCTCCGTCTGCGGCGACTTCCAGGCCAGGCGCATGGACGCGCGCTATCGGCCGGCCGAAGGCAAGGGCACGCGCTTCGTGCACACCCTCAACGGTTCGGGTGTCGCGGTCGGCCGCGCGCTCGTAGCCGTGCTGGAGACCTACCAGAATGCGGATGGGTCGGTGACCGTGCCTGACGCGCTGAGACCCTACATGGGCGGCCTCGCCCGCATCGAGAAGGCAGCCTGATGCGCATCCTGGTCACCAATGACGACGGCATCCATGCGCCGGGCCTGAAGGTCTGCGAGGCCATCGCCCGGGCGCTCACGGACGACGTGTGGGTGGTTGCGCCGGAGACTGACCAGTCGGGTGTCGCGCACTCCCTGTCGCTCAACGATCCGCTCCGCCTGCGCGAGGTGACGCCGCGCCATTTCGCGGTGAAGGGCACGCCGACGGACTGCGTGATCATGGGCGTGCAGCACCTCCTGAAGGACGGCCGGCCCGACCTGGTGCTGTCAGGCGTCAATCGCGGGCAGAACGTGGCGGAGGACGTCACCTATTCCGGCACCGTGGCCGGCGCCATCGAGGCGACGCTGCTCGGCATCCCCGCCATTGCGCTCTCCCAGTGCTATGGCGCGGGCGGGCACAAGGCGATCCGCTGGGCCTGCGGCGAGGCGCATGCGCCCGCGGTCATCAAGAAGATCCTCGAGGAGGGGATCCCTCCGCAGGTGCTGGTCAACATCAACTTCCCCGACTGCGAGCCGGGAGAGGTGCGGGGCGTAGGCGTCGGGGCGCAGGGCCGGCGGACGCAGGACCTGCTCTCCATTGAGGAGCGGGTGGACGGGCGTGGCAACCCGTATTTCTGGATCGGCTTCGGCCGCGGTCGTTACACGCCGGGCAACGGCACCGACCTCGCTGCCATTGCGGACAGGCGGGTCTCGGTGACGCCGCTACGGATCGACCTGACCGACGAGCCGACGCTGACGCGCTACGCCAGCCTGTTCTCGAAACCCTGAGGGGAAGCGGCGGTGCTCGGGGCCCTCGACCAGCAGGCCGCCGAAGCGCGCATCGCCTTTCTCCTCGCACTCCGCCGGAAGGGCCTGCGGGACACCGCCGTGCTGCGCGCATTCGAGACGGTGCCGCGGAGCCGGTTCGCCCCGCACCGCCTGGCCGACCTCGCGCTCAGCGACATCGCGCTCCCGATCGCCTGCGGCCAGTCCACCAACGCGCCTTCCCTGATGGCCGAGATGCTGATCGCGCTCGACCTGCATCCCGGGCACCGCGTGCTGGAGATCGGAACGGGGTCCGGCTACGGCACGGCGCTGCTGGCGCGGCTGGCGGAAGAGGTGGTCTCGGTGGAGCGCTTCCGGTCGCTCGTGGTGGAGGCCTCCGTGAGGCTCGAGTCGCTCGGCGTCTCGAATGCATCCGTGCATCTCGGGGACGGCCATCTCGGCTCACCGGGATCCGGCATGTTCGACAGGATACTCATCGACGCCGCCATCACGGCCCTGCCGGCGCCTCTCCTGTCGCAGCTTTCGCCGGACGGGCGGATCGTGGCCGTGGAGCGCATGGCGGAGGGCTCGTTCCTCGTGCGCTACGGGCGCAGCGGGGCGGGCATGGTGCGTCGCGAAACATTCGGGCGTTTCGCCCTTCCGCCGCTCATGTCAGGGGTCGCAGCAGCCCTGTGACGCACGTCCGGGTAGCAAATTCTTTCCCGCCGCGCCCCGGCTTCTACGATTTCTTAACCCCAACAGGTCATTAATAGAACCTCGCAAGACGGGGTCTATCTCCGCCGGTCCCTGGGTCGAGAGCGGGTTCACATCCATGAGTGAGCGTTCCGGATTTTCTCTGCGTCGGGCGGCTCCTCGCCTGGCTGTCGTGGGCTTGGTCGGGGGACTAGCCGCCGCCTGCAGCTCCGACACGATGCGCTTCGCGGAGAGCCCCTTCACGAACCCGTTCGGCAGTTCGGCCCGGATGGAGCCGCAGACGACGGCGGCGCTTCCGCCCGTCTCCGCTGCACCTGCGGGTTCCGTGCAGTCGCAGCCTCTCGCCGCACCGTCCCCGGTCGCGTCCGCGCCGCTGGCGCCGCCTTCCGCCCAGGCGCCTCGCGCCGTCGCCATGGCTCCGTCCACCGTCCCCGCAGGCCCCGCCGTGCCGCAGCAGAAGGGCTGGACGGCGCAGGGCGGCTCGACGGTCATCCTCGCCGCGGGCGAATCGATCAAGTCGCTGTCCAACCGCTACGGCGTCCCCGAGAGCGCGATTCGCGGTGCCAACGGCCTCGGCACCGGATCGCAGCCCGCCCCGGGCACGCGCATCGTCATCCCGGTCTACCACGCAGCCGACGGCGGCGTTCCGGCTGCAGCCCCCGCTGTCGCCTCCGTGCCCGCGGCGGCGCAGAAGACGCTCGTGTCCGCTGCCGATCCGGCCGCTCCCAAGCATCGCCTGCAGCTGGTGAAGGGCGCGCAGCCCGCCGGCGAAACGACGGCAGCCGCCCCGGTGAAGACTGCCGCTGCTCCCGTCGCCAAGGAGCCCGTGAAGACCGCCAAGGCAGAGCCCGTCAAGACGGAGCCGGTGAAGACCGCCGAGGCTGCGAAGCCGGCCGAGACGAGGTCGGCTGCCGCCAAGCCGGCAAAGACCGCGCCTGCGGCGACCCAGGAGGTCGCTGCTGCGGAGCCGCCGCCGGCCGCCACGCCGATGAAAAGCAACCAGCCTGCGGCCACACCCGTCGACACGGCTGAGACGACCGGTTCGCTCGCCCCGCAGGCGGCGACGGAGAGCGGCGCCCAGTTCCGCTGGCCGGCCCGCGGCCGCGTCATCGCCGGCTTCGGCAAGCAGGGCGGAAACGACGGCATCAACATCTCCCTGCCCGAAGGTACGCCTGTGAAGGCGGCCGAGGGCGGGGTCGTCGCCTATGCCGGCAGCGAGCTGAAGGGCTACGGCAACCTGGTCCTCATCCGCCACGAGAACGGCTGGGTCTCCGCCTACGCCCACAACAGCGAGATCAAGGTGAAGCGCGGCGACACCGTGTCGCGCGGCCAGGTGGTCGCCCTGTCGGGCCAGAGCGGCAACGTCAATGCCCCGCAGCTCCACTTCGAGCTGCGTAAGGGCTCGACCCCCGTCGACCCGATGCCTCACCTGGCGGGACTGTAAAGCTTCCGTCATGCCGGCCGGAGCGTAGCGAAGAGCCGGGACCCGGGTGCCCAGGTCCTTGCGGTCGTCCATCCCGTGTCTGCGGCGCGACGCTTCGCGCCGCATCGCTTAGGGGATGACCGCATCTTCGGCATTGTGGTTTGCCGGTTCGGCCATCGCCACAAGCTTTCAGTGCTCCTTGCCATCATCCGCGGAGTCTGCGATGGACCCCGGATGACCGACTGCTCCCCCGCCATGACCCTCGAGGACGTGCTCGCCGAGTTCCGCTCGGCCGGGGCCCTGCTCGAAGGGCACTTCATCCTCTCGTCGGGTCTGCACAGCCCCGTTTTCCTGCAGAAGATGTTCATCTTCCAGGACCCCGTGCGAACGGAGAAACTGTGCGCCGCGCTGGCCAGGCTGGTGCGCGACCTGTTCGGCGCCATCGACGTCGTGGTCTCCCCAGCCGTCGGCGGCATCGTTCCCGGCTATGAGACGGCCCGGCAGCTCGGCTGCCGTGGGATCTTCGTCGAACGCGAGGAAGGCCGTTTCCGGTTGCGCCGCGGCTTCGAGATCGGCAAGGCGGACCGTGTGCTGATGGTGGAGGACATCGTCACCACGGGCCTGTCGTCGCGGGAGTGCCTCGAAGCCATCCGCGAGGCCGGCGGCTCTGTCGTCGGGGCGGCCTGCCTCATCGACAGGTCGGGCGGCAAGGCGGATCTCGGCGTGCCGCTGGTCAGCCTCGCCCAGCTCGACATCCCGGCCTATCCGGCCGACCGGCTTCCGCCCGACCTCGCCGCGATTCCCGCGACGAAGCCTGGAAGCCGCAATCTGAAGGCCTGAAGACGATGACAAGCCGGATCCGCCTCGGCATCAATGTCGACCACGTCGCCACGCTGCGCAACGCGCGCGGCGGAACACGGCCGGACCCGGTTCGCGCGGCCCTGCTCGCCATCGATGCGGGGGCGGACGGCATCACGGCCCACCTGCGCGAGGACCGCAGGCACATCCGCGATGGCGACATGGCTGCCCTGAAGGAGCGCCTGACCAAGCCGCTCAACTTCGAAATGGCCGCGACGCCTGAAATGCTCGACATCGCGCTGCGCATCCGCCCGCATGCCGTCTGCCTCGTGCCGGAGAAGCGCGAGGAGCGTACCACCGAGGGCGGACTCGATGTCGTCGGCGGTCGAGAGCACCTGGCTCCGTTCGTGGAGAAGCTGACGGCCGCCGGTGTTCGCGTGTCGCTGTTCATCGAGCCGGACGAGAAGGCCCTCGACATGGCCGTCAGGCTGGGCGCTCCCGTCGTGGAGCTGCACACCGGCACATGGTGCGAGGCTGTCGAGCACGGGCATGCCGAAAAGGCGAAAGCCGAGCACGCGAGGCTCCTGCGCGGGGCGGCACACGGCCACGCCGCGGGGCTCGAGGTCCACGCCGGCCACGGCCTCGACTACGAGACGGCTGAGATCCTGGCCGCCTGCCCGGAGTTCGTCGAGTTCAACATCGGTCATTTCCTCGTCGGCGAGGCCGTGTTCGTCGGCTTTGCCCAGTCGATCGCGCGCATGCGCGAGGCGATGGACAAGGGGCGCGCCGGCGCGGGCCGATGATCGTCGGGATCGGCAGTGACCTCTGCGACATCACGCGCGTCGCGCGCGTGCTGGAGCGATTTCCCAAGCGCTTCGTGGAGCGGGTCTTCACCGCCGAGGAGCGCCGCAAGTCGGACCGTCGAGCGCAGCGCGCCGCATCCTACGCGAAGCGGTTTGCCGCCAAGGAGGCGTGCGCCAAGGCTCTCGGCACCGGTTTCAGCCGTGGCGTGTTCCTGAAGGACATCGGCGTCGTCAACCTGCCGTCAGGTGCGCCGACGCTGCAGCTGACGGGGGGCGCGGCGAAACGGCTGGCCGCCATCGTGCCCGCCGGGCACGCGCCCGTGATCCATCTGACGCTGACCGACGACCATCCGCTCGCCCAGGCGTTCGTCGTGATTGAGGCGCGCCCGGCCGCCGGGCCGTGAAAGCCTTGCCGGCGCCGCGTGGCGTGAATTGCCACGCGTCTGCGCGGGCATTATACCCGCTGCCGGGCCGGGGCGGACCTCCCGCCGTTACGGCGGCGCGGTCGCATGAGGACGTGCCATGACGGAGCAGCGCAGCGTGGCGGACACAAGCAAGAAGTCCGAGGAGGGCGGCTTTCGCGAGACCCTCAAGGTCATAGTCCAGGCGCTGCTGATCGCGGTCGTGGTCCGGACATTTCTCTTCCAGCCGTTCAACATCCCGTCGGGTTCGCTGATCCCGACGCTTCTGATCGGCGATTACCTGTTCGTCTCCAAGTACTCCTACGGCTACTCGGTCTTTTCGCTGCCGTTCGGCTCGCAGATCGACGATGCCACCGGCCACGCGCTGAGCGGCCGGGTGTGGGCGGCGGAGCCGCAACGGGGCGACATCGCCGTCTTCAAGCTGCCGCGCGACAGTTCGGTCGACTACATCAAGCGCGTCATCGGCCTGCCCGGCGACAAGATCCAGATGCTGGACGGCGTCCTTCACATCAATGGCGAGGCCGTGAAGAAGGAGGAGATCCGCCGCGAGCCCATCAACATGGGCGCGGAGCAGATGGACACCGTAATCTACTATCGCGAGACGCTGCCGAACGGCGTGAGCTACACGATCCAGGAGTTCTCCCGCTTCCACAGCGAACTCTCGCGCAACACCGCCGTCTACCAGGTGCCGCCCGGAAACTTCTTCATGATGGGCGACAACCGGGACAACTCCTCCGACTCGCGCGAGCCGCGTGATCGTGGCGTCGGTTACGTGCCCTACCGCAACTTCGTCGGCCGGGCCGAGGTGATCTTCTTCTCCATCGACAACCCGGACGGATACGCCTGGCAGGTCTGGGAATGGCCGTGGACCGTGCGCTGGAGCAGGCTGTTCAAGACCGTCCACTGATGGCGAGACGCAGGCCGGACATCTCCGAGCTCGAAGAGGCGATCGGCCACCGCTTCACCGACCGTGGCCCCCTGGAGCGGGCTCTCACCCATATCAGCGCGCTGCCGGGCACGCCGGCCGATGGCCCGCACTACCAGCGTCTCGAGTTCCTCGGAGACCGGGTGCTGGGCCTCGCCGTCGCATCGCTGCTCTACCGCACCTTTCCCGCCGCCAGCGAGGGGGAGCTGTCGCGCCGGCTTGCCCATTTGGTGCGCCGCGAGACCTGTGCCGAGGTTGCAGCGGCCTGGAACATCGGGCCGCATATCCGGCTCGGCATCGGGGAAATGCAGTCGGGCCTTCGCAAGAAGGAGGCGATCCTTGCCGATGTCTGCGAATCGGTGATCGCTGCCGTCTACCTCGATGCCGGCTTCCAGGCCGCGTCGGACCTCGTGGAGCGCGGGTTCGGGCCGAAGATGTCGGAGCCGGGGCGTTCCGTGCGCGACGCCAAGTCCGCGCTGCAGGAATGGGCACTTTCGCTGGCGCTTCCCGCGCCGATCTACCGGGAGGTGGAGCGCTCCGGGCCGGACCATGCTCCCGTTTTCCGCATTGCCGCGGTGGTGCAGGGCTATGATCCATGCGAGGCGGTGGGCCGTTCGAAGCGGCTGGCGGAGCAGGCGGCGGCCATCGGTTTCATCCGGCGTGAGCGCCTGAACGTGGAGACTCAGCCGTGACCGATGTCCAGCATGCCGAGGAAGCGCCGACCCGCTGCGGCTACGTCGCCCTGATCGGCGCTCCCAATGCCGGCAAGTCGACGCTGGTGAATGCGCTGGTCGGAGCGAAAGTCTCCATCGTGTCCCGCAAGGTCCAGACCACGCGGGCAGTCGTCCGTGGCATTGCAATGGAGGATCGCACGCAGATCGTCTTCGTCGACACGCCGGGCATCTTTGCCCCCAAGCGGCGCCTGGAGCGGGCGATGGTGATCTCCGCCTGGGGTGGAGCTGCCGATGCCGACGTGATCGCGCTCCTCGTCGATGCACGGCGCGGCCCGGACGAGGAGACGGACGCCATCATCAAGCGCCTGGGCGAGCTGAAGCAGCCCAAGGTGCTCGTTCTCACCAAGGTCGACACGGTCGAGCGCCCCAGCCTTCTCAAGCTGGCGCAGGACCTGAACGAAAGGACGCAGTTCGCCGAGACCTTCATGGTCGCGGCGATCTCGGACGACGGCGTCGCCACGATGCGGGCGCGGCTGGCGGCGAGGATGCCGGAGGGCCCCTGGCTCTATCCGGAGGACCAGGTTTCCGATGCTCCGCTGCGCATGCTCGCGGCCGAGATCACCCGCGAAAAGCTGTTCGAGCGGCTCCACGACGAACTGCCATACCAGTCGACGGTCGAGACCGACTCCTGGACGACGAAGAAGGACGGCTCGGCTCGTGTCGAGCAGACGATCTTCGTCGCGCGCGAGAGCCAGCGGAAGATCGTGCTCGGCAAGGGTGGCCAGACCATCCGCGCCATCGGCGAAACGGCGCGCAAGGAAATCGCGGAGGCCGCGGAGACAACCATCCACCTCTTCCTGTTCGTCAAGGTGCGCGAGGACTGGGCCGACGACCCGGCCCGCTACCGCGAGATGGGACTGGAATTCCCGAAGAACTGAGCTGAATGTCCGGCTCCGATTGTCGTGAGCCACGCTGCAAGCGCAATGTCATCCCGGGCGGCTGCGCTGGGAGGTTGAAATCACGTGGAGTGGCGCGACGAGGCGATCGTCATCGGGGCGAAGCGGCACGGCGAAACGTCCGTGATCCTCGAGCTGATGACGCGTGAGCGCGGCCGCCATCTCGGGCTCGTCCGGGGCGGGCGCTCGCGGCGCCTGCAGCCGGTCCTTCAGGCCGGCAACGAGGTCGAGGCCCACTGGCGCGCGCGGCTGGACGAGCAGCTCGGGACATTTCAGGTCGAAGCAACGCGGCTGCGCGCGGCGGGGCTCATCGGATCCCCCGCCGCGCTCTATGGCCTGTCCAGCGTCGCGGCCCTGCTTCGCCTGCTGCCGGAGCGCGATCCTCATCCCGCCTTGTACGAGACCTTCGGCATCGTCGCGGAAGCGCTGCACGACCCCACCCATGCCGCCGCACTGGTGGTGCGCTTCGAGCTGGCCCTGCTGGGCGAACTCGGCTTCGGGCTGGACATCTCCGCCTGCGCGGTCACGGGCGCGACGGACGGTCTTGTCTACGTCTCGCCCCGCAGCGGGAGAGCGGTTTCGGCCGAGGGAGCCGGGCCCTATGCGGAGAGGCTGCTGCCCTTGCCGCCCTTCCTGCGGGGGGAGGGACGCGGTTCCTACCCGACCCCGTCCGAGGTGGCAGACGGCTTCCGGCTGACCGGCTACTTCCTGGAAAGGCATGTCTTCGGCCCGAGGTCGGTGCCGCCGCCGCAGACGCGCGACAGCTACATCGCCGCCGTGACCGCCCCGGCCCCTTGAGGCGTCGGCACCCGGCGCACTAAGGTCGCGCCGGTTCCCGGAGAAGCATCCATGTCCAGCCCGCCTCCCGTCGACAACGCGTTCCGCGGCAAACTGCTGGGAGGCGCGATGGAAGCCACCTTCTCCGGGGCGCTGTCCTTCATGCGCCGGCGCTATTCCCATGATCTCGACGGGGTCGACGTGGCTGTGTGGGGGGTGCCCCTCGATACCGCGACATCGAACCGCCCCGGCGCCCGCTTTGGGCCGCAGGCCGTGCGCCGGGCTTCGGCCATCTTCGACGGCGACCCGCAGTACCCGTCCGGCCGCGACCCGTTCGAGGCGATGGCGGTCATCGACTATGGCGACTGCCCAATCGACCACGGGCATCTGGAGACGGTGCCGCAGGTGATCGAGGCGGAGGCCTCGCGCGTGGTCGATGCCGGCGTGCACCTCTGCACCATCGGCGGGGACCACTTCATCACGCTGCCGCTGCTGCGCGCCCATGCCCGCCGGCACGGCCCGATGGCGCTCGTCCAGTTCGACGCCCACCAGGACACCTGGCCCGACGACCCCGGCAAGATCTCGCATGGCACGTTCGTGTGCCGGGCGGTCGCGGAAGGGCTCATCGATCCCGCCCGGTCCGTCCAGATCGGGATCCGCACCACGGCTCCCCAGGACTTCGGCATCGCCATCCTCGACAGCTATACGGTCCAGGGAATGGGCGTGGGAGGTGTCGCGGCCGCGGTGACGGAACGGGTGGGGCAGGGGCCCGCCTACCTCACCTTCGACATCGACTGCCTCGACCCCGCCTACGCGCCTGGCACGGGCACGCCTGTCTCGGGCGGGCTCTCCTCGGCTCAGGCTCTCATGATCCTGCGCGAGCTCTGGCCGCTCGACTGGCGCGGCATGGACGTAGTTGAGGTCGCGCCAGCCTATGACCATGCCGATATCACGGCCATCGCGGCCTCCACCATCCTGCAGCACCATCTGCAGATGCTGGCCGGCAAGAAGGCGGCACGGTAAGCGCCGCACCATCGCGCCGCAGCGAAGGAACGCGCCGGATGGGGGCGCATTCCTCCTGCCGTGACCGCCGAGTGAAAGCAGGACAAGGCCGCAGGCCGCACAAGCCGGGAGGCGCTTGGCATCATCTCTGCATGTTGCATTGCAGCATGAACTCAGGAGGCCATGATGCAGTGCACAAGCTATCCCGCCGTGCTGGCCGGTTTCGTCCTGTTGCTGTCGTTTGCCGCACTGCAGACCCCTTCGGTCGCGGGAGGCCCCGCAGCAGACCCTTTCCTCGTCTACGTCGCGCGGATGAACGATGACGGCACGCTCAGTTCCGAGCGCAACGCGCAATGTGACGCGCGGGTCGCCTGCGAGGTCCCGGTCGTGATCGGACGTCCGGACCTCGATTCCGTCATGGTCCGGGTGACCGAAGCCGATACGGGCGGGTTCAGCGTCGTGCAGATCGGTTCCGACCGGCAGGGCAGGCTGGCCTTCGGGCGGCGGCAGGACGTCTTCTGGGGACCTGCGGGATCGGTGACGATGACCATTCCCGCCCGGCCGCTCCGCCCGGCGCCCGAAGACGATGAACGCGCCATCTTCGGCCTGACGATGCGGGACGACCTGCCGGAGGTGGCGCGGATCGTCGTCGCGGTGAAGGACCTGAGGCGCGCAGCCACGCAGAGGTGAACCGGCCGACGGCACGCCGTATTGACACCGTCATGGCGCTCCGTCATCGAAGCGCCTCCGCGGTGGTCCATGACCGTCGCGCGGTCCTGCGGAGACGGCCATGGCGCGTGTTTTCATCGACGGAGAGGCGGGCACGACGGGGCTCGGCATTCGCGAGCGTCTGGCCGGCATGCGCGATATCGAGATCGTCAGCATCGCCCCGGAGCACCGCAAGGATCCCGGCGCACGCCAGGAGCTGATGGGGAAGGTCGACGCGGTCGTCCTCTGCCTGCCCGACGACGCCGCGAAGGAGTCGGTCGCGCTGGCGGCTGCCCTCGGCTCCGCCGCGCCGCGCGTGCTCGATGCCTCGACGGCCCACCGCGTCGCCGACGGCTGGACCTATGGCTTCGCCGAGCTGGCCCAAGGCCACGCCGACGCGATCCGCACGGCACGTCTCGTCGCCAATCCCGGCTGCTATCCCACCGGAGGAATCGCCCTGCTCAGGCCGCTGGTCGACGCCGGTCTCGTCGCCCGGGACCAGGCCGTCAGCGTCAATGCCGTCAGCGGCTACTCCGGCGGCGGCAGGTCGATGATCGAGGCCTATGAGGCGGGGACGGCGCCGGATTTCGAGCTGTACGGTCTGGGGCTCGAGCACAAGCATGTGCCGGAGCTGCAGCGCTATTCGGGCCTCTCGCGCCGGCCCATCTTCGTGCCGTCGGTCGGGAATTTCCGGCAGGGCATGCTCGTCAGCATCCCGCTGCATCTCGACGACCTGCCGGGACAGCCGAAGGCCGCCGAACTGGAGGAGGCGCTGCGCGCCGCCTATCCCGCCGGCGGGCTCGTGTCCGTCCGCCCGGCTACGAAGGACGGCAAGCTCGAGCCGCAGGCTCTGAACGACACGGATGCGCTGGAACTCTACGTCTATGGCAGCGAGGCACGGCGGCAGGCGGTGCTCGTGGCGCGCCTCGACAACCTCGGCAAGGGAGCCTCGGGAGCTGCGGTGCAGAACCTCCGGCTGATGCTGGGGCTGGACTGAGCCGTCCCGCCACCGGCGTGCATCACGCGCCGGCGCCGCCCTTGACGAAGGCCACGACGTCGTCGAGCACAGGGGCACGGTCGCGGAACGGCGACGCGATGGCCGTCAGGATGCCGGCGTGGCCAATGTCGGGGTAGGTCTTCTCGACGACCGGCACGCCGAGTTCCCGCAGCCGCTTCGCCAGTGCAACCGTGTTGCGGGGATAGACGGTGCGGTCCTCCGCCCCCGTCGCCAGGAAGGCCGGCGGCGCGCTGCGTGTCGCCACGATCACCGGCTGGGTGCGCGGCAGGTCGGGATAGGACCCGAACGCGGTCTGCGTGGCGCCGACGTCGAGCGGCAGGAAATCGTAGGGACCGGCCAGGCCGATCAGGCCGGCATAGACCCGGCCCTGCAGTCCGGCCTGGCGCGTGAATAACGGCGTCACGGCGACCATGGCCGCGTTATAGGCTCCGCTGGAGTGCCCCATGACGAAGATGCGGCCGGGGTCGCCGCCATGGTCCGCCACGTTGCGCTTCAGCCACACGGTCGCCGCCGCGCTGTCCTCCACGAAGGCCGGGAAGCGCACCTCGGGAACCAACCGGGTGTCCACGACGGCGGTGACGATGCCGCGCGCCGCCAAAGCCTCGCCGACAAAGGCGTAGGAGGCACGCTCGCCGCTGTCCCACGACCCGCCATAGATGAACTGGACGACGGGAGCTCCGCGCACCGGCTGGGCCGGAACATAGAGGTCCAGCTTCTGCCGCGCCTCGGGTCCGTAGGCCGCTCCGTCGACGGCCTTTCTTGCCCCGGCTTCCGCTGGGACAATCGCGTTGAAGGCGCCGACCGCCGAGCAGGACGCGAGAAGCGGGGCTGCGAGGAGGGGTACCAGCGCGCTGCGGCGGGTCCAGAGAGGCGGAGAGGACATACGTGATCCGGCGTGGCAACGGCCGCGACAATGGGTGAGTCTGCCTCCGCCGTCCATCGCGGGTTGTGTCGCAGGCGACGGCGGTCAGGCCAGGCCGGGCAGCACGTAGTCGGGAACGACGCCGTGATGGGCAAGCTCTCCCGCCAGCGCCCGCTCGTCGAGGGTGGCGAGGATCCCCGTCCGCACGAGGACGACCGCGGCTCCGAAACCTCGTGCGCCGACAACATCATGCTCGACGCTGTCGCCGACGCACAGCACCTCGGAGGGGTTTGAGACCCCGGCGACCTCTGCGGCCGCTTCGTAGATCTCGCGATAGGGCTTGCCGATCCACGTCACCATCCCGCCGAGTTCCTGGTAGAGCTCGGCGATCCGGCCGGACCCGAAGGTCGTGCCTGTCCCGGTCAGCATGATCCGGTCGGGGTTGGTGCAGACGGCCGGAGCACCGCGCCGTGCAGCGGGCGCCAGCATGGTCCTGTAGCCGTCGAGCCCGACCGCTTCGCCCCGGCTGCCGCCGATGAGCACGAGGTCTGCCTCGCTGCCGTCCTTGGCATGGGTGTAGCCCAGGCTGTCCGCCAGGTCGCTGTCTGGTCCGGTGGTGATCGACAGGCAGCGTGTTGCCGCGCCGGACGGAACGGGCAGCCCGCCTGCCTGCAGGAACCGCCGTGCGACGTCACCAGAGGTAACGACGTGGTCGACGAGGTCCGCACCAAAGCCGAAGCGTGCGAGCCGGCCTGCGTTCACCTCGCCGGACCGGCCTGAGTTGGACAGCACCAGGACCAGGGCTCCCCGTGCCTTCAGGGCCCGCAGAGCCTCCTGCGCACCAGGGTAGGGTTTATGCCCGTCATGCAGCACGCCATACTGGTCCGTGAAGACGATCCGGTAGGGGGCGGACGCGGAGAGGAAGCGCGAGGCAGAAGGGCCGGGCACGGCCCTCGCATTGTCTTGGGACACGGGAAGGTTCACCGCACGGGCTCGGCGGGAGCGCCCGCGAACCAGGTCTCGAAGGCGGCCCGCTGCTGGGCCGTCAGGTGCAGGCCGTGCTTGGTGCGGCGGTCGAGGATGTCCTCGGCCGTGTCGGCCCACTCCGTCTCGGCGAGGAATCGGGCTTCCCGCTCATAGAGCGTTCCGCCGAAATGGTGGCCGAGTGCCGCGAGGTTTTTAGCGCCGTGCAGCAGCGCTTCGGTGCGGGTGCCGTAGCGCCGGGCGTAGCCGTGCGCCACATCCTGCGGCAGCCAGGGATGCGCCTTGCGCAGCGCTGCGAGGAAGCGGTCGAAGTCGGCGTCCGGCATGTCGCCGCCCGGCATGGGGACCTTGGCTGTCCAGGCACCGGCCATCTGCGGGAAGAAGGGCGCAAGCTTCTCGATCGCGTGCTCGGCGAGCTTGCGGTAGGTGGTGATCTTGCCGCCGAAGACCGACAGGAGAGGAGCGCCGCCCTGGGGCGCGTCCACGTCGAACACGTAGTCGCGGGTGACGGCGCTGGGGTTCGCGGCCTTGTCGTCGTAGAGCGGCCGCACTCCGGAGAAGGAGTGCACCACGTCGTCCGGGGTCAGCTGGACCTCGAAATAGCGGTTGATGACGCGCAGCAGGTAGTCGACCTCGTCCTGCGCGATCTCGACCTCGTCGGCGGATCCCGTGAACGGGATATCCGTCGTCCCGATCAGCGCCATGTCCCCTTCGTACGGGTTCACGAAAATCACCCGCTTGTCGTCGTTCTGAAGAAGGTAGGCCTGCTCGCCTTCCCAGAACTTGCGGGTGATGATGTGGCTTCCCTTGACGAGCCGGACCCTGTCCTCGGCATTGCGGCCGGTGCGGCGCAGCACCTCCTCCACCCAGGGTCCCGCCGCATTCACGACGACCTTCCCGCGTGCCGTGAGGTTGCTGCCCTTGCGGGTGTCCCTGAGCTCGACGGTCCACTCATCGGCTCCGCGCCGGGCGCTGACGAGGGGACTGCGGGTCTTCACCATGCCCCCGCGCTGGCGGACGTCGAGGGCGTTCAGGACCACGAGACGTGCGTCGTCCACCCAGCAGTCCGAGTACTCGAAGGCGCTCGAATACTCCTTGCGGATCGGCTTGCCCTCCGGGCTGCGCCGCAGGTCGAGTTTCCGCGTGGGAGGCAGCTTCTGGCGGCCGCCGAGGTTGTCGTACAGGAAGAGGCCGAGCCGGATCAGCCACACCGGGCGCTGCTCCGGGCTGTGTGGCAGCACGAAGCGCATGGGCCAGATGATATGCGGCGCGGCGTCGAGCAGAACCTCGCGCTCGATCAGCGCCTCGCGCACCAGCCGGAACTCATAGTATTCGAGGTAGCGCAGGCCGCCATGGACGAGCTTGCCCGATCGCGACGACGTGCCCTGCGCGAGGTCGTCCTTCTCGCACAGGAGGACGGAGAGGCCCCGTCCGGCCGCATCCCGCGCGATGCCGGCGCCGTTGATGCCGCCGCCCACCACGATCAGGTCGAACTGTCCGAGATCCTGCATCAGCGTCGTTCCGAAATTTGCATCCGTGTCAGGCGGCCTCGAGGCCGTGCGAGACGGCCCGCGTCGTTGCCGGATCGAAGACGTGGAGGTCGGACGCGGCGATCGAGTATCGCAACGTGTCACCTCGGCGGGCGGCGATCGGGGCGTGCGAAACCGCGACGAGGAGCTTGCCGGCGACCTCCATCGCGATGTGGCTCTGGTCGCCCAGCCACTGGTTGGACATGACCATCGCCTCGTTCGCACCGCTACCGAGTCGTACGGCGTGGGGACGCACCCCGATCACAACCTTGTCGCGCTTTCCGATGGCATCGCGCACGGCCTGGGGGAGATCGCTCGCCGGATAGTCGAGACCCGGCCCGCCGGCGACCTTGAAGGACAGCCGGTCGGCATTGACCACGCCGGCGTCGAAGACGTTCATGGGCGGCTCTCCGATGAAGGTCGCGACGTAGAGGTTGGCCGGGCGTTCCTTGAGCTCTTTCTGGCTCGCGAACTGCTGCAGGACGCCGCCTTCCATCACCGCGATCCTGTCGGCCAGCGCATTGGCCTCCGTCTGGTCGTGGGTGACGAAGATGGAGGTCATGCCGCGCTCGAGGAGAAGGCTCTTCAGCCGTCCGCGCAGCACCGAGCGCAGCTGCGGCTCCAGCTGCCCCATGGGCTCGTCGAGGAGATAGAGGTCCGCCCTGCGGACGAGGGCGCGGGCGAGTGAGGCACGCTGTTGCTGGCCGCCGGAGATCGACGAGGGGTAACGGTCGAGAATCGGCTCGATCTCGACCAACGCCGCCACGTCCGACACCGCCTTGGAGACCTCCTGCGGGCTCGCCTTGCCGCTCTTCAGCGCGAAGGCGATGTTGTCGCGCACCGTCAGCGGCGGGTAGAGCGAGTAGCCCTCGAAGGCCATCGCCACGTTGCGCCGGGCAGGAGGGAGACCCTCGATGCGGCGGCCGGCCAGCGTGATCGAGCCGTTGGTGACGTCCTCGAAACCCGCGATCATCCGCAGCGTGGAGGTTTTTCCGCAGCCCGACGATCCGAGCAGGGCGACGATCTCGCCCTTCTGGATCGTCATGTCGAGCTTCTTCACGGCGTGGACGGCCGGCTTGCCGCGGCGCTCGTAGATCTTGTCAACGCCGTCGATGGACAGGGCGATGTCGGGCATGCGGTCGTCCTCAGGCGGCGCGCGGCGGGATACGCCGGCCGCTCTCGGCTTCAAAAAGCAGGATGGAATCGGGGTCGAAGCGGGCGAAGGCCGGCCCGTGACGGCGCGGAGCCTCGTCCGTGCCGGCCTCGGAGGCCAGCATCTCGCGTCCGTCCTGCGTGCGCAGCAGGAGCACGGTCTTCTCGTTGAGCGGCGTCACGGCGACGACCTCGACGGGGAAGCTGTCGGGAGCCGCCGTCTCCTCGACGACGATGCTCTCGGGCCGCAGGGCGAGCGAGCAGCCACGGCCCGCGGCATGCGCGAAGCTCGCCGGAAGCGAGAGCGCCTTGCCGCCGACGCTGACGGTCGGGACACCATTGACGAGAGCCGGGTCGACGGGAACGACATTGATCGTGGGATCGCCAAACAGCCGGGCGACACCGAGCGTTGCCGGCTGACGGTAGATCTCGGCAGGGGTGGCCACCTGAGCAAATCCGCCGCCCAGCAGCACGGCAATGCGGTCGCCCAGCGCCATGGCTTCCTTGTAGTCCTGCGTGACGTAAAGAACCGTCGAGCCCGAAGCTTTCAGGAGCGAGGGAAGTTCCAGCCGCATCTCGTAGCGCAGCTTCGCGTCGACGTTGCGCAGCGGGTCGTCGAGCAGGAGGATCTTGGGGTCCGCCACGAGGGCGCGGGCGAGGGCCGTGCGTTGCTTCTGGCCGTTGGAGAGTTCGCGTGGCGCGTGCTGCATCACGTGCGAGATCTTCAGCAGGCTCGCGACCTTGTCCACCTTGCCGCGGATGCTGTCTGATGTCGCGCCGCGAGCGGTGAGTGCGCTGGCGACATTGTCGAACGCCGACATGTGCGGAAACAGTGCGAAGTTCTGGAAGGCCATGCCGACGCCGCGTTCCTCGGGCGGCGCGTCGCTGACGTCGGTGCCCGCAAGCCGGATGGCGCCGGAATCGAGTTCCTCCACGCCTGCGACCAGGCGCAGAAGCACGGTCTTGCCTGTCCCGGACGGGCCGAAGATCACGACGATCTCGCCCGTCTCGGCGGCGAGCGAGACGCCGTCGAGAACCTTGCCGGTCTTGAAGCCCTTCGAGACGCTCTGCAGTTCGATCTGGGCCATGGCTTATCCCTTCACCGCGCCGAGCGAGAGACCCTCGACGAGGTAGCGCTGGGCATAGAGTGCCAGTGCCAGCGTCGGCGCGATCGACAGCACGATTGCGGCGGCGATCTGGCCGTACTGGATCCCCGAGGCCGTGACGAAGGCGAGCGCGCCCACGGTCACCGGCTGCTTGTCGGCGGAGGCCAGAACCAGCGCGAAGACGAAGTTGTTCCAGCAGAAGATGAAGGCGAGCAGCCCCGCCGCGGCGATGCCGGGGCCCGCCAGCGGCACCGCGATCTTGAAGAAGGTCCGCCACCACGAATGGCCGGCGATGCGATAGGCGTGCTCGATGTCGGGCGAGATGTCCTCGAAATAGCCGCGGACGATCCACAGGATCAGCGGCAGCGCGATGAGCTGGTACACCCAGATCAGGCCGACATAGGTGTCGGTGAGCCCGAGCTGCTGGAAGTAGAGCGACAGCGGCAGCAGGACGAGCAGTGGCGGCGCGAAGCGGAACGAGAGCAGCGTGAAGGCGATGTCCTCGCCCAGCCGGAACTTGAACCTCGCGAAGGCATAGGCGGCGGGCACGCCCAGGATGAGGGCAACCAGCACCGACACCGTGGAGAGCAGCAGGCTGTTCCACAGGTTTTTCATGAAGGCGATGTCGAGGTTGCCGGCGGTCGAGGACAGTTTGCCCGTGATCAGCGCGACGTAGTTCGACAGCGTCGGGGTGAAGAAGACGCTCGGCGGTATGCGCAGGATGTCCTCGTTCGTCTGGAACGACATGAGGAAGATCCAGACGATCGGGAACAGGAAGAAGATCAGGATCAGCGCGATCAGGACGCCGCGCACCACCTTCTCGAGGGACGAGGTGTGTTCCATGCCGGCCTCCCTAGGTCGCGCCGTGCGCGCGTTCGCGCAGCTTGAGCCACTGCTTGATGAAGACGTTCGACAGCGCGTAGGTGATCGCCCACAGGATGATCAGCAGCGCCGAGGACTTGCCGACGTTGGTGTACTGGTAGAACTCGAGGTAGCTGCGGACCTGGAAGACCAGCAGCGTGTTTCCGGGCCCGCCCTGCGTCATGGCGTAGATGATGTCGAACTGCTGGATCGAGTCGAGCAGGCGAAACAGCGTCGCGGTGACGATGTAGGGCATCAGCATCGGCAGCGTGATGCGGAAGAAGACGAACCGGCGCGGCACGCCGTCGAGCGCGGCGGCTTCGAAGGGCTGTTTCGGCAGCGAGCGCAGGCCCGCCAGCAGCAGGATCATGATGAAGGGCGTGTAGACCCACACGTCGACGAGCACGACGGTGAACAGCGCCGAGTTCGGGCTCGAGGCCCATTTGAAGTCCTGCACGCCCATGAGCTGGACGAGGTAGGACAGCACGCCGAAATTGGGGTTCGTCATCAGCTTCCACATCAGCGCGGCGAGTGCCGGCGCCGTCATCAGCGGAAGCAGGAGGATGATGGAGACGAAGTTGTTGAACCGGGTCTGCCGCTGCAGCAGCAGCGCGATCACGAGACCGAGGACCAGTTCCACGCCGACGGTGAGCCCGGTGTAGAGCAACGAGACCCGGACCGTGTTCCAGAACTCCGCGTCCCACAGGAAATTCTTGTAGTTGTCGAACCAGATGAAGCCCTTCATCGCCGGCAGGTTCAGCCGGAAGCGCATCATCGAGTAGTACACTGCCGTGAAGAACGGGATGATGATGCCGATGCACACCAGCAGCGCGGGCAGGCTGAGCAGATAGGGCAGCCACCGTGCTCGGCGCTTGCGCTGGACTGGCTGGG
Source organism: Alsobacter sp. (assembly GCF_059501845.1). Classification (NCBI taxonomy): domain Bacteria; kingdom Pseudomonadati; phylum Pseudomonadota; class Alphaproteobacteria; order Hyphomicrobiales; family Alsobacteraceae; genus Alsobacter; species Alsobacter sp. The sequence continues at coordinate 244,250 of NZ_JCACDK010000011.1, read as the reverse complement.
GGAGTGCTGCGGCGGTCATGGGCGGCTCGTTCAGGGTCGTGGTTCGGGGCGCGGGATAGGTCGGCCGCTTGGGCCTGTCCCAACGTCGGCGGGCACTGGCTGGACCTCGGCCGTACCCGGCTGAAAGGAACGGCGCGCGCCGGAGCGCGCGCCGTCCGTCAATGCGTTCCGGGCCTGGCCTTAGCCGAGACCGGCGTCCTTGAGCTGCTGGTTGATCGAGTTCGCGAGCTGGTCGAGACCCTCCTCCACCGGCACCTGCTTGGCGACCATCTTCTGGAGCGTCTCGGCCCACTGGGTCGTGACGTCGAAGAAGAGCGGCTGGGCGGTGAAGTAGATCTTCGCGCCCGGCGCCGAGGCGTCATGCTGGTCGAGATAGCCGGGATACGACTTGGCGATACGCTGGCGGAACTCGTCGTCCTTCCACACCGAGGCGCGGACGGGGTTGACGAAGTCCATCTTGCGAGCGCCGAACAGGTCGTGCTCCTTGCTGGAAGCCCACTGCATGAAGTACCAGGCCGCGTCCTTCTGCTTGCCGAAGGCGTTCATCGCCAGCGACCAGATCCAGACGTTCGGCGTCGGGGCCTTGGCAGCGGGGTTGGCTGCGAAGGCGTGGAAGCCGAGGTTGCCCCGCTCCTTGTTCTCGCCGCCGTTCATGAAGTAGCCGAGGATGTCGGCGTCGAAGATCGTCGCCGAGGCGCCGGCGCCGAGGTCCGTGCCGACCTGGTACCAGGTGTAGGTCGACCAGTTCTTCGGGCCCGAGTTCTGGATCATCTCGACCCAGAGCTTGTGGTAGGCCTTCGAGCCCGCCGTGTTCATCGCCGCGGACAGCTTGCTGTCCGCCGAGACGTTCAGGTCCTTCTCGCCGTAGTTGGCGTAGCCGGACAGGAAGCCCGGGTGGATCGTCGCCCAGGAGCGCGAGCCGCGGACGCCGATGCCGTATGGGCCGCCGAGGTCCTTGGTCAGCTTGGCGGTGGTCTCGATCATCTCCGGGAGGTTGTTGGCAGGCTTCACGCCGGCCTTTTCATACATCTTCCGGTTGTAGGTGACTGAGTTCAGCTCGTAGCCCCACGGAATGCACCACTGCTTGGCATCTGCCGAGCCGAGGGCGCCGCCGGGGACGCCGTTCCACGCCGTCGAGGCGCGCAGGCCGGGAAGCACGTCTTCCCAATTGTAGTTGGGGTTCGTCTTGGCCGGATCCTTGATGTACTCGTTGAGGTCGTCGACCCAGCCAGCCGGGCCGTAGGTCCAGGTCATGTAGGCGCCGGTCATGAAGGCGTCGTACTGGCTGGACTTGGACGACAGGGCGGCAGTGACCTTGTCGAAGTACACGTCCTCGGGGAACACGTCGTAGGTGACGTCGATGCCCGTCAGGGTCTTGAAGGCCGCCAGGTCGGCAATCATCGCATCGGCATAGGGGTGCTTGTTCAGAAGCAGGTGCACCTTGCTGCCGTTGAACTTCTTCCAGTCGAAATCGGCTGCCAGCGCGGCCGTCGTCGCCTGGCTCAGCATGGTGCTGGCGGCCGCGGCGCTAATGCCGAGCTTGCCAGCCCCTTCCATCAGTTCGCGGCGGCTCACCTTGTTCTTGGCGAACTGCTCGAACAGGTCCCTCGCTTTGTCGCTCATTCGTTTTCTCCCAGACAGGGGTTTCTTGATCCGTTTCTTCTTGTCGCCGGGTCTTTGCCCGGCTTCTCAAGCCACCAGCGCCTTGGCGGTGCACTCGTCCGTGATGATGCCAAAGATCAGGCCGCTCGCCAGGGCGGCGCGGATGGCGTCGACCTTCGTCAGGCCTCCCGCGATCGCCACCGTCTTCTGGCGCCCAATGTCCTCAGCGGCCATTGAAAGCGTCCGGGCGGAGAGTCCGTTCTCGATGAGGCGGCCGGACAGATCGAGGATGTGCCCGAGCACCTCGCCGACACCGCCCGAGGCGCGCGCCTCGTCGAATTCCTCACGCTCGATCATGCCGGTCGACACGATGGAGGCACCGTCGTCGAGCGAGCCGATGCCGACGAGCCTCAGCGTGGCCTGCACGCCCATCTCGACGACGGGGGCGACGCCACGCTGCTCAAGCAGGACAGCCCGGTCCTCGACGGTGTTGGCGTAGAAGGGCAGGGGAAGCACATACGCCTCCGCTCCGGTGCGCTCGACGAGGCGATGGATGACATCGTAGGGCGTCGTCGCGAAGCGGCGGGTGAGACCGCCCAGCAGCGACACGAACCTGGTTCCGCGCACCTGCATGCGGGGCAGGGCGGACACGCAGGACGCCAGCGTCCTGCCGTGGCCGAATCCGATCACGGCGTGCTCGCCCTGCTCGAGGGCGAGGCGGAGATAGCGGCTGCCGGCTATCGAGAGCGTCTTCAGAGGCAGGCCGGTCTCGTCGAGGTCCGGGGCGACCTCGCACATGCCCAGGCCGTAGCGGGCCTTGAGCCTCTCCTCCAGCTGGATGCACTCGGCGATATCGCCGTCGATGGTGACGCGGACGAGGCCGTTGCGGTTGGCGCGCGCCACGAGGCGGTGGGCCTTGACGCTGGGAATGCCGAGACGCTTGGCGACTTCGCCCTGCGTCAGGCCACCGGCGTAATGCAACCACGCGGCACGGATGCAGAGCTCCATGTCCTCGTCGTAGCTCGTCCTCGGCGTTTCCATGTTCACGACAGCGGACCTGTCATTTTTTTCTACCCTTGATGTTTTTTCCATTCTCGGATGAATTGTCAAGCGAGCAGGCAAGGGGTTAGACGAACTCGCGTCGAGATCGCGCGTCGTATCCTGGCAGGGCCGGGATTGCCCGGTACGCTCGACCGGAACCCTTGCCCAGGGAGGACAGCATGAAGATCGTGATCGGCGCCGACAGCGCCGGAAAGCCGCTTCTGGACGTAATCGCAGCCCATCTCGCGACGAAGCCGGGCATCGAGGTCACCGACCTTTCCAAGTCGGGATTCTACGCCGATATGGCGGCGGGCGCGAGCGAGACGATCCTCGACGGCTCGCACGAACGCGGCATCCTCGTCTGCGGCACAGGCATCGGCGTGTGCATCTCCGCCAACAAGGTGCCCGGCATCCGCGCGGCGCTGACGCACGACACCTATTCCGCCGAGCGGGCCGCCAAGTCCAACAACGCGCAGATCATCACGATGGGCGCACGCGTCATCGGGCCCGAACTCGCCAAGGCCATCGTCGATACCTGGCTCGCCTCGGAGTTCGACCCGAACGGGTCCAGCGCCGGCAACGTCAAGGCCATCGACGGCCTCGATTCCAGGTACGGCAAGAACGCCTGAACGGGAGACGGCTGGCGATGGGCTTCCGCCTCTCGGTCAACACCAACCCCTTCGTCAACCGGTATGCCGAGCCGGCCGAGCTCATCCGTGCCATCGCCGAGGATGTGCGCATCGGCTACATCCAGCTGGTGCACGAGTTCATCAACCCGGCCTGGCCGGCGCCCGTGATCCGGCGCCTGACGGACGAGATGGCTGCGGCGTGCAACCGGCACGGCGTGCGCGTCACGTCGCTGATGACCGGTCCCTATGGCCGGCTGAACCATTTCGGCCATCCCGACCGCGAGGTCCGCGACTATTATGTCGGCTGGTTCTCGACGATGGTCGATATCGCCGCCGACCTCGGTTGCCCTGCCGTCGGGACCCAGTTCGCGATCCTCACCTATCGCGACTGGGACGACGCTGACCTGCGGCGCGAGCGGCTCGGTCAGGCGCTCGACTGCTGGCGCCAGCTCGCCGAGCATGCCGAGCGGAAAGGCCTCGACTTCCTGTTCTGGGAGCCCATGTCCGTCGGGCGCGAGCTCGGCCATACCGTCGCGGACACCGCCGCGCTGCAGGACGAGATCGACAAGGCGGGTCTCCCGCTGCCCCTGAAGCCGATGGTCGACATCGATCACGGCGACGTATCGTCACCGAACCCTGCCGACACCGATCCCTATGTCTGGGCCCGGGATTTTGCGGCGCGGTCGCCGATCATTCACATCAAGCAGAGCTCGGCCAACAAGGGCGGCCACTGGCCCTTCACGGCGCAGCACAATGAAGGCGGCCGCATCGTGCCGCCAAAGCTGCTCGACGCGGTGCGAGCCGGGGGCGGGACGGACAACGAGCTGTGCATGGAGTTCGCGTTCCGGGAACGCGAGCCGGCCGACAGGGCCGTCGTTCCGATGACGCGTGAATCGGTGGATTTCTGGCGGCCCTTCGTCGACACCGGCTTTGCCGCTTAGGCAAGCGGTCCTCGCGTCACTTCTTGCCGCGGTAGCTCCACCAGACCCAGCCGCCGAAGGCGACGCTCGCCACGGCGATCACCAGCAGGATCCACCACCCCGCCGCGAACAGCGTCGGCTCGGCTGCAGGGGGTGCTGTCTCCTGGGCCATGGCGGATTGTGCCGCCAAGGTGACCCCGACGAATGCCGTGACCCGCGCGAGACCGCGTCCCGTCTTGCTGTGCTGGCGCATCGTCCGGTCCCGATCCTGTCCACACCCATGCTCGGGCCAACTGGCGGGCGGCTTCACCGTTCCCGGCGAGCCGGGCGGACGTCAGCGCTAGCCCATGCGGGCGAGCAACGTGCGGCCGGCGGCGGAAAGCACCCAGCGTTTGCGGCGGCCGTCGGTGGCCGGTCCGGGTTCGGCTTCCACCAGCTGGCGGGCTTCCAGCCTCGCGAGGCTTCGGGACACCGACGCGTTGACAGAAAGGGAGGCCTCGAGGCCCAGCGCCTCGATTACCTCGCGCGTCGTGGGACCAAAACGGGCGGGGTTGCCGAGAACCCGCAGGATCCTCATCTGCCTGATGTCCAGCCCGCCCCAGCGCGCACGGTCTCCCGTGCGCGGCTCCGTATCATCGTCCCAGCGCTTCATGCCCATCCGTTCCAGCTGCGCGCGCAGGCTGGACCGGCTGGCGTCACCGGCTCGCTGCTTCATTCGCTCGCATTCGAGCAATCCGCTTCATTTCCCGGGCTGGAGCGTGGCCTTTTACGGGCGAGGTGGCGGCAGGCCTGTCACCCGACCTCTGTTTTTCTCAAGCCGTCGAGCTCGGGCATCAGGATGACGCTCTCCTGCTCGTTTGGATCGGTCCGCGAGATCACGGCCGTGCAGGGCTCCGACTGGCTGGGATTATAGGGCAGGTGGGGCACTCCGGCGGGGATGTAGACGAAATCGCCTGCGCCGGCCTCGAGATGCTGCTCGAGATTGTCGCCGTACCACATGCCTGAGATGCCGCTCAGCACATAGAGCGCCGTCTCGTGCGCCTCATGCCGGTGCGCCTTCGCCCTGGCGCCGGGCGGGATCGTGACCAGCTGCATGTGGATGTGAGACGCGCCGACCGTCTGCGCCGACACTGCTGCCGCGTAGCTGAGACCCTGCTTGCCGGTGAAGGCGGCTCCCGCCTTCAGCACGTGGCACCCGGCGGGGTGCTTCGACCCTTGCTGCGATGTGCTCATGGCGACCTCTTTCCCGTGTGGAGTTTCGGCACGTCCGGGCCGGCCGGTGGTCTGCCCGGGCCGGCAGGTTAGGCCCGGGACAGCCCGGCGTCACTGCGGCTGCTGCAGCCGTGCGGCGGCGTCGCGCACTCTCTGCGCCAGCCTGTCCGCCCCTTCGCCGACGGGCCCCTGGCGGTGCAGGAACGGTGCCGGGTCTGCCAGTACGTCCGGTGCCGTCCGGTGCAGCGCCTCGTAGGCCGAGCGCGCCAGCTGCTCATCCTTCACCAGATCCGCGACGGCCAGCTGGATGAGGCCGCCGAGCACGTATTCTCCGGCATCGAACCTCTTGGCGAACGACAGCGCCTCGTCATGCGCGCCGGCGCCGAGCGCACCCGCCGCGCGCCATGCCAGGATCCACACTGGCGGCACGGGGTTGAGGCGCATGGCTTCGTCAAGCCGCGCATTGCCGCTCTCGAACTCGCCCATTCCGATCTCGGAAGCCCCGATGTCGGCGAGGATGTCGGGATCGTGCGGCCCCAGGCGCAGCGCCTCGTCGGCCGCCCGGCGAAAGCCGTCCTTGTCCCCAACGACGTAACGCACGGCAGCGAGGGCCTGGAAGGCGCGAGGATTGGATGGCTGCAGCTGCGTCGCCCGGCGGGCCAGGGTGTCCGCCTCCGCGAGCGGCTCGCTGCTCGGGCGCGCATTGTAGCCGAGCCGGTACTCGTCCAGGCGGAGATAGGCGAAGGCCCACAGCGCGTCGCGGGCGCCGGGATCGTTGCGCACGGCGGCCTCGATGCAGTCACGCGCCGCGAGGTGGAGTTGGGCACCGTAGGTGCGCCAGTAGTCGAACGTCCGCAGCAGGCATGAATAGGAGCTCCAGGTCTCCTTGGGCCCCTGGAGGCGCGCAGACTCCTCGGCCTGGATCACGCCGTAAGGCTGGCCGAGCCGCTGCGCGATCTCCTGGACGATCCGCCGGCCGGCGCCATGCGCCATGTCGGGCGTGCGACCGCCGGTCATCCGCTCCGACCAGAGCACGCGCCCGTCGCCCGCACGGGTCAGGATGGCCTGCACGACCAGCGTATCGGCGCGTGGATCGAATGTTCCAGACAGCACGTAGTCGGCACCGAAGCGGCGGGCGAATGTGGGATCGGTCTCCGAGGCCTTGGCGGCGGCGAAGGCGGTCTCCACTCCCGCCACGCGCAGCTCGGGAAAGCGGGCGAGGGCACCGATGAGTTCGGACGTGTAGCCCGCGGCCTCCGCCTGCGCCTCTGCCCCTGCCGCCTCGGCCTTGAAGGGCAGCACGAGGACGAGCGGCGGCTTCTGCGGGGGCCACACCAGTGCGCGCACCTGCGGCAGCGCCAGCGCCGCTGCCGCGATCGCGAGGAGCGCGAGCAGAACTGCCGCCGGCCACCATCTTCTCCGCCAGACCGATGTCAGGGGAGGAGCGGGTATGCTGTCTCCGCCCGGCGCAGGTGACGGCTGGCCGAAGGCTGGCTCGAAAGTGGGAACGTAGCCCTTCTCGGGCAGCACGATGCGTACGGGATCGGTGGTGCCCTGGTCGCCCTCGTAGTAGCGCGCCAGGGCCTTGCGGAGCCGGCGGGCCTCGACCCGGACGATGGGATCGGTCGCGGGGTCGAAATCCGGTGGCCGCCCGAGCGCCTCGGTGGCCACCGTGTAGCCCTTGATCTGCTCGCTGTGTCCCTCGACCGTCCGGGTGACGACGAAGCTCAGGAAGGACTGCAGCTGCGGCGACTGGATGAAGGGCTCGGATGCGAGGACGCGCTGCAGAGCGGCGCGAACCTCACCGGGTGCGCACCCGCCCTTTTCCCCCGAGAGTGCCGGCTCGACCGGATGGACCTCTGACACGCTTCCTTTTACCCCGGATTACCCCCCGCTTACTGTAAAGTTTGAGTCAAAGGGTGAACAGAGCGGCAAACATTGCTTTTCCGCGCATTGATGTTTGTCGCCTCCCTTCATGGTTTTCGACGGCCTTCCCGGTGACGCTCTCGGGCCTCGCCAGTCGTCGCCCCGGCCGACATACAGGCGGGCATCTTATTCGATTAGAAGGGAGGCGCTGTTCTCGGACGCAGGCTCGAGGAAGACTACACTGTCATACTATTTTTTGAGTTTTGTTGTGCTTATTACTGCAAATACAGTCGCCTAGCTCCGTAATATACGCACAAGTACATCAATTCCAATAGGCGTCGCCTTCGATTACATGCGGAGCAACGACAGACACGGGAGCTCCCCAACATGAACATCGACGACGTGCTCGGCGCCTTAAGGGCGTCGATTTTCGAAGGGCTGGACGAGGGCGAACTGCGCCTCGCAGCCGAGACCAGCATCATGGTTCAGTTCCCGCCCGGCTGCGAGGTGCTGGAGCAGGGCAAGGTTCCGCAGTTCGCGTTCCTCGTCATGGAGGGCACGGTACAGATGCGTGCCCGCATGGAGGGCCGTGCGGCCACTGTCGCCATCGTCCGGCCCGGACAGTTCTGCGGCCTGCAGGCCCTCCTCCTCGGGCAACCCTCGGTGTGCGCCAGTGTGTCGATGGGCAGCGTCAAGCTGCTGATGATCCCCGCGGCCGAGCTGCGGCGGTTGGCCGGGCTGAGCGCGGCCGTCGCCTTCGCGGTCGCACGGGAGGTGGCCCGCCTCGACCGCGCGCACGAAATCGAGCTCGTCAGCCAGAAGATGCGCTCGGCGGTGGAGCGGGTCGCTGCTTGGCTCGTCTCCGAGCAGAAGCGCACGGGCAGCATGAGTTTCGAGATCGGCATGTCCAGGCGATCACTGGCGCAGTTCGTCGGCGCTTCGGAGGAGACGCTGTCGCGCGTCATGCGCATCATCGAGGGGGCGGGCGTCGACGTGCGCGGCCAGCGCGTGAAGATCGTCGACTACCACGCCCTGCGACGGCTGGCGGCTCCCGAAAGCCTGCTGGACCTCGACGTCGAGGCGCCCCCGCCCGTGACGCTCATCGAGGCCGCGGGCTGACGCCTGTCGCCTCGCGAGCGCCGAAGCAGAACGAGGAGGTTTGGTGAGCGCGGTGGGACTCGAACCCACGACCACATGATTAAAAGTCACGTGCTCTACCAGCTGAGCTACGCGCTCTCACCTTCGGATCCATCGGACCCGGGAAATCGCCTGCCGGTGCGCTGTGGCGCGGTCGGCGGAGGCGGCCTCTGGGTAGCGGCAGCGCCTGCGGCGGTCAATAGACCGGCCGCCGCAGGGGCCTTGCCGGGCAAAGATCGGCGTCCGCCCGCGTTTCACCCGTGTGCGGGCGCCGGGCGGTGCGGCAGGGAGGCCAGCAGCCCCAGCAAGGCGCGGTCGTGCAGCACGATCATGGCCTCGCGCGGGCTCAGCCAGGCCAGCAGGTCCTCTATCGATTCCGCGTCGGTCAACTTCGCCTCGGCGACGGCACGGTCCGGGTTGATGTCGCCTCGCCTGCGACGCTCGCCGGGCGGAAGCATGCCCTCGTGGCGGGAGCGGAGATCTGCGTCTGCATGGATGGTGGCGACCGCATTGGCGTCGTCGAAGCCGTAGCGGGCGAAGTCCTGCATCAGCGCATTGGCGCGCGTGGCGATCGGAGGAGGGCTCGTCTCCTCAGGCGTCAGCAGCAGGCCCGCGCGCTTCAGCGCCAGGCCGAGCGCCAGCTGCCCCGACGCTGCCGAGATCGGGATGGCGAGGACGAGGCCGATGATCGTCGGCGACATCCAGCCGAAGAGGGACGGCGCGATCATGAAAGCCGACACGCCGGCGAGGACGCCGAGCAGCGTGTGCATGCGGTGGCGGCGCACGATATCCTTCATCGGGATCGATCCGTCGTCGCGGCGCTGCGGGTTCCAGCCAGTGTCGCGGCCGAGCACGATCTGGAAGACCGCGCCGGACTGGATGACCATCAGGATCGGCGCCATCAGCGCCGACATGACGATCTCCAGGAGAGCCGAGCAGACGAGAAGGAAGCCGCCGCCGCTGGCCCGCCGGACCGAACCGCGGATCAGCGCCAGAACCAGGCCGAACAGCTTCGGCGCGAGCAGGATGGCCATGGTGATCAGGAACAGCGCGAGAGCGCGTTCCGCATCGAACCGCGGCCAGGACGGGAACAGCGAGAACTCGTTGGTGAAGTATTCCGGCCGGATATAGCGGGTCTGCAGGACCAGCGCGATACCGACCAGCAGTTGCGCCAGCCACAATGGCGAGGCGAGGTAGCCCATGATCCCGGTCGCGAAATGCTGGCGGGTCGGCCAGGTCAGGCCAGCCGCGCCGATGACGCGGACATGCTGCAGGTTGCCCTGGCACCAGCGCCTGTCGCGCGTGGCGAGGTCGATCAGGGAGGGCGGGCTCTCCTCGTAGCTGCCCTCCAGGTCGGGCAGCATGTAGACCGTCCAGCCGGCCCGGCGGATCAGCGCTGCCTCGACGAAGTCATGGCTGAGGATGTGCCCGCCGAAGGGCGGCTTGCCGGAGAGGCGCGGCATGCCGCAATGCGCCGCGAAGGCGCGGGTGCGGATGATGGCGTTGTGGCCCCAGTAGTTGCCCTCCCGGCCCGACCAGACGGCGAGGCCCGTGGCGATGACGGGACCATACATGCGCGCGGCGAACTGCTGCAGGCGCGCGAACAGCGTGTTGCGGTTGATGATCAGGGGCAGCGACTGGACGATGCCGGAATCGGGATCGGCCTCCATGGCCGCCGTCAGGCGCACCACGCATTCGCCGGTGAGAAGGCTGTCGGCATCGAGCACAAGCATGTGCTCGTAGGCTCCGCCCCAGCGGGAAACGAAATCCTCGATGTTGCCGGCCTTGCGGCCGACGTTCTTCGGCCGGTGCCGGTAGTAGATGCAGGCGGCCGGGCAACGCTCGCGCAAAGCGAAGAAGGCGCGCTCCTCCGCCACCCAGGCATCCGGCTGCGTCGAATCCGAAAGGATGAAGAAGTCATAGTGGCCGAGGAGGCCGGTGCGCTCGATCTCATCGATCATGGCGTTCAGCGCGGCGAAAACGCGCGCCGTCGCCTCGTTGTAGACGGGCATCAGCACGACGGTACGGGCGTTCAGCCGGGACGGAATCGGCTGTTTCCTTGGCGGCTTCAGCAGCATGACGAAGCCGACGACCGCGCTGCTGAAGGCGAGCGCGATCCATGAAAAGTTGATCGTGAAGAGCGCGACCAGGACCCACTGCAGCGGCGTGACGGCAGACACCGAGACGACCCGGTACATCTCCCATGCGCCCCAGGCGGTCAGCGCCAGCGCGCCTCCGAACACAATGAACCGGCTGAGCCACGGCACGCCGCGCGACTGCGCGGGCTTGCGGGCAGACGAGCGCTTGAACTTCGCAAGCGACTGGACCGGCATCGCCAGCGGAGATTCCGGCGGCAGCGCGGGCGCCTCGGCGACGTCCGGAACGGGCGAGCGCGGGAGTTCTAGGGCGTCCAACGATAAAGCCATGTCTCGCTCACGGGCTTTCCGCCGGCTTCCAGCACGAGGCGAAGCTCGCACGCGGTTTCGCCGCCGGGATCCAGGTCGAAACCCACGCGGCATAGCCGCCGTTCCGCATAAGGCCACACCCGCACATTGACGAGCTTGCCGGGCGTGGTCGACAGCATGGGCTTCAGTTCGGAGATGGTCTGGCTCGACTTAAGGGCGTCGCCCATGAAATCGACCATGAAACGCCGGCTGTTGGAACCGGCGACCCGTCCCGAGCGCGTATCCGTGACGACCAGCATCGGAGGCCGGTCCGGCACCTGCCAGCACCAGAACTGACGGAAGGCGAAGAAGGCCCCTTCGGCGCCGGGCTGAAGCGGCTGCTTGGGCCGCCAGTAGCTCAGCACGTTGTCGTTGATCTCCGACTCGGTCGGGATCTCGATCAGCTGGACGAGTCCCTCCGCCCAGTCGCCGATCGGCTCGATCCACAGGCTCGGCCGCCGCTCGAAGCTCTGGTCGTCATCGAGGAAGCCCGAATAGTCACGCTGGCGCTGGATCAGTCCGAATCCTTTTGGCGCCGGATCGACGAAAGCCGAGATCTGCAGCGTTTCCGGGTTCGAGATGGGACGCCAGATCCACTCATTGTTGCCGTTGTGGATCTGCAGGCCTGAACTCTCGAACACGGCCGGCCTGACATCGTCGACATTTCGGCGGTCATTGGGGCCGAACAGGTAGGTCGTCGTCATGCCCGCTATCCCGTAGTTCTCGACGGGCGAGCGGGCGAAGAGGGTCACTTCGGTGTCGATCAGCGTCACGTCGCCAGGCCGCAGCGTGAACCGGTAGGCGCCGGTGACGCTTTCGGAATCCAGCAGGGCGTGGATGACGATCGACTCGGACCGGGCGGCCGGCTGCTCGATCCAGTAGGCGCGGAAGGCGGGAAACTCCTCGCCGCCGGAATCGCCGGCCTTCAGCGTCAGCCCGCGTGCCATCACGCCGAGGTTCTGGCCGCGTGCCGACGAGCGGAAGAAGGTCGCGCCCTGGAAGATGGCGACCTCGCGCTGCCGGCCCGACTGTGCGTCGCCGAACACGCGAAACCCGGAAAAGCCGAGATCCGGCAGTTTGTCTGGCGCCTGGAGCTTGCCGTAGTCGAAAATCGACCTGTCGTAGACGACGTGGCGCACCACGTTGTTCTCCACGACGAAGAGGCTCACGGCATTGGCGAAGGCATAGCCCCGGTGCAGCGGCTCGACACCGAAGCTGGCTCCATCGGGGTTCCACAGCCAGGCCCCGGGCAGCGCCCTGATGCCGATGTAATCCTCGTAGCTCAGGTTCCGGAACGGGTCCGGCAGATCGGCCTCGGGCGCGTTGTAGGCCTTCTTCGACATGATCCGGGCGAGATCAACCAGCGATTGCGGGTTGAACGTCTGCCCATCGCCGAGTGCGCTGTTGATGGCGTTGGTGGTGAAATTCTGAGCCGAGGCAGGCCCGATTCCGGCGGCGACGCCGACAGCAGCCGCCGCAAACCGCAGAAGGTCGCGCCGGTCGATGAGACCTTGCCCGGAAGGTGCGGACGGGATCACTGGTGGCATGGACTCAACGCAACCCGCCGCGCGCTCCAAGCTGCCGCTGCACGCGGCGAGGCAACTGAAATCGCGGGCTTTTGACCGATCGGTCGAGGTTCTAGCATATATTTGCTGCGGTGCGAGACGTTTCGGAGGGCGGATGCGTGAATTCCGCTGCTAGCGGGCGATCACGGCCAACGGACGGCGATGGCGTGGTGTCAACGCGGCTCCGGGACGACAGTGCCGTCCAATGTCGCGACATCGCATGCGACGAAACGTGCCTTCACGGCCTCACACGCCCTGCGTGCCGCGTCCTCCGTCTCATATCCTCCGGCGAGCAGCACGAAGCTTTCCGGGTCTGCCGGTGCTGGCTTCACAAGGGGCGCCACATCGCGCAGCAGGCTCGCATTGCGGGCGGAAAGGTTCGTCCAGCGCAACCAGAGGCGGTCGGCGCTGGGGCCCCGGCCCAGGGACATGGCGAAGACGGGCGCGCGGGGGACGGCTTCGATGCCCTTCTGGACCGGAACAATCGCGCCGGTCGTCTCCACGTCCGCGATGGTGGCCGGCGGACGGGTCAGGGCGACGACAACCTCTTCGGAGACATCGGGCAGCGCCACCATCAGGGCAACGCAGCCGAGCGCTGCCCAGCCGGCAGCTCCCGCTCCGGCCTCGCGCCATCTGCGCACGCGGACATGACGGAGGGGGCCGTCGGATTGCAGCACGGGCGCGGGTGCGTCCTGCTCACCGGGTTCGGCCACGGTCGGCAAAGGATCGAATGTCGGTTCGACTTTCTGCCTCACGAGGCCCTTCCGTCAGTCGAGTTCGGCGCCGGGCGCGACGCGCCGATTCACGCTCGGTAAAGCGGACCCATGGTAAACGCGACAGGGTAAACGAAATGCAACTTTCCGCCGGAGCCTCCGCCATGGCCAGTGCCGCCTCAGCCTCCCGCCGATGCCTCGCCGTGGTGCTCGCGGCGGGGGAAGGGACGCGCATGGCCTCGGCACGCCCGAAGGTTCTGCACGAGGTCGCCGGCCTCAGCCTGGTCGGCCACGTGCTGCACACGGTGACCGGAGGAGGGGCCGACGCAGTCGCGGTCGTCATCGGTCCGGACCGCGACGACGTCGCGGCCGAGGTGCGGCGCCGGCGGCAGGATGCGCGGGTCTACGTGCAGCAGCAGCGACTCGGCACCGCCCACGCCGTCCTGGCGGCGCGTGACGCGATCGCGGAGGGATTCGACGATGTCGTCGTGCTGTTTGGCGACACGCCCCTTGTCCGGCCCGAGACGCTGCGCACCCTGCGTTCCACACTGGCCGAGGGAGCAGCCGTCGCCGCGCTCGGCTTCGAGGCGGCTGATCCCACGGGCTATGGCCGCCTGATCGTCGAGGGTGGCGAACTCGTCGCCATTCGCGAGCAGAAGGACGCGTCGCCTCAAGAGCGGACGATCCGCCTGTGCAATGCCGGGCTGATGGCGCTCGACGGCAGGCTGGCGCTGGACCTGCTGGATGCGATCGGCAATGCCAACGCCGCCAAGGAGTACTACCTTACCGACGCGGTGCAGGTGGCCCGGCAGAAGGGCCTCGTCGCCCGCGCGCTCTCCGCTCCCGAGCAGGATGTCCAGGGCGTCAACGACCGCGTACAGCTTGCCGCCGCCGAGGCGGTGGCGCAGCGACGGCTGCGCGAGGCTGCGATGCGGGGCGGCGCAACGCTCGTGGCGCCCGAGACCGTGTTCCTGTCCCACGACACCGTGACCGGCCGCGACGTGCTCATCGAACCCCACGTCGTCATCGGCCCCGGTACCGTGCTGGAAGAGGGCTGCGTCGTGCACGCCTTCTCGCATCTCGAGGGCGCACGGGTCGGGCCTGGCGCATCCGTCGGTCCCTATGCGCGGCTGCGGCCTGGGGCGGCGCTGTCCGCCAAGGCGCGTGTCGGAAACTTCGTCGAGATCAAGAACGCCGGGCTGGGGGAGGGGGCCAAAGTCAACCACCTCACCTATATCGGCGACGCGTCGGTGGGCGCGGGGGCCAATGTCGGCGCAGGCACGATCACCTGCAACTATGACGGTTTCGACAAGGCGCGCACCGAGATCGGGGCGGGCGCCTTCATCGGCTCCAACTCGGCCCTGGTGGCGCCCGTGACCATCGGGGACGGCGCCTATGTCGGCTCGGGTTCCGTGATCACGCAGAACGTCCCCGCCGATGCCTTGGCAGTCGCACGCGGACGCCAGATCGTCCGCGACGGATGGGCGAAGAGCTTCCGCGACCGCAAGGCCGCATCGCGCCCGAAGAAACCATGATTGTTCACCGTCCCGGCAGACGAGACCGGCAGGAAAAGCCTGCTGTTAACGTCGGTCACATTATGTGAATTGCTGCATTCAGCGGCTGCGGCTACGCAATACCCTGATCAACGGGCTCGTGGGGTGACTTTGCATGTGCGGTATCGTGGGAATTCTGGGTACCACTTCCGTAGCGCCGATGATCGTCGATGCGTTGAAGCGGCTGGAATACCGCGGCTATGATTCCGCCGGCATCGCGACCCTGGAGAGCGGCCATCTCGCCCGGCGCCGTGCCGAAGGCAAGCTGAAGAACCTCGCCGCGCGCCTGGCCTCGGAGCCGCTGAACGGAACGGCCGGGATCGGCCATACCCGATGGGCGACACACGGGCGCCCGAGCGAGCGCAACGCGCATCCGCACGCGACGGATCGCGTCGCCGTCGTCCACAACGGCATCATCGAGAATTTCAGGGAACTGCGCGAGGAGCTGGAGGCCCAGGGCGTCCGCTTCGAGACGGAGACCGACACCGAGGTCGTCGCCCAGCTCGTGGGCGATGCGCTCCGCCGCGGCCTGACGCCGGCCGATGCGGTCCGGGAAACGCTGCCGCGCCTGCACGGTGCATTCGCCCTCGCGTTCCTGTTCGACGGCGAGGACGACCTCCTCATCGGCGCCCGGCAGGGCGCGCCCTTGGCCGTGGGCTGGGGCGACGACGAAATGTATCTGGGCTCCGACGCCCTCGCGCTTGCGCCCTTCACCGACACGATCACCTATCTCGAAGACGGCGACTGGGCGGTCCTCTCGCGCAAGGGCGCGAAGTTCACCGACGTTTCGGGCCGGGAGGTCCAGCGCAAGCGGCAGAAGACGACCGCAGGTGCGTTTCTCGTCGACAAGGGCAATCATCGCCACTTCATGGCGAAGGAAATCCACGAACAGCCGGAGGTAGTCGGCCGCACGCTCGCTCATTACCTGGACATGGCCACGGGGCAGGTGCGCCTGCCATTCTCCGTGCCGTTCGACTGGCGCAAGCTCGAACGCGTCACGATCTCGGCCTGCGGCACCGCCTACTATGCCGGCCTCGTCGCCAAGTACTGGTTCGAGCGCTACGCGCGGCTGCCGGTCGAGATCGACGTCGCATCCGAGTTCCGCTACCGCGAAGCGCCGTTGCCCGCGCAGGGGCTGGCGCTTTTCGTGTCCCAATCGGGAGAGACCGCGGACACGCTGGCCGCCTTGCGCTATGCGCGGGAGAAGGGCCAGCACGTGATGTCCGTCGTCAACGTGCCGACGTCCACCATCGCCCGCGAGAGCGACGTGGTCGCTCCCACCCTGGCGGGACCCGAAATCGGCGTGGCTTCCACCAAGGCCTTCACATGCCAGCTCACGGTGCTGGCCTGCCTCGCGCTCGCCGCAGGGCTGGCCCGCGGGACGCTGGGCCGCGAGGAGGCGGACCGCCTGTCGCGCGCGCTCGTTTCCGTACCGGGCCAGATCGCCGAGGCGCTGAAGGCGGAGCCGGCCATCGAGCATGTCGCCCGCGAGATGTCCAAGGTCTCGGACGTGCTCTATCTCGGCCGCGGCACCAGCTATCCGATGGCGCTGGAAGGCGCGCTGAAGCTCAAGGAAATCTCCTACATCCATGCCGAGGCCTATGCGGCGGGCGAGCTGAAGCACGGGCCGATCGCGCTGATCGACGAAACGATGCCGGTCATCGTCATCGCGCCGACGGACGGGATCTTCGAGAAGACCGTCTCCAACATGCAGGAGGTTGCGGCCCGTGGCGGCAGGATCGTGCTGCTGTCGGACGAGCAGGGCATCCGCAAGGCCGGGATCGAGGGCATGGAGACGTTGGCCATGCCGGCGATGGCGCCTGATTTCGCGCCCATCGTCTACGCCGTCGCGGTCCAGCTGCTGGCGTACTTTGCCGCTGTCGCTCTGGGCAAGGACGTCGACCAGCCGCGCAATCTGGCAAAATCGGTTACCGTCGAATAGATATCGATCCGGGCCGCCGTCGCACGCGTCTTGCAGGGCGGCCGCAAGGGTCGCCTCTCCGGGGCGGCGCGGCGGAGCGGCTTGAGGCGATGGACACACCCGACGAGACGGACCAGGCTGCCTGGCAGGGACATGGACCCATGCCCGGACCCTTCATCGGTCCGCCGCCGAAGCGCACCTGGGGCCACAGGGTTCGCACCTATTTCCTCACCGGCATCGTCGTTGCGGGCCCGCTGACGGTCACCGCGGCGGTGACGTGGTGGGTCATCAACCTCGTCGACGGATGGGTGAAGCCGCTGATCCCGGCTACCTATCTTCCGGAAACGTACCTGAACTATCCCATCCCCGGGTTCGGCCTCATCGTCGCGCTGTTCGGGCTGACGCTGCTGGGCTTCCTCACCGCCAACCTCGTCGGCCGTTCGCTCATTTCTTATGGCGAGATGCTGCTGGGGCGCATGCCGGTCGTGCGCGGGCTGTACCGGGGTGTGAAGCAGGTCTTCGAGACGTTGTTCTCGCAGTCCTCGACCTCGTTCAAGACCGTGGGGCTGGTGCAGTTTCCTTCGCCCGGAATGTGGTCGATCGTGTTCATGTCCACCCCGCCGCAAGGGAACGTGGCCGACAGGCTGCCGGGGCCCAACGAGCATATCGCCGTGTTCCTGCCCTGCACGCCCAATCCGACGACGGGCTTTTTCTTCTACGTGCCGCGCAAGGACGTGATCGAGTTGACGATCTCCGTCGAGGACGGCGCCAAGCTCATCATGTCGGCAGGCCTGATCCAGCCGGAGGGACAGCAGAAGCTGGCCGCGCTCGCGGGCGCGGCGCGTCCGGGCAAGGACGCCCCGGCGACAGGTGAAGTCGCGGCCTGAGGTGAACCCGGAAATGGACATGCTGATGATCGGCCCGGCCGCGCCGGAAGACGAGGATGACGTCGTCGAACTCTGGCGGGCCTGCGGGCTCGTGGTCAGCTACAACGACCCCGCGTCGGATTTCCGCCTGGCACTGGGTAAGCCTGCGTCCGATATTCTGGTCGGGCGCGATGCGTCAGGCCGTATCACCGGCAGCGTCATGGTGGGCCATGACGGGCACCGGGGATGGCTCTACTACGTCTCCGCCGCCCCGGAGGCGCGCGGCACGGGGGTCGGCAGGCGCATGGTCGACGCGGCCGAGGCATGGCTGCAGCAGCGTGGCATCGTCAAGGTGCAGCTCATGGTGCGCGAAACGAACACGGCGGTCGTCTCGTTCTACGAGCGCCTCGGCTTCGAGGTGGCGCCCCGGGTGGTCATGAGCAAGTGGATCGACGGCCGGTAGCCACCCGCAAGGACGGGTTCACAGCACCGGCACGAACTGGTCGTCCTGCAGCATGGTCAGGATGCCGGTGAAGATTTCAAACCGGAAACCCTGGAGCTTCAGCCGCTTCTCGGCGACGGCCTCCTCGATCCAGGGAAAGGTCAGCAGGTTCTGAAGCGAAAGCTTCACCACCTGGTACTCGCACCAGTCGGGAATGTCCTCGACGGGCACGTGGTCCGGGATTGACCGCAGGACGGGTTCGGCGATCTTCATCCAGGGTTTCACGAAGTCACGCGCCTCTTCCGGCGCCCCCTCCACGAGGGCCCGTATCCCGCCGCACTTGCCGTGGCCGAGCACCGCGATCCGCTTCACCCGGAGGACGCGCACGGCGTATTCCAGGGCAGCGCTGGTGCCGTGGTAGCCGGCGTCGGGCGTATAGGCCGGCACGAGGCCGGCAACGTTCCGGACGACGAAGAACTCGCCTGGACCGGCGTTGAAGACGGTCTGCGGGTCGACGCGCGAATCCGAGCAGGAGATGACCATGGTTTCCGGCGCCTGCCCGAGCGCGGCGAGCGCCTGGTAGCGCGCATGCTCCGATGGCCAGACGTCGGTCCGGAACCTGCGGTAGCCGTCGATGACGCGATCCATTCCACGCTCCAGTTTGCCGGCATGACACGTGCCGCCTGGAATTCACAGAGGCAATCGGGATTTGGTGGCAGCCGTTCCGCACGGGAAGCATGGCGGATGCCACGCGCCTGGTCATCCGGCGCGGATCAGCTTCGCGGATTCGTCTTTTCCGAACAGGTACAGAAGCACGCGCAGCGCCTCGCCCCGGGGGCCGGCGAGTTCCGGGTCACGCTCTAGCGCCAGCTTTGCGTCCTGCCGCGCGGCGGGGAGAAGGTCGGAGTGGAGCGACGGTATCGCCAATCGAAAGCCGGGGAGGCCGGACTGGCGGGTGCCGAGCACGTCGCCTTCGCCGCGCAGGCGCAGGTCCTCCTCGGCGATGGCGAAGCCGTCCTCCGTGTCGCGCATGGTCTGCAAGCGTGCGCGCGCCACCTCTCCCGCGCCGTCCTTGTAGAGCAGGAGGCAGGTCGAGCGGCCCTTGCCGCGCCCGACGCGACCGCGCAGCTGGTGGAGCTGGGCGAGGCCGAAGCGCTCGGCATGCTCGATCACCATCACGGTCGCCTCCGGCACATCGACGCCGACCTCGATGACCGTGGTGGCGACGAGGAGGCGGGTGTCACCGCGGGCAAAGGCCGCCATGGCCTCGTCCTTCTCCCGCCCCTTCATCTTGCCGTGGACGAGGCCCACGGTGCCTGCGCCGAACCGGCGGGACAGGGCGCCATGCCGCTCCGCCGCCGCGGCGACGTCGAGTTCCTCGGACTCGTCCACCAGCGGGCAGACCCAGTAGCAGCGCGCGCCCGACTCAAGCGCTCGCCCGATGCCCTCGACGACCTCCACCAGCCTGTCGAGCGGGATGACGCGCGTGTCGATAGGCTGGCGTCCCGCCGGTTTGTCGCGCAGCACCGAGACGTCCATGTCGCCGAAATAGGAGAGGACGAGCGTGCGAGGGATCGGCGTCGCCGTCATCACCAGCACGTCCACCGCCTCGCCCTTGGCCGAGAGCGCGAGACGCTGGTGCACGCCGAAGCGGTGCTGCTCGTCGACGACGGCGAGCCCGAGGTCGCGGAAGGTGACCTCATCCTGGAACAGAGCATGGGTGCCGACGAGAATGTCGATGGCGCGGGCCCGGAGGTCGGCCAGGATCTGCTCGCGCGCCGCGCCCTTCTCGCGGCCGGTCAGCAGTGCCAGCCGCAGGCCGCCGGCCGCTGCGAGAGGGCCGAGGCGCTCGGCATGCTGGCGCGCCAGGATCTCCGTGGGAGCCATCAGCGCGGCCTGGTGGCCGGCTTCCACCGCCATGGCCATGGAGAGCAGGGCGACGATGGTTTTGCCGGACCCCACGTCCCCCTGGAGCAGCCGCAGCATCCGTTCCGGCGTGGCGAGGTCGGCCCGGATGTCCTCCACGGCCGTGGCCTGCGAGCCCGTCAGGGAGAAAGGCAGGGCCGCCAGGATCGGGCCGGTCCTGCTGCCGTCGGCAAGGCGGGCGCGGCCGGTGGCCTTCTTCATGCGCCGCCGCACCAGCAGCAGGGCCAGCTGCCCCGCCAGCATCTCGTCATAGGCCAGCCTCAGCCTGGCCGGCTGCATGGGATCGGCCGCCTGCGCGTCGGCGGGCTTGTGGATTGCTGCAAGGGCCTCGGCAAAGGATGGCCATTTGCGGGCTGCCAGCCAGCTGCCGTCCTGCCACTCTGGCAGACCGGGCAGCCCGGCGAGGGCACCCTCGGCGGCGCGGGAGACGTTGCGCGGACCCAGCCCCTCCGTCAGGCCGTAGACCGGCTCGAAGGCCGGCAGGCCCGCAAGCCCCGCCTCGTCGACGACACGGTCGGGATGGACCATCTGCAGCCGACCGTCCCACACCTCGATCCGGCCCGAGATCCAGCGCGTGGCGCCGAGCGGCAGCAGCTTCTCCATGCGCCCGCGATGGGCATTGAAGAAGACCAGCGTCAGGTCGCCGGTACCGTCGGAGACACGGACGCGCCAGGGAGACTTGGGCCTGTCGGACGGGGGAGGGCGGTGCTCCTCGACCCGCGCCTCGATCGTGACAAGGGCGTCCGGCGGCGCCTCGTAGAGCTTCGGACGTGCACTTCGGTCGAGTACCGCGTGCGGCAGGTGGAACAGCATGTCCAGCACCCGCGCCGGCCGGCCCGGCTCCCCGACCAGGCGGTCGAAGTACGGGGCCAGCTTTGGGCCGATGCCCGGCAGCGTCGTGACCGGGGCAAACAGGGAGTTGAGGATCGACGGCCGCATGGTCTTGTCCGGAGCGCGGCTACTGTGTCCGCCCGGGCCAAAAAGTCCAGTTCGGCGCAGCCGCGCGGCTCCTCGTCAAATTGTGATGTTCCTGCAACAGCGCGGACAATGTGCAACGCCTCCGCTTGGGAGCCTGACGCCCGCCCCCTTGCCGCCACAAACCAGTCCCAGCGTGCAGCCGCCTTAGAGGTCTGAAATCCTTAAAGGAATTTAACGCGTGCAAAAACCCGGCAGGAAGCCGGCAGCAAGCGCGCCGGTGTATCGGGCGGGGAGGCGGATCCGAAGGGATCCGGGCGGCGCAGGGATGGTACGCATCATCGACAAGAGCCGGCTGCCGAGCCGGCATGTGACCGAGGGGCCCGAGCGCGCGCCTCACAGGTCCTATTACTATGCCATGGGCCTGACCCGGCAGCAGATGAGCCTGCCCTTCGTCGGCGTGGCCTCCTGCTGGAACGAGGCGGCACCCTGCAACATCTCGCTCATGCGCCAGGCGCAGGCGGTGAAGAAGGGCGTCGTCGCCGGTGGCGGCACCCCGCGGGAGTTCTGCACCATCACCGTGACCGACGGCATCGCCATGGGCCACCAGGGCATGAAGTCGTCCCTCGTCTCGCGCGAGGTGATCGCCGACAGCGTCGAGCTGACCATGCGCGGCCATGGCTACGACGCCCTCGTCGGGCTCGCCGGCTGCGACAAGTCTCTGCCCGGCATGATGATGGCAATGGTGCGCCTGAACGTGCCTTCCATTTTCATCTATGGCGGCTCCATCCTGCCCGGCACCTTCAAGGGCCGGCCGGTAACCGTTCAGGACGTGTTCGAGGCCGTCGGCAAGCACTCGGTCGGCGCCATGTCCACGGCCGACCTCGAAGAACTCGAGGCGGTCGCCTGCCCCTCGGCCGGGGCTTGCGGAGCCCAGTTCACCGCCAACACGATGGCGACGGTGTCCGAGGCCATCGGCCTCGCGCTGCCCTATTCGGCCGGCGCGCCTGCCCCCTACGAGATCCGCGACCAGTTCAGCATGACAGCCGGCGAGATGGTGATGGACCTCGTGGCCAGGCAGATCCGGCCGCGTGACATCGTGACCCGCAAGGCGCTGGAGAATGCAGCGACCGTCGTCGCCGCCTCCGGTGGCTCGACCAACGCCGCGCTGCACCTGCCTGCCATCGCGCACGAGGCCGGGATCGACTTCGACCTGTTCGAGGTGGCCGAGATCTTCCGCCGGACGCCCTACATCGCCGACCTGAAGCCGGGGGGACGCTATGTCGCCAAGGACATGTTCGAGGTCGGCGGCATCCCGCTGATGATGAAGACGCTGCTGGACCACGGCTACCTGCACGGCGATTGCATGACGGTGACCGGCCGCACGATGGCCGAGAACATGGCCGCAGTGGCCTGGAACCCCGACCAGGACGTGGTGCGGGCAGCCGACACGCCGATCACGCCCACGGGCGGCGTCGTCGGCCTGCGCGGCAACCTCGCCGTCGAGGGTGCGATCGTGAAAGTCGCCGGAATGCCGAGCGAGAACCAGCGCTTCCGCGGCCCCGCCCGCTGCTTCGACAGCGAGGAGGAGTGCTTCGAAGCGGTGAAGGAGCGCCGCTACAAGGAAGGCGACGTGCTCGTGATCCGCTACGAAGGCCCGCGCGGCGGACCCGGCATGCGCGAGATGCTGTCGACCACCTCCGCCCTCTACGGCCAGGGGATGGGTGACAAGGTCGCGCTGATCACCGACGGCCGGTTTTCGGGCGCCACGCGAGGCTTCTGCATCGGCCATGTCGGCCCCGAGGCGGCGGTCGGAGGCCCCATCGCACTGTTGCGTGATGGTGACATCATCGCAATCGACGCGATCGCCGGCACGCTCGATGTTGAGATCGACGACGCCGAGCTCGCCCGCCGCAAAAAGGACTGGAAGCCGCGCGAAACGGACTATGCGTCCGGGGCGCTGTGGAAGTACGCGCAGACCGTCGGACCCGCCTTCAGCGGAGCCGTCACGCACCCGGGCGCGAAGAGTGAAAAGCACTGCTATGCGGATCTCTGAAATCGCCTTCTCCGGCCTTGCCGCAGCAATTCTGCTGTGGCCGATGTCGGCGTCAGCGCTCGACCCGAATGCCCAGGCACCTGCAACCGCGGCCGTGCCGGTGGATGCCTTCAAGTCGACGCGCGAGGCGTTCAAGACCGGGATCCAGGACTACAATTCGGGCGACAAGGCCGGAGCCGCCAAGGCGCTGGAATATGCGGCCCAGCAGGGTCATCCGCTCGCCCGCTGGAAGCTCGGGCGCATGTATGCGGACGGTGACGGAGTTCCCCAGGACGATCTCAAGGCGTTCGAGCATTTTTCGAAGATCGCCGACGAGAATGCTGACGAATCTCCCGATTCCCAGAACGCATCGGTGGTGGCAAGCGCTTTCGTGGCGCTGGGCACCTATTATCTCGACGGGATCCCGAACAGCTACGTGAAGGCCAACCCGGCCCGGGCCCGCGACATGTTCTACTACGCGGCGTCCTACTTCAGGGACTCAGACGCGCAGTACAATCTCGCCCGCATGCTGATCGAGGGGAATGGCGGCCCCAAAGATCCCAGGCAGGCGATGCGCTGGCTGAACCTCGCGGCGGAGAAGGGCCACATGCCGGCGCAGGCCCTGCTCGGGCACCTGCTCTTCACCGGGGAAGGCGGGGCGCGGCAGCGGGCGCTTGGCCTGATGTGGCTCACCATCGCCCGCGACGCATCCGACAAGGACCGCGACAACTGGGTGCGCGACCTCTATGACCGCGCCTTCTCGCAGGCAGCCGATCCCGATCGGCAGGCGGCGCTCATGTATCTCGAGCAGCAGCTGCGCAAGCGGAACTAGGACGCACGGCGCGGCCGCTCCGCCTCAGATCAGCTGCAGTCCCTTCAGGCTGGAATGGCCCTGCCGGCCGACGATGATGTGGTCGTGCACCACGATCCCGAGCGGCTTCGCCACGGACGCGATTTCGCGTGTCATCGCCACGTCGGCGGAGGATGGCGTGGGGTCCCCGCTGGGGTGGTTGTGAACGAGGATCACGGCCGAGGCCGACAGCTCCAGGGCCCGCTTCACGACCTCGCGCGGATAGACAGGGGCATGGTCGACCGTGCCGGTCTGCTGCACCTCGTCGGCGATGAGCTGGTTCCGCTTGTCGAGGAACAGGATGCGGAATTGCTCGACGTTCGAGAACGCCATGGCGGCCCGGCAATAGTCGATGACCGCGGTCCAGGAGCCCAGCACGGTCCGTTTGGCGACCGCTCCGCGCGCGAGTTCCCGCCCGGCCGCCTCGACGATCTTGAGATCGAGCGCCGCCTGCTCGCCGATGCCCTCGAACTCCATCAGGCGCGTCACCGGGGCGCCGAGCACCTCGGCGAACGATCCGAAGGTGGCGAGGAGGTCCTTGGCGAGCGGCTTCACGTCGCGCTGGGGTATGGCCCTGAAGAGCACGAGTTCGAGGAGCTCGTACTCCTGCAAGGCTTCGCGCCCCGCGCGCATGAAGCGCGTTTTCAACCTCTGGCGGTGGCCGCGACGATGATCCTCCCCCGCTTCGTTCCGCTCGGGGGAGGAGTCGCGTGCCATGGCTGGTCAGGTCGCGGCGGGCGGGCCGTAGGGCGGCTGGTGCCAGCCCTTGGGCGACAGGGTGAAGATCTCCACCCCGGTCTCGGTCACGCCGACGGTGTGCTCGAACTGGGCGGACAGCGACCGGTCGCGTGTCACGGCGGTCCAGCCGTCGCCGAGCACCTTCACGTGCGGACGGCCGAGGTTGATCATCGGCTCGACGGTGAACAGCATGCCGGGCTTGAACGGGACGCCCTCGCGCGGACGCCCGTAGTGCAGGATGTTGGGCTCGTCATGAAAGAGCCGGCCGAGGCCATGCCCGCAGAAATCGCGCACCACCGAGCATCGCTCGGCTTCCGCGAAGCTCTGGATGGCGTGGCCGAGATCGCCGGTGGTCGCGCCCGGGCGGATCGCGGCGATGCCGCGCATCATCGCCTCGTAAGTCACTTCGACCAGCCGCGCGGCCCGGCGGGGAACCTCGCCGACATTGTACATGCGCGAGGAATCGCCGTGCCATCCATCGACGACGAGCGTCACGTCGATGTTGATGATGTCGCCTTCCCGCAGCGGCTTGTCGTTCGGGATGCCGTGGCAAACGACATGGTTGATCGACGTGCAGATCCCCTTGCGATAACCGCGATAGTTGAGTGGCGCGGGATAGGCGCCGTGGTCCATCGCGAACTCGAAGATCAGATCGTCGAGTACCTCGGTCGTCACACCGGGCTGAACCGCGGGGACGAGCAGGTCCAGCGCCTCGGCCGTCAGGCGCCCGGCCTTGCGCATTGCCTCAAAGGCCTCTGGCCCGTGAAGCTTGATCTCGCCCGCCTTGCGCCCGGACGTGGCTTCTGCATCGACGAAAGTCATCAGTCTCACATGGGCCAATCGGCGGCGCGATGCAAGAGTCGGACGCATTACGCGTGGCAGCACCCAGGCCCGCGAATGGCGGGCAGAGGCCGGGTGCCTGGCGGCTTCCGGTTCGGCTAAGATCCCGGGATGCCGCTCTACTTCGCCTACGGGCTCAACATGGACCGCCACGGCATGGCGCAGCGCTGTCCCGGGGCACGCCCGCTGGGCCTGGCACGGCTGCCGCGCCACCGCTTCGCCATCGCCGCCGACGGGTTCGCAACCGTCCTGCGCGACCCGCGCCGCACGGTACACGGCGTGCTGTGGGACTGCCGCCTTTCCGACATCAGCGCCCTCGACAGGTTCGAGCGCGTCGCGACAGGCCTGTACGTCAAGATCAGCCAGCCCGTGCTGCTGGAACACTCGCCCCGCCGTGCGCTGGTCTATGTCGCGAACAATACAGCGCAGGGCCGCGCCGCGCCGGGGTACCTCCAGGCAGTCCTCTTCGCCGCACGGGAGTGGGGCCTCGACGAGAACTACCTCTACGAACTCGAGCACGGCGAGCCTGCGCCGCGGCGGCCGGGGACGCCCCTGTTTCGTGCGCCGATGTGACCTGCGGCCCGGTCAGATGCCGAAAGCGGCGGGTTCCGTCGCTCCGAACACCTCCTCGAACCCGGCCCGCAGCACCGAATCGACCTCCGGCGTGGTGACGGGCAGCCCGAGGTCGACGAGGCTGGTCACCCCGTACAGGTCCTCCTGGATGCCACAGGGGACGATGCCGCCGAAATGCGAGAGGTCCGGCTCGACGTTGAGGCTGATGCCGTGGAACGTGACCCAGCGCCTGACCCTGATGCCAATCGCGGCAATCTTGTCCTCGGCGCCTTTCGCCTTGTCGGGCCGCCGCACCCACACGCCGACACGGTCCTCCCGGCGCTCGCCGCGGATGTTGAAGGCGCCAAGCGTGGCGATGATCCAGGCTTCCAGCGCGGCGACGAAGGCCCTCACGTCAGGCCCGCGCCGGTGCAGGTCCAGCATGACATAAGCCACTCGCTGGCCCGGGCCGTGGTAGGTGTACTGCCCTCCACGCCCGGTCTCGTGCACGGGAAAGCGGGCCTCCACGAGGTCGGAAGGCTTCGCCGAGGTGCCGGCCGTGTAGAGAGGAGGGTGCTCGACCAGCCAGACGAGTTCGGGCGCCAGTCCGTCGGCGATGGCCGAGGCACGCGCCTCCATGGCCGCGACCGCCGGCCCGTAGGGCACGAGGCCGTCGGACACGGCCCATTGCACCGGCGGCGAGCCAGGAGGGGCCGCGAAGCGGAAGGCGATGTCGTCGCGTGCGTTCACCGCGCATTAACCCTGTTGGGACCTACTCGGGCCAATTGCAGGAGAGTGCCGTGGCCACAGGTCTGGACAATGTAGGCGTCGACGTGTCGATCGTGCTCGGCCGCTGCCGCATGCCCATCCACCAGTTGCTGCGCATGGGCCGCGGTGCCGTGATCACCCTCGATTCCTCCGAGAATGACGAGGTCGAGATCCTCGCCAACGATCATCCCATCGCCCGTGGCATGGTGGTCGTCAACGGCAACACGATCACGGTGGAGATCAAGGAACTGCTTCGCCGGCCCGAAAGCGAGAGCCTCGACGCGTTGCAGGCCGAAACCGAAGACGCCTGAACGGTTTGTGCTGCAAACACCGGGTAATGTCCCTGCCGGGACGCAGCGCCCTTGTACACCCCAAATCGATCTGTTACACGGTGCCCCGCCGCGTCAGGGCCTACCTGTCGCAGCACCCCGCGGTCGTGGCGGAACTGGTAGACGCGCTAGCTTGAGGTGCTAGTTCTTTAACCGGAGTGGAGGTTCGAGTCCTCTCGACCGCACCAAATCTGGAGCGCAAGCTCCCGGCGGCGGCCAGGTTTTCGAACCTTGGCCGCCGTTTTGTTTTTGCGCAGCGGTTTCGTTCATCGGCCGTTGTCTTCAGCGTGCTGTTATCGCGTCGTCTGCCACCCCCAAGCCACGCAGTCCGCCGGAGGCCGCCATGCTCGACCTCGACTCGACGCTGCCCAAGGATGCGCGCGCCCTCGGCATCAGGGACGAGGATGGCGCACTCGTCGCCTCCTTCGTCGAGGAGGTGGCTCAGGCGGTCGCCGACGGAGACCGCGAGCGCGTGCGCGGGCTGGTTGCAGGCCTCCACGAGGCCGACCAGGGCGCGCTGCTGGAGGCGCTCGAGGCCGATGACCGGCCGCGCCTGATCGAGCTGCTCGGGGACGAGTTCGACTTCGCGGCCCTCACCGAGGTCGACGACAGCGTCCGCGAGGACATCCTCGACGAGCTCGACGCCGAGACGGTGGCAGAGGGCGTCAGGGATCTCGATTCCGACGACGCCGTCTACATCCTCGAGGACCTCGACCAGGACGATCGCGACGAAATCCTCGACGCGCTGCCCGCCAGTGAGCAGGTCGCTCTGCGCAAGAGCCTCGACTACGCCGAAGGCTCGGCCGGACGCCTGATGCAGACGTCACTCGTGGCGGTGCCGCCGTTCTGGACGGTGGATCGCACGATCAAGCACCTGCGCAACGCGCCGGATCTGCCCGACAGCTTCATGGAGGTGTTCGTCGTAGACCCCGGCCACCGCCTGCTCGGGCAAATCTTTCTCGACAGGCTGCTCCGCGGCCAGCGGCCGGTGCCTGTCGAAGCGCTGATGACCTCCGACCGGCGTCGCCTCCGGGTCACTGATCCGGCCGAAGAGGTGGCGCGGCTGTTTGAACGGTACAACCTCGTCTCGGCTCCCGTCGTCGACGAGGCCGACCGGCTCGTGGGCGTGATCACCATCGACGACATGGTGGACGTGCTGCAGGAAGAGGCGGACGACGAGATCAGGGCGCTCGGCGGTGTCAGCCCGGACGAAGAGCTCTCCGACACGGTCCTGCGCACGGTCCGGAGCCGCTTCGGCTGGCTGTTCGTGAACCTGCTCACGGCGTTCCTCGCGTCCTCCGTCCTCGGGCTCTTCGAGGCCACCTTGCAGAAGATGGTAGCGCTCGCGGTGCTGGCGCCCATCGTCGCCAGCCAGGGCGGCAACGCCGCGACACAGACCATGACGGTCGCGGTGCGTGCCCTTGCCATGCGGGAGCTGGGCACGGGCAACGCCCTGCGCGTCACGCTGCGCGAGACCTTCGTCGGCCTGCTCAACGGTGTGGGCTTCGGCATCCTGACGGGCCTGGTGGCGGCTTTCGTCTTCTCCGACTGGAACCTCGGCTTCGTTATCGGGCTCGCCATGGTGGTTAATCTCGTGGCGGGCGCGCTGGGCGGGATCCTCATCCCCATGGCGCTCGAGCGGTCCGGCGCGGACCCCGCAGTCTCGTCCGGCGTGTTCGTGACCACCGTCACCGATGTGGTTGGATTCTTTGCATTTTTGGGCATTGCGACGGCCTGGTTCGGGTTGTCGTAAGGCGGTTCTCCCGCCTCCGGTTGCCGCGAACCGGCGGCGATCCCTTTCCGAATTGTTAATCCCTTTGCTACATTCAATGGGCGAAGGCCCCGGCCGGACGTCGGGGCGGGATCCGGGCGACCATGACCACTCGCTTCCTTGCCGGCGCCGGAGCGCGCCTCGCGCGCAGCTGTGCCGCTGCGGTTCTCGGGCTGAGCCTCTTCACGGCAGGCTGCACGGCCATGCCGGACTACTATCCGGCAAAGAGCGACGCCAAGCCCCATCCGGGCGTGGCCAAGGCCAAGCGCTTCCCGATCCATGGCATCGACCTGTCGAAGTGGCAGGGCGAGGTGGACTGGCAGTCGATCCGCGAGGCCGGCACCAAGTTCGCCTACATCAAGGCGACGGAAGGCGGCGACCACCTCGACGAGAAGTTCGCCCTGAACTGGGCCAACGCGAAATACTATGGAGTTCCGCGCGGGGCATACCACTTCGTCTATTGGTGCCGCCCGGCCGAGGAGCAGGTGAACTGGTTCATCCAGCACATCCCCAACGAGCCCGATGCGCTGCCGCCGGTGCTCGACGTCGAGTGGAACGGGGATTCCAAGACCTGCCCGAAGAAGATCCCGCGCGAGCTGGCGCTGGAAAAGATGCGCATCATGCTCACCGCATTGGAGCGCCATACAGGCAAGAAGCCGGTCATCTACACCGACATCACGTTCCACAAGGACGTGCTGGAGGGCGAATTCCTGGACTATCCGTTCTGGATCCGCAGCGTGGCGGCCGAGCCGCACGAGCGCTACGAGAGCCGGCGCTGGGCCTTCTGGCAGTGGACCACAACCGGCCGCGTGCCGGGCGTGCGCGGCGACGTCGACCGCAACGTCTTCGCCGGAACGCCGGACCAGTGGGCTGACTTCGTCAATGCCAAGCCGGGCGAGGACATGTCGTCCGTCGTCGCGCTGGCCGACTGATCAGAACCAACGCCTGACTTTCCTGGCATAGGCCCGCCACTCCTCGCCGAACTTGCGCTCGAGGTACGATTCCTCGCGTGCAATGGCGAGCCAGGACACCGCCGTCACGGTGACCGGCAGAAGCAGCAGCAGCCAGCCCCACCGCAGCGCGAGGCCAAGGCCGGCGAGCGCGATGGTGTTGCCGACATAGATGGGATTGCGGCTGAACCTGTAGGGGCCGCGGGTGACCAGCGCCGCCGACGGGGCGTTGGGCAGGATCGTCGTCCTCGCCCGCCACAGCACGGCCATTGCCCAGACGTCGATCGCCAATCCGAGGCCGACAAGCACGAGCCCCGCTTCCACGGGCAGCGTGATCAGTGACAGGTCGAGCCACACGAACCTGTCGAATGTCTCCAGGAGCCACGCAATCAGGATGGCGGCGGCATATATGATCGGAGGCCATGGCAGGTCGTTCGGCCTGTCCCTCCTGTCCCTCGCCATCGACGCAACATCTCCCGCACTGCCGTGCGCGACACGATTCCGGTTCCGGCCGCCGCAGGCTCGGTTATCCTGCACAAAAGTCCGGCGTTGAGAATGGCATGCCGGGCAGGACACGGGAGCGCGACGAGATGCCCACAGCTGCGAACCCGTCCGGCGCAGGCTCGAACGCCCCGGCCACCTTCGATTTCGGCCTCGGCGAAACAGCCGACATGCTGCGCGAAACGGTGGCGGCCTTCGCGCAGGCCGAGATCGCGCCGCGGGCAGACGAGATCGACCGCACCAACACCTTTCCCCGCGACCTCTGGCCGCGCATGGGTGAACTCGGCCTGCACGGCATCACCGTGGAGGAAGACCATGGCGGCTCCGGCCTCGGCTACCTCGAGCATTGCGTGGCGATGGAGGAGGTGTCCCGGGCGTCCGCGTCCGTGGGCCTGAGCTACGGCGCGCATTCCAACCTCTGCGTCAACCAGATCCGCCGCAACGGCAGCGAGGAGCAGAAGCGGCGCTATTTGCCCGCGCTGATTTCCGGCGAGCATGTCGGCGCGCTCGCCATGTCGGAGCCGGGCGCGGGCTCGGACGTCGTCTCGATGCGCTGCAGGGCAGAGCGCAAGGGCGACCGGTTCGTCCTGAACGGCACGAAGATGTGGATCACCAACGGTCCCGTCGCCGACACGCTGGTCGTCTACGCCAAGACCGACCCGGATGCGGGGCCGCGCGGCATCAGCGCCTTCCTGATCGAGAAAGGCTTCGCCGGGTTCTCCACGCAACCCAAGCTCGACAAGCTCGGCATGCGCGGATCCGACACCTGCGAGCTCGTTTTCCAGGACTGCGAGGTGCCGGAGGAGAACGTGCTGGGCAGCGTGGGACGCGGGGTCAACGTGCTGATGTCCGGCCTCGACTACGAGCGCGCCGTTCTCGCCGCCGGCCCGCTCGGCATCATGCAGGCAGCGCTGGACGCGGTGATCCCCTACGTTCACGAGCGAAAGCAGTTCGGCCAGCCCATCGGCGAGTTCCAGCTGGTGCAGGGCAAGCTGGCGGACATGTATGTCGGGCTGAACGCCTGCCGGGCCTATGTCTATGCCGTCGCCCGGGCCTGCGATGCCGGGCGCACCACCCGGGAGGACGCGGCCGGTGCCATCCTCTACGCCGCCGAGAAAGCGACCAGGGTGGCGCTCGACGCCATCCAGCTCCTGGGCGGCAACGGCTACACCAACGACTACCCGGTGGCGCGCCTGCTGCGCGACGCCAAACTCTACGAGATCGGCGCCGGCACCAGCGAGATCAGGCGCATGCTGATCGGACGGGAGCTGTTCTCGAAGACGGGGTGATCAGCGTCTCAGCCCCTCCACGACGAAGCGCGCGATCTCGGCATGGATCTCCGCACGCGCCCGGCCATCGTCGTCACAAATCGGATCGAGCTCCTGTTCGGCTGCCAGGATCGCGTGCCCGTTCGGCCGGCACTCTCCCAGGAAGCTGAAATGAACTGCGCCAGCAACGTAGTGTTGGGTGGCGTGGGGAAGGTTCGCCATCAGCCGTTCGGTCGCGACCGCGGGCGGGACGCGCCCTTGGCTGCCCAGACTGATGACCGTCACGGGTACGGAGACGGATGAGAGGCTTTCGGGTGTCGCCGCGTGCGCGAGCCCAGGATCGATGGCAACGGCGCGGATGAAGCGTGGATCGCGCATGTCTCCCTCGAACCGTGCGTCGAGACGGCGCAGGTCGACGGCTTTCTTCAACCAGTTGCATTCCGAGATCAGGGGGCGCTCCGGCCAGTCCCGGTCGCAATAGTTCGCGTAGTCGGCTGCGTTCATGCGGACGCCTACGCTGGCGAGAGCCGTGAAGCCCCCGAGTGAGAAGCCGGCCACGCTGACATTGGACGGATCGACCATCCGGGACAGGGAGGCGTCGGCGAGCACGGCGTCGAGGAGGCGCGACAGGTCGGCCGGCCGCTCCCAGATCCGCATCGTATCGGCCGGGCGTGAATCCCCGCTGGTCGTTCCGGGATG
Organism: Alsobacter sp.; assembly: GCF_059501845.1. Classification (NCBI taxonomy): domain Bacteria; kingdom Pseudomonadati; phylum Pseudomonadota; class Alphaproteobacteria; order Hyphomicrobiales; family Alsobacteraceae; genus Alsobacter; species Alsobacter sp. The sequence goes on along the minus strand of NZ_JCACDK010000011.1, from coordinate 212,197 downwards.
GTTTGGGGCAACGACGACGAACCCTTCCCGGGCCAGGGCCGCGCCGAGCCAGGCAAGGTTGGGAGCGTTGCCCCCGGAGCCGTGGGACATCAGAACCAGGGCGTGACGGCCCGGCTCCGGCGTGGCTCCTTCCCGCATGGGCTCGCCTACGAAAAGGGGATTGGCGCCGACGTCGACGAGCCGGCCGTCGGCCTCAGCCGGGAAGAAGAGCTGAACATCGAGCGGCCGGTCACGATGCGCGACTTTCATCTGGAGTGATTGGACCCCCGGCTCTGCGGCAATGGCGACGGGGCATGCCGCGAGGCCGGCAAGAGCGGCGAGGACGGCGAGGCTGGCGAGGTGGCGTTGCATGGGTGGCTCCGGCGAAGGTCGGGAGTTGCCGCTCCATCCGGCCTCGCAAGCCGCCGGTCGCGCGACCTCGATCGTGTTCGAGGTCGCCCGCGATCGCGGCTTCGGTCACAGTGCCGGTCATTCCATTGCCGACGTGACCCATGCTGTTTCTGCCGATCTCCTTCGTCACAGCCTTTCTCATCGTGCTGTTCCTGGTCCGGCTCCGGAGTGACCTGCGGTCCACCGGTCCGCTGTTGCCCGCTCTCTTGACTCTGCTGACCTGCCTCGCGGTCCTCCACGGCCTGCGCTGGGGCTATGGCGTCACCAGGTTGATGCCGCTGCAGATCGCCTTGGCCCTCGCCGTTCCGCCGCTGGCGTATCTCGCGCTCGTGCGGTTGGGCGAGACACTGCCCGGCCGGGATCTGGTCCACGCCGTCCCGCCGCTGGCGGCACTGCTCGCCGGTTCCGTCTGGCCCGCCATCAACGATGTCACGATCCCCGCCATCGCGCTCGCCTATTCCGTTGCGGTCGGCCGGCTGGCGCTGCGCGGATCGGACGGCCTTCCCGGCACGCGGTTGAGCGAAGGGCGGCTGGCCGAGAACGCCGTGTGGGTTTGTGCCGGAAGCCTCGCCGTCTCGGGTCTGATCGATGCGGCCGTCGCCATCGACTTCGCGGTGGGCGGGCAGAGAGTCGGCCTGTTGGTCACAGCGGCCCAGGCCGCCGGGGTTTTCGCGGCGGCGCTGGCCGTCGCCGCGGCCGGCCGGACGGCCCCTCGAGCCGAGGACGCGATCGTGGAACCGGCCTTGGCGATCCCGACCGAGGACGAGCAGGCGCTCGTCGCTCGCCTCCGGGAGCTCGTGCTGGCCCATGAACTCCATAAGCAGCCCGACCTCACCCTCAACCGTCTTGCCCGGCGCGCCCGGGTTCCCGCCCGGCACGTGTCGCAAGCGGTCAACCGGGTCCGCGGGGAGAGCGTGTCCAGGTTCCTGAACCGGCTGCGCGTCGAGGAGGCCTGCGCTCTCCTCGCCGCCGGAGACGATCCCGTCACCGAAGTCATGCTGGCGTCGGGATTTCAGACCAAGTCCAACTTCAACCGCGCCTTCAAGGAGGTGACGGGCATGGGGCCGGCGGAGTGGCGCCAGAAAGCATCGCCTGCTCGCACCATGGCAATTCCGCCCTCGACACCCGCTGCATCGACTGGTTCTCTCTCCCGTCCCCCAAGGAGACCAGCCCCATGATCACCCTCTACGGCCGCCTGAATTCCCTCAACGTGCAGAAGGTCGTCTTCGCGCTCGGCGAGGTCGGTGTGCCCTATGAGCGCATCGATGCGGGGCTTTCGTTCGGCATCGTCGACACGACGGAATACCGGGCGATGAACCCGAACGGGCTGGTGCCGACGCTGAAGGACGGGGATCTCGTCCTGTGGGAATCGAACGCCATCGTGCGCTATCTCGCGGCGAAGTACTCGGTGGATTCGCTCTGGCCGTCGGATCCTGCCGATCGGGCGCCGCAGGATGCGTGGATGGACTGGCAGGCCCAGCACTGGCAGTCGGCGGTGGGTCCCGCCTTCCTGCACCTGATCCGCACTCCGGCGGAGAAGCGTGACATGGACCTGGTCGAGCGCTCGCGACAGGCGGCAGACCGGCTCGCGGGCATCCTCGACGCTGCGCTGGCCGGGCGCGAGTGGCTGGGCGGGGCGCGGCCGGGGCTCGGCGACATCGCGCTCGGGCCGCTGGCGCATCGCTGGCTCAATCTGCCGGTCGCGCGGACGCCGCGGCCTGATCTCGAGCGCTGGTACGGCGCCATCGCGGCGCGCCCGGCGGCGGAGCCGTTTCTGGGACTGCCGCTGACCTGACGCTTGCGCAGCACGGGCATGGCTGACGTGCCGCTGCCGCCTTGGCGGGACTTGCCGCAGCGGCCACACTGACGGTCCGACACCAGGAGACTTCCCCCATGACCCGGCCCATCATCGTCGAGGCGAACGGCGCACACATTCCCGCCATCGGTCTCGGCACCTACAAGCTTGCCGGAGACCAGTGCGTGCAGGCGGTCGCAGCTGCCTTGAAAGCCGGCTACCGCCACATCGACGCGGCGTCGATGTACGGCAACGAGGCGCTGGTGGGGGAAGGGCTGCGCGCCGGCGGCGTGCCGCGCGAGGATGTCTTCGTCACCACGAAGGTGTGGACCGAGGACATCGCCGACGGCGACCTGCAGCGCTCCGCCGAAGCCAGCCTGAAGCGGCTGGGCCTCGACCAGGTCGACCTGCTGCTGATCCACTGGCCGAACGCCGGGATCCCACTGGCCTCCTCCATCAAAGGCCTGGTGGATGCCAGGCGGAAAGGGCTCACCCGGCATATCGGCGTGTCCAACTTCACCGTGGCGCTGCTGGACGAAGCGGTTGGGCTGTCTTCCGAGCCTCTGGTGGCCAACCAGTGCGAGCACCATCCGCTCCTCGACCAGACGAAGGTCGCGGCCGCCTGCGCCCGGCACGGGCTCGCCTTCACGGCCTATTCGCCGCTCGGCCGGGGCGAATTGCCGGACAACCCGGTGATCACGCGGATCGCCGGGGCGCACGGCAAGACGGGAGCCCAGGTGATCCTGCGCTGGCATGTGCAGCAGGGCCATGTCGCGATTCCGAAATCGGGCACGCCATCCCGGATCGCGGCGAACTACGACATCTGGGACTTCGCGCTGTCGGCTGAGGACATGGCCGCCATCTCGGGGCTCGCGCGCCCGGATGGGCGCATGATAAGGCCCTCCTTCGCCCCTGCCTGGGACAGCTGACGACACGGAGCCGTGCATGAGTGATGACCTGCCGCCCCTCGACGCCGAGACCCTCGCCATCCTTCAGGGCGTCTCGACGGCCACGGTCACGACGCTGCTCCTGAAGAAGGGGCTGCGCTCGCTGTGGATGCGGGGCCCGCGCCCGCTCGGCCCTGCGGCGGCGGGACGGCGGATCGCCGGCCGGGCTTTCACGCTGCGCTTCGTGCCGGCGCGCGAGGATTTGGCGACGCCGGAATCCTGGGCCTCGCCCCGCTCCACGCGCGGGGCGATCGAGGCCATGCCTAAAGGCTGCATCGCCGTTGCCGGCACGGCCGGTTGCGTCGATGCCGGCATCTTCGGCGACATTCTCGCTCTGCGCATGGCCAAGCGCGGCGTGGCTGCCCTGGTCACCGACGGCTGCGTGCGGGACGCGGCCGGGGTTTCCGAGACGGGACTGCCGGTCTGGAGCCAGGGCGCGGCGGCCCCGCCCTCCGTCGCGGGGCTCACCTTCGTCGGTTGGCAGGAGCCGGTGGGATGCGGAGGCGTGGCGGTCTTCCCGGGCGACGTGATCGTCGCGGACGGGGACGGGGCGGTCTGCATCCCGGCCGCCTATCTCGACACGGTGTTGGCCGACGGCCCCGAGCAGGAACGCCTGGAAGCCTGGATCGCGGCCGAGGTCGAGCGCGGCGTTCCGCTGCCGGGGCTCTACCCCGCGAACGCCGAGACCAGGGCGCGCTACGAGGCCAGCAAGGGCGGGAGCTGAGGCAGCTTCGGGGGGGCGGACGCTCGGCATGTACTTCCTCGCTTCGAAGACGATCTGGGCGCTCACGGCGCCCACGACGTTCCTCCTGCTGCTGACCGCGCTCGGCATCCTGCTCGCGATCCTCGGAAAGCGCCGGGCGGGCCTGTGGCTGGCCGGCGTCGGCATGGCCGTGACCCTGTTTGTCGCGATGTTTCCGGTCGGCCCCGAGGTCGCTCGGGTGATCGAGGAGCGTTTCCCGGCATGCACCGAGCCCGACAGGATCGACGGCGTGATCGTGCTGGGCGGCGCAGTGGACCCGATCACGATGCGGGACCGAAAGCAGCTCTCCCTCAACGAGGCGGCAGAGCGCATGATCGCCATGGCGGACATCGCCCGCAGGCATCCCGACTGGCGTGTCGTCTTCACCGGCGGCTCGGCCGCAATCCTGACGGAGAAGCTGGGGGAAGCCGAGGCGATCGAGCCCTATCTCGGCCAGCTCGGAATCGCGCCCGGCCGCATCCTGCTCGAAGGCAAGTCCAGGAACACGTACGAAAATGCGCTGTTCACCGCCGAACTCCTGAAGCCGCAGCCCGGCCAGCGCTTCATGCTGGTTACGTCGGCATTGCACATGGCGCGTTCGGTTGGTCTTTTCCGCAAGGCCGGCTTCGACGTGCTGCCGTGCCCCGTCGACTACATCACTGCGACCAGCGGCCCCGGGTTCATCCCGAGCGGAGGATTTTCCGACAATCTGCGCCGCCTCGACGGCGCGATGCGCGAGGTGATGGGGCTCATGGCCGCCCGCATGCTCGGGCAGACGGATACCCTGTTTCCCGCGCCGTGAGGGCGTTCAGTCCGCGTCGGGCAAGGCGAGCCGGTAGACGCCCCTGAAATCGTCGGGGTCGACCGGCTTGCCCTTGCGGCGGATGCTGATGCGCCCCTCATGCGCCAGCGCGACCGCCACCTTGCGGACGGGCTTCATCAGCGGTCCCCAGCCGTCCGGGTGATCGCCGCCGATGGCGCGCGCGACCTCCGACGGGCAGATGGTCTTGCCGGGCCCTCGCTCGGCGGCGAGGGCGACCATGGTGTCGGCGATGAGAGCCGTGTCGGCGGGGGCGGGCTTGTCTGTCATGGAGCAGGTCGTGCGCCAGCCTGCCGGGTGCGTCAAGCCGGGGGGTGCTCGCCGGCGGTGACCGCGTCGATCAGCCCGTCGCCCCAGAGCTGGCGGCGCGCCATGACGAAGAGCACGCCCGCAGTCGCCACGATCAGGATGATGGGCGAGATGAACCAGCCGAGATAGCCAAGGGCGAAGAAGAAAGCGCGCTGGCCGCGGTTGAAATGGCGGCCCGCCGCCGTGGTCATCACGGTCACGCGCCGGACATGGGCCTGCGTGGCGGGAGAACTTGCGGTCTCGAAGGGCGGGGTCGCGCCCAGCAGGATGGCGGCATAGTTGAAGATCCTGTAGCTCCACGCGAACTTGAAGAACGCGTAGACGAAGATCACGACCAGCCCCACCGTCTTCATTTCCCACAAGGCCCTCGACGTGGCGATGCCGAAGGGCAGGTCGGAGAAGATGCGCACGATGTCCTCGGCGCCGCGCAGCAGCGTCAGCGCACCGCCGACGGCCAGGAGCGAGGTGGAAGCGAAGAAGGCCGTCCCGTTCTGCAGGCTGGCCATGATCTGCGTGTCGATGATGCGGACTTCCCGGCGGGCCATCTCCTCCATCCAGGATTGCCGCCAGCCGTGCATGACGTGGTTCAGCGTGCGCCGGCGCAGCGGGCCCACCTCCAATGCGATCGAATAGCCGAACCAGGCGGCGATGAAGAAGGCGAGGGCGGAGAAGTCGAGGACGGTGAAGGCCATGGTGGCGAGCATGCCGTGCCGGTCCTCTCCCGGGCAAGTCACCCTGCGCCGTTTGACGGGGAGGGAACGGTCGCGTCATCTTCCCGCGGCTCGTGGAGGACGTCATGGCCCAGACCATCACCAACGGATACAAGGCGCTGCTGGCGGAAGCGGAGGCGGTTGTCGAGACGCTGCCGGTGGAGGATGCGGTTGCGCTGGCCGGCCGGGAGGACGTCGTGCTCGTCGATTTGCGCGACCCCCGCGAGCAGGAGCGCGAGGGCGTGGTGCCCGGCGCCTTCCATTGCCCGCGCGGCATGCTGGAATTCTGGATCGATCCGGAAAGCCCGTACCACAAGCCGGTTTTCGCGCAGGACAAGCGGTTCGTCTTCTTCTGCGCCGGCGGGTGGCGTTCGGCGCTGGCCGCGAAGACCGCCCAGGAGATGGGCCTGAAGCCCGTCGCCCACATTCGCGGCGGCTTCGGTGCCTGGAAGAAGGCGGGCGGACCGGTTTCAGGCGGACCGGCCTGAGCGTTTGGCAGGGCAGGGAGCCTGGGGCATGCTTGCGCGCGCCGTGGTGGGCGATTCCCGCTCGCCGATCGGCTGCGTGCCGGGTGAACCGTGCCTGTTCTCGCCTCGACCTTCGATCCCTCGCTCCCCGACGCCCGCGCCAACGCTGAGGGCTGGGCTGCGCTCGCCGCCGACCTGAGGGCGAAGCGCGCCGAGGCCGCCGAGGGTGGTCCGCCGCGGGCCAGGGAGAAGCACGTCTCCCGCGGCAAGCTTCTCCCGCGCGAGCGCGTGATGCGGCTGCTCGATCCGGGCTCGCCCTTTCTGGAGATCGGCTCCCTCGCGGCGCTCGGCGTCTATGACGAGCCGATCCACGGCGCCGGCATGATCGCCGGCATCGGCCGGGTCAGCGGGCGCGAGGTCATGGTGGTCTGCAACGACAGCACCATCAAGGGCGGCACCTACTTCCCGCTCACGGTGAAGAAGCATCTGAGAGCGCAGGAGATTGCTCGCGAAAATCGGTTGCCCTGCGTCTACCTCGTCGACAGCGGAGGCGCCAACCTGCCGCACCAGACGGAGGTATTCCCGGACCGGGAGCACTTCGGCCGTATCTTCTACAATCAGGCGACGATGTCTGCCGCCGGGATTCCGCAGGTCGCGGCCGTGCTCGGCTCCTGCACGGCGGGCGGGGCGTATGTGCCCGCGCTCTCGGACGAGACCGTCATCGTCCGTGGGCAGGGCACGATCTTCCTTGGCGGGCCGCCGCTGGTGAAGGCTGCGACGGGGGAGGTCGTCACCGCCGAGGATCTCGGCGGCGGGGAACTGCACGCGTCCGTGTCCGGGGTCGCGGACCATCTGGCCGAGGACGACGCGCACGCGCTGGAGATCGTCCGTCGGATCGTGGCGGGCCTGAACCGGACCAAGGCTCCGTCGCTGGCGCTGGAGGAACCGGAGCCTCCTGCTCTCGACCCGGCCGATCTCGAGCGCCTCGTGCCGCTCGACCTGCGCAAGCAGTATGACGTGCGCGAGGTCATCGCGCGCCTCGTCGACGGATCCCGTTTCGACGAGTTCAAGGCGCTCTACGGCGCCACCCTGGTGACCGGCTTCGCGCGGCTGCACGGGATGCCCGTCGGCATCCTCGCCAACAACGGCATACTCTTCTCGGAAAGCGCGCTGAAGGGCGCGCACTTCATCGAGCTGTGCTGCCAGCGGGGGATCCCGCTGCTTTTCCTGCAGAACATCGCCGGGTTCATGGTGGGGCGCGAGGCGGAGGCCGGGGGCATCGCCAAGGACGGGGCGAAGCTGGTGGCCGCCGTGGCCTGCGCGGCCGTGCCCAAGGTCACCGTGATCATCGGCGGCTCGTTTGGTGCCGGCAATTACGGCATGTGCGGGCGGGCCTATTCGCCCCGCTTCCTCTTCGCCTGGCCGAACGCGCGCATTTCGGTGATGGGCGGTGAGCAGGCCGCGAGCGTGCTCGCCACCATCCGCCGCGACGCGATCGAGGCGGAAGGCCGGACCTGGCCGGCGCGCGAGGAAGAGGCGTTCAAGGCGCCGATCCGCTCCAGGTACGAGCAGGAGGGCCATCCCTACCATGCCACCGCGCGCCTGTGGGACGACGGCATCATCCTGCCCACCGAGACGCGGCGAACCCTCGCTTTGGCCTTCTCCGCCTGCCTCAACGCGCCCGTGCCCGAGACGCGGTTCGGGGTCTTCCGGATGTAACGGCTGCTCCTCACATTTTCTCAGATCGCTTCCCGGACCCTCCCCATGTTCTCCTCGGTCCTGATCGCCAATCGTGGCGAGATCGCCTGCCGGATCATCCGCACCGCCCGGCGAATGGGCATGCGCACGATCGCCGTCCATTCCGATGCCGATGCTGGCGCGCTTTTCGTCCGCGAGGCGGACGAGGCTTGGCCGATCGGACCCGCGTCGCCTGCGCTGAGCTACCTCTCCGTCGAGCGCATCATCGAAGCCGGGCAGCGCAGCCGGGCGGAATGCGTGCATCCCGGCTACGGCTTCCTCTCGGAAAACGCGGCCTTCGCCGAGGCCTGCGCGGCGGCGGGGCTCGTCTTCGTCGGCCCGCCGCCCGCGGCGATCAGGGCGATGGGCCTGAAGGATGCCGCCAAGACGCTGGTTGAGAAGGCGGGCGTACCCGTGGTGCCCGGCTATCACGGGCAGCGGCAGGACGCCTCCTTCCTGCGGGAGAGGGCGGGGAACATCGGCTTTCCCGTGCTCATCAAGGCCGTGGCTGGCGGGGGCGGCAAGGGCATGCGCCGCGTCGACCGGCTGATCGACTTCGAGGAGGCGCTCGCCGGCGCCCAGCGCGAGGCACAGGCCGCCTTCGGCGATCCCCGCGTGCTGATCGAGCGCTACGTCCGCAGCCCCCGCCACATCGAGATCCAGGTAATGGCGGACGGGCACGGCAACGCGGTCCACCTCTGGGAACGCGACTGTTCGCTGCAGCGCAGGCACCAGAAGGTGATCGAGGAGGCGCCTGCCCCGGGCATGCCCGCCCCGGTCCGTGCCGCGATGGGCGAGGCGGCCGTGCGGGCTGCGCGTGCCGTCGGCTATGCCGGCGCAGGCACGGTGGAGTTCATCGTCGACGGGTCGCGTTCCCTCTCTGCCGAAGGCTTCTTCTTCATGGAGATGAACACCCGGCTACAGGTGGAGCACCCCGTCACGGAAGCGATCACCGGGCTCGACCTGGTGGAACTGCAGTTCCGGGTGGCGGCGGGCGAGCCGCTGTCCTTCAGCCAGGAGGATGTCGCGGTCGATGGCCATGCCGTCGAGGCCCGCCTGTATGCCGAGGATCCCGCGGCCGGGTTTTTGCCCTCGGCCGGAAAGCTCCACGCCTTCGAGATGCCCCAGGGCGACGGGATCCGCGTCGATGCCGGCTACGCCTCGGGTGACGTGGTGCCGTCCGACTACGATCCCATGCTGGCGAAGATCGTCGCCCATGGCGCGACCCGGGAGCAGGCGCTGGATCGGCTTGCGGATGCCCTGGCCGGCACCTTTGTGGCCGGCCCTAGGACGAACCTCGCACTCCTCGAAGCGCTCTGCCGGTCTCCCGACATGCGCGCAGGGCGGATCGATACGGGGTTCGTGGAGCGCCATGCGTCCACCCTGGCTGCGCCCGGTCCGGTGCCCGGCGGCGCCATTGCCGCGGCAGCCGCGGGGCTGCTGGGCGGCATGGACCGGGCCGGGCGGCAGGTGACCAGCCACGACCCGTGGGACCTCGCGGACGGCTTCCAGCTGGCTGGCCCCTGGCGGCGTGGACAGCCTCTCCTGGTCGACGGGGAGCCCGTCGAGGCCGTGCTTGAAGCGGGACAGGACGGGCTGGCCCTCAGTGTCGCCGGCGAACGCGCGACGGATGCAGGAGCCTTTCGTACCATCAGGGCCGGGGACGAGGTGCTGGTCGTTGCAGGGGGGCGGCAGGCGTCGGTGAGGCTCCGGCTCCCGGGTGCCAGCGGACCGGCTGCTGGAGGGGCCACTCAGGGTTCGGTGAAGGCGCCGATGCACGGGCGTGTGGTCGCCGTCTATGTGGAGGACGGAGACAGTGTCGAAGCCGGGGAGCGAATCGCCGTCGTCGAGGCAATGAAGATGGAGCACACGCTCGTGGCGCCCCGGGCCGGCACGGTCGAGAACCTGTCCGCCAGCGCTGGCAAGCAGGTCGCTCAGGGCGAGGTGATCTGCGTCGTAGCCGTCACCTGACACGGTCCCGCCCGCCTTTTTGCACGCCCCCGCTTTTCCACAGCGCGGCGTCTTGGCGGTTGGCGGCGCAGGGCAAGCGGGCTAGGGATCGCGCATGGCTCTGCATCTCCTGAAGCTGTGCGTCGGCTGCGAATCGATCTCGGATCTCGAAGGCTGGATCGACGAATCGATGGCGTTGTTCCGACGCCTCGGACGGCCCGAGGAGCAGGTGCACACAACCCGGATGATCCCCAAGCGCACGGACGAGTTGCTCGACGGCGGCTCCCTGTTCTGGGTGATCAAGGGCCAGCTGGCCTGCCGGCAGGAGCTCGTGGCCATCCGGCCATTCACTGACGGAGAGGGCATCCAGCGCTGCCATCTCGTCCTCCGGCCGACGGTCATCCCGGTGGACCCGCGGCCGTGCCGCCCCTTCCAGGGATGGCGATACCTGACCACCAAGGATGCACCCTCCGATCTCGGCCGCGGGGCGAGCGGGCTGGGGGCGCTGCCGGAAACGCTCCGGCGGGAGCTGGTGGAACTCGGCCTGCTGTGAGATTTTCGCAACACGTCGTGCGGCAGCTTCGACCCGCTGAGTCCACGCCTCAATCTCTCCTTGTTTCTGGCTCCTCACTGGCTCTGCAAACCGGGGGCGGCCGATCAATGCGAGCGATTCTCAACAGGGCAGGACTGGCAGCGCTGATCGGCTTGGCGGCTCCGGCCGCGGCTCCGGCGCAGTCCTGCTCCGTGACCGAAGTCGCTCCGGGCGTGAAGATGCGGACGTCCAACTGCCCAGGTCTGGCCCGTCCCGCAGCCGTTCGCAGGTCGGCGGAACCGCTGGCGCTCGCCGCGCCCGAGCCCCGCATAAGCGAGCCATTCAATGTCATCGGCCCGCGGTCCTGGCCGGCCGATCGATCCGGCAACTTCCGCGTCCGGCAGTAGACGCGCCGTCGTTTCGCCGTCTTCCGACCACCTCCCGCCACGTGACCGCTGAATTTTGGGCACGAGCGCGCGTTCTCCTGCATGCAGGAGGATGAGCGTCATGGTGATCGGAGAGACCGAGGGCATACGGTTCAGGTTCGAGGTGGTGGAGAGCATCGACGGATTTTCGGTCCGGCGCACCCATCGCGAGGCGGTGGACTGCGGTGAAGAAGCGGAGATCCTGTTCCGCACGGCCCAGGCCGCGTTCGCCTATGCCGAACTGGCGGCGTTGCAGGATCGCGTCGACGCAGGCGATCCGGACGAACTTCCAGGCGATACCATCGCTACGTACCGGCTCGTCACCGCACGTTTTGCCCGGCTTCGCGACGACCTTGGAGACCACGGCGTCTCCGGCGCACTGTTGGGCGCCTGGATGCGCGCCGAGGCCCGCGAGCGCCAGCGCCAGGTTCATTGACGAGGCGGCCTGCCCCGGACTCACAGCCGCACCCATTGCATTCGTCGCCGCTGTCGCCAATCTAGCCGTTGAACGGGCGGCACGATGAGCAGCGACGACAGGACACCGGCAAAGCAGGGCGACAGGAGCGGGCGGTCGGTCGATTCGCGTCCGCGCAGCGAGGCTGTTGCCGCGTTTCTGGACAAGGCCAAAACCGTTGCCCCCGCCGGGCGGCGCGGGCGACTGGTCTTCGCGCTCGACGCGACGATGAGCCGGCAGCCGACATGGGATGCGGCCTGCACGCTCCAGGCGGGTATGTTCCGGGAGACCTCCGCCATCGGCGGGCTTGACGTCCAGCTGGTCTATTTCCGCGGCTTCAACGAGTGCCGGGCGTCCCGCTGGGTCGGCGACGCTGCCTCACTGACGGGGCTCATGACGCGGATCGCCTGCCAGGGCGGCCACACCCAGATCGGCAAGGTGCTCTCGCATGTGCGCGACGAATCGAAGGCGCGCAACATTGCGGCGCTCGTCTTTGTCGGCGACGCCATGGAGGAGAAGCTCGACCACCTCTGCCATCTCGCGGGCGAGCTGGGACTCCTTGGCGTCAAGGCATTCATGTTCCAGGAAGGCGGAGATCCGGCAGCGACCGCTGCCTTCCGCGAGGTTGCCCGCCTGACCGGCGGGGCACATGCGCCCTTCGACGTGGGCTCGGCGGCGCGGCTCGGAGCGCTCTTGCGGGCGGCTGCCGCCTATGCCGCCGGTGGACGGGCGGCACTCGAGACGCTGGCGCGCAGCGACGGCGAGGCGCGGCTCCTGCTCGGGCAGATGCGGTGAGGCGCGCGTGACCTTTATTATGGGTGTGGTCGGCGTCGCGCTGCTGTGGTGGCTGCTGAAAAGCTACACCAAGGCGAACCCGAAATTTCTCGCGCCCGTGTTCCGCAAGGCCGGTGGCGTTGCGCTGCTGGCTGCGGCGGCCTTCCTCGCGCTCCGCGGCCGGCTGGACGCCGCGCTGTTCATCGGGCCGTTCGGTGCCATGCTGCTGGGGGTGCGCGGGTTCTCAATTCCGGGCTTCGGTCAGCGAACGACGGCGACCCCCGGCCAGCAGTCCCGCGTCAGGTCGGCGCTGATCGAGATGGTTCTGGACCACGATACGGGCGACCTGTCCGGCCGCGTGCTGGCCGGCCCGCTCGAAGGCCGGGAGCTCGACAGCCTCGGGCGGGCCGACCTCGCCTCACTGGCGCGCATGTGCGGTGACAGCGACCCGGACGGGATGCGGCTGCTAGAGGCTTATCTCGACCGCAGGTTTCCCGGCTGGCGTGAGACAGCTGAGGCGAACGGCGATGCGGGGGCCGGCAGGCAGGAGAGCCCGTTCAAGCCCGCTGCGCTCACCGAACAGGAGGCCTATGAGGTCCTTGGCCTTGCCCCGGGGGCGAGCGCCGACGACATCCGCACGGCGCATCGCTCTCTGATGAAGAAACTTCATCCCGACCAGGGGGGGTCGACGTATCTCGCGACCCGCGTCAACCTCGCCAAGGACGTACTCTTGAGCCGGCATCGCTGAACTCCACACGCGTGACCCGGTCCCCGTCTCTCGACCCGGCGGCCTCCGGGGGAAGGGCCGCCGCTTTACTCGATCGGCTGATCAGCCGCCGCGGGCGGCGAAGCAGGAGAAGCCCGTCTTCTGCAGGGCCTTGCAGGCGACCTGCGCGTCTCCTTCGTCGAAGCCTGAGAAGCGGGCCCGGTACAGGGTCGAGCTGCCCTTCTTGACCTTCTCTGTGAACGGCTCGGCCTTGGCGAGAACGCCACGCCCCTTGCTGCGGGCCCGGTCCAGGATGTCCTTGGCCTTGTCCTCGTCGTCCGTTGCGCCAAGCTGGATGATCCAGCCCGACGAGGCGGAGCGGGGGCGCTCGGTCTTGTCGGCCGGGCGCACAGCCATCTTTGCGTCGACCTTCGCTTCGACTTTGGCGAGCGGCGCGGGATCGGCGTCGAGGCGCGCGACCTTCGTCAGGCCTCCTGCCGCCGGTGTCTTGCCGGCCGGCCCTGCGACCCACTTCATGCCGCTGGAGGATGGTGTCGTGGTGGAGGCCCCGCCGGCGGCCGAGGCGACGACCGGGCGGGCAGCAGAAGGCTCGATCACCTTCACGCGGGGCAGGGAGGCCGTCGTCGTCTGGTCGTCGTCGCTGTAGGCGGCGACCTTGAGGGTCCTGGCAGCCTCGCGGACGGGCGTGGCCGGCACCTGGGCGGCCGCTACGACGGCCGGCTCGGGCGCGGGATCGCTCTCCGCCACGGCGGGAGCAGTACGGCCACCCGCATAGGCGCGGCCGGTATAGGTCTGCAGGAGGCTCGCCATCTGCATGTCGCGCGACGCGGCGGAACGGCCGCCGAGCACGACGGCCACGACGTGGCGGCCCTCGGTCCGGATGGAGGTCAGCAGGTTGAAGCCCGACATTCGCGTATAGCCGGTCTTGATGCCGTCCATGCCGTCGACGCGGCCGAGCAGCCGGTTGTGGTTGCGGATGCTGGATCCCCGGTAGGCAAACGTCCGGGTCGAGAAATACGGGTAGTAGCGCGGGAACCGGTCCTGGATGGCACGGCCGAGGGTGACGAGGTCGCGCGCCGTGGTCACCTGCTCGGGATCGGGCAGACCCGAGGCGTTGCGGTAAACCGTGCGGGTCATGCCGAGTTCGCGCGCCTTGCGCGTCATCATTTCGGCGAAGGCATCCTCGGAGCCGCCGATGTTCTCGGCCACGGTCACGGCGACGTCGTTCGCCGACTTCGTGACGAGGGCACGGATCGCGTCCTCGACCTCGATCGTCGAACCCGGGCGCAGGCCCAGCTTAGAGGGCGCCTGGCGGGACGCGAAGTCGGACACGTTGAGTTCGGAATCGAGACGCAGCTTGCCGCGATCGAGCTGCTCGAAGAGCAGGTAGAGGGTCATCACCTTGGTGATGGACGCGGGATGGCGCAGCGCGTCCTCGCTCTCCGCGTAGAGGGTGCGGCCGGTATTGGCGTCCACCACCATGGCGGAGTAGGGCGGGTTGTATCCCCCTCCGGCGGGAGAGCGGGCCTTGCGGCGGGCAGCTTCCGCTGGTGCGGCGACGGCGGTCACCGCGATTGCGGCCGCCAGGACCATGGATGCCAGGACGCCGAAACGCACCTTGCCGCTACGCACTTCCGCCATTGTCTGTCCCCGTGTTGTTGCGGCCAGGCGGGCCGGGACCGCGTTGCGGCAGGACGGGGCTCGCAGGCCCTGTCGCATCCGCGGCACAGGGTCTGACGCTATCGGGACGGGGTTACGGGCTGGTTAAGCAGGGCTTGATGGGATCGGCCCGATTTGAGCTTTTGTGCACTGCACAAAAACCGCTTGACTCTCTTTGTGCGCTGCACATATTAGGGCCACCAACGGCCGCCGGGCGTAGCGTTCAACCGGGCCGGCCGTTGGAGCGGTCGCGCGGGGCGACCCGACGAAAGGTTACTACGATGGCTACCCAGTTCGAAGATTTCCAGAAGCTCGCCAAGGACAATGTCGACTTGGCCGTGAAGAGCCTCGGTCAGACGACTAAGTCGTACCAGGCGATCGCGACCGAGACCGCCGACTACTCGAAGAAGGCCTTCGAGGTCACCTCGGCCGCTGCCGAGAAGCTGGCCGGCGTGAAGACGCTCGACAAGGCTTTCGAGATTCAGTCCGACTACATGAAGTCCGCCTACGAGGGCTTCGTGAGCTACGCATCGAAGGTCGGCGAGCTCTACACCAACCTCGTCAAGGACGCGGTGAAGCCCTACGAGGGCATGATCGCCAAGGCGACGACGGTCGCCAAGTAAGCGCTTTCGAAGCGCATCGGGCGCCGGACCTCGGTCCGGCAAACCCGACGGGGCGACCTCGGTTGTCCCTCCCGATGGGTCCGGCAATGCCGGACCCTTTGTCGTTTCTGGACAGACGAGCGCGAGCCGGGCGGTTCCCCATGACGCATGCGGGGAAAAGTCTCGCGCAATTCATCGCCGGGGCGCTGGCGAACCGGTGCACGGGGCTATAGATTAGTCGGACAGGCCGGTGCGGGGCCATGGCTAGCCATGGCCGTGGACGGTCAGCCAAGGACTCGCACGCCCTCGATGGATCTCAAGCTGCTCCTGCCCGACGTCGTCCTCCGCATCAAGCGCGCCTACTGGCGCGGCCGCACCCTGGCCGCTGGCCTGTGGCGGGCAGACGCGGTGCGGATGGCCGAACGGCGTCGCGGTCCGGTCCGCCCGGGAGACGGCGGCTCGGGTACGGCGGTCATCACCCAGACACGGACGCGGACGAAGCGTCCGCATTTGTACCGGGTGTTGCTGCTCAACGACGACTACACGCCGATGGAATTCGTGGTGCACGTCCTGCAGCGTTTTTTCAACAAGGACGCGGACGAAGCCACGCGGATCATGCTCCACGTCCACCAGCACGGCGTTGGGGAATGCGGCGTGTTTACCTACGAAATCGCGGAGACCAAGGTGACGCTCGTGATGGACTTCGCGCGCAAGCACCAGCATCCTCTGCAATGCGTCATGGAAAAGAAGTGAAAGGCTGGGCCTCATGCCGTCCTTCTCGCGCAATCTCGAACAGGCGCTCCACAAGGCACTCGCCTTGGCCAACGAGCGCCACCACGAGTATGCGACGCTCGAACACCTTCTGCTGGCCCTGATCGATGACCAGGACGCCGCGGCAGTCATGCGCGCCTGCAACGTCGACATGGATGCCCTGCGCCGAAACCTGACCGAGTATGTCGATTCCGAGCTCAGCAACCTGATCACCGACAGCGGCGACGACAGCAAGCCGACGGCCGGTTTCCAGCGGGTGATTCAACGCGCAGTCATCCACGTCCAGTCCTCCGGCCGCGAGGAGGTGACCGGCGCCAACGTGCTCGTCGCGATCTTCGCGGAGCGTGAAAGCCACGCCGCGTATTTCCTGCAGGAGCAGGACATGACGCGCTACGACGCCGTGAACTACATCTCGCACGGCATCGCGAAGCGTCCCGGCATGTCGGAGACGCGGTCTCCGCGCGGGGCCGAGGAGGAAGCCAGCGAGCGCCAGTCGCAAGGCGAGGAAGGCGGCGGCGGCCCGAAGAAGAAGGGCGAGGCGCTCGACGCCTATTGCGTCAACCTGAACAAAAGGGCCCGCGAGGGCCGCATCGATCCGCTGATCGGCCGTGAGCCGGAGGTGCAGCGCACCATCCAGGTTCTCTGCCGCCGGCAGAAGAACAACCCGCTGCTCGTCGGCGAACCCGGCGTCGGCAAGACCGCCATCGCCGAGGGCCTCGCCCGCAAGATCGTCACCGGAGAGGTGCCGGACGTGCTGGCGGACGCGACCGTGTTCGCGCTCGACATGGGCACGCTGCTCGCCGGCACCCGCTATCGCGGCGACTTCGAGGAGCGCCTCAAGCAGGTGATGAAGGAGATTGAGAGCCACCCCAAGGCGATCATGTTCATCGACGAAATCCACACCGTCATCGGTGCCGGGGCGACGTCGGGCGGCGCCATGGACGCCTCGAACCTTCTCAAGCCTGCGCTGGCGCAGGGGACGCTGCGGTGCATCGGCTCGACCACCTACAAGGAGTACCGCCAGTACTTCGAGAAGGACCGTGCCCTCGTCCGCCGCTTCCAGAAAATCGACGTCAACGAGCCGTCGGTGCCGGATGCGATCGAGATCCTGAAGGGGCTGAAGCCCTATTTCGAGGACTTCCACCGGATCCGCTACACCAACGACGCCATCAAGGCGGCGGTGGAGCTGTCGGCCCGCTATATCCACGACCGCAAGCTGCCGGACAAGGCGATCGACGTGATCGACGAGACCGGGGCGTCGCAGATGCTGCTGCCGGAGACGCGCCGCAAGAAGACGATCGGCGTGAAGGAGATCGAGGCGGCCATCGCCACCATGGCGCGGATTCCGCCCAAGACCGTGTCCAAGAACGATGCGGAGGTCCTGCGCAACATCGACGAGACGCTGAAGCGGGTCGTCTATGGCCAGGACAAGGCGATCACGGCGCTGACCTCGGCCATCAAGCTGGCCCGCGCGGGCCTGCGCGATCCCGAGAAGCCGATCGGCAACTACCTCTTTGCCGGCCCGACTGGCGTCGGCAAGACAGAGGTGGCGCGCCAGCTGGCCACGACGCTCGGAGTGGAACTGATCCGCTTCGACATGTCGGAGTACATGGAGCGCCACACCGTCTCCCGCCTCATCGGCGCACCGCCCGGCTATGTCGGCTTCGACCAGGGCGGGCTGCTGACCGACGGCGTCGACCAGCATCCGCATTGCGTGCTGCTGCTCGATGAGATCGAGAAGGCCCATCCGGACCTTTTCAACATCCTCCTGCAGATCATGGATCACGGGAAGCTGACCGATCACAACGGCAAGCAGGTCGATTTCCGCAACGTCATCCTGATCATGACCACGAATGCGGGCGCGGCGGATCTCGCCAAGCCGGCCTTCGGTTTCACGCGCACCAAGCGGGATGGCGACGACAGCGAGGCCATCAACCGGCTCTTCGCACCGGAATTCCGCAACCGCCTCGACGCGACGATCTCGTTCGGGCAGCTGCCGCGCGAAGTCGTATCCAAGGTCGTCGACAAGTTCGTCATGCAGCTCGAAGCGCAGCTCGCCGACCGCAACGTGACGATCGAGCTGACCGACGAGGCGCGCGACTGGCTCGTCGAGCACGGTTATGACGAGACCATGGGCGCAAGGCCGATGGCGCGGCTGATCCAGTCGACGATCAAGACGCCGCTTGCCGACGAGGTGCTGTTCGGCCGGCTCAAGGACGGCGGTGCGGTCCGCGTCGTGGTCACGACCGAGAACGGTAAGTCGGCGCTCGGTTTCGAGGTGCCGGACGGACCGGTCACGCCCAAGCCGGAGAAGGACGTCGAGGAGGCCCGCAAGGCGCGCGAGCGCCGGTCTGCGGCTGCCAAGAAGGCGTCCGAGGCCCGCAGGGCCAAGGCGAAGGCGAGCAAGGCCAAGGGCGCTTCGGACGAGCCTGGCCCGGTCGGATCCGGCCCGGGCAATGGCGGCGGTCGCGGGGGCGGTTCGCCCGTGCGGACCGTACCCAAGGTTCCGCTTGCCAAGGGCTGAGACGGATTGACTGAAGCGGCCGCGGGCGGAAACGTCCGCGGCAGTTTTTCGTGGGGGGTGTGAGCGTGGCGTCCTGGCTGGAAAAGCGGCGTGAACGGCGGCGCAGGCGCCAGCGGATGGAGGAGGTGCTGGGGTGGATCGTCGTGCCCCTCATCGCCTTCGGCCTTTATTGGGCGTGGCTCGAGGTGCGCGACCAGATCAAGGGCACGCCGCTGATGACGATCCTGCAGGGCAAGTCGAGCGAGCGCGCGGCGCCCTGATCCGCCGTGCCGGACGATGAGCACCAGCCGGGCGAGCCGGCAACGGATCTCGGCTGGTTCGTCCGCGGCCTTCTTCATGCACTGAGCTATCCCGCCTGGACCGTCGCGCTGGCGCAGGCTGGCGTCGGCAGCATTGCCCGCGATGCCGGCCAGCCCATCGGCGTGGCCATGGCCTCGACGCTGCTGGTATGGGCTGGACCCGGGCAGATCATCTTCTTCGGCGGGCTCAAGGCCGGGCTTGCGCCCCTCGCCATCGCGGCCGCGGTGTGCCTCTCCTCGATGCGCCTGCTGCCGATGACGATGTCCATCCTGCCGCTGGTGCGCAGGCCGGGGCAGGGGCTCGGGATCCAGCTGCTGGCGGCCCACTACGTCGCCGTCACCGCCTGGGTGGAGGGCCTGCGACGGCTGCCCGCTCTGCCGAAGCAGGGAAGGCTGGCCTATTTCCTCGGCTTCTCCAACGCCCTCATCGTCGTTTCCACCATCACGACCGGCCTCGGGTTCCTGCTGGTGGATGCCCTGCCGCTGCCGCTGGCGGCCGGACTTCTGTTCGTAACACCGGTGTTCTTCTCGATCTCGGTCGCGGCGGGCGCGCGACGCGTGCACGAGTGGCTGGCGATTCTGCTCGGGTTCGGCCTGGAGCCGCTGGCGCTGCGGGTCGTGGGCGAGAGTGCCGACCTGCTCCTGGTCGGCGTGGTCGCAGGGACGGTGGCGTTTCTGGTCGGGCGTGCGCGGGGGCAGGCATGAGCGAGATGTTCGCCAGCGCCTGGGGGCCCTGGCTGCTGCTCCTGCTGTGCGGCATCCTGCCGAGCGAGGTCTGGCGGGTGCTCGGCGCCGTCCTGTCGCGCGGCATGGAGGAGAGCTCTCCTCTCTTCACCTGGGTGAGGCTGGTCGCCACAGCCCTGCTCGCGGCCGTGGTGGCCAAGATCCTGGCCTCCGGTACCGGAGCCCTCGCCGCCGTGCCCGTCTGGGGCCGCGCCGGCGGCCTCGCGGCGGGGTTTGTGGCCTACGGCCTGCTTCGCCGCCACAGGCTGGGGATCATGGCGGGTGTCGTTGCCGGTGAAGCGGTGCTGATTGCCAGCGCCTGGTGGGCGCATGGCTAGAGCGCACGACCCGTCGGGACCGCCTCGTCCTGCTAGACCGCCGGCTCCCGATTGGGCAGTGGTGAAGTGCGTCGTCGGTGTTGAACCGCGCTCCCGGCGAAGTTGCAGAGCGTGGCCTCTGGGTCCAGAAAACGCAGCGGCTGCGTCCGCCTCAGAACAGATAGGTGAGGCTGACGTTGAGGACGGGCGTCACCGGCCAGTTGTCCAACTCACGCTTGGCGGCTTTCTCCTGCGCGCGAAGATTGGACTGGAAGGTGGGGTCGGCCGCGTCGGGGCCGTCCGCCTTCAGCTTCACCTTTGCGGTCCCGAGATATGCGGCGCCGGCGTCGATGCTCAGGAAGAGCGGGAGAGCGGAGGAGGGCTGCGCCTCGTAGCCGATGGTGAGAACCGGCGCGACCGGGTTGTACTCGGCCGTCCCGGTGATGGAAGAGATACCGGCCGTGGCATAGGACGAGCCGTTCACGACGAACGTCCCGATGTCCGAGGCCTGCGCGCGCACTTTCAGCTTCGTTTGGCCGAAGCGGAGGCCGGCGCTGACGCGGAAGCCACCCTGGAAGGGGTACCAGTCGGCCATCAGGGTGCCGTTGATGAAATCGATGGTGTTCTTGAAGCGCAGGCCGGTCGCGGTGAACTTGTTGTCGTAGTGCAGGACCTGGAGGAGGGCGCGTCCCCCGAAGGACTGGTCGTAGCGATACCCGGCCTGGAAGCCGACTCCATCCACGCCAACGACGGGGCCTGCCGAAAAGGCCGAGGCGGGACCGGTGGGCTGCGGGGACAGGATGGCCGGCGGCTCCGCCGTCGAGGGCAGGTCCGCCGCGAGACCTGGTACGATGGCACCCATGCCCGAAATGACCAAGGCAGCAGCACCCGCCGAAATCGCACGCATCAACGCCCCTCCGCGTCCATTCCTCGAGACGCCGCGAAGGTCAGGTCAGCGAAGGCGCATGGCAACGAACCAACGGTTGAAACTGCAGTGCAACTCCGGTTGAAACGGGCGCCGGATCAACCCGCCAAGGCAGCGCGGATCCGGTTCGCGTTGGCCTTGAGCACGTCGGGCTTCTCCATCTGCCCCGAGTGAGCGCGCAGCGGCACGCCTTCCTTGCGCGGCAGCACGTGGACGTGCAGGTGAAAGACGGTCTGGCCCGCGGCGGCGCCGTTGAATTGCATGATGGTGACGCCGTCCGCGTCCATCGCCTGCTTCACCGCGCGCGCCACGGTCTGCACGGCGGCAAAGAGCCCGGCGAACGTGGCCGGATCCGCGTCGAGCAGGTTTACCGACGGCGTCTTGGGCACCACCAGCACATGGCCATCGGCCTGGGGCATGATGTCCATGATGGCGATGCTGGCGTCGTCCTCGTAGACCTTCTCGCAGGGGAGCTCCCCGCGCAGGATCCGGGCGAAGATGTTCGACGCGTCATAACCGGTCATGATCGTGCTCCGCTGGGTCTCGGCCCGTCTCGCAAAGGCAGCGCCCACCGTCAAGCGGGCATCATCCTTTCCGGAACGGAGCGTGCTCCATCAACTCTTCCTGCGCCGCCTCGACATAGATGCGCTCGCGCTGGAGGTACTCGGCCACGGCCCTGCGCAGCGAAGGGTCGGCGAGGTCGTGGGCGGAATAGGTGGTCACGGGTCGATATCCCCGCGCCAGCTTGTGCTCGCCCTGCGCACCCGCCTCGACCCGCTTCAGACCGCGCGAGAGTGCGAAATCGATCGCCTGGTAGTAGCAGACCTCGAAATGCAGGAAGGGGTGGTCCTCGACGCAGCCCCAATTGCGGCCATAGAGGGCGTCCTGGCCGATGAAGTTGATGGCACCCGCGATCCACCGCCCTTCGCGCCGCGCCATGACGAGCAGGGTGCGATCTGCCATCTGCTCGCCGACCAGCGAGAAGAAGGTGCGCGTCAGATAGGGGCGGCCCCACTTGCGCGAGCCTGTGTCCATGTAGAAGGCGAAGAACGCGTCCCAGTGCTCTTCCCGGATGTCGCTCCCGGTGAGGTGGACGATCTCGATCCCGTTTGCCAGGGCATCCCGCCGCTCGCGCTTGACCACCTTGCGCTTGCGCGATGCGAGAGCGGCGAGGAAGTCGTCGAAGCCGGCGTAGCCGTCATTCGTCCAGTGGAACTGCTGGTCGGTGCGCTGCAGGAAGCCGCGGTGTCCGAGGTCGTCCCAGTCGGCCTTGGGCAGGAAGGTGAGGTGGACGGAAGACGCCCCTGCCTGCCGGCGCAGGGCCTTCATGCCGTCGATGAGCATGGACCGCGCCTCGCTTGCGCGTGGCCCCGGCCGCACCAGCAGGCGCGGACCTGAGGCGGGGGTGAAGGGTACGCTGACCTGGAGTTTGGGATAGTAGCGTCCGCCCGCCCGCTCATAGGCATCGGCCCAGCCATAGTCGAAGACGTATTCTCCCTGCGAATGGCTCTTCAGGTAGCAAGGTGCGCAGGCGAGCAGCTGGCCCTCCGCATCCTCGACGAGCACGTGCGCGGCGCCCCAGCCGGTGCGTGGCACGGCTGATCCAGACATCTCCATCGCCGAGAGAAAGGCATGGCTGACGAAAGGGTTGCGCGGGTCTACGGTTGTCGCGTCGCCCTCTGCCGGCAGGACAAAGCCGTCCTGCGAGCAGGCGTCCCAGGCCGCCGCGTCGACATCCCTGAGGGAGGTCGCCACGCGAACGCTGAGCGGGGAGGGGGAGGTCGGCGGGATGGGATCGGTCACAGCCAAACGGTAGGGCGCTCGACCGCCGATGCAAGGGCTCCGCGCCGTTCAGCCAAGGGTTTCACCTGGAAGGTGGCACACCGCCTCGATCCGGTGGCCGTCGGGGTCGCTGACGCCCAGTGAGACGTGGTCGATCATCACCGCTCCCTCACGGGACGAAACCCTCGAAGACGATCTGGTCCGCGCCCGCTGCGGCCAGCGCCCGGTCCTCGGTGGTGCGCACCGTCCAGGTCATCACCGGTATGCCCAGCACCGAGCGGCACAGGAACGGAGCGGCGGTCTGCAGGTCCCTGACGTACCAAGAGAGGAAATCAGGCTTCGTCTCGCTGAAGTGGAGCAAATTTCCCATGGCGTGCCGGCGCTCGGCCGGAATCGCTGCCCATTCCGGATGGTTGAAGTGCGTCTCGGCGACGATCCCGCGTGGGCGACCCGGAGCAAGGCGAACGAGGGCCGCGACGATGCCGGGGTCGAACGACTTGAAGGCGAGTGGCCCGGCATAGCCGCCGGCCACCTCGGCGGCGCGCCCGGCCAAGCGCAAGTCTCCATCGAAGGCGCTCTTGATTTCGCAGATGAGCGGCACCCGGCCGGCGATCAGCGAGAGGAACTCGGCCAGCGTCGGGAGGCCAGTTTCCGAGCCCGTGATGCGAACCGCGGCGAGTTGCTCCGCCGTCCGTCCGGCCACGGGCCCAGTCGCCTCCGTAAGCCTGTCCAGGGTGTCGTCGTGATACACCATCGCCTCGCCGTCGGCGGAGGCGGTGATGTCGCATTCGATGGCGTAGCCCCTATTCACGGCCGCGAGTGCGGCCTCCAGCGTGTTCTCGATCCGGCCGGCAGCCCGGTCGTGCAGCCCGCGATGGGCGATCGGCCGTGCAACCAGCCATGCGGGAGCTGCCATCACGCGACCTCGAACAGCGCCTCGACCTCGACGACGGAGTCGAGCGGGAGCACGGGAACGCCGATGGTGGAGCGGGCATGCCGGCCCTTGTCGCCGAGCACGGCCACCATCAGGTCGGATGCGCCGTTCATCACAGGGGCGAGCGCGGTAAACTCCGGCACCGTGTTGATGAAACCGCCGAGGCGGACGCAACGGCTGATGGCGTCGAGCGACCCCAGGGCCGCCCTGGCCTGCGCCAGCACGTTCAGCGCGCAAAGGCGTGCCGCCTCCGTTGCTGCTTCCGGCCCGATGCCTCCGCCGACCTTGCCGACATGTCCGGGCGCGAGCTTGCCGTCGGGCCCGAAGGCGATCTGTCCCGAGACGACGAGCAGGTTGCCGGTGCGCACATAGGGCACGTAGTTGGCCACGGGCGCGGCTGCGGCGGGCAGAATCAGGCCCAGCTTTTTCAGATTGTCTTCCGCGCTCATGGAGTCCCTCCGCTCGGTGCGTCAGCGCACGCCTTCTCCCGTATCGTAGGACAGGCTGCAAGATGATGCGAAGCGTCTCGTGAACCAGAGTTGGAATGCCTCATTGAAGCCCTGCCGACCGCGTTCTATCGTCGATGAGCATCAGGAGACCTCGATGACCCCGAAGAATCTTGCCGCAACTGGCCTCCTGGCAGCGGTCCTTTTGGCCGGGCCTGCCATGGCGGAACCGGTGGCGCTGGCCCCGCACCGGGCAACGTACGATCTCGCTTTGTCCGACGCGACGGACGGAAGGGGCGTGGAGGATGCGCGGGGGCGGATCGTGTTCGAGTTCACCGGATCCGATTGCGAAGGCTACACGCTGAATTTCCGTCAGGTCACGCAGATCTCCGGTGGCGAGATCGGGTCCCGCATCTCGGACATGCGCTCCTCCACGCACGAGGAGGGTGACGGCTCGGGATTGCGCTTCAACACCGAGACCCGGATGTCCTCGGCGCAGGTCGAGCAGGCCGACGGCATGGCGACACGGGCCAATGGCAAGCTCGTCGTGAAGCTGCGCAAACCTGCGCCCGCAAACCTCGACCTCGACGGAACGACCGTGTTCCCGACCAACCAGACCAAGATGCTGATCGACGCGGCCCGCAGCGGCCAGAGCACGCTCGCGGTCAAGGTGTTCGACGGTTCCGAGCAGGCCCGCAAGGTCTACGACACGTTCGCGGTGATCGGTAAAGAGTCGTCGCACGACAGCGACTCGTCGATTGAGGAGCCGCTGCGCAAGGCGGGATGGGACAAGCTGCGCCGCTGGCCGATCTCGGTCAGCTATTTCGAGGGCGGGCAGGTGGACAGCCAGAAGCCGCTCTACGTCATTTCCTTCGAGCTCCTGGAGAACGGCGTGTCGCGCGCGCTGAAGCTGAACTACGGCGATTTCGACCTGCGCGGGCAGCTGACCCGGCTCGACGTTCTGCCGCAGCCGACGTCCTGCCAGAAGTGAACGTCAGGCGCCGGGCCGGCGCCTTCCCGTCAGGGTGAGGCCGCGCACCACTGTGTCTCCGCCGAAACGGTCACGCAGCACGTCGATGGCCTTCTCCATCTTCGCCTCCCTCGCGGAGCGCGTGTCGACGAGGTCGCCCCGGTCTGCGTCCTCGCCGGGGACGAGCTCCGAGGCGCCGATCCCGATCAGCCTGTAGCGCGTGCCGTCGAGTTCGCGGAGCAGGAGCTCCCGGCCGGCATCGTAAAGCCGGGACGCGAGCTGTGTGGGGTTGGTGGGGCGTGCCCGGGTCCGGATGCGAAAATCGGCCGACTTGAGCTTCAGCGTGACCCCGCGAGCGGCAAAGCCCTGCCGGCGCAAGCGGGTCGCCACCTTCTCGCTCAGGCGCAGCAGGATCGGCAGAAGCGAATCGGCATCGCCGAGATCTGTGTCGAAGGTCGTCTCGGCCGAAATGCTCTTCGTTTCACGTTCGGGCCGGACGGGCCGGCTGTCTTCTCCGCGCGCCATCCGCCAGAGCCTGAGACCTTCCTCGCCGTAGCGGCGGGCGAGCGTTGACGCGTCGAGACGCTGGAGGTCGCCTACGGTGGAAAAGCCGTCCTTGGCCAGCCGGTCCTGGGTCACCCGGCCAACGCCCGGGAAAATTCCGACCGGCCGGTCACGCAGGAAGGACACGACTTCCGCCCGCCCGATCACGGCGAAACCGCGCGGTTTGTCGAGTTCGCTCGCGATCTTGGCGAGGAACTTGTTGTAGGACAGCCCGACGGAGATGCTGAGGCCGGTCTCGTCCTCGATGCGGCGGGCGAAGCGAGCCAGCGTCTGGGCGGGCGGTGCGCGATGCAGGCGCTGCGTTCCCGAAAGGTCGAGAAAGGCCTCGTCGATGGAGACGGCCTGCACGAGGGGCGTGAGGTCGTTCATCATGGCGCGGATGCGCCGCCCCTCGGCTGCATACTTCTCCATGTTGGGCTTGATCACCACCGCATGCGGGCAGGCGGCGAGCGCCTTGAACATCGGCATGGCAGAGCGGATGCCGTAGGTCCGGGCGACGTAGCAGGCCGTCGACACGACGCCCCGCCGCCCGCCGCCGATGATGACGGGCTTGTCCGCGAGGCCGGGGTCGTCCCGCTTCTCGATCGCTGCATAGAAGGCGTCACAGTCGATATGGGCGATGGATAGCTCGGCAAGCTCGGAATGCGAGACGATTCGCGGCGAGCGGCAGGCAGGGCACCGGCTTCCGCCCGCCGGCGGCGAGAGGACGAGGCAGTCGCGGCAGACGATGCCTCCGCCTTGGCCGGGCGGGGCAGGGGAGGTTAACGCGCCGCCGGGAACGGTCATGGTTCAGCCGTCCCGCAGACCATTGGGAACCGGCCCGGCGAGAATCTGCCGCGCCCTGTCGATGTCCTCTGGCCGGCGCCCCGCCTCGGACGCAAAGTCTAGGAGGAGTTCCTGGTCCGAGCAGACATGCTCCAGCACGGCGTTGAGAAAGCCCGGACTGCGCGCGGATTCGCGGATTCGGCCGGGATCGATGCCCGTCAGCGCCAAAAAAGGGCCCAGACGCTCGGGATCCGCCGCCAAAAAGGAAAGGGCGTGGATGGCGAGCTTGACAGCATCGTCCTGCCCCGAAAAAGCCTTCGGCACCGTGCTCTCTCCGATCGGATTCGGGTTTCGTCAACGTGTATCGGTTATATCCGGCCCAGGCTCGTCCTGCGAGTTGGGACAGGGCCGTCCGCCTCCGGAAAGAGCACGGTCGACGCGAGGTCAGTCCATGGCGAAAACGGTGCTCATCGTTGAAGATAATGAGCTTAATATGAAGCTCTTCAACGATCTTCTCGAGGCGCACGGCTACGCGACCCTTAAAACCGGCAGCGGTGTCGAAGCCATCGAACTTGCCCGGCGTCATTCGCCGGATCTCATCCTCATGGACATCCAGCTGCCCGAGGTTTCGGGCGAGGATGTCACGCAGTGGATGAAGAGCGACGACGATCTGCGCGGCATCCCGATCATCGCCATCACCGCCTTCGCCATGAAGGGCGACGAAGAGCGCATCCGCCGCAAGGGATGCGAGGCCTATCTGTCCAAGCCCATCTCGGTTTCCAAGTTTCTCGAGACCGTCCGCAACTATCTCGGCGACGCCTGACAGACCATGTCCGCACGCGTTCTCGTCGTCGACGACCTGCTTCCGAACCTCAAGCTTCTGGAAGCGAGGCTCTCGGCGGAATATTTCGACGTCCTGACCGCCACCAGCGCGGCGGAGGCCCTCGTCGTCTGCGAGGAGGGCCTGTGCGACATCGTCCTGACCGACGTCATGATGCCGGAGATGGACGGTTTCGAGCTGTGCCGGCGGATGAAGAC
This sequence comes from Alsobacter sp., assembly GCF_059501845.1. NCBI lineage: Bacteria > Pseudomonadati > Pseudomonadota > Alphaproteobacteria > Hyphomicrobiales > Alsobacteraceae > Alsobacter > Alsobacter sp. The sequence continues at coordinate 185,099 of NZ_JCACDK010000011.1, read as the reverse complement.
CTCGCCGAACACGGCTCACATCCCCGTCGTGATGGTGACGGCGCTCGACCAGCCCAGCGACCGGCTGAAGGGGCTCGAATCGGGGGCGGATGACTTCCTGACCAAGCCGGTCAACGAAATCGCTTTGATCGCGCGCGTGCGCAGCCTCGTTCGCCTCAAGGCGGTCACTGACGAACTCAGGGCGCGCGCCGCCACCTCGCTCGACCTCGGTTTCGCCGACCCCATGGTGGAGGCGGCAGCCGACAGCGGCCTTGGCGGACGCGTCCTCGTCGTCGAGGACCGGACCGGAGCGGCCGAGCGCATCGTCTCGACCCTGTCGCAACAGCATCTCGTGCAGCTGGAACCCGACCCGCAGGCCGCCCTGTTCAACATCGCCGACGACCCGCCGGACGTGGCCATCGTCAGCATCGACCTGCAGGCTTTCGACGGCTTGCGACTGTGCAGCCAGATCCGGCAGCTGGAGCGCACGCGGCACGTCGGCATCCTCATGGTGGCGGATGGCGACGACAATGGCCGGATCCTGCGCGGGCTGGACCTCGGCGTGAACGACTATCTCCTGCGCCCGGTGGACCGGAACGAACTGCTGGCGCGCGTGCGCACCCAGGTCCGACGGAAGCGCTATACCGACCGGCTGCGCCAGACGGTGCATGCCTCAATCGAGCTCGCCATCGTCGATTCGCTGACGGGCCTTCACAACAGGCGCTACCTCGACAGCCATTTCAGCGCCCTCGTGGAGGAGGCGCTGAACCGGGGCAGGCCGCTGTCGGTACTCGTGCTTGACGTCGACCGGTTCAAGACGATCAACGACACGTATGGCCATGATGCTGGGGACGACGTGTTGCGCGATCTGGCGCAGCGGGTGCGCGGCAGCGTGAGGACGGTCGACATGGTGGCTCGCCTGGGTGGCGAGGAACTCGTGGTGGTGATGCCCGACACGGGGCTGGAAACCGCCAGGGCCGCCGCCGAGCGGATCCGTCACAAGGTCGAGGCCGATCTTTTCAAGATTTACAAGAAGACGCTCGCTATCCCGGTGACCGTCTCGATCGGCGTCTCGGCGCTTTCGGGTCCGGATGACGGCCCCCGGGCCCTGCTGAAGCGCGCCGACGAAGCGCTTTATGATGCCAAGGCAGGCGGGCGGAACCTCGTCGTCGTCCGTAACGCGGCAGCTTGACGGTAGGCCCTCGGCACATTTACCTTAACAGCGACTTAATAAAGGAGGGAGGGTTCAGCCGTCTTGGCTGTGCCAATCTCCTGCGATAGTGTCCATCCGTCGCGCAGGACTGGCCCCGACGGGCCCGCCGGAAACGGTGCCAGCGCCACGTGCTACCCTACGGATGCTCAGGTCCGCCGCATCTCCTGGGTCCCGTGGGGTTCGGCCGGTGCGGGAACGGTCAGAGTGGCCTCCTCTTGACCGTTCCCGCCCGGCCACCTCATTGGCCGTCCGATCCGATGCCCTGCGCCGCCCTTACCGGGGCGGAACGGGATGCTCCATGCTTTCCTCCGGCTTCTCTCTCGGCTAACCCCTGGGCCGCATGGTCCGGCGGGGCTTGGGCTCCATCAGGCTCTCTCCGGCCTTGGCGCGGGCCTCCTCGGACCGCAGTTCCATGATCGCCATGTCGAGGAGATGCTGGACGAGGCCAGCGCCGACCTGTGACAAGACGAGTCGCGCCTGCTCGCAATAGAGCCTTGCCTGGTAGATGCGTATTTCATGCGTACTCATCATGTCGTCTCCGTAGGATCGGAACCGGAAGGCTGATCATCAGATCACTGCACGCATTTCGTCGGGATGACGTCCGTCGGCTGCGATCGACTTCGATTTCAGTGCGTTCAGAGTCTCTTCGCCAATGTCCCAGACGCCCACGTAGAGGGTTCCCTTGACGTCCCGTCGGGAGCGGCCAACGACGTGGGTCTTGAGCCCGGCCGCCCGGTAGATCCTGGCCATGAGGGGGTCGAAGACTGCCGTCACCTGGGTGAGCCCGGCCATCATGCCGACCTCGCACATGCCCGTGAGCAGTTCCATCGTCACCCAGTTAAGGCCGTTGGGAAGCCTCTCCCCGCACAGGCTCTGGTCCACGCAAAACCGCGTTGCTTCCCAGATCGTCGGGCTCCGGACCTCGAGTTCTTCGTTGAAATACATGCAGAAGACGTCCGACAGCATGTTCGGACCGGTGGTCGGCAGGAAACGGACAGACCCGCGAAGGGTGCCGTTGCCGGTCAGCGACAGGAGGTAGAGAGGCGACAGATCGTCGTAATCGTCACGTTCCCGGCCGTCCAACACATGGACGTCCCACCCCAATTGCCGGCCGAAAACATCGGCGCGCAGACGGTACATGGCATCGATCTGCGGTGCATAAAGCGAATACTGGTCGGCTTGTACGATGGCAAGCATGCGGTTTCTCCCGAGTTGCTACAGGCGGGAGTCTGAATGCGTGGCCGGAGATGGAAATATGCCCTTTCAGGCATAGCGGAATCTATTCGGGGGGCGGGATGAGGCTCCGCGAGATAGCGAAGGCCACGGCATGCGTCGTGTTGCGTGCATGGAGCTTGTGGCGAGCCAGCTCCAGGTACAGTTTCACGGCGTGCTCCGAAATCGCGAGCGTGTCTGCGATCCGCTTCATCGGATGGCCACGAGCAGCGAGCATCAGGACCTGCCGTTCACGCCGGCTGAGCGGCGGAGGGCGAGAGAATTTTGGGCCGAGTGCAGCCGTCATCACGGCATGGTGCACCTCGAACGCGATGGTCTGGAGGAGACGGGTCGTGTCCGGAAGCATTTCGACCCAGCGCTTCTCCTCGACGTCGCTGGTGGCGCTGAACAGGGCTACCTCACCCTGCGGCCCGCGGATCGGCACGGTCAGGCCTTGCGGACCGATTCCGGCCCGCCGGCTTTCGTCAAACAGCGTCGTGACGCGCGGGTCGCCCACGCCCAGGTTGCGCCAGTCGACCGGCAAGATGCTGCGTTCCGACGTGCTGATGACCGGGTCGACCTCGACATAGCCGCGCTGCACATATTCGGTGACCCACTCCTGTGGGTAAGTCGTGATGACCACGGGGTCGAGGTGGTCGGCGCCCGGAAGGGTGCGGACATGATAGACGCCGTGCTGGAGACCGTGGCCGTCCAGCAAGCGCCTGAGCCATTCGGAATCGATACGCTCGGTAACCCCGACGCTCGTCAGCATGACGCTGCCCCATCGGACCGGACCGCCCGAGGCCGGCGGCCTCGCCCTGCAGCACGGCTGTTGCCAAGCTTAAGGTCGCCGCACTCCAGCGCTAGCAATCACAGGTTGAACGAGGCTCCAGCCGATTGTTCAAATGTGCACATATCCGTGTTGTCGTTCTCCACGCCACCAAAACGAAAAAGCCGCCCGGATGGGGCGGCTCGCTTCGGCGACGGTCGACCGTCGATCACTTGATCTTGGATTCCTTGAAGTCGACGTGCTTGCGCGCGACGGGGTCGTACTTCTTCTTGGTCAGCTTTTCAGTCATCGTGCGCGAGTTCTTCTTGGTGACGTAGAAGAAACCGGTGTCGGCGCTCGAGACGAGCTTGATCTTGATGGTGGTCGCCTTGGCCATGGCGGAGATCCCCTGAAGGTCGGCCGCCGCAGCGGGCGTATCCGGAAAACGAAGAGAGGGCCGGCCACCGGCCGCCCTCGGATGGCGCGCAACCTACTCGGCGCGACCCGAAAGTCAAGACGGCGCGCTGCCCTTCCGCTGCCGGTCGGCAACGGCCCCTGCGGTGGCGGCCATGCAGTATCCGATGAAGAAGATCGCGATCACGACCGGCAGGCCGTGCGGGCCCAGGAAGTCCATTCCGGATCCCATGCTGGCGGGACCAGCAAGCATTCCGAGGCTGTAGAGCGCGACGAAGGCTGCGTTGGCGGTCGCCAGCTCGGGGCCCGCATAGCGCTGTCCCAGCAGCGACAGGCCGATCGTGTAGAGGCCCGCGATGATGCCGCCCCACACGAAGAGCAGGAGGTACAGCGGCACGCCGCCCGCGGGAGCGACGAAGGGCAGGGCGGCGGCACCGGCCACCCCGACAAGGCCGCAGGCGACGAGGACGGCGACGCGATCCACGCGGTCAGCCAGCCAGCCGAGTGGAATCTGGAACACGACGTGTCCAAGCGACAGGGCTGTCACCAGCGTCGTCGCGACGGTCGCACCGAGGCCGAGCTGTTCGGCGTAGACGGGTAGCAGGCTGAACGCCCCCGTCTCGACGGCGCCGTAGACGAATCCGGCGAGTGTCGCGGCGGGCGCGGCACGCAGGAAGGACAGGATCGAGATCTGGGCCTTGCCCTCGACGTCGGGCGCGCTGCCGCCGGCGAGCGCGACAGGGATGGCAGCGACGGCGAAGACGATGGCGCCTGCCACGAAAGGCGCCAGGCCCTGGGTCCCGACAGCCTGGAGAAGCAAGGGTCCTCCGGCGAAGCCGAGCGCCAGCACGGTCGCGTAGATGCCCATCACCAGCCCGCGGCGAGCCTCCGGTGCCGCGGCGGTGATCCAGAACTCGCTCATCACGAACAGGACGGTGATGGAGAGGCCGAAGCCGAATCGGATCGGGTACCACGCCCAGAACGGCGTGACGGGGAAGGCGACGAGGCACGCTGCGCCGAGGGCGAGTGCGCCGAAGAGCATGGTCTTGGTGCCGACTTTCTCGGCTGCGGACGGGACGAAGGGCGCACTGACCAGCGAGGAGAGGCCTGCCACCGCCGCATTCATGCCGATGGCCAGGCTCGAGAAGCCCGCCGCCTCCATCCGAAGGGATATCAGCGGCAGCGACAGGGCTAGGCCGAGCCCGGCAATGGCGATGCACGCGATGGCAGCCGCGATCGTGCCCGCCCGGACTGGGGCGGACCCGGCAGTCCCGGCGGTCACAGTTCGGCCCGTACGAAGCGGCCGTGGCGTTCGCTGTAGAAGGGCACCGGGCGATGCAGGGGCATGCCGGCTGCGAGGAAGGCCTCGAGCTCCTCCAGGATCACGCCCGTGATCGACGGGATGTCGAGTGCCTTCGCCTCCCTGATCCCGACCCAGGCGAGTTCGATCAGCTCCGTGCTTTCGCCGACAAAGCCGTCCATCCGGCGGGAGATGATCGCCGCCTCGGCCATGAAGAAGCGCGTGTCGAACCGCTTGGGGCGGCGCGGCGGCGTGATGGCCCGGGCGATGAAGCGGATGCCGTCCAGCTGGGGGAAGACGCCCTGCGTGACGAAGTCGGCCCAGGGGCCTTCAATGGACACATCGGGCGGCCCGAGATCGTCGGAGCCCAGCATCAGCCCCGTTTCCTCATAGGTCTCGCGAATCGCCGCCATGGCCAGGGCGCGTGCGCGCTGCGCGCTGGGACGCTGCACTCCCGCGAGCAGGCGGGCTTCCGTCACGCCGTCGAGGGCTCCGTAGGCAGGCATCCGCCTGTCACCGGGTTCCACCCGCCCGCCTGGGAACACGAACTTGCCAGGCATGAAGCGGTGGCCGGGGTGGCGGCGCCCCATCAGAACCTTCGGCTTTCGGCTCGTGCGATCCACGATGACGAGTGTGGCAGCATCCCTGGGGCGCACATTGGCGTGCAGTCGGTCGCGCGGGGCACGCGTCAGCCGGTCCGCCAGATCCTCGCTCATCGCCGCCCCCAGCCCGACCCAGCTCGCTTTAGCGATCCTGCGCTTCGAAGGCCGCCGGGGCATCCGGGTCCGGCCCGCCGAACCCATGCATGCGATGCGCCCATTGCAGCGCCACCACGGCGCCCTTCAGCGGCTGGATGAGCGCAAGGGACAGAACGACCGTCAGGGTCGGCCAGAGCGCAACGTGCCACCACAGGGGCCATTCGCCATAGGTCTCGGCGGACACCATTCCGCCGACCACGACATGGCCGACGATGAAGATGGCGAGGTAGGCCGGCAGGTCGTCGGCGCGGTGGTGGTGAAACTCCTCGCCACAGCAGTCGCAGTGGTCGGCCACCTTCAGGAAACGCGAGAACAACCTGCCCTTGCCGCAATGCGGGCACTTGCCGGCGATGCCTCGCTTCATGGCGACCAGCCAGGGACGCGGTGCGTCCTCGACGATGATGGTGTCGGTGACATCGGGCGGGGTCGCGGGGCGGGCCGGCGCGGCAGCCGGGGCAATCATGCTCATGGGCGTCATATAGACCGCTTGCGCCCCGAAGGGGAGCCCCGGTCAGTGCGCCCGCGCCCGCCGGAGATGGAGCGCCGTGCTAGCCTGCGGCCGCGCGGCTGTCCCGGCCGGCCTTCCGACAGCAGCTCGAAGCGCAGCGCGCCCGCCAGCGGCGCGGCCTCGACGAGCCGGACGTCCACGACGTCGCCCAGCCGGTGCATCACACCGGTGCGGTCGCCGATGAGCGCGTGCTGCGCCTCGTCATAGCGGTAGTAGTCCGCGCCGATCGTGCTGGCCGGGATGAAGCCGTCGGCGCCCGTTTCCTCCAGCTTCACGAAGAGCCCGGCGCGGGTGACCCCGCTGATGCGGCCGCGGAAATCGGCTCCGATCCGGTCGGCGAGATGGTGCGCGATCAGCCGGTCCAGCGTCTCGCGCTCGGCTGCCATGGCGCGGCGCTCGGCACCCGAGATCTTGGCCGCGATCTCCGGCAGTTCCGGGATCGTGGCATCCCTCAGCCCGTCTTCACCGAGCTTCAGCGCCCGGATCAGCGCACGGTGCACGATGAGGTCGGCATATCGGCGGATCGGCGAGGTGAAATGGGCGTAGCGGCGCAGGTTGAGGCCGAAATGCCCGTAGTTCTCGGCCGAATACTCGGCCTGGGCCTGGGTGCGCAGCACCACCTCGTTGATCAGCGTCTCGTGCTCGGTCTCATCCACCCGCGCCAGGATGCGGTTGAAGAACTCCGGCCGCAGCGCACCCTTCGCCGTCAGTTTTATACCGATGGAGGCCAGAACCTCGCCGAAGCCCCGGAGCTTCTCGACCGAGGGCTCGTCGTGCACGCGGTAGAGGAGGGCGGTCCGCCGCTCCTCGAGAGTCTCGGCGGCAGCGACGTTGGCCTGGATCATGAACTCCTCGATGAGCCGGTGTGCGTCCAGCCGCTCGGGGATGACGACCCGGTCCACCGTGCCGTCCTTCTTGAGGATGATCTTGCGCTCGGGCAGGTCGAGGTCGAGTGGCGCGCGCTCGGCCCGCTGCAGGTCTGCTGCCTTCCAGGCTGCCCAGAGCGGGCGCAGGATGCTGTCGAGGATGGGTGCGGTGGTCTCGTCGGGATGGCCGTCGATGGCAGCCTGCGCCTGGGCATAGGCGAGTTTGGCACGCGAGCGCATCAGAATGCGGTGGAAGCTGTGGCGCTTCTTTCGTCCATCCGCCGCCAGCACGATGCGCACGGCCATCGCCGGGCGATCCTCGTCCGGACGCAGCGAGCAGAGGTCGTTGGAGATGCGCTCGGGCAGCATCGGGACGACCCGATCCGGGAAATAGACCGAGTTGCCGCGCTCCATTGCCTCCCGGTCGAGCGCCGTGCCGTTGCGGACATAGGCGGCCACGTCCGCTATCGCGACGGTGACGACGAAGCCGCCCGGGTTTGCCGGATCGTCGTCGGGCCGGGCGTGCACGGCGTCGTCATGATCCTTCGCGTCGGGCGGGTCGATGGTGACGAGATCGACCGGCCGCCAGTCCTCGCGTCCCTCGAGCCCGGCCGGCCTGGCGGCCTCGGCCTCCGTGAGTGCCGCCGGCGAGAATGCGTTGGGGATGCCGTGGGCATGGATGGCGACGAGGCTGATCGCCTTCTCGCTCTTCAGCGAGCCCAGCCGTTCGCGCACCTTGCCGAGCGTGAAGCCATGCTTGCCCATGCTGGTGAGCGTGACGGAGACGAGGTCGCCATCCGCCGCGCCGTTTTCGTCTCCCGCTTTGACCGGAATCTCCCGGCCCAGCGACTTCTTGTCCACGGGGGCGATGCGGCCGCCGCCGCCCTGCACGGCACGGAATACGCCGAGCACCTGGGCTTTCGCCTTGTCCAGCACCTTGACGAGCCGGCCGGTGTAGGCGGGGCCGCTCTCCTCGCGGCTGCGCTCGATGCGAAGCAGGACACGGTCGCCGACGCCCGGCACGGCCTGTCCCGGACGCGGCTTGCGCGGCAGGTGGACGGCGATGCGAGGGGTCTCCCCGAGCTCGGCTTCGTCCCATTCTGTCGGCTTCGCCAGCAGGTCGCCGTCGCGGTCCCGGCCGTCGATGTCGGCCAGCACGACCGGGGGCAGGGCGCCCGTGCGGCGCAGCGACTTGCCGCGCTTGCCGAGAGCGCCCTCGTCTTCCAGCTCCTTGATCAGGCGCTTGAGTGCGATCCGCGCTCCCCCCTTGATCGCAAAGGCGCGCGCGATCTCCCGCTTGCCCACCACGTGGCCGAGCTCGGTCTCGTCCTTGATGAAGGCGAGGATCTCCTCGCGGGAGGGAAGCGTGTCGCCGCCATGCATGGCGTGCGGTGTCTTGGCCAAGGGGTGGGTCCGGTGGTTAGGCGGGGATCTCTCCCCATAGATGGCCCTTCACGGGTGGAAGTTCCACCGGGAAGTTGGGCGGGGTGCGTCGTTCCCTTTGCGTCGCTGCCGGGTAAGCCCCGACCAGGACGGTGGTGCCATCCCGGCCGGAGCGTAGCGGAGAGCCGGGATCCAGGGACGCGACGATTGGAGGCCCTGCATCCCGGGTCCGCGCAGCAACGCTGCGCTGCAGCGCGCCCGGGACGACACTGGGCCTACTCGGCCGCGCTGGCCTGCTTTTTCGGGGCGGCCTTTTTCGAAGGCGCCTTTTTCGCGGGTGCCTTCTTGGCTGCCTTCGCCGCCGGCTTGCGGGCGGGCTTGCCGCCGCCCGAGGCTTCGCGGGCGCGCAGCAATTCGACGGCCTGCTCCAGCGTCACCGCGTCCGGGGCCATGCCCTTCGGCAGGGTCGCGTTGACGCCGCCATGGGTGACGTAGGGACCGTACTTCCCGTCCTTGACCGTCACGTCGCCGCCCGAGGGATGCGCGCCGATGACGCGGCCCGGGCTCGCGGCAGCACGGCCGAAGCGGCTGCCGCCTGTCCCGCTCTCCTTGGCGACGATGAGGTCGATGGCGCGGTTGCCGCCGATGGTCAGCACATCGTCCTCGCGCCCGATATTGGCGTAGGTCTTGCCGTGCTGCACGTAGGGCCCGAAGCGGCCGATATTGGCCAGGATCGGCTCGCCCGTCGTGGGGTGCTTCGCCACTTCGCGCGGCAGCGACAGGAGCGACAGGGCGAACTCCAGCGTCACGTCGGCCGCGCTGGTCCCCTTCGGGATGGTCTGGCGCTTCGGCTTCTCGCCTTCGCCGAGCTGGACATAGGTCCCGAACCGTCCGTCCCGGATCGTGACGTCGAGACCGGTCACGGGATCCTTGCCCAGGACGCGTGGCCCCTGCTGCCCCGGCTCTGCGGCGGACTCGCCGTCGCCCTGGCCGGAGGTGGAGAGCTGCCGGGTGTACTTGCACTCGGGATAGTTCGAGCAGCCGATGAACGACCCATACTTGCCGAGCTTCAGCGACAGCTGGCCCGCCGAGCAGGCCGGGCACAGGCGGGGATCGCCCCCATCCGCCCGCTGCGGGAAGATGTGCGGCCCCATGATCTCGTTCAGCGCGTCGAGCACCTGCGCCACGCGCAGGTCGGACGTGCCCTCGATCGCCTTCGAGAAGTCCTGCCAGAAGCGCCTCAGCACCTCCTTCCAGTCGATCTCGTGATTCGAGATCCGGTCGAGATCCTCTTCCAGCCCGGCCGTGAAGTCGTACTCGACATAGCGGGTAAAGAAGCTCTCGAGGAATGCTGTGACCAGCATGCCCTTGTCCTCGGCGTGCAGGCGCTTCTTCTCGACGCGGACATATTCGCGGTCCTTCAGCACCGCCAGCGTCGACGCGTAGGTCGAGGGTCGGCCGATGCCGAGCTCTTCCATGCGCTTGACCAGCGAAGCCTCGGAATAACGCGGCGGCGGCTCGGTAAAGTGCTGGGTGGCGGCGATGCGGCGCTTCTCCAGCGGGTCGCCGGCCTTCATGGGCGGCAGCCGGCGGGACTCATCGTCGTCGCCGTCATCATCCTTGCCTTCCTGGTAGAGGCGCAGGAAACCGTCGAACTTCACCACCTGCCCGGTGGCGCGCAGGTCGATCTTGCGCCCGCCCGCGTCGACCGCAATGTCAACGGTGGTGCGCTCCAGTTCTGCCGATTCCATCTGGCTCGCGATGGTGCGGATCCAGATGAGTTCGTAGAGGCGGGCCTGCTCGGGATCGAGGGTCCGTGCAACCTGTGCGGGGAGGCGGCCCATGTCGGTCGGGCGCACCGCCTCGTGCGCTTCCTGCGCATTCTTCTGCTTCGTCGCGTACTTGCGCGGGGCCGACGGTACGTAGCGGTCGCCGTATTCCTTGCCGATGACCTTCCGGGCGGACGTGATCGCCTCCGGCGCCATGTCCACGCCGTCGGTTCGCATGTAGGTGATCAGCCCGACGGTCTCGCCGCCGACGTCCACACCCTCGTAGAGGCGCTGTGCCACCTGCATCGTGCGCGCAGGCGCCATGCCGAGCTTGCGGCTGGCTTCCTGCTGCAGGGTGGACGTGGTGAAGGGCGGCGACGGATGCCGCTTGACCGGCTTGGCCTCGACGTTCGCTACCGCATAGCGGGCTGCGTCGAGGGCCTTGCGGAACGCCTCCGCCTCCTCGGCCGTGCCGACGTCGAGGCGGCTGATCTTCTTGCCGTCTGCGCCGACGAGGCGCGCCTCGAACTCGGCGCCCTCCTTCGTCGCGAGATGGGCGACGATCGACCAGTATTCCCGGGCGACGAAGGCCTCGATCTCCCGCTCGCGGTCGCAGACCAGCCGGAGCGCGACAGACTGGACGCGGCCTGCCGAGCGGGCTCCGGGCAGCTTGCGCCACAGGACGGGCGAAAGCCGGAAGCCGACGAGATAGTCGAGGGCGCGGCGGGCGAGATACGCGTCGACCAGCGCCTGGTCGATCTCGCGCGGCCTCGCCATGCCCTCCGCGACGGCGTCGCGGGTGATGGCGTTGAAGGTGACGCGCTCGATGGGGACGTCCTTCAGCACCCGGCGGGCGCGCAGGGCCTCGACGATATGCCACGAGATCGCCTCGCCCTCGCGGTCCGGGTCGGTCGCGAGGATCAGGCGGTCGGCGCCCTTCACGGCGGCCGCGATGTCGGACACGCGCTTGGAGGCCTTTGCCTCGATCTCCCACTTCATGGCGAAGTCGGCGTCCGGCTCCACGGAGCCGTCCTTGGGCGGCAGGTCGCGGATGTGCCCGAAGGAGGCCAGGACCTCGTAGTCCTTGCCGAGATATTTGTTGATCGTCTTGGCCTTGGCCGGAGACTCGACGACGACGACTTTCATGCAATGCCTTTCCCGGCTCACCGCCATGCGGCAGGAGCCCGCGCCCGTGCTGTGCTGACAGGGTCGCTTTTCACGCGCGAAGGTGGGTCAGCGGCGGAGCCCTGTCAATTCGGGTGAAAGGCAGTTGTTGCCCCCTGGCAACACCGGCTACGCCGGACCGCGCATCTCCGCACGCACACCTTATCACCTCTGCCACAAGAGGCGGGTCTGGACACCCACGGGCCGAACAGAAGCCTCCGACGAGTTCGTGGACCGCGCGTCTTCAGACGCGCTCTGTGTTGCTGATGATGAAAAGCGGGTCCGGAGACCCGCGGTCCGAACCGGACCTGTTGACCGCCCCGGGAAACGCCGACCCGCGCGTTGCTCCCGCCGCGGTTTTCGCCTATCCCCGCGGCATGAGCGACGGCACCCTCGATCCCGTGTTCCCGCACCGCCACCTGCTCGGCATCGAGGGCTTGTCGCCGGGGGACATCGAGGCCCTCCTCGACATGGCGGATGCCGCCGTCGACGTCTCCCGCCAGGTCGAGAAGAAAAAGTCGACCCTGCGCGGCCGCACCCAGATCAACCTCTTCTTCGAGGCATCCACCCGCACCCAGGCCTCGTTCGAGCTCGCCGGAAAGCGGCTTGGCGCCGATGTCATGAACATGTCGGTCGCCTCCTCCTCCATCAAGAAGGGGGAGACGCTGATCGACACGGCCATGACGCTCAATGCCATGCGGCCGGACCTCATCGTCGTGCGCCATCATGCCGCCGGGGCCGTGCACCTGCTGGCCCGCAAGGTCGACTGCTCGGTGATCAACGCCGGCGACGGCTCGCACGAGCATCCCACCCAGGCGCTGCTGGACGCCCTCACGATCCGCCGCAATGCGGGGCGCATCCGGGGGCTGGTGGTGGCGATCTGTGGGGACATCCTGCATTCGCGGGTGGCGCGGTCCAACATCCTCCTTCTCAACGCGCTCGGCGCGGAAGTGCGGGCCATCGGCCCCTCGACTCTGCTGCCGCCCGGGCTGGAGCGGATGGGGGTGTCCGTCTTCACGGATATGCGCCGCGGGCTTGCCGGGGCGGACATCGTGATGATGCTGCGGCTGCAGCGCGAGCGCATGAACGGCTCCTTCGTCCCGTCGGTGAAGGAGTACTTCCGGTATTTCGGGCTCGATGCGGAAAAGCTCGCCTATGCCAGGCCGGGCGCACTGGTGATGCATCCCGGCCCGATGAACCGCGGCGTCGAGATCGCCTCCGAGATCGCGGACGGCGCGCAGTCGCTCATCCGCGAGCAGGTGGAAATGGGTGTTGCCGTCCGCATGGCCGTGCTCGAGGCGCTGGCCCGCCACCTCCCGAACGCCTGAGGAGAGCCATGGACGCCGCCGCCCCGCCCGTGCTGCTGGCCAATGCGCGCCTGATCGATCCCGCTTCCGGGCGCGACGAGACCGGCGACCTCTACGTCGCCGACGGCCTGATCCGCGACCTCGGGGCGAGCGTGCGCGGCTCCCGGCCGGCCGGGGCGCGCATCATCGACTGCCGCGGCAGGGTGGTGGCCCCGGGCCTCGTCGACATGCGCGCCTTCGTCGGCGAGCCCGGTGGAGAGCACCGGGAGTCGCTCGCGACGGCCAGCCGCGCGGCGGCGGCGGGCGGCGTGACGACCGTGGTCTGCATGCCGGAGACGACGCCGCCTGTGGACGATCCGGCGGTGGTCGACTTCCTGATGCGGCGTGCCCGCGACACCGCGATCGTGCGCATCCTGCCTTCGGCTGCTATCACCAAGGAGCTGGCCGGGCGCGAACTTGCCGAGATCGGCCTGCTGACCGACGCCGGCGCCGCCTTCCTGACCGATGGCGCCCGCTCCGTGCGCTCGGCCCAGGTGCTGCGCCGTGCCCTGACCTATGCCCGCGACATCGGCGCCCTCATCGTCCACCACTGCGAGGATCGCGACCTCGTCGGCGACGGGGTGATGAACGAGGGCGAGCTGTCGACCCGCCTCGGCCTGCTGGGAATTCCGCGCGAGGCCGAGACGGTGATCCTGGAGCGCGACATGCGGCTCGTTCGCCTGACAGGCGGGCGCTACCACGCCGCGCTGGTGTCCTGCTCCGACAGCGTCGCCATCCTGAAGCGGGCCCGCGAGGAGGGTTTGCGAGTCACCGCAGGCGTTTCGATCAACTCGCTCACGCTGAACGAGAACGATATCGGCCCCTACCGCACCTTCCTGAAGCTGTCGCCGCCGCTGCGCCACGAGGACGACCGGCTCTCGGTGGTGGAGGCGCTGGCGCAGGGGGTGATCGACGTGGTCGTCTCCGACCACAATCCCCAGGACGTGGAAACCAAGCGCCAGCCCTTCGCCGAGTCGGCGGACGGCGCGATCGGCCTCGAGACGATGCTGGCCGCAGGGCTGCGGCTCGTGCATGCCGGGGAGATCGCGCTGCCCGTGCTGCTGCGGGCGATGTCCAGCCGTCCCGCCGACATCATGGGGCTGCCGCAGGGCCGGCTGGCGCGCGGCGCGCCGGCCGACCTCATCGTCTTCGATCCCGACGAGCCCTTCGTGCTCGACCCCTCCAAGCTGCACTCGCGCTCCAAGAACACGCCCTTCGACGAGGCCCGCCTGCAGGGGGTGGTCCACGCCACGCTGGTCGCGGGGCGGGTGGTGCACGAGGTCGCGTGAGGCAGCTGCCCTCCGCCGAGCCGGCCCGCGCGGGCGGGTATCCGGCAGCCGGTTGCATCTTGCCTGAACCACTCGCAAGACCTGAAAACGCAGCGGTTCCATTGACGGCGCCGCGCGCCCTCGCCACGCTGGCCAGCAGGAGCTCCACGTGCCGCTGATCCTTTCCCTCGTTCTCGGCTATCTCCTCGGGTCCATTCCGTTCGGGCTGATCATCACCCGGCTCGCGGGGACGCAGGACATCCGCACCATCGGGTCCGGCAATATCGGCGCCACCAACGTGCTGCGCACCGGCCGCAAGGGTCTCGCCGCCGCGACCCTTCTCGGCGACGCGCTGAAGGGCACTGCCGCGGTCCTGATCGCCCGGTATCTCTGGGGGGACGACGCCGGCCTCGCGGCGGCGCTCGGGGCCTTCGTCGGCCATGTCGCGCCGGTGTGGCTGGGCTTCAAGGGTGGCAAGGGCGTGGCGACGTTCCTCGGCACGCTGATTGCGGTGGCGTGGCCCGCGGCGATCGTGTTCGCGCTGGTGTGGCTGGGGCTCGCCTTCGCGCTGCGCTACTCCTCGGTCTCGGCGCTGGCGGCCAGCGCGGCCTCGCCGCTAGCCCTGCTGGCGCTGGGCCAGCCGCGCGCCGCGGCGGTCTTCGCCGTGCTGGCGGCGATCCTGTGGTGGAAGCACGCCGAGAACATCAGACGGCTGCGCGAGGGTCGAGAGACCCGCATCGGCGCCAAGGGCTGAGGGCGGGCATGGCGGGCGCGGCGGGGACAGACGGAAAGGGTCCGCGCCTCACCGACGCGCAGCGGCTGGACTGGCTGCGCCTGATCCGCAGCGAGGGCGTGGGCCCGCGCACCTTCCGCTCCCTGGTCAATCATTTCGGCGGCGCCGCCGCGGCGCTGGAGGGCCTGCCCGACCTGGCCCGTAAGCGCGGCGCCCGCGTCAAAATCTGCTCGGTGGACGACGCGAGGCGCGAGATGGACGCCGCCGCGCGGATGGAGGTCCGCATCGTCGCGGCCGGAGAGCCGGGCTATCCGCCCGCCCTCGCCGTCACGGACACTGCTCCGCCGCTCCTGATGGTGCGGGGGGTGCCGGACGTGTGCGCCAGGCCGATGGTGGCGGTGGTGGGATCGCGCAACGCCTCCGGCGCCGGCCTGCGGCTGGCCGAGCGGATCACGAGGGGGGCGGCCGAGGCGGGATTCGTGGTGGTGTCAGGCCTCGCCCGGGGCATCGACGCACAGGCGCACGAGGCGGCGCTGCCGACGGGCACGGTGGCGGTTCTGGCCGGCGGCCACGACAGGCTCTACCCGCCCGAGCATGCCGGGCTGCTGGAGCGCATTCTCGAGCGCGGGGCGGTGCTCACCGAGATGCCGATGGGCTGGGAGCCTCGCGGCCGGGATTTTCCCCGCCGCAACCGCATCGTCGCCGGCGCGGCGCTGGGGACGGTTCTCGTGGAGGCAGCCCGGCGTTCCGGATCGCTGATCACGGCGCGCTTCACCGGCGAGCTCGGGCGCGAGCTGCTCTGCGTGCCGGGCTCGCCGCTCGATCCGCGCTCCGACGGCACCAACGCCCTCATCCGGGAAGGCGCGACGCTGGTACGGTCGGCCGACGACGTGGTCGAGGCGCTGGCGCCGCTCGTCGGTCGCGACCCGCCGGTGCCCGGCGCCATGCGCGACGACCCCGGGCGGGACGAGCCGCTGTGGGAGGAGACGGACTTCCTGGGCGATGGAGCTTCCGCGCCGCCCCAGGCACCGCCGGAAACGGACGGCTGGGGCGAGCAGGCCCCCGAGCCGGCACTGGCCGGCGAAGGCCAGATCCTGGCGCTGCTGGGCGCAGCGCCGGTCTCTGTCGACGATCTCGTGCGGGCGGCCCGCCTGCCCGTGCAGGAGGTACACCTCGCCCTTTACGACCTGCAGGCGGCCGGGCAGATCGAGCGCCACGAGGGCGGGCTCGTCTCCCGGCGCGAGCCGGGGGCGTAGGCTCAGGCGCGCTCCGTCTCGGCCGACCTGCGGCTGCGGGTCGTTGCCTCGATGCGCGCCATCTCCAGGAAATAGGCGAGGAGCTCGAGCTTGGTGGCGCGCGCCATGGCGGCGAGTTCGCCAGACATCTGGGCGATGTAGCGGGACATTTCCTCGATGCCCTGCGGATCGCTGGGGCTCGGCACGCCGCCCGCGAGGATACGCGGCAGGGGATCTCGCAAAGGCTGGACACTGGGATCGTGGGACAGGGCGGCCAGAGGGCTGGGTGCGGGCATCATGGGCTCCCGAAACGAAGACGTGATCGAAATAACTTCGTGCCGGCCTGCAATGATTCGCCGGACGGAAGAAAGCATGCCACCTCAATCGTGGCCTGTACAGTTTGGCTTGCTTTTCCTCAGGTTGTATTTTGTCCGATGTCGTTCCGGGCTCGCCCTGTTGCCTGAACGGCGTGTTCAGCGGGGGTTCACTGCCGGGGGCCGACCCTGACTGCGGCACATTCGAACCGCAGGAGGAGATTCATGCTCCGCTTCCTCGACCCATGCCGGGCGATCTTGTCCGCCGCCGGTGCAGCCGGCGTCGCGCTGCTGGCGTCCACGCCGGGAATTGCCGCTCCGGCGCGCCCGGACCCCGAGACGGCACTGACCGCCGTGTCGCGTGGAACGGCCGCCGTGCTCGGCGTCTCCGCCGTGATGGGGGCGGGGGTGGGCGTGGCGCTCTGCGCCCAGCACCGCCGCGCGCAGGCGAAGACGGCGCGGCCGCCCGTCCGCATGGCGGCGTTCTACCAGCTTGAGCGCGACTATACGCCGCAGCCCTTGCCGCCGGTCTATGGCGGGGCCTGGGAGGAGCCGGCCTATGGCGACGACTTCACGCCGCTGCCGCCGGAGCCCCGGCCGCGCCGCTGGCGCGAGGAGAATGCGGGTGCGATGAGCGAGTTCGGCTTCCCGCCGCGGCGCGGGCCGACGCGCTCCTTCTAGGCTTCGCCCGTGTCCTGCTAGGCTTGGCCCGTCTCCTGCTCCGCCCGGCGGCGGCGCAGGGCGCCCATCCTGTCGAGGAAGCCCTGCAGGATGTAGGCGGCGGCCAGCTTGTCGACGAGTTCGCCGCGCCGGGCGCGGGAGGCGTCGGCGTCGATCAGCGTGCGGGTGACGGCTGCCGTGGACAGCCGCTCGTCCCAGTAGGCCAACGGCCGTGCGTCCAGCCCCGCGAGGTTGCGGACGAAGGCGCGTACGCTCTGCACGCGCGGGCCCTCGCTGCCGTCCATGTTGAGCGGCAGGCCCATCACCCAGGCGACGACGCCGTGCTTCTCGGCGAGCTTCAGCATGGCGGCGGCATCCGCCCTGAACTTGGTGCGGCGGATCGTTTCCAGCGGCGTGGCGATGCGCTGCTCCACGTCCGACAGGGCGAGGCCGATGGTTTTGGTGCCGAGGTCGATGCCGATCAGCCGCGCCCCGCGGGGCAGGGCGACATAGGGCGCGAAATCATCGTCGGAGAGCATCATGGGAGGGCTCTAGCACGGATGCCGGCACTCTTCCCACCGGCGCGCGCCGCCCTATGATCGGCTGCGCAACCGTGGGAGGAACGCATGCAGATCACCTGGTTCGGCCACTCCGCCTTCCGGCTCGACTTCGGCCCCCACCACGTCCTCATCGATCCCTTCTTCACCGGCAACCCCGCCTTCGACAGCGAGCACCGCGCGGCGGCGGAGGGGGTGACGCACATCCTCCTCACCCACGGCCATGGCGACCATGTCGGCGACACGCTGGCCATCGCCAGGGACACCGGCGCCAAGGTGGTCAGCAACTACGACCTGCTGATGTGGCTGGCCAAGCAGGGCCTGCAGAACTTCGAGCCCATGAATACCGGCGGCACGGTGGATGCCGGCGGCTTCCGCGTCAGCATGGTACGGGCCGACCATTCGGCCGGCATGGTGGAGGCCGATGTCGGCTTCCCGCTCGGCAGCGCCAACGGCCTCATCGTCAAGGCCGCGGGCGAGCCCGTCGTCTACCACATGGGCGACACCGACATCTTCGGCGACATGGCACTGATCGACGAGATCCACCAGCCCAAGGTCGGCCTCGTCCCCATCGGCGACCGCTTCACCATGGGCGCCGAAGTCGCCGCGCTCGCCTGCCGGCGCTTCTTCCACTTCGACACCGTCATCCCCTGCCACTACGCCACCTTCCCCCTGATCGCCTCGAACGCCGACGCGTTCGTGGAAGCGATGAAGGGCAGCCCGACGAAGGTGGTGGTGGCGAAGAAGGGGGAGCGGGTGGCGGTGTGAGGGCGAAGCACACAAGCACCTTCGCTTCAACTACCTTCTGCAGCGTGAAACCCACGGCGCTATCGGGTGGGGCCCGTAGGGAGCGCTGTATTTTTAGTATAATGCATTGTTGTTCAACGATTCGCAGGCAGTCTGGTGGCTCGTATGTTTGCTATCTCAGTCTTCAATAATAAGGGCGGCGTTGGCAAGACTACGCTGAGTTTTCATCTAGCCCACGCGCTTGCCGAATTGGGAAAGAAGGTTTTGGTGGTCGACCTTGACCCTCAGTGTAATCTCACAATTCTTGCGATAAATGATAGTAAACTATTTCGGGTCTGGGATGCCGAAGAATCGTTTATGGATGACTTCGGAGTGTTCGAGTCGCGCGATTTGGCTGAGCGTACGAGAATGCTTGGGCAGACACGGTCTATCCATTTCATGTTGAAGTCCGCGGAGGATGGACAAACTGACTTTGAGGAAACACCGCCTCCGGTACAAATTGGGACTAACATATGGATACTTCCAGGTAGATTGACGCTTCACTCCTATGAAGACAAAGTAGGTGAACGATGGGCGAATAGCTATAAAGGTGACCCTCTCGCCGTCCGAACTATTACTCAAGTACGTACTGTTGCAAGGCGTTATGCCGAAGAATTTGGCTACGATTTCATCATTTACGATACATCTCCGAGCTTAGGCATGTTGAACAGAGTGATTCTGTCTATGGCAGATGGGTTCATAATTCCGTGTTTACCAGACAAATTCTCTCTTTACGGCATAAAGAACATTGGTAATGCGCTTCGCAGATGGAAAACTGAGTTTGATACAATCACGAGCCTTCAATCGGCCTCACGTCGCCAACTTTTCCCAGAACGCTTCGTCCAATTTTTGGGCTATACAATTTATAACGCTCGCCCTTATCGGCAAGTCCCTCCCCTAAATCGATGGGACCTTGCGGGCGGACACTATATTTTTGCAAAGGAAATTCCGGCAACGATCAAGCAGTCTATCCCTGAGCAGATTCGACTTGAGCTCACCAGTGAGGAGTTGGACGAACCGATTGGTGGAACTGCGGTGATGCACTCCCACAATACATTGCCAAACGTTTCGCAGAAATACCATGCGCCGATCTGGAAGTTACCTGATCATCCAGATTTAGATCAGCAGGACCGAAATACAATGCGCGTCAATCGTGCTGCCTATGAGGGCACTCGCGAAAGCTACGTGCGATTTGCGGAAGATGTTCTTCGGCGGGTGAGCAAATATGACTGACGAAGAGATTGAATCGCTCCTTCAGTGTTATAGAAAAGCACGGAAGGGGTACTCAGGCTTTATGAACAATGTTATCGATTTCTTCAAAGCCGATAACGAAAGACTTTTTGATGAACGAAGGCGCTTTACAGTTCACTCTGTAAAATTCAGAGAGAAGGACTCTGAACATCTTCGCAGCAAAATCAGACGGAAGAGCGCTCCTGACAATCCAATTACGGCAGAGAATCTCTTTCTCCGCATCACGGACTTTTGCGGTGTCCGTGTGCTGCATTTGAAGCTGTCGGATTCCCGCGTTCTTCATAGAGCCATTATGGGCCATGTGGAAAATAATTATTGGGCACTCGCCGAAGCGCCAAAAGCATATACATGGGACCCAGAGTACAAAGCTTATTTTGAGGAAATGGGACTTCAGACAAATATCAAGGAAAGCTTTTATACGAGCTTACATTACCTGGTAAAGCCGAACTCCGATACTTCGGTGACTTGTGAGATACAGATAAGAAGTCTTTTTGAGGAGATTTGGGGAGAAGTGGATCACGACTTAAATTACCCGATCGCCACCGAAAGTGTTCCCTGTCGTGAGCAGCTAAAAGTTCTGGCGAAACTAGTTGGCGCAGGGACAAAGTTGGTCGAATCCATTTACGGTAGTTTGCCTGCGCAGGTAGAGAGTTAGACGGTTGGGGCCGACTACTACTTCTAGGTGAAGCCAGAGCCGCCGGAGCTTGCGATAGATTGAGCGTGAGTTCCTGCGTCCTAAGCTTTTGCAATCAGTCCTCAGTCGGTGCCATTGTCTCTTCCCTCCGCCCCACCATTGCCCCGCCATTCACCCCGGTGCTATAGCGCCGCGGCCGGTCGCGCTTGGGGCCGGCGCCATCCTTCCGCGAGGTCCGCATGTCCGTCGACCAGGCGACCGTCCGCCGTATCGCCCGTCTCGCCCGCATCGCGGTGACGGAGGACGAGGTGCCGCATCTGCAGAACGAGCTGAACGCCATCCTCGCCTTCGTCGAGCAGCTGAACGAGGTGGACGTGGAGGGCGTGGAGCCGATGACCTCGGTCACCCCCATGGCCATGAAGAAGCGCGTGGACGAGGTGACGGACGGCGGCTACCCCGACGTGATCACGGGCAACGCGCCCGCCACCGAGGACCATTTCTTCCTCGTTCCCAAGGTCGTCGAATGACCGGTCTCACCGATCTCACCCTCGCCGAGGCGCGCGATGCGCTGGCCCGCAAGGACGCCTCCTCGGCCGAGCTGACGCGCGCCTTCCTCGACGCGATCGAGGCGGCGCGCAGCCTCAACGCCTATGTGCTGGAGACGCCCGAGCAGGCGCTGGCCATGGCGAAGGCTTCCGACGAGCGGCGCGCCCGCGGCGAGGCCGGCCCGCTGGAGGGCCTCGCGCTCGGCATCAAGGACCTCTACGCCACCAAGGGCGTGCGCACGACCGCGGGCTCCAAGATCCTCGAGAGCTTCGTGCCGCAATACGAGTCGACCGTCACGTCGCAGCTGTGGCGCGACGGGGCGGTGATGCTGGGCAAGCTCAACAATGACGAGTTCGCCATGGGCTCGTCCAACGAGACGTCGGCCTTCGGGCCGGTCACCTCGCCCTGGCGGCGGGAGGGCTCCAACACGCCGCTGGTGCCGGGCGGCTCCTCCGGCGGGTCGGCCGCCGCCGTGGCGGCGCGGCTGTGCCTGGGCGCGACGGCGACCGACACGGGCGGCTCCATCCGCCAGCCCGCGGCCTTCACCGGCACGGTGGGGATCAAGCCGACCTATGGCCGCTGCTCGCGCTGGGGCATCGTCGCCTTCGCGTCCTCGCTCGACCAGGCGGGCCCCATCGCCCGCACGGTGCGCGACAACGCCATCCTGCTGCGCTCCATGGCGGGGCACGACCCCAAGGACACCACCTCCGCCGACCTGCCGGTGCCGGACTACGAGGCCGCTGTCGGCCGCTCCGTGAAGGGCATGAAGATCGGCATCCCGAAGGAATACCGGCTCGCCGGCATGCCCGCCGAGATCGAGGCGCTGTGGGAGAAGGGCGCCGCCTGGCTGCGCGCGGCCGGCGCCGAGATCGTCGAGGTGTCGCTGCCGCACACCAAGTACGCGCTGCCGGCCTACTACATCGTCGCTCCGGCGGAAGCCTCGTCGAACCTCGCCCGCTACGACGGCGTGCGCTACGGCCTGCGCGTGCCGGGCAAGGACATCGTCGAGATGTACGAGAAGACGCGCGCCGCCGGCTTCGGCGCCGAGGTGCGCAGGCGCGTCATGATCGGCACCTACGTGCTCTCGGCGGGCTACTACGACGCCTATTATGTTCGCGCGCAGAAGATCCGCACGCTGATCAAGCGCGACTTCGAGGAGGTCTACGCCTCCGGCGTCAGCGCCATCCTCACCCCCGCCACGCCCTCCGCCGCCTTCGGCGTGGGCGAGAAGGGCGGCGCGGACCCGGTAGAGATGTACCTCAACGACGTCTTCACCGTGACGGTGAACATGGCGGGCCTTCCCGGCATCGCCGTGCCCGCCGGCTCGTCCTCGGAAGGCCTGCCCATGGGCCTGCAGCTCATCGGTCGCGCCTTCGACGAGGAGACGCTGTTCTCGCTGGGCGAGGTCATCGAGCAGGCGGCCGGCCGAGTGGAGCTTCCCAAAGCCTGGTGGTGAGGCCCGGACCGCGCGTCTTCAGACGCGCCT
This sequence comes from Alsobacter sp., assembly GCF_059501845.1. NCBI lineage: Bacteria > Pseudomonadati > Pseudomonadota > Alphaproteobacteria > Hyphomicrobiales > Alsobacteraceae > Alsobacter > Alsobacter sp. The sequence goes on along the minus strand of NZ_JCACDK010000011.1, from coordinate 162,948 downwards.
TTGGCTAAAGACAAGCGGGTCTGAAGACCCGCGCTCCGGCCTTACTGGCCTCTCCTGGAGGCGCTGGCGAAGCGCACCGCTTCCTCGGCCGCGCGGAACAGGGCCTTGGCCTTGTTCACGCACTCCTGCTGCTCGCTGGCCGGGTTGGAATCGTAGACGATCCCGGCGCCTGCCTGCACGTACATGCGGCCGTCCTTGACCACCGCGGTGCGCAGGACGATGCAGGTGTCCATCTCGCCATTGGCGCCGAAATAGCCGATGCAGCCGGCATAGAGGCCGCGCTTTTCCTTTTCCAACTCGTCGATGATCTCCATCGCCCGCACCTTCGGGGCACCGGAGACGGTGCCGGCGGGAAACCCGGCGACCAGCGCGTCGAGCGCGTCGTGGGCGGGGTCGAGGTCGCCCTCCACGTTCGAGACGATGTGCATCACCTGGCTGTAGCGCTCGACGAAGAAGCTGTCGGTCACCGTCACCGTGCCGGTGCGCGCGACGCGGCCGACATCGTTGCGGCCGAGGTCGAGCAGCATGAGGTGCTCGGCGCGCTCCTTCTCGTCGGCCAGCAGCTCGTCGGCCATCGCCGCGTCACGCTGCGCCGTGTCGCCGCGCGGCCGCGTGCCCGCGATCGGGCGGATGGTGACCTTGCCGCTGCGCACCCGCACCAGGATCTCGGGGGAGGAGCAGACGACCTGGAAGCCGCCGAAGTCGAGATAGCAGAGGAAGGGCGCCGGGTTGACGCGCCGCAGCGCCCGGTAGAGCGCGAAGGCGGGCAGGTCGAATTCCGCCTCGAAGCGCTGCGACAGCACCGCCTGGAAAATGTCCCCGGCGACGATGTACTCCTTCGCCCGCGCCACCATCGCCTCGAACTCGGCGGGAGTGGTGTTGGAGACGCTGGGCCCGGTCAGCGCTTCGGTCGCCGGGGGAGGGGCCTTGGGCAGCGGGTCCTCCAGCCGCAGGACTGCGGCCTCGATCCGCTCCCACGCGGCCTCCCAGGCGGCCTTCGCCGGGATGGTCTCCCGCGGCCTCACCGGTGTGACGACGGTGATCTCGTCCTTCACCGCGTCGAAGACGACCATCAGCGTCGGGCGCACGAGCACCGCGTCCGGCAGCCCCAGCGCGTCCGGGTTCGGCTCGGGCAGCCGCTCCATGTGGCGGACCATGTCGTAGCCGAGATAGCCGAACACGCCGGCCGCCATGGGCGGGAAGTCGTCGGCGAAGTCGATCGCGCTCTCCTCGAGCAGGCTGCGCAGCGCGTCGAGCGGATCCTCGGTGCACAGCTCGAAGGCGTCGGGCTCGACGAGGGCGACCCGGTTGATCTCCGACACATGCCCGCGGCAGCGCCAGACGAGGTCGGGCGCCAGGCCGATCATCGAGTAGCGCCCGCGCACCGCGCCGCCCTCGACGGATTCCAGCAGGAAGGCCGGCCCGCTTTCGCCAGCCGACAGCTTCATGAAGGCGGAAACGGGGGTCTCGAGATCGCCGACGAGGGCCGTGCGCAGGAGGAAGGGGCGGCCCCGCGCATAGTCGGCCTCGAAGGCGGCGAAGTCTGCCGTGGCGGTCATCGCGGTCCTTTCCGGCGGGGGCTCAGGCCCCGCCGCCGACGGCCTGTCTCAGCGCCGCCTCGTTGATGCTGACGCCGAGCTCATTCTGCACCTTGGCCACGTAGGCGCTGAGCACGTCGTCGCCCAGCGCAACGCGGATCTGGTCGTCGAGCTGCGTGGCCTCCTGCGTCGAGGAGACGAGCGCCGGCACCTCGGCCGAGGTCACGCGCAGCAGGATGCGCTCCTGCGGGGTCGCGCCGATGGCCGAGGCGAAGCCGCCGACCGGCGTGCCGAACACCTGCGACACGGCCGTCGCCGGCAGGCCCGCGTCGGCGCCCTGCCTGCGCACCCCCTGCGCCTTCTTCACCTCGACGCTCAGCTCCTGCGCCACGGCCTCCAGCGTCTTGCCGCCCTGCATGTCCTTGATCAGCTGGGCCGCCTTGTCGGCGACCTTGCCGGCGATGGCGTCCTCCTTCCACTGCCGCAGGACGTCGCCGCGCACCTCGGCCAGCGTGCGTTCGCGCGGCGGCTCGATGCCGGTGACGTCGAACCACACCCAGCCGCCGTCCTTCAGGGCCACCGCCTCGTTGTCGACACCCATGTCGGACCCGAGGATCGCCTTCAGCACCGCCTCGCGGTCGGGGATGTCGACGGGCTTGCCGGACTTGTCGAGGCCGGCGCGGTCCACCGAGTCGATGGTCACCAGCGGCAGGTTGCGCTCCTTGGCGATCTCGGCGAGCGGCTTGGCCGACGCGCGCTGGTCCTCGATGGCGTCGTGAATGTCCTGCACCGCGTCCTTGGCCTTGCGCGTCGCGATCTCTGCGCGGATGGCGTCCTGCACCTCGGCGAAGGTCTTCACGTGCTCCGGCTCGATCCGGTCGACGCGAACCAGAACGGTGCCGAAGCGGCCTTCCACGGGGTCGCTCACGCCGGGCTGCGCCATGGCGAAGGCGGTTTCGGCGACTTTGGGATCGATGATCCCGTCCTTCGTGACGACACCGAGATCGAAGTCCTTCGCCTCCAGCTTGCGCTCCTGCGCGATCGCGTCGAAGCCCGTGCCGCTCTTGATCCTGTCGGAGGCAGCCTGCGCCTCTTCCTTGGTTGGAAACACGATCTGCTGGACGGAGCGCCGCTCGGGCTGGCCGAAGCGCTGCTTGTTGGCGTCGTAGAAGGCCTGGGCTTCCGCCTCCGGCACGTCGCCCGGTTTGGCGGCATCGGCAGGGGACAGGCGCAGGAGCACCGCCTTGCGGTATTCCGGCGCCCGGAACTCGGCCTTCCGATCGTCGAAGAACTTCTGCAGCGTCGCCTCGTCGGGATCCGCGATCTCGCCCGCCGCCGCCGCGCCCAGGACGATGTAGTCTGCGTTGCGCACCTCGCTGCGGAACCGCCAGGCGGCATCGCGGAGCACGGCGGGGGAGGGCATGATGCCGCCGACGGTCTCGGCGAGCTGCTGGCGCAGGTACACATTGTGCTGCGTCTTCAGGAAGCCCTGCTCGGTAAAGCCGTTGTTGCGCAGCGTCTCGTTGAAGAGGTTGCGGTCGAACTGGCCGGCCGCGTTCTTGAAGGCGGGATCGCTGAAGATGGCCTGGGCCAGAGACTTCTCCGAGATGTCGAGCCCGAGCGAGGCGGCGCGCTGGTCGAGCGCCAGCTCGGAGATCATGCGGTTCAGCACCTGCCTGTCGAGGCCGGCGGCACGCGCCTCGTCGGTGGTGATGTTGCGGCGGATCCGGCGCGACAGGGTCTGCAGCTCGGCCTGGTAGGCGTCCCGGTAAGCCTGCACCGTGATGTCCCTGGAGCCGACCTTGGCGACGTTCACATGGCCGGCGTTCCGCAGCATGTCGCCGATGCCCCAGATCGCGAAGCTGAGGATCAGGAACCCGAAGAGAATGGCAACGACGATACGGCCGAGCCAACTCTGCCCCGCCTTGCGGATACCGTTCATCATGGGACGCGTTCCGATCCTGTCTCGTTCAAGCGCGGCTGCGGGCAGAAAGGGGCCCGGCCGAAAAGCGGCGCATCCTATCGATGCGTTCCCGCCCCGGCAACGCGCGCTCGCAGCTTTTCGCGGCCCTTTCGGGGCGGAAGCGCTTCTGCTATGCGGCGACGATAAAGTCTGGGGAGTGAGATGACATCCAACGCGCGCCCGCGGCCCCTGGTGGCCGGCAACTGGAAGATGAACGGAACCCGCGCGGCGCTGTCCGAGCTTTCCGCCATGGCGGCGGGCTACAAGCCGGCCCTCGGCCGGAAGGTGGAACTGGTTGTCTGCCCGCCCGCGACGCTCCTCGGCGAGGTCGCGCGGGCTGCAGTCGGCACGCGGATCGGCGTCGGCGGTCAGGACTGCCACGCCAAGGCAAGCGGTGCCCACACGGGTGACGTCGCCGCCGAGATGCTGGCCGACGCAGGAGCGGCCTATGTCATCGTCGGCCACTCCGAGCGCCGCACGGACCACAAGGAGACCGACGCCGTCGTCAAGGCGAAGGCGGAGGCCGCCCTGCGGGCGGGGCTGGGCGCCATCGTGTGCGTGGGCGAGACACAGGCGGAGCGCGAGGCGGGGAAGACGCTGTCCGTCGTCCGCCGCCAGCTGCGCGGCTCGCTGCCCGACGGCGCCGACGGCGCGACAGTTGTGGTCGCCTACGAGCCCGTTTGGGCCATCGGCACCGGCCTGACTCCCACGCCGGCCGACGTGGCCGAGGTGCACAAGGCCATCCGCGCCGAACTGCGCAAGCTGGTCGGCCGGGACGCGGCACCCGGGGTCCGCATCCTCTATGGCGGCTCGGTGAAGCCCTCCAACGCGAAGGAGCTGATGGCCGTCGAGGACGTCGACGGAGCCCTCGTCGGCGGCGCCAGCCTCAAGGCGGCCGACTTTCTGGGGATCGCCGCGGCCTACGCTTAGGCCAATGGAGCGCGCGTCTTCTGACGCGCATTCAGGACAGCGGGTCTGAAGAACCGCGTTCCGCCGCCTTGCCCCATCCGCGCCGATCCCCATCTTCCCATGCGGGTGGCGAAGTGCTAAACGCCGCCGCAGACATTCGGCCGGGGCGGCCGGCTCCCGACGGGAGCGATCCGCGCCCGGCTTTTTCGCTTGGACACGGACGGGCATGCAACAGGTCATCATCGTCGTCCACCTGCTCATCGTGATCGCGCTGGTGGGCGTCATCCTCCTGCAGCGGTCAGAGGGCGGCGCACTCAGCGGCCTTTCGGGCGGCGGCGGCGTGTCGGGCTTCCTGACCGGGCGTGGCCAGGCCAATGCCCTGACCCGGGCGACGGCGATCCTGGCCGCGGCGTTCTTCGCCACCAGCCTCGTCCTTGCCATTCTGGCGGGGCACCGCGGCGCACCGCGCTCCATCCTGGACCAGAACGCACCGGCGGCCGGGGCTCCCGCGCCGGCCCAGGCGCCTGCCGGGTCGGGCGGCGTGCTCGACCAGTTGCGCCAGCTGGAAAACCAGGGCCAGCCGGCTCCATCCACTTCGGCGCCCGCGGCTCCCGCACCTGACGTTCCGGCCTCTGCCGCTCCGGCACCTGCCGCACCCGCCGAGCCGGCACCTGCGGCTCCGGCCGCTCCGGCAACGCAGCAATGACGACCAGAGGGCCGGGCGACCGGCCCTCTCTCTTTATGCCGCAGGGAGGGGAGCCGGCGGCTGTGGAAATCGGGGCATGCCGGCACCCCGGACTCACCGAATCGAAACGCAGGGCTTAGACGAGACTCCCCATGGCACGGTACGTCTTCATCACCGGCGGCGTGGTCTCTTCGCTTGGCAAGGGACTCGCCTCCGCCGCCCTCGGCGCGCTCCTGCAGGCCAGGGGCTATTCGGTCCGGCTGCGGAAGCTCGATCCCTATCTCAACGTCGACCCGGGCACGATGAGCCCGTACCAGCACGGCGAGGTGTTCGTCACCGACGACGGGGCAGAGACCGACCTCGACCTCGGGCATTACGAGCGCTTCACCGGCCGACCTGCCTCGAAGGCCGACAACATCACGACCGGCCGCATCTACCAGGACATCATCGCCAAGGAGCGCCGGGGCGACTATCTCGGCGGCACCGTGCAGGTGATCCCGCACGTCACGAATGCCATCAAGGAATTTGTGCTGACGGGGAATGACGACGTCGATTTCGTGCTGGTCGAGATCGGCGGCACGGTCGGCGATATCGAGGGCCTGCCGTTCTTCGAAGCCATCCGCCAGCTCGGCAACGACCTGCCCCGCGGCCACGCCGTCTACGTCCACCTCACCCTGCTGCCCTACATTCCCTCGGCCGGCGAGCTGAAGACCAAGCCGACGCAGCACTCGGTGAAGGAGCTTCGCTCCATCGGCATTCAGCCCGACATCCTGCTCTGCCGCACCGACCGGGAGATCCCGCGCGACGAACGGCGCAAGATGGCGCTGTTCTGCAACGTTCGCGAGAGCGCCGTCATCGAGGCCCGCGACGTCTCCTCGATCTATGCCGTTCCCGCCGCCTACCACGAGGCGGGCCTCGACCGCGAGGTGCTTGCGGCCTTCGGGATCGAGCCGGCGCCCAAGCCGAACCTGGCGCGCTGGGAAGGCGTGACCGAGCGCATCGCCAACCCCGAGGGCGAGGTCACCATCGCGGTAGTCGGCAAGTACACCGGGATGAAGGACGCCTACAAGTCGCTGATCGAGGCGCTGGCGCATGGCGGCATCGCCAACCGGGTGAAGGTGAACCTGGACTGGATCGAGTCCGAAGTCTTCGAGAGCGAGGACCCGGCGCCCTTCCTGGAGCACGTCAACGGCATCCTCGTGCCCGGCGGCTTCGGCCATCGCGGGGCGGAAGGCAAGATCCAGGCAGCACGCTTCGCGCGCGAGCGCCGGGTGCCCTATCTCGGCATCTGCTTCGGCATGCAGATGGCCGTCATCGAGGCGGCGCGCTCGCTTGCCGGCATCGCGGCGGCCAACTCCACGGAGTTCGGTCCCTGCACCGAGCCCGTCGTCGGCCTGATGACGGAGTGGATGCGCGGCAATGAGCTGGAGCAGCGCCATGCCGAGGGCGACCTCGGCGGAACGATGCGGCTCGGCGCGTACAAGGCCCAGCTGGCCGAGGGCAGTCGCATCGCGCAGATCTACGGCGACACCCAAATCAGCGAACGCCACCGCCACCGGTACGAAGTCAACATGGGTTACCGCGAGGCGCTGGAGGCGAGGGGCATGCGCTTCGCCGGCGTGTCGCCGGACGGGCTGCTGCCCGAGACCGTCGAGTTCCCCGACCATCCGTGGTTCATCGGCGTGCAGTACCACCCCGAGCTGAAGTCGCGCCCCTTCGAGCCGCACCCGCTCTTCTCGAGCTTCATCAGCGCGGCTGTCGTGCAGAGCCGGCTGGTCTAGCCGGTCCGCTTTCAGCGCCTTGTCGTCCCCGGCGGCCCGAAGGGCCGGGAAGGGGACTCGGCGCCTGGACCCTCACGGTTTCGCGTCCGCTCGGCGGCCTTCAGGGCGGGCGACGGCCGCTCTGCGCGGCGCACGCACCATGGCGTCCGGCATCGTCGCGTCCCGGGCATCGTCGTCGGCTTCCCTGAACCCGAAGCGCGAATAGAAGCGCTCCAGGCGCTCGCGGGAGGTGGTGCCGTAGGCGCCGCCGGACTCGGCGGGCGACAGGACGACCCGGCGGCCCCAGGAATCGGCGAGATCGCAGAGGTCGCCCAGCGCAGCCGACCCGATCCCGGCGCAACGCGCCTGCTCGGGAACGACGATCAAGGCGAGGCGCAGATCGTCTGTCGGGGTCAGGAAGACCCTGAACTCCTGCAGCCCGTGGTGCCGGGCGACCTCGCCGGACCAGTCCTGGACCATCTCCTGCGTGAGCCGGAAGGCCTGTCTGAATGCGTGCTGTCCCATGGGTCAGCAACGTCGCGCGAAGCAGCGATGTTCCCGGGATGGCGAAGCGGGATCGTTCCCGAACGTTACTCCGCTGCCTGCGTCCTCGCCTTCAGCGGCCGCCTGGCGAGAACCTCCTTCAGGAACCGGCCCGTATGGCTCGCCGGAGCCTTCACGATGTCCTCCGGCGTGCCGGACGCGACGATGGTGCCGCCGCCGTCGCCGCCCTCGGGGCCGAGGTCGAGAACCCAGTCGGCCGTTTTCACGACCTCGAGGTTGTGCTCGATCACGACCACGGTATTGCCCTGCTCGACCAACTCGTGCAGCACCTCGAGCAGCTTGGCGACGTCGTGGAAGTGCAGGCCGGTCGTCGGCTCGTCGAGGATGTACAGCGTTCGCCCGGTCGAGCGGCGCGACAGCTCCTTGGAGAGCTTCACGCGCTGGGCCTCGCCGCCCGACAGCGTCGTCGCCTGCTGTCCCACCTTGATGTAGTCGAGCCCCACCCGGGCCAGCGTCTCCATCTTCTCGCGGATCGACGGCACCGCCTTGAAGAGCTCGCCGGCCTCCTCGACCGTCATGTCGAGAACGTCGGCGATGGACCTCTCCTTGTACTTCACCTCCAGCGTCTCGCGGTCGTAACGCTTGCCCTTGCAGACGTCGCAGGTGACGTAGACGTCGGGCAGGAAGTGCATCTCGATCTTGATGACGCCGTCGCCCTGGCAGGCCTCGCAGCGTCCGCCCTTGACGTTGAACGAGAACCGACCCGGCATGTAGCCGCGGGCCTTCGCCTCCGGCAGGGCGGCAAACCACTCCCGGATGGGCGTGAAGGCGCCCGTATAGGTGGCGGGATTGGACCGCGGCGTGCGGCCGATCGGCGACTGGTCGATGTCGATGACCTTGTCGAGGTGCTCCAGCCCCTCGATCGTGTCGAACGGGGCAGGGTGCTCCAGCGCGCCGTTCAGGCGCCGCGCGACGGCCTTGTAGAGCGTGTCGATGACGAGGGTCGATTTGCCGCCGCCTGACACGCCGGTCACGCAGGTAAAGGTCCCCAGCGGGATCTCGGCCTTGACGTTCTTGAGGTTGTTGCCGCGCGCGCCGCCGATGCGCAGCACCCGGCCCTTCTGCGGCCGCCTGCGCTTGGGCGGGACGGGCACGGTCAGCTCGCCTTTCAGGTAGCGGCCGGTGAGCGAGGCCTTGTCGGCCAGGATCTGCTCGGGTGTGCCCTGCGACACGATCTCGCCGCCATGGATGCCCGCGCCGGGTCCGACGTCGACGACGTGGTCGGCCTGGAGGATGGCGTCCTCGTCGTGCTCGACCACGATGACGCTGTTGCCGATGTCGCGCAGCCGCTTCAGCGTGCCCAGCAGCCGCTCATTGTCGCGCTGGTGCAGGCCGATGGAGGGCTCGTCGAGAACGTACAGCACGCCGGTGAGGCCGGAGCCGATCTGCGAGGCGAGCCGGATGCGCTGGCTTTCGCCGCCGGAGAGCGAGCCGGAGTTGCGGGCCAGCGTCAGGTAATCGAGGCCGACGTCGAGCAGGAAGGAGAGCCGCTCACGGATCTCCTTGAGGATGCGCCCCGCGATCTCGTTCTGCTTGGCGTTCAGCCGCTCGTGCAGGCTCCCGAACCAGGAATGGGCGTCGCGGACGGAGAACTTCGACACCTGAGCGATGTGATGAGCGTCGATCTTCACCGCCAGCGCCTCGGGCTTCAGGCGGAAGCCGTTGCACTCGCCACAGGGCGTCTCGCCCATGAACCGGCCGATCTCCTCGCGGGCCCAGTCGCTCTCGGTTTCCTTCCAGCGCCGTTCGAGATTGCGGACCACGCCCTCGAAGGGCTTGTTGACCTCATAGGCGCGCAGGCCGTCGTCATAGGAGAAGCGCACCTTCTCCTCGCCAGTCCCGTACAGGATCACGTCCTTCGCCTTCGCCGGAAGCTCCTTCCATTTCTGCGTCAGCTTGAAGCCGAAATGGGCGCCCAGCGCCGCGAGCGTCTGGCCGTAATAGGGCGAGGTCGAGCGTGCCCAGGGTGCGATGGCTCCGCCACGCAAGGTGAGGTTCTCGTCCGGCACGACCAGCATGGGGTCGATCGCCATCTCGTGGCCGAGCCCGTCGCATTTGGGGCAGGCGCCGAAAGGGTTGTTGAAGGAGAAGAGCCTCGGCTCCACCTCGGGAATGGTGAAGCCGGAGACGGGACACGCGAACTTCTGCGAGAAGACGATGCGGCGGGGCTCGCCGGCCTCGTCCTTCTCGTCCGCGAACTCCATCACGGCGATGCCGTCGGCAAGCTCCAGCGCCGTCTCGAAGCTCTCGGCGAGGCGCGAGCCGATGTCCGCACGCACGACCAGCCGATCCACCACGACGTCGATGTCGTGCTTGAGCTTCTTGTCGAGCGCCGGGGCCTCGGCGATCTCGTAGAACGCGCCGTCCACCTTGACGCGCTGGAAGCCGCGCTTCTGGAAGTCCGCGAGCTCCTTGCGGTACTCTCCCTTGCGCCCGCGCACCACCGGGGCGAGCAGGAACAGGCGCGTCTTCTCCGGCAAGGCCAGCACCCGGTCGACCATCTGCGAGACGGTCTGACTCTCGATCGGCAGTCCGGTGGCGGGCGAGTATGGGATGCCGACGCGGGCCCAGAGCAGGCGCATGTAGTCGTAGATCTCGGTGACGGTACCCACCGTCGACCGGGGATTCTTCGACGTCGTCTTCTGCTCGATCGAGATGGCGGGCGACAGGCCGTCGATCTGGTCGACGTCCGGCTTCTGCATCATCTCGAGGAACTGCCGCGCATAGGCCGAGAGGCTCTCGACATAGCGGCGCTGGCCCTCGGCATAGATCGTGTCGAAGGCGAGCGAGGACTTGCCGGAACCGGACAGTCCGGTGAAAACCACAAGCTTGTCGCGCGGGATCACGAGGTCGACGTTCTTCAGGTTGTGCTCGCGCGCGCCGCGGATCGAGATCGTCCGCTGGTCGGGCGCGAAGGCTCCCGCGCCACGCGCGCGGTCGAAGAGGTCGTCGATATCGGCCATGGTTTCGCTCTCGCCCCGGAAAACAAGCGACCCGTCGGGACCGTCAAGGCCCCGCTGACTTCGAGCGGATCGGGTTTCAGCAGCAAAATAGTGCGCTGGCCGGGTAAGCGACAGGGGTCAGCGCCGCTTGCAGGCATAGACTGCTGCTGATAAGAACACAACAGGAACATATGCCGCTGCTTGTCCTCTGGCCGGGGCTGGGCATGTGGATAACCGGCATGGGGTGGCCGGTGTGGGCGCCTTCGGCGACGTCAGGCGTTAAGGTCGGGTGAGACAGATCCAGGAGTGCTCCGCCATGTCGGGCAGCGTGAACAAGGTCATCCTCGTCGGCAATCTCGGGCGCGATCCCGAGGTGCGCCGCCTCGGCAGCGGCGAGCCGGTCGTTAATCTCCGCCTCGCCACGACGGAGACCTGGCGCGACAAGGCCAGCGGGGAGCGCAAGGAGCGCACCGAGTGGCACACCGTCGTCATCTTCAACGAGAACCTTGCCCGCGTGGCCGAGCAGTACCTCAAGAAGGGCTCGAAGGTTTACATCGAGGGCCAGTTGCAGACGCGCAAATGGCAGGACCAGAGCGGCCAGGAGCGCTACTCGACCGAAGTGGTGCTGCAGCGCTTCCGGGGTGAGATGACGCTGCTGGACTCGCGCGGGCAGGGCGGCAGCGCTCCCGCCATGGAAGACGACTATGGTGGCGGGGCGTCGCGCGGCGGCGATTTCGGCCGCTCCTCGCCCATGGAGCGCCGCCCGGCTCCCGCGGGCGGCGGCGGTGGCCGCGGTGGCGCGGCCGACCTGGACGACGACATCCCGTTCTGATCGGGGAACGTGCCCGTCGCACAGCGGCGGGCGCCTTCCAGAGCCTTCGTCATGCTCGAGCGGAGAGTGGCACGAAGAGCGTAGGGGGCGGACGCCGCTGAGAGAGCGTGCAGGACGTGGCGCCTGGCCGCGCCGCAGTCATGCTTCGGCGCGCACCCATGATTCAGCTGCGCGCGAGACGCGGCGCATGCGTCTTGTGTCGGTCGTTTTTCTCTCCGCAATTGGCCAACCTGCCCGTTGGCCCGGCTTCCCGGGCGGCTCCGCCGCCGTGTTTTCGACACACGTTCGGTCAGCGACTGGCAACATTCTGATTTCACTTGTGAATTCACTGCCCTGAACAGCCCGATTCCGTTGGCTTCACTCACCGGAATCGACTAGAAGTTCGGCAGCGCATTTTACCAGCCAGGCAAAGATATTGGCAGACGACGACAAGCAGAACCCTGCCGGAGGTCCCGGCGGCGAGGGCCAGGACATTCGTCCGGTCTCGATCACCGACGAGATGAAGCGCAGCTATCTCGATTACGCGATGAGCGTCATCGTGAGCCGCGCGCTTCCGGACGCGCGAGACGGGCTCAAGCCCGTCCACCGGCGCATCCTCTACTCGATGAACGAGAACGGGTACTTTCCCGACAGGCCGTATCGCAAGTCGGCCCGCGTCGTCGGCGACGTCATCGGTAAGTACCATCCGCACGGCGACCAGTCGATCTACGACGCCCTCGTGCGCATGGCGCAGAACTTTTCGATGCGCCTGCCGCTGGCCGACGGCCAGGGTAACTTCGGCTCGGTAGACGGCGATCCCGCGGCGGCGATGCGCTACACCGAGGTGCGCCTGGCGCGCCCGGCCATGTCGCTGCTGGAGGATCTCGACAAGGATACGGTCGACTTCCAGCCCAACTACGACGGCTCGGAGCAGGAGCCGACGGTCCTGCCGGCGCGCTTTCCCAACCTGCTGGTGAACGGCGCAGGCGGCATTGCCGTGGGCATGGCGACCAACGTTCCGCCGCACAATCTCGGCGAGGTCATCGACGGCTGCCTCGCCTACATCGCGGATCCCGACATTTCGATCGAGGGGCTCACGGAGTACATTCCCGGTCCCGATTTCCCGACCGGCGGCATCATCCTCGGGCGGGCCGGTATCCGGCAGGCCTACGCGACCGGGCGCGGCTCCATCATCGTCCGGGCGAAGACCGCGATCGAGCCGATCCGCAAGGATCGCGAGGCGATCATCGTCACCGAGATCCCGTTCCAGGTGAACAAGGCCACGCTCGTCGAGAAGATCGCCGAGCTGGTTCGCGAGAAGCGTGTCGAGGGTATTTCCGACCTGCGCGACGAGTCCGACCGCGACGGCATGCGCATCGTCATCGAGATCAAGCGCGATGCGGTCCCCGACGTCGTCCTGAACCAGCTCTGGCGCTTCACGGCGCTGCAGTCGAGCTTCGGCGCCAACATCGTCGCGCTCAACGGCGGCAAGCCGGAGACGATGAACCTGAAGGACCTGATCTCGGCCTTCATCGACTTCCGCGAGGTCGTCGTCAGCCGGCGCACGCGGTTCCTGCTGTCGAAGGCGCGCGAGCGTGCACACGTCCTCGTCGGCCTTGCCATCGCCGTCGCCAACATCGACGAGGTCATCCACCTCATCCGCACCTCGCCGGACCCGAATACGGCCCGCGAGGCCTTGATGGCGCGCGACTGGCCGGCCGCGGACGTCGCACCGCTGATCGTCCTCATCGACGATCCGAGGCACCGTGTGTCGGAGGCGATGACCTACCGGCTCTCGGAGGCCCAGGCCCGCGCCATCCTCGATCTCCGCCTGCAGCGCCTTACCGCGCTCGGCCGGGAGGAAATTGCCGAGGAACTCGAGAAGATCGCGGCGGAGATCGCCGACTACCTCGACATCCTGCGCTCGCGCGAGCGCATCATGGCCATCATCCGCGACGAACTCGCCGCGGTGAAGGCCTCCTTCGCCACGCCGCGCCGCTCGGAGATCACCGAGTCCGACGCCGACCTCGAGGATGAGGATCTCATCCAGCGCGAGGACATGGTCGTGACGGTCTCGCACGCCGGCTACATCAAGCGCGTGCCGCTTTCGACCTACCGGGCCCAAAAGCGCGGCGGCAAGGGCCGTTCGGGCATGCAGACGCGCGACGAGGATTTCGTCGCGAGGCTGTTTGTCGCGAACACGCACACCCCCGTGCTGTTCTTCTCCTCACGCGGACAGGTCTACAAGGAAAAGGTGTGGCGGCTGCCGCTGGCGGCGCCGCAGGCGCGCGGCAAGGCGCTCGTCAACATGCTCCCCCTACAGGAGGGCGAGCGCATCACCACCATCATGCCGCTGCCCGAGAACGAGGAGGACTGGGATACGCTGGACGTGATGTTCGCCACCGCCTCCGGCGGCGTCAGGCGCAACAAGCTGTCCGACTTCGTGCAGGTGAACCGCAACGGCAAGATCGCCATGAAGCTCGACGAGGGCGACGCCATTGTCGACGTGGCCATCTGCACCGAGAACGACGACGTCCTGCTGACCACGGCCCAGGGCCAGTGCATCCGCTTCTGCATCACCGACGTGCGGGTCTTCAAGGGCCGCGATTCGACGGGCGTTCGCGGCATCACGCTGGCCGGGGGCGACACGATCATCTCGCTCGCCATCCTGCGGCATGTCGAGGCGAGCGCCGACGAGCGCGCCGCCTATCTCAAGATGCGCCGGGCCGTGACCGGCGAGGCGACTGGCGGCGACGACAGCGTCACCGACGCCGAGGAGACGACGGCCACCGAGTCGGTACTCAGCCAGGAGCGCTATGTCGAGCTCTCCTCGAAGGAGCAGGTCGTCCTCACGCTGTCGCGCAACGGCTACGGCAAGCGGACCTCCGCCTACGAGATCCGCGTCACCGGCCGCGGCGGCAAGGGCATCGTCGCCATGGTGGTCAACGACCGCAACGGGCCGCTCGTCGCCTCCTTCCCGGTCGAGGACACGGACCAGATCATGCTGGTCACCAATGGCGGCCAGCTCATCCGCTGCCCGGTCCGCGGCATCCGCGTAGCCGGTCGCGGCACGCAGGGCGTCATCGTCTTTAACACGTCCGACGACGAGGAAGTCGTCTCCGTCGAGCACATCCCCGACGAGGGCGAGGAGAATGGCGAAATCGAGGGTGAGGCCGGCGAGGACGAGGCTCCCGCGCCTGAGGCGTAGGAGCCGGGACCGGTGCCGGCCCGTGCCCGCCAGGGGGTGCGGGTCCGGCGGCTACTTCGCTGGCTTCTCGACGTGCCCGCCAAAGCCTTTTCGCATCGCGGACAGCATCTTCTCGGCAAAGCTTTCCGTTTCGCGCGAACGGAAGCGCGTGTAGAGCGCCGCCGTCAGCACATGGGCGGGTACCGCCTCGGCGACGGCAGCCTGGATGGTCCACCGTCCCTCGCCGGAATCCTCGACATGTCCTGAAAACCCTTCGAGCGCCGGGTCGGTCGCCAGCGCCGCGGCGGTGAGGTCGAGCAGCCAGGACGAGACGACGCTGCCGCGCCGCCATACCTCGGCGATGTCGGGGAGGTCGAGGTCGAGCCGCTCGTCCTCCGGCAGAACCTCGGAGTTGGCGTGCCGCATGATGTCGAAACCCTCGGCGAAGGCCTGCATCATCCCGTACTCGATGCCGTTGTGGACCATCTTGACGAAATGCCCGGCGCCGACCCGGCCGGCATGGATGTAGCCGAACTCGGCGCGGTGGTCGTGGCCGTCGCGCCCTGCCGTCTCCGGGATCGTGCCGCGGCCCGGCGCCAGCGCCTTCCAGACGGGATCCAGGCGCTGCACGATTTCGGTTTCGCCGCCGATCATCAGGCAATAGCCGCGTTCGAGTCCCCAGACGCCCCCACTCGTGCCGACATCGACGTAGTGAAGGTCTTTCGCCTTCAGCTCGCGAGCGCGGCGAATGTCGTCCTTCCAGAACGTGTTGCCGCCATCGATGATCGTATCGCCGGGCGAGAGCAGCGTGGCCAGTTCCGTGACGGTGGCCTCCGTGATGGCCCCGGCCGGCAACATCACCCACAGCGTGCGGGGTGCGTCGAGCGAGGCGACCAGGGCGCGAAGGTCCCCGGCCGGCACGGCTCCGTCCTTCGCCAGATCCTGGCCCGGCGCGGGGTCGCGGTCGTAGACGGCGCAGCCTATGCCGGCGCGCATGAGCCTTCGCACGATGTTGCCGCCCATGCGGCCCAGCCCGATCATCCCGATGCGCATCGTCGACCTCGTCAGTCTGCTTGTCCGGGCGGCATGGGGAAGCAGAACAGGCCTCTTGCGCAAGTGAAATCAAGGTGACGCGGCGCCGTGCTGTTGAAGGAAGCGTCAGCGACTTTGAAACTCCCGGCAACCGTCCCCATATCCCGGACGTTCGGGGCTCGACCCCGGAGAAGGACGAGAGATGAGTATTCGCACCCTGGCTTCCCGACCGGCACGCATCGCGCTCGCGGCATTCGCCGCGATGGCCCTGACGATCGCCGCAGCCGATGCGCGGCCCGGTCGCGCCGGTGGCTTCGGTGGTTTTGGCAGCCGCGGCGGCAAGACGTTCAGCGCGCCGCCTTCGACCTATACCGCCCCGCGCCCGGCCTCGCCGATCGAGCGATCCTATACGCAGCCCGGCTCGCCCGGCATCGACGCGCCGCGTACCGCACCGTCTCCCGGCATCGGTGCTCCCGGCGGCTTCCGCCCCGGCTTCGGCACGGGCTTCGTCGGCGGCCTGCTCGGCGCCGGCCTGCTCGGCATGCTGTTCGGCCACGGCCTGTTCGGCGGCATTGGCGGGCTCGGCTCGCTGTTCGGGTTGCTGCTGCAGTTCGGCCTGATCGCCATGCTGGTCATGTTCGCCATGCGCTTCCTGCGCGGACGGCAGCCCGCTCTCGCGGGAGCCGGTGCGCCGATGAGCCGCAGCGGTCTCGGGAATGGCGGCAGCGGCCTGGGAAGCGGCATCGACGTGCGTCCCGCCCAGGCGAGGTCATCGGGCGCTGGTGCCGTTCCTCCGCGCCAGGCCGCGGCGCCGCAGCGCAGCGACTCCGTCGGCATCGGCGACGCCGACTATGCCGCGTTCGAGGATACGCTGAAGCAGGTCCACGACGCCTGGGACCGGGAAGACCTCGCTGCGCTCCGTGGCATCGCCACGCCGGAAATCGCGGGCTACTTCGCCGAGGAACTTGCGAAGAATGCCGGACGCGGCCTGCATGACCGCGTGTCCGACGTGAAGCTCGTCAGCGGCGACCTCGCCGAGGCGTGGCGCGAGGGGCGGACCGACTACGCCACGGTCGCCCTGCGCTTCTCGCTGGTCAACGCCATGGTGGAGCGCGCCACCGGCCGCACGGTCGAGGGTGACCCTGACCGGGCGGAAGAAGTGACGGAGATCTGGACGTTCCGCCGCGAGCCCGGTGGCCGCTGGATGCTGTCGGCGATCCAGCAGGCGTAGGGACTAACGGGCAGGGTGCCCGCGTAACGACACACCACCTAGCGGGGCCGGGCGAAGGGGATCACCTTCCCGGCCCCGTTTGTTTGGGCGGGGATCTCCTCGGGATCGATCTGGTCGATGAGGGCGCTGCGCGTCTCCTCCGCCTTGCGGATCTGGTTCTTCGTCTCCTCCAGTGAACTCCCGCTGGATCCCGAGAACACGATGCCGCCGATGAGCGCCGCCGACGAGAACACGATCGCCGTGGCGTCCAGCGGCAGGATGCTCAGCACTCCCGCGACCAGCCAGCCAGCACCCAGCGCCATTGCGCCACGTGACAGGATGATGATCCGGCGCGAGCGCTCGGCGGCCTCGTTGAGTGTCTCGATCTCCTGCTCGAGCAGGGCGATCCGGTCTGCGGCGAAGGACGGGTCCATGTCCTCAGGGTGGAATTGGCCGTTCAGCTTGGCAAGGGCGCAGCTGCGTCCGGCCCGTGCGGCGCGCGTTCGTCAGGCATGCCGCCGCCGGGTGGCGTGCCTACGGGTTGGGCGTTATGCAACGCGGGGGAGCAGGACAACAAGGAGACAGAGCATGCGCATCCTCCAGATGCTGCCCGCTGCCGTGGTGGGCCTCGCCCTCGCGACCAGCGGCGCCCGGGCTGCCGAGGACATCACCATCGCCGTCGTCGGGCCCATGACCGGTCCCGTTGCCAGTATCGGCGAGCAGCAGAAGCGCGGTGGCGAGGCCGCTGCGGCGCTGATCAACGAGGCCGGCGGCATCAATGGCCGCAAGGTCAAGATCGTGATCGAGGACGACGTGTGCGACCCCAAGCAGGCCGTCGCTGTGGCGAACAGGCTGCTCGGCCAGGGCGTGAAATTCGTCGCCGGCCACGCCTGCTCCGGCGCGTCAATTCCGGCCGCCGACGTCTATGCCGAGAACGGCATCCTGATGATGAGCCCGGCCTCGTCCAACCCCGTCCTCACCGACAAGGGCAACCCGACCATCATGCGCCTCTACGGCCGCGACGACGCGCAGGGCGCTTTCGTCGGGCCGTGGATCGCGAAGAACTACGCGGGCAAGAAGATCGCGATCCTGCACGACAAGTCGGCCTACGGGAAAGGGCTTGCTACGGTCGTGAAGCAGACCGCCAACGCCGCCGGCCTGCAGGAGGTGCTGTTCGAGGGCATCAATGCCGGCGAGAAGGACTATGGTGCGGTCGTCAGCAAGCTCAAGGCTGCTGGCGCCGAGTTCGTCTATTTCGGCGGCTACCACACCGAGGCCGGCCTGATGCTTCGCCAGGCCCGCGACCAGGGCTACCAGTTCACGCTAATGACCGGCGACAGCATCGCGACGTCCGAGTTCTGGGCCGTGTCGGGCCCGGCGGGCGAAGGCACGATGTTCACCTTCCCGACCGATCCCCGCCGCTCTCCCACCGCGGCAAAGGCGCTCGAGCAGTTCAAGGCACAGAACTACGAGCCGGAAGGCTTCACGCTGTTCAGCTATGCGGTCGTCCAGGCCATCGCCGAGGGCGTGAAGCGGGCCGGGACCGACGACCCGATGAAGGTCGCGGCGGCACTCAAGTCCGGCGAGCCCGTCCAGACGGTTCTCGGACCGGTGCAGTTCGACGCGAAGGGCGACATCAAGGATCCGCGCTACGACATCAACCTGTGGAAGGACGGCAAGTACGCACCCGTTTCCCAGTAAGGTTTCGCGTTTTGCGCACATGCGCCCGGGACGAAATCCGTCCCGGGCGCTTTTTTTCTGACGTCAAAGCTCCACGAAGGGCGCGAACCCGCCGAAGATCATGCGCTTCCCGTCGAAAGGCATGTTCTGCATGTCGGCTTTGAGGCGCTCGTCCGCCATGACCTTGGCCATCACCTCGTCGCGGCTGGCGCGCGAGCTATAGACGATCCACGAGAAGGCGACCGTCTCGTCCTCCTTCACCTGCACGGCGCGCGGGAAGGACGTCATTTCTCCGTAGGGCACGTCGTCTGCGAGGCATTCGACGTAGGCCAGCGCCCCGTGCTCTTTCCAGATATCCCCCGCCTTGGCGGCGAGCGCCTTGTAGGCGTCCACCTTGTCCTTCGGCACGGGCACGATGAAACCGTCGACATAGCTCATGGGTGTCCTCCTGGGGTTCAGGTCCCGAGGACGGCCGGGGAGGTCCGGTGCCGACACCGGCGCTGCTGATTTCCGTCGCCGAGAATCGGGTAGGAGGGACCGGGGCGCCGGACGGGATGGAATGGAGACGCAACTCTACGCGCCGGTGAAGGCCTTCCTCGAAGGGCTCGGGGCCACCGTGAAGGGGGAGGTCGGCGGCTGCGACCTCGTCGCTCTCAAGGATGGAGAGCCACCGTTCGTCGTCGTGTGCGAGCTCAAGCAAAGCTTCAACCTCGAACTCGTGCTGCAGGCCGTCGACCGCGCGGCAGCCTGCGACGAGGTGTGGCTGGCCGCCCGCCTTTCAAAGTGGGGCAAGGGCCGGGAAGGCGATGCGCGCTTCCGCAATCTCTGCCGCCGGCTCGGATTCGGCATGCTGGGCGTGACGGCCTCCGGGGAGGTGGAAATCCTTGTCACGCCGGCTGCGCCGCCGCCCCGGCGCGATCCGAGGCGCCGGTCGCTTCTCGTCGAGGAGCATCGCCGGCGCCGTGGCGATCCCGCTGTCGGAGGCGGCAGCAAGAAGCCCGTGATGACCGCCTATCGCCAGAGGGCGTTGCTGTGCGGCGCGCGGCTCGCGTCGGGTCCCTTGCGCCCGCGAGACCTGCGCGAGACGGCACCGGACGCCTACGGTATCCTCCGCCGCAACGTCTATGGATGGTTCGAGCGGATCGGACCCGGGCTCTATGCATTGACGGAAGCGGGGCGCGACGCCCTCGCGCGTTGGCCGCAGGAAAGTCATTAGACAGCCTGGGGTGGGCTGTCTTTCAGGGCCTCCGGGCCACTATCATGGGGCAATCCCGCCCCGACACCACCAATCAGGGATGTCGTCCGACACGACGGCCCGTTTCACCCCGATCTTCGGACGGAGCCGCTTTGCCTCACAATGTTTCATTGATCTCGACCATCGTCGCCGGTCTCGGCCTCGCCTTCATCTTCGGCATCATCGCCCACCGGCTCAGATTGTCCCCGCTCGTCGGCTATCTCTTGGCCGGCATTCTCATCGGTCCGTTCACGCCGGGCTATGTCGCCGACCAGGCGCTGGCGCCGCAACTGGCGGAGATCGGGGTCATTCTCCTGATGTTCGGGGTCGGGCTGCATTTCTCGCTGGCCGACCTCATGAAGGTGAAGGCAATCGCGATCCCCGGCGCTGTCGGGCAGATCGCCGGCGCCACCCTGATGGGCATGGCGCTCGCCTGGGCACTGGGATGGTCGATGGGAGCCGGGCTCGTTTTCGGCCTGGCTCTTTCGGTGGCGAGCACCGTCGTACTTCTCAGGGCGCTGCAGGAACGCCGGCTCGTCGAAACCGACAAGGGGCGGATCGCGGTCGGCTGGCTGATCGTCGAGGACCTCGCCATGGTTCTTGCGCTCGTCCTCCTGCCCGCTGTCTCCGGCCTGCTGGGCGGCAAGCAGGGTGAGTCGGCCGGCGCCGGCTCGGGCCTGGTCGCCTTCCTCGATCCTGGGAGCGTCTGGGCCGCCATCGGCCTCACGGTCCTGAAGGTCGGGGCTTTCGTCGCCCTGATGCTCGTCGTCGGGCGACGGGTCATCCCCTGGCTCCTGAACTATGTCGCCCATACCGGTTCGCGCGAGCTCTTCCGCCTTGCCGTCCTCGCGGTCGCACTGGGAGTGGCCTTCGGCTCGGCGGAACTGTTCGGCGTGTCCTTTGCCCTCGGTGCCTTCTTCGCAGGCATGATCCTCGCGGAATCGCCCCTCAGCCATCAGGCCGCGAACGAGACACTTCCGCTGCGCGATGCGTTCGCGGTTCTGTTCTTCGTCTCGGTGGGCATGCTCTTCGATCCCACCATCCTGCTGCGCGAGCCCCTCGCGGTCCTCGCCACCGTGCTCATCATCGTGGTCGGCAAGTCGCTGGCAGCCTTCGGCATTGTGAAGGCTTTCCGCCGGCCAACCTCGACGGCGCTGACCATCTCCGCGAGCCTCGCCCAGATCGGCGAGTTCTCGTTCATCCTCGCCGGCCTCGGCGTCAGCCTCGCACTGCTGCCCGAGGAGGGACGCGACCTGATCCTGGCGGGATCGATCATCTCCATCCTCCTCAACCCGCTCGCCTTTGCCGCGCTCGACCACTACGGAAAGCGGCGCCCGGCCGCGGCCGAGAGCGAGGTCAAGCCCGCGGATGCTCCCGTCAAGACCATGCTGACCGACCACACGGTCCTGGTCGGCTACGGGCGTGTGGGAAGCCTCGTCGGCGCTGACCTCAAGGAAACGGGAACTCCCTTCATCGTCGTCGAGGAGAACCAGAAGCTCGTCACGCAGGCCAAGGCGGATGGGGCGGAGGCCATCCTCGGCAACATCAACCAGCGCGGTCTCGTAGAGGCCGCCAACCTCGCGGGCGCGCGCTGGCTCGTGTCCGCCATCCCGAATCCGTTCGAAGCGGTCAGCCTGTTCGATGCCGCCCGCGAGGCCAATCCGGAGCTTCGCATCGTGGCCCGGGCCCACACCGATGCAGAGGAAGCCTACCTCCGGAAGTTCGGTGCCGAGTTCATCGTCGTCGGCGAGCGGGAGATCGCCCGCGAGATCGTCGGCTTCCTGCGCAACGTGTCGGATGATTCGTTCGACGACGCCCGCGACCTCGCGCGCAGGGACGGCGACGGCAAGAAGGAGCCGGCCACCACGGAGGACGCTCCATGATCATCCGGAAAGCGGGACGCGACGACATTGACGCCCTGGTCAGGCTCGTGAACGCCGCCTACCGGGGGGACAAGGCCCGGAAAGGATGGACGCATGAGGCCGATCTGCTGGACGGGCAGCGGATCGATGCTGCGATGCTGGACGAGATGCTCGCCGACGACACGCAGCACCTGCTGGTGGCGGAGGAGGGCGGCACGCTCGCCGGGTGCGCGGCCGTCACAGACAAGGGCACCTACGCCTATCTCGGCATGCTCACGGTCGATCCGGACCGGCAGGGGAGCGGCCTGGGACGCCGTCTGTCCGAAGCCGGGGAAGCGCTCGCACGGGATCTCGGTCGCGTGCGTGTGCGCATGACCGTCATCTCAGTGCGCGAGGAACTGATCGCCTGGTATCGCCGCCTCGGCTACCGTGAGACAGGCGAGCGGCAGCCGTTCCCTGCCGGCGATCCCCGCTTTGGAATGCCGCGCCAGGACCTCACCTTCGTCGTGCTTGAAAAAGAGATCGGCTGAGACAGCCCTGCTGCCTCGACGTCGCCAGAGCCTGTCGGCGAACGACAGGCCCAATCGTCCTTGAGACAGTGCAATGGAGGACACCATGGCGAGCGACACATTCCCGTCGAGCCGCGAACTCGTTCTGACCCGCGTCCTGAAGGCGCCGCGCAGCGCAGTGTGGCGCTGCTGGACCGACCCGTCGCTCGTCGTGAAGTGGTTCACTCCTCCGCCGTGGCAGACCGTGCATGCCGAGATGGACCTGCGTGCCGGAGGTGCAAGCCTGATCGTGATGCGCGGTCCGGACGGCACCGAGATGCCCAACAGGGGTGTCTACCTCGAGGTCGTGCCCGAGCGCAGGCTCGTCTTCACCGATGCCTTCGTGCGGGCCTGGGAGCCTTCCGAGAAGCCCTTCATGACGGGGATCCTGACCTTCGACGACGCGGAGGGCGGCACGCTCTACACCGCAGTGGTCCGGCACTGGACCGAGGCCGATCGCGAGGCACACGAAAAGATGGGCTTTCACGAGGGATGGGGGATCGCGACATCCCAGCTCGAGGCTCTGGCGGCCACTCTGTAGGTTCGGGATGCACGGCGGTCTCGCCTGCCTCAAGCCGACAAGCTGAAGGTTGTTGCATTCCAAGGTTGAGCGGTGCCACGCTCGCCCTGTCTCGGGCGAGAGGATCATCGATGCTGGGCGCGCTCATTTCGTGGATTGTCGTCGGCGCCGTCGCCGGCTGGATCGCCGGCCTCGTCGTCAAGGGCGGCGGCTTCGGCTTCGTCGGCAACCTGGTCATCGGTGTGCTGGGAGCCGTTGCGGCGGGCTACATCCTGCCGGCCGTCGGCTTCCAACTCGGCGGCGGGCTGATCGCCTCGATCATCCACGCCGCCATCGGGGCCATCATCGTGCTTGTCGTAATATCCGTGCTGAAGCGGGCCGCCTGATCGATCAGGCGCCGGTCTCGTCAGGCACTCGTCTTGCGGGCACCACGCTTCGGCTCCGGAGCGGGGGCATTAGCCTCCTGAGCCAGGCGGAGGGCGCGAAGGCGGGCCGTCTTTTCGGCCTTGGCACGCTCCTCCAGTTCGATCTGGCGGAATGCCTCCTCGGTCGTCCGCGCGGCGGCTAGCGCGCGACGCTCGATCGTCGTCATGCCCGTCTTCTTCTCCGACATCGATCCTCCTTACGGCTGCGCCGTTGATCAATGCGCGAGACGCTCCGAAGTTGCGGGCGGTGTCAGGTCGCCGGCTGCATTCCTTCCGTCGGCGACACTTTTCTCCGCCGGAGGAACAGCCACAGCACCACGGCCAGGTTGACGGCGTTCCATGCCACCCCGTTCAGGAAGGCGACGCGGTAGGATCCCGTGTAGTCGAAGATCAGGCCGGAGACGTACCCGCCGGCAGCCATGCCGAGAATGGTCGCGGCCATGACGAGCCCGATCTTCCCGCCAGCTTCGCGGGGCGGGAGGAACTCTCGGATGATGACCGCGTACATCGGCACGATGCCGCCCTGGAACAGGCCGAAGATGCCTGACACCACGAAGAGGGACGTGAGCCCGTCCACGAAGGAGTAGAGCATCAGCGCAATGCCCTGCATGGCGGAGCCGATCAGGAGCGTCGCGGTGGGGCCGATCCGGTCGGAGACGAAACCCGATCCGATGCGCGAGACGATTCCGAGCGCCAGCATCAGCGACAGCATCTCGGCGCCGCGGGCGACGCCGTAGCCGAGGTCGCCGCAATAGGCGACGATGTGGACCTGCGGCATCGACATTGCCATGCAGCATGCGAAGCCGGCCATCACGAGCATGATAACGATGAGGCGCGAGGACATGCCGACGTCGGCGCGCGCACGCTGCGTCGCGGCTTCGGCCGCAGCGAGCATCCGGACGGAAGGGCGACGCCGCACCAGCAGCGCCAGCGGAACAACCGTCACGGCGATGAAGACGCCCATCCCGATATAGGTGCCGCGCCAGCCGACATGCGGGATGGTCCAGTTCATCACCAGCGGCCAGATGGTCCCGGCGAGATAGTTGCCGGACGCAACGATGACGACCGCGAGCCCACGCCTTTTCACGAACCAGTGCGAGATATCGGCCATCATCGGTCCGAAGCCGGCCCCCGCGAAGACGCCGATGAGCACGCCGTGCACGATGGCGAATGCCAGCAGGCTCTGCACGAGGCCGGCGATCACGAACCCGGCCCCCAGGCTCACCGCCGCGAGCGCGAGGATGACGGCAATGCCTGCCCGGTCCATCACGCGGCCGAGCGTGATCGTGCCGAAGGCGAGACCGATCATCATCAGCGTGTAGGGCAGGGAAGCCGAGGCGCGATCGACGCCGTACTCCGCCTGCACGCGCGGCAGCACCACGATCACAGCCCACATGCCCGCGCCGAGGATGGTGGCGATGAGCAGCGATATGCAGAGCCTGAGCCAGGCGTAGGCGCTGTCGGGCACGTAGCGGTCGGCGTGTCCCGGTCCGGTGTCGGATTGTGCGATCATGCGCCTTGCTTTCCGGGCCGCCGGCCCGTGCCGGCGGCGGGGGCAGCCGGTCTACTGACCACAGAGCATTCCGGGACCCGGGGTTCAAGCGGCCACTTGGAAGTCCGCCATGGGCCAGGCGCAGAACTCGCCGGATCGCGGGGGCACCGGAATATCTGTTCTTTCCGGCCGTTTCCGGGTTCCCCCAGGCCCACCGGTGCGACAGATCTGGCTGGAAGGGTGGCCCACTTGATCCGGAACGGTTCTCCATGACGAGCTTCGATCCGACGGCGGAGTATGCGGCGATCCGGGAGGGCGTGGCGCAGGTGTGCGAGCGCTTTCCCGGCGAGTACTGGCGCGCCCTGGATGCGCGGCGCGAGTATCCCGAGGAGTTCGTCCGCGCGTTGATGGAGGCGGGATGGCTCGCGGCCATGATCCCGGAGGAGTACGGCGGATCGGGCCTGAACCTGACGGCCGCCGCCGTGATCCTTGAGGAGATCCACAGGAACGGCTGCAACGCTGCGGCCTGCCATGCGCAGATGTACACGATGGGCACGGTGCTCCGGCACGGCAGCCAGGAGCAGAAGCGCGCCTACCTGCCCGGGATCGCCGACGGATCGCTGCGCCTGCAGGCCTTCGGCGTGACCGAACCGACGAGCGGAACCGACACGCTGGCGCTCAAGACGACGGCGCGGCGTGACGGCGACCACTACGTCGTCAGCGGGCAGAAGATCTGGACGTCGCGCGCGGCCCAGTCCGACCTGATGATCCTGCTCGCCCGCACGACGCCACGCGACCAGGTGGAGAAGCGCACGGACGGGTTGTCGGTGTTCCTCATCGACCTGCGTGAGCATGTCGGCAAGGGCATCACGATCAAGCCCATCCGGGCGATGATCAACCACAACACGACCGAGGTGTTCTTCGACGAGGTGCGCATCCCCGCCTCGTCCCTGATCGGGGAGGAAGGAAAGGGCTTCCGCTACATCCTGTCCGGCATGAACGCGGAGCGCATCCTGATCGCGGCCGAATGCATCGGCGACGCCAAGTGGTTTCTCGCCAAGGCCTCGTCCTATGCCAAGGAGCGCGTCGTCTTCGGCGCGCCGATCGGGAAGAACCAAGGCATCCAGTTTCCGCTTGCAAAGGCGTGGGCGCACATGCTGGCGGCGGAGGCGATCGTGTACCGCGCGGCGGCGATGTATGATGCGGGCACCGATCCGGGCGTGGAGGCCAACACGGCCAAGATGCTGGCAGCGGACGCGAGCTGGGAAGCGGCCGAAGCCTGCCTGCAGACGCATGGTGGCTTCGGCTTCGCCGAGGAGTACGACGTGGAGCGCAAGTTCCGTGAGACCCGGCTCTACCAGGTGGCGCCGATCTCGACGAACCTGATCCTCTGCTTCATCGCCGAACGCGTGCTCGGGCTTCCGAAATCGTACGGCGGGTCATAGGGGAGGGTGCCATGGCGGGTGGAAGGACGCTGGAGGGGTTGGTCGCGCTGGCCCTGATGCCGGCGTCGGCGATACCGGAGAGCGCCCGCGCCATGGCGCGTTTTTCCCTGTTCGACTGGCTCACGGTTGCCCGGGCGGGATCGGGCGAGCCAGTCGCCCGCATCGTGCGGGAGTTAGTGGAGGACGAGGGAGGCAGGCCGGTCGCTGCAGTCGCCGGCTCTGGGACTCGCGTTCCGCCGCGCGCGGCCGCCCTCGCCAACGGCACGATCTCGCACGCCCTCGACTATGACGACACGCACTTCGCCCATGTCGGGCACCTTTCCGTCGGTGTTTATCCTGCGGCGCTGGCTATCGGCGAGCAGCGGGATGCCTTTGCCGACGCTGTCGTCGATGCCTTCCTCGTCGGAGCCGAGGCTGCGGTGCGGCTCGGCGTCTCGCTCGGCCGCGGGCATTACGAGCGTGGCTTTCACCAGACTGCGACGGCTGGCGCCTTCGGCGCGACTGTCGCGGCCGGCCGCTTGCTCGGTCTGTCGCCGGACCAGCTGCGGAACGCGCTGAGCCTCGTGGCCACGCGCTCCTCCGGCCTAAAGTCGCAGTTCGGGACGATGGGAAAGCCGTTCAACGCTGGGATCGCGGCCTCCAACGGGGTTGAGGCGGCCTCGCTCGCCGCGCTCGGCTTCGTGTCGTGCGATGACGGCATTGGCGGCGCACAGGGCTTTGCCGACACCCACTCCGATGCGACGAACGAGGAGCTGGCCTGGGCCGACCCACCGCCGGGGCGCTTCCAGTTCGAGGACATCAAGTACAAGCTGCACGCCTGCTGCCACGGCACTCACGCGATGCTGGAGGCGATCAGGACCGTGAAGGCGGCTGACCCGTCACTGCCGGGCGACGTCGAACGGCTCGTGCTGCGCACCAATCCGCGCTGGCTGCGGGTGTGCGACGTCAGGGAGCCTCGCACGGGGCTCGAGGCGAAGTTCAGCTACCGCCTGCTCGCCGCCATGGCACTGGCGGGCGTCGATACGGCCGCTGACAGCACCTTCACGGACGCGTTGTGCGCCGATCCGGCCCTCGTATCGGTCGCGCGGCGGGTCGAGGTGGTCGGTGACGCCGACCTCGGCGACATGCAGGCAGATCTCCTGATCGAGCGAAGAGGCGGCGCTGCGACGAGGGCTACGCACGACATCTCGGTTCCGCTGTCCCATGAGGCGCTGGAGCGCGGCCTGCGGACCAAGGCCGAGGGACTTTTGGGGGCCGAGGCCGCGACGCGGCTCTGGCAGGCCGCGATGGAGACGGGCAGTCTGCGCGCCCGCGACCTCGGGCGCCTGCTGGGAGAGCCGGGGTGAGCGACACGCGCAGCGCAGCCGTTTCGCCGGACCGCGCCGACTTCTCGGACTGGATCGGTCGTACGCTGGAGCGGACGGACACGATCACGCCGCGCATGGTTCGCGAGTACCGGGCCACGTTCGATCCCCACCTCGCTGCGTTCGACGGCGCACCGGCCGGGATCCAGTGGTGCCTGAGCCCCGACGCGCTGGACGCCAGCCGGCTCGGCCGCGACGGACATCCGCGCACGGGCCTCGTGCTTCCCGCTCTGCCCTATCCGCGCCGAATGTGGGCGGGCGGAGAGCTCGTCTTCCACGGCGGCCTCGCCGAAGGCGATACCGTGACGCGCACCAGCACCATCGAGTCGATCACCTTCAAGGAGGGCGGCAGCGGGCGGCTGGGCTTCGTCGCCGTCCGCCACCGCTACAGCGTCGCGGGAGTTCTGCTGATCGACGAGCGGCAGGACATCGTCTACCGCGAGGATCCCAAGACTGAAGGGGTCGACGGCCCCACCAAGGCTCCCGCCAAGCCCGCACCGGCTGTTCCGGACACGCGCGACGTCGCCCTGGGATGGAACGTCGTGTCCGATCCCGTGCTGCTGTTCCGCTACTCGGCGCTCACCTTCAACGGCCATCGGATCCACTACGACCACCCTTATGCGACGCAGGTGGAGGGGTATGCCGGCCTCGTGGTGCACGGCCCCATGCAGGCGGCCTTGATGCTGAACGTCGTGTCGGCCGTTCTCGGCCGCCTGCCGGTCCGCTTTTCCTATCGCGGGCTGGCCCCGCTCATCTGCGGCATCCCCTTCCGCGTCGAGGCTCTCCGCGCTCCGGACAGCGCACTCTCGGCCCGGGTCACGGCCGGTGGCGTCACGACGATGTCTGCAACCATCGACCCCTGAAGACTGTCGCGACCGGAGCAACTCCGCGCTCGGTACGGTTCCGGACGTGGTAGTCGCGCGCGCTACCTCCACCTCCCCCGTCGCACGTCTCGTCTGGCGCTCACACGTGAAGTGAAAGACCCGCCGAGCGCTTGCATCTTGGCTCAGGCGTGACGCTTTGCAGGATTGTCTCTCGCAAACTATTCTTCGAAGCAACTTTCGATTGCGCTGAATTCCTCGCGTGTGCAACGAATTCCAGGTCGCCCGTCGAGAGAAAGGTCTGCTGGATCCGCCCATGCGACAGGACGCCCAGGCCAAGGGATACGTGGCGGCGGCAGACCCGTTGGCCTTCCTCGCAGGCGGCGGCGAGATGGGCGAGCGCATGCGCGCGCTCGACTGGTCCAGGACGCCCCTCGGGCCGCCCGAGAACTGGCCGCAGAGCCTGCGGACGGTGGTGCGCATCCTGCTCACATCGCGCTTCGCCATGTGGATGGCGTGGGGCCCGGAACTGACGTTCCTGTGCAACGATGCCTATCTTCCCACGGTCGGCATCAAGCGTGACTGGGTGCTCGGTGCACGGTCTGACGAGGTCTGGTCCGAGATCTGGCCCGACATCGGCCCCCGCATCCAGCAGGTTCTGGAGACCGGCGAGGCGACGTGGGACGAGGCTCTGCTGCTCTATCTCGGGCGTAGCGGCTTTACCGAAGAGACCTACCACACCTTCTCCTATTCGCCGCTGAGCGACGACGCCTCGCGCGTCGTCGGCATGCTGTGCGTCGTGACGGAGGTGACGGAGCGCGTCATCGGCGAGCGGCAACTAGGCATGATGCGCGATCTCGGCGCCCGCCTCTCCGCCGCCGCCACGCGCGACGACGTCATGTCCGCGCTGGAGGCCTGCCTCGCGGGCGAACCGCGAGACCTTCCCTTCGCCATGGCCTACCTGAGCAGCGAGGACAGGACGATCGCCCAAAGGGCGGCCCTGCATGGGCTGTGCGATCGCGCGCCGGCTGCGCCCGAAACGATCCGCCTGGGCGGCGATGAAACCGGCCCGTGGCCGCTCGCGTCCGTTCTGGCCTCGGGACAGCCGGCCCTGGTCGACCTGCAGAGCGAGATTTCCGAAGGCCTGGAGCTCAGATACTGGCAGAGCCCGCCCCGCCAGGCGATGATCTTGCCCGTGGCCGACGTGGAAGGCGGCGAGCCGCTCGGTTTCCTCGTGGCCGGCCTTAATCCGCACCGCGCAGTCGATGCGAGCTATATGGGGTTCGTGGCCCTCGTCACGGGGCAGGTTGCGGCGGCCATCGCCCGCGCAGACGCGTATGACCGGGAGCGCGCGCGAGCCGAGGCGCTGGCTGCGCTCGACCGGGCCAAGACCACGTTCTTCTCCAACATCAGCCATGAGTTCCGGACGCCGCTGACGCTGATGCTCGGGCCACTCGAGGAGATCCTGGAGCGCCAGGCGGCTTCGACCGGCGACCGTGCCCTTGTCGACGTTGCCCATCGCAATGGGCTCCGGCTCCTGCGCCTCGTCAACGCCCTGCTGGATTTCTCGCGTATCGAGTCCGGCCGGGTGCAGGCGAGCTTCGTGGGCACCGACCTCTCCGGCTTCACCCGGGATCTCGCCTCCACCTTTCGTTCCGTCTGCGAGCGCGCGGGCCTGTCGCTCAGCCTCGAGTGCCCGCCGTTGTCACGCCCGGTCTACATCGACCGCGAGATGTGGGAGCGCATCGTCCTCAACCTCGTGTCCAATGCCTTCAAGTTCACGCTGGAGGGAGGGATCGAGATCTCGGTGACCGAGACCGCCAATGCCGCGCGCCTGACCATCAGAGACACGGGTGTCGGCATTCCCGATCACGAGCTTCCCCGGCTGTTCGAGCGGTTCCACCGCGTCGAGGGAACGCGCGGCCGTTCCTTCGAGGGTTCGGGGATAGGCCTCGCCCTGGTCTATGATCTCGTCCGCCTGCACGGCGGCAGCATCGCTGCACGCAGCGCCGAGGGAAGGGGAACGACGTTCACGGTCGAGGTTCCCTTCGGCACCGAGCATCTGCCACAGGACAGGGTCAGCGCCGCGCCCGGGGAGACGGGCGCCGCCTCGCGTGCTGATGCTTTTACGGCGGAGGCGAGCCGATGGCTCTCCAGCGGCGACGTGATCGCCTCAGAGGAGATCATCCACGACGCAGGGGACGATCTCGGGGCCGGGGCCGAAACCCATGCGGGGCGTGTCGTTCTGGCCGACGACAATGCCGACCTGCGCGACTATGTCGGTCGCCTGCTGAAGGCGAAGGGATATGAAGTGGAGGTGGTCGCCGACGGATATGCGGCGCTCGATCTCGTCCGGGAGCGCCGGCCGGACCTCGTCCTCACCGATATCATGATGCCTCGCCTCGACGGTTTCGGCCTCCTCGCCGCGATCCGGTCGGACCAGGAGCTGGCAGACATTCCGGTCATCATGCTCTCCGCTCGCGCGGGCGAGGAAGCACAGGTCGAGGGCCTCGACGCCGGGGCCGACGACTATCTCGCCAAGCCGTTCTCCGCCCGCGAGCTGCTCGCCCGCGTATCCGCCAATCTCGAGCTCGCGCGCGTGCGCCGCGACGCGGCGGAGGCGGTCCGCGTCAGCGCGGCGGAGCTGCGCCGCATCAGCGATGCCGTGCCGGCCTTCGTGTACCGCGCCGACGCCAAAGGACGCATCCTCTCTGTCAGCGGGAGGTGGACCGAATACACGGGCCAGCCGGTCGAGGAGGCGTTGAACGGGGGATGGGCTGCTGCCGTGCACCCGGACGACCAGCAGCGCCTCGCCGATGGGTTCCTGGCAGCCCAGCGGGACAGGACGACCTACTCGGCCGAGTTTCGCTGCCGCCGCAAGGACGGTGAGTATCGCTGGTTCTACACGGTGTCCGAGCCGGAGCTGGACGCGAACGGCGATCTGCTCGGCTGGTTCGGGACGTCGACGGACGTTCACGACCGTCACCTCGCTGGGGTCGAGAAGAGCCGCCGGGAGCGGCGGGACAGCTTCCTGCTACGGCTGGAGGATCGCCTCAGGCCGCTTTCCGACGCAGACCAGATCAAGGCCGCTGCGGCCGAGTCGCTCGGCGTGGAACTCGCGGCCAGCCGCGTCTGCTACGTCGACGTCGACGAGGAGGCTGGCACGGCCTCCGTGGTGTTGAGCTATACGTCGCCGGGGATTCCCGACGCCGTCGGCGAGTACAGGCTCGACCGCCTGGCCGGCTCGATTGACATCATGAGGTCCGGGCGCCCGCTGGTCGTCAACGACCTCGCAGCCGATCCGCGGACGGCATCCTTGGCTGCTCTCCCGGAGATCAGCAGCGCCCGCGTGGTGGCAGTGCTCGACGTGCCGCTGATTAAGAACGGCGTGCTCGTCGGCACGCTCTCCGTAAATCATCACGAACCCCGCGACTGGACGGCCGACGAAGTCGACCTAACTCTTGCCGTTGCCGAGCGAACCTGGGCGGCCGTCGAGCGGGCGAGGGCCGAGAGACAGCTCCAGAAACTCAATGCCGAGCTGGCTGTTCGGATCGAAGGTGCCCTCCGCGAGCGCGAGGCGGCGCTGGCCCAGCTGCACGAGGCGCAGAAGCTGGAAACCCTCGGCCAGCTGACGGGCGGTGTCGCCCACGACTTCAACAATCTGCTCACACCGATCGTGGGAGCGCTCGACCTGCTGCGCCGCCGCTACGCGCTCGACGCGCGGGCTACGCGGATGCTCGACGGTGCCCAGCAGTCGGCCGAGCGCGCACGCGTGCTGGTCAACCGCCTGCTGACCTTCGCCCGGCGCCAGCACCTGGATCCCCAGCCAACAAACCTCTCGGACCTCGTCCTCGGGCTCATCGACCTCGTTGAGCAATCGGTCGGATCGCAGGTGGTGGTCCGGGTCGATGCGCCGGAGGTGGGCAACGTGCTGGCGGACGCCAACCAGCTCGAGCTCGCCATCCTCAACCTGTGCGTCAATGCCCGGGACGCCATGCCGGGCGGGGGCGAGGTGACGTTGTCGACCGGGGAAGTCGAGATCGCCGGCCACCACGTCCTGCCGCCCGGGCGCTATGTGCGCCTCAGCGTCGGCGATACCGGCGTCGGCATGGACGCGGCTACGCTCCGGCGCGCCGTGGAGCCCTTCTACACCACAAAGGGCGTTGGAAAGGGCACGGGCCTCGGCCTTTCCATGGTGCACGGCCTTGCCGCCCAGTCCGGCGGGACGCTGACGCTGGAGAGCGCGCCGGGCGGCGGTACGACGGCCTCGATCGTCCTGCCCATGGTCGGGCCGCGCCCGGGAAAGCGCCCCGGCGGAATATCGCGCCAGCCCGTCGTTGCCGGCGAGAGCCGCCGCATCCTTCTGGTCGACGACGAGGAACTGGTGCGCACGAGCACCGCCGACATGCTGGGAGCCCTGGGTCACGAGGTGGAAGAAGCGTCGTCGGGCCATGCCGCGCTCGCCGTGCTGCGGCGTAACGGCGAATTCGACCTGATTGTCACGGATCAGATGATGCCGGGAATGACCGGGCTGGACCTCATCGCCGAAGCCCGCAAGCTGCGCCCGGGCATCGCGGTTCTCGTGATCACCGGGTACGCCTCCTTCGACAACGACGAGGGAGACGCGTATGCGCGCCTCGGCAAGCCCTTCGGCGTTGCCGAGCTTGCCGCCGCGGTGGCTTCGGCAGGGCAGGGCGCCTGCTGAACGTCAGGCGCCGACGCGGTGAACCCAGCCATGCGGGTCTGTGGCGTCCCCGCGCTGGATGCCGACCAGCAGGCTTTTCAGCCGGCCGGTGATCTCGCCACCCTCGCCATTCCCGATGACGAAGTCGCCGTCGCGGCTCTTGATCGTGCCAATCGGTGACACCACCGCCGCTGTCCCGCAGGCGAAGACCTCGCGCAGCCGCCCGCTGGCTGCGTCGGCGCGCCACTTTTCGATTGAGTAGCGATCCTCTCGGACCTTCAGCCCTTCGTTGCGGGCGAGCGTCATGATTGAGTCGCGCGTGATCCCGGGAAGGATCGTCCCGCCCAGCGGCGGCGTGAGCAGCGAGCCGTCGTCGAAGACGAAGAACACGTTCATGCCGCCGAGTTCCTCGACCCAGCGGTGCTCCGCGGCGTCGAGGAACACCACCTGGTCGCAGCCATGCTCCGAGGCCTGCGCCTGGGCCACCAGGCTGGCGGCGTAGTTGCCGCCGCACTTGGCCGCACCGGTGCCGCCGGGGGCGGCGCGGGTGTAGTCGTCCGAGAGCCACACCGTCACGGCCGCCTTCCCGCCCTTGAAATAGGCGCCGACAGGGCAGGCGATGACGGCAAAAAGGTACTCCGCGGAGGGCCGCACTCCGAGGAAGGCCTCGGTCGCGATCATGAAGGGACGCAAATAGAGGCTGCCCTCGCCGCCGGGGATCCAGTCGCAGTCGATGGCGACGAGCTCCTCGATGGCGCCGATGAAGAGTTCCTCCGGCAGCACCGGCATCGCCATGCGCCGGGCCGATTCCTGGAAGCGGCGCGCGTTACGCTCGGGCCGGAACAGCGCGACGCCACCGTCGCTGGTGCGATACGCCTTGAGTCCCTCGAAAATCTCCTGCGCGTAGTGCAGCACCGCGCTGGCGGGGTCGAGCACGATCGGCTCGCGGGCGGCGACACGGCCCTCGCACCAGCCCTCGTCCGAAGTCCAGCGCAGCGTGACCATGTGGTCGGTGAAGACCCGCCCGAAACCGGGACTCTCGAGAAACGACGCACGCGTGTCCGCGGGGGTCGGAGAGGGGTGGAGGTGGCGGGCGAACATGGTGTCGCGATGAGAAGCCATCCGCGATCATCCTCTGAAAGGGAACCAGGCGGGCCGGGTATAGCATGCCGTTCAGGAAATGCATGCGGGTCCTGAGCGGCTTGGCAGCCCGGTCGCAAGGTCCGCTGTCAAGTGTGTTAAGGCACAGCCTGAGGTTGCAGGGTCTGCGAAACTTTGTTTGTC
Source organism: Alsobacter sp. (assembly GCF_059501845.1). Taxonomy (NCBI): domain Bacteria; kingdom Pseudomonadati; phylum Pseudomonadota; class Alphaproteobacteria; order Hyphomicrobiales; family Alsobacteraceae; genus Alsobacter; species Alsobacter sp. The sequence continues at coordinate 128,988 of NZ_JCACDK010000011.1, read as the reverse complement.
GGCGGGGGCTGGCTCAGCCACCGCCCCCCGCCTGGCTCCGACCAACCGGAGTGCCCCCGATGCCGCTCGATCCCATTTCGGCCGGCCTCGCCGGAGCCTTGGCCTACGGCGGCGCGGACTTTGCGGGCGGGCAGGCCTCGCGCGTGCTGACCCCGCTGCGCAGCGCAGCCCTCGCCCAGGTGCTTGCTCTCTTCGTGACGCTCGCGATGGTGCTGCCGGGCATCGGCGTTTTCCCATCGGTTCCCGTGGCCCTTTCGGCGGTGCTGGCGGGCGGCTTCTATTCGGTCGGGCTGGTCGCCCTCTACAAGGGATTTGCCGAAGGGAGCGTCGGGCTCGTCGCGCCCGCCGCCGGCCTCGTCGGTGTTCTGATCCCGGTTGCCGCGGGCGTCGCCATCACCGAAGCGCCATCCGCCGGCTGCGCTGCCGGGCTCGGGCTGGCTATCGTCTCGGTGGTCCTCCTCGGCTATTCCGCCGGGCGCGACAAGGGAACGCTGAGATCGCTGCAACTGGGCGTACTCAGCGGCGTGGGCTACGGCGTTTCCGACCTGCTGCTCGGCCTCGTGCCCGCGGCGGAAATGCAGGGGGCGCTCTGCCTGCTTCGGGTCGTCGCGACCGCCAGCATCGCTCTCGTCGTCATCGGTGAGTTCCGCCGACGTGCAGGCCGGGTGAGCATTTCCGCAGCCGAAGCGCGGCCCGCGTTCTGGAGGCCCGTGCTGGCTTTGGCAGTGTTCATGGCGCTCGTGGCCGGCATGCTCGACGCGCTCGGACACCAGGGCTTCGCGCACTCCGCTGCCGCCGGTCCCTTGTCCGTCGCCGCCGCGCTGGTCGCGCTGCACCCGCTGGTGTCGCTCGTGCTGGCCGCTGTCGTCCTGCGGGAAAGCCTGCATCCTCTCCAAATGGTCGGATCCTTCACGAGCGTCAGCAGCATGGCCTTCCTGGCGACCAGTTGAACACGCGTTGCCGGCCGACCCAGGAGAAACCCTTCGCACCGATCGCGACGGTTCAGTTGGACTGTGGCGGCGCGAAAAAGCAGCGGATGGGGGAGCGCCGGTTTTCCCAGTGCACGTCCCATCGGCAGACCCAGAACTGCCCGTCCTCGCTGGACAGGACCCGCCGGTAGGGGATCACTTCGCCGGATGCGAGATGGTAGCCGTCGGGCGCTGCCCGCACCTGTTCCTCGGGGACGGGCTGGCAGTCGCGCTCGTCGCAGCACTGTTCGCCGAACAGCGGATCCCGATAGTCGCCGCGGCTCATCCAGTGGTCATGGGCGGCCACGGCCCCCGTCGTGGCCAGCACGGCCAGCACCGTTGCCGGGCAGGCGAAACGGCCTTCTCTCGTCCAGAAGCCCCGCACGGCTTCCTCCCTGTGCCCTCTCTCCGGGGCATTGCACTTATAGCACGACGCAGCCAGGGCGGGCTGAGCGGCAGCGTGGAACCGTAGCGGGGGCGGGGTCACGAGCCCGGCAGCGCAGCTAGTCCGCGATGTCGATACTGACCGGGACGTGGTCCGAGGGCTTCTCCCAGGTGCGTACGTTCTTGTCGATCACGCAGCAGCGCAGCCGGTCGGCGGCCTGGGGGGAGAGCAGCAGGTGATCGATCCTGATGCCGTTGTTCTTCTGCCAAGCGCCGGCCTGGTAGTCCCAGAACGTGTACTGGTTCGGCCGGTCGTCGCAGGCGCGGAAGGCGTCGGTGAGCCCGAGGGCGGTCAGCTCGCGGAACTTTGCCCGCGTCTGCGGCAGGAAGAGCGCATCGCCCGCCCACAGGGCGGGGTCGTGCACGTCGCGTTCGGTGGGGATCACATTGTAGTCGCCTGCCAGAACCAGCCTCTCCTCGAGGGCGAGCAGCGAGCGGGTGCGCGCGATCAGCCGGTCCATCCAGCCGAGCTTGTAGGGGTACTTCTCGGTGGCAGGCGGATTGCCATTGGGCAGGTAGATCGAGGCGACACGGACCACCGAGTCGCCGTTCGGTATGACGGCCTCGATGTAGCGGGCCTGCGGGTCGGTATCGTCTCCCGGCAGGCCCCGTGTCACATCGTCGAAGGGGCGCCGCGACAGAATGGCGACGCCATTGAACGTCTTCTGCCCATGCACGGCGACGTTGTAGCCCATCGCCTCGATCTCGGCCGCCGGGAACGCCTCGTCGACGCACTTGATCTCCTGCAGGCAGACGACGTCCGGCGACGCCTCCTTCAGCCAGGTCTCGAGGTGCCCGATCCTCTGCTTGACGGAGTTGACGTTCCAGGTGGCGATGCGCATCGCGTCAGATCGGCCGCTTCAGCTTGCAGGCGTCGATGTTCGACAGCGCCTTCTCGCGGGTCGTGTCGTCGAAATAGCTCTTCTCGCGGAAGTTTTGGAACTCCGCCTTGGTCATGCCGTCGACCGTACGGGACGAGTAGCAGCTGCAGGCTGAACGGACCTCCTCGCGGGTCTTCCCCTGCAGGCGCGCCTGCGACAGCAGGCACCGGTCGAGCACCCAGCGTTTCGCCTCGGAGCGCGACATGCTCTGGGTCGCGGGGTCCGGCGGGGGATTGCTGAAGTTCTGCGAGGATGCACCCGCGAAGGCGCTTCCTACGCCGGCCAGCAAAGCGAGCGTGACGATCCGAATCCGCATCTGCATTCCTGTCCTGTCCAAGGGGTGGCGCGATGTTGACCACCGCCGCGCCCGCGTCAAGCGGGCCCGTTCCACCGGGAGAGGGCGACACGGTTGTCGTGGAACGCGGCGCCACCGAAGGGCGGCGGCGAGTCCGCGCCGGTCAGGTGGTTGATGCCCTTCCCGTCGGGATAATGCCGGTCCGGCCAGATGGATTCTGCGATCAGAACGCCGCGCACCAGGCCGTCGAACAGCCTCGCCCGGAGGTGGACCTCGCCGCGCTCGTTGCGCAGTGTCACCCAGTCCCCGTCGACGATCCCCTGGGCCGCCGCATCCTCCGGATGGACCATCACAGTCGGGCCGCGCTCCCTGGCCACCGAGGTCGGCGTCTCCGTGAAGGACGTGTTCAGGAAGTTGCGCGCCGGACTGGTCGCCAGCCGGAAGGGGAAGTCGGGCGTGGCGTTCTCGATGACGTCCCAATGGTCGGGAAGGGTGGGCATCTCGGCAACCCGGTCTGACACGCGGCCGGAGAAGGGCACCTTCGCCCAGTCGGGCCGGAAGCGGAAGCGGCCGTCCTTCCAGGCGAAGCCCTTCAGGTAGTGGGCCTCCTCGAAGGAGGGCTGAACGTCCAGCCATTCCTTTTCGCGCAAATTCTCCAGCGTGCCCCAGCCCGACGCCTTCAGCGTCCAGTCGATGATCTCGTCGGGCGTCATCTCGAAACCGCGATGCGTGGCGCCGACGCGCTTTGCGATGCCGCAGATCACGTCGTGGTTGCTGCGGGTTTCGCCCGGCGGTTCGATCAGCTTGGGCCCCAGCATGATGTGGGAGTGGCCGCCCCCCTGGTAGAGGTCGTCATGCTCCATGAACATCGTCGCGGGCAGGACGATGTCGGCCTGCCGTGCCGTCTCCGTCATGAACTGCTCGTGCACGGCGACGAAGAGGTCGTCTCGCGCGAAGCCTTGCTTCACCAGCCCCTGCTCGGGAGCGACCTCAGCCGGGTTGGTGCTCTGGATCAGCAGGGCCGTCACCGGCGGGCCGCCGCGCAGTGCCTCCGCGTCGCCGGTCAGGATGCGGCCGATCTGCGACTGGTCGAGCTGGCGCACGCGGGGGTCGAGGACGTCCAGCCCCTCGATCAGCGTCTTGCGCCAGTGGAAGATCGCGCCATTGCTGTGGAAGGCGCCGCCGCCCTCGTGCAGCCACGCACCCGTGACGGCGGGGATACAGCTCGCGGCGTGCATGCTGGCGGCGCCGTTGCGCTGTCGCGAGAAGCCGTAGCCGAGCCGGAAGAAGCTCCGCTTGTTTCGCCCCACCAGCCGGGCGAATTCCTCGATCTGCGCGACCGGGAGCCCTGTGATGGCCGACGCCCACTCCGGCGTCCGCGTGGCGAGATGGGCCTCGAGATCCGCGGGGCAGTCGGTGTAGCGCTCCAGATAGTCCCGGTCCGCCAGGCCTTCGCGGAAGAGGACGTGCATGACGGCGCAGGCCAGGGCGCCGTCCGTGCCGGGCTTGAGGCAGAGCGCCAGGTCCGCCTGCTCCATGGTGGGCGAGCGGTAGACGTCGATCACGACGATCTTAGCGCCGCGCTCCTTTCGCGCCCGCGTCGCGTGGGTCATCACGTTCACCTGCGTCGACACGGCGTTCGTGCCCCAGATGACGACGCAGTCCGACTTCGCCATTTCCCGCGGATCGGGCCCGGCGAGCTTGCCGGTGCCTGCGAGGTAGCCGGGCCAGGCGAGGTTGATGCAGATGCTCTGCTGGAAGCCGGAGTACTTCTTGACGTGTGTGAGGCGCTTGATGCCGTCTCGCATCACCAGCCCCATGGTCCCGGCATAATGGTAGGGCCAGACAGCCTCCGCGCCGTGCGCCACCTCGGCCTTCAGGAACGCTTCGCCGATCCGGTCGAGCGCCTCGTCCCAGCCGATGCGGGTGAACTGTCCGGAGCCCTTCGGTCCCGTCCGCATCAAAGGATGCATGAGGCGGTCGGGGTGATGGATGCGCTCGGCGTAGCGCGCGACCTTCGCGCAGATGACACCGGCCGTGTAGGTCTGACCTTCCGCTCCTCGCACCCGGCCGATGCGCGAGCCGCCGATGACCTCGACGTCGAGAGAGCACGTCGACGGGCAGTCATGCGGGCAGGCCGAGGTGCGGCGGATGACGGGGGAGGGAGCGTTCATCGCGAAACCTTTCCGCACGGCATGGTGGGGCAGCGCGCCGGGCCTGTCGAGCCCGCAAAGCAAGACGGCGGCCAGTGGCCGCCGTCAAAATACTACGTCGTTCAGTCAGGTCAGCCGACGATTTCGTTGCCCGAGAAGAACTGGGCGATTTCCATGGCCGCAGTCTCCGGCGCATCCGAACCGTGCACCGTGTTCTCGCCGACCGACAGCGCGAACTGCTTGCGGATGGTCCCCTCGGCGGCATTGGCGGGGTTCGTCGCGCCCATCACCTCGCGATACTTCGCGATCGCGCCTTCGCCTTCGAGAACCTGCACCACAACCGGCGCGGACGTCATGAAGGAGACGAGCTCGCCGAAGAAGGGGCGCTCCTTGTGCACCGAGTAGAACTGCTCGGCTTGGGCCTGGGTCATGTGGATGCGCTTCTGGGCGATGATGCGCAAGCCGGCCTTCTCGATGACCGCGTTCACCGCGCCGGTGAGGTTGCGGGCTGTCGCGTCCGGCTTGATGATGGAAAAAGTACGCTCCAGCGCCATCGTCGGGTCCTTCCAAATGTCCAGGTTGGCGCGGCTTATAGCCGGACCATGGCCTTGCGACAAGGACCGGCACCCGGCGGGAGCGGCCAGGCGGAAACGGGAGGCGCAGGATGAGCGCACAACGATACGCGACACTCGCCGGGTATAATCGCTGGGCCAACGCAAGGCTCTATGCGGCTGCGGCTGAACTCACCTACGAACAGTATCGTGCCGACCGGGGTGCCTTTTTCCGCTCCGTCCACGGCACGCTGAACCATGTGCTGGTGGCGGACGGTCTCGGGATGAACCGCTTTCTCGGGCTGCCGAACCCGCCGACGCGGCTCGACCAAATCCTGCACGACGACCTTCCGGCACTCCGGGCAGCCAGGGTGGCGGTAGACGACCGGATCGTGTCCTTTGCCCAGTCCCTCACGGACGAAGACGTCGAGCGCCCCATCCGCTTCCGGACGGTGACGGACAACGCCCGCTACGAGCAGGTGCTATCGGGGGCCATGGACCACTTTTTCAACCACCAGACCCATCATCGCGGCCAGGTGCACGCCCTGCTGACCGGGTTGACCGGCAAGGCACCCGAGCTGGACCTGATCTTTTTCCAGCGTGAGAGCGGAACGGGCGCCACGCGCCTGAGCGACTGACCTAGAGGCTGTCGCCAGGCAGGCGAAGGCTGGTGACGGCGGCGGGGAGGTGCAGTTCCGGCTCGAAGCGGATCGCAACTCCATCGATGCCGGCAACGCCCTTCACGGTCAGCACGAGTCCCGCCAGCGAAGCGACGAGAACGAGGACGAGGGCTCCGATCGACAACCGATTGCAATCCATGGCGTTCTTCCTGCGTGCAGCCCGAGGCTGTGCGGTGTGAGACGAGGAACGCCGCCCGAATTGGGCGTGATCGTGACGGAAAACGTTCGGAAACCTGCCGTTACCTGAGTTGCTTTCGTTGCGCCAAGTAGAGCGCCTTTCGAAAAGGCACCGGTCCAAGCCACGAAGTGGTCTGTAACTCCTTTAAATTGTTATTTATTCAAGCTAGCGGCGAACCACGCGATCTGCCGCACTCCGGTCGATACATGTTGCCACAATTTGCGAAAATGAGGTTTAGCGGAAAGTGTCTGCAGCAGGCGAAATCGCCCCCGTGCGGCATTCCAGGCGATTCCCAACGGGCTGCCCGTACGCTGATTCGCCGGGCAGCCTTCCCGGCCTGCGATCATCAGGCCGCTTTTCTTGCCGGCCTAAGTCTTCGCGACTGATCAGCCTTGCGCGGCTGCGGGTGACATCAGCCGGCCCGTCGCAGCCGGCGCGTCGACGATGCAGCGGCCGCCCTCCAGGCGGGCATGGCCCGTGGCGACGAGGCGCAGGGCGAGTGGATAGGCGTCATGCTCGGCGTCGAGCACGCGTGCGCCCAAAGTGTCGGGCGTGTCGTCCGGCAGAACCGGGACGGCAGCCTGCACGATGATCGGGCCGGCATCGAGCTCCGGGACCACGAAGTGGACGGAGCAGCCGTGCAGCCGCACGCCTTCCGCCAGAGCCCGCTCGTGCGTGTGCAGGCCGCGGAAGGAGGGCAGGAGGGACGGGTGGATGTTGATCATCCGGCCCTGCCATTTTTCGACGAAGCCCGCCGTCAGCACGCGCATGAAGCCCGCAAGGCAGACCATCTCAATGGCGTGAGCCTTGAGGGTGGCGTCGAGTGCTTCCTCGAAGGCCTCGCGTCCGGGGTGAGCCTTGTGGTCGAGGCAGGTTGCTGCGATGCCGGCTTCCCGTGCGCGGTCGAGTGCCGGCGCTTCCGGGCGGTTGGAGAGGACGAGGACGATCTCGGCGGGGAAGTCCGGGTCCGCAGCCGCCCGGAGAAGGGCGGCCATGTTCGATCCGCGCCCGGAGACGAGGATCGCCGTGCGGACGCGCCTGGTCACAGCGCCAGTGCGCCGGTGGTGCGAACCGCCGGGCCGTCACCGCGCGCGACAACCATGCCGAGCCGCACCGGCGCTTCTCCGCCGTCGGTCAGCGCGGACGTGACCGCGTCGAGCCGGTCTGCGGCGACGACGATCACCATGCCGATCCCGCAGTTGAACGTGCGCAGCATCTCTGCCTCGGCGATGCCGCCGGTGCGGGCCAGCCAGCCGAAGACGGGGGGCACGGCGATGGCGCCGAGATCGAGTTGCACACCCAGTCCCTCCGGCAGGACGCGTGGAATGTTGTCGGGAAACCCGCCGCCGGTGATGTGAGCCAAGGCCTTGATCCCTGGCGTGCCGCGTACCACGCCGAGCAGCGGCTTGACGTAGAGCCGCGTCGGCTCCAGCAGCGCTTCCCCGAGGCTCGCATCGGGCTGGAAGGGCGCCGGGCGAGACCAGGAAAGGCCACTTTCCTCCACCACCCGCCGCACCAGCGAGAAGCCGTTGGAGTGGACGCCCGAGGACACGAGCCCCAGCACCACGTCGCCTTCCGCCACGTCCGGACGGGGCAGGAGGGTGCCGCGCTCGGCGGCGCCCACGGCGAAGCCGGCGAGGTCGTAGTCGCCTGCGGCGTAGAGCCCGGGCATCTCGGCCGTCTCGCCGCCGATCAGTGCACAGCCGGCCTCCTTGCAGCCGGCCGCGATGCCCTTCACGACCTCGGCGCCGACATGCGGCTCCAGCCGTCCCGTCGCGAAATAGTCGAGGAAGAAGAGCGGCTCGGCGCCCTGCACGATCAGGTCATTGACGCTCATGGCGACGAGGTCGATGCCGATCGTCTCGTGCAGCCCCGTCTCGATGGCGATCTTGACCTTGGTGCCGACGCCGTCATTCGCCGCGACGAGGATGGGATCCACGTATCCCGCCGCTTTCAGGTCGAAGAGCCCGCCGAATCCGCCGATCTCGGCGTCGGCACCGGGGCGGCGCGTGGCCCGCACGAGAGGCCTGATCGCGTCCACAAGGGCGTTCCCGGCATCGATGTCGACGCCAGCCTGCGCGTAGGTCAGCCCGTTCCTTGTCTCGTCGGCCATGCCAGCCCTCTCGAGGTCACGATGAGCCGAGTAAGCCGCTCTGCCACGGGACGCAAGACCGGCCCGCCTCGCGAAGCCGTGCGCGCACGCCTATATTGCAGGCAGGGAGGCGGGACGTGACGCATATCCCGAATGTCATCACGCTCGGGCGGCTTTTCCTCGTGCCGTTCGTGATCATCATGATCCTGCGACAGGAGTGGGACTACGCCTTCGCAGGCTTTCTCGTCGCCGGCGTCTCGGACGCGGTGGACGGCGCGCTGGCGCGTCGTTTCAACGTCCGCTCCGAGCTGGGCGCCTATCTCGATCCGCTGGCCGACAAGGCGCTGCTGGTCTCCATCTACGTCACGCTCGCCATCGTCGGCGTGCTGCCGGACTGGATCGCCATCCTCGTCGTGTCGCGGGACGTGATGCTGGTCGGCGGCGTCGTCCTGTCGTGGCTGTTGTCCAAGCCGATTGCCATCGATCCGTCGATGATCTCCAAGGTCAACACGGCCGCCCAGATCACGCTGGCGGCCGTGGCCCTGGGCGCGCACGCCTTCGGCGTCGAGGATCGCGTGTTCCTGCCCCAGCTCATGCTCGTCGTCGCAGCCTTGACGATTGCCTCTGCCGCCGCCTATCTCGCGCGATGGCTGCGCCACATGACGAAATGACGCTGAGGGTCAGAACCGTCCCGGAACCGGTTCCCGGCCCTGCGAGCGGCGGTCTCCTCCAGCGCGAGGTGGCGATCTGGATGGCGGCCTTCGCCGTCCTCGTCCTCTTCGTGTGGCTGTTCTCGTCGATCCTGCTGCCCTTCGTGGCCGGTCTGGTGCTCGCCTATTTCCTCGATCCAGTGGCCGACCGCCTGGAAAAGATGGGCATGAGCCGTCTTTGGGCGACCCTGGTGATCCTTGCCGTCTTCATCCTGCTCTTCGTCGTGGCGTTGCTCATCGTCGTGCCGCTGCTGGCCGGCAACCTCACCGAGTTCCTCGACAAGGCGCCAGACTATGCCCGCAAGCTGCAGCAGCTGATCATCGACAAGGGCGGCCCGGTTCTGAAAAGCCTCGGTCCGCGCTTCTCGGTGCCCGACCTGCAGGGGCAGGTCGGCGGCATCATCGCCAAGGGCGCCACCTGGCTGGGCGACCTGCTGGCCTCCATCTGGTCGGGCGGGCAGGCGCTCGTCGGCATCCTCTCGCTGATCGTCGTGACGCCCGTCGTCGCCTTCTACCTGCTGGTCGACTGGGACCGCATGCTCGCCAAGATGGACGCGTGGACGCCCCCGCGCCATCGCGCCACTGTGCGCCAACTCGCAACCGAGGTGAACGGCGCGATCGGCGGCTTCATCCGCGGCCAGGCCCTGGTCTGCCTGCTGCTGGGCACGTGGTACGCCGTCGGCCTCACGCTGGCCGGACTGAACTTCGGCTTCCTCATCGGCATGATCGCCGGGTTCCTGACGTTCATCCCGTATGTCGGCTCGCTCACCGGGCTCGTGCTGGCGGCGGGCGTGGCGGTGGTGCAGTTCTGGCCCGACTGGCTGTGGATCGGCCTCGTGCTGGCGGTCTTCTTCAGCGGGCAGTTCCTCGAAGGAAACATTCTCTCACCCAAGCTCGTCGGAGAGGCCGTGGGGTTGCATCCGGTGTGGCTGATGTTCGCGCTCTTCGCCTTCGGCTCGCTGTTCGGTTTCGTCGGCCTGCTGATCGCCGTGCCGGTCGCCGCCACCATCGGCGTGCTGGCGCGCTTCGCACTGCGAAGGTATCTCGCCAGCCCGCTCTACCGCGGCGAGGCTCCGCAATTGGAGCCGTGACCCTGTCCGGCGAGCAGCCACGCCAGCTCGCGCTCGACCTGCCGCTGGAGCCGCAGCTCGAGGCGGAGGATTTCCTGGTCAGCAACTCGAACGAGGCCGCCTACGCGGTGCTCGAGCGCTGGCCGGAGTGGCGGGATCCGATCCTGCTTCTGGTCGGCCCTCCCGGATCGGGGAAGAGCCATTGCGCCGCGGTGTGGGCCAAGCGCTCCCATGCCTGGCGCCTGACCCGCGCGTCCCTGCGCGATGCCGACGTGCCGCACCTCGTCTCGGCCGGCGCCCTCGTCATCGAGGACTGCGACCGTGCCGAGGGAAACGAGGAAGCGTTGTTCCACCTTCTCAACGCCGCCCGGGAACGCCGCACCTTCGTGCTGCTGACCGCCCGCACCAATCCGGGCGACTGGGGCGTGGCGACACCGGACCTGCTGTCCAGGCTGCGCCTTGCACCGATCGCCGAGCTCGGCGCGCCCGATGAGCCGTTGCTGCGCGCGATCCTCGTCAAGCTCTTCGTCGAGCGGCAGATCGTGATCGACACCACCGTGGTCGAGTTTCTCGTCGCGCGCATCGAGCGCTCGGTGGATGCCGCGCGCCGGATCGTCGGACTCCTGGACCGCGAGGCGCTGGAACGGGGGCGGCGCATTACGAGACCATTAGCTGCGGATGTTCTAAGGAGGCTGGAGGAGAACGGCGCCGGGGCTTGACCCCATCCTGTCGTTGAAATGTCGTACAGTGCTGGGAGAAGCGCGTGGAAAAGGCGACCGGGAGGCAACGCGTGGCGATCAGGAATCCAGAACCGGCTGCGAGGAGCCGGGCCAAGGCGCCGCCGAAAGCCGAGCCTGTCGTCGACATCGCGACGGAACCCGTGGCCGTGCCGGTCCCGCCGCCCGTGGCGCCGCCGGTTCCAGCCTCCGCGCCCGGTGCGAGCCTTGCCCAGCTGCCGCCCGACCGCTTCATCAACCGGGAGCTCTCCTGGCTGCAGTTCAACCGCCGGGTGCTGGAGGAGGCGAGCAATGCGAGCCACCCCCTGCTGGAGCAGCTGCGCTTCCTGTCGATCTCCGCCAACAACCTCGACGAGTTCTTCATGGTCCGCGTCGCCGGCCTGCGCGGCCAGGTCCGGTCGGGCCTGACCGAGAAATCGGATGACGGGCTGACGCCGGCCGAGCAACTCGTCCGGATCGGCGAGGCGGTATCGGTGCTGGCCTCCGACCAGCAGCGGCGCTGGCGCGAGCTGAAGGACCTGCTGCTCGAGACCGGCATTGTCCTCGTCGATGGCCCGGACGTGACACGGTCGGAGCAGGCGTGGCTGGAGGACTACTTCCTGCAGTACGTCTTCCCCGTGCTGACGCCGCTCGCGGTCGATCCTGCGCATCCCTTCCCGTTCATCCCGAACCTCGGCTTTTCGCTGGCGCTCGAGCTGTTCCGCCCGGCCGACGGGCGCACTTTGACCGCGCTGATCCGCGTGCCCAACAAGGTCGAGCGCTTCATCCGGTTCCCCGACTTCGCCGAGACGGGTGCGGCCCGCTTCATCCTGCTGGAGCAGGCCATCGCGATGTTCACGGGGCGGCTGTTCCCCGGCTACCAGGTGCGTGGTCTCGGTGGATTCCGTGTCATCCGCGACAGCGACATCGAGGTCGAGGAAGAGGCCGAGGATCTCGTGCGCCTGTTCGAGACGGCCCTGAAGCAGCGCCGCCGCGGGTCGGTGATCCGCCTCGAGGTCGAGGCCACGATGCCGGAATCACTGCGGCTGTTCGTGGCGGAGGAGTTCGACGGCACGCCGGACGAGCTCTTCAATGTCGAGGGCATGCTGGCGCTGAACGACCTGTCGCAGCTCGTCGCGCTCGACCGGCCCGACCTGAAGTTCCAGCCCTACAATCCGCGCTTCCCCGAGCGCATCCGCGATCACGCGGGCGACTGCTTCGCCGCCATCCGGCAGAAGGATCTCGTCGTCCACCACCCCTACGAGTCGTTCGACGTCGTCGTCCAGTTCCTCAACCAGGCCGCGCGCGACCCCAACGTCGTCGCAATCAAGCAGACGCTCTACCGCACCTCGTCTGACAGTCCGATCGTCAAGGCGCTGGCCGAGGCGGCGGAGGCCGGCAAGTCGGTCACGGCGCTGGTCGAGCTGAAGGCGCGTTTCGACGAGGAGGCCAATATCCGCTGGGCGCGCGACCTCGAGCGTGCCGGCGTGCAGGTCGTCTTCGGTTTTATCGAGTTGAAGACACACGCCAAGCTGTCGATGGTGGTGCGCCGCGAACTCGGGCAGCTGGTCTCCTACTGCCATGTCGGGACGGGCAACTACCACCCGATCACCGCCCGCATCTACACCGACCTCAGCTTCTTCACGGCCGACCCGGTGATCGCGCGCGACGTCTCGCGCGTCTTCAACTTCATCACGGGCTATGCGGAGCCGCAGGGGCTGGAGCGGATGGCGGTGTCTCCGCTGACCCTGAAGTCGCGCCTCCTGCAGCACATCGCCGAGGAGATCGAGCACGCGAAAGCAGGGCGTCCGGCGGCGATCTGGGCCAAGTGCAACGCACTCGTCGACGCCAAGATCATCGACGCGCTCTACGAGGCGAGCGCGGCGGGAGTGCAGGTCGAGCTGATCGTGCGCGGCATCTGCTGCCTGCGGCCGGGCGTTCCCGGCCTGTCCGAGAACATCCGGGTCAAGTCGATCGTCGGCCGCTTCCTCGAGCACTCGCGCATCTACTGCTTCGGCAACGGATACGGGTTGCCGCACCCGAAAGCGCACGTCTACATCTCGTCGGCAGACCTGATGCAGCGCAATCTCGACCGGCGTGTCGAGGCCATGATGCCGATCCTGAACCCGACGGTGCACCAGCAGGTGCTCGATCAGATCATGATCGCCAACCTGCTCGACAACGAGCAGAGCTGGGAAGTCCTGCCGGACGGGAGCAGCCGCCGGATCCATCCGGCGGAGGGCGAGACGCCCTTCAACGCGCACAAGTATTTCATGACCAACCCGAGCCTTTCCGGGCGTGGAAAATCCCTGAAAAGCTCGAGCCCGAAGAGTCTCGCAGCCCAGAAGAGCCGCTTCGAGGCCGTCATGGCGCAGAAATCCGGCATCGACATGCCGTTGGCGGCCGCGCCGGCGTGAGACCTTCGGCTCGCCAGCCGGACTGTCGCCGTGTATCGGTGCTCGGAAGAGCGCGCCCCTGTGTAGGGGGGCCGCGAGGGGACAAGCAGAGGCTGCATGCCGCAAGAGGCACAGGGACGGCTGCGGGTCGGTGACCCGATCGCCATCATCGACATCGGGTCCAATTCCGTCCGCTTGGTGGCCTATGAGGGCCTCACGCGGTCACCCACGCCGATCTTCAACGAGAAGGTGCTCTGCGGCCTCGGCCGCAACGTGCTGACCACCAAGCGCCTCCCGGCCGAGGCGATGGATAAGGCGCTCGCCGCGCTCGCGCGGTTCCGCGTGCTCTGCGAGACGATGGGCATCAGCGAAGTCAGGGTTCTCGCGACGGCCGCCGCGCGCGATGCGGAGAACGGCGCGGAGTTCCTGGCACGCTGCGAGAAGGTGACCGGCCAGCCGGTCGAGCTGATCTCGGGGAAGCGCGAGGCACGGCTTTCGGCGCTGGGCATTATCTCCGGCATCTGGAAGCCCGACGGGGTCGTCGGCGACCTTGGCGGCGGCTCGCTGGAGCTGATCGACATCAGGGGCCACAAGCTGGGGCAGGGGGTCTCGGTCCAGCTGGGAGGCCTCGCGCTGCAGGACCGCTCAGGCGGCAACATCAAGAAGGCGACGAAGATCGTCCGCGATACGCTGGACGACCTGCCGCAGATCGCGGCGCTGAAGGGCCGGACCTTCTACGCGGTCGGCGGAACGTGGCGCTCGCTGGCGCGGCTGCACATGTCCCAGCGCGGCTATCCGCTGCACGTCATGCACAACTACGTCATCCCATCCCGAGACGCCGCAGACTTCGCGGCGCTCGTCGAGCGGGTTGAGGCGGAGACCCTCGCAGCCATCGAGAGTGTTTCTGCCGCGCGCAGGCCGCTGCTCTCCTACGGCGCGCTGGTGCTGGAGCACATCATCAAGACCGGCAAGCCGTCCGAGGTCGTGATCTCGGCACTCGGCGTGCGCGAGGGCATGCTCTACGAGCTTCTCGACGACGCCCAGCGTGCGCAGGATCCGCTGCTCGTCACGGCGCGCGACCTGAACGTGCTGCGTTCGCGGGCTCCCCGGCATGGCGAGGAACTGTGCGGCTGGACCGACCGCTTCATGTCGTCCAGCGGCCTCGACGAAAGCGGTGAGGAGCGGCGACTGCGCCATGCAGCCTGCCTGCTCGCCGACATCGGCTGGCGGGCGCATCCCGACTATCGCGGCGAGCAGTCGCTGAACATCATCGCCCACGCCGGCTTCATCGGCATCGACCATCCCGGCCGCGCCTTCCTGGCCCTGGCCGTCGCATACAGGCACATGGGCCTGAACGACGACGAGGTCAGTCCCCGCCTGCGCGAGCTGGCGTCGACGCGCATGCTCGACCGCGCGCGCGTCCTCGGTGCGGCCATGCGGGTGGCCTACCTGCTCAGCGCGGCGATGCCCGGCGTCCTGCCCCGAGTGCCCCTGCACTGCTCGCACGGGACGCTTCGGCTCGACCTGCCGCCCGAGCTTTCGGCGCTGGCCAGCGATCGGCTGATGAACCGGTTGAAGCAGCTGGCCCGCCTGATCGGACGCACGCCGGCCATCGAGACGGTGCAATCCCCATCGCCTCGGTGAGGCGGGTGGACACGGAATGGGGCGCTGGAGCGGGCGGCCCAACCGGTCTGGCTGGTCGCGGATCCGCTAGCCAGATCGGTCCGGCGCTTCGCTGCTGGCGGTGATGCGGCTCGCTGCGCCTCAGCGCTCGACGCCGATCACCCTGCCGTTCTCGACCGCCAGAGCGAGCCGTCCGTGCTTGAGCTTGAGCGCGGGCTCGCCGAAGAGGTCCCGGCGCCACCCCTTGAGGGCGGGCACGTCGGCCTCGTCATCGGCCGCGATGGCTTCGAGGTCGTCGACCGTGCCGATGATCTTGGCGGCGACCTGCTGCTCCTCGCTCACCATCTTGAGCAGCACCTTGAGGAGGTCGACCGTGGCCTGGTTGAAGGGACGCCGGTTGTGGCGCTCCAGGGCGGGCAGGGACTTCGGGTCCTTCTCGAGCCCGCGTTCGACCGCGGCGACGATCTCGGCGCCGGCACGGGACCTCTCGAAGCCCGAGGGCACGGACCGCAGATGCCCCAGCGCCTCGACGGTGCGCGGTGCGGCAGAGACGATGTCCATCACAGCATCGTCCTTCAGCACGCGGCTGCGCGGTACGTCCCGCGACTGGGCTTCCCGCTCGCGCCAGGCGGCGAGTTCCATGAGCACGCCGAGTTCTCGCGGCTTGCGCACGCGACCCTTGAGGCGCTGCCAGGCATCCTCGGGGTGGGCGCGGTAGGTCTCGGGCGAGGTGAGGATCTGCATCTCGTTCTCGAGCCAGGGCGTGCGGCCAGTCTCCTCCAGCTTCTTCGCCAGCACCTGGTAGACGAGCCGCAGATGCGTCACGTCCGATTTGGCGTAGGAGAGCTGGGCATCGCTCAGGGGCCGCTTCGACCAGTCGGTGAAGCGCGAGGACTTGTCGATGCGCGCCTTGGCGAGGTCGTGGGCCAACTGCTCGTAGGACACACTGTCGCCGTAGCCGCAGACCATCGCGGCAACCTGCGTGTCGAAGAGAGGCACCGGAATGCAGTGGTCGAGATGCCAGAGGATCTCGACGTCCTGACGGCCGGAGTGCACCACCTTCATCACGGCCGGGTCGCGCATCAGCTCCAGGAACGGCGCGAGGTCGATGCCCGGGGCGAGCGGGTCGACGAGAACCACGTCCTCCTCGGTCGCCAGCTGCACGAGGCAGAGCTTGGGATAGTAGGTGGTCTCCCGCATGAACTCCGTGTCGAAGGTCACGAAGGCTTGCGAGGCGAGGCGCTTGCACGCGGCGCTCAGGGACGCGGTATCTGAAATCAGCGGCATTCTGCTCTGATAACGGGATTTCCGGCTGCTGTCGCCGTCGTTGCTTGCCGACGCCGCCGACGGGTGGCCATGCCGCCGGTCAAGACATGTGGAAAGGCTGCCGCGACGCTCAGTTGAGGTTCGAACTGCGGGTCCGGTATGTGCCGTCCTCGCCGACGACGAAGGCTTCGGCGACCTGGGGATGCCGAATCGGCTCGCCCGACGTGTCCGGCAGCAGGTTCTGCTCGGAGACGTAGGCGACGTACTCCGTATCGGCGTTCTCTGCGAAGAGGTGGTAGAAGGGCTGGTCCTTGGCGGGCCGAACCTCTTCCGGGATCGCGTTGTACCACTCTTCGGTGTTCGAGAAGGTCGGGTCGACGTCGAAAATGACGCCCCGGAAGGGGTAGACCCGGTGCCTGACGACTTGACCGAGCGCGTATTTTGCCTGTCGATCCTTCATTGCGGCTGTTCCGATACGCCTGCCCGAGCCGGCCTGTCAACGCGCCGGCCCCGTCAGGTTGACGCAGGCGCCTTCACAAACCGTAAGCGGACGCCTTGTCCGGATCCTTCGCGGCTACGCTCCGCGCCAGGTCGAGAATGACCCTGGCCTGCTTCCATGTCGCGTCGTCCTGCATCTTTCCGTCGATCATCACCGCGCCG
This sequence comes from Alsobacter sp., assembly GCF_059501845.1. Taxonomy (NCBI): domain Bacteria; kingdom Pseudomonadati; phylum Pseudomonadota; class Alphaproteobacteria; order Hyphomicrobiales; family Alsobacteraceae; genus Alsobacter; species Alsobacter sp. The sequence goes on along the minus strand of NZ_JCACDK010000011.1, from coordinate 112,305 downwards.
CTGCCGTCCGGCATGGCCTCGACGATGCGGCGGGCGAACGCCACCTCCGCCGGATCAGGGCTGAACACGGCCTTGGCGATGGCGATCTGGGAGGGATGCAGGGTCCAGGCTCCGGCGCAGCCGAGGAGGAACGCATTGCGGAACTGCGCCTCGCATGCGGCGGCGTCACCGAAGTCGCCAAACGGGCCGTAGAACGCCTTGATGCCGGCCGCCGCGCAGGCGTCCACCATCCGGGCGGTCGTGTAGTGCCAGAGGTCCTGCTGCGCGACAGTGCGCGTCCCGTCGGCGGCGGGATCGCCGAGCACCGTGTAGAGCGGGTGGCCGCCGCCAACGCGTGTCGTCTTCATCCCGCGCGAGGCCGCAAGGTCGGCCGGACCGAGGCTGATGCCGTGCATGCGCGGCGAGGACGCCGCTATCGTGTCGACATTCGCCACGCCCTCCGCCGTCTCCAGGATGGCGTGGATCATGATCGGCTTGCGCAGGGCGTGGCGGGCCTCGAGCTGCGCGAGCAGCTGGTCGAGGTAGTGGATGTCCCATGGTCCCTCGACCTTCGGCAGCATGACGACGTCTAGCCTGTCGCCGACCTCGGCCACGATGCGGGTGACGTCGTCGAGCATCCACGGGCTGTTCAGGGCGTTGATCCGCGTCCAGAGCCCGGTTCTGCTCCAGTCCCCGGCCCGGGCCAGCGCGATGAAGCCGTCCCGCGCCGCCACCTTGGCATCGGCCGGGATCGCGTCCTCCAGGTTGCCCAGGACGATGTCGACCTGCCCGGCCAATTCGGGGACCTTGGCGCGAACCTTCTCGATGTGCGGCGGCACGAAGTGGATCATCCGCTCCAGCCGCACCGGCGGCTCGCGAAAGGGCTGCGGCGCACCGATGGCGAGGGGGCGGTAGAAGTTGCGCGCGAGCTTCATCGGTCGGTCTCCGGCCATGCTGCGGCGCAGTAAGGCGCGGAGCCCGCTCTGGCGCAATCGGCCATGCGGCTGAGACACGCGTTCAGCGCGCCCACCGCCGGTGCGCCCACATCCACTGCTCGGGATGTTCGCGGATCCACGTCTCGAACTGCGCCTGAAGGGCCGCTGTGCCGGCCAGCACGTCGGCGTCCTTGTCCGAGGTGCGCGGGACGGGAACGATGACCGTGCGCAACGTGAAGTGCGCCCCCTCCAGCCGGATCACCTGCGCGGCGACCAGCGGGATGTTGAGCGTCCGCGCCATCAGGGCAGGGAAGGGGGTGGACGGCGCCATCCGGCCGAAGAAGGGCACCTCGATGCCCTTGTGCTCGCGCAGATCGCCCAGGACGCCGATGCCGCCGCCTGATTTCAGCACCCGCATCAGCTTCAGCACGGCCTCGTGGCCCTTGCTGTACAGGCCGGCGGGGTAATAGGGGGCGCGCATCCGGGTGATGTAGCGGTCCACCAGGGGATTCTTCAGCCGCTGGTAGACGCCGGCGACATTCAGGCCTTCGCGCAGGCCCACCATGCTGGCGATTTCCCAGTTGCCCTGGTGCAGGCCGACGACCACCACGCCGCCCGCGCGGACCGCGGCCAGCGCCTCCGGCTGGTGGTGGATGGCGAAGCGACCGGTGTCCTGCCAGATCCGGTCCATGTGGAACGCCTCGCCGAACGTGCGGCCGAGGTTTTCCCACATGTCCAGGAGCATCTCCTCGCGCCGCGCCTCCGGGATCTCGGGCAGGGAGGCGGCGAGGTTCGCCCGTGCCCGCGCATGTCGTCGCAGGCGCGGAGCCAGCAGCCGCCAGATCTTGCCGGACACGGCGGAGGTGGTGTCGAGCGGAAGGGCACGCGCAATCCCGGCGACCAGAAGGAAGCCCCAGTATTCAAGGCGCATGAGAAACCCGGCGTCGGGGGGCGGCGTATCCGCCGGCTCCCGCGCCGGGCGGGTCTTGCTGAGCTCGTTCAATCCGGCCGATCCAATGCGTGCTCGCCCCCCTAGCATGACGGTTCTGCCGCAGGAAGTCCGCAGACCTGCCATCTCTGTGCCATGCAGCCTCGCACCGGCGTCCATTTCCCTTGCGCGCGGGATGCGCTATGCGCGTGGCGTTTCCCCTCATCGATGAGGTTTCGGTGAACGTCGCGACGCTGGCGCTCCCCTTCTTCGGCCTGATCGCGCTCGGCTTTGCCTGCGGCAAGCTCGTCCGCTATCCCGAGGCCGGGCTGCAGTGGATGAACTTCTTCATCGTCTACCTCGCTCTGCCCGCGCTGTTCTTCAAGCTGATCTCGGCCGCCTCCTTCGAGCAGCTCGCCAACGGGTGGTTCATCCTCGGGACGACCTTGTCGACGGCTCTCATCTTTTCTCTGTCGCTCGGAATCAGCCTGCTCGCGACACGGGGAGACGTGCGGCGCGGCGCCATCGACGCCGTGATCGGGGCCTACGCCAATATCGGCTATATGGGCCCCGGGCTCACCATCGCGGCGCTGGGCCAGGCGGCGATCGTGCCGGCGGCGCTGATCTTCGTTTTCGACAACATGATCCATTTCACCGCCGTGCCCTTCCTGATGGCGCTCGGCAACCGGGCGGGCATGCATCTCGGCCAGACCGCATGGTACGTGGTGAAGCGGGTCGTCACCCACCCTTTCAACATCGCCACCGCCGTCGCCGTGCTCGCGGCCTATTTCCGCTGGACGCCGCCCGAGCCCGTCGACGTGATGCTCACCTTCCTGAAAAACGCCGCGGCCCCCTGCGCGCTCTTCACCATGGGTGTCACGGTGGCGCTGCGCCCCGTGAAGGGCGTCGATGCGACGCTGCCGGTGCTGCTCTTCATCAAGCTCGTGGTACACCCGCTGCTGGTCTGGATCGTCCTGTCCGAGCTGGGCGACTTCGGCCGGGAATGGACGTTCACGGCCGTCCTCATGGCGGGATTGCCGCCGGCGCTGAACATCTTCGTGCTCGCCAACCAGTACCGGGTGAGCGTGGAGCGTGCCTCGTCGGCCATCCTCCTGGGAACGCTCGGATCCATCGTGACGGTCACGGCGCTGCTGGCCATGATCGCTGGGCACCTCGTGCCCTACGACATTTTCCGCTGAGGGGTCAGGCCGCGGGGCCGAGCCCCTGCCGCATCACCATGCGGCGCAAGGGCGGAATGGCCGCGATGGCCATCAGCCCCATGCTGCGGGCCGCATCGACCGGAGCAAGGCCGGCCAGCAGCGAGCGGTTGACGGTGTCGACGACCAGCGTCCGCGTCCGCACGTCGGCGCCTCGTGCCGTCTCGTAGCGGTGGAGCCTGTCTGCGGCTCCGGCATCACCCTTCGCCGGACCGAGAGCCTTCACCAGGGCGGCGACATCCCTCAGCCCGAGGTTCAGACCCTGTGCGCCGATGGGCGGGAACACATGCGCGGCCTCACCCACGAGTGCCACGCGCTCCGAGGTGAACCGGTCGACTGACAGGCCGGCCATCGGCACGCAGCCCCGGGGGCCGTCGAGGCGCATGGCACCGAGCATGGATCGGGCCTGCTTTTCCGCCGCCAGAGCGAAATCCGCGTCGGGCAGCTTCATCAGGCGATCGGCGTGCTGCGGCTTCGTCAGCCAGACCAGGCTGGAGCGCCGGCCTGGCAGCGGCACGAGGGTGAAGGGCCCGAACCGCGTGTGGAACTCGGTCGATGTCTCGCGGTGTGGCCGGTCGTGGGCGAAGATGGCGGTGATTGCCGACTGCGGATAGCTCCAGCCGCGGGAGCGGATCCCCGCCTGTTCGCGCACCTTGCTGTCGCGTCCGTCAGCGCCGACGAGGAGGTCGACGGTCAGGGTCTCGCCTCCTGCCAGGGTCATCGTTGCGCCGTCGGCATCGGCCGTGGTGGCGGAGACCAGTTCCTGCACCAGCGTCAGCCCGGGTGTTGCCGCCGCGGCCTCGGCGATCATGCCGACCAGGGCCGCGTTCTCGATGTTGCGGCCGAAGGCGTCGAGGTCGAGTTCGCGGGCGTGGAAGGAGACCGGCGGCGCGCGCAGGATGGCGCCGGTGTCGTCGACGATCGTCATCGTCTCCAGCGGCGACGATTCGGCTTCGAGGCGCTCGCGCAGGCCGAGCGAGGCGAGGAACTTCAGCGACCCGTCCATCACCGCGATGGTGCGCCCATCGCTGCGCGCCCGGCCCGGCCCGGCGAGCACCACGGACCAGCCCGCCCGGGCGAGCGCGATGCCGGCCGCGAGGCCGACCGCGCCGCCGCCTGCGATGCCGATGTCGAAGCGCCTGCGCTCCATGGCCAATGCCTCCGGGCTCTCAACAGGCTCTTCCCTGCCATAGCCCGCGCGACAGCACCATGGGGCCGGGGCGCGCACCTTGATCAGCGTCATCGACGAGCCGGCCGCAGTCTGCTTGGGTGAGGGCATGTCGCAGGCGAACTGGACAGGGGCCGGGAAGGCCACTCTCCCGCGCGGCGCCCTGGCGGGCGCTGCTTCCGTGGCCGTGCTCACCATCGCCGCCTGGGGTGCGCTCGTCACCCAGGCGCTGCAGCGCGGCGGCGACGCGGCTGCCTTCCTCGACACGCTCTGCAGCCCGGCCGGCTTCTCCGGAACAGCCGGCTTTGCTGCAGCCCTGCCGGCCAGCATGGCGCTGTGGGCTGCCATGGCCGTCGGCATGATGCTGCCGACCGCGGTTCCCATGCTGCTCGCCGCTTCTGATCGGCTGGAGGAGGCGCCGGGCCGCGCTGGTCCGGTTCCCGTGCTGGCCATCCTGGGCGGGTACCTCGGCGTCTGGCTGGCTGCCGCAGCGGTGCTCGCCTTGGTTCAGGCGCTAGGGAGCGCCCTGCTGATCTCACTCAGTTTGCCCGCCAACCTGACTGTCCCGGCAGCGGGCGTGGTCGTGGGAGCGGCTGGCCTGTGGCAGTTCTCTGCCTGGAAGCAGGCCGGGCTCGGCTTCTGCCGGCATCCGCTGCGAAGGCTGGAGGATGGCGCTGCCGTCACGACAGGGCGCGCGCTGCGGGAAGGCCTCGACCAGGGCCTGGCCTGCCTCGTCTGCTGCGCGCCGATGATGGCCGCGATGTCTGCCGCAGGCCTGATGAACGTGTTCTGGATGGCGGGGATGGCCCTCGTGATGACGGCCGAGAAGTTGATCGCCGCGCCGTGGTTCACCCGTGCCATCGGGATCGGCCTGATTGCAGGGGGGCTCGTCCTCTCGCTTTCGCAGGTGGGCCTCGGCACGGTCCTGCGCTACCTCAGCTCCTGATCGGCCGGGATCCGAGCAACACTCCACGCAAATCCGCATGGCCACGGCGAAGGCCGCTGGCGCTGCGACCCCGGCTGATGTTTTATCCGCACCGGCGCGGCTTCGCGCCATCTCCCGACGCGGGGGCGGCCGGCGCCCCTGTCCATCCTCGACCGGTGCGGCGCGTGACAGAATCCTCCGAAGACGAGCGACCTCCGCTCAAGAGCTTCGCCGAGCGCCTGCCGGCCTATCTCGTCCACTTCTTCACCGCTTCGGGCGGCGCGCTCGCCTTCTTCGCGATGTTCGAGGCGTTCTCGGGAGATTTCGCGCGCGCCTTCGCCTGGCTCGGCGTAGCGTTGATCGTCGACGGCGTCGACGGCACGCTGGCCCGTGCGCTGCATGTGCGCGAGCGTGTCCCCAACATCTCCGGCGATGTGCTGGACCTCGTCATCGACTTCACGACATACGTGTTCGTGCCCGCAGCCATTCTCGTGCTGGCCAACATCTGGTCGCGAGAATTCGCACTGGCCCTCGGCTTCGTCATCATCGTCTCGGCCGCGCTCTACTTCGCCGATCTGCGCATGAAGACGCCGGACAACTGGTTCGCGGGTTTTCCGGCGGTTTGGAACGTCGTGGTCTTCTACCTCGTCGTGTTCGCTCCCCCGGCATGGGTGGCGACGCTGATCGTGGCGGCCTGTGCGATCGGTCAGGCGACGCCGCTGGTCTTCGTGCACCCCTTTCGTGTGCAGCAGTTCAAGCCGGTCACGCTCGTCATGTGCGCCGTCTGGACGATCGCGGCCTTTGCGTGCGTGGCCGAGAACCTCAAGCCCGACTTCGTGACCACGGCGGTGCTGATCGTCTGCGCTATTTATTTCGCCGGGCTCGGGCTCCTGCGCAGGCTGCCGGCCACGCTGGAGAAGAGCCACTAGGTTTCTGCGTCCTTCCGTTTTCCGGAAGGGCAGACATTCTGAATTCGTTGGGGGAGGCCGATATTGCCGGCCGATATTTCATCCGACCCGGGTCACGGTCACGCCGTCCTACATCTTCCTGCCATCCACACCCTCTGGGTCGGTCCGGCCCTCGGACCCCTCGAGTGGCTGTGCCTGACCTCCTGGGTGAGGCAGGGCCACGAGGTCGTCCTGCACGCATACGAGCCAATGGAGGCTCCGCCCGGCGTGTCCGTGGTCGATGCCGGCCGCCTCTGTCCGAAGGAGCGGATCTTCCGGCACCGAAGGTCGGGGAGCCTCGCCGTGTTCGCAGACCTTTACCGGTGCATGATCCTCGCGCGCTTCGATGCCGCGTGGCTCGACGCGGACATCGTCCTCGTCAGACCTCTGCCAGACGCACCTGCTCTGCTTGCCGCCGAGAGGTCGCCGACGGCCCGGCAGGTCAACAATGCCCTCATGAGGCTGCCGCCGGAACATCCACTCCTGAAGTCCCTGCTGTCGCTCAGCCGGCGCCCGTTTGCGGCGCTGCCGTGGACGCGCCCGGCCAAGCTCGCTGGAATTCTCCGCGACAGTCTGAGGTGGCGGACGTTGGGCCCGGCCGTGATGCCCTGGGGCACTTTCGGCTATGTCGCCATCCAGAACCACATTGCCGCGCACGGCTTCGACGGCGTGATCCTCGGTCCCGAGACCTGCCTGACGCCGGACAGGGCTGACCTGTTCACGCCGGTGCAGGACGTCGACGCACTCCTCGCGTCCCCCGTCATCTACATCCACCTCTACCGCTCGCAGCAGACCGCGGATCTCGCGCGGCCCTTGCCCGGCAGCGTCTACGCGAGGCTGTGGGAGCTGGCCGGCCTGTCTCCCGGCGGGCGGTGACGGTCCGTCACTAGGCCGCTTCCCGCATCACCTGCGCCTGCGCTTCAGCCTCGTCGATGGTGCGAGCATAGGTGACGACCGGCTGCGTGAGCCCATGGGCGACGAGTTCGCGCTCGACGGCATCCGGTGCCCCCGCGAGGATCACGGACGTCCCTGCCTTGGCCGCCTTGCGAACGAAGCCGGAGAGGGACTGGGCCGCCGTGGAATCGACGAAAGGCACCCGGCTGAGGTCGAGCACGAAGACGCGCGGCGTCTGGCCGATGCGCCCGAGAACGGCGCTCACCTCCGCCGCGGCGCCGAAGAAGAACGGGCCGTTGATGCGGTAGACCATCACGTCGCTTTGTCCCTGTGGCCCGGTGTAGGGCGGGGTGTCGTCGGGGGTCTCGGCCTCGTCGGTCTCGATCAGGCGGGTGTTCGTCTCGACCTCGACCAGTTCCGCCATGCGGTGCATGAAGATGACGGCCCCCAGCACGACGCCCACCCCGATCCCTTCCGTGAGGTCACGGAAGACGGTGAGCAGGAAGGTGGAGAGCAAGACGAGGCTGTCGGCACGCGAGCGGCGAAGGATGGCGACGAATTCCGCCCTCTCCGCCATGTTCCAGGACACGACGGCGAGCACCGACGCCAGGGCCGCGAGCGGGATGTAGGCCGCCAGCGGGGCAGCCACGAGCATCAGCAGCAGCAGCACGATCGAGTGGGTCATGCCCGAGACCGGGCTGCGGGCACCGGCGCGCACATTCGTCGCGGTGCGTGCGATCGTTCCGGTCGCGCAGATGCCGCCGAACAGGGCGCTGGCGATGTTGGCGACGCCCTGCGCGACGAGCTCGCAGTTGGAGAGGTGCCGTCGACCGGTCATTCCGTCGGCGACGACGGCCGAGAGAAGCGACTCGATGCCACCCAGAATGGCAATGGCGACCGCGTCTGGCAGCACCGCGGCTGCCTTCTCCAGCGACATGGCGGGCAAAACGGGAGCAGGGAGGGTGGACGGAATGCCGCCGAACTTGCTGCCGATCGTCGCGACCGGGAAGCCGAACCTGGCCAGCAGAAGGGATAGCAACGACGCGGTCGCGATCGCGATCAGGAGACCCGGCCAGTGCGGCCGGACTTTTCGCAGCGTCAGGATGATGGCGAGCGAGATGGCGGTTACGACGAGCGCCGCGGGAGTCACGGTTCCCACCGAAGCCCACAGCGCTTCGAGCTTGGGCAGGAATGCCGCGGGTTCCCGGCCCGGGAGCGTCAGTCCCAGCAGATCCGAAATCTGGCTGGAGAAGATGATCACCGCGATCCCGGAGGTGAAGCCTACGGTCACCGGATGCGGAATGTACTTGATGTAGGTGCCCAGCCTCAGGAACCCGATGGCGAGCAGGATGACGCCCGCCATGATCGTCGCCAGCAGGAAGCCGTCGAAGCCATGGCGCTCGATCGTCGAAGCGACCAGGACGATGAAGGCCCCGGCGGGCCCGCCGATCTGGAACCGGCTGCCACCCAGCAGCGAAATGAGGAAGCCGCCGACGATGGCTGTGAACAGTCCGCGCTCGGGCGAGGCGCCGCTCGCCTTGGCGATGGCCATCGAGAGCGGAAGGGCCACCATCGCGACCGTGATGCCGGCGATCACGTCGGCTCGCAGTGCTCCGGCCGAATAGCCTTCACGCCAGACCGTGACGATCTTGGGCGTGAAGAGCTCGGAAAAGGTTGGCTGGTGGCGGCGGGGGGCGGGAGCGTGCAAGGTCGAGGATCCGGTCAACAGGTCTGAAATTTAACGTCGGCAGTATGTATAATTTGGAGCATGCCACACCACGCGCCTGTTGTGGAGTGCGTATGTCTCCTTAAGATGCGCCCTCTTTCCGGAGGCAGTATCCCATGGTGAAGGCCATCATCGTCCGCGAACCCGGCGGTCCCGAAGTCCTCGAATACGGTGACATCGAGCTGCCGCCGCCCGGCCCCGGCGAGTTGCGGGTCCGCCATCATGCGGCCGGTCTCAACTTCATCGACGTCTACCACCGGACCGGGCTGTACCCGCCGCCGGTCAAGCCCTTCATCCCCGGCAGCGAGGCCGCCGGCGACGTGATCGGGATCGGCGAAGGCGTGACGGGCTTCTCGGTGGGCGACCGGGTCGCCTATGTGGTGGGCTACGGCAACTACGCGGCCGAGCGCAACGTGCCGGCGAAGTCGGCGGTGAAGCTGCCGGACGGCATTTCCTACGAGACGGCAGCCGCCTGCATGCTGAAGGGCATGACGGCGCAGTACTTGCTGCGCCGGACCTACCGGGTCGAAAAGGGAGACACCATCCTCGTCCATGCGGCAGCGGGGGGCGTGGGTCTGATCCTGTGCCAGTGGGCGAAGCACCTCGGCGCCACCGTCATCGGAACCGTCGGCTCGCCCGAGAAGGCGGAACTCGCCAGGGCCAATGGCGCGCACCACACGATCGACTACCGCAAGGAGGACTTCGTCGCCCGCGTCGGCGAGATCACGGGCGGCGAGAAGTGCGCCGTGGTCTATGACGGGATCGGCAAGGCGACCTTCCCGGCCTCACTCGACTGCTTGCGGCCGCTCGGGATGTTCGCCAGCTTCGGCTCGGCCTCCGGCCCGATCGAGGCGTTCAACATCGGCCTCCTCGCGCAGAAAGGATCCCTCTTTGCGACCCGGCCGACGCTGTTCACCTACGTCGCGCGGCGCGAGGATCTGGAAGCGACGGCAAAGGACCTGTTCGACGTCATTCTCAGCGGAGCGGTGACGATTCCGATCCACCAGCGGGTTCCGCTCGCGCAGGCCGCCGACGCGCACCGTGCGCTCGAGGGTCGCGAGACAACGGGTTCGACCGTCCTGATTCCGTAGAGGACAATTCTGACGACCGCTCGCGAATCGCGAGCGGTTCGCGCTCAACTCTGCGCTTCGGAGAGCGCTCCAGGCGGGGCAAGATCAAAGCGGGGACTGCGGCGGACGATCAGGCTCGAACAGGCCGGCGGACGCAGGCAGCGGAGGGTGAGGGGCGATGAGCGGCGCCGATGGGACTGCGCGCGGCGGCAGCGCCACGTTGCCCGGCAGCGGCGACGTGCCGCTCGTCGCGTTGCGGGGCATCGTCAAGCGGTTCGGCACGCTAACCGCCAACGACCACATCGACCTCGACATTCGCGAAGGCGAGATTCACGCCCTGCTCGGTGAGAACGGTGCGGGCAAGTCCACCCTCGTCAAGATCCTCGACGGTCTGCTGCAGCCCAACGAGGGCGAGATCCTGTGGCAGGGCAGGGCGGTGACGCTGTCCTCGCCCTCCGAGGCAGCGGCGCTGGGCATCGGCATGGTGTTCCAGCATTTTTCCCTGTTCGACAACCTCACGGTGGCCGAGAACATCGCGGTGACACTGCCGGCCGGAATCGGCCGCGGCGAGCTGGCGGAGCGCATCGCCGCGGTGGGCAGCCGCTACGGCCTGGCGCTCGAGCCGGGGCGGCCGGTGTGGACGCTCTCGGCCGGCGAGCGCCAGCGAATCGAGATCGTGCGGGCGCTGCTGCGGGAGCCGAGGCTCCTGATCCTCGACGAGCCGACATCCGTGCTCACGCCCCAGGAGGCCGACACGCTCTTCGGCACGCTGGAGCGGCTGGCCGCCGGAGGGTGCGCGCTTCTCTACATCACGCACCGGCTGGAGGAGGTGAAGCGCCTGTGCCAGCGCGCCACTGTGCTGCGCAGCGGCAAGGTCGTCGCGGCCTGCGATCCCCGCCAGGAGAGTGTGGCGCGCCTGGCGGCGCTGATGGTCGGCAGCGAGGTGACGCAGGTTCGCCCGGCCGCCGAACATGCGCTGGGCGCGGTGCGCTTCGCCCTGTCCGGGCTGGATCTCGAGCCCGACGATCTCCATGGCATTGCGCTTCGCGGCGTGTCGCTGGCCGTACAGGGCGGCGAGATCGTCGGCATTGCCGGCGTGGCCGGCAACGGGCAGGCGGAGCTCTTCGCCGCCATGTCGGGCGAGACGCTTGCGAACGCCGCGTCAGCCGTGGCGATCGATGGTGTCCCGGTGGGCAGGGACGGGATCGACGCGAGGCGCCGTCGCAATGCGGCTTTCGTCCCCGAGGAGCGCAACGGGCACGCGGCCGCGCCGCGCTTCACCCTGTCGGAGAACATCGTCCTCTCCCGCCATGCGACGGGAGGCGTCGTGCGCGGCGGCTTCGTGGATTCGCGGGCTGCCAGGGCCGTTGCGGCGTCCGTCATCAAGGCCTTCGACGTGCGCAAGGGCCGCGAGGATCCGCAGGCGGGCACGCTCTCCGGCGGCAATCTCCAGAAGTTCGTCGTCGGGCGGGAGATCCTGCGCGAGCCCGGTGTCCTCGTCGTCAACCAGCCGACCTGGGGCGTCGACGCCGGCGCGGCCGCCACGATCCGGCAGGCGCTGATCGATCTCGCCGGGCGCGGTGCGGCGGTGGTCGTCATCAGCCAGGACCTCGACGAGATCTTCGCCATCGCCGACCGGATTGCGGTCATCCACGATGGCCAGCTGTCCGCGCCGGCTCCCGCCCGCGAGATCAGCCGCGAGGCGATCGGGCTGCTTATGGCCGGCAGCGGGGAGCGCCACCATGCGGCTTGAGCTCGTCCCGCGGGCCGACGTTCCCGGCTACGCCCGGGTGCTCGCTCCCGTGGCGGCCGTCATCGTCGCCATCCTGATCGGGGGCGTCATTGTCGCGCTCATGGGCCGCTCCCCGGCGCAGGCGCTCGACGTCTATTTCATCCAGCCACTGACGGAGGGGTGGTCGCAGGAGGCCATCGCGGTCAAGGCCACGCCGCTGCTCATCATCGCGGTCGGCCTGTCCTTTTGTTTCCGGGCGGGCCTGTGGAACATCGGCGCGGAGGGCCAGTTCATCATCGGAGCGCTGGTGGGCAGCATGGTGCCGCTCGCCACGCACGGCTCGGAAGCCGGCCCGTGGGTGCTTCCCGTAGCCCTGCTGATGGGAGCGCTCGGCGGCCTTCTCTACGCCCTCATCCCGGCGCTGCTGCGGGTGGCCTTCGGCGTCAGCGAGATTCTGACCAGCCTCATGCTGGTCTATGTCGCCGACCTCACGCTCGACTACCTCGTGCGCGGGCCCTGGCGGGACCCGCAGGGGTTCAATTTCCCCCAAACCGTGATGTTCGACCCCGGCGCGGTGCTTCCGGTGCTGACCGAGGGATCGCTGCACGCCGGAGTGCTGATCGCGCCGGTCCTGGCGCTGGTCGTGTGGATCGTCATGAGCCGGACGCTGTTCGGCTTCGGCGTTCGTGTGGCGGGTGAGGCGCCCAAGGCGGCGCGCTTCGCAGGCTTCAATGCCAACCGGCTCGTCGTCTCCGCCTTCTGCATCTCCGGTGCACTGGCGGGGCTGGCCGGCATCATCGAGATCGCCGGGCCGATCGGCCAGCTGAAGCCCGGCATCTCGGTAGGCTACGGATTCACGGCCATCACGGTGGCCTTCCTCGGGCGGCTGCACCCGCTCGGCATGATCTTCGGCGCGCTCGTCGTTGCACTGACGGTCATCGGCGGCGAGAACGCGCAGATTGCAATGAAGCTGCCGCTCGACCTCACGCGCGCCTTCCAGGGCGTGCTGCTGATGTGCGTGCTGGCTGCCGACGCTCTGGTCTCCTACCGCCTGCGCATCGTCACGACGGGGAGGGCCTGAGCATGCCGGTCTGGGAAGCCGTGCTGATGACGGTGGTGACGGCGGCGACCCCGCTGCTCATCGCCGCGCTGGGCGAACTCGTCGTCGAGAAGTCCGGCGTCCTCAACCTCGGCATCGAGGGCATGATGGCGGTCGGCGCTGCCTGTGGCTTCGCGGCCGCCATTCTCACGGGTTCGTCGCTCATCGGCATCCTCGCGGCCATTGCCGCAGGCATGGTCCTGTCCAGCATCTTCGCCTTTCTCGTTCTGGGGCTCGCGACCAACCAGGTCGCGTCCGGGCTCGCGCTCACCATCCTGGGCCTGGGCCTTTCCGGCCTCATCGGGGCGGGCTTCGTCGGCACGCAGCGCGAGGCGATACCGGCCATCTACGTTCCGGGACTGACGGACCTGCCGGCCGGTCACCTGCTGTTCGGCGAGAACCCGTTCGTCTACGTCTCGCTGGCGCTCGCCTTCGGCATCCTGTGGTTCCTCGGCCGGAGCCGGGCGGGGCTGACGTTGCGCTCGATCGGCGAAAACCACGTTTCGGCGCACGGGCTGGGGCTGCCGGTCGTGAAGGTGCGGCTCCTCGCCATCCTGTTCGGCGGCGCCTGCGCCGGGCTCGCCGGGGCCTATCTCTCGCTGGTCTACACGCCATTCTGGTCGCCCGGCATGACAGCAGGACGCGGGTGGATCGCGCTGGCTCTCGTGGTCTTCGCCTCGTGGAGACCGCTGCGTGTGCTGTTCGGGGCCTACCTGTTCGGCGGGGCGACGGTGCTCCAGCTGCATGCCCAGGCCGCCTCGCTGGGCCTGCCGTCCCAGGCGCTCAGCGCGCTGCCCTACGTCGCCACCATTTTGGCCCTCGTCGTCATGTCGCTGGGACGGCGGGGGGCCGTTTCAGCGCCCGGATCCCTCGGGGCCCCTTTCGTGCCGGACCGGTGAGGCCTAGGGTCTGGCATTAATCTTGCGGCGCCGCGCCGGTCGGGAACGGCACGGATGCCTTTGGAACATCCCGGTTTCGAGTGGAGAGATTGATGCGCAGGTTGATGACGGCAGTGGGCGCCCTGGCGCTCGCGGCGGCCCTCGCAGGGACCGCGGCCGCGGCCGAGAAGCTCAAGGTGGGCTTCGTCTATGTCGGGCCGATCGGCGACTTCGGCTACAGCTACCAGCACAACCAGGGCCGCCTTGCGGTCGACAAGGCGCTCGGCGACAAGGTCGAGACGACCTATCTCGAGAACGTGCCGGAAGCCGATAGCGAGCGCGCCATCGAGCAGCTCGCGCGCTCCGGGCACAAGCTCATCTTCACCACCTCGTTCGGCTTCATGGAGCCGACCGTCAAGGTGGCTAAGAAGTACCCGAAGGTCTTCTTCGAGCATGCCACGGGCTACAAGCGCGACAAGAACCTGGCCACCTACTCCGCCAAGTTCCACGAGGGCCGCTACGTCCAGGGCGTGATCGCCGGCAAGATGACGAAGTCGAACGTCATCGGCTACGTCGCGTCCTTCCCGATCCCGGAGGTCGTGTCGGGCATCAACGCCTTCATGCTGGGGGCCCAGTCGGTCAACCCCGACATCAAGGTCAAGATCGTCTGGGCCAACACCTGGTTCGATCCGGGCAAGGAGGCGGACGCCGCAAAGGCGCTGCTCGACCAGGGCGCCGACATCATCACGCAGCACACCGACAGCCCGGCCCCGCTGCAGCAGGCCGAGGCCCGCGGCAAGCTCGCCTTCGGGCAGGCTTCCGACATGATCCGCTTCGCGCCCAAGTCGACGCTGACGTCGATCGTCGACCACTGGGATGACTACTACATCGCCCGCGTGAAGGCGGTCCTCGACGGCACCTGGAAGTCCGAGGACACGTGGGGCGGCTTCGCGGCCAATATGGTCAACATGGCGCCGTTCACCAACATGCCGGACGACGTGAAGAAGGCTGCCGAGGACACCGAGGCCGCCATCAAGGCCGGCACTCTCAATCCCTTCAAGTGCCCGGTCATCGACCAGGACGGCAAGGAAGTGGAGTGCAAGGGCAAGGGCGCCCTCTCCGACGAGCAGGTTCTCGGCATGAACTTCTACGTGAAGGGCATCGACGACAAGCTGCCGAAGTAAGGCGGGCGGCTCGGTCCCCATCTCGATGCGGTGCAGCACCCGGGACCGCCGCGCGGCGGCGCGTCCCGGGTTGCTTCGTCGCTTCGCTCCTCGCAAGGACGCGAACACCGTACCCGTCCTTGCGAGCGAAGCGAAGCAATCCAGCCTGAGCCGAGTTGAAGGCCATGCGAATTATCAAGGGCGATATCCGGATCCTTGTCTCGTTCGAGGATGAAGTGCTGCTGGTGCTCGTGCTGCGCGTGGCCCATCGGCGGGAGATTTACGACTGATGCCGGGAGCCGGAACCGACCGCACGCGGCCTGCGCTGGAAGGCGGCCCGGCCGTGATCCTCGTCGAGCCCCAGCTCGGGGAGAATATCGGCATGGCAGCGCGCGCCATGGCGAATTTCGGCCTCTCGGATCTGCGGCTCGTGCGGCCCCGCGAGCGCTGGCTGCATGCCAAGACACGCGCCGCCGCAGCGGGGGCGGAGTTCCTCCTCGACCACGCCCGCATCTTCCGGGACGTGACGTCGGCGGTGGCCGATTGCGCCTTCGTCTACGCGACGACCGCGCGCGAACGTGGGCAGGGCAAGATCGTCGTCGGCCCGGCCGAGGCGGGGCCGGCGATGGTGGCGCGGCGCGATGCCGGCGAGACGATCGGCGTCCTCTTTGGCCGCGAGCGCACCGGGCTCGAGAACGACGATATTGCCTTGGCCGACCAGATCCTCACCTACCCCGTCAACCCGGCCTACGCGTCGCTCAACCTCGCCCAGGCGGTGCTGATCCTGGGCTACGCGTTTCGCAATGCCGCGCAGACGCCGCTTCCGTTCTCCTATACGCCGCGCTGGCCGCCGGCCTCGCGGGAAATGGTCCATTCCTTCTTCGGGTATCTGGAACAGGCGCTGGAGGACCGCGGTTTCTTTCGGCCGCCGCACAAGCGCCCGGTGATGAGCCGCAACCTCCGCAATATGTTCCACCGCATGGAAATGACCGAGCAGGACGTGCGCACCTGGCGCGGCATGATCGTTCGCCTCGTCGAAGGGCCGCGCGAGCCGCAGACGCGCAAGCGCAAGGGTCCCAAGCAGACGCCGAAGGGCACCCGCCCGGCGCCGCCGCAAGGCAGTGACGAATGATGGACGCGGACGTCGTCGTCGTCGGGGCCGGAGCGGCGGGGATCGGAGCCGCGCGGGTACTGGTCGAGGCCGGGCGGACCGTTGTCGTTCTCGAGGGACGGGAGCGCGTCGGTGGGCGGGCCTTCACGGACACGCTCCACGGCATGCCGTTCGACGCCGGCGCGGCCTATGTCCACTTTGCCGACCGGAATCCGTGGGTCGCCGTCGCCCGGAACCTCGGCGCCGCTCTGGAACCGCACGAGGGCTGGGACCGCGGCAGCGCCTGGCGGAATGGCCAGGAGATTCCGCCTGCCGAGCGCGCAGCCTATGCGCAGGGTTTCGACCGGTTCCTCGATCGCGTCCATGCCGTCACGCCGGACGCCGACAGGTCACTCGCGGCGCTGGCTAGTCCCGAGGACAGCGCAGCCGCGGATGCGGCACGCCGCTACGGGCGGCAGGCCATCGGCGAGGATCCCGAGCGCATCTCGGCCGCTGACATCGCCGCGTCATGGGAGGGGCCGGACCTCGTGGTGCCCGGCGGCTATGGGCGCCTCGTATCCGCCTATGCGGACGGGCTGCCGGTCAAGCTCGGGGATCCCGTGATCGCGATCCGGTGGGACGGTCGGGGCGTGGCGGTGGAGACGGCGTCGGGCGTGACAGTCCGTGCCGGCCACGCCGTCGTCACGGTGCCCACCGGCGTCCTCGCGGCCGGCCGCATCCTCTTCACGCCCGCCTTGCCGGACCCGACACTCGCAGCGATCCGCGACCTTCCCATGGGAGCGCTCACCAAGGTCGCCCTCGCGTTCGACGGGGAGCGGTTCGGCATTCCGCCCTGGCGCTACCTGCGTGACCTCGATTTCGGCTTCGCCTTCGGCGCCTGGCATTTCGGCCGCAATCTCGTCATCGCCACCATCGGCGGCGACGCCGCCCGCGAACTCGTGCGCGCCGGCGAGGAGGCCGCCGTGGACGCGGCGCTCCAGGTCTTCTGCGGCATCGTGGGCGAGGGTGCCCGGCTCCATGTCACGGGCGGGGAGCTGTCGGCGTGGTGGGCAGACCCGTTCAGCGAGGGCTCCTACGCGGTTGTGCCGCCGGGCAGGCTCGCCGCACGCGCGGCACTGGCCCAGCCGGTCGGCGGCAGGATCTACTTCGCCGGCGAGGCAACGGCCGGGCCGGCCTGCATGACCGTGGGAGGTGCGCTGCTGGAGGGCCGCCGCGCTGCTGCCTGCATCCTGTCCGGTCTCCAGGATTGATCAGGGGCGTGCGGAAAGTTACGCCGCCTTAACCACGCCACGGCTCTGATGCATGACGCCTGCCAGCAGGGTGCCAACGTCATGGGTGTCGATCTTTTCGCGGGGGCATCGTATGAGGGCGTGACCGTCCTTCCCATGCGCGCTCCCACGATCCTCGTCTTCGATTCAGGGCTCGGCGGCCTCACCGTCTTCCGGGAGGTGGTGCGGGCACGTCCTGATGCGCGGTTCGTCTACGCCGCCGACGATGCCGCATTCCCTTATGGGCGTCTCGGCGAGGCCGAACTGGTATCCCGCGTCGTCGCGGTGATGGACAGGCTCATCGGTCGTTTCAATCCCGGGATCGTTGTCATCGCCTGCAACACCGCATCGACCTTGGTGTTGCCGGCGCTGCGGGCGAAGTTCCCCGGTCTTCCTTTCGTCGGCACGGTTCCTGCCATCAAGCCGGCCGCGGAAGGCTCGCGAACGCGGCACATCGCGGTGCTGGCCACGCCCGGCACTGTGAAGCGTGACTACACTCAGGAATTGATCCGCAACTTTGCCGGAGGCTGCAAGGTCACCCTCGTCGGCTCGACCGTCCTGGCCGGGCTCGCGGAAGCGTATCTTCGCGGCGACGAGATTTCCGACGAGGCCATTGCGGCCGAAATCGCTCCCTGCTTCGCCGTGGGCCCGAGGGTTGACACGGTCGTTCTGGGCTGCACGCATTACCCGCTTCTGCTGGATCGCCTCAGGGCCCTCGCGCCCTGGCCGGTCACCTGGATCGATCCGGCTCCCGCCATCGCACGGCGCGTCGTGCAACTGATCGGCCCGGCACCGGACGCCTTCGCACCGCCCGACGCGGCAATGGCCGTCCTCACCTCCGGAGCGGAAGTGTCACCCGCGCTGCCGCGGGTGCTTGCAGCGCAAGGCCTCAACCAGCTGCAAATAGTAGAAGTCGAGTAGACTCGCTTACGTTGAAATTTGATCCTCTTGGTTGACTCTATGAATTCGAGCCTCATAAGGTTCGGGTATTGGATGTCCACCGCCTCAAGTTCAGTTTGTCTCTTCGGTTATGCCAAAAGCGAGCAGTCCGTCGGGTCTATGATGGACGCTTCGGAGCTTTAGAATCTTTTGCTCTGAACGAAGTTCAAGCATTCCAGCGCTATGGCACGCTGATCGTGCTTTCTTTTCTGTTCAATCTTTTTAACGCGAGGATTTCCCATGGGCGCGACCCAGACAATCGAACAGAAACAGCAGGAAGACGCGAAATTTCGCGCGTTCATGGACGATGTGAGAAAAGCATCCGACGTCGAGCTGGACCGGCTTCGCTCGGAAATGATCAAGCAGGCGAAAAGCCATTACGAGGAGAATGGCTGGGATCATGCAAGGCTCTGCGGCGACGCCAAAAGCGATTACCAGAACTACGACGACTGGGGCCTCGAGCGGATCAACAAGATCATCACTGCGATCGGAAGCGCCCTGTCAAAGGGTGACTACCCCTCGAACAAGGTTCCGGGTTCCAACCACGCCGAGAAGTCGACCATCGACAAGGCGAAGGAATTCGCCGGGGTCTTCGCTGGGGACTACACGCTGATCGTCGCGCGGGTCCAGGCGATCGTGTCGACCTTCATCAGCCAGTTCGCCACGGTCTCCGAAGCCAAGCAGGACTCGTCGATGTCCGACATGCCGCTTGCCGGGGGGCTGCACCTCTTCACGGCGACGAGCGGCCGGACCTATCGGCGGGAGGAGTTCTTTTCGCGACAGTTCATCGGTTCGTTCCAGATCGTTTTCTCCGCCTACATGAGCGTCGACGAGGCGCGGGCGATTGGCCTGACGCAGATCCTGCGCACGACGGAACTGGAACTGAACTTCATCAACGGAGAAATTCTGGCCATCCGAGAGGCCCAGGCCAAGAGCCTCGCCGAGATCAGGAAGAGCGATATCAAGGACTACATATCGACCAAGGCCACCTACAGCGAAATCGTCGACAGCCTGAAAGCCGACCGCGAAAAGCTGATGCTCGAATTCGAGAAGTACAAGGGTGTCGAGCGAACGCTGGACCACTTCATCGCCAGGGACATGCTGTCACCCACCCCGGGCGGCCTCAACAGCTTCAGGCTGGAGGATCTTTTCCCCTCGACCTGGGAAGCAGACGTAGCCCGCCGGCTCCTTGCCTCCCGATAGCGCAGGCTGGCCCGCGAAGACCCCGAGCGGCCTGGCCAGGCGGGTGGAGAACACCGATGCAACCCTACGACATCGCGAATTTGCCGAGAGACACGGCAAGCTGGCTCAAGGTTCGTTTCCTCGCGCCCATCCTGAATGTGGAAGGCGGGTGGGAATACTGGATCCAGATCGATTTTCCGTGCTGGCTGGACACTCGGGGTGCCGACCCGTTCGACTTCCGGCGGGAGTACACTCTCGACCACGTGAGACTGGACTGGATCATCAACGCCACGTTCGGGGCGAACATGGTGGCCGTCAACATCAAGGCACAGTCGCACAAGTACCAGACCGATCGTCTGTTGAAGGACGTGACAGCCGACGTTGCCAAATTGAAGAGTATCCGGGACAAGAACATCGCGCGGAAGATGATCGTTGCCGTCGTGGACAGGGCCGCCGAGAAAGCTCTCTCCGAAGACGGGTTCAAAACGATCTACGATGCGCCGGACCACAGCTTTGCCATCATGTCCCGAGACGTGAAGCCCTGAGCGTCAGGTCGAGGGTCTCCCGGTTGACAATGCCCTGTGTGTCCACTAGGCAAGCCGCGACGCGGGCCCTTGGGCCCGCGCTTCGTTTGACGCACCCGCGGTTCCGCGCGAACGCTCGCAAGGGACCTGTCGGCCGGGAAACCGGCAGAGGAGGGCG
Organism: Alsobacter sp.; assembly: GCF_059501845.1. Classification (NCBI taxonomy): domain Bacteria; kingdom Pseudomonadati; phylum Pseudomonadota; class Alphaproteobacteria; order Hyphomicrobiales; family Alsobacteraceae; genus Alsobacter; species Alsobacter sp. The sequence goes on along the minus strand of NZ_JCACDK010000011.1, from coordinate 92,442 downwards.
CGTTCCTCGTACTCGTGTCCGAGAGGAACCGCGATGACAAAGCGCGCAGAAGCCAAGTACAAGATCGACCGCCGCCTCGGCCAGAACATCTGGGGCCGCCCGAAGAGCCCTGTCAACCGTCGCGAATACGGCCCCGGCCAGCACGGACAGCGCCGCAAGGGCAAGATGTCCGACTTCGGCACGCAGCTGCGTGCCAAGCAGAAGCTGAAGGGCTACTACGGCAACATTTCCGAGAAGCAGTTCCGCAAGTACTACGCTGAGGCGATCCGCCTGAAGGGCGACAGCGGCGAGAACCTGATCGGCCTGCTGGAGCGCCGCCTGGACGCGGTCGTGTACCGCGCGAAGTTCGTGGCCACTCCGTTCGCTGCCCGCCAGTTCGTCAACCACGGCCACATCCGGGTGAACGGCAAGCGCGTCAACATCGCCAGCTACCTCGTGAAGCCGGGCGACGTGGTCGAGGTGAAGGAAGCCTCCAAGCAGCTCGCCATCGTGCTCGAGGCCGCCCAGCTCCCCGAGCGTGACGTGCCCGACTATCTCGAGGTCGATCACTCCAAGATGGCTGCCCGCTACGTGCGCGTCCCGACCCTGTCGGAAGTGCCTTATGCGGTGCAGATGGAGCCGAACCTCGTCGTCGAATTCTACTCGCGCTGAACGGTCCAGTTCACGCTGTTGACTGCGAAAAGCCGCCTGAGAGGGCGGCTTTTCTGCATTTTGTCCGGCGCCGTACCGCACAGGCCGGTGTTTCGCAGACCACTTTCAACATCATTTAATCGGTGTCACGTAAACATCCGCACGGATTCTTCCTGGGATGACACGTGATGCGCGGTTTCTTTGTCGCCGGCCTGATCTGTGCTGTATCCGCCACCTACGGCCATGCTCAAGACGCATGCTCGACCGCGCGGGCCGAGATGACGAGGGCCAGCAAACACTATGGCGGCATGGTCGACCAGCTGCTGGTCGCGAGGCGAGGTCTTGGCAGGTTCGGCACCATGGGTGACGAGGACAAGCTGCGAGCGGTGCGCCAGTTTGGCCTTCTCCAGCGCGACACCGACGCCCAGCGCAGCCGCGTCCTTGTCGTCTACGAGGCGCTGATCGCTGGGTCCTGCGAACCATTCGACAGAACCGGGTACGACAAGACCGTCGAAACATTCCGCCGGGCTTCAGGGGAGGAGCGCGAGGCTCTGGCCCAAGCCAAGCGCGACGCCGCGCTGAAGGTGCTGGGCGCCAACTGAGCGCTCAGAACTGCCTGAGGTCGAACGGCGTGCCGTCGGCGCGGAAATCCAGCCTGTAGCTGCGGCCATCGTCGCCGATCGCCTCGCACAGCAACGCCGCCGGGCTCGTTCCCTTGGCGCTGTAGGTGCAGGTTCCGGTCACGGGGACAGGATCGGTGTTGGGGTCGTCGCCAGCGCGCACGCGGGTCAGCCGCAGCACTGCGCCGTCCATGGGTACCTTGCGGTTGCTTTCCCCGATGAAGGCGAGGGCAGACCGTCCGTCGGCGAGACCGACCATCCAGATGGTGCGCTTGTTGCGCAGGTGCATGTAGACCACGCCGCCGTCGCCGGCGCAGTTCGCCGGCTGTCCTGCCACCACGATGGACGTGCACTGGCCCTTGAAACCGCCGAGACGATCAATGGCGAGCCCATCCGCGGCCACGGCGGAGGCGGGACCTGCGAGGGCCGGGACGAAAGCCGAGCCGAGGACGAGAACAGCGAGCTTCGGCATCATTCTGGCTTTCCCCGGCACGGAGCCCGCGCCGGTCACGACGCTGCACTGCAGCGACAATGGGGCTCAACGCATGAGGCGGGCAAGAGTGCCCGCCCCGTTGTCCGCGATGAAGTCACGAGGCGTTGCACGAACGCCCTTCGCCGTCAGCCGGGATGAGGCACTTTCACGTTGATCTCATCGTCCGCCTTGGGCCTGTCTATGGCCAGGCTCTCGCCCGTGACGAGGTAGTACACCGTCTCGGCCACGTTGGTCGCGTGGTCGCCGATGCGCTCGATGTTCTTCGCGCTGAACAGGAGGTGCGTGCAGAAGCCGATATTGCGCGGATCTTCCATCATGTACGTCAGCAGTTCGCGGAACAGCGAGTTGTAGAGCTGGTCGATCTCGCCGTCGCGCTGCCATACGGAAAGGGCCGCCTGGGCGTCGCGGGTCGTGTAGGCGTCCAGCACATGCTTGAACTGGTTCAGGGCCAACAGGCTCATATTGTTGAAGCCGGCCATGAGCTTCTGGGGCGGGAACTGGCCCTCCATCGCGAGCACGCGCTTGGCGACGTTCTTGACGAGATCGCCGACCCGCTCGAGGTCGTTCGCGATGCGGATCGTGGCGATGATGTCCCGCAAGTCGACGGCCATGGGCTGGCGCCGCGCGATCATCATGATCGCCTTCTCTTCCACTTCCCGCTGAAGCTGGTCGAGGCGCGGGTCGGCGGCGATGATCTTCTGCGCGATGCGTACGTCCTGCCGGGACAGCGCGTCGATGGCGTCGGCCTGCATCGTCTCCGCGATTCCGCCCATCTCGGCGATGATTCGCTTGAGATCGCGCAACTCGGTGTCGAAGGAGGAAACGGTATGATCTGTCATTATGGCCTCGCATTCGGTCGCAGGCACTGGCGGCACCTGTCGGGTGGTGTCAGCCGAAGCGGCCGGTGATGTAGTCCTGGGTCGCCTTCTCGGAGGGCGAAGTGAACAGCTTCGAGGTTTCGCCGAATTCGACGAGCTCGCCGAGGTACATGAAGGCCGTGTAGTCGGACACGCGTGCGGCCTGCTGCATGTTGTGGGTCACAATGGCGATCGTGTAGGTCTGCTTGAGCTCGTCAATCAGTTCCTCGACCTTCGCGGTCGAGATGGGGTCGAGAGCCGAGCAGGGTTCGTCGAACAGAATGACGTCGGGCTTCACCGCCACCGAGCGGGCGATGCACAGGCGCTGCTGCTGTCCGCCGGAGAGGCTGAGGCCGGAGGCGTCGAGCTTGGTCTTCACCTCGTCCCAAAGGGCCGCGCCGCGCAGCGCCGTCTCGACGCGGTCGTCCATCTCGCTCTTCGGCAGGCTTTCGTAGAGCCGGATGCCGAAGGCGATGTTGTCGTAGATCGACATCGGGAAGGGCGTCGGCTTCTGGAACACCATGCCGATGCGGGAGCGCAGCAGGTTCAGGTCCTGCTTGGGGTCCAGGATGTTGTCGCCATCGAGCAGCACCTCGCCCTCGGCCCGCTGGCGCGGGTAGAGGTCGTACATGCGGTTGAGGACGCGCAGCAGCGTGGACTTTCCGCAGCCTGACGGTCCGATGAAGGCGGTGACCTTCCTGTCGTAGAGCGGCAGGTTGATCGTCTTCAGGGCAAGGTTCTCGCCGTAGAAGAACTTCAGGTTCCTGACGGTGACTTTTTCCGGGAGATTGACGTGCGCGGTCATGTCACTTCCTCGTCCCGGACAGAGAGCGCGCGGTCACGCTGAGGATCAGCACCGTCATCGTGATGATGATGGCACCGGCCCAGGCGAGGCTCTGCGACTCCTTGTAGGGGCTGCTGGCGAACTGGAAGATCACGTAGGGCAGGTTGGCGATGGGCCGGCTCATGTCCCACGAGAAGAACTGGTTGTTGAGCGCGGTGAACAGCAGCGGCGCTGTCTCCCCGCTGATGCGTGCGACGGCGAGGAGAACGCCGGTCACGAGGCCCGCACGGGCGGATGAGTAGACCACCTGCCGGATGACGAGCGAGCGGGGCATGCCGAGGGCGGCCGCTGCTTCACGCAGCTGCGTGGGCACGAGGACGAGCATGTCCTCCGTCGTGCGCAGCACGACCGGGATCACGATGACCGCGAGGGCCAGTCCGCCGGCGAAGCCGGAGAAGCGGCCGACCGGCGCCACGGCGACGTTGTAAATGAACAGGCCGATGACGATGGAGGGTGCGCTCAGCAGGATGTCGTTGACGAAGCGCACCAGCATCGCGAAGCGCGAGCTCTTGCCGTACTCGGCGAGATATGTGCCGGCGAGCATGCCGAGAGGCGCGCCGATGATGACGCCCAGCACGGTCATCAGCAGCGAGCCGACGATGGCGTTGAGCAGTCCGCCGGCGCTGCCGGGCGGGGGCGTGTTCTCGAGGAAGACGGCGGGCGAGAGGCTTCCGATGCCCCGCCAGATCAATCCGCCGAGGATGAGGACGAGCATGCCGAGTCCGACGACGGTGGCCGCGGTCGACAGCACCATCCATACGTTGCTGCGCGTGGCGCGGCTCCTGTAGCGGTTCAGGTCGCGCATCAGCGGCCTCCCTTGCGCTCGAGCTGCATGAGCATGAGCCGCGCCGCCGCAAGCACCACGAAGGTGACGATGAAGAGCAACAGTCCGAGTGTCATGAGCGAGGATGTGTAGAGACCCGGTTCGGCTTCCGCGAACTGGTTGGCGATGGTCGCCGAGATGGTCGTGCCGGGATCCAGCAGCGAGGGCGAGATGCGGTTGGCGTTGCCGACCACGAAGGTCACCGCCATGGTCTCGCCGAGCGCCCGGCCGAGGGCCAGCATGACGCCGCCGATGACACCGACCCGCGTGAACGGGATGACGACGTTCTTCACGACCTCCCACCGGGTGCAGCCAAGGCCGTAGGCTGATTCCTTCAGCATCGGCGGCACCGTCTCGAAGACATCGCGCGAGATGGACGTGATGAAGGGCAGCACCATGATGGCCAGCACGAGGCCGGCCGTGAACAGGCTCAACCCGGTGCCCAGCACGGTCTGCAGGAAGGGGTTCAGGACGAAGAAGCCCCACATCCCGTAGATGATCGAGGGGATGCCGGCGAGCAGTTCCACCGCGATGCCGATCGGCCGGCGCAACGACAGCGGGCAGAGCTCGGTCAGGAAGATGGCGATGCCGATGCCGATCGGCACGGCGATCACCATGGCGATCGCCGACGTGACCAGCGTGCCGTAGATCGACGGGGCGGCACCGAACTTGTCGAGCGGCGGATTCCAGGACGACGAGGTCAGGAAGCTCAGGCCGAGCTGGCTGAACGTCGGGATCGAGCTGACGATCAGCGACCCGATGATGCCGCCCATGATCACCAGCACGGCGACCGCACTACCCCAGGTCAGCCAGGCGAAAGTGCTATCCGACAGCTTGAAGCGGGCCAAAGCCTGGGCGCGGTCGAGGATGGGCCGCGCTTTCCGCGCCCCCTCTTGCAGGGCCATGTCGACCATCGAGGACTCCTGGTGAAACCTGTGCCCGGCGCCATCGCGCCCGCCGGGTGAGAAGAGCGGGGCGGTGCGCGCCTCGGCGCACCGCCCCGGTTTGGCTTGATCAGCTGGCGGGGGTGAAGACGGGCTTGCCGTCGGCGCCCTTCACTTCGCTCCAGGTCTTCTCGATCAGCGAGATAAGCGACTTCGGCAGCGGGATGTAGTCCAGCTCCTCGGCCATCTTGCCGCCGTTGCGGTAGGCCCAGTCGAAGAACTTCAGGGCGTCGGCCGCGGCCGCGGCGTCCTGGGGCTGCTTCGGCACGAGGATGAAGGTGGCTGCCGTCATCGGCCAGCTCTTGTCGCCCTTCTGGTTCGACAGGATCACGCCGTAGCCGGGCGTTCCCTTCCAGTCGGCGCCTTCGGCCGCGGCCGAGAAGGACGCGAGCTCGGGGCCAACGACCTTGCCGGCCGCATTGACCATCTTCGTGTGCGAAAGCTTGTTCTGCTTGGCGTAGGCGTACTCGACGTAGCCGATAGCGCCCTTCGTCTGCATGACGTTGTTGGCGACACCGTCATTGCCCTTGGCGCCGACGCCGACCGGCCACTCGACGGCCGTCGCGGACCCGACGCTGCCCTTCCAGTCCGGGCTCACCTTCGACAGGTAGTCGGTGAAGTTGAACGTGGTGCCCGAGCCGTCGGCGCGGCGCACGACCGTGATCTTCTGGTCGGGCAGCTTGATGCCGGAATTCAGCTTGGCGATCGCCGGATCGTTCCAGGTCGCGACCTTGCCGAGATAGATCTGGGCCAGGGTGGGGCCGTCGAGCGTCAGTTCGCCCGGGCCCACTCCATCGACGTTGATGACGGGGACGATGCCGCCCATGACGGCCGGGAACTGGATGAGGGCGTTCTTCTCGAGGTCCTCGGCCTTCATCGGGGCGTCGGTGGCGCCGAAGGTCACGGTGCGCGCGACGATCTGCTTGATGCCGCCGCCCGATCCGATGGCCTGGTAGTTCAGGCCGACATTGGTGTCCTTCTTGTAGGCATCAGCCCACTTCGCATAGATCGGGTAGGGGAATGTGGCGCCAGCGCCGGTGATATCGGCCGCCAGGGCCGGGGCAGCCGACAGCCCCGCTACGAGGCTCGCAGCCGCAAGAATTGCTTTCATGTTCACGGAACGTCTCCCTTTGACGTTGCGGTGCCGCGTTTGCGCGGCATTCGCCGGGACAGCTCCCGCAGGATGGCCGTCCGTCGTCCTCTCGTTATGACGCTCGCATGACAACTGCATGACATCGGCCGAAACGCGGCTTGGAGCAGTCCGCGCCGTCAGTTGGGCGCGAGAGGCGCGCGCGTGAGCCGGCCGGACGAGGCGGATCAGGGGATTCGCGCGTGAGCCGGCTCAGCTGTCTCCGAACACCCGCCGGAAGATCGTGTCGGCGTGCTTCGTGTGGTAGCCGAGGTCGAATTTCTCCTCGAGCTCGGCGTCGCTCAGCACCCGGGAGACGTCGGGATCGGCCTTCAACAGCGTGAGGAAGTCGCCCTCGCCGCGCCAGACGGGCATCGCGTTGCGCTGGACGAGGCGATATGCATCCTCCCGGGAGACACCCTTCTGCGTCAGCGCCAGCAGCACGCGCTGCGAATGCACGAGACCGCCGAGCCGGTCCAGATTCCTGCGCATGTTTTCAGGGTAGATCAGCAGCCTGTCGACCACGCCGGTCAGCCGAGCCAGGGCGAAATCGAGCGTCACGGTCGCATCCGGGCCGATCATGCGCTCCACGGAGGAGTGGGAGATGTCGCGCTCGTGCCAGAGCGCCACGTTCTCCATGGCCGGCAATGCGTAGGCGCGCACCATGCGGGCGAGGCCCGTGAGGTTCTCGGTGAGCACGGGATTGCGCTTGTGCGGCATGGCCGAGGAGCCCTTCTGGCCCTCGGAGAAGTACTCCTCAGCCTCGAGCACCTCGGTGCGCTGCAGGTGCCGGATCTCTGTCGCAAGACGCTCGATGGAGGAGGCGACCACGCCCAGCGTCGCAAAGTACATGGCGTGCCGGTCGCGCGGGATCACCTGCGTGGATACCGGTTCGGGGGTCAGGCCCATGGCTTTTGCCACATGCTCCTCGACCCGCGGGTCGATGTTGGCGAAGGAGCCGACGGCGCCGGAGATGGCGCAGGTTGCCACCTCCGCTCGCGCTGCCACGAGGCGCGCCCGCGCCCTGTCGAACTCGGCATAGGCCTGCGCCAGCTTCACGCCGAAAGTGGTGGGCTCGGCATGGATGCCATGCGAGCGGCCGATGGTGGGCGTGTGCTTATGCTCGAGCGCCCGGCGCTTCAGCGCTGCGAGCAATGCGTCCGTGTCGGCGATGAGCAGGTCGGTGGCGCGGGCCAGCTGAACCGCGAGGCATGTGTCCAGAACGTCGGAAGACGTCATGCCCTGGTGAATGAAGCGCGCGTCGGGACCCACGAACTCGGCGAGGTGCGTCAGGAAGGCGATGACGTCGTGCTTCACCTCCCGCTCGATCGCATCGATGCGCTCGACGTCGAAGGTGGCGGCGCCGCCCTTTTCCCAGATCGTCCGCGCCGCTTCCTTCGGGATCACGCCCAGTTCGGCCAGCGCGTCGCAAGCATGCGCCTCGATCTCGAACCAGATGCGAAAGCGGGTTTCCGGCGACCAGATGGCCACCATTTCCGGCCGGCTGTAGCGCGGGATCATGCTCGTCCTTTCGAGGTCAGCGTTGCGCCGCCTCGGCGGCGCTGCGGATGGCGGTGATCGCTTCCGCATAGGTGCCCGGGCCGCCCTTGAAGACGGCAGACCCGGCCACGAGCACATTGGCACCCGCCTCGACGACGAGAGGCGCGGTCTGCGGCGTGATGCCCCCGTCGATCTCGATGTCGATCGAACGCTCGCCGACCATGTCCGCGACGCGGCGCACCTTGCCGACCACCTCCGGGATGAAGGCCTGGCCGCCGAAGCCGGGATTCACGGTCATCAGCAGGATGAGATCGACGCTATCGAGGACGTAGCCCAGCACGTCCTCGGGTGTTGCCGGGTTGATGACGACGCCCGCCTTCTTTCCAAGTGCGCGGATGGCCTGGAGCGACCTGTGCAGGTGCGGTCCGGCCTCGGCATGGACGGTGATGATATCGCACCCGGACTTCGCGAAGGCGTCGAGGAACGGGTCTGCCGGCGCGATCATCAGGTGCGCGTCGAAGGTCTTGGTGGACCACGGGCGCAGGGCCCTGACGACGTCCGGACCGAAGGTGATGTTGGGCACGAAGTGCCCGTCCATCACGTCGAGGTGGATCCAATCCGCTCCGGCGGCGTCCACCGCCTTCACCTCCTCGCCGAGGCGGGCGAAATCGGCAGCCAGGATGGAGGGTGCGATGATGATCGGGCGGGCCATTCCCCGCGCGTACCACCCGGGCGGGCGCTGCGCAATGGCGCGGGCGTGTGGGCCGGGGACGGCCCGCCCACCCGACCCGCGTGGACACGTGCCTTGCGTCTGCCGCCGTGGTACGGGACCGGTGCGGAGCTTATGGTCTGCTTCAATAAAACAACGGGTTCAGGGACAGTCGTTCGATGCGGCGTGACGTGGTTGTGCTGGGGGCAGGCATTGTCGGATTGGCGACGGCGCTGAAGCTTCAGGAGAAAGGGCGGTCGGTCGCCATCGTCGACCGGCAGGGCGCGGGGGAGGGGACCAGCTTCGGCAATGCCGGGCTGATCGAGCGCGCCTCCATCTATCCCTACGCCTTCCCCAGGCGACTGGGCGATCTCGTCAAATACGGCCTGAACAACACGCCGGAGGCGCACTACCACGCCAGCTACCTGCCCCGCATCGCGCCCTGGCTCGCGCGCTACTGGTGGAACGCGGCGCCGCAGCGGCACGAGGAGGCGATGCGGGCGCTGCTGCCGATGATCGAGCATTCCGTCTCCGAGCACGAACCGCTGATCGAGGCCGCCGGGGCGACGCCGCTGGTCCGCCGCACCGGATGGCTGAAGCTGTTCCGGTCCAGGTCCAAGCTCGACGCTGCGGTGCGCGATGCATACGCCCTGCGCAATTTCGGGGTGAAGTTCGAGGTGCTCGAAGGCGATGCGCTGCGCCAGCGCGAACCCAACCTCGCCGACGGCATCGCGGGCGGCATCCACTACCTCGACCCCGTCTGCATCAACGATCCCGCCGCCCTTTCGCGCGCCTATCTCCACCTCTTCGAACAGCGCGGCGGCGGCCTCTTCGCCGGCGATGCGCGAAGCCTTGCCCAGTCCGGCGACGGCTGGAGCGTCACGACCGAGGCAGGCCCGATCGGCGCCGGGCAGGTCGTTCTCGCGATGGGGCCGTGGTCGGACAGCGTCTTCCGGCCGCTCGGCTACGACATCCCGCTCGCGGTCAAGCGCGGCTACCACATGCACTACCGCCCCAAGGGCAATGCAGTCCTTCACCACACCCTGCTCGACGCGGAAAACGGCTATGTCCTGGCCCCGATGTCGCGCGGCATACGCCTGACCACGGGCGCCGAGTTCGCCGACCGGGACGCGCCGCCCACGCCCGTGCAGCTCGAGCGGACCGAGCCCACGGCGCGCAAGCTGTTTCCGCTCGACGAGCGCGTCGACGAGAAGCCCTGGATGGGAGCCAGGCCCTGCCTTCCCGACATGCGGCCTGTCATCGGCGAGGCTCCCCGGCACAAGGGGCTCTGGTTCGCCTTCGGCCACGCCCATCACGGGCTGACGCTGGCGGCCTCCACCGGGCGGCTGCTTTCGGAGCTGATGACGGGGGAGACCCCCTTCGCCAATCCCGCGCCCTTCTCCGCGGCGCGGTTCCAGTAGGCGCTCAGGGCGAGACCATGATCCGGCCGTAGCGCTCGCTCCAGGCCGGCAGGGCTCCCGGATAGGGCAGTGCGCGCGCCTCGAACACACCGCGGGCCACGGCGCGCGCCAGGCAGTCCGCTGCCGCGACGGCGATCTCCACCACGCCCAGGATGGGATCGTGCAGCGGAATCCTGCCTGTCGCCGCGGAGAACACCGAGTCCCCGTCGAGCGGCGTGTGGGCCGGCCGGAGCGCCCGGGCGAGGCCGTTATGGGCACCCAGCGCGACGCGTTTGCACTGCGTCTTGGTGAGCTGCGCGTCGGTGGCGACGACTGCGATGGTGGTGTTCTCGATCGGGCCGCCCTTCAGCCGCGGCACGAGGTCTTCCGGCGTGAAGCGCTGGGGCCAGCCGAGGCCGCCGAATTCCCCGGCCCGCTCGTAGGGCGCGGACCAGAAATGCGGTCCGTCGCCTATCACGGCCGATCCCACGGCGTTCACCGCCACGATGGCACCCACGGTGTAGCCCGACGGAGTCCGTGTGCTGGCCGAGCCGAGGCCGCCCTTGAGCCCCGCGGTTGTCGCCCCGTAGCCGGCGCCGACCGTGCCGAGGCCGAAGCCGGACATGGCTTCCTCGCAGGCCTCGATGCCGAGCTCGCGATAGGGGGGAGTGCGGCCCCAGTCCTTGTCTCCGCCATTGGCGAGGTCGAAGAGGATGGCCTGAGGCACGATGGGAATGGTGTGGACGCCGACGCGGAAGCCCCGGCTGCGCTCCGCCAGGACGGCCTGCACGCCGCCCGCGGCGTCCAGCCCGAAGGCCGAGCCACCGGAGAGAACGATGGCGTCGACCGCCTCGACGGTCATCTCGGGATCGAGCAGGTCGGTGTCGCGCGTGCCCGGTGCGCCGCCGAGCACGGCGAGAGACGCCGATGCGGGCTCGTCGAACAGGACCACGGTCACGCCCGTGGCGTGGCGTGGCGAGGCGGCGTTGCCGACCTTCAGTCCAGCTACATCTGTGAGGAGGTTCTGCACGGCGGCCGATACTCCTCGACCGCCGCTCCCGCCGCAAGGGCTCCGGCAGGGTCATCCTGCAGCGTGCCCTTGCGCGCCCAGATGAACACCCGCCCGCGGCCTGCGCGTCCCAGCCGGTGGTCGGCCGTGCCCGCAAAGACCGCGGTGGCAGCGACCGCGATGAAGAGCACGGCGTCCAGCGCGACGGCGGGCAGGTGCCCGGTGATGCTGTCGGCCGCCGTTCCGATGCCCAGCACGATCATCGCCCAGGCGCAGGCGCCCAGTGCGCGGTCGGCCGGCGGTGCGGGCCCGCGCGGGATGAGGACGTTCACGAAGGCCGCTGCCACTCCGATCTGCGCGAGGCCGAACAGGCGATCCACCAGTTCCGGCACCTGGAAGACCTGCCCCGGGTCGGCACCCGCCATGCCCGCGATCGAGGATGGCCAACCGACCCCCATGCCTGCCAGCCTGAGGAGACCGAGGCAGGCCCACAGGCACGCCCAGCCGGTCACCACGCCGTAAAGGGCGGCTCGCTCCTGCAAAATGAAACTCCGTGCTGAAAACGAACCGCTGAAAAAGACGCCTGAAACGACCGCCACCTGCAAAACGAAGGCAGCCCACTGTACTCCGTCGGGACACGGCGCCTACGTGGTTCCGGTTGCAGGACACGCGAAACCCGCGCATTTGCGTGAAGCCAGGACGCGGGAATACACAAGCTGATGGGCTTGTGATGCAGGCGTGTTCGCCCCGCCTTCCCCAAGGGCCGGCAAGCCGCTACAAGGCGCCGGCATGTCCGACGTTTCCATCCCAGCAGCCCTTTTCGCCGGTGTTCTCAGCTTCCTGAGCCCCTGCGTGCTGCCTCTCGTGCCGCCGTACCTCTGCTATGTCGCGGGAACCTCGATCGAGGAGTTCGCTGAAGGCGGAGAGCGGCGTGCGCGGCGCGACATCCTGATTGCGGCGGCGTTGTTCGTCCTGGGGTTTTCCACCGTTTTCGTGCTGCTCGGCGCGACCGCGTCGCTGCTCGGGCAGGTCGTTCGCCAGTACCTGGACATTCTTTCGCTGCTGGCGGGCGGCGCCATCATCGTGATGGGCCTGCATTTCCTCGGCGTGTTCCGGATCGCCATGCTCTACCGCGAGGCGCGGGTCAGCGTCGAGAAGCCGGTCGGGCTGTGGGGCGCCTATGTCATGGGGCTGGCGTTCGCGTTCGGGTGGACGCCGTGCATCGGGCCGATCCTCGCAACGATCCTCGCCGTGGCGGGATCGGAGGACACGGTCATGCGGGGAGCCGTCATGCTGGCCGTCTACTCGGCCGGCCTCGGCATCCCGTTCCTTCTCGCGGCGGTCGCGCTGGAGCCGTTCACGGCAATGATGAAGCGGTTCCGCAGCCGGATGCACATCGTCGAGAAAACGATGGGAGCATTGCTCGTCGTCACCGGCGTGGCGTTCCTCACCGGCTCGTTCACGCAGATGTCGTTCTGGCTGCTCGAGACCTTCCCGGCCCTCGGCCGGCTCGGCTGAACCGGCTCAGGCCTCCCGGGCGCGGCGGCCCGAGCGGCTGCGGCCTTCGGAGCTCTTGGGCCGCGTTATCGCGCCCAGGCTCGCCTCGACCGCCTCGATGGTCGGCCGCTGGCGCGGCGCATTCTCGTCCAGCACCTTGCGCATGGCCATGAGGTGGCTGGTGGAGGTGCCGCAGCACCCGCCGATAATGCGCGCGCCGGACGCCAGCGCCAGGCGGGCATAGTCGGCCATCATCTCCGGCGTGCCGCCGTAGTGCACCTTGCCGCCGACGAGCGTGGGGATGCCGCAATTGCCTTTGGCCACGAACACGTGGTCGTGCCGGCCGGCAGCCGCTTCGGCATCGCTCATCGACAGGATGGAAGCGACGAGATCTCCCGGGCCGATGCCGCAATTGGCGCCGATCGCGATGGGCTTCTCGGGCAGTGCATCGGCAAGCGCCGTGAGCGCCTGCGGCGTCAGCCCCATCATGGTCCGCCCGGCCGTGTCGAAGCTCGCGGTAAACACGAAGGGCAGGCCGGCCTGGATTGCACCGCGCGCTGCGGCCTCGATCTCCTCGGGCGCCGACATGGTCTCAATCCAGGCCACGTCCGCGCCGCCCTCCTTCAGGCCGCGCGCCTGCTCGGCGAAGGCGGCCACGGCGGCCTCGGGCGTCAGCGCGCCCAGCGGCTCGAAGAGCTCACCCGTGGGGCCCATCGAGCCGGCGACGACGACGTCCCGGCCGGAGGCGTCGGCGACTTCGCGCGCCAGCCTCGCCGCGACGAGGTTCAGCTCGGCGGCGCGCTCCTCGAGACCATGCAGCTTCAGGCGAAAGCGATTGGCGCCGAAGGTGTTGGTCAGGACGACGTCGGACCCCGCGGCAATGAAGCGGGCGTGCAGATCCTTGACCTTCTCCGGCGCTTCGAGAAGCCACGCCTCGGGGGCCTCGCCGGGTGCAAGGCCCATCTCGAAGTAGTTCGTGCCTGTCGCGCCATCGGCGAGGAGGGCAGGGCGCTCGGCGAGAAGCCTGGTCAGTCGGTCGGTCACGCGACACCTCGGAGAGATTCTACGGTTGTCACTAAGCAAGCAGCTTGCGTTTGTCAAAACGGACGGCGCGTACGGAAAGGCGGATGGCTGCCCCTTCCCGAAGCCGGAGGGAGACGCTGGCGCGCGTGCGCCTGAAGGGGTGGAGTCCTGGAACTCATGAAGTGGGGCTCGCCTCTTCCTCAAAGAATGGCGACGAGACCGTGATGCGCTGCGCAACAATAGAAAAGGGCGCCCCGAGGCGCCCTTTCCGATCACGTGCCAGGCAGATTACTGCTGGACGTAGGTGATCTTGCCCTTGTCGTCCTTCTTCCAGACGTACATCACGTAGTCGAGCGACGTACGGTCGCCCTTCTTGTCGAAGGAGATGTCGCCCAGCGCGGTCTTGAACGGCTTGCCGGAGTTCATCACCTCGGCGATCTTCTTGGTGTCCATGGCCTTGGCCTGCTCGGCAGCCTGGGCGAGGATCTGCACTGCGGCGTAGCTGTAGAGCGTATACGCCTCGGGCTCGAACTTCTTGGCGCGGAACTCGTCAACCACGGCCTTCGCGGCCGGATTGTTGCGCGGGTCCGGACCGAAGGACATCAGCGTGCCGATGACGCCGTCGCCGCCGATGGTGGCGAACTCGTCGGAGGTGATGCCGTCGCCGGACATCATGACCGTCTTCAGACCCTGGTCGCGCATCTGGCGCACGATCAGGCCGCCTTCGGTGTGCAGGCCGCCCCACATGACGACGTCGGCGCCGGAAGCCTTGATCTTGGAGACGAGCGCCGAGAAGTCCTTCTCGCCCGTGTTCACGCCTTCATAGAGCACTTCCTTGATGCCGTCGGCATTCATGAAGCCCTTGGCGGCGTCGGCAAGACCCTGGCCGTAGGTCGTCTTGTCATGGACGACGGCGATCTTCTTGCCTGCCAGGTTCTTCTTGGCGTACTCCGCCCACAGCTTGCCCTGCTGGTCGTCACGGCCGCAGGTGCGGAACACGTTCCACATTCCACGCTCGGTCAGCTTCGGGTTGGTGGCCGAAGGCGAGATCACGATGGCGCCGTTCTCCTGATAGACCTCGGAGGCCGGGATCGTCACGCCGGAGTTGAAGTGACCGACCACGAGCTGCACGCCGTCGCCGATGAACTTGTTGGCGACGGAGACGCCCTGCTTGGGATCGGAAACGTCGTCGCCGGTTACCACGACCACCTTCTGGCCGAGAATTCCGCCCTTTGCATTGATGTCTTCGACCGCCTGCTGCACGCCGTTGACGAGCTGCGCGCCGAAGGCTGCGTTCGGGCCGGTGATCGGGCCGGCCACGCCGAGCTTGATTTCGGCATGAGCGATCGCCGACGCCATCATGACGGCGCCGAACGCGATACCGGTCATCAGAACTTTCTTCATAGACACTTCCCCTCTGGTGGTTCGAACCCTTGTTCCGGGTTCGTCTTCTCCGAAAGTCTCCCACCGCATTCGTCGACTCTTGCCGCGAAATCAGCCGGGAGTCACTCGAAAACCTTCGTGATGGTCACCCCGCCTCGCTGGCACGCTCGCGCCAGCTGAAGGGGCCGTTGCGCTCGTAGATCCAGCGGTACTGCGTCGTCATCTGGTTCGTCCGCTTGTAGCGGAAGCCCAGGCTGCCGAAGACGATCAGGATCGCGACGTCGACGAGGTAGTAGTGGAGGGACAGGAAGTGTCCCTCGAACAGTGCGAAATGGATGAAGCGCACGCCGACCCCCAGCACGAACATGTAGGGAATCACCGTCCAGTACGGCCGCCAAGTCTGCGCGATGGAGCGGCCCGACTGCCATGCTGCCAGCCCGCCCATGATGATGGAAACGAGGAGAAACAGTCCAAACGAGCTCTCTTCGTAGAGGACGCCCTGCATGATCGCGCCTTCCGGATTCAGTGGTGGCCACCCTCGAGGTACGCGGCGCGCACCTGGGGGTTGGCGAGGAGTTCCTTGCCCGTCCCGGAGAGCGTGACGAGGCCATTGACCATGACGTAGCCGCGGTGCGCGAGCTTCAGTGCATGGTAGGCGTTCTGCTCCACCAGGAAGACGGTAAGCCCCTCCGTTCGGTTGAGGTCGCGGATGGCGTCGAAGATCTGCTTGACGATCAGGGGCGCCAGTCCGAGCGAGGGTTCGTCGAGCAGCAGCAGGCGGGGGCGCGCCATCAGCGCGCGTCCGATGGCCAGCATCTGCTGCTCGCCGCCCGACAGCGTGCCGCCCCGCTGCGTCAGGCGTTCCCGCAAGCGGGGAAAGAGCGTGCAGACGCGCTCGAGATCCTGGTCGAAGTGCGCAAAGCCGTCGAGCGAGGCCCCCATCTGGAGGTTCTCGTAGACGGTCATCCGCGGGAAGACGCGCCGCCCCTCGGGTGACTGCGAGATGCGCAGTCGCGCAATCTCGTGCGTCGGCATCTGCGTGATGTCGCGGCCGTCATAGATGATGCGGCCCTCGCGGGCTCGCGGCGATCCGAAGATCGTCATCATCAGCGTCGACTTGCCGGCGCCGTTGGCGCCGATCAGCGTCACGATCTCGCCGGAGTCGACGTCGATGTCGACGCCCTTCAGCGCGATGATGTTGCCGTAGTAGGTCTTGACGCCACGGACCGCGAGAAGCGGCTCCTTGGCCCGTTGTGTGGGCGCAGGCGAGGCGCTCATCTGGCGGCTCCCGTTCCGACTTCCTCGGCGACCTTCTCCACCTCGGCCTCGACCTCCTCGACCTCCTCGTCGTCCACGCCGAGATAGGCGGCGATGACCTTGGGATCGTTCTGCACCTCGGAGGGCGTGCCGTCGGCGATCTTGGTGCCGTAGTCGAGCACGACGACGTGGTCGGAGATCTGCATGACCACGGACATGTCGTGCTCGATCAGCAGGATCGAGGTCTCGTGGTCATTGCGGATCGAGCGCAGGAGCGTGTTTAGCTCGAGGCTTTCCTTGGGGTTCAGGCCCGCCGCCGGCTCGTCGAGGCAGAGCAGGACGGGATTGGTGCACATGGCGCGTGCGATCTCGAGCCGGCGCTGTGCGCCGTAGGGGAGTTCGCCCGCGGCATCGTCCGCGCGGTCGGTGAGCGAGGTCTTTTCGAGCCAGTACTTGGCGAGCTCGACCGCCTCGCGCTCCCGCGCCTTGTAGCCGCCGATGCCGAGCACGCCGAGGACGGTCATTCCGGAGGCGACCATCAGCGGATTGTGCTGCGCGATGAGCAGGTTTTCCAGGACGGTCATGCCCTGGAAAAGGCGGATGTTCTGGAAGGTGCGCGCGACGCGCGCCTTGGCGTTGATCTTGAAGTCCGGCAGGCGCTCCAGCAGCCAGGACGAGCCATTGGGGTGCCGCAGCGTGATGCGCCCCTCGGTCGGCTTGTAGAACCCGGTGATGCAGTTGAAGACCGTGGTCTTGCCGGCACCGTTGGGGCCGATGAGCGCCGTGATGTCGCCCTTGTGCACCTCGAAGGAGAGGTCGTTGACGGCGACGAGGCCGCCGAACCGCATGGTGACGTGCTCGACATGGAGCAGCGCGGAGGAGGTCGAGGCAGCCATCAGCCGTGGCCCTCCTTCATCATCGAGCTCGAGACGGCGCGACGCTCCTTGAGAAAGGCCGTGGGCTCGCGCTGCGAGATGAGGCCGCGCGGCTTCCACAGCATGATGAGGACCATGGCGAGGCCAAACAGCAGCGTGCGGTACTGCGTGGGGTCGAAGCTTTCACCGAAGACCTGCTTCAGCACGTCGAGTTCGCGCAGGATCTCGAACCCGCCCACCAGCAGCACCGAAGAGATCACCACGCCGATAATGCTGCCTGCGCCGCCGAGCACGACGATCGCCAGCACCTGGGCGGATTCGATGAAGGTGAAGCTCTCGGGCGAGATGAAGCCCTGGCGCGCGGCGAAGAAGCAGCCCGCGAAGCCGCCGAACATGGCGCCCAGCGAGAAGGCGGTGAGCTTGGTGTTGGTGGTGTTGATGCCCAGCGACCGGCAGGCGATCTCGTCCTCGCGCAACGCCTCCCAGGCCCGGCCGATCGGCAGGCGGCGCAGGCGCACGGTGACGTAGGCGGTCAGCAGCGCCAGCAGCAGGATGACGTAGTAGAGGAAGATGGTGCGGTAGATCGGGCTGAACGGCAGGCCGAAGACGGCCGCGAAGCCTTTGTCGGACGCGTTGAAGGGGATGCCGAAGAAGGACGGCCGCGGGATCGAGGAGATGCCGGCATAGCCGTTGGAGAAGGCGACCCAGTTGATCAGCACGAGGCGGATGATCTCGCCGAAGGCCAGCGTGACGATGGCGAGATAGTCGCCTCGCAGCCGGAGCACGGGAAAACCGAGCAGAATGCCCCAGAGAGCGGCCAGCAGCCCCGAGATGGGCAGGCAGATCCAGAACGCCCAGACACCGAGCTCGGGGAAGGTCGCGGGGATCACCTGCGTCGCGATGAGGGCGTAGGCGTAGGCGCCGACCGCATAGAACGCGACGTAGCCGAGGTCGAGAAGTCCGGCGAGGCCGACGACGATGTTCAGGCCCCAGCCCAGCATGATGTAGATGAGGATCTGGATGCCGAAATTGTCGATCCACTTGATCGCGCCGGCATTGCCCGTCAGCGCCAGCGCCACGGCGGGGTAGACGGCGATGAAGCCGATGAAGGCCGGGCCGAGCCACTTGCTGATGGTGGAGCCGCGCCCGGTATAGGACCCGGCCGCCTGCATGGAGCCGCCGGCGATACCCCTCTGCCAGAGAAGGCCGAGCGCCACGGAGGCGATGCCGGCCGCGGCAAGCGAGCCGCTCACGGCGGCGAAGCCGGAGCTGATCCCGACGACGATGGCGATGGTCGCGATGACGGTGCCCAGCACCACCATGATCTTCGCGACACCGTCGCTGATGGACCGGTGCAGGACGGCCAGTGCCAGGATGACGAGGCCGACGACGAGCAGGCCGATGGTGAAGGAGTCGACGCCGGCACTGGCCGCGCGCAGCAGGAGGCCGAGCAGCACATAGGCGCCGCTGACCAGCAGCAGGCGCGTCATGGTGTCGGCAAACATCGAGATGATGAAGCGGCCGATGAAGACGCCGAGGCAGGCGACCACGACGAGGCCCGGCCTCGGCGTCAGCACCAGCTGGTTCGACATGTTCTGGTCGGTGCGCAGCAGCAGGATCGGGAAGGCAAGGCCGAGCATGACGAGCGCGGCGAAGCCGGCGTCGCGCAGGGCCTTGCCGATCGAAACGTCGTTGCGCAGGACACTTGCCGCCGCGGGCGCGCGGACGGCGATGGGCTCGGAAGCTGGCGAGGTCATCGGGTCACACCTTCTCCACTTCCGGCCGGCCGAGAATGCCGGTTGGCAGGAAGATCAGCGTGATCGCGAGGATCGAGAAGGCTGCGACGTCCTTGTAGTCGATGGTGAAGCAGGCCGACCAGAAGGTCTCGATGAGGCCGATCAGCAGGCCGCCGAGCACGGCGCCGGGCAGCGAGCCGATGCCGCCCAGGACCGCCGCCGTGAAGGCCTTCACGCCCGGGTTGAAGCCGTCGGAGAAGCTCACGACGCCGTAGTACATGAGGTACATGACGCCTGCCACGGAGGCGAGCGCGGCGCCGATGACGAAGGTCAGCGAGATCGTCTTGTCGACGTCGATGCCGAGCAGTGCCGTCATCTTGCGGTCCTGCTCGCAGGCGCGCTGGGCACGGCCGAGCGGCGTCTTCTGCACCAGCCACCAGAACACCGCCAGCAGCACCACGGTGACGACCATGATGATGATCTGCTTGTAGGCGAGCACGACGGAGGTCGAGCCCTCGCCCATCAGCGTGATGGTGCCGGGAAGCATCGGGGGCAGGGGCTTGTTGCGCGGCCCCTGCACGACCTGGACGAGGTTGGCGAGGAAGATCGACATGCCGATGGCCGAGATCAGCGGCGCCAGCCGGAACGACCCTCGTAAGGGTCTGTAGGCTATTCGCTCGATGGTCCAGTTCCACAGCCCCGTCAGCGCCATGCCGAGCACGAGCACGATGATGAGGGCGGGAACGACGGCGAGCCCGATCCATGCGGTCGCGATCATGAACAGGATGAGCGCAATGAAGGCGCCCACCATGAAGACGTCGCCATGGGCGAAGTTCACCATGCCGATGATGCCGAAGACCATCGTATACCCGATGGCGATCAGACCATAAATGGACCCCAGCGTGAGCCCGTTGATGAGCTGCTGGGGCAACTGGTCGACGCTACAATACATGAGAGAAGCCACTCCCCTCCTGGCGCGGCCTGCGGACGGGAAGGCGATCTGGAGCCGCCATTGTCGCAAGCAAGCAGCGTGCCCGCAGGAGCCCGCGCCGGTTTACGGTCTCTTACCAAGTGCGCACTCCGCCCACAATGATGGGCCGTCATCTTTCCGACAAAAAGGGGAAATCGCGGGGAGACCCCCAGTCCGTGGTGGGAAACGCGGTTGAGGGCGATGTCGCCGCCGTTTTCCGCCCGGCGCATGTCACCCATGCGCCGCCGGGAGCGGGGCTCAGCCGCGATCCTTGACCTGGAAGCCATGGGCCAGGGGATCACGATCGTCGATGAAGATCGTGTTGTAGCCGGTCATGCGCGCCCAGCCTTCGATCGACGGGATGATCGCCTCGCGGTCGCCGAGCGCGGTCTTCTCCTCCACGCGCCCGCGGAACAGCGTTCCGATGATGGATTCGTGGACGAAGTCGTCACCCGGGCCGAGCCGGCCGCGGGCCGCCCATTGCGCCATGCGCGCCGAGGTGCCCGTGCCGCACGGCGAACGGTCGATCGCCTTGTCGCCGTAGAACACGGCATTGCGGGCATGCGCCTCGGGGTGCCGGGGCGTTCCTGTCCACATCACGTGGGACAGCCCGCGGATGGCCGGGTTCTCGGGGTGCACGAAGTCGAATGTCTCCCGGAAGGCCGCCCGAACCTTAGGGCTCCAGCGCAGGATGTCGGAGGGATCGACGTGCTCGAGCCCGGGGAAAGCCTTCTGCGGCTCGACGATGGCGTAGAAGTTTCCGCCATAGGCGACATCCACCGTGATTTCGCCCAGCCCCTCCACCTCCGCCGTCAGCCCGGCGGCATGCAGGTAGGAAGGCACGTTGGTGATGCGCACGCTCTCCACGAAGGGGCCGCTCTGGACGTAGCGGGCGACGACGAGCCCGGCCGGCGTGTCGATTCGCAGAACGCCAGGCTCCCGCGGCGTCACGAGGCCGCGCTCCAGCGCCATCGTGACCGTGCCGATCGTGCCGTGCCCGCACATGGGCAGGCATCCTGAGGTCTCGATGAAGAGGAAGGCGATGTCGCAATCCTCCCGGGTCGGCGGGTAAAGGATCGCCCCCGACATCATGTCGTGACCGCGCGGCTCGAACATCAGCCCGGTGCGGATCCAGTCATATTCGGCGAGGAAGTGGGCGCGGCGCTCCACCATGGTGCTGCCCTCGAGGCGGGGGCCGCCCCCCGCCACGAGGCGCACCGGGTTTCCGCAGGTGTGCCCGTCGACGCAGAAGAAGGTGTGTGTCGCCACCGCCGCTGTCCTACTCGGCCGCGAGGCGCGGGGTGAGGGCAGGGCGCGTCTCCAGCGCCCGACGGACGATCGCCTCGATGCGGGTGCGCTCGGCGCCTGCAAGCGCCTGGCGGGGCGCCCGGCAGCGATCGCTGCACCCCGTCACGACGGCTTCCACGAGCTTGATGTTCTGGACGAGCCGGGCGGAGACATCGAGGTCGAGAAGCGGCTGGAACCAGCGGTAGAGCACGATAGCCTCGGCCATCCGGCCCTGGCGGACGAGGTCGTAGATCGCCACCGTCTCGCGCGGGAAGGCGCAGACGAGGCCGGCGACCCAGCCCACCGCGCCCGCAGCGAGGCTTTCCAGCGCCAGGTTGTCGACGCCGGTGAACACCGCGAACCGGTCACCCTGGGCGTTGGCGATCCGCGTCACGCGGCGGACGTCGTCGGAGGATTCCTTGACCGCCACGAAGAGCGGGTCGGAGGCGAACTCGCCGAGCAATTCGGGTGTGATGTCTACGCCGTAGCTGACCGGGTTGTTGTAGATCATCACCGGCAGCCCGCCGGACTTCGCGACGGCCTTGTAGTGGGCCACGGTCTCGTGCGGCTCCGACTTGTAGGGCACGCCGGGCAGCACCATGAAGCCCGCGGCGCCGGCCTTGGCGCCGGCCTCAGCCAGCGCCTGGGCGCGGCGCGTGGAGCCGTCGACGACGGTCAGCAGCACCGGTATCTTTCCTGCGGCCACGCGGATCGCCGTCTTCAGGATCTCGATCTTCTCGTCGGGATCGAGCGTGGAGGCTTCGCCGAGCGAGCCGCAGACGATCAGCCCGTGAACACCGGCGTCGACCTGCAGAGCGAAGGAGCGCTCCATCTCGGCGACGTCCAGCCTGTCGTCGGCCGTGAACTTGGTGGTGACCGCCGGAAAAATGCCTGCCCAGCTCATCGCGCTCTCCTCGCCAAAGGGCCTCGACGGCCGCTCTCATATATCAGTAATATATCAGACCATCTTCGCCGCGCAACGCGCTCCGCCGGGTTCCTGTGCACGGCTGGACCTCGCGCGGCGCATGGGTATTGTCGACCTTCAGGGCGACCGGTTCAACAAGAGCATGGAGGAGGGAGCCGTGGCGGTGGGCGGCCAGACTCACAGCGGGGTTGCGGGCGAGGTCCCGTCGCGGCCAGGTGAGCCGGCGAGACAACGCGAGGAGACGCTTGCCGACAGGGCCTACCGCCTCATCGAGCACGACATCGTCCGGCTGGCACTGCCGCCGGGGTCGAGGATCACGGAGCAGGAACTCGTCGATCGGGTGGCGCTGGGCCGCACGCCGGTCCGCGAGGCGGTGCAGCGACTTGTGTCGGACGGGCTGCTGATCGTGTTTCCGCGCAAGGGCATGGCCGTGGCGGCTCTCGAACCGCTGCAGGTGTTGCTGGCGATGGAGGCCCGGCTTCCGCTCGAGCAGTTGGTGGCCGCCGCGGCCGCCAAACGCCGCAGCGACGTCGACCAGGAGGAGCTCGTCCTGATCGGGCGCAGCATGGCGGATGCGGCCGAGAAGGAGCGGCACGACCTCTACATGCAGTTTGACCGCGCGCTGGACGAGCAGCTCGGCCGCATGTCCGGCAACCCCTACGCCGCCCGGGCGCTGCATCCGCTCCAATCCATGGCGCGGAGGGCCTGGTTCGCCTACCGGCGCGAAATCGACATGGTGAAGGCCGCGGCCTGTCATGTCGACGTCGTCGAGGCCGTCGGCCGGCATGACCCCGATGCCGCGGCCGCGGCGGTCGGCGGCCTCGTCAGCCACGTGCGAAACGGCCTGCGGGAAGCGATCCTCGCCACCTGAGCTTCGCTGCCGATTGCCATGGGGCACCTGGAGCGCCATATCTGCGGCGTCCCAGGAGCGTCATTCCCCGATGAGCAGGATCACGCGGCCCGTTCCGCCCGAAGCACCAGCCGGCGGAGAGGCCGCGCACGGGGCGGTACCGCCGCCCAGCTTCCGCGAGGGAATGAGCAGGCTCGCCACCGCGGTCAGCATCGTGGCGACCGACGGTCCCGCAGGCAAGGCGGGCTTCACGGCAACCTCCGTCGCGTCGGTGTCCGATGATCCCCCGACGCTGCTCGTCTGCCTCCAGCGCATCGCGCAGTCCGCTCCGCGGCTCGTCGCCAATGGCGGCTTCAGCGTCAACACTCTCCTGGCGGAGCAACGCGAGCTCGCCGAGATCTTCGCCGGCCGGACGGGCCTGCACCTCGAGGAGCGGTTCGGCCACGGGATGTGGACGGCCGGGGAGGGCGGCGTGCCGGTCCTCGACGGGGCGGCTGCCGTGTTCGAGTGCCGTCTGGTCGAGGTCAGGGACATCGCGACTCACCACGTCGTGTTCGGCGAGGTCACGGCCGTGCGGCTGGGTCCGCACGGGCCGAAGCTGGTCTACGCAGAACGAGCCTTCCATGCTCTGTGAGGGGTGACCGCGAACCCATTCGCGCTGCGCTGCAGCATTAGAGTGCTGGAATCGGTGCAAAATGCCGCGATTCCGTACGGATTTTTTCGCGTGATCGACGCTTGACCCTGCTTTCGGGGCGTATCACACTCCAAAGCTGTACAGTTTCGACGGTGGGGACGGCCGGCGCACAGTGCAGCGCGCGTCTTCTCCCGGGACAGTTCAAGAGCCGCCCCCCGCGGCGACCAGAAAGCGGAACCCCGTCGGGCATCCGCGCCCCAGTGGAGGAATCAGGACAATGGCCACAGTGACGCTGACGGTGAACGGGAAGACCGTCTCTGGGAACGTGGAGCCGCGCACGCTTCTCGTGCAGTTCCTGCGCGAGAACCTGCGCCTGACAGGCACCCACGTCGGCTGCGACACGAGCCAGTGCGGGGCCTGCGTCGTCCTCGTGGACGGCCGCGCCATCAAGAGCTGCACCGCGCTGGCGGTGTCCGTCGACGGGTCGAGCGTCACGACGATCGAGGGTCTCGCCCAGGGTACGGAGCTGCATCCGATGCAGGCGGCCTTCCGCGAGCATCACGGCCTGCAGTGCGGCTTCTGCACCCCCGGCATGATCATGTCGGCGATCGACATCGTGAACCGCAAGGGTTCCAGCCTCGACGAGCACACCATCCGCGAGGAGCTCGAGGGCAACATCTGCCGCTGCACCGGGTACCACAACATCGTCAAGGCAGTCGAAGCCGGCGCGAAGGCGATGGGCTCGGCCGGACACAAGCTCGCCGCGGAGTGAGCCGACCGCGGGGCGGCGGAACGAGGCGCGTGGCCGGCAGGGACCGGCCCGCGCATGCAGGCGATCCAGCATCGGTCCGTGATCTCAGCGAGCGCCCCGCGACGCAGCCAGCCGCGGCAGAACTGACGACAGACAGAACGAACGGCCGCCTCGACGCGGCCACCAGGAGGGAACCATGACATCGACTGGTGTTGGCGCGCCCGTGCGCCGCAAGGAGGACTTCCGGTTCATCACCGGCAAGGGCCAGTACACGGACGACATCAACCGCGCCGGACAGGCCCACGCCTATTTCCTGCGCTCGCCGCATGCTCATGCGAACATCCGCAAGATCGACGCTTCGGCAGCCCTGGCGTCTCCGGGCGTGCTCGCCGTGCTGACCGGCGACGACCTCGCGGCCGACAAGATAGGCGGCCTGATCTGCGGCTGGATGATCCACTCCAAGGACGGCTCGCCGATGAAGGCCGGGCCGCATCCGGCGCTCGCGCAGGGCAAGGTTCGCTATGTCGGCGACCACGTCGCCGTCGTTATCGCCGAGAGCTATGCCCAGGCCCGCGACGCGGCCGAGGCGGTCGTCGTCGACTACGACGTGCTGCAGGCCGCCGCCGATCTCGCCACGGTCACCAACAAGGGCGCGCCGCAGATCCACGACGTGTCCTCCGACAACGTCGTCTATGACTGGCACCTCGGCGACAAGGCCGCCACCGAGGCGGCGTTCGCCAAGGCCGCCCATGTGACGAAGCTCGACCTCGTCAACAATCGCCTGATCCCCAACGCCATGGAGCCGCGCGCCGCGGTCGGCGAGTACGATTCGGGGCAGGACGCCTACACGCTCTACACGACCAGCCAGAACCCCCACGTGGCCCGCCTCGTGCTTTCGGCCTTCGTCGGCATCGCGCCGGAGAACAAGCTGCGCGTCATCGCTCCCGACGTGGGCGGCGGCTTCGGCTCGAAGATCTTCATCTATGCCGAGGAGACGGTCTGCGTCTGGGCGGCGAAGAAGGTCGGCCGTCCCGTCAAGTGGACCGCGGAGCGGACGGAAGCCTTCCTGTCCGACGCACATGGCCGCGACCACATCACCCATGCCGAGCTCGCCATGGATGAGCGTGGCCGCATGCTGGGCTTGCGGGTGAAGACCCGCGCCAATCTCGGCGCTTATCTCTCGACGTTCTCGAGCTGCGTGCCGACCTACCTCTACGCCCCGCTGCTGTCGGGCCAGTACGACATCCCCGCCATCTACTGCGAGGTCGAGGGCGTCTACACCAACACGGCGCCGGTCGATGCCTATCGCGGCGCCGGCCGTCCAGAGGCGACCTTCGTCGTCGAGCGCATCGTCGAGGTGGCGGCCCGTCAGGTCGGCCAGGATCCGGCGGCGTTCCGCAAGCGCAACTTCGTCAAGAAGTTCCCGCACCAGACGCCCGTGATCATGATGTACGACACGGGCGACTACAACGCGTCGCTCGAGAAGGCGCTCGAGATCGCCGACTACAAGAACCTCGGCAAGCGCAAGCGCGAGAGCGCCCGCAATGGCAAGCTGCGCGGCATCGGCTTCTCAGCCTACATCGAGGCCTGCGGCATCGCGCCGTCGGCGGCGGTGGGATCCCTCGGCGCCGGCGTCGGCCTGTGGGAATCGGCCGAGGTGCGCGTCAACCCGGTCGGCACCGTCGAGGTGCTCACCGGCTCGCATTCGCACGGCCAGGGCCACGAGACCACTTTCGCCCAGCTCGTGTCGGACCGCCTCGGCATTCCGATCGAGCAGGTCTCCGTCGTGCACGGCGACACCGACAAGGTGCAGTTCGGCATGGGCACCTACGGCTCGCGCTCCGGCGCGGTCGGAATGTCCGCCATCGTCAAGGCGCTCGACAAGGTCGTCGCCAAGGCCAAGAAGGTCGCCGCCTATGCGCTCGAGGCCTCGGAAGGGGACATCGAGTTCAAGGAGGGCCGCTTCTCGGTCGCCGGCACCGACAAGTCGCTGGCCTTCGGCGAGGTCGCCCTGCAGGCTTACATCGCCCACAAGTTCTCCGGCCAGGAGCTGGAGCCGGGGCTGAAGGAGGGCGCGTTCTACGACCCGACCAACTTCACCTTCCCCTCCGGCGTGCACATCTGCGAGGTCGAGGTGGATCCGGAGACGGGCGTCACGAAGATCGACCGGTGGACGGCGGTGGACGATTTCGGCCACGTCATCAATCCGATGATCGTCGAGGGCCAGGTCCATGGCGGCATCGCCCAGGGCGTCGGCCAGGCGCTGCTGGAAGGGGCCCGCTACGACGCGTCCGGCCAGCTGGTGACGGCGAGCTACATGGACTACACCATGCCGCGCGCCGATGACCTGCCGTCCTTCGCGGTGGGCACCACCGTGACGCCGTGCCCCTCCAACCCGCTGGGCATCAAGGGTTGCGGCGAGGCCGGCGCCATCGCCGCGCCGCCGGCCGTGATCAACGCCATCACCGACGCCCTCGGCCACGAGGACGTCCCCATGCCGGCCACGCCCCAGGTGGTGTGGAAGGCCGCGCAGAAGTCCATCCGCAAGCAGGCGGCAGAGTGAGGCTGAGGCGGTAGGGCGGAGACCGCAGAGGCGACACCGGCTCCGGACCATGTCCGGGCCGTGCTGCCACCCGATCTCCCCCTGCCGCCGACTGCCGAACTGCCCACTGCCCAATCGCATTCTCCATCGGAGACCCGACCATGTACTCCTTCTCCTACGTCTCCCCGAAGACCGTCCGGCAGGCGGCGTCCGCGCTGGCCAAGTCCGAGGACGCCAAGCTGCTCGCCGGTGGCCAGACGCTCCTGCCGACCCTCAAGCAGCGCCTCGCCCAGCCCTCCATCCTCGTCGACCTGACGAAGGTCGAAGGCCTGTCCGGCATCGAGCTGAAGGGCCGCACGCTGGTCATCGGCGCCGGTACCTGCCATGCCGACGTGGCTGCCTCCACCATCGTGCAGCAGGCCATCCCGGGCCTGGCGGCGCTGGCCGAAGGCATCGGCGACCCCGCCGTGCGCAACCGCGGCACGATGGGCGGCTCGATCGCCAACAACGATCCGGCTGCCGATTATCCGGCGGCGGCGCTGGCGCTCAACGCCACGATCGTCACCAACAAGCGCAAGATCCCGGCCGAGCAGTTCTTCACCGGCATGTTCGACACGGCGCTCGATGCCGGCGAGATCATCGTGAAGGTCTCCTTCCCGATCCCGTCCCGCGCGGCCTATGCCAAGTTCCCGAACCCGGCTTCGCGCTATGCCATGGTCGGCGTCTTCGTCGCCAAGCGCGGCTCCGATGTCCGCGTTGCCGTCACCGGCGCCGGCTCGGGCGGTGTCTTCCGCGCCACGGAACTGGAGGAGGCGCTGAAGAAGCGCTTCTCGCCGAAGTCGCTGGAGGGTGCGACGGTCTCCGCCGCCAACCTGAACAGCGACATCCATGCCTCGTCCGACTACCGCGCCCACCTCGTCGTCGTGATGGCGAAGCGCGCGGTTGCCGCCGCCATCGGCAAGTGATCGGGCGGGGGCGCGGCCCGCGAGGTCGCGCCCCCGTTCTTTTTGTCGTTCCCGGCGGCGCGGAGCGCCGGGAAGGAAAGCCAGGCTGACCCGCGTGTAGCCCCTCGATCCTCTTACCGCGGCCTCACCGCGGCGGGGATGACGCTTTCAAAGCGCCGCTTTACCTCCCCCCGCATGACAGGAGCCTCCGGCCGGGCTTGCCCCGGGCGCTTGGTTCTTTATGTGTGAGCGGCAGACCCCCGGGCCGGCTCAGGCATGGCCGGCATCGATCCCTTCTGGCGCGAGAGCACCTTCTTCATGGCCGCATCCCTTCCCGGCAGCATCGACGAGACCCTGAAGCTGCTGTCCTCCGGCAACTACGTCGCCGATCGGGCGCTGGCGACCGTCGTGTTCCTTGCGCTGCGCATGGGGCGGCCCATCCTGCTGGAGGGCGAGGCCGGCGTCGGCAAGACCGAGATTGCCAAGGTGCTGGCCCAGACGCTCGGCCGCCGGCTGATCCGGCTGCAGTGCTACGAGGGGCTGGACGTCGCCTCGGCCGTCTACGAGTGGAACTATGCCGGCCAGATGATGGCCATCCGCCTCGCCGAGGCCGAGGGTGCCGTCGACCGTGACCGGCTGGAACACGACATCTTCTCCGAGCGCTATCTCGTCAAGCGTCCGCTGCTGCAGGCGCTCGCGCCCGACCCGTCCGGCGCGCCCGTGCTGCTGATCGACGAGCTCGACCGCACCGACGAGGCCTTCGAGGCCTTCCTGCTCGAGGTGCTGAGCGACTTCCAGGTGACGATCCCCGAACTCGGGACCATGAAGGCCGACTACGCGCCGATCGTCATCGTTACCTCCAACCGCACGCGCGAGATCCACGACGCCCTGAAGCGCCGCTGCCTCTACCACTGGGTCGACTTCCCCTCCGCCGACCGCGAGCTTCAGATCCTGAAGTCGAAGGCGCCGGGCGCTCCCGCCCGCCTGTCGAAGGAGATCGTCGGCTTCGTCCAGGCCATTCGCGCCGAGGAGCTGTTCAAGGCGCCGGGCGTGGCCGAGACGCTGGACTGGGCCACCGCGCTGGTCGAGCTCGATGCAGTGGCGCTGGACCCGTCCGTGGTGGCCGACACGCTGGGCGTGCTCCTGAAGTACCAGGACGACATCCAGAAGATGCAGGGCTCGCGCGTGAAAAAGCTCCTCGACGAGCTGAAGGCCGAAACGACGAACACGAAGGCCAAGGCGATCTGATGCCTCTCTGTCTTTCCCGGCCGGAGCGCCGAAGGCGCGCAGGGGAGGGGAACCCACAGGCCAAAAGGCTCTGGACCAATGCTGGATCGCCGTCCCGCGGCTTTGCCGCGCCGCGGATGACTGCGGTGAGCGCCTGATGTCCGGTTCCGTATCCACTCTCCTCGGCCAGGAAGGCGAGCCCGGCAAGCTCGCCGAGAACATCGCCTATTTTGCCCGCGCGCTGCGCGAGGCGGGGCTGCCGGTCGGCCCGGGATCGGTGCTGGACGCCGTCGCGGCGGTCGAGACCGCCAGGGTCGGCACAAGAGCCGACTTCTACTGGACGCTGCACGCCGTGTTCGTGAAGAAGCACGAGCATTCCGACGTCTTCACCCAGGCCTTCCGGCTGTTCTGGCGCCGCAAGGGGTTGATCGAGAAGATCATGGCGACGATGTCGCCGACCTCGCCCAAGGCGAAGGACGAGCCCAGGAAGCCTGAGGCCGGTTCGCTGCGCGCTGCCCAGGCCTTGCTGAAGGACAGCCGCAAGGAAGAGGAACTCGAGGAGGAGCAGACCGAGCTGTCTGCCCGCCTCACCGTGTCCGAGCGCGAAATCCTGCAGACCAAGGATTTCGCGCAGATGTCGGCCGAGGAGATCGCCCGCGCCGCGCGCGCCATCGACCGGCTGCGCCTGCCCGACGACGAGGTGCTGACCCGCCGCATGGTGGCGGCCGCGCGCGCACCGCGGATCGACCCGCGCCGCTCCTTCCGCAACAGCCTGAAGGCCGGGGGAGCGGTGATCGAGCTGGCGCGCAGGGAGCCGGGCGTCCGGCACCCTCCCGTCGTGGCGCTGTGCGACATCTCGGGCTCGATGGCGGAGTACACCCGGCTCTTCCTGCACTTCCTGCACGCCCTGACCGACAAGCGGCGCAAGGTGCACACCTTCCTGTTCGGCACGCGGCTCACCAACGTGACCCGCTCGCTGAAGAGCCGCGACCCCGACGAGGCGCTGGCGCGCTGCTCCCATCAGGTGCAGGACTGGTCTGGCGGCACGCGCATCGCCACATGCATCCACGAGTTCAACCGGCTGTGGTCCCGCCGCGTGCTGGGGCAAGGCGCCGTGGTCCTGCTCTTCACCGACGGGCTGGAGCGTGACGGCAGCGGCGAGCTGCCGCAGGAGATGGATCGCCTGCATCGCTCCTGCCGGCGGCTTGTGTGGCTCAATCCGCTGCTGCGCTTCGACGGCTTCGAGGCGCGGGCGACCGGGATCCGCGCCATGCTGCCGCATGTCGACGAATTCCGGCCGATCCACAATCTCCAGTCCATGGAGACGCTGGTGCAGGCTCTGGGCAAGGACAGCGCGACCGAGGCCGATCCGCGCCGCTGGCTTCGCCGGGTGGCCTGAGCGGCCCGCGCCCGCGCGGCAGGCGGATGCCAGACCGGACGGCGCCGCAGGGGTCCTGCGTCCCGATCGGGACTATCATGACGGGAAAGGCACGACTATGAGCGCGAAGGAGAGCACGTCCATGCTTTCGACCGACGACGACATTCTGGCCAGCGCCGAGTCCTGGCGCCGCGAGGGCAAGGGCGTGGCCATCGCCACGGTCATCGAGACGTGGGGCTCGGCCCCGCGCCCGGTGGGCAGTCACCTCGTCATCGACGATGACGGCAATTTCCTCGGCTCCGTCTCGGGCGGCTGCGTCGAGGGCGCCGTCGTCACCGAGGCCATCGACGTGATCGACAGCGGCAAGCCGCGCGTGCTGGAGTTCGGCGTCGCCGACGAGACCGCCTGGAAGGTCGGCCTCTCCTGCGGGGGCCGCATTCGGGTCTACGTCGAAAAGGTGGGTTGATGGCGCACGCCGACGTCCTCCTCGCCTTCGCGCTGGCGACCGCGATCTTCGCCTATTTTCCCGGGCCGGCGCTCCTCTACACGGCGGCCCAGACGCTGGCGCGGGGACGGCGGGGCGGCTTCATGGCGGCGCTCGGCATTCACGTCGGCGGCTACGCCCATGTCGCCGCGGCCACGCTCGGCCTGTCCGCCATCTTCCGGCACGTGCCGGAACTGTTCCTGGCCGTGAAGATCGCCGGTGCGCTCTACTTGGTCTGGCTCGGGATCCAGATGGTCCGTTCGCGCGGGCTGGGCGAGATGCCCCATGTTGCCGACAAGACCGCAAAGCGGGCCTTCGTCGAGAGCATCGTCGTCGAGCTCCTGAACCCGAAGGTGGCGATCTTCTTCATCGCCTTCCTCCCCCAGTTCGTCGATCCCGCCGCGGCACTGCCCGTCTGGGCGCAGTTCCTGATCCTGGGCGTGATCGTCAACATTGCCTTCTCCTCGGCCGACGTGATCACCGTGTTCCTCGCTTCCGCTCTCAGCACGCGCCTGAAGCGGACCGAGGCAGCCCAGCGCATCGCAAAATGGGTGGGCGGCTCGCTGCTCGTCGGCCTCGGTGCACGCCTCGCCCTCGACCGTTCCTCCTGACCTGACGGAGACGCAGCCATGGATCTTGCCCTCCTCACCGCGATGAACGCCGAGCGGGCGGAACGCCGGGCGGCCATCCTCGTCACGATCACCGCCACCGGCGCGCAGCGCCTCGTGCGGGAGGCGGACATCGCGGCCGATCCGCTCGCCCCGCTGCTGGCCGAGCGGCTTCGCACGGGCAAGAGCGGCATCGCCGAGACGCCGGACGGAGAGGTGTTCCTGACGGTCCAGGTGCCGCCGATCCGCATCCTGGTCACGGGCGCGGTGCACATCAGCCAGGCGCTGGTGCCGATGGCGCAGGTGCTGGGCCACGACGTCATCATTGTCGACCCTCGGACGGCCTTTGCCACGCCGGAGCGCTTTCCGGACGTCGAGCTGCACGCCAAGTGGCCGGACGACATCCTCCCCGAGCTCGGCGTCGACCGCTACACGGCCTTCGTCGCGCTGACGCACGATCCCAAGATCGACGACCCCGCGCTGGATATCGCCCTCAGGTCGGGCTGCTTCTACATCGGTGCCCTCGGCTCGCGGAAGACGCACGCCAAGCGGGTGGAGCGGCTGAAGGAGCGGGGGTTCGACGAGGCCACCGTGGCACGAATCCGGGCCCCCATCGGTCTTCCCATCGGGGCGATCAGCCCGGCGGAGATCGCGCTGTCGGTGCTCGGCGAAATCACCGCGACGCTGCGGCTCGACCCCGCGGCGTCCGGCGGCGGCCACCGGCCCGCGCGCGACGCGGCCTGAGGCGCCCGGCATGCAGTTTGGCTCCGTTCCGCTCGACAAGGCCGAGGGCTCCGTCCTCGTGCACTCCGTGAGGCTGCTGGACGGTGCCGTCAAGAAGGGCACGCGCCTCGGTCCGCACGAGATCGCCCTGCTGCGCGCCGGAGCGGTAGAGCGTGTCGTCGTGGCCCGTCTCGATCCCGGCGATGTCGGCGAGGACGAGGCGGCGGGACGACTGGCTGCCGCGGTCGCCGGAGCGGCGGTCCGGGTGGAGAGGCCCTTCACCGGGCGCTCCAATCTCTATTCCGAGGCGGCCGGTGTCCTCGTCGTGGACGCGCGCGCCGTCGACGCGGTCAACACGATCGACGAGGCGATCACCGTCGCCACGCTGCCGGCCTGGAAGGCCGTGCAACCCGGCGAGATGATCGGCACCGTCAAGATCATTCCCTTCGCCGTCCCGGGAGACCTTTTGGAGCGCAGCCTGTCCGCGCTGGCAGCCCCCGCCATCCGCGTCGCGCCGTTCCGGCCTCTCAAGGTCGGCGTCGTCTCGACGCTGCTGCCGGGGCTGAAACCGTCCGTCGTGCGCAAGACCGTCAAGGCCCTTGCCGCGCGCCTCGCTCCGGCCGGGGCCACGATCGTCGCGGACCGGGAGACGGCACATGACGAGGTTCCGCTCGCCGACGCCGTCGCCACGATGGTGCGGGGCGATGCCGACCTCGTCGTCGTTTTCGGCGCGTCCGCCATCACCGACAGGCGCGACGTCATCCCCGCCGCCATCGAGAGGGCGGGCGGCCGCATCGAGCATTTCGGCATGCCGGTTGATCCCGGCAACCTGATGCTGGTCGGCGAGGTCGCGGGCAAGACCGTGCTCGGCGCGCCCGGCTGCGCCAGGAGCCCGCGCGAAAACGGCTTCGACTGGATCCTCCAGCGCCTGCTCGCCGGCATTCCCGTGCTGCGCGAGGACATCATGCGCATGGGTGTGGGCGGCCTGCTGATGGAAATCGTGCTGCGCGGCCAGTTGCGATCCGGCGAGGAGGGCGGAGGCCCCGAGGCGGAGGAAGGGGAGTAGATGGCGACGGACCTCTCGGGAATCGGCATCGTTGTCCTGGCCGCCGGGCGCTCGACCCGGATGGGTGCCAACAAGCTGCTGCAGGACCTCGACGGCTTTCCCCTCGTGCGGCATGCCGTGCAGTCGGCGGTCGCCTCGGGGCTCGAGCCGGTGGTCGTCGTCACCGGGCACGAGGAGGACGCCGTCAGGGCCGTGCTCGGCGGCCTCGATGTCACGTTCGTCTCCAACCCTTCCTTTGCCGACGGCCTCTCCACGTCGCTGCGCGCCGGCATTGCCGCCCTTCCGGAGACGGTTGACGCCGCGTTGGTGATGCTGGCCGACATGCCGCTGGTCGAGTCCGGCCTGCTGCGTCGCCTCGCAGCCGCGTTCCTCGCCGAGCCCGCCGGCCTTGCTGCCGTGCCGGTGCACGAGGGACGGTGGGGCAACCCCGTGATCGTCGCCCGCGCGCTTTTTCCGCGCATCGAGGCGCTCACCGGGGATGCCGGGGCGCGCAAGCTCCTGGAGGGCATGAAGGACGAGGTCATCGAGGTCGCAGTCAGCGAGGAGGCCGTGGAAGTCGACGTCGACACGCCGGAGGCGCTGGCGAGGCTGCGGGACCGGGAGTAGGGCTGGAGCGCGGGTCTTCAGACCCGCCTTGCACTCCCAGGCCTGCCTGATGCCCTGCACCGGTCGGAGCAGTACTTCACCTCGTCCCAGACCCGTTCCCACTTCTTGCGCCAGGCAAAAGGACGCCCGCAGGACTCGCACGTCTTCTGGGGCAGGTCCGACTTCTTGCGCATCTTCGCCATGCCAGCCTTACGCCTCACCGGGCCTGGCGGATGCGTCAGGCTGACACCTTGCCGCATCGCTGCCGCGCCTTAGTTCCGCGTCGTTCCGGTATGGAGCGGGCAGGGGACAGGCAACATGGCCGGCGCAATCATCGTCTTCGGGGCAACGGGCGGAATGGGTGCCGCCGTCACCCGTGCACTCGCCGCGAAAGGACACGCCTTGCATCTCGTGGCCCGGGACGAGGCGCGCCTCGCGGTGCTCGCGGGGGAGACGAAGTCACGCTTCAGCGTCGCCGACGTGGCCGACAGCGGGGCCCTGCGCCGGGCCGTCGAGGAGGCCGCCTCAGCGGCGGGCGGGGTCCTGAAGGGCCTGTGCTACGCCGTCGGCACGATCAACCTGAAGCCGCTCGGCCGGTTGACGGAAGAGGACTTCCTGCACGATTTCCGCGTCAACGCCGCGGCCCCCGCGCTGGCCGTGCAGGCGGCCCTGCCGGCGATGCGCAAGTCGGAGACCCCGGCATCGGTGCTGCTGTTTTCGACGGTAGCCGTCGCGCAGGGCTTCACGGCGCATGCGTCGATTGCCATGGCCAAGGGCGCGGTGGAGGGGCTCGTGCTGGCACTGGCGGCCGAGCTCGCGCCGAAGGTGCGCGTGAACGCCATCGCCCCGTCCCTTACCAGGACGCCGCTTGCCGCGCCGCTCACCGGCAACGAGCAGATGGCCTCCGCCATCGCGCAGCTGCACGCCCTCCCGAGGCTCGGAGAACCCGACGACATCGCCCCGCTCGCCGCACTCCTCCTGTCGGACGAGTCGTCCTGGATCACGGGCCAGGTGATCGGCGTCGACGGCGGCCGTTCGACGCTGCGCACCAAGGGTTGAGTGCGGCTCAGGCGGCGTCGGCGACGCCGATCTCCGCCTGCGTGCGGCCTTGTTCGACCTCCTCGACGAAGCGGGCGATGCGCTCCAGCGTGGGGCGGTCGCGCAGCAGGGGGGCGTGGCCCTGGCCGGGCACCGTCCAGCGGGCCAAGTTGCCGTGTCGCTTCGCCATTTCGGCGAAGGTCTCGGGGGCGAGGAGGTCCGAGTTCTCTCCGCGAATGGCGAGAACCGGCAGGTCCTTCAGCCCCTCGAAGAGCCCCCAGAGCTGCGGCAGCGGAGCCTCGAGGTCGAGGGCCGCGAGCCCCTTCATGAGCGCGGGATCGTAGCTCGACTGGAGCTTGCCGTTCTTCTCTTCCCAAGAGCCTGACGCCAGCGCCTTCCAGTCCGCGTCGGAGAGCGAGGAGAACTGCGCGTCGGAGATCTTTCGCAGGAGCCTGGCGGCCTCCTCCATCGTTCGCGGCGGAGGCAGCTTGCCGACGTAGGACCGGATCCGGATCAGCCCGCGGCCCTCGATGACCGGGCCGATGTCGTTGAGCACCACGCCCTTCAACACGCCCGGGCGCATCGCACCCACGGCCATGGACACGAGGCCGCCGCGCGACGTGCCGACGAAGACGGCCTCGCCGACGCCGAGCGCGGTGAGGACCGTGAGCGTGTCTTCCGCCTCGATCCGGACGTCGTAGCGCTTCCAGTCGGCGTCCCGGCCGGAGAGGCCGCGCCCGCGATAGTCGAGCGACAGCACGCGGCGGGGCCGGTCAGGATCGGTCGCGAGCGCCTTCGCGAGCGCATCGAAGTCGACCGAGTTGCGGGTCAGGCCGGCGAGGCAGACGACGGGCAGGGCACCCCACGCCCGGTCGCCATAGTCGCGCGCGTGCAGTGTCAGCCCGTCCTGGGCCGATACGAAGACGCTGCGGAAGGGTTCTGGCATGGGCGGGCTCCGGCGGTCGCGCCCGGAGAATGCGGTCTCGGCGGCGAGCCGGCAATGCCTCAGCGGCTGACGGTGGCGTCGCGTGCCGCACCGCGCTTCAGGTCGCGGTCGATCGAGACGATGTCCTGCAGCCCGAGACGGCTGCGATAGACCTGCAGGTTCTCCAGAACACGCTGCACGTAGTTGCGTGTCTCGTTGAACGGGATCCGCTCGACCCAGTCGATGGCATCGACCTCGGGACGGCGCGGGTCGCCATAGGCCGTGATCCACTTCTTCACATTGCCGGGACCGGCATTGTAGGAGGCGATCGTCAGCACGTAGGAGCCCTTCCAGGCGTCGACCAGATCGCCGAGATGGGCGGAGCCGAGGATGGCGTTGTAGGCCGCGTCACCTGTCAGCCGGTCGAGATCGTAGGCGAGGCCGGCGCGGTCGGCCGTCGCCTTGGCCGTCGCGGGCATCAGCTGCATCAGGCCGCGCGCGCCGGCGGAGGAGACGACGCGGGGATCGAAGGCGCTCTCCTGGCGGGCGATGGCGAGAACGAGGGGGCGCTCGGCTCCGCCCGGCGCGGTCACCTCGGGAACGCCGAGCAGCGGGAAGGCATGGTTGTCCAGAGCGAAGCCGCGCTGCAGGGCGGTCTTGCCGATGGTGAGCAGCGCTCGCGCGTCACCGCGGCTGGCCGCGACCTCGGCGAGCTGGTCGAGCGCGCCGGCATCGTCGATTCTCTGGGCGAGATCGGCTGCGAGCACCTGGGCGAGCTCGGGCAGGCCGGCCTCGTACAACATGCCGACCGCGGTCACGGCAGGCGGTGGCGAGGAGGGAGCCTCGGGTGACCTGAGCACCCGGCGAACCGTGTAGCTGCGCGCGTCGATCCTCGTCTTGGCGAGCTGGCCGTAATAGGTGGTCGGGTAGGTCGCGGCCTTTTCGAAGAAGGCCGTCGCCGGCTGGCCGCTCTCCTCGGCCGCACGCCCTTGCCAGTACGTCGAACGGGCAACGGAAATCGGCGTCGTCGCCGCCTCGGCGGCGCGGGCGAAGTGACCCGAGGCGGTCTTGGCGTCTTTCATCCACCGAAGCGCGATCCAGCCGGCGTGGAACTCGGCGTCGACGGAGACGGAGCTGGAACCCAGCGGATAGTCGCGCGCCACCTCATAGGCGAGCTTCGGCTCGTTCGCGTCCAGCAGGTTGCGGACGAGGGCCCTGCGCTCGTTCCACCATGGCTCGGGATTGACCATCGCGCCGAGATCGCGCGGCAGCCCGGCCAAAGTCTTCGCCGCGTCCACGCCCTTCTTCTGCTTGCGCAGGCCCTCCGCGATGGCCAGCGCCAGCACGGGTTCCTTGCGGGCCGTCAGCGGCAGCGCATCGATGAGCTTCTTCGCGTTCGGCGCACCGCGCGCGGCCGCGACGTAGGCCTTGACGAGCGGGAGCATGTCGGCGCCGGCCCTCGGCGCATTGCGCATGGCCCCGGCCCAGTCTTCCTCCAGCAAAAACAGGACGGTGCGCCGCCGATGGTCGCTCACCCCGATCGCAGCGGGGAATGCGTCGAGGATCCGCTGCTCCATGTCGGAGCCGAACGTGTCGCTGCGCCAGCGCTCCGCCAGCAGCGCGACGGCCTCCTGCGGCTTGCCCTCGTCGGAGCGAAGCTTCGCCAGCATCAGCGTGCCGCCGGGCGTCAGCGGCGGCTGCGTGGCGAAGAAGGCGCGCACCTTCTCCGGACCTGCCTTCTCGGCGACCATCGCCTCCTCGGCCCGGCGGCGGAGCCAGCCCTGCTGCGGCCAGTCCGGGGCACCGCGCATGAAGGCGTCGATGCGGGAGAAGCCGACCTGCCGAGGCGCCATGCGGATCGCCACCCAGCCCAGCAGCTGGCGCGTCGTCTCCTCACGGGCGCGGCCCGTCTCGATGTCGCCGCCGGACAGGTCGCCGAGGGCGTACTCGGCCACCGCGGCGCGCACGACGCTGAGCTCGAAGGCGCGGGGATCCTCGGCGATGGAGGGTGGCAGCGGGAATCCCGGCAGGTCCGTGACGGCGTCGGGCAGCTTCAGCTGGGGCTCGGCCGGCGCCTGCTGCGCCTCGACGCGGGCCTGTGGCTCGATCCGGCCGGTGATGTCGGGAACGAGATCCCCGGCGATTTCATGCCCGACATCGTGGGCAACGTCACGGACATAGTCGGTCGCCTGCCGCAACGCGTCCTGTGCCGGGTCCGGCAGCGAGGAGGCAAGCTCGCGCATCGCGCCGGACGGCACGAAAATCGCCACCAGCGCCAGGCCGGTGGCCGCAGCCAATGCTGCACGAAGCTTCATCCGTTCATCTGCCCCTTGCGATACATGGCGTTCGATAGATGGCATCGTCCGCCTGGAGCGTTAGCGATCTGTTAACCTCGCCGCTCGCTCCCGAGCTTTCGCTTCTTTTCTGCCGATCACAACCCGTAACCATCGCTGCTAGCTGTATTCCGTGGCAGCAACGCGGCAGGGTTGCCAAGGTCCGCGCATCCCGGCCCCTTTTCGCGCGATCCGGGAGGGTCTATGTGTGTGCCTCCGCACGACGCGGATACCGCGCGCATGGCGGCAAGGGGACGGCACGCAGGGGACTGGCATGGGCAAGAGCCGCTTTACGGGATCGATCACGGCGCTCGTGACGCCCTTCAAGGACCATGCGCTGGACGAGGACGCCTTCCGCGCGCTCGTGAACTGGCAGATCGAGAGCGGCACCAACGGCCTCGTTCCCGTGGGCACGACGGGCGAGAGCCCGACTTTGTCGCATGAGGAGCATCGCTCCGTGGTGGAATGGTGCGTGGCCGAGGCGCGCGGCCGTGTCCCGGTGATCGCCGGAGCGGGGTCCAACAACACCGCCGAGGCCATCGATCTCGCCCGCTTCGCCGAGAAGGCCGGTGCGGATGCCGTGCTCGTGGTGACGCCCTACTACAACAAGCCGACGCAGGAAGGTCTCTACCTGCACTACAAGGCGATCAACGACGCCATCGGCATTCCGATCTTCATCTACAACATCCCCGGCCGCTCCGTGATCGACATGTCGGTCGACACGATGAAGCGCCTCTACGAGCTGAAGAATATCGTCGGCGTGAAGGACGCGACCGGAAACGTCGTGCGCGTCAGCCAGCAGCGGCAGGCCATGGGCGCCGACTTCATCCAGCTCTCCGGCGAGGATGCGAGCGCGCTCGGCTTCAACGCCCATGGCGGGGTGGGCTGCATCTCGGTGTCGTCCAATGTCGCGCCGCGCCAGTGCGCGGAGTTCCAGAAGGCCAGCCTCGCGGGCGACTACTCCGGCGCGCTGGTCTGGCAGGACCGGCTGATGCCGCTCCATACCTCGTTGTTCCTGGAGACCAACCCGGCCGGACCCAAGTGGGCCCTTTCCGCGTTGGGCAAGATGAGCGCGTCCGTTCGCCTGCCGCTGGCTCCGGCGAGCGAGCCGGTACAGAAGGCGATCCGCGCCGCCATGGTACATGCCGGCGTGCTCAACGCCTGAGCCAGAGGATACGGACACAGATCAATGGCCCAGGATAGGGACGCGGCGCGCTACAAGATCGCCGCGGAGAACCGGAAGGCGCGCTACAACTACGCCATCGGCGAGACCTTCGAGGCGGGAATCGCGCTCAGCGGCACCGAGGTGAAGTCCCTGCGGGGTGGCAAGGCGACGATTGCCGAGAGCTACGCGGGCGAGAAGAACGGCGAGATCTTCCTGGTCAACGCTTATATCCCCGAGTACCTGCAGGCCAACCAGTTCAACCACGAGACGAAGCGCCCGCGTAAGCTCCTGCTGCACAGGCGGCAGATCGACCGGCTCCTCGCCGCCATCCAGCGCGAAGGGATGACGCTGGTGCCGTTGAAGATCTACTTCAACGAGAAGGGCCGCGCGAAGGTGGAGCTGGCGCTCGCCAAGGGCAAGAAACTCCACGACAAGCGCGAGACCGAGAAGGCCCGCGACTGGGATCGCGAGAAGGGCCGCCTGCTCCGCGACAAGGGCTGAACCTGCCCGGGTTCACGGAGCGGGCTTCGGACCTGCGCCGCGCCAGCGCTCCACGATCTCGTCGGCGAGCCCTTCCAGCGGGCGGAACACGAAGCGGACCTCGTGCCGGCCGGCCGGCACCTGAACCGCCCGCATGATGCCGTTGGCCCGCCGCACGGGCTCGGCCTGGCCGTCCACGGTCGCATACCACCACGGGTGCCAGGAATCGTTCAGGACCAGCCAGCCACCCTGCGCCGAGTCGACGGCGGCGACGACCTCGGTGTTGGCGTAGCGCAGCAGCCTTGCCGATCCGGCCGGCCGTGGTCCGTTCTCGGCGGCGGGAAAGCCGTCGGCGGGGTCGAGCAGCACCGTCCGGCGGGGGTCGAAGCCCTCGGGCCATTTGCCGTCGTCCAGAAGAGTGTCGAAGTTCGCCGGCCTGGCGTCCCCCGCGAGGATCACGCGCGGCAAGGCGCGGGGGTTCTCGAACAGGCGCGCGTGCGGGGCCCGCGCGAGTTCAATGAGGTCGCCCTCGTGCAGCGCCTTGTCGACGTCCTCGGCCGGCCCTCGGGTGACGACGTAGCGAAGGCCCAGCATGTCGGCGAGAAGCGAGCTCCAGCCGGGCATCAGCGGCGAGAAGGTACGCTGTTCCGGCAGCGCCACCGTATCCTGGGCTCCCGTCGCCCTGGTGTAGATGCGCAGGCGGATCGGGTTGTAGCCGAGCGTGTTGTCGAGCCCGTGGACCATGCTGGCATTCGGCCAGTGGAAGTCGACACCGGCGAGCTCGACGCGGTCCCGGCGGTCGGGCGCGGCTTCCGCCGCGAGCCGGCGCTTCAGCTCCGCCACGATCGGGTCGGTGCTGTCCGGGCGCAGGACGTCGAAGAGCTCTGAGGGGAGGGCGGTCGACTCGTTCGGACCGTTGTTCCAGCGCAGATCGGCCGTCAGCAGCAGTGCCAGCACCAGCGACGCCAGCCACGCCGCCGGGCGTCGTGATCCCATCCAGGCGAGCACGACGGCGGAGACGGCTGCAAAGGCGAGCGCCGTGGCGATGGCCGGCGTGGCGTGCCCGAGCTGGCCTTTCCAGGCGGCCACACCCACGCAGGCCGCGAAACTGGCCACAATCAGGGCAGCGGCCAGAGCAAGCCTGGCGCGTGTCATGTCCAGCGTGCCGGCGCAGAGGCGATGCACTGCGTAGCCCGCCAGGATCGCTGCCAGCCCACCGAGCAGGAACGTCGCATCGGCCGGCCGGCGGAACAGGTCGATGCCGGGTAGGACGTGCCAGTAAAGGGTGAAGACCGGCGTGTACCACCCCAGGGCATAAAGGAGAACGAGGGTCGCCGCCGCGACGACCCAGCGGATTTCGCGGGCCCGGAACGCACCTCCGGCGATGCCGAGGCCGAGACCTGCGATCATCGGCAGGGCGCCGATATAGACGTCGCTCATGTTGCGGGCGAGGAAGAGGTCGGTCGGGCCCCAGGTGAAGCTCGGCTGCCCCCAGAACTCCGAAAGCGGTCCGTCCGTGCCGTAGAGGTTTGCGGCGAAGGCGGTCAGCAGTCCGGCCGGGTGGAGGGAGCCGCGGCCCGCGCCGATGAAGTCGATGGCTGGGCGGTTGGAGTCTCCCGCCAGCATGATCGTCATGGCGATGGGCAGGCCGGCGACCAAAATCGCTGCAAGAGCGCCCGCCACCAGCGGCAGGATCACCCCGCGCAGGGTCTCGATGCGGCGCGGACCCTGCAGAACGAACCAGAGCGTCTGGAAGACGAGCAAGAAGATCCCGAGCAGCGCGACCTGGTCACGGCCGATCACCATGCATCCACCGGCCACGCCTGCCGCAATGCCCCAGCCGATCGAGCGCCGCTCCAGCGCACGTGCGAGGAGCCAGAGCGTGATCGCCCACCAGGACAGGCTCAGCACCTGCCCGGTGTGCTGGATGCGCCAGGCGGCGGAGGCTCCGAAGGCGAAGACGAAGGCCGCGATGAGCGCTCCCTCCGGCCGCCACCCCCGGTCGCGGAAGAACGCCATGAGCGCCACGCCGCCGAAGCCCAGCATCGCGAAAGCGATGCCGTCCGACACCACGAAGGATGGCGCGGGGTCGACGAGTGCGACGAGCAGGTGTGGAAGGGAGAAGATCAGCGACTGGGGGTCGGCGACCTGCGGTGAGCCGGCGAAGACAAAGGGGTTCCAGAACGGCCATTCGCCGCGATGGATCGATCCGGCGAGGAACTGCAGCTGCGCCTGGAAATGCGCCTTGGCATCCCAGGGAACGGTGAGCCGGCCCGAAAGCCACGGCCAGCACAGGACGAGCCACGCCAGCGCAAACAGGAGAACGGCGACCCGGTACGCCCCATTGGCGGCCTGCGGGGTGATGCCCTCCGCGGCCGTGGCTCTGCCCTGCATGGCGAAACGGGTCCCGACCGGGGTGGTATGTCAGTCCTGTGCGGGAAGCCGTGCGAGACCCTCGTCGAGGTCGATGAAGTGACCCGCGCGGTCCCGCTTGGAGGACAGGTAGTGGACGTTCTCGGTCGTGGTGCGTCCAACGACGCGGCGATGCTCGACGACGTCCAGTCCGGCATCTTCGAGCGCCGCGATCTTGACCGGGTTGTTGGTCAGCAGGGCAACCTTCTGCACGCCGAGCTTCTTCAGCATCTCCGCAGCGAAGCCGAACCGGCGCTGGTCGAGGTCGAAGCCGAGGATCTCGTCGGCATCGTAGGTGTCGTAGCCGTCGGCCTGCAGGCGGTAGGCGCGCATCTTGTTGGCAATGCCGTTGCCGCGGCCTTCCTGGTCCAGGTAAAGGACGATCCCGCCGCCACCTTCGGCCATCGACTTCACCGTGCCGCGCAGCTGGTCTCCGCAGTCGCATTTGAGGCTGCCGAAGAGGTCCCCGGTCAGGCAGGCGGAATGCAGGCGGACGGGTACGACCCCGCCGAGGTCGGGCTTGCCGACAATGACGGCGACCTGGTCGCGAAGGCCCTCGCCGCCGCGGAAGACCACGAACTCGGTGTCCCTGGCGCCGTCCAGCGGAACGGGAGCCCGGCCGACGATGCGCAGGGCCCGTGCCTCGGCCTGCCGCTGCCGCCCGATGGCGTCGGCCTCGACGCTCAGCAGCGCGACGGGAAGACTGGCGGGGTCGACGGGGACCACGACGACGGCCGGGAGAACGAGCGCGAGGCGCGCCAGCTCGAGGGCGGCGAGGTCGAGGGTGCCCGCCGCGTGCACGGGTGCGTCGAGTTTCGGCGCGATCCGAAGCGCGAGCGCCTCGATGCGCTCGACGTCGATGCGGGGGAGGGCGATGAAGCCGGGCTGCATCCGCTCCAGCCCCAGCCGGCGCAGCCGTGCCGCGGGCAGCACCAGCCGGGCCGATCCCGTGGCGAGTGAATCCAGGCCTTTGGCGATGTCGGGGTCGAGCGCCTCCACGCCGATCACCAGCACGGCCTCGCCCCCGTCACGGATGGCGACGGGGCGGCCGGAGCGGGCTTCCGAAAGCGCGCGCTCGACGGTGATATGGTCCGCTGCCGCAACCGACCGTAGAAGGGAGGAGTCAGACATTCACGCCTCGAAAGCAGCGCCCACGCTGGGCACGAAGTAGGGTTGACCCGATGAGCTTCAAGGCACCGGATGAGCATGACAGCCGGCGGACCCAAGGCGCGAACACCGCTCCAGCCTCAGCCGATTCACACCTTGCAGGCGAAAAAGGCAAGAGCTTGCCACGCCAGGAGGCATTTGCACCCGTGCCCGTTCACCACCTCGTGCACGGCGGGCCGGAGTGCGACCCAGTGACGCCGGTGCGCGAAGCCGATCCTTCGCGGCCGTTCGTCGTCGCGCAGCTCGGCCAGTCGCTTGACGGACGCATCGCCACCGTCAGCGGCGAATCGCGCTGGATCAACGGCGCCGGGGCGCTCGATCACCTGCATGCCCTGCGTGCGGCCGTGGACGCCGTCGTCGTGGGTGTCGGCACGGTTCTCGCCGACGACCCGCGCCTGGACGTGAGGCGGACTGAAGGGCGCAGTCCCGCCAGGGTGATTATCGATCCCCGCAATCGGATGCCGGCGGGGTGCAGGTGCCTGCGCGATGATGGAGTGCGCCGCTTCGTCATACGCGGCGAGCCTTCGGATGCGATCGTTGGCGTGGAGGAGGTCATCGTTTCCCAACAGGACGGGTCGCTTGCGCCCGCCGCTGTCGTCGCGGCCCTGTTCGAGCGCGGGATGCGGCGCATCCTGGTGGAAGGCGGCGCCGCCACCATATCGCGCTTTATGGACGCAGGCTGCGTCGACAGGCTCCACGTGCTCGTGGCTCCGCTTATCCTCGGGTCGGGAAAGCCGGGGCTGGACATGCGTCCCGTGGAGGCGCTGGGCATGGCCAGGCGGCCAGCCACGCGGATCCACGTGCTGGGCGGCAGCGACGTGCTGTTCGATTGCGACATGCGGCAGGGGCACTAGGCCCGGTCCGGGAGGAGTTCGGTTTCGAGGAGGGAGGCCACCATGGTCGAGGGCGTTTCGCAGGCCTATCGCAATCCGTCCGGCGGCCCTGCCGCGCGGACCGAGTACTCGGCGGCGTTGAGAATCATCCACTGGCTCACGGCGCTCGCCGTGTTCATCCTCGTCCCGGTCGCCGTGGCGATGAGCAACCTCCCGGACAGCGCCTTCAAGAACGCGCTCTACGAGGTGCACAAGTCCGTCGGCATCATCGCCTTCGTCCTGGTCGTGCTGCGCATCGTCGTGCGGCTGGCGGGGGGTGCCCCGCCGCCCGATCCGTCGCTGGCGCCGTTCCAGCGTACCGCCTCGGCGACCGTGCACGGGCTCATCTATGCGCTGCTGCTCGCGATGCCGGTGCTCGGCTACTCCGCCACCAACATGTGCTGCAAGCCGGTGAACCTGTTCTGGGTGTGGCCGGTGCCGATCAATCTGGAGGGCAGCGAGGCGACGGTGAAGACCATCTTCGCCGCGCACTACTATCTCGGCTGGCTGCTCGTCGCGCTCGTCGCCATCCACATCTCGGCTGCTCTTTACCACCACTTCGCGCTGAAGGACGGCGTGCTCAGGCGCATGCTGCCGCAGCGCTAGGTCGGCATGGCCAGCAGGTCGACATGGCCGATGCGGGCCGAGGTCGCGTCACGGCGCTCCCCGGCCCAGCGCCTCGCGTCCTGCTCCGGCACGCCCGCCTCGGCCGCGGCAGAGGCGATGCCGGACGTCAGCTCAGTGATGAGCGCCGTGTCGCGCGGCGCATCGAGAAGCCACGGGCTCGGCGCCGTCCGGACGGTGTAGCCGCACGCGGCGAAACTGGCGTCCAGGGCGGCCGGCGCGTTGCGCCCCGC
Source organism: Alsobacter sp. (assembly GCF_059501845.1). Lineage (NCBI taxonomy): Bacteria > Pseudomonadati > Pseudomonadota > Alphaproteobacteria > Hyphomicrobiales > Alsobacteraceae > Alsobacter > Alsobacter sp. Next base: position 47,490 of record NZ_JCACDK010000011.1, on the reverse strand, counting down.
GGCCGGTCCGAACCCCTTGTCTATGGCCTGGTGCCGGTGGAAGGCATCGAGAACGGTGCCGTCCAACGGGTGCGCGGGCGCGAACTCGTCCTTCCCGTCATAGGTGAGAACGGTGTAGAGCGGCAGGCGCGCGGCCGCGAGGGTTTGCGCGAAGTGTTCGATCCAGGCCGCTGAAACCAGATCGAAAAGAGCGGCGGCCGTGACCAGCGTGGGCAGCTCGGCGAAGATCGTGCCGGGATCGCCCGACAGGTCCGCCTCGGTGAAGGTCACGCGGATCTCGCGACCGCCGGAATGGAGCACCAGACCACCTGCCACACGCTCGGACCGGTCAGACCAGCCGCGCAGCGCGTCGGCTGCGGCTTCCAGGAGGGCGGGGTCATGGTCGACGAGCCGCCAGGATTGCCGGTCCGGCAGCAGGGGCGCGAGCGCGCGCAGGTTCGAGCCCGTCCCGCATCCGAGATCGACGAGACGGGCCGTGCCGCTCGACGATGCCAGCCGCGCGGCTTCGACGGCCAGTCCGGCGTCGCGGGCGCGGCGGTCGGCGGGTTCACGCAGGGCGAGCCAGTCCGGGCTGAAGCCGCTCATGCCGGCGATGGCTCCCGCCGCAGCGCCACCTCCCTCAAGGCGCCAGCGATCAATTCGGCGGTGTCGGTCCAGCGCGGCAAGGCAGTGCCTGCGGCCCAGGATGCGTCCGACAGCCGGCCGCGCAGCTCCGGGTCCGAGATCATGCGGGCGAGAGCGGCCCGCAGCGACGCGACATCGCCCGGCGGGACCTTGATGGCCGCCGCGTCCGGGGCCGTGTCGGCCATGGCACCGCCGGTCGTGCACACGACGGGAAGTCCGCGCGCCATGGCCTCGGCGAGTGCCATGCCGTAGCCCTCGAAGAGCGAGGGCATCACGAAGACGTCCGCCGCGTGATAGTAGCCGGCCAGCTCGTCCTCGCTTGTCGCCCCGGCGAGATGGACGCGGTCTGCCAGACCTGCATCTGCAATGGCCGCGCGCACTGCATCGGCCTCCTCCCCGTCGCGGTCCGTCGCGCCGACGATGGTGCAGGACCATGGCCCGGGAAGGCCCGCCAGCGCCTCGACGAGAACCCGGTATCCCTTCCTCGGCAGCACCGAGCCGACGCACAGCAGCTGGACGGTGTCGCCGGCGCTTCCCGAGCCTGTGGCGCGCTCCGACGGGTCGGTGCCTGGCTCGGCGATGGTGATCTTCTCGCGGGGTACGCCATAGTCGGCGACGAGCATTATGGCGGTCGAGGGGCTGGTGACGATGACATGCGCGGCCCGCGCCAGCGCCGACGCCTCGCTCGCGTGGAAGGCCCGGCGCCGCCGTTCGGGCAGCCCGGTCTCCGCCGCCAGGGGGTGGTGGACCAGCGCCACGAAAGTCCGCTCGATGTCCTTCAGGACGAGATCGGTGAGCGCGCCGAAAGCGAGCCCGTCGACCATGATCACGGCGTCGTCCGGCGTGGTCTTGAGCAGGTATCCCGCCTCGCCGAGGTCGGGGACCGTGGCGAGCGGAAACGACCCCGGCAGCTTCAGGTAGTGGACGGGAAGTCCCAGTTCCTCCAGTTCCGCCAGCACCCGGCGGTCATAGGCGTAGCCGCCGGTCGGCGCGTCGAGGTCGCCCGGGATGGCAAAGACGAACGGGGTCACGTCAGACGGCACCTTCAAACCAGGCCCGGGCTACGTGGGATTCGTGCAGCATGACGCGAATCTTGGTGATCCCGTCAGAGCCGGGACCGAGATCGCCGTTGCGGGCGGCGGTGGCCATGCGCTCGAAGATGTGCCGCGACAGGAACTCGGTGGTGGTCTGCCGGCCCGCGAACTCCGGCACCTCGTCGAGGTTGCGGTAGTTCAGGGGCGACAGCGTCGCCTTCAGCGCATCATGGGCGCGGCCGATGTCCACGACCACTTCGTCGGAGGTCAGCGTCTCGCGGAAGAACGCGACGTCGACGACGAAGGTCGCGCCATGCAGGCGCTGGGCGGGGCCGAACAGCTCTCCCTTGAAGCTGTGGGCGATCATGATGTGGTCGCGAACCTCGACGGCGTACATGGGGGACCCTCCCTGGCCTGCTTGTCAGTATCGTATGACGGTGACGAGGCCGGGTGCCCCGGCTGCCAGAATACGCGGTATCGCCTGCGGCAGATCGCTGAAAGCGACTTCTTCGGTCAGCAGGATGTCCAACGCGGGATCGGACAGCAGCGCGAGAGCCGCCTGCAGCCGGCGCGCATGCGTCCATCGCGGCCGGCGCGAGGGCGACACTTCGCCCACCTGCGAGGAAATCAGCCGCAGGCGCCGGCTGTGGAAGGCTCCGCCCAGCGGTGCCGGGACGGCGCCCTCGCCATACCAGGAGGCCTCGACGACGGTCGCCTCCCTGCCGGCACAGTCGATGGCCGTCGCCAGCCCGGCGGCAGTCGCCGAGGCGTGGAACACGACGTCCGCATCGGCAGGAGGCCCCGATTCGCGCCACGCGATGCCGAGCGCTGCCGCGATGTCACGCCGGCCCGAATCGGGATCGACGAGCGTGACGTCGGCTCCCGGCAGGCGCGCCGACAGCCATGCGATCAGCAGGCCCACCACGCCGCCCCCGATGACGACGACCCTGTCGGCCGGTCCGGCGCCGGAGTCCCAGATCGCGTTGAGGGCGGTTTCCATGTTGGCGGCCAGAACGGCGCGCCGGGCAGGCACCGTGTCGGGGACCAGCGAAACGAATCCGGGCGGAGCGACGAACACGTCCTGATGCGGATGCAGTGCAAACACCGTGCGGCCGAGCAGCCCGGGCGGGCCTTCCTCCACCCGGCCGGTGCAGCAGTAGCCGTACTTGACGGGAAACGGGAACTCGCCTTCCTGCAGCGGGGCGCGCATCCGGGCGTGCTCGCTTTCGGGCACGCGCCCTGCGCTCACCAGCCGCTCCGTGCCCCTGCTGATGGCCGACCATTGGGTCCGAACAAGAACATGCCCGTCCTTCGCCGCTGCCATATCGAGGGCGCCCCGGCGCAGATCTGCGCGCCCGGGCGCGACGTACCAGAGGGCCGTAGCCTCTCGGACGGCTGTGGGCTTGTTCTCGGCGTCATTGCCCAACACACTGCCTCCGCTATGTGCATCCGGCGCGCCGGTACGCGCCATCGTCACCGCCATCATCCTCAGGGCATCCGATCGTGTTGACCAGCCCCGCTCCCGACGCTGCCGCCGGCCAGGGGCTGACGCCCGCCGGGCTCCAGAGCCTGCGCACGCTTCGCAACCGGCGCCTCCTGATGGCCGTCCTCAATCTCGGGACGTTCATCGCCCTGGCCGCCTTGATGGCCCATGTGGCCGGCGCGGGGGGCTGGACGGTTGTCGACGCGGCGATGATGGCCTGCTTCCTCTTCGCCGCGCCCTGGAGCGTGCTGGGGTTCTGGAACGCCCTTGCCGGCCTGTGGCTGCTGCACGGTGTCCGTGACGGCCTGCGCAGCACGGTGCCCTTCGCGGACCGCATGGAGCGCCATCCGATCGCACCCCTGCGCATTCGCACGGCCGTCCTGCTGACGCTGCGCAACGAGGATGCCGCCCGCGCGATGGCGCGGCTGCGCGTGATGAAGGACAGCGTCGACGCGACGGGGCAGGGCGCCCATTTCGACTGGTTCGTGCTCAGCGACAGTGACCGCGACGACGCAGCCGCTGCCGAGGAAGCCGAGTTTGGGGCGTGGCGTGCCCTCGATGCCAGTCCGCAGCGGCTGCACTACCGGCGGCGCGAGCACAATACCGGCTTCAAGGCCGGCAATCTCCGGGACTTCTGCGCCCGCTGGGGTGCCGATTTCGAGATCATGCTGCCGCTCGACGCCGACAGCCTGATGGACGGCCCGACCATCGTGCGCATGGCCGGGATCATGCAGGACCACCCGAAGCTGGGCATCCTGCAGAGCCTCGTGGTCGGCATGCCGTCGCAGAGTGGTTTCGGTCGCCTGTTCCAGTTCGGTATGCGCCAGGGGATGCGGCCCTACACCATGGGCAGTGCCTGGTGGGCTGGCGATTGCGGGCCGTTCTGGGGCCATAACGGCATGGTCCGGATCGCTCCCTTCGTCGCGCATTGCGACCTGCCGATCCTGCCGGGCGGCCCGCCGCTGGGCGGCCACATCATGTCGCACGACCAGGTCGAAGCCGCGCTGATGCGCCGTGGGGGCTACGAGGTGCGCGTGCTGCCGGTGGAGTGCGGCAGCTTCGAGGAGAATCCGCCGACGGTCCTCGAATTCACCCGCCGCGATCTGCGCTGGTGCCAGGGCAACATGCAGTACTGGCGCCTGCTCGGGCTGCCAGGCCTGCGGCCGATGAGCCGGTTCCAGCTGCTCTGGGCCATCCTGATGTTCCTCGGCATCCCTGCCTGGACGGCGCTGATCGGCCTCGCCGCAATCAAGCCCTTCGAGACGCAGGACCTCGCCGGAGGCTTTCCGGCGGGCGCTGCGATCGCCGTCTATGCGTCGATCCTCGTCATGTTCCTCGCCCCCAAGATCGCCGGTGTCCTCGACGTGCTCCTGACGCCGGGAGGTGCACGGCGTTACGGCGGGACGCGCCTCTTCCTGGCGGGCTTTGCCTCCGAGCTGCTCTTCTCGTTCCTGCTGGGCGCCGTGACGACGCTGCGGATGACGCTGTTCATGATCGGGCTCGCCTTCGGCAAGGCCGTCACCTGGAACGGCCAGGCGCGAGACGCGCACGCGCTGTCCTGGTCGACCGCGCTGCGCGGGTTGTGGCCGCAGACGCTGTTCGGCTGCGCGGTGATTGCCGCCATGGCGTGGAAGGCGCCGGCCGTCCTCGCCTGGGCGGCGCCGCTCGTGGCGGGGTTCCCGCTGGCCATTCCGTTTGCGGTTCTCACCGCCCATCCCGCCTTCGGCAGGGCGCTGGCGCGTCGTGGTCTTGCCGCGACACCGGAGGAGCTCGATCCTCCACCGGAGTTCCGCGCACTCGAGACCCGCCCCGCGCCGCGGGGCGAGGCAGTCGTAGAGGCGGCCTGAGATCTTCGCCAGTTGTTCCCAGCCTGCGGGACCCGGAGTTTCCGAATGGCCTTTGCCGCTCCCAAGACAATTGTCCTGATCGCGCTCGCGCTCTGGGCAGGCGCACTGGCCGGCGGCACCGCACGAGCGGACGACGACATGGCCGTTTCCGTCGAGAACAGCAGCCAGCCGGAGATCTGCGCGGAAAAGGACAACGTCGCCCTCGATTTTCGCGGCGCCGGCGTAAAAAGCTTCCGCATCCAGGCGGTGCACCCCGCCTTCATCGGCACCATCGTCGCCGACCGCTGGGCACCCGACTTCACCAAGTGCGACATGCGCCACGACACGGCCTTCGGCGCCAAGGCACGGCGGGTCACCTTCTACGAGACCCCGGATTTCTGGCTGACCGGCTACACCTATCCGTCGTTCTGGCGCCCTGGCAGCGTTCCCGTGAAGGTCGGCGATAGGGTGGAGGAAGGCCTCCACATCATCCAGGTGTGGGTCCGCTTCCAGGAACGCGCGGAGGAAGTGCTCGTCCTCTATCCGCCCGACGGCTACTGGCGCGCCCGCCCTCTGCCGCCGCCGCACATGCGCTGGTCGGCCTATGGCAGTTCGTTTCTCGTCGGCCCCGTGACCGTGAAGGAGCGGCCACTGGTCGAGCTGAAGCAGATCACCTTCGAGCCGGAGACCAAGACCTTCGTCCTCGAATTCCTCGAAGGCGGGTCGGCGCGGGTGACCCTGTCGGCGCTGGACCAGGACAGGATCGTGCTCGACACGACCTTCGACACGCCGACGACCGGCAAGGCGCCGTTCCTGGCCATGCGCTCGATGTATGTGACGGAGTACAATGCCGACGTCGCCCGCGTCGCCTGGCGCGCGCCGGGCGACAAGGGCTGGGGCGAGTCGCCCGTCATGAGCTTCCCGGGAGCCCAGGCGAGCGAACTCTGGGCCGGGCGCCTGCTGCCATCACGGCACAACACCAGCGCGCCCGACATGGTGTTCAACCGCTTCTCGGATCAGCTCCCCAGGCCGGAGAACGCGCCCCCGGTCGAGATGCTGACGCCCAAGGTGATCCAGTAGTCCTGTCTGTCCGGTCCGGCGAACCGGCGGGGTTGTCCGTTTTTGGGGACCTTTGCGGGTGCCCGGCGGTAGCCTAGCCCCCCCGGCCGATATGGGCCCGGACCGCGGCGAAGACGGCCTGGAACATCTCCGGCGTCAGCCGGCCCGTGTTCGTGTTGTAGCGGGAGCAGTGATAACTGTCGAAGAGCGCGATGCCCTTCACGTCGTGCCGCGCCGCGTGCCCAAATGGGTATTTCGACAGCGGAACGCCGAGCGCGCGCAAGGTCGATTCGTGGGCGATACGCCCGAGCGCGACGATCGCGGAAAGGCGTGGCAGCCCTTCGATGGTGGCGGAGAGAAACGGCCGGCAGGACGCAATCTCCTGCCCGACGGGTTTGTTTTCCGGGGGCACGCAACGAACGGCGTTGGTGATCAGGCAGTCGACGAGTTCAAGGCCGTCGTCGGGCCTGGCGCGGAAGTCGCCACGGGCGAAGCCGTAGGTGCCCAGCGTCTCGTAGAGCAGGTCGCCGGCATAGTCGCCCGTGAAAGGCCGGCCGGTGCGGTTGGCGCCGCGCAGGCCCGGTGCCAGGCCCACCACCAGCAGCCGCGCCGCCCGCGTTCCGAAGGAGGGAACCGGCGCGTTGTGCCAGGCCGGCTCGGCCTGTCGCGCGCGTTCGCGGAAGGCGACCAGCCGGGGGCAGAGCGGGCAATCGCGGCCAGGCTCGCGAGCCGCTTCCTGCAAAGAGAAGCCCCCGGGGCCGACGGCTCCGGAGGCTGGAGGATTGCCGTTCATCAGGCTTGCTTAGAGGTCGTCGCCCGAATCGTCCACGGGGGCCGGACTGTGCTGCGTGGCCGGACGCCGCTCGTAGTTGCGCGGCGGGCGCTCCGCCCGTTCCGCCGGATCGCGGCCGATCTTGGCGGCCAGGTGCAGGATGTCGATGAACTCGTCGGCCTGACGGCGAAGCTCGTCCGCCACCATCGGGGGCTGGGAGCTGATGGTCGAGACGACCGACACGCGGACACCGCGGCGCTGCATGGCCTCGACGAGGGACCGGAAGTCGCCGTCGCCGGAGAAGAGCACCATGTGGTTGATGTGCGGCGCGAGCTCCAGCGCATCGATGGCGAGCTCGATGTCCATGTTGCCCTTCACCTTGCGGCGGCCGGTGGAGTCGACGAACTCCTTGGTCGGCTTCGTCACCACGCGGTAGCCGTTATAGTCCAGCCAGTCGATCAGCGGACGGATGGAGGAATACTCCTGATCTTCGATCAGCGCAGTATAGTAGAAGGCGCGCACGAGATAACCGCGCTGCTGAAACTCCTTCAGGAGCCTCTTGTAGTCGATGTCAAAGCCGAGTGCCTTGGCGGTAGCGTAGAGATTAGCACCGTCTATGAAGAGCGCGGTACGTTCGACTGTCTGCATGTGTATGGTCCTGGTCGCCGGAAGCGATACTAGGGTGCCGGGGATGCGCGATGCTGGGTAGGATAGATCAGGCGTCGCGCGGGGGATAATGAACTGGAGATCGGAAAAACGTCGTGGAGCGAGCCTTGCCTAAGTTGCGTTCCTCAATTCACGAGGTAGTGCAACCTTTAGTTGCTGAATGAACCGGCGAATTGCGGCGGTGTCAAGACGAAGCCTGACTTGGTGCGGGGCCGCGCATGGCTGACATGCAACTGTCATGAATGCTTCCCGAACACGCACGTTGCATTTCGGGGCGTACGGGTGTAACGGGTCGCGCTTACGCCCGGAAACGTCAGACGAGGTCGCGCCGCATGGCTCGCGTCACAGTTGAAGACTGCATCGACAAGGTCGACAACCGGTTCGAGCTTGTGCTGCTCGCCAGCCACCGCGCCCGCATGATCTCCTCCGGCGCGCCGCTCACCATCGACCGCGACCGTGACAAGAACCCGGTCGTCGCCCTGCGCGAGATTGCCGACACGACCGTGTCGCCCGAGGATCTGAAGGAAGACCTCATCCACTCGCTGCAGAAGCACGTCGACGTGGACGAGCCCGAGCCCGAGTCCGTGCCGATGATCGGCGCTCCCCAGGCCGCGGGGTCGACGGACGACAACGCTGTCGAGTTCGACCGCATGACCGAGGAAGACCTCCTGCGCGGCCTCGAGGGGCTTGTGCCTCCGGCCGAGACGGACGACGAGGGCGAGTGACGCCTCCGGCCCGGATCCCCGGCCACCTGAATGACCAAGCCCGGCCCCTCGGCCGGGCTTTTTCGTTCCGGTTCGGCGTTCCGCGCGTGACGCCGCGCGAAGGTGCGCGCACGGGGCACTTGCGGCGCGCGCGCCGCCTCCCGATACTCCGGGCAGGATGATTTTCCCTGGCGGGATGGGCGAGAGGTCAACGCCGCCATGATGCGGCAGTACGAACTGGTCGAGCGGGTCAAGCGCTACAATCCCAATGCGGACGAGGCGCTGCTGAACCGGGCATACGTGTACGCCATGCGCGCGCACGGCTCGCAGAAGCGTTCGTCAGGCGACCCCTACATGTCGCACCCGCTCGAGGTGGCCGCGATCCTCACCGAGCTGCGGCTGGACGATGCCACCATCGTCGCCGCCGTCCTGCACGACACGATCGAGGACACCGCGGCGACGCGCGAGGAGATCGACCACCTCTTCGGCCACGAGATCGGCGCCCTCGTCGAGGGCCTCACCAAGATCAAGAAGCTCGACCTCGTCTCCAAGAAGGCGGCGCAGGCGGAGAATCTCCGCAAGCTGCTGCTGGCGATCGCCGATGATGTCCGCGTGCTGCTGGTGAAGCTCGCCGACCGCCTGCACAACATGCGCACCCTGCATTACGTGCCGCCGGAGAAGCGCACCCGCATTGCCGAGGAGACGCTCGACATCTACGCGCCGCTCGCCGGGCGCATGGGCATGCAGGAGCTGCGCGAGGAGCTGGAGGATCTCGCCTTCCGGCATTTCTCCCCCGACGCGCACGCCATGGTGCAGGCGCGGCTCGACGAGATCGGCGCGCGCAGCGGGCCCGTGATCGACGAGATCGAGCGTGAGCTGCATGCCAAGCTCGTCGCGGCCGGCATCAAGGCGGTGGTGAAGGGGCGACGCAAGCGGGCCTACTCCATCTGGAAGAAAATGGAGAGGAAGTCGGTCTCCTTCGAACAGCTCTCCGACATCTTCGGCTTCCGCATCATGGTCGACGACGTGGCGGGCTGCTACGCCGTGCTGGGCGTCGTGCATACGACGTGGCCGAGCGTTCCCGGCCGGTTCAAGGACTACATCTCGACGCCAAAGCAGAACGACTACCGTTCGCTGCACACCACGGTGGTCGGGCCCGGCCGCCAGCGCGCCGAACTGCAGATCCGGACCGAGCAGATGGACCGGATCGCTGAATACGGCATTGCGGCGCATGCGCTCTACAAGGACGGGCGCGCAACCGACAAGGATGCGCTGGCGCTGGAAAGCCGGGCCTATGAATGGCTGCGCCGCACGATCCAGACGCTGGCGGAGGGCGACAGCCCAGAGGAGTTCCTGGAGCACACCAAGCTCGAGCTCTTCCACGACCAGGTCTTCTGCTTCACGCCCAAGGGCCGCCTGATCGCCTTGCCGAGAGGCGCGACACCCATCGACTTTGCCTATGCCGTGCACACCGATGTCGGCAACACGGCCGTGGGCTGCAAGGTCAACGGCCGGATCGTCCCGCTGATCTCCGAGCTGCACAATGGCGACGAGGTCGAGGTCATGCGGGCCCAGGGCCAGGTGCCGCCGGCGGCCTGGGAATCGATCGTCGTGACGGGCAAGGCCCGCGCGGCGATCCGCCGGGCCACCCGCGCCGCCGTCCGCCGGCAGTATGCCGGCCTCGGCCGCCAGATCGTCGAACGGGCCTTCGAGCGCGGCAAGAAAGCGTATTCCGAGGAGAAGGTGAAGGCGGCGTTGCCGCGCCTCGCGCGTTCCTCGCTGGAGGACGTGATGGCCGCAGTCGGGCGCGGCGAGATCTTCTCTGGCGACGTCGTGAAGGCCGTCTATCCCGACTACAAGGAGGAGCGCGTCACCGGGCCGGAAGCCGACAAGAGCGAGGGTGGCTGGTTCGGCCTGAAAAAGGCTGGCGGGCTCGTCTTCAAGGTGCCGGGCAAGCAGGAGGAGGCGGACCAGCTGCGCTCAATCCCGATCCGCGGGCTCAATGGCGACCTGCCCGTGCAATTCGCCCCGGACGGCGGCGCGGTGCCGGGCGATCGCATCGTCGGCATCCTCACCCCGGGGGAGGGGATCACCATCTACCCGATCCAGTCGCCGGCCCTTACAGCCTTCGACGACCAGCCCGACCGGTGGCTCGACGTCCGCTGGGACATCGACGACAGCGCGCCCCAGCGCTTCCCCGCGCAGATCGAGATCACGGCACTCAACGAGCCGGGAACGCTGGCCCAGGTCGCCCAGATCATCGGCGACAACGATGGCAACATCGACAGCATCGCCGTCAACGGCCGGGCTTCGGCCGACTTCCGCGAGATCCTCATCGACCTCGAGGTCTACAACCTCAAGCACCTCACCTCTATCATCAACCAGCTCAAGGCGCGCTCGGTGGTGAGTTCGGTGCGGCGAATGAACGGGTAGAAGGCTGTCATCCCCGGCCGGAGCCGCGCAGCGGCGGAGGGAGGGGCTCCGGGACCGTCGGCAAATAGCCCTGGATCCCCTTCCCGCGCCTCTGGCGCGCCGGGGATGACAACGGGAGAGTCTTGTGAGCGAGGCGGAAGCCTGAAGCCTCGCGGTCCGGAGCGCGGGCCTCCAGGCCCGCTCTTTCTGCGCTGAACCGTATCGCAGCTGCCCCGGCCAGCCTCACCCCAGCTGCTTGCCCAACCGGCCGGCGAGATCCTGGATGAACTGCCAGGCCGTCCGTCCGGAGCGGGAACCCCGCGTGGTGGACCATTCCAGCGCGTCGTGGTGCATGGCTTCGCGTTCCTCGACTGGCAAGCCGAAATGCGTCGCGTAGCCGTCGACCATGGCCAGGAACTCGTCCTGGCTGCACTTGTGGAAGCCGAGCCAGAGGCCGAAGCGGTCGGAGAGCGACACCTTCTCCTCTACGGCTTCGCCGGGGTTGATGGCGGTGGAGCGCTCGTTTTCCATCATGTCGCGCGGCAGCAGGTGCCGCCGGTTGGACGTGGCGTAGAACAGGATGTTCTCGGGCCGCCCCTCGATGCCGCCCTCCAGCACCGCCTTCAGCGACTTGTAGGACGTGTCGTCCCCGTCGAAGGAAAGGTCGTCGCAGAAGACCACGAAACGGAACGGAGCGGCCCGCACGAGTGCCATCAGCAGCGGTAGGCTCTCGATGTCCTCGCGGTGGATCTCCACCAGCTTCAGCGCAGGCCGCCCCGACGAGGCGCCGCGGACATTCACCTCCGCATGGGCAGCCTTGACCAGCGAAGACTTGCCCATCCCCCGTGCGCCCCACAGCAGGGCGTTGTTGGCCGGCAGGCCCTGCGCGAAGCGCTCGGTGTTCTCCATCAGCGTGTCGCGGGCGCGGTCGATGCCCCTGAGCAGCGGCAGGTCGACCCGGTTCACCCGCGGCACGGGTACGAGGCGCGGCGGATCGGGGTGCCAGACGAACGCGTCCGCCTCGTCGAAGCGCGGCACCTCCGCCCGTGGAGGCGCGATGCGCTCCAGCGCGTCGGCGATGCGGGCGAGAAGGACGGGGAGGGCGGGATCGTCGGTGGGCATGCGAGGTCCGGGTGCGAGGAGCCGGGTGGTGCTCTCCCACATCGGCGGAACGCTGTCATCCCCGGCGGGCCGGGGATGACGAGCTGCTCCCGGCGGTTCAGCTTGCGGCCAGCGCCTCGTCGAGGTCGCCGATCAAATCGTCGGGGTCCTCGAGACCGATGGAGAGGCGGACGACCTCCGGCCCCGCGCCGGCCTGCGTCTGCTGGTCGGCGGTGAGCTGGCGGTGCGTCGTTGAGGCGGGGTGGATGACCAGCGAGCGCGTGTCGCCGATATTGGCGAGATGCGAGAAGAGCTTGAGGTTGGACACGAGCTTCACGCCCGCGTCGTAGCCGCCCTTCAGGCCGAAGGTAAAGACGGCGCCGGATCCCTTCGGCGTGTAGCGCTTGGCGAGCGCGTAGTACTTGTCGCCTTCCAGGCCGGGATAGCTGACCCACGACACGGCAGGGTGTGAGGCGAGATGGCGTGCCACGGTCAGCGTGGTGTCGGACTGGCGCTGCATGCGCAGCGGCAGCGTCTCGATGCCGGTCAGGATCATGAAGGCGTTGAAGGGTGAGAGCGCCGGGCCGAGGTCGCGCAGGCCGAGCACGCGGCAGGCGATGGCGAAGCCGAAATTGCCGAACGTCTCGCCCAGCACCATGCCGCCATATTCCGGTCGCGGCTGCGAGAGCATCGGGTAGCGGCCCGAGCGCATGAAGTCGAACGAGCCGCCGTCGACGATCAGACCGCCGATGGAGTTGCCGTGGCCGCCGAGAAACTTCGTCGCGGAGTGCACGATGATGTCGGCGCCGTGCTCGAACGGCCTGATGAGGTAAGGCGTCGCCATCGTGTTGTCGACGATGAGCGGCACGCCCGCCTTTTTGGCGATCGCGGCGATCGCGGCGATGTCGGTGATGACGCCGCCGGGGTTGGCGATAGACTCGATGAAGATCGCCTTGGTCTTGTCGGAGAGGGCCGCCTCGAAGGTCGAGAGGTCGTCGGGATCGGCCCACTTCACCCGCCAGTCGAAGTTCTTGTAGCTGTGGTTGAACTGGTTGATCGAGCCGCCATAGAGCTTCTTGGAGGCGATGAACTCGTCGCCCGGCTGCAGCAGCGTGTGGAAGACGAGGAACTCAGCCGCGTGGCCCGAAGCCACGGCGAGCGCGGCCGTGCCGCCCTCCAGCGCCGCGACGCGCTCCTCCAGCACCGCGCAGGTGGGGTTGCCGATGCGGGTGTAGATGTTGCCGAAGGCCTGCAGCCCGAACAGGGAGGCGGCATGGTCGACGTCGTCGAACACGAAGGACGTCGTCTGGTAGATCGGGGTCGCCCGCGCACCGGTCGCCGGGTCGGGCTGCGCGCCCGCATGGACGGAGAGGGTGGCAAAGCCGGGGGCCTTGGTTTCGGACATCACGCGTCTCCCTGCTGCTCGATCGTTCGTCTTTCCGAACGTTTGTTCCAGATTAAGAACGGAGTGCGGCTCGCGTCAATGTCTGGTCACCGCCGCGTCCCGAAAGGATTCACCCCCGGCGTGATCCCCAAAGTGCGCTTTTGCACGCCCTTGTCGGACATGACCGGCTTTTTCGACGACAGGACGCGCGAGTTGATGCCCTGCCAACCGATCTCGCCGGACAGCCGGCCGAACTCGATCTTGGGGCAGCGGTTCATGATCACCGTCACGCCCCTGGCTTCCGCCCGTGCGGCCGCCTCGTCATTGCGGACCGAGAGCTGCATCCAGATCACCTTCGGCAGGGGATCGAGCGCCAGGGCCTCGTCGGTGATCGGGCCGGCCGCCTCGGAATTGCGGAAGATCTCGACCATGTCGATGGGGCCGGGAATGTCGGCAAGCCGCGCATAGACCTTGCAGCCGACGATCTCCTTGCCGGCAAGGCCGGGGTTGACGGGGTACATGGTGAAGCCCCGTTCCGAGAGGTACTTGGTGACGATCCAGCTCGGCCTTGCCGGGTTCGCGGATGCACCGACGAGCGCGATCGTCTTCACGCCGGTCAGGATGGAGCGGATGAGCGTGTCGGGATAGCTGTCGTGGTCCATGGCGGGTCCGGTCGGAGGGGAGCACAGCAGGTAGACCCGCGGCCCGCCCGGCGCAATGGCCGGCAAAACGAAAGGGCCCCGCCTCGCGGCGGAGCCCCTCCATCAGCGCGGGCGCCCGCGTCAGTCGTTGGCGTAGATGTCGCGGTCCTTCGTCTCCGGCACGAAGATCAGGCCGATGACGAAGGTCGCGAGGGCTATGATGATGGGGTACCAGAGCCCGTAATAGATGTCGCCGGTCTGTGCCACCATGGCGAAGGCCGTTGCGGGCAGCAGACCGCCGAACCAGCCATTGCCGATGTGATAGGGCAGCGACATGGAGGTGTAGCGGATGCGCGTCGGGAAGAGCTCGACCAGCGCCGCCGCGATAGGCCCGTAGACCATGGTCACGTAGATGACCAGGATCAGCAGGATGCCGACGACCTTGAGGTTGTTGCCCGTGAGGTCGAACGGGTGGGCCATCTTGACGATGCCGGGGTCGCCGGCCTTCGGATAGCCCGCTGCCGCCACGGCTGCCGCGAGGTTCTTGGCGAAGTCGGGGCTGGTCTTGCCGTCGGCGAAGACCGGCACCTCCGTGCCGTTGACGACGATCTTGGCAGGCTCGCCGGCGGTTCCGGGCACGGTGGTGTAGCGGACCGCTCCCTTGGCCAGCGCGTCACGCGCGACGTCGCAGGACGTCGTGAATTTGCGCGTGCCGACGGGGTTGAAGAGGTTGCCGCAGTCGGCGGGATCCGCCACCACCTCCACCTTCGCCGTCTCGATGGCCTTCTCCAGGGCCGGGTTCGCGGCCGCGGTGAGCATGTTGAACAGCGGGAAGTAGGTGAGCGCCGCCAGGAGGCAGCCCGCCAGGATGATCGGCTTGCGGCCGATCTTGTCGGACAGCCAGCCGAAGATCAGGAATCCCACGGTGCCGATGAGCAGCGACCACGCGATCAGCAGGTTGGCGGTGTAGCCGTCGACCTTCAGGATCGATTGCAGGAAGAACAGCGCGTAGAACTGGCCCGTGTACCACACGACGCCCTGGCCGGCGACGAGGCCGAAAAGGGCGATGATCACGAACTTCAGATTGCCCCACTGCCCGAAAGCCTCGGAGATCGGCGCCTTGGAGTGGGTGCCTTCCTCCTTCATGCGCTGGAACGCCGGAGATTCGTTGAGCTGAAGCCGGATCCAGACCGAGATGCCCAGCAGCACGACGGAGAGCAGGAAGGGCACGCGCCAGCCCCAGGCCGCGAAAGCCTCCTCGCCCAGGATCGTCCTTGTGGCCAGGATGATCAGCAGCGACAGGAACAGGCCCATCGTCGCCGTCGTCTGGATCCACGAGGTGTAGAAGCCGCGGCGGCCGTGCGGGGCGTGCTCGGCGACGTAGGTCGCCGCACCGCCATACTCGCCGCCGAGCGCCAGGCCCTGCAGCAGGCGCAGGCCGATCAGGATCACCGGGGCGAGGATGCCGATCTGGGCCGAGCCCGGGAGCAGGCCGACGATGAACGTCGACAGGCCCATGATCAGAATGGTGACCAGGAAGGTGTATTTGCGGCCCACGAGGTCGCCGACACGCCCGAACACCAGCGCGCCGAACGGGCGCACGATGAAGCCGGCCGCGAAGGCGAGGAGGGCGAAGATGCCCTGCGTCGCGGGATCGTACTGGCTGAAGAACTGCTTGCCGATGATGACGGCCAGCGAGCCGTACAGATAGAAATCATACCATTCGAAGACTGTGCCGAGCGAGGACGCGAAAATGACGCGCTTCTCGTCGGCCGTCATCGGACGGGGTTCCGCATGCAGCGGTTGCGTCGATGCCATGGCCATTGCCGGTCTCCTCGGCGGCAGGGGGAGACCCGGGTCCCGGCAGGGCCCGGACCGATACCGCCAGCGTTTCCCCGGCCCGCCGGGACTGACGGGCCGCCCTTGTCCCTGTCCAGCGCTCAGGCGCCTTCGTCCTTCAGGCCCCGATCTTGTCGTCGAGAGCCATCCAGCCTCGGCAGACGTACAGGATTCGGCGAATTGGACGTATTGGACCTTGGTCGGAGGCAGCAGAGGTGCAGCTCTCACGGGTCAGGCCTGGAGCGCGGGTCTCCAGACCCGCTGTCGGCCTGCAAAAAGCGCGTCTGAAGAGGCGCGGTCCGGGGAGGTCCGCTGTGCGGAGCGCGGGTCTCCAGACCCGTTGTCGTTCGGCAAAAAGCGCGTCTGAAGACGCGCGGTCCGGGGAGGTCCGCGGTTCGGAGCGCGGGTCTCCAGACCCGCTCTTTCCCAAGGACAATGCTCATCCGAAGACGGGGTCCTAGAACGTCGGCCCGTACGTCGCCTGGCCGATGGGCGGACGCCTGATGCGGATCCCGCGCTGCTTCATGTCGACGAGGCGCAGATAGGCCATCGCGGTCATCAGGGCGTCGTTGAGGGCGTCGTGCTGCTCGAGCATGGGCACGCCGAGGTCGGCCAGCATGGCCCGGAAGGTGAGGTCGATGACCGTGCCGGGAGGCGCGTCGCCATATTTGCGCTCGTGATACAGGCGCGAGACCTCGATGCGCCTGTTTGGAAGTTCGATGCCGATGAAGCGGAGAACCGACTTGTCGAGCATGGCCACGTCGAAGTCGAGGTAGTAGCCGAGAAGCGGCCGTCCGCCGATGAACCGCAGCAGCGACGGCAGCACTTTTATGATCCGGCTGCCGCCCTCGACGTCGGCCTCGCGCAGCCTGTGCACCTTGATCGCCTCGCCGCGCATGCGCGCCTCCGGCCGGACCACGACCTCGAAGCGCTCGCTGGTGAGGATGCGGTTGCCGCGGACAATGACGGCGGCGATGGCGATCACGTCGTCCTTCGCAACGTCCAGTCCCGTCGTCTCGCAGTCGATCGAGACGACTTCTCCCGGTGGCCCCGGCCGGAACATGAAGCGGTAGGACTGGTCTCCGATCGAGGCCTGGTGGAACAGCCGCTTCGCCGCGCGCCACATCGCGATGCCTCAGAACAGGCCGAGATTGAAGTGCCGCCGCACGATCTCGCGGAACTGCTTCACCAGGACGAAGGCGTCGCGCAGGAGGTCCCGCTCCATCGACGTCAGGGCCGAGGGCTTCAGCAATGCGCCCGAATCGCCGCCGGTGCGGGCGAGCTGCGCGTCGAGGCGCAACTGCAGCAGAAAGCGGAACGCCTGGGCCAGCTCGCGAGCGAAGTCCACGCGCAGCACGTTGGCCTCGCCGAGCCGCAGGATGCGCTGCACCGTGGAGGTCTCCTCCAGCCCCTTTTCCAAAGCGAAGGCGCGAGCGCCGTGCACGACCGGGAAGATGCCGCCCTTCTTCAGGTCCAGCATGTCGCCCTCTCCAGTGACGAGCGTGTTGAACAGGCCGATGGGCGTCGCAAACGCGTCGATGGCGCGGGCGAAATGGGCGAGGTAGGCCTTGTCGCCCCGCACCCGCTCCACCAGCTCCCGCTTGACGCTGGCGAGCAGCGAGGGGTCTCCGGCCACCGCCTCGGCATCGATGACGATGGCGACGTTCATGTGCGCCGTCTCGTCCGGCAGTGTCACCCAGCGGGCGATGTCGGCCGTCCAGGCCTCGAGCGGCTTCGACCAGGCGGGATTGCGAACCATCACTCCGCCGGGACAGGGCGGGAAGCCGAAGCTCTCCAGCCTGTCGCAATAGGCGGTGCGGAAGGCGGCCAGCTCCTCTTCATCGGCTGGCCCGGGCAGGATCAGGCCGTTGTCCTGGTCCGTGCGCCAGGTCTGCTCGCCGCGCCCCTCGCTGCCCATGACGACAAGGCAGGCGGACCGCCGCCACGCGGAAGGTGCCAGCATGTCGTAGAGGCGTGCCTGCAGGCGCCGGCTGAGGTCCGAGGCGATCTCGGCGACGACCTCCACCTTGACACCCTGGCGGCGGAGCAGGCGGATCTGGTCGTCGATCCCGGCTGCGGCGGCACCGAGCTCGTCCGTGCTGGTTGCCCGCTCGATGCGCCCGGCGACGAGTTGCGCATTTCCCGCGACAAAGCCGAGGAGATCGAGATCCTCGACGAGGCCGATATACGTCTCGCCCTCGCGCACCGCGATGCGGCGCTTGTTGTGCTTGCTCATGAGCAGCAGCGCCTGGAACACGAAGGCGTCCGGCGCCAGCGAGACCACGTCGTAATGGGCGAGGTCGCGGACCGGCGTCTCCAGCGGCATGCGCTTCAGGATCAGCGCCTTGGCGAGGTTCATGCCAGTGATGAGCCCCATGCGCTCGCCGTCGCGGACGAAGACAGCGTTGACGTTGGCCTGCTCCATGGCCCGGCCCGCGGTCTCGATGCTGTCCTCGGCGTCGATGAACGCCGCGCGGTGGACGAAAACGTCGGACAGGCGCGCCCGCATGAGCGCGCCCACCCGCTGGTCCTCGTCCTCGGCGGCGAGCGCGTCCAGCTTCCTTGAGATCTCGAGGTAGAAGAACGATGCGAAGCGGTCGTTGCGCCGGACGAGATTCAGCACCACGGCCCTGGGGACGAGATAGGCCAGCACCTCGTCACGCGCCGTGAAATGACGGCGGGCGACGCCCTGCACCACGGCCGGCCCGTCGAAGGAGTCCCTTGCACCCAGGAGGGAGAGCAGATCGCCGCCCTCGGTTTCTTCCACCGTGCCCTTGATGATGACGAACAGGTGGTCCGGCGCGCTGCCGGCGGCGACCAGCGTCTCGCCGGGGCGGTAGTAGCCGATGTCGACCGCGTCCTGGATCAGCGCCACCTCGGCGGCGTCGAGCCGGTCGAAGGGGGCGTAGGTGGCGTCGAAGGGTGTGCTCATGGCTGGCCCTCGCCGGATCCGGGCGCAAGGACCCGGGCATGAACGGACGGCCTCCGCGCCAGGCGCGGGGCCGTCCGGTGTCGGACAGGCGAGGGGAGGTTTCGCCTGCCCGGGACCCCTTGGTCAGTGTGCCGCCGCGCCGGATGCTCCGATGCCGGTCTGCGAACGCACATACTGGGCATCGAACGCCTTGCGGTCGATCTTGCCGCGCTGGCTGGCGTCGAGCTTGGACACGAGCCAGATGCCGATGAAGGCGATCGGGATCGAGAAGATCGCGGGGTTGTCGTAGGGGAACGGTGCAGACCCCTTCGGATTGCCCAGCGTGACTTCCCACACGGCCGGTCCCAGGAACACCAGCACCACCGCGGTCACGAGGCCGGCGAAGCCGCCGACGACGGCGCCGCGGGTCGTGAGCCCTCTCCAGAAGATCGACATCACCAGGACAGGGAAGTTGCACGAGGCCGCGATGGCGAAGGCGAGGCCCACCATGAAGGCGACGTTCTGCTTCTCGAACAGGATGCCGAGCACGATGGCCAGGATACCGAGCACGATGGTGGCGTATCTCGACACCTTGATCTCGTCCTGCTCGTTGGCGCGGCCCTTCTTGACGACGGTGGCGTAGAGGTCGTGGCTGATTGCCGAGGCTCCCGCCAGCGTCAGACCGGACACCACCGCGAGGATCGTGGCGAAGGCCACGGCCGAGATGAAGCCGAGGAAGATGTTGCCACCGACGGCGTTGGCGAGGTGGATCGCCGCCATGTTCGACCCGCCCTTGAGCGCCGCGATCGGGCCTTTCTCGGCCAGGATGGCGGGGTTCAGGAACTCCGGATTGGTCGAGACCAGCACGATCGCGCCGAAGCCGATGATGAAGGTGAGGATGTAGAAGTAGCCGATGAAACCCGTGGCGTAGAACACCGACTTCCGCGCCGCCTTGGCGTCGGCGACCGTGAAGAACCGCATCAGAATGTGCGGCAGGCCGGCCGTGCCGAACATCAGCGCGAGACCGAGCGAGATCGCCGAGATCGGGTTCGACACCAGCGTGCCCGGCTCCATGATGGCGAGGTGCTTGGGATGGACCTCGACCGCCTTGGCGAAGAGCGCCTCGGGGCTGAAGTTGAACTGCCACAGCACCATGAACGCCATGAAGGTGGCGCCGCAGAGCAGCAGGCAGGCCTTGATGATCTGCACCCAGGTGGTCGCCACCATGCCGCCGAAGCTGACATAGAGGATCATCAGGATGCCGACGAGGCCGACAGCGTAGGCATAGGGCAGCTGCGGCAGCAGCAGCTTGATGAGCGAGCCGGCGCCGACCATCTGCGCGATCAGGTAGAAGGCGACCGTCACCAGCGTGCCGGACGCCGCGAGGATGCGCACCGGCGTCTGCGACAAGCGGAACGAGGCGACGTCGGCGAAGGTGAACTTGCCGAGGTTGCGCAGCGGCTCCGCGATCAGGAAGGTCACGATCGGCCAACCGACCAGCCAGCCCACCGAGTAGATCAGCCCGTCATAGCCGGACGTGTAGACGAGGCCGGAAATGCCGAGGAACGAAGCCGCCGACATGTAGTCGCCGGCGATGGCGAGGCCGTTCTGGCCTGCGGTGATGCCGCCACCGGCGGAATAGAACTGCGCGGCCGACTTGGTCTGCTTCGCCGCCCAGTAGGTGATGCCCAGCGTCATCAGCACGAAGACGCAGAACATGGCCAGGGCAGGCACGTTGATGTGGTCGCTCGCGGCCTGGATGCTGACCGTGTCGGCATAAGCGGCAGTGGCGAGGATCGTGGCGCCCGCGGCGCCGGCGAGAGTAAGGAGCCTGCGCGACATCACTTCGCCTCCTCGACGATGCGGCGCACGAGGCCGTCGTACTCGGAATTGGCCTTGCGGACGTAAAGCCCGGTCAGGACGAAGGCGCTGACGATGACGAACAGGCCGATCGGGATGCCGATCGTCATGACGCCGGAGCCGATCGGCGTGCCGAGGAACTTCGGCGCGAAGGCGACGAGCAGGATGAAGCCGAAATACAGGACGAAGACCAGGACCGAGAGGGTCCAGCCGAAGGACGTGCGGCGCGTGACCAGCTCCTGGAAGGCCGGACTGCGCTCGATGGATTCGTAGCTGGCTGTCGCCATTGTGTGCTCCCCTAGACTTTGGGCCGGCGCGGGGGAACGCCGGCGGCCAGTGGATCCCGTTCACGCAGGCGGAGCCTGCGCGTGGACGTTTCCGGATCGGTCGATGACATGGAGTCCGCCTTGGCCTGGACTCTTAGGGGAAAGGGCGGCCTTCCATCAGCCCGGCTTTGGTCGTGCGACTTAGGGCGGTGCCGTTCACCATGTTTAGAAACAATATTGGCTTTAAGGTTCACCGATTATAAACTTAAAGGGGATGGGGCGAGAGTTTGTTGCCGGGAGTACAGGATGAAGCCGCACGCCGCCCTCTTTGCAGGGCTTGCCGCAGGCATCGCCGCCACGTTGGCAGCCACGGTTACCGCTGACGCAGGCGGCCGCACGGGTCCGGCCGGGATCTCCATGGGCGGGCGTGCGCCCGGCATTGTGCCTCTGCGGCCCGGTATGCGGGTCGGCCAGCTGCCCCGTAACGGCCGCGGGCTCGCCTGGGCCGGCCGCGGTGGCGGCGCCTACGGTGGTGGCGCACTGTGCTGCGGCTATTCGGTGCCGGCGGTGTCCGGCACACTGTTTCCCGGCTGGACGGCCTTCCAGGCGCCGAGCGCCTTCGGCCCATGGGGTGGCCAGCGCAGTGGCCCGTCGACGGTCGTCAATGTCAATGTTGGCCAGCCCGTCTACACGACGGCGACCCTCCCCACGGCCGCCGACCTTCCCGCGGTCGGTGCCCTTCGCCAGCCTGTCGGTGCGCCCGTGCTCTACGTCCTCAACGGGAGCGGCGGGCAGCGCCAGGGCGGCGCGAGGGTGATCCATATCGGCGAGCCAAAGGAAGCCGGTGCGACATCCGGATCGGGCTTCAGCACCGATTCCCCGACAAACCCCAAGATCGTCGAGCTGACCACCGAGTGAGGCGCCTCACTCGGGGGCGGCCACGGCTCTGCTGACGGCATAGAGGGCCACGGCCGCAGCGTTGGAGACGTTGAGGCTGCGCAGGGCGCCCGGCACGTCGAGCCGGGCGAGCACGTCGCAGCGCTCGCGCGTCAACCGCCGCAGGCCCTTGCCTTCCGCTCCCAGCACGAGCACCAGCGGGCGGGCGATGACGCTCTCCTCGAGCGAGCCGTCCCCGTCCGAATCGAGGCCCACGCGCCAGAAGCCGCGCTTGCCCAGCAGGGCCAGGGCCTGGGCGAGATTGGGCACCGTCACGACGGGAACATGCTCCAGCGCCCCGGAGGCCGCCTTGGCCAGCACGCCCGTGTCGTGCGGGCTGTGCCGGTCCGTGGTCAGCAGTGCCGCGACGCCGAAGGCCGCCGCGCTGCGCAGGATCGCGCCGACATTGTGCGGGTCCGTGACCTGGTCGAGCGCCACCACCACGCCGGCATCGGGAATGTCGTCGAGGTCGAGGCCGGGGAGGGGCTCCACGTCCGCAACGACCCCCTGGTGCACGGCCCCCGGTGCAACCAGCCGCGACAGTTCCTCGGGCCGCATGACCGTTGCCGTCGGCCCGGCCCCCGCAGCCATTTCCTGGAGCCTTGGCAGCGCGTTTTCGCCGACGTAGAGCGCCGCGACCTTGCGACGTGGGTTCCTGAGGGCCTCGACGACGCTGTGGAAACCGTAGAGGCGCATGCGCCCATGAGGAGGGACCTCGGCCGAGCCCGGCTTTCTCTCGGAATCCCGGCGAGGACGTCCGTTTTCCGGTGCGCCGCCGCGCTGATGTGTTCTCCTGTCGTCTCGGCCCCTGTTCATGGTTCACCTTCCGGAGCGGCTGTACGTACCCAAAACGGGCAGAACATGCCTAAAAAGCAAGCTGCGCATATTGCTAAATTGATTTTTGCTATACATCATTTCATCGATTAAAAAATCTCAATGAGACGCCATGGCGATCCATCTTCCTCCTGGCCTTCGGGTCGTCGCAAGCACGCTCGTGCCGTCGCTCTGTCTGGGAGTCCTGGACGAGTGGGGATCCTACGCCCCAGCCGCTCGCGTCGATATCGAGACCAGCCTCGCCATCTGCTCCCTCCTGGTGAGTCGCTACGAGCGGGGCGCGATTCGGCTCGGCAAGCTCTCCGATCATTGCGGAATCCCCCGAGCCACCATGAGCCGCAAGATGGACCGGGCCATCGCTTCCGGCATCGCTGTCGAATGCGAAGGAGAGTACGCGCTCGCCACGGCATTCAGGGAAAGCGACGTTTTCGAGATCATGAAACGGACCCTCGTCCTTTCGGTGAGTGGGGCGGCAGGGAAGGACGAACCAGACTTCGTCAACGAAGCCAATGCGGCCTCATGCGCCGAACTCATCCTGGATCTCGCCGACCTCCTGAGAAGCAGAGGCTGCGAGGAAAAGACGTCCGTGGAATGCTGGGCCCTGCTCTGGGTCTTGATAGATTGCGAGTTCGAAGGCGTCGAGGCACGTCCGGCGCTGTTGGCCCGGCGTACCGGCCTTTCGCGACCAACCCTGTATCGCTGGTTGCAGGAACTCCAGAGTTGCGAGTTCCTTATGCCGGGTGATCTCCTGCCCCCCCGGCTCGTCGCTCCGCCCTTCCACGCGCCGCACGCGCTCGCGGTGGTCGAGCAGGCCATCGGAAAGATCCACCGGACAGTTCACAGTCTGTCCAAAATGGGCGCCAAGCAGCTACCCTCCCCGTTGTCATCCGTATCCTTTCGTACAAATTAGATGTCGAAACAAAAGTGTCGTACAGGCACGAACAAGGCAAAAGATGGGAACGAAAAGGAGTTGAAGATCATATCAAAAGTCAATTTCTAGTCTGTCAAAAGACCTGATTTGAAGTGCGGTAATGCCAAACTATACTGTGACACAAGAAGAGCATTGATGCGAGGACGCTGAATAGTCCCGCAGCTCCGGGTCACGGTCTTCATTATCATCAACCATGCTGAACAAGCCTTCGTTCAGGCGACGGCCCGTGCGTGACATCGCCCGGGCACGCAAGGCGGAAGCATGCCTGCAAAATCCGAAGTGAGGGGGAAATGCCTGTGAATGCGGCAATAACTGGAGCGCCGGTCTTCCGGTCCGTTCAGGCCAGGACGGCCTTCGACCGGAATTATAGACGCGACGATGCGCCGACATGGCCGGACCTGGTCCGGATGGTCGTGGAGGCCAATTGCGGGCAGGGCATGTCGCCCGGCGACCGCGCCCAGCTCGCCTGCGATATCGGGGCCATGAAGTTCCTGCCCTCGCCGGCCCTGCTGCGCAGCGCTGGCCGGCCCGGCGCCTCCGCGGCGGATTGCGTCGGCTGCGCGCCGGTGCCGTGGAGGGAGAAGACTGGACGGGAGCGGCAGCGCGGGCGACGGCCGCGCTCGCCGCCGGGTCCATGGTCGGCGTCGACTGGACGGGCTGCGCCGGCGATCCCCTCGCCGGCATGGCGGTGGTCGACGCCGCCGCCCGCGCCACGGGATTTCCGCGAGGGACAGAGCCTGTCCTGGCGAGCCTGTCGCATCGCCATCCCGCCATCCAGCGTTTCCTCGCCGCAAAGGACTGGGAGGCCCTTCCGGCCGGCCGCGAGGGCAAGACCATGGCTGACCTCGCTCGCGAGGCCCCGGGCGTTGCGGCCCCCTTCGAGCGGACGCATACCGTGGTCGCCTTCGACACGCCATGGCTCATCGGAAGCATGGGATCGGGGACGGCCGGTGACGTGTTCCGCGCCGCCTTGGAGCGGGGAATGCGCACCGGACGGGTCGGCCTGTCCATCAATGCCTTTGAGGGCGAAAATGAACCCGTGCGCGGGCCGCAGGGCGGCCTCGTCGGCGGGATCGATTCGGAGACGCTGCTGAGCGGGGCGATCAACCTGTCGCGCATCGACAACCTCGGCGAGCTCGCCGATGTCGTGCAGCTGGCCACCCGCTTCCTCCTGTGTGCGGCGAAGTCGACCGGCGGCGAGCAAGGGACAGTGCGACTCGGCCTCGGCCTCGCCGGTGTGCACGAATGGCTTCTGGCCCGCCGCGAATCGTACGCCGTGACCGACGCCCTCGAGGACTGGCTCCACGTATGGCGCGGCGTGTCGGACGAGACGGCGGGATGGTTCTCCGCCGTCCTCGGAATGCCGAGGCCACGCGGCGTGCGCTGCGTTACACCATCTGTGGAACTCGCCAGGCTTGCCGGGACCACCGCAGGCGCCGAACCGCTCTTCGCGGTGGCCTGCCGGCGCGTGGAGGGGCAGGGCGCGCATGACGAGCCGCGGCTCGATCCGCTGGCAGCCAGCCTCGCGTCGTTGCACGGCCTTGCCCTCGACAGCATGGAATGCTCGCTCACCCTGCGCGACGATCCCGGCCGCACCCTGTCGGTCCAGGCCTCGCTGCAAGCCTATGTCGACCAAGGGTGCTCCGTCCTGCTGCGCCGGCCGGCCTGGGGGACGCAAGGCAACGGCCCTGGCGATGTTGATTCTGTCGCGGCGCTCGTCGCCCGGCAGGCGCGCGACTTGCGCTACCTTCGCATCGCGCCGGACGGCCGCGGCGGCTCGGCACGCCATGTGGCCGCCGATCCCGCGGACGTCGCGGACGAAGCGGTCTGCGCGCCGCGGGCGGCATGATGGCCGGGACGGACGGGGTTGAGTGCAGCCACTCGCTCCGTCCGGCCCTGGCCGTTGCGGGCAGTCCCCGGGATGTGCGGATGAAAGCGTGATGGTGGGGGAAGTAGGACTCGAACCTACGAAGGCTTAGCCAGCGGATTTACAGTCCGCCCCCTTTGCCGCTCGGGACATTCCCCCATCACGTCAACGGCTTGTGGCCGCCTGTGCAAGTGACGCGTCGCGTCTCTGGCACGTCCCGCCGGCAGCGTCAACCGGGAGCGCTGGGCAACCGGCAACCGTGGCGGGAGCCGCATCCGCACGGGTGCGGGGAGCGACGGGCGCAATCACCCGATCCCCGCGGCTTTGTCAACCCCGCGCCGGACGGCACCGATGTTTCTCGCCCTTGCCAAGCGGGGAGCGTGTTGGCATATCTGCGGCGCGGGCGGGTATAGCTCAATGGTAGAGCAGCAGCCTTCCAAGCTGAATACGAGGGTTCGATTCCCTCTACCCGCTCCAGACCATCCTCACATCGCCAGGCCGATTCCCTCACGCAATGCTTGCGGTTGCGTGAGAAACCGCCTATCTCCGCGCCCGTTTGAACCCCCCGCCGGCCCGCGCCGGCTGTGAGCACCGGGAAACGGCGATGGCCAAGGAAAAATTCTCGCGGACGAAGCCGCACTGCAACATCGGGACGATCGGGCACGTCGACCATGGGAAGACGTCGCTGACGGCGGCGATCACGAAGGTCCTGGCCGAGACGGGCGGGGCGACGTTCACGGCGTACGACCAGATCGACAAGGCTCCGGAGGAGAAGGCGCGCGGCATCACGATCTCGACGGCGCATGTCGAGTACGAGACGAAGAACCGCCACTACGCGCATGTCGACTGCCCCGGGCACGCCGACTATGTGAAGAACATGATCACGGGCGCGGCGCAGATGGACGGCGCCATCCTGGTGGTGTCGGCGGCCGACGGCCCGATGCCGCAGACGCGCGAGCACATCCTTCTGGCGCGCCAGGTCGGCGTTCCCGCGCTGGTGGTGTTCATGAACAAGGTCGACATGGTCGACGACCCCGAGCTTCTCGACCTGGTCGAGCTCGAGGTGCGCGAGCTCCTGTCGAAGTACGACTTCCCCGGCGACGACATTCCGATCGTCAAGGGTTCGGCGCTGTGCGCGCTGGAGGGCAAGCAGCCCGAGCTCGGCCATGACGCGATCCTGAAGCTGATGCAGGCGGTGGACAGCTACATCCCGCAGCCTGACCGTCCGAAGGACCAGCCCTTCCTGATGCCGGTGGAGGACGTGTTCTCGATCTCGGGCCGCGGCACGGTGGTGACGGGGCGCATCGAGCGCGGCGTGGTGAAGGTGGGCGAGGAGATCGAGATCATCGGTCTGCGCCCGACCATCAAGACGACGGTGACGGGCGTCGAGATGTTCCGCAAGCTGCTCGACCAGGGCGAGGCGGGCGACAATGTCGGCTGCCTGCTGCGCGGCACGAAGCGCGAGGAAGTCGAGCGCGGCCAGGTCCTGGCCAAGCCCGGCTCGGTGAAGCCGCACACGAAGTTCAAGGCCGAGGCCTACATCCTGACGAAGGAGGAGGGCGGCCGCCACACGCCGTTCTTCACCAACTACCGGCCGCAGTTCTATTTCCGCACGACCGACGTGACGGGCATGGTGAAGCTGCCGGAAGGCACGGAAATGGTGATGCCGGGCGACAACGTGACGATGGAGGTCGAGCTGATCGCCCCCATCGCCATGGAAGAGAAGCTGCGCTTCGCCATCCGCGAGGGCGGCCGCACGGTTGGAGCTGGAGTGGTCGCGTCCATCATCGCCTGACGGACGCGAGCCGGGCGTTAGGGTCCGGTTCACCAAGCTTTGGAAGGGCCGGCGGGACAGGCGTTCCGCCGGCCTTGTTTGCGTAGCACCGGTTGAAACGCGGCCGATCGCAGCTTCCGGTGCGTGGCGCCGGCCGCTTTCAAGCAGGACAGAATCGCCATGCTTCCGTCTTGGAGGGTGGCGGCCTTGCGATTGTCTCGCGTGCTTGTCGTGCTGGGTGTCATCGCTGCAGCGCTCGCGCGTCCCGCGCCGGCCTCGGCAACGGACGCCTCCGTACTCGACGAGGCCGCTCAGTCCGGACAGCTGAGCCCCGTCTGGGAAAAGTGGTTCCAGGTCGATCGTGCCGTCAGGCTGGATTGGGCACGCCGGTTCCTGGCCGGGGGCGGCACCTTCACCGCCGTGGCACCGCTGGTGCTCGATCTCTGGCAGGGTGGCAGATCCGGGCGGCCGGAAGCGGACGCCGAGAGGCGCGAAGCCGTGACAATGTTCTTCTACGGCTATCTGCGGTTGCGCATCGATGGGCAGTACTGCCGCGACGTCTCCAGCCCGGCCGATCTGCTGTACTTTTATTTCATGGATCTCCGGGAGGTCATCCAGTTCGCGGCCGCTCTGCCGCCGGACACGGTGCGGGTGATCGCAGCGGAGGCCGCAGCGCTGGAATACAGGAGCGCGGCGACCCGCGGAACCGACCGGTATGTCTGCGCGCGGGGGCGGCTCACCATCGGGTCGGATGTGTTCCTGGCGGGCGATGTCGCCCAGCGGCTCGCATTGGCGACCCGCGAAAGGGCGCTGCAGGAAATCTGGAAAATCGGCGAGCAGGCCCCAGGACAGCGCTGAACCCCACGGTAACACCCAGCCTCTAGGGTGCGATCGCCGGGGAGGGCGTGATCATGCTTGTGGCCACCACCAACGATCTTCAGGGCTACCGCATCGTCGAGCACCTCGGCGTCGTGCGCGGCATCACGGTGCGTTCGCGCAGTGTGGTCGGCAACATCGGCGGCGCCATCCAGGCCTTCTTCGGCGGCAACATCACGATCTATACGAGCCTCGCCGAGCGGGCCCGCCGGGAGGCGTTCGACCTGATGGTCGCGCACGCCGCGGAGACCGGCGCCAACGCCGTCGTCGCGATGCGCTACGACGCCAACGATATCATGGCCGGCATTACGGAAGTTCTCGCCTACGGCACGGCCGTCCGCGTCGAGCGGCTCTGACAGCGCAGGGCGCGGCATCGGTCGGTGTTGACACAATAAGAAAATTATCCTATATAGCGGATCGGGTTGGCTGGCCATGCGCAGGGCCCGTGCCGCCCGTCGCGCCTTCGTCCGCTCCTCTCGCCAGGGCCGGACGCGGGACGGCCCCACCCGCCGCGCTCTCGCGGCCTCAGCGGACCTCGCGTCCGCCTCCCGCGGGTCATCGACCCGCTGTCTGGCGGCAGACGGTGTGCCGCCACCGGGCCGTCCCGCGTCCCGCCCCGGTGCCGCTGCCGCGGTTCCGGCCCTTCGGCATGCCTGAGAGCCTGTCCGTATCGGAAAAAGCTGTGCCGTCCCCTTGCATCCTGCCGCGCGATACGGCATCACACCGGCGCTGCGCGCAGCATTGCGGGCGGTGAAGGAGTGTAGCTCAACTGGTTAGAGCACCGGTCTCCAAAACCGGGGGTTGGGGGTTCGAGTCCCTCCACTCCTGCCAGCCCTGGGGTGGCAGGACGGTCTGAATCGACATGGCGGCCGCGGGCCGCCTTTTTCATACGCGATGGCCCGTGCACGCCGATATGCCCGCTCCTTGACCGGCACGGGGATTCGGCCTATTTCGACGCCTTCTCCCATGAGCAGCGTCGTCCTGAGCCGTTTCTCCGGCCGACGGCCTCTGGGCGGCGGAACGGCGCGCGGCGCCCCGGGCCTGGCCCGGCGACAACGGTGGTCCAATGGCCAAGACGAGCCCCTTCGAGTTCATCCAGCAGGTCCGGTCCGAGGCCCAGAAGGTCACCTGGCCGACCCGCAAGGAGACCCTGATCACCACCGGACTGGTCTTCGTGATGGTGGTTGCAGCGAGCATCTTCTTCCTGGCCGCCGATTTCATCATTCATTGGGTCGTCGGGCTCGTGCTCGGCCTCGGGCGCTGAGGGGAGGACGATCCATGTCCATGCGCTGGTACATCGTCCACGCCTATTCGAACTTCGAGAACAAGGTCGCCCAGTCGATCAAGGACCAGGCGTCCCAGCGCGGGCTCGAACACAAGTTCGAAGAGGTCCTGGTGCCGACCGAGAAGGTCGTCGAGGTCCGCCGGGGCCGCAAGATCGACACGGAACGGAAGTTCTTCCCCGGCTACGTGCTGGTGAAGTGCGACCTCACCGACGAGGTCTACCACCTCATCAAGAACACGCCGAAGGTGACGGGCTTCCTCGGCACCGACAAGAAGCCGATGCCGATCCCCGACCGTGAGGCGGAGCGCATCAAGGGCCAGGTCGCCGACGGCGTCGAGCGTCCGAAGCCCTCCATGTCCTTCGAGATCGGCGAGCAGGTGCGCGTGGCCGACGGCCCGTTCGCCTCGTTCAACGGAGTGGTGGAGGAGGTCGACGAGGCCCGCGCCCGGCTGAAGGTCGCCGTCTCGATCTTCGGCCGCGCCACGCCCGTCGAACTCGAATACGGCCAGGTCGAAAAGGTCTGAGACCGGAGCGCGGGTCTCCAGACCCGCTCTTCGTGCCGAACTCGCGAGATTGCGCGTCTGAAGGCCCGCGGTCCGAACAGACGGAGCGCGGGTCTTCAGACCCGCTCTTCCTCGGACTGAAGACAAGCGCGTCTGAAGACGCGCGGTCCGGGCGACGCTCCGCTCCAATCCCCGCTTGACCCCGGTCTCGTGCGCCCCGAGGCTCCCGTCCAACGACAAGGACGGGAGGACGTCATGGATCTCGGGCTCAAGGGCAAGGTTGCACTCATCACGGGCGGCAGCGTCGGCATCGGGCTGGCGGTTGCCGAGGGCCTCGCGGCCGAGGGCGCGCATGTCGCGCTGGCCGCCCGCGACGGCGGACGGGCGGGTGCCGCAGCGGAGCGCATAGCCTCGAAATTCGGTGTCACCGCCATCGGCATTGCCGCCGACGTCGCCACCCCGGCCGGCTGCGATGCCGCGGTGAAGGCCGTCGAGGAAACCTTCTCCGGCTGCGACATCCTGCTGAACAATGCCGGCACCGGGTCGAACGAGACCATCATGGAGGCGCCGGACGACAAGTGGCAGTACTACTGGGACCTGCACGTCATGGCGGCGGTCCGCCTGGCTCGGGGCGTCGTACCCCAGATGCGCCGGCGCGGGGGAGGGGTCATCCTCCACAACGCGTCGATCTGCGCGGTGCAGCCGCTGTGGTACGAACCCATCTACAACGTCACCAAGGCGGCGCTGGTGATGTTCTCGAAGACGCTGTCGACCGAGGTCGTCGGCGAAAACATCCGCGTCAACGCCATCAATCCCGGCCTCACGCTGACGCCGGACTGGATCAAGACGGCCAAGCAACTCACCGCGGACAAGGGCGGCGACTGGGAAGGCTACATCGCCAGCGTCGCCAAGGAGCACGCTCCCATCAACCGCTTCGCCACCCCCGCCGAGATGGCCGACTTCTTCGTCTTCCTCTGCTCGGCGAGGGCAAGCTACTCTGTCGGCGCCGCCTATGTCGTCGACGGCGGCATGATCAAGACGATCTGATCCGGCCGTCCTTGCGAGGAGCGCAGCGACGAAGCCATCCAGGCGACGCTGCCGGACAGGCGAACTGACCGGGGTCGCTTCGCTTCGCTCGCAAAGACGCGTGGCCCCCGTGTCCGGTGATCCGTCCGGATGCCGTCGCCCCTTGAACCCGCACGCCATGTAGCGTATGGCATCGCGCGCCGGAGCGATCCGGCCAGGCCCCGCCCAGGCGGGGCTTTTTCGATGCGGGAGGCATGCCGGTCGCCAGCCGGAGCTCATGCCGCACCGCAAACTGCAAGCCAAGGCGCGGCGGGATCTCGTCCTTCCGTGCCGGCCGGCGTTCCGGAAGGGCGCCGGTTATCCAAGGAGCAGCCAACATGGCAAAGAAGATCACGGGCTACGTGAAGCTTCAGGTGCCGGCCGGCGCGGCGAACCCGTCGCCCCCGATCGGTCCCGCGCTCGGCCAGCGCGGTCTGAACATCATGGAATTCTGCAAGGCCTTCAACGCGCGCACCGCGCAGATGGACAAGGGCACCCCGATTCCGGTGATCATCACTGCGTATCAGGACCGCTCCTTCACCTTCGAGATGAAGCAGCCTCCGGTCACCTTCTTCCTCAAGAAGGCGGCCAACCTGAAAATCGGCAAGAAGCCCGCTTCGGGCCACAAGACGCCGGGCCGTGGCTTCATCGGCAAGGTGACGAAGGACCAGATCCGCGAGATCGCCCAGGCGAAAATGCCCGATCTCAATTGTGACTCCGTCGAGTCGGCCATGGCCATGATCGAGGGCTCCGCCCGTTCGATGGGCCTCGAGGTGGTGGGGTAATCCGATGCCGAAGATCGCCAAGCGCGTCCGCGCCGCCCGCGAGGGCATCGAGCGCACCAAGCTCTACCCGCTGACCGACGCTCTCGCTCTCATCAAGCAGCGCGCCACGGCCAAGTTCGACGAGACGGTCGAGATCGCCATGAACCTCGGCGTCGACCCCCGCCACGCCGACCAGATGGTCCGCGGCGTCTGCAACCTGCCGAACGGCTCGGGCCGCGACGTTCGCGTCGCCGTCTTCGCCCGTGGCGGGAAGGCCGACGAGGCGAAGGCTGCCGGTGCCGACATCGTCGGCGCTGAGGATCTCGTCGAGCGCATCAACGCCGGCCAGATCGACTTCGACCGCTGCATCGCGACACCCGACATGATGCCGCTCGTCGGCCGCCTCGGTAAGGTTCTCGGCCCGCGCGGCCTGATGCCGAACCCGAAGGTCGGAACGGTGACCCCCGACGTCGCCGGCGCGGTGAAGGCCGCCAAGGGCGGCGCCGTGGAGTTCCGCGTCGAGAAGGCCGGCATCGTGCATGCAGGCGTGGGCAAGATCTCGTTCGACGAGACCAAGCTCGCCGAGAACATCCGCGCATTCGCCGACGCGGTTGCGCGGGCCAAGCCGGCTGGCGCGAAGGGCACCTACATCCAGCGCGTCGCGATCTCCTCGACGATGGGTCCTGGCGTGAAGATCGATCCGTCGACCGTCACGAGCGGCAGCCAGCAGGGCTGATCGCCTCTGAGGCAAGCGAGACCAGGGGAGCCCCGCCGGCCCGTCCGGCGGGGCTCCTTCGCTTCCGACGGCGACCATCCGGGATCGTCCGGATCTAACGAGGGGCTTGTCAGCAGCGGCGAGGCGTCGCACCCTCGGAACCTCCGGACCGGTGCCCCGCGGGTTGCGGTTCTTGTTGCAGCCCCCATATCGCGCTCCGGACCCCAAGCGTTCCAGCCTCCGCTCAGGTCGGGGGTTCACGAAATTTTTGTCTTCCGGACTTGGCAAGTGGTCCGGGAGCGTTTATGGACACGCGATGAGTTCCATACATCGTGCACGAGTCGTCCCCGTGAGGGGCTTTTCGTGCGCTACGTGTTCCGGCCGGGAAACCGGTCGGGAGTAAGGCCGGCGGGGCGGAGGGATGCCTTCGACCCGTTCCGGCCATGTCCTGTCCGAGACTGCAGGTGCCCGCCATCCGGCTGGCCTAATTCGCAAGAGCCTGCACAGACGGGGAAGACCGGGTTTCGGGATCCGCAAGGATCTCGCCGACGCGCCGGAATGCGCGACCGCCGTTGGCTGAGAGGCCGGCGGCGAGTGTTCGGTTCGAACCATCACACCGGGTCGTGTGCGCCGCAAGGTGCAGGCATCCGGGGACAGGTACGTCGGAGCGTCGGTCTCGGGTCCGCCCGGGGCCGGCAAGCGCAACCGGCGGGACTTCTGTCCCCGCCAACCGGAGAGAGCCCGTGGACAAAGCGGCTAAGCGTGAGCTCGTCGGCACGCTCAATACGGTCTTCAGCGAGACCAGCGTCGTCGTCGTCGCTCACTATGCCGGCCTCACGGTCGCCGACATGCAGAAGCTGCGTTCGCAGATGAAGCAGGCCGGCGCCACCGTAAAGGTCGCCAAGAACCGCCTCGCCAAGATTGCTCTCGAAGGCACGGACGTCGCCTCGGTCGGTACTCTTCTCAAGGGTCCGACGCTGCTGGCCTACAGCAGTGATCCCGTGGCTGCGCCCAAGGTCGCCGTCGATTTCGCCAAGGTCAACGACAAGCTCGTGATCCTCGGCGGGGCGATGGGTTCGACCGCTCTGGACGCGAATGGTGTCAAGGCCCTGGCCACGATGCCTTCGCTGGACGAACTGCGCGCCAGGCTCGTGGGGCTCATCCAGGCTCCCGCGACCAAGATCGCCCAGCTGTCCACCGCGCCGGCCGCCAAGCTGGCCCGCGTGTTCGGAGCCTATGCCGAGAGAGACGCGGCCTGAGGCCGTTCCGTCACACACCCTGGTTCGACACCACACACTCACAGGAACAAGAACATGGCTGATCTTTCCAAGCTGGTCGACGAGCTTTCGTCGCTGACCGTCCTCGAGGCCGCCGAGCTCGCGAAGCTCCTCGAGGAGAAGTGGGGCGTCTCGGCCGCTGCGGCCGTTGCCGTTGCCGCGCCTGCCGCTGGCGGCGGTGCCGCCGCTCCGGCCGCCGAGGAGCAGACCGAGTTCTCGGTCATCCTCGCCGCGGCTGGCGACAAGAAGATCGAGGTCATCAAGGAGGTCCGCGCGATCACCGGTCTCGGCCTCAAGGAGGCCAAGGACCTGGTCGAGGCGGCTCCCAAGGCGGTCAAGGAAGGCGTCTCCAAGGAGGACGCCGCCAAGATCAAGGAGCAGCTCGAGAAGGCTGGCGCCAAGGTCGAGCTCAAGTGATCCGTCGCGCCGCTTTGCGGCGCGGAGGGACATGCGCGGCCTGAATGCCGCGCCGATGGTCCCGGGGCTTCCCGCCCCGGGACCTTGTTGCCGTCAAGGGGAATGAGAGTTCCCCGGGCGTGCTGGACGGGCCGGAAGGCAATGAGACGGACGCCGGAAACCCCACGCGGGAGCTCCCTGACGGGAGCAGCGCGGAGGCAGGGCCCGGGCGGACCGCAGGAGTGAGGACGAGATGGCTCAGACGTTCATCGGCCGCAAGCGAGTTCGCAAGTTCTTCGGTCACATCCGCGAAGTCGCGGAGATGCCGAACCTGATCGAGGTTCAGAAGGCGTCATACGACCAGTTTCTCCAGATCGAAGAGCCCGCCGGTGGCCGCCCAGACGAGGGCCTGCAGTCCGTCTTCAAGTCCGTTTTCCCGATCTCCGATTTCTCCGGCAGCTCGCTGCTCGAGTTTGTCAAGTTCACCTTCGAGCCGCCCAAGTATGACGTGGACGAGTGCCGCCAGCGCGGCATGACGTTTGCCGCGCCGCTGAAGGTCACGCTGCGCCTGATCGTGTTCGATGTCGATGCCGACACCGGCGCGAAGTCCGTGAAGGACATCAAGGAGCAGGACGTCTACATGGGCGACATGCCGCTCATGACGTCGAACGGCACCTTCATCGTCAATGGCACCGAGCGCGTCATCGTCTCCCAGATGCACCGTTCGCCCGGCGTGTTCTTCGACCACGACAAGGGCAAGACGCACTCGTCCGGCAAGCTGCTGTTCGCCGCCCGCATCATCCCCTATCGCGGCTCCTGGCTCGACATCGAGTTCGACGCCAAGGACATCGTCTACGCCCGCATCGACCGCAAGCGTAAGATCCCGGTCACCTCGCTGCTGTTCGCCCTCGGCATGGACGGCGAGGAGATCCTGTCGCGCTTCTACAACCGCGTCGATTATGTCCGCGACAAGGACGGCTGGCGCGTGCCCTACGACGCCGAGCGCATGAAGGGCTTCAAGGCGACCGTCGACATGATCGACGCCGACACCGGCGAGGTCGTGATCGAGGCCGGCAAGAAGCTGGTCGCGCGCACCGCCCGCCAGCTCGCCGAGAAGGGCCTCAAGTTCCTGCGCGCCACGGACGAGGACCTCTACGGCCAGTACATCGCCGAGGACCTGGTCAATCCGCAGACCGGCGAGGTCTTCGCCGAGGCCGGTGACGAGATCGACGAGAAGAGCCTGAAGGCGCTGCTCGACGCCGGCTTCGACGAGCTGCCGGTGCTCGACATCGACCACATCACGATCGGCCCCTACATCCGCAACACGCTCAAGGTCGACAAGAACTCGCGCCGCGAAGAGGCGCTGTTCGACATCTACCGCGTCATGCGCCCGGGCGAGCCGCCGACGCTCGAGACCGCCGAGAACATGTTCCAGTCGCTGTTCTTCGACGCGGAGCGCTACGACCTCTCGGCCGTCGGCCGCGTCAAGATGAACATGCGTCTCGACCTCGACGCCGCCGATACCGTGCGCATCCTGCGCAAGGAGGACATCTTCGCGGTCGTCAAGGCGCTGGTCGACCTGCGCGACGGCAAGGGCGAGATCGACGACATCGACCATCTCGGCAACCGGCGCGTGCGCTCGGTCGGCGAGCTGATGGAGAACCAGTATCGCCTGGGCCTCCTGCGCATGGAGCGCGCCATCAAGGAGCGCATGTCGTCGGTCGATATCGACACCGTGATGCCGCAGGACCTGATCAACGCGAAGCCCGCGGCCGCCGCGGTGCGCGAGTTCTTCGGCTCGTCGCAGCTCTCGCAGTTCATGGACCAGACCAACCCGCTCTCGGAAGTCACCCACAAGCGCCGTCTCTCGGCGCTTGGCCCGGGCGGCCTGACCCGCGAGCGCGCCGGCTTCGAGGTGCGCGACGTCCACACCACGCATTACGGCCGCATCTGCCCGATCGAGACGCCGGAAGGCCCGAACATCGGCCTGATCAACTCGCTCGCCACCTTCGCGCGCGTCAACAAGTACGGCTTCATCGAGAGCCCGTACCGGCGCATCCGCGACGGCAAGCAGACCGACGAGATCATCTATCTCTCGGCCATGGAGGAGGCGAAGTACAATGTCGCCCAGGCCAACGCGGTCGTCGACAAGGAAGGCCGTCTGACCGATGACCTGATCGTCTGCCGCCGCGCCGGTGAGGTCATCGTCGTGCCGGTCGACAAGGTCGACTTCATGGACGTCTCGCCCAAGCAGGTCGTCTCGGTCGCCGCGGCGCTGATCCCGTTCCTCGAGAACGACGACGCCAACCGCGCGCTGATGGGCTCGAACATGCAGCGCCAGGCGGTGCCGCTGGTTCGCGCCGACGCGCCGTTCGTGGGCACGGGCATGGAGGCCATCGTCGCGCGTGACTCCGGTGCCGCCATCGCGGCGCGCCGGGCTGGCGTGATCGACCAGGTCGACGCGACCCGTATCGTCATCCGCGCCACCGACGACCTCGACCCCTCCAAGTCGGGCGTCGACATCTACCGGCTGATGAAGTTCCAGCGTTCCAACCAGAACACCTGCATCAACCAGAAGCCTCTGGTGGCGGTGGGCGACGTGGTGCGCAAGGGCGACATCATCGCCGACGGTCCGTCGACGGAGCTCGGCGAGCTGGCGCTCGGCCGGAACGTGCTCGTCGCGTTCATGCCGTGGAACGGCTACAACTTCGAGGACTCCATCCTGCTGTCCGAGCGGATCGCCAAGGAGGACGTCTTCACCTCGATCCACATCGAGGAATTCGAGGTGATGGCCCGCGACACCAAGCTCGGGCCGGAAGAGATCACCCGTGACATCCCGAACGTCTCCGAAGAGGCTCTGAAGAACCTCGACGAGGCCGGCATCGTCTATATCGGCGCCGAGGTGAACGCGGGCGACATCCTGGTCGGCAAGATCACGCCGAAGGGCGAGAGCCCGATGACGCCGGAGGAGAAGCTCCTCCGCGCCATCTTCGGCGAGAAGGCCTCCGATGTTCGCGACACGTCGCTGCGCGTCCCCCCGGGCGTCCAGGGCACGGTCGTCGAGGTGCGCGTGTTCAACCGCCACGGTGTAGACAAGGACGAGCGCGCCCAGGCCATCGAGCGCGAGGAGATCGAGCGGCTCGCCAAGGACCGCGACGACGAGCTCGCGATCCTGGACCGCAACGTCTATGCGCGCTTGGCCGAGGTTCTGTCCGGCAAGGTCGGCATCGCCGGTCCGAAGGGCTTCAAGAAGGACAGCGAGATCACCCGCGAGGTGCTCGACAGCTCGCCGCGCTCGCAGTGGTGGACGTTCGGCGTGACCGACGACGCGGTGATGGCCGACGTCGAGGCCATGCGCAAGCAGTACGACGAGGCCAAGAAGGGGCTGGAACAGCGCTTCCTGGACAAGGTCGAGAAGCTGCAGCGCGGCGACGAGCTGCCCCCCGGCGTGATGAAGATGGTCAAGGTCTTCGTCGCGGTGAAGCGCAAGATCCAGCCCGGCGACAAGATGGCCGGCCGCCACGGCAACAAGGGCGTGGTGTCGCGCATCGTTCCGATCGAGGACATGCCGTTCCTCGAGGACGGCACGCATGTCGACATCGTGCTCAACCCGCTGGGCGTGCCGTCGCGCATGAATGTCGGGCAGATTCTCGAGACGCATCTCGGCTGGGCCTGTGCGGGCCTCGGCAAGAAGATCGGCGACGCGGTCGACGCCTACAGGCGCGCCCACGATTCAGGTCTCCTCAAGGAGACGCTCTCGGACATCTACGGCAACGACGAGACGGTGGCCTCCCTCGACGAGCAGGGCCTCGTCACGCTCGGCGAGAACCTGCGCCGCGGCGTGCCGATCGCAACTCCGGTCTTCGACGGAGCCAAGGAGCACGACATCGAGGAGATGCTGGAGAAGGCCGGTCTCGACCGGTCCGGCCAGGTCACCCTCTATGACGGGCGCACCGGCGAGTCGTTCGACCGGCGGGTGACGGTGGGCTACATCTACATGCTCAAGCTCCATCACCTCGTGGACGACAAGATCCACGCGCGTTCGATCGGTCCGTACTCGCTCGTCACCCAGCAGCCGCTGGGCGGAAAGGCGCAGTTCGGCGGCCAGCGCTTCGGCGAGATGGAGGTGTGGGCACTCGAGGCCTACGGCGCCGCCTACACGCTGCAGGAGATGCTGACCGTGAAGTCGGACGACGTGGCGGGCCGCACCAAGGTCTACGAGGCCATCGTGCGCGGCGACGACACGTTCGAGGCCGGCATTCCGGAGAGCTTCAACGTGCTCGTCAAGGAGATGCGCTCGCTGGGACTCAACGTCGAGCTCACCTCGACCAAGAAGCCCCTCAACGAGTTGCCTCCCTCGGAGGCCGCCGAGTGATCGGCCAGCGAGTGCGTTCCACGCCAGGAAGCCTCTGATCCGAAGCCGGGCCCCCGGGGCCCGGCGCACCAGTTCGTTTTTCCGGAGAGGCTCCGCCCAGCGGCGGCGCCGGGCCTCCCGAGATGCAGGAGACGGCCATGAATCAAGAGGTCATGAATCTCTTCAACCCCGTGGCTCAGCCCCAGACTTTCGACCAGATCAAGATCTCGATCGCGAGCCCGGAAAAGATCCTTTCGTGGTCCTTCGGCGAGATCAAGAAGCCGGAGACGATCAACTACCGCACGTTCAAGCCCGAGCGTGACGGCCTGTTCTGCGCGCGAATCTTCGGCCCGATCAAGGACTACGAGTGCTTGTGCGGCAAGTACAAGCGCATGAAGTACAAGGGCGTCATCTGCGAGAAGTGCGGCGTCGAGGTCACGCTTTCGCGCGTTCGGCGCGAGCGCATGGGCCACATCGAGCTCGCCGCTCCCGTCGCGCACATCTGGTTCCTGAAGTCGCTGCCCTCGCGCATCGGCCTGCTGCTGGACATGGCGTTGAAGGATCTCGAGCGGATCCTGTACTTCGAGAACTACGTCGTCCTCGAGCCCGGCCTCACCCCCCTGAAGGAGCGTCAGCTCCTGTCTGAGGACGAGTACCTGCGTGCGCAGGACGAGTACGGCGAGGACAGCTTCACCGCGTCCATCGGCGCCGAGGCGATCCGCGAGATCCTGCGCAGCCTTGACCTCGAGAGGACAGCGGCCGACCTGCGCGTCGAGATCGCGGCGTCCAAGACCGAGCTGAAGCCCAAGAAGCTCGCCAAGCGGCTGAAGATCATCGAGGCCTTCATCCAGTCCGGCAACAAGCCGGAGTGGATGGTGCTGACCGTAGTCCCGGTGATCCCGCCGGACCTGCGACCGCTCGTCCCGCTGGACGGCGGCCGCTTCGCCACGTCCGACCTGAACGACCTCTACCGTCGCGTCATCAACCGCAACAACCGCCTGAAGCGGCTGATCGAGCTGCGCGCGCCCGACATCATCATCCGCAACGAGAAGCGGATGCTGCAGGAGGCCGTCGACGCGCTGTTCGACAACGGCCGCCGCGGCCGCGTCATCACGGGTGCCAACAAGCGCCCGCTGAAGTCGCTCGCCGACATGCTGAAGGGCAAGCAGGGCCGCTTCCGCCAGAACCTGCTCGGCAAGCGCGTCGACTATTCCGGCCGCTCGGTCATCGTGGTGGGCCCGGAACTCAAGCTGCACCAGTGCGGCCTGCCCAAGAAGATGGCGCTGGAGCTCTTCAAGCCCTTCATCTATTCGCGCCTCGACGCGAAGGGCCTCTCGGCCACGGTGAAGCAGGCCAAGAAGCTCGTCGAGAAGGAGAAGCCGGAAGTCTGGGACATCCTGGACGAGGTCATCCGCGAGCATCCCGTGATGCTGAACCGGGCGCCGACGCTGCATCGCCTCGGCATCCAGGCGTTCGAGCCCGTGCTGATCGAGGGCAAGGCGATCCAGCTGCACCCGCTCGTCTGCGCGGCGTTCAACGCCGACTTCGACGGCGACCAGATGGCCGTGCACGTCCCGCTGTCGCTCGAGGCGCAGCTGGAAGCGCGCGTGCTGATGATGTCGACCAACAACATCCTGCACCCGGCGAACGGCATGCCGATCATCGTGCCGTCGCAGGACATCGTGCTCGGGCTCTACTACCTCTCGATCATCTCGGATGGCGAGCCGGGCCAGGGCAAGGTCTTCGGCGACTTCGGCGAGCTCGAATACGCGCTGCACGAGAAGGTCGTCACGCTGCATTCGAAGATCAAGTATCGCTGGACCGGCGTCGGCCGTGACGGCCAGCCCTACACGAAGATCTACGACACCACGCCGGGCCGCGTGATCCTCTCGACCGCGCTGCCCGAGCATCCGGCCATGACCTTCGACGTCGTCAACAAGCTGATGACGAAGAAGGAGATCTCCAACATGATCGATGCCGTCTATCGCGGCTGCGGTCAGAAGGAGTCGGTGATCTTCTGCGATCGCGTCATGGGCCTCGGCTTCAAGCACGCGTTCAAGGCCGGCATCTCGTTCGGCAAGGACGACATGGTGATCCCCGAGAACAAGTGGGAGATCGTCGATGCGACGCGCGTGCTCGCCAAGGATTACGAGCAGCAGTACCAGGACGGCCTGATCACCCAGGGCGAGAAGTACAACAAGGTCGTCGACGCCTGGGCGAAGTGCTCCGACAAGCTCGCCCAGGAGATGATGGCCCGCATCTCGACCGTGAAGAAGGACGATGCCGGTCGCGACAAGCCGATCAACTCGATCTACATGATGAGCCACTCGGGCGCCCGTGGTTCGCCGGCGCAGATGCGCCAGCTCGCCGCCATGCGCGGCCTGATGGCCAAGCCGTCGGGCGAGATCATCGAGTCGCCGATTATCTCGAACTTCAAGGAAGGCCTCGACGTTCTCGAGTACTTCAACTCGACCCACGGCGCCCGCAAGGGCCTGGCCGACACGGCGCTCAAGACGGCGAACTCGGGTTACCTGACCCGCCGTCTCGTCGACGTGGCGCAGGATGCGATCATCTCCGAGGTGGATTGCGGCTCGGATAACGGCATCAAGATGCGCGCCATCGTCGATGCCGGCCAGGTCGTGGCTTCGCTCGGCATGCGCATCCTCGGCCGTTCTGCGGCCGTGGAGGTCACCGACATCGACGGCAACGTCCTGGTCGCCAAGGGTGCGGTGATCGAGGAGAGCCACATCGCCAAGATCAACGCCGCCGGCGTCCAGGAGGTGAAGATCCGTTCGGTCTTGACCTGCGAGACCAAGAACGGCGTCTGCGC
Organism: Alsobacter sp.; assembly: GCF_059501845.1. Classification (NCBI taxonomy): domain Bacteria; kingdom Pseudomonadati; phylum Pseudomonadota; class Alphaproteobacteria; order Hyphomicrobiales; family Alsobacteraceae; genus Alsobacter; species Alsobacter sp. The sequence goes on along the minus strand of NZ_JCACDK010000011.1, from coordinate 6,501 downwards.
GACCTGCTATGGGCGCGATCTTGCCCGCGGCACGCCCGTCAACATGGGCGAGGCCGTCGGCGTCATCGCGGCGCAGTCCATCGGCGAGCCGGGCACCCAGCTCACGATGCGCACCTTCCACATCGGCGGTGCGGCGCAGATCGCCGACCAGTCGTTCATCGAGTCGAACTTCGACGGCACCGTGCGCCTGCGCCACCGCAGCGTCGCCCGGAACTCCGACGGCGACCTCATCGCCACCAGCCGCAACATGGCTGTGGTGATCGTGGGCTCCGACGGGGCCGAGCGCGCCGTGCACCGCATCCAGTACGGCGCACGCCTGAAGGTCGACGAAGGTGACGTCGTGAAGCGCGGCCAGCGCATCTCCGAGTGGGATCCCTACTCGCGTCCCATCGTCACCGAGGTGGACGGCGTGGTCGGCTTCGAGGACCTCGTCGAAGGCGCTTCCGTGGTCGAGACGGCCGACGAGTCGACCGGCATCACCAAGCGCGTCGTCACCGACTGGCGGACGAACATGCGTTCGGCCGACCTGCGGCCGGCGCTCACGGTGTCGGACGGCAAGGGCAAGGTGCTCAAGCTCGCCCGCGGCGGCGATGCGCGCTACCTGCTTCCCGTCGATGCCATCATCGCCGTGGAGCCGGGCTCCACGGTGAAGGCGGGCGACGTGATGGCCCGTATCTCGCTGGAGAGCGCCAAGACCCGCGACATCACGGGCGGCCTGCCGCGCGTGGCGGAGCTGTTCGAGGCGCGGCGTCCGAAGGAGGCGGCGATCATCGCGGAGAAGGCTGGCACGATCCAGTTCGGCCGCGACTACAAGAACAAGCGTCGCATCACGCTGACCCCCGCCGACGGCACGGACGCGGTGGAGTACCTCGTTCCCAAGGGCAAGCACATCTACCTGCAGGACGGGGACATCGTCGAGAAGGGCGACTACATCGTCGATGGCAACCCGGCGCCGCACGACATCCTGGCGATCAAGGGCGTGGAGGAACTCGCGGCCTACCTCGTCAACGAGATCCAGGAGGTCTACCGGCTCCAGGGCGTGAACATCAACGACAAGCACATCGAGGTCATCGTCCGGCAGATGCTCCAGAAGGTCGAGATCGACGATCCCGGCGACAGCGAGTTCCTGCAGGGCGAGCAGGTCGACAAGGTGGAGATGGACGAGGGCAATGTCCGCCTCGTGGAGGAGGGCAAGAAGCCGGCCTCCGGCAGCCCCGTGCTGCTCGGCATCACCAAGGCGAGCCTGCAGACCCGGTCGTTCATCTCGGCTGCGTCGTTCCAGGAGACCACCCGCGTCCTCACCGAGGCGGCGGTCAACGGGAAGTCGGACGACCTCGGCGGTCTCAAGGAGAACGTCATCGTCGGCCGCCTCATCCCGGCCGGTACCGGCGCCATGATGTCACGCCTGCGCGAAGTGGCAGTCCGCCGCGACGAGATGATCGTCGCTCAGAAGGCCACCGAGGCTCAGCCCGCCGGCATGCCGCAGCCCTTCATCGAGGGCCCGGCCGCCGCCGAGTAATCTTTGCGCGCAAAGAACAGCGCACAGTAGACAGGGCAGGGGGGCCGCCTTCGGGTGGCCCCTTTGCTTTGAGCCCCGGCCTGCAGAAGCGCAGCCTTTCGGAGCGTTCCGGCGTGCATAGGCGGGCTTGATGGTCTGCGAAGCCTCGACGCGTGTCTGCCCCGCTGGAAAGGTTCCATAAAGGGGTTGACGCGATCCGAGTCGCGAAGTAGAAGCACCGGACTTTCCGGCAGACAGTCGGTCCAAACGATCCGGTGCGACGCGCGCCAGACCAAGAGACCGAGACGCTGCCCGACCATCACCGACTGCAAAGTCGTCCGATTGGGTCATGACCCCGGCGTAAGCCGTGGTCCTCTGCTGCATTCGCGCCCCCGGCCGGCAGGCCGAAGGCGCGGTTTCGTTTTGCGCGCTTCTGTGCGCGGCACGGGACAACGTGAAACCGAGCGCAAGCTCAAGTGCCTGGGATTGGAACGAGCACGATGCCGACGATCAGCCAGCTCATCCGCAAGCCGCGGGTCGCACAGCGGATCCGGAACAAGGTTCCGGCGCTGGAGGCGTCCCCGCAGAAGCGCGGCGTGTGCACGCGCGTCTATACGACGACGCCGAAGAAGCCGAACTCCGCGCTCCGCAAGGTCGCCAAGGTCCGCCTCACCAATGGCTTCGAGGTGATCGGCTACATTCCGGGCGAAGGCCACAACCTGCAGGAACACTCCGTCGTCGCCATCCGTGGCGGCCGCGTGAAGGACCTTCCGGGCGTGCGCTACCACATCATCCGCGGCGTCCTCGATGCGCAGGGCGTCAAGAACCGCAAGCAGCGCCGTTCGAAGTACGGCGCGAAGCGGCCGAAGTAATCGAAGACCGCCGGAGACCGAGACATGTCGCGTCGCCACCGCGCCGAAAAGCGAGAGATCATCCCGGACCCCAAGTTCGGTGATGAGGTCGTCACGAAGTTCATGAATTCAATCATGTACGACGGCAAGAAGTCCGTCGCCGAGACGATCGTCTACGGCGCGCTCGACATCGTCGAGCAGAAGCTGAAGACCGATCCGTTGCAGGTGTTCAAGAGCGCCCTCGAGAACGTGGCCCCGGCCATCGAGGTCCGTTCCCGCCGCGTCGGCGGCGCCACCTACCAGGTGCCCGTCGAGGTTCGCCTTGAGCGGCGCCAGGCGCTCGCGATCCGCTGGTTGATCCAGGCGGCGCGCGCTCGCAACGACAAGACCATGGTGGACCGGCTCTCGTCCGAGCTCATCGATGCGTCGAACAACAGGGGAAATGCCGTCAAGAAGCGCGAGGACACGCACCGGATGGCTGAAGCCAACCGCGCCTTCTCGCACTACCGCTGGTAACAGCGCCCTCTATCGGCAGACAGGACCGCTCCCATGCCCCGCAGCCATAATATCGAGGATTATCGTAATTTCGGCATCATGGCCCACATTGATGCCGGGAAGACGACGACCACCGAGCGCATCCTCTATTACAGCGGCAAATCCCACAAGATCGGCGAGGTGCATGAAGGCGCCGCGACGATGGACTGGATGGAGCAGGAGCAGGAGCGCGGCATCACCATCACGTCGGCGGCAACGACGACGTTCTGGGACGGCAAGCGCCTGAACATCATCGACACCCCCGGGCACGTCGACTTCACCATCGAGGTGGAGCGTTCGCTGCGCGTGCTCGACGGCGCCGTATGCGTCCTCGACGGCAACCAGGGCGTCGAGCCGCAGACCGAGACGGTGTGGCGTCAGGCCGACAAGTACAACGTGCCGCGCGTCGTGTTCGTCAACAAGATGGATAAGATCGGCGCCGACTTCTACAACTGTGTCGACGAGATCGTGACGCGTGTGGCCGGCAAGCCGGTCTGCATCCAGCTTCCGATCGGCTCCGAGTCGAACTTCAAGGGCATCATCGACCTCGTTCGCATGGTTGCGGTCGTATGGGAGGATGAAGGCCTCGGCGCGAAGTACCATGACGAGGAGATCCCGGCCGATCTCGCCGACAAGGCGAGGGAGTACCGGCTGAAGCTCGTCGAGGCGGCCGTCGAGCTCGACGACGACGCCATGTCCGCCTACCTCGACGGCCAGGAGCCGGATGTCGCCACGCTGAAGCGTCTCATCCGCAAGGCCGTCGTGAACCGCGTGTTCAACCCGGTGCTGTGCGGATCCGCCTTCAAGAACAAGGGCGTGCAGCCGCTGCTCGACGCGGTGGTCGACTACCTGCCGTCGCCGCTCGACCGCGACGCCATCAAGGGCATCGACGTCAAGACCGAGGAGGAGACGGTTCGTCTTCCTTCCGACGACGAGCCTTTCTCGCTGCTCGCCTTCAAGATCATGGACGACCCGTTCGTCGGCACGATCACCTTCTGCCGCGTCTATTCCGGCACGATCGAGTCCGGCACGACCGTCGTGAACTCGACCAAGGAGAAGAAGGAGCGCATCGGCCGCATGCTGCTGATGCACGCCAACAACCGCGAGGACATCAAGGAAGCCTTCGCCGGCGACATCGTCGCGCTGGCTGGCCTCAAGGACACCCGCACCGGCGACACGCTCTGCGATCCGCAGAAGCCCGTGATCCTGGAGCGCATGGAGTTCCCGGCGCCGGTCATCGAGATGGCGATCGAGCCGAAGTCCAAGGCCGACCAGGAGAAGCTGGGCGTCGCGCTTGCCAAGCTGGTGGCCGAGGATCCGTCCTTCCGCGTGTCCACCGACTTTGAGTCCGGCCAGACCATCCTGAAGGGGATGGGCGAGCTGCACCTCGACATCAAGGTCGACATCCTGCGCCGGACTTACAAGGTCGACGCCAATGTCGGCGCGCCGCAGGTCGCCTACCGTGAGACGCTGTCGCGCCAGACGGAAATCGACTACACGCACAAGAAGCAGACGGGCGGCACCGGGCAGTTCGCTCGCGTGAAGTTCGTCGTGCAGCCCAACGAGGCCGGCAAGGGCTTCGAGTTCGCCTCGAAGATCGTCGGTGGCGCGGTGCCGAAGGAGTACATCCCCGGCGTCGAGAAGGGCCTCGAGAGCGTCATGAACTCGGGTCCGCTCGCGGGCTTCCCGGTCGTCGACGTGAAGGTGGAGCTGATCGACGGCGCCTTCCACGACGTCGACTCGTCTGCCCTGGCGTTCGAGATCGCGTCCCGCGCGGCTTTCCGCGAGGCTCTGCAGAAGGGCGGTCCCGTCCTCCTCGAGCCGATCATGAAGGTCGAGGTGGTGACGCCCGAGGACTACACGGGATCCGTCATCGGCGACCTCACCGGCCGCCGCGGGCAGATCCAGGGCCAGGACATGCGCGGCAACGCGGTGGTCATCAACGCGATGGTGCCGCTCGCCAACATGTTCCAGTACGTCAACACGCTGCGTTCCATGAGCCAGGGGCGCGCGGCCTACACCATGCAGTTCGACCACTACGAGCAGGTTCCGTCCGCGATCGCGGCGGAAGTTCAGGCGAAGTACGCCTGACCCGCACCGGTTGACTGAACCCAGCAAGCATTCCTGAGATCCACGGAGCATCCCCATGGCCAAGGAAAAATTCTCGCGGACGAAGCCGCACTGCAACATCGGGACGATCGGGCACGTCGACCATGGGAAGACGTCGCTGACGGCGGCGATCACGAAGGTCCTGGCCGAGACGGGCGGGGCGACGTTCACGGCGTACGACCAGATCGACAAGGCTCCGGAGGAGAAGGCGCGCGGCATCACGATCTCGACGGCGCATGTCGAGTACGAGACGAAGAACCGCCACTACGCGCATGTCGACTGCCCCGGGCACGCCGACTATGTGAAGAACATGATCACGGGCGCGGCGCAGATGGACGGCGCCATCCTGGTGGTGTCGGCGGCCGACGGCCCGATGCCGCAGACGCGCGAGCACATCCTTCTGGCGCGCCAGGTCGGCGTTCCCGCGCTGGTGGTGTTCATGAACAAGGTCGACATGGTCGACGACCCCGAGCTTCTCGACCTGGTCGAGCTCGAGGTGCGCGAGCTCCTGTCGAAGTACGACTTCCCCGGCGACGACATTCCGATCGTCAAGGGTTCGGCGCTGTGCGCGCTGGAGGGCAAGCAGCCCGAGCTCGGCCATGACGCGATCCTGAAGCTGATGCAGGCGGTGGACAGCTACATCCCGCAGCCTGACCGTCCGAAGGACCAGCCCTTCCTGATGCCGGTGGAGGACGTGTTCTCGATCTCGGGCCGCGGCACGGTGGTGACGGGGCGCATCGAGCGCGGCGTGGTGAAGGTGGGCGAGGAGATCGAGATCATCGGTCTGCGCCCGACCATCAAGACGACGGTGACGGGCGTCGAGATGTTCCGCAAGCTGCTCGACCAGGGCGAGGCGGGCGACAATGTCGGCTGCCTGCTGCGCGGCACGAAGCGCGAGGAAGTCGAGCGCGGCCAGGTCCTGGCCAAGCCCGGCTCGGTGAAGCCGCACACGAAGTTCAAGGCCGAGGCCTACATCCTGACGAAGGAGGAGGGCGGCCGCCACACGCCGTTCTTCACCAACTACCGGCCGCAGTTCTATTTCCGCACGACCGACGTGACGGGCATGGTGAAGCTGCCGGAAGGCACGGAAATGGTGATGCCGGGCGACAACGTGACGATGGAGGTCGAGCTGATCGCCCCCATCGCCATGGAAGAGAAGCTGCGCTTCGCCATCCGCGAGGGCGGCCGCACCGTCGGCGCCGGCGTCGTCGCCTCCATCATCGCGTAAGCAGCAGGGACACGGCGCGCGCCGGCGGGGACGACCCCCGGCGCGCGCCGGTTCCGAACGGGAACACCCCGAGGGCACTCACATGAACGGCCAGAACATCCGCATCCGCCTCAAGGCGTTCGACCATCGGATTCTCGATTCGTCGACGCGCGAGATCGTCTCCACGGCGAAGCGGACGGGTGCGCAGGTTCGGGGTCCCATCCCCCTGCCCACGCACATCGAGAAATTCACGGTGAACCGCTCGCCGCACATCGACAAGAAGTCGCGCGAGCAGTTCGAGA
>NZ_JCACDK010000010.1:0-3355 GCF_059501845.1 Alsobacter sp. | reverse complement strand
ACATGGGAGGACGCGATGGCGAGTGGGATGCAATTGCCGCGTGAGGATTTGTTGAAGGCGTATCGCCGGATGCGGACGATCCGTGATTTCGAGGATGCGGTTCACGACGAGTTTTCGGCGGGCAACATTCCGGGCTTCGTGCATCTTTATGCGGGCGAGGAGGCGTCGGGGGTCGGGTTTTGCATGCATCTGGGGGATCACGACGCGATCGCCTCGACGCATCGCGGGCATGGCCACTGCATTGCCAAGGGCGTCGACCCCAAGGGGATGATGTTCGAGATCTTCGGCCGCAAGGAGGGTCTGTGCGGCGGCAAGGGCGGTTCGATGCACATCGCCGACATGTCGAAGGGCATGCTGGGCGCCAACGGCATCGTCGGCGCGGGCGGGCCTCTGGTGTGCGGCGCGGCGCTGTCGGCCAAGCTGATGAAGACGGGCGGGGTTGCGATCTGCTTCGTCGGCGACGGCGGCTCCAACCAGGGCACGATCTTCGAGAGCTACAACCTGGCCAAGGTGTGGAACCTGCCGGCGATCTTCGTGGTCGAGGACAATGGCTATGCCGAGTCGACGGCCTCGGGCTGGTCGGTCGGCGGTTCGCAGACGGCGCGCGGCGAGGGCTTCGGCATGCCGGTGAAGCAGGTCGACGGCTTCGACTTCTTCGCCGTCTACGAGGCGGCCTCGGAGGCCATCGAGCGGGCCCGCGCCGGCCAGGGGCCGTCGCTGCTGCACGTCAAGCTGACGCGCTACTACGGCCATTTCGAGGGCGACGCGATGACCTATCGCGGCAAGGACGAGGTGAGCCAGCTCAAGGCGGCCAATGACTGCCTGGAGCGCTTCAAGAAGCGCGTCACGGATGCCGGCCTGCTGAGCCGGGAGGAGCTCGACGCCATCGACCGCGAGGTGAAGTCGGAGATCGACCAGTCTCTGGCCGAGGCCAAGGCGGCGCCGATGCCGACCGAGGCGGACCTGCTCACCGACGTCTACGTGCGCTACTGATCCTGGGAGGGAAGAATGTCCAAGAAGAGCTATCGCCAGGCGATCAACGAGGCGCTGCGCCAGGAGATGGAGCGCGACGAGCGCGTCATCGTCATGGGCGAGGACGTGGCCGGCGGCATGGGCGCGCCGGGCGAGGACGATGCCTGGGGCGGCCCGCTGGGCGTGACCAAGGGGCTGATGCCGAAGTTCGGGCGTGACCGGGTGCTGGACACGCCGATCTCCGAGTCGGCCTTCATCGGGGCGGCGGCGGGGGCTGCGGCGACGGGGCTTCGTCCCGTGGCCGAGCTGATGTTCGTCGACTTCATGGGGGTCTGCTTCGACCAGATCTTCAACCAGGCGGCGAAGTTCCGCTACATGTTCGGCGGCAAGGCGGTGACGCCCCTGGTCGTGCGCACCATGTACGGGGCGGGCTTCCGGGCGGCCTCGCAGCACTCGCAGTGCCTCTACCCGCTGTTCACCCACATTCCCGGGCTGAAGGTGGTGGTGCCCTCCAACGCCTACGAGGCCAAGGGCCTGCTGATCCAGGCGATCCGCGACGACGACCCGGTCGTCTTCTTCGAGCACAAGGCGATGTACGACGAGGAGATGGAGGTTCCCGACGAGCCCTACACCATCCCCTTCGGCCAGGCCAACGTGACGCGCGAGGGCGACGACGCGACGATCATCACGGTGGGCCGGATGGTCAACTTCGCCAACCAGGCGGCCGACGCGCTGGCCAAGAAGGGCGTGTCGGTGACGGTGGTCGACCTGCGCACGACCTCGCCGCTGGACGTCGAGACGGTGCTGGAGACGGCGCAGGAGACGGGCCGGGTGGTGGTGGTGGACGAGGCGCATCCGCGCTGCTCGATCGCCACCGACATCTCGGCGCTGATTGCCGAGAACGCCTTTGCCGCGCTGAAGGCGCCGATCAAGATGGTGACGGCGCCGCATTCGCCGGTGCCGTTCTCGCCGGCGCTGGAGGACCTCTACATCCCCTCGGTGGCGCGCATCGAGGCGGCGGTTCAGGACGTCGTGGGCTACAGCCGGGCCAAGGCCGCCGAGTGACGGGCCGGATGATGAAGACGGCCGCGGAATGATGCGCCGCGGGCGCGCCGGGCGGCCTTCGGGGCCGGCCCGGCGCGGACCGCCTCCGGCCCAGGCCGGCGGCGCGCGGGCGCACGAGGACACACCAGAGGACGAGGCGTGGTACCCGGCCGCGACGGCGCGGGAGGGCTTTGCGCGCCGCAGCGGGAGAAGTGACATGACGATCGAAGCCATCGTGATGCCCAAATGGGGTCTGGCCATGGAAGAGGGCACGCTGACCAAGTGGTCGGTGACGCCGGGGCAGGCGGTGAGCAAGGGCCAGGAGATCGCCGACATCGAGACGACGAAGATCGCCAACGCCTTCGAGAGCCCGGCGACGGGCACGGTGCGCCGCCTGGTGGCGCCGGAGGGCGAGACGCTGCCGGTGGGCGCGCTGCTGGCGGTGGTGGCCGAGCCCTCCGTTCCCGACGCCGACGTCGACGCCTATGTCGAGAAGTTCCTGGCCGAGTTCACGCCGCCGGAGAAGAAGGGCGGCGGCGGGCCGGACACCCGGATGGTGGAGGCCGGGGGGCTGCAGGTGCGCACGCTGGCCGCCGGCGAGGGCGACGGCACGCCGGTGCTGCTGGTGCATGGCTTTGGCAGCGACCTGATGTCGTGGCTGTTCACGCAGGAGCCGCTGGCGCAGGGGCGCAAGGTGTATGCCTTCGACCTTCCCGGCCATGGCGGCACGAGCAAGGCGGTCCAGGACGCCGACGTGGCCGGGCTGGCCCGCGCGACGCTGGCGGTGATGGACGCGCTGGGCCTCGACAAGGCGCATCTGGTCGGCCATTCGCTGGGCGGCGCGGTGGCCTTGCACATGGCGCTGAACGCGCCGGGGCGTGTGGCGAGCGCCAGCCTGATCGCGCCGGCGGGGCTGGGCCCCGACATCAACATCGCCTTCATCGACGGCTTCATCGCCGAGAGCCGTTCGCGCAAGCTGCGCGCGGTTCTGCAGGACCTCGTCGTCGACCCCGGCCTGATCAGCGCCGACATGGTCGAGGAGGTGCTGAAGTTCAAGCGCCTGGACGGGGCCGAGGACGCGCTGCGCAAGATCGCCGACGCCAACTTCGCCGGCGGCACGCAAAAGACCATCCTGAAGGACAAGCTCTCCGGCACGCTGCCGCCGATCACCGTGATCTTCGGCGTCGAGGACCGCATCATCCCCGCCCGCCACGCCGACGGCCTGCCCGCCTCCATCAAGGTCGTCAGGATCGAGGGCGCCGGCCACATCCCCCACATGGAAAAAAGCTCCGACGTCAACACCGCCATACAGGACACCATCGCCAAAGCCGAAGGGTGA
>NZ_JCACDK010000009.1:53951-94858 GCF_059501845.1 Alsobacter sp. | reverse complement strand
CCATGAAGGCCACGACAAGCGGATGGACTCCGGCGCCCTCCGCCCACGCGCGCCATGCATCCGGATCAGCGTCCAGTGTGAAATGAGCGAAACGGTTTGCCAGTGCGAGCGGCATGCGGCCCGCACTGGAGCGGTCCGCCATGCGGTTGCCAGCCGCCACGATATGCCAGCCGGCCGGCTTGACGTAATCGCCGAGTCGACCGTCAAGCACGAGTCCGTAAAGGGCCGCCTGCATGGACGGCGCCGCATTGACTATCCCGTCAATGAAGAAAATTCCCTCCGGACCGTCGCGCGTGGCGTCCGGCAAATCCTCCGGCTGCAACCATACCGTGCGACGGGCCGCCATGTCCGGAGCCGGGAGTCCGCGCAAGTCGACCGGCTCCCGCAGGTTCGCTCGCCAGTCAATCAAGGGGAGGCTGCGGCCCGCAGCGATGGCGCGCATAAGGTCAGATTTGCCGACTCCGGGCGCCCCCCAAAGCATGACGGGAATGCCAGCATCAATGCAGGATTCGATATCGGAGCGGACTGTTGAAAACGTGGCCATGGTCGAGTCTCCAGAGTGCGCCCGGGCATGCCGGGCCGTTGAGGGCCGCCGACTAGCGGTCCGCCACGCCTCCCGCACCATGTGGCACGGGAGGCGGAACGGGCCGCCGCTAGGCCAGGAAGTCTGAAACCTCAGCTAGGATCGCCGCAGCCGCTTTCGCAGTGTCGCGGCGCAGTGCGTCGGAGTCGCGCAAGTCCGCCGCATCGTGCTGGCAAAGGTCGGACTCCATCCGTTCGGCGATACGTGCAAGGGCCGGATCGTTCGTGAGGTTCAAGCCCGGGAGGATGCTCGCAAGCTCCCGGACGTTCTCGACAAGGGAGTCGCGAAACACGTTCTCCGCCCGTCCGTTCGGGCCGCCCGGCTTGAACGCGTTCAACCTCTCAACCATCCGGCCCGTCACCTCTGCAACGCGTTGCCATGCGTCGCGCGTGGCGTTGGCGAGTGCGTCCCGTGCGGCGGACTCGATGGCGGCCCGAATCTCCGCCGCTTGCGCGTCCGCCAAATCAACCCGGAAGTCCGCCGCATCCGGAACCGGGAGAATGCGCACTCCGAACGCGAAACGGTCCGCTATCTCGGAGGCTTCCGGATAGTCCGCCGGATCAAACATGCCATTGAGGCGGACTCGAGCATCGTCCACATAGGACGGATAAGCCGCAACGAACGCCGCGACGGCAGCCTCGAATGCGTGGCGGAGGTCACGCATGGCGTTGCTGTACGCCTCGAATCCGGCAGCCGGGAGGATGCGGGCGCCCTCGTCAAGCCACGGGAGAGTCCGGGCATAGTGGAGCGAACGGGCCGCATTGGCGGCCGTGACGATTCCCGCCAACGCGTCTTTGGCCACAAGCGCCTTATTGTAGCGGCCCGCATCCGCTGCGGCGCCGTGCGAGGCGTTGACCTCGTCAGTAACCTTGCGGTCAAGGCGACGAGCGGACCATTGCCGGATTGTGAGTCCGCAAAGCATGGCACGGGAGGCGAGAACGGACCGGGAGGGAACATGCATCGACATGGTGACAGTCTCCAGTGTGTGCCCGGGCAAGCCGGGCATGGTTTCAAGGGTTGAGTGCGAGGGCCGCGACAAGCACGGCCGTGAGGAAGAGGAGGAGGGCCGCCGCATCGAAGGCGGCCCGGAAGAGGTCACGCGCGGTCACGCCATGGACTCCCCGTTTGCGGCCCGGGCGGAGCCGACAGCTCAGGCGAGAAGCCGGGCCGCCTCCCGGGAGTCGCCATGGCGAACGGCCGTGCTGGCGAGGCGAATGCAGCGCAACGCGTGGCGGAGAAGCACGGACTCGTGCTCGCACGTGGCCAGCTGGAGTCGACGCAAGGCAAAGCCCTGGAGTCGAGCGATAGCGGACGGATTCATGGTCAAGCCCTCCCGGTCACGCGTTCAAAAACGCGTGCTTTTCAGCGATGCGGATGCGACGGGCGGACCGCGTCAAGCGGCGCCGTTCTTCGCGCACGGCCCGGCGGACCTTGCGAGTTTCCTGCGGAATCGTCGTCATGGGAGTCCTCTCCGAGAGTGCGCCCGGGCATGCCAGGCGGGAACGCACCGTGCGTTCCGAGGGCCGCCCGGAACCGGGCAACCGTCGCAGCGCACATGCGGGAGAGGAGGGCGCCGGCGGAGCGGGCCGCCCGGGAGAGGAAGGAAGCGGACCGTGCCGCCTCAGAGGAGAGGGCCGGACCGGCAACGGCCGGAGCGGCATGCTGCACAACGGCGTGCTGCACTTCGGCCGCAGCGGCGGACCGGACCGGAGCGGCGGGAACGGAAGAGGCGGGAACCTGCCGGGCCGCAACCCGGGCCGCCACACTGGCGACAAGGGCCGGAACCTGCCGGGCCGCCGCAGAAGCACGCGCCACCAGCTGGCGACGGGCGAAAGAGAGGGCCGCAAGAATGCGTCCCCGTGCGCTCCAGCAATGGCGGTTAGCGAGGGACAGGGCACGGCTGAAGCAACGGATAGCGAGACGCGTCCGCCCTGCATGCAGGGCGCGCCTCCCGGTCTCCATCAACTCCGCAATCCGTTCCATCGGCCCGCCCTGTCCTCTCGCTCCGGAGGCTGGACCCGTGTTCCACCGGGCCGCCTCCCTTCTCCGCTTCCTGCCTCCGCCTCCCGCCCTAGACCCGTGTTCCACCGGGTCGGAGGGGAGGGGCTAAGCCCTGTCACGCAGGGCCGCCACGTCGGACGACGTAGGAAGAGGAAGGCGACTTGAGAGAGCAAAAGCAAAGTATCTTTAGATGTAATTCAGCGTAATCAAAGTAAGTATATCTAGTGTAGTGCGAAGACATCCGAGTAAAGTACAATGAAGCAGTGGGGATGGCCCCTTCGACTTAAAAAGATCTGCGGATAAGAGAGGACCGATGGGGTCGGTGAAATTCCTATATTAGGGAAAAGGCGAAATCCGCTTTGACGGTCGCTGATGATATCTGACGCCGGGCAAACTTCGACTGGTAGCCAGAGCCTTGGCAAGCCTCGCGCATACATCCCCAACTAGGCCGCAGCCGAACAAGTTTGGGGAGTAACGGTGGAATAAGTTTAGGTGCTTGTGGGCGAGCACGAGCAGCACGGGCTGCCGTTGCTTGGCAGGCCGCTGCGGATCCTATGTGGCGCCGATACCGGTGCAGATTGCACCGGTCTGTGGGGCTGCCCTGAGGGTCGTGGGGCCGCCGTCGCGGGCGTCGTCGAGCCTCTCGGCGGCCTTGATCAATCCGAGCGCCAGAGCCTTCAGGCGGTCCGCCTCTGCCGTCATGCCTGGTGCGTCGGCGTGGCGCTCGGCGAGCTCTTCGATCGCATAGGCGATGCTGCACAGCTGTTCGTCGGGCGTGGTGCGGGTGCTGATGATGATCACGGTCTCGTCTCCTCGACTTGGGAAATTCCCAAGTTGATCCTGCCACCGTCCGCGCTCGGAGTCCCGCGAAAAACGCTAGCAATATCAAACGCATAAGCGCGCATATGCGTGGGCAGGAAAGTGCCCCAGCCTGGGGCACTTTGAGGCGGTCATAGCGGCAGCACCGCACAGAGGTCGACCTCGTCGCGTCGTTTGTACGAGGCCAACTCCGCCATCATCGCCTCGCGCTTCTCGCGCTCGTACTTGTCGTGCGCGGCCTGCGTGGCAGCACCCGCCGGGATATGCGTCCATCTCCTCGGTGCGCGATTGAACACCACCTCCTGCTCGCTGCGGCCGTCGCAGAAGTAGATCACGCTCGCCCGCGGCATCTCGGCGGAGATGACGAGCGGCCGGTGCTTGCCGGCGAACCGATGCGCGAACCACGCCGCCACCTCAAAGGAGAGCGTCCAGGAGAGCCCCCGGACAAGAAGGCGAGGGTCGTCGCCGAGCCCACCACGATAGACCGTGATGGTTTCCGGCAGATCCGGGATCGGCACCTCAGCCGCTTTCAGCACGCTGCGCACGAGCGACACGCGCTCGCCCGCCGCCTGCATCAGATAACGATGATCATGGCCCCAGGCTGTCGAGACGATCGCCCGCAAGACTGGCGCCGGCATCCTGGCGAAGTAGGCCACAACCGCGAGCAAGCCGCGATGATGGTTCTGGGCAGCCGTGACCAGGAAGCGCGCAGCCTCTTCGTCGCCCGCGAAAGCGGGGTCAAAGTACTGTGCTGCCCAAGGTGCGTCGGCAAGCACCTGCCGGCGGGCGTACTCGACCATGGGATCTTGCCGGGTGTCCGGCTTCTCTGCGAACGTCATGATTGCTCTCCGCTCTGGTCTGCCCGCGGCCGAAGCCGCTCGCCGCGTCTGGGTGTGTTGGGTGCGAGAACGTCCCGCATGGGCTGGCCTCGCGCGTACCATTGACGCTCCGAGAGCCCGAGCTTGAGCCACGGCTTGATTGCCCTCAGGCTGTTCGCGCGCCAGAGCTCCAGAGGGATTGCACCGGCGGCACGTCGACGGCGTTGCAGGCACTGGCGGTCGCGCTCGCGCTTTTGCTCTGGTGTGAGGGGAGGGCGCCTGCTCATGCCGCGGCCCTCCCTTGTCCGAGGAGCCTGGTCCGGTGGCGGATCCGCCACCGGGGAAGGGCTGTTGCGAGCCCTCCTGAGGGCGCCGGACCTAGTACGTTTTCTGAACTAGGTTCCAGTTCGAAAAACGAACTGCGGCAGGAAAGACACACCTGCAAGTGGTTGATTTTGCTCATCCCGCTTTCCTCTCGCGGGACGTTTTGCTGGTTCGATTTTCGAACCCCTTATTATATCTTCCCTGTGGGTCTTCGCTTTCGGCCGTATCAGCTTCCCGCTCTAGCCGTGCCGAGACCGTCTTCCACTCGTTCGTTGGCCCTTGCTCCAGGGTACCTGCGAAGGTGAGCCGATAAACCGAGGGGATGGTGATCCCGCCTTCCCCTCGGCCTCCTTCCGATACGATGACGAGGAACCCGTTCTTGCAGCAATCATCGATCCCTTTCCGGATCGAGCTCCGCGCGATACCCTGCTCCTCGAAATCGTCGTAGGTGCGCTTGAGGTGCCCGTTCTTCTCCAGGCGGCCGTGAATGTTCTCGATCACGAGTCCGTCCAGGATCCTGCGGCCCACATGCGATAGGGTCTGCCACGCTTTCGAACCGAGCATCTCAGCCGAAAAGCCCTGCCAGGGTGTGTCAGGAGGTCCGATGTTCTTCCGGACGCGCTTTCCCCGTGGCGTAGCCGTGGAGCGTCCGGTCTGGTCATGCTTGCGCCCGGTCATGCGGCGCCCCCATTGCCTGACCGGCCCCGTCGAAGCGCGAGCTCCATCCTAACGGCCGCCTCCATTGCGTGGACCTCCGCCGCGATGACGGCCGGATCCATGTCTCGGACGGCGAGGGTCTCGGCGAGGCGATCGAGACGGGCCCGGAGGATGTTCTCTGCGCCCTTGGGCGTGACGCTCTCCATCTGGTCCGCGAGCCGCCGGATGATCCCGACACGGTGGACCGTTGGGAACGGCACCACCTTGGCCGAGCCGCCGATGGGCGCCTTCCGCTTCGTCAGGCCCTGGGCCTCGGCGAAGAGCTCGGCCGTGGCGTCCGCCATAGCGGCGGCCTTGACGAGCTCCATCCCGAAGAGCGGCAGGAGGTAGCGGAGAGCGTTCTGGACGGTGACTGGCGGGAGAGGTTCCCCGTCGCTGTAGGACCATATGAAGGCGGAGCGGAGCCGCTTGATCACTGGAGCAATGTGCGGCTCGCGTCGGGCCTCCGGATGGATCTTCCGGCCGGCCGTGTCGAAGGCCTCCATGAAGCGCGGGCTCCCGATCTTGTGGCCGGCGCGGACCGTCAGGAGGGCGGCCCGGCAGGCGGAGAGGAGGTGCTCGGCGTTCGTCATGCTGCCCTCCGCTGCGTTGCCTGCCGCGCCTCGGCGAGGAGGATCGCGGCCGCCCTTGCGCCGATCTGGGCCAGCGCCTGGGCGTCGTGGCCGAGGCCGGCGCTGGTGGCCTCTGCGATGAGGATCGCCTCGCTGCGCCAGGGATCCGCGGCGGCCCGCTCGCGCTCGATCCTGGCGGCCGTGCGGCGGGCGATGATGTCGATGGGGATGGTCATGGGATGGTCTCCTCCAGCCTATCGGCGGGGTGCGGATGATCGGCCGGACGGCCCTCGGCCTCCTCGGCCGCTGTCGGTCGATCTGGACGGTCGGAATCGCCATTCCGGTCGGAGGGCGTCCACGGCACCAGACGTGGCCCGTTGGGCGTCTCCTTCACCGTCAGCTTGGCGAAGCCTCCAACCGTGCCGCGCATGGCGATGATGTCGGAGCCCTTGTGCCTCGCGATGAGCTCCTCGTCAGGCGGGACGCCGAGCTCCAGGAGAGCCCGAGCGCCGGCCGTGATCGCGGCGCTGGCGGTGGCGATGACGGCGCCGCTCCATATGGCGCTGTATCTGCCACCGCCGGCAGGATGGAGGATGATCTCCGCCATCACCGCTTGCCCCTGATGGGAGCCGGCTTCATCACGTTCTGGACGTTGGAATTGACGTAGGCTTCGAGGTCGGACTGGCGGTAGCGGATCAGCCGGCCGAGCTTGACGAAGTTGGGGCCCCTGCGCTGGTAGCGCATGAACTCCAGGGTCTTCTTCTGGAGCCCAAGAAACTTGGCGGCGCCAATGGTGTCGAACAGAGGGTTGTCAGGAGAGCCGTACATGGCGGAAGCACCTCACGGTAAGTGAAAGTGCTGCCCATCATGTTCACGGGAGACCATCTAACAACAACAGATTTGTATTCGCAACGGCATATGCGCATGCGCGGAAGAATGCGCAACGACTATATCGATGCATACACAAAGCAGGTCAGCGACTTAGCCTCAATTTTTCTTGTCAATCCTTCCTGTGGATAACTTTCGCGCCGAACGCTGCGGCGCCCTCTGCGGCGGCCCTCTTCCTGCTCGCTGAGGCGTGCAGATAGCCCTGCGTGGTCCTGATGTCCGTGTGCCCGAGAAGGCTCTGGACGGCCCTCAGGTCGACGCCAGAGGCGAGCGCACCTGTCGCCGCCGAATGTCGCAGGTCGTAGACTCGGAACCGTTCCACGCCGGCCTCGGCCTGGACGCGTAGCAGCTGCTTGTTGAGCCCCACGAGCGGCTCGCCGAAGCGACGGCCAGGGAACACGTAGGGCTGGCCCTGCACTCGGGGCAGATTGGTCAGCACCTCTATCGCGGGCTTGCTCAGGTAGATTTCCCGTGGGCCGGTCTTGCCGACCACCGTCATCTTCCCGCGCGCAACGTGGACGTTCTCCCACTCCAGCGTGCGCACCTCGCCGGGCCTCAGGCCGCAGATGAGCGCGAGCCGGAAGAGGCCTGCCAACCAAGGCGACACGCTGCCAGCGGCCTCCAGCTTTGCGAGAGCCTCGCCGAAGGCGACGATCTCCTCCACTTCCAATGCGCGCGCGGTTGACTCCCGCTTCTTGAACTTGATGCCCGCGGCAGGGTTGCGATGGGTGACAGGGAGCTTCCGGTCGGACACGGCATAGTTGATGGTCTTCTTGATCAGCGCGACGACGTATTGCTTGTTCCGCTCGCCGGGAGTGGCAGCAACGATGCGTTGCACATCCGCTTCGCTCACGTCGGCGACGAGCTTCCGCCCGATCTTCGGCAAGATCAGCCTGTCCGCGCGGTCGCGGTAGTCCTCCAGCGTGGCGGGTGAGAGCTTGAGGGCGTCGACCTCCGAGAGCATGCGCTCCCAAACCTGAGCAAACGACTCCATGCCCTTCCGCTCATCAGCTGTGGCGTCCTCTCCCGCGCGGCCGGCGAGGATGATGTCTGCCGCCCGACGCCGTGCCTTGTCCAAGGTCCAGAGGGACGCGGCGCCGATCGCCACCCGCCGCCGCGTCGCGCCCACTTTGAAGTCGACGATGTAGGTGACGGCGCCTTCGGTGATCCGGATCCCGAGGCCCTTCACCTTGTCATCCCAAACGATGCGGCGAGGGCCAGGTTCGAGGGCGTTCACATCAGTCTGCTTCATGGCTCAACCCCTTGTGACACGAGATCGCGAGATCAATGGACTCCGGCCCTCAGAAGGCCCGTGTCACAACCGTGTCACTGCGAGGGTCGGAAAACAACAGAACATTAGGGTATGTCGCCAGGAGAGATGAAACGCTAAGTCATTGAAAATACGAATATGACGGGAGAAGGCAGAACGCTATGGGAGTAGATCCATCGGACTCTGACTCCGTTAATCTTGGTTCGAATCCAGGTCCCCCAGCCAAAATCTTCTTGATCAGCCGGGCTTCCCTGCCGCCTCCAGCGTCCACGTTGGGCGTCGAGCATTCTGTGCAGGCGCCGCTCGCCTCGCGTTCGAACTGGACTGCGAGCCGCTGTTCGTTCCACCCTTACGCGAGAACGGCAGGGTGAAGGGCGGCAGATGATCCAGAAGTACAGGCTCACGGACGGGCTCGAGATCCCTCGTATCCTGACCGGCCTCTGGCAGATCGCGGACATGGAGAAGGACGGGAGCACGGTCGATCCGGTGGCCGCCTCGTCCGAGCTCGCGGCCTATGCGCGCGCGTCCTTCAGCGGCTTCGACATGGCGGAACACTACGGGAGCGCGGAGGAGATCGTCGGCGAGTTGCAGCGCCGGCGGGCCGCGGGGACGGTGGATCTGGGCGGCGCGCGGCCTTTCTTCGCGACGAAGTGGTGCCCGTCGCCGGGCGTAATGGATGCCGCGGCGGTGGAAGCGGGCGTCGACCGCAGCCGTCGCCGGATGGCGATGGACCGGCTCGACCTGCTCCAGTTCCATTGGTGGACCTTCGAGCATCCCGGCTACCTCGACGCCCTCGCCGAGATCGGCAGGCTCCGCGATCAGGGCTGGGTCGGCGAGATCGGCCTCACCAACTTCGATACGGATCACCTGCGCCTCGTGCGGGGCTGGGGCGTGCCGGTGGTCACCAACCAGGTCTGCTTCTCGCTGCTCGACAGGAGGGCGGCCGGTCGCATGTCCGAGTTCTGCCTGCAGAGCGGCGTGCGGCTGCTGTGCTACGGCACGCTCGGAGGCGGCTTTCTCAGCGAGCGCTGGCTCGACAGGCCGGAGCCCGAAGGCGTCGGCGACTGGAGCAAGATGAAGTACGCCCGGTTCATTCGCGAGGTCGGCGGATGGGACGCGCTGCAGGGCGTGCTGCGCGCCGCGGCGCGCGTGGCGAAGCGGCATGGCGTCTCCATCGCCAACGTCGCGACACGCTGGGTGCTGGACCAGCCCGCTGTGGCGGCCGTCATCGTCGGCGCGCGGCTGGGGGAGAGCGAGCACCGGGAGGACAATCTGCGGACGTTCTCCTTCGCGCTCGATGCGCAGGACCATGCGGTTCTCGACGAGGCACTCGCGGCCACGACGCCGATACAAGGCGATTGCGGCGACGAATATCGCCGCCCACCCTTCCTCACCGCCTCCGGCGACCTCAGCCATCACCTCGCCGCGCTGCCGAAGGTGTACCGCGCCGAGGAGGTGCCCGGCCGGCCGGGCCGGCAGCGCCTCGACACCGGCAGCATCTGGGAGCCGGTGTGCGGTTACTCCCGCGCCGTCCGGGTCGGGGACAGGATCCTCGTCAGCGGCACCACGGCGACGCATGGGGCCGGCGCGGTGGTCTGCCCCGGCGATGCCGCATCCCAGGCCGTCTACGTGCTCGACAAGATCGCCGCCAGCCTCTCCTCGCTGGGCGGGAGCCTTGAGGACGTGGTGCGCACGCGTATCTTTCTGCGCGACGTGTCGAGGTGGGAGGAAGTGGCTCGCGTGCACGGCCGCTACCTCGGCGCGGTCCGCCCGGCGAACACGCTGGTGCAGGCGCAACTCGTCGGCGAGTACGAGGTCGAGATCGAGGCCGAGGCGCTGCTCGGCTGAGGGGCGGGCCCGATGCGTAGGATCGCCTTCGTCGTCAACCCGGTCGCGGGCCTCGGAGGCCCGGCGGGGCTGAAGGGAACGGACGGCCCCGGCATGGCCGAGCTCGCCCGGTCGCGGGGTGCGCACCCTGTTGCCCACGCCCGGGCCGCGACGGCGCTGGACGCCTTTCGGCAGGCGGGGGGGAGGGGGCTCCTGCTGACCGCCGCCGGTGGGATGGGCGAGGACATCACGAGGGAGGCGGGGCTGCCGCTGGAGGTGGTCCACCGGCATCCTGCCGCCGTCTCGGAAGCCCGCGACACGCAAGCTGCCGCAGTTGCTGCCGTCTCAAGCGGAGCCGACGCGATCGTCTTCGCGGGCGGCGACGGTACCGCGCGCGATATTCTCGCCGCCGTCGGTGGCGATGTTCCGCTGATCGGCATCCCGTGCGGGGTGAAGATGCAGTCCGGTGTCTTCGCGACGGGCCCGGCCGCGGCCGGACGCCTGCTCGCCGCGTGGCAGGCCGGCATGGCCACCCGCCAGGTGGAGGTGATGGACATCGACGAGGATGCGCTGAGGGCAGGGCACCTGTCGCCGCGTCTCTTCGGCTATGCGCGGGTCCCGGCCGTGCGGGACGGGTTTCAGCATCCCAAGGCCGGGCGTCCGCGCGACGACGATGCGGCACTGGCGGCAGCAGGCCGCGAGGTCGCGGCGGCGCTGGAGCCCGGCACGGCCGTCGTCATCGGCCCGGGCACGGCGGCGAAGGCCGTCTGCGCCGCCCTGGGCGTCGGCGGCACCCTCCTCGGGGTGGATGTGGTCCTCGACGGAGCGCTGCTCGCGGCGGACGTGTCGCGCGACCATCTGGCATCCTGCGTGGAGGGGCTGCCGCTGCGAATCGTCGTCGGCGTCACCGGCGGGCAGGGCTTCGTCTTCGGGCGCGGAAACCAGCCCATCGGACCCGAGATCGTGCGCCGGGCAGGGCGGACCGGGCTGACGATCCTCGCCGGCCGCCGCAAGCTCGCGCTGCTCCCCGATCCCTGGCTGCTCGTCGACACGGGCGACCCTGGTCTGGATCTCGAGCTCGCCGGATATTTGCGGGTGGTCACGGGTCCCGGCGAGAGCTGCATGATGCGCCTGATGGCCGCCTGAACGTGTAGACACGTTGTGTCCAAGCGGAGCGGATGCCAAACTTCCGCTGTCGACCACATGCATGACGAGGGTCCGGTGACCGCGAACCGATCGACCGCCCACCCCTGGATGGCCAACTCCGTCCCGGCGCTGAAGGAGGCCATGCTGGCCGAGATCGGCGCCGGCAGCATCGCGGAGCTGTTCGAACAGATCCCGGCCGGCCACCGGCTGAAACGTCCGCTGGATCTTCCGCCCGCCCTGCGGTCCGAGGCGGAGCTGAAGCGGCACCTCCTCCAGCTGCTCGCGCGGAACGAGACCTGCGAGCAGAACCTGAATTTTCTCGGTGCAGGCGTCTGGCAGCATCACGTTCCCGCCGTCTGCGACGAGATCGTCGGGCGCACCGAGTTCACCACCAATGTCTGGGGCTCGCCCCAGTCCGACCATGGCCGCAACCAGGCCTGGTTCGAGTATGCCAGCCAGCTCGGGGAGCTTCTCGAACTCGATGTCGTCGGCCTGCCCGTCTATTCCTGGGGCTGCGCCATCGGCCATGCCGCGCGCATGGCGGCCCGCATCACCGGGCGGCGCAAGGTCGTCGTGCCGGCCATCATGGACCCCGAACGCATGGCGGTGCTGCGCACCTATTGCGAGCCGGACGGCATGCACGGCCACATCGAGATCGTCACCGTGCCCCATGAGCCGGCGACCGGGTTCCTGGATCTCGCAGCCCTGCAGGCCCTGCTCGGGCCGGACGTAGCCGCGCTCTATCTCGAGACGCCGTCCTATGTCGGGATCATCGAGGCGAGGGCAGCCGAGATCGCGTCCATGGCGCGTGCCGCCGGGGCGCTCGTCATCGCCGGGTGCGATCCGATCTCGCTTGGCGTGTTGCGCCCTCCCGGCGACTGGGGCGCCGACATCGCTGTCGGACCCACGCAACCGCTCGGCGTCCACATGAACTGCGGCGGCGGCGCTGGCGGATACGTCGCCTCGCGCGACGGCGAAGCGTTCGTGGCGGAGTACAACGGCTTCCTGATCGGCATCGCCCAGACCGCACGGCCCGGGCGCTTCGGCTTCAACCTCGCCAACGGCCACCAGACCTCCTACGGCATGCGCGAGCACGGCAAGGACTGGACGGGCAACTCCGTCTATCTCTGGGCCATCGCCAACGCCGTCTACATGGCGCTGCTGGGTCCACAGGGATTCCGTGAAGTGGGCGAGCTCATCCTCGCGCGGGCGCACTACGCCGCGAGCCGGCTCGGCGAGATCCCGGGCGTGCGCATCGTCCACCCCTGCGGGTTCTTCAAGGAGTTCCTGGTCGACGTCACGGGGACCGGCCTCACCATGGCCGAGGTCAGCCGCCGGCTCCGGCCACACCGGATCTTCGGCGGCAAGGACGTCTCGGCGGAGTTCCCGGAATGGGGCCAGGTGGGGCTGTGGTGCGTCACCGAGATCCATACGAAGGACGACATTGACCGGCTCGTCGAGGCTTTCCGCAAGGCGGTGATCGAGGGAGGCGCGGCATGAACGAGCATCCGAAGAACGCCGGTATCGCCGCGCAGGCAAACACCGCCGGGGGGCGCGACTACCATGCCGCGCGCTGGGACGAGCCGCTGGTCATGCAGCTCGGTCATCCCGGGCGGCGCGGGCAGGTGTTTCCGGCGCCCGAGGCGGGGGTCGAGGAGACGGTCGGCGATCCCGCCGCCCTGGTCGCCCCGGCCATGCTGCGACGCAACGCGCCCGCACTTCCCGAGATGACGGAGCCGGAGGTGCAGCGGCATTACCTGCACCTCTCGCAGGAGACGCAGGGGATGATGAATGTCAGCCTCTTCGGCACCTGCACGATGAAATACAATGCCCGCGTCAGCGAGGCCGTCGCCCAGCGTCCGGAGGTGGCGGAGATCCACCCCTACCAGCCGCAGGACACGCTGCAGGGCATCCTGGAGGTCATCCACCGGTTCGACCTCATCCTGCGCGAACTGTCGGGGATGGACAGGTTCGTGTTCCAGGCCGGCGGCGGGGCCGACGCTGCCTACACACATTGCGCGGTGACGCGCGCCTGGTTGCAGCACCGCGACGAGATCGGCGTCCGCGACGAGATCGTCACCTCCATCCAGGCTCATCCCTGCAATGCCGCTACGGCGGCTGCCGCCGGGTTCAAGGTGGTGACACTGATGCTGGAGGAGGACGGGCTTCCGTCCCTCGACGCGTTGCGCGCCGCCATCGGCCCGCGCACCGCGGCCCTGATGATCAACAATCCCGACGACATGGGCCTCTACAATCCCCGGATCCGGGAGTGGGTGGAGGCCGTCCACGACGTCGGCGGGCTTTGCTTCTACGACCACGCCAACTTTAACGGCGTGATGGGCAAGATCCGCGCCCGCGAACTCGGGTTCGACGCCTGCATGTACATGCTGCACAAGACCTTCGGGTCTCCGAAGGGCGGCGGCGGTCCGGCCGTCGGCGCCTATGGTTGCTCGGCGGAACTGGCGCCCTATCTGCCGACGCCTCTGGTCGCGGAGGAGGGAGGCACTTACCGGCTCGACCAGGACCGGCCGCTCTCCTGCGGCAAGGTCCGGGAGTTCTGGGGCAACGTCCCGCAGGTGCTGCGCGCCTATGCCTGGGCACGGGCAATGGGGGCCGAAGGCATCCAGGAGGGCTCGGACATCTCCGTGCTCGCCAACAACTACATGGACGCCCGGCTCTCACGGTTGAGAGGATTGCAGAAGTCCCACCCGCACCTGAAGGGCTGGCGCATGGAGATGACCCGGTGGGGCCTCGGCCCTCTGAAGGAGGACACCGGCATCGGCACCGTCGAGGTGGCCAACCGCATGGCCGACTACGGCATCGACCCGTACTGGATGAGCCACGAGCCCTGGGTCGTTCCCGAGCCCTTTACGCCCGAGGCGGGCGAGATGTACGGCAAGGAGGACATCGACGCCTGGATCGACGCGCTTGCCGCGATCGTCGAGGAATCCTACGCCGATCCGGCGCTCGTCCGCGACGGGCCGCACCGCCAGCCCATCCCCAAGCTCGATGGAGCCTGGCTGGCCGAGCCGAAGGACTGGGCGACGACCTGGCGGGCGTACCGGCGCAAGCACGCGGGCAACACCTGAGCCGCGCAAAACGGCACGCGATCAAACTTGCATACACGCAGTATGCTATTGACCGCGCGCCATCCGCGGATGACGATGGCTCCGCTCGAGGATGCAAGGACGGCCGCGGTCGCGACGCGAGACGGGGCCGCGAGGGCGCAAGGCGCGCCTGCCTTCGAGCGCTGGCGAGGGGAGATGAGCATGGTGAGAAGATTGCTTGTGCGCTGTGCGGCCGTGGTGATCGCCGCGGGCGCGATGCTCGGTATCGCGGAGGCGCGTTCGCTCGACGACATCGTCAAGCAGGGCGTGATCCGGATCGGCATCAACCCGAACTTCCCGCCCAACAGCTCGCGTAACGCGAACGGCGAGTGGGAAGGCTTCGACATCGACGTCGGCAACAAGATCGCCGAAACGATGAAGATCAAGGTCGAGTGGGTGCCCACCGAGACGCCCCAGCGCGTGCCCTTCCTCGTCGCCGACAAGATCGACATTTCGCTCGGCGCGCTGACGCGCAACTCCGAGCGCGCCAAGCTCATCGAGTACACGGTTCCGCTGCATACCGAGGTGCTGGCAGTGCTGACGACCGACAAGGTCGACATCAAGAGCTGGAAGGATCTCGACGACGGCAAGTACACGCTGGCCAACATGCGCGGCAACTGGTCGGTCGACTGGCTGAAGCAGCAGCTGCCCAAGGCCAAGCTCGAGCTCGTCGACACGATCGCCGACACCGTCCGCCTCGTCGGGCAGGGCCGTGCCGACGCCATCGTCGAGAACATCGACTTCTTCATGGCGCAGACGAAGAACTATCCGGACATCAAGTGGAAGGTCCTGCCGGACCCGATCGACGTCTCCTACGACGCGATCGGCGTGCAGCGCGGCAACTACCCTCTGCGCGACCTCCTGAACATCGCGCTGTACAACATGCACTCGTCCAACTTCGTGAACGAGCGCTGGGAGAAGTGGTACGGCGCTCCGATGCTCGTGAAGATCGTCCCGAACCCGTACTTCTGAGAACGGGCTTCGACCGGACCAGGTCGAAGGCTAGTCCGTCCTTGCGAGCGTAGCGAAGCAATCCAGGAGTGATCGCCTTGTCCGGCGACGATCCTGGATTGCCTGTCCGCTCCGCCCCGCAGATGCGCTTTAGACAGCCCGCACGCAGAGCCTGCGCCTGTCGATCCTTCCATTCCCGGCGTGCGGCTCCACAGTCCGCCGGGCATGACATTTCAACGGCAATCGCACGCGGATCCGAGGGCGGAGGCGGATGAACTACACCTTCCAGTTCGGCGTCGCGCTCCAGAGCCTGCCGCAGCTGTTGCAGGGGGCCGTGGTCACCTTCCAGCTCGGCCTGCTCGCCTTCTGGGGCGGCGCCCTGCTCGGCCTCCTCTTCGCGGCCCTGAAGACCTTTGGCGGCCCGATCCTGAAGAGGCTGGCGGGCGTCTACGTGGTGTTCTTCACCAACACGCCGGCGCTGATCCAGATCTACTTCCTGTATTTCGGGCTGCCCGAAGTGGGGATCCGCTGGGACTCGTTCACCTGCGTGCTCATCGGGCTCACGCTGAACGCCGGGGCGTACCTCACAGAAATCATGCGGGCGGGCTTCATCTCCGTGCGTCCCACCGAGATGGAGGCGTCCGAGACCCTGGGCTTCTCGCGCCTGCAGCAGATCCGCCACATCGTGGTGCCGCACATCGCCAAGACGATCTACCCCGCTTTGGCGAACTTCTTCATCGTCGTGCTGGTGATGGGCACCTCCATCGGCGCCGTCGTGGGCGTCAATGAACTCACCGGCGAGGCCATCACGCTCGCCACCGAGAATTACCGCTGGCTGGAGATGTTCATCATCGTGGCCGCGATCTACGTGGTGCTGACCTTCGTCGCGAGCGTCTCGCTCGCTCTCCTCGGCCGCTGGGCCTTTCGCGTGCAGGCGAAGATCTTCTGATGCTGGAGCGCCTCGCCCGAGAAATCCCGCGCTTCTTCAGCGGACCCAACGTCAGGCTGCTCGCCGAGGCGATGGGCACGACGCTGACCATGACCCTGATCGGCACCGTCCTCGGATTCCTGCTCGGTTTCCTCGTCGTCTATCTCAGGCAGACGCCCGGGCTGTGGGCGACGCCGCTGCGGATCGTGGCGGTGGCCTATGTCGAGATCTTCCGGCGCATCCCGTTCCTTGTCGTCACCTACCTCGTGCTGTTCCTGGTGTCCGCCCTGCTCGGCGACGTCTCGCTCTTCGGCATCGCGGTCATCGCCATCACCATCTACGCGACGGCCTACACGGCGGACATCATTCGCGGCGGCGTCGAATCAGTGCCTCGCCAGCAGATGGAGGCTGCCGTCGCCATGAACTTCACCCGCTGGCAGACCATGACGAAGGTCGTGCTGCCGCAGGCCTGGCCGGTGATACTGCCGCCGGCCGTCGCCTTTGCGGTGAGCTTCATCAAGGATACGTCGCTGGTCTCGCAGGTCGGCGTCTTCGAGCTCACCTTCCGGGGCAAGGAGCTGAACAACATGGGCTTTTCCGGCCTGCTCGTGTTCGGCACCATCGCCCTCCTGTACTTCGTGATGTCCTATCCCCTGAGCCGCTTCGGTCTGTGGCTGGAGAGACGCCTTGCCCCATCTCACCATCGCCGGGCTTAACGCCAGCTACGGCACGGTCCCCGTGCTCCGCGACGTCTCGCTTTCCGTGGAGAAAGGCGAGGTCGTGTCCCTCGTCGGCCCATCGGGATCCGGCAAGTCGACGCTGCTGCGCGTCCTGATGGGCCTGACAGCGCCGTCCTCCGGCAAGGTCAGCGTGGCCGGCGAGCCGATCGACTACGCCAGCAAGGCGAGCCTGCGCCGCGCCCGCGACCGCATGGCCATCGTGTTCCAGCAGTACAATTTGTTCCAGAACATGAGCGTGCTGCGCAACGTCACCATCGCGCCGGTCGAGATCCGCAAGCGACAGCGCCGCGAGGTCGAGGAGGACGCCAAGACGATCCTGCGCCGCATGGGACTCGCCGAGAAGCACGCCGCCTACCCCGACCAGCTCTCCGGCGGCCAGCAGCAGCGCGTCGCCATCGCCCGCGCGCTGGCCCTGAAGCCCGAGATCCTGCTGCTCGACGAGGTGACGTCCGCCCTCGACCCGGAACTCGTCAACGAGGTTCTGGACGCCATCCGCGGCCTCGCCGCCGAGGGCATGACCATGCTCATCGTCAGCCACGAGATGGCCTTCGTGAAAGAGGTCTCGAGCAAGCTCGTGATGATGGACAAGGGCCAGGTGGTAGAGGTCGGCTCGCCCCGCGAGATCATCGATGGCCCCACGACGGACCGGGCCCGGGAGTTCTTCGGCAAGATCCTCAGGCATTGAGCGGCGGAGCGCGTGTCTTGTGCAGAGCGGGTCTGTAGACCTGCGGTCCGTGGGAGGACACGCCACCGCATGACGCCGGAACAGTTCAACGCCTTTTGCGCGGCCCTGCCTCATGCCACCCACGTGGTGCAGTGGGGCGGGGCCGACGTCTGGAAGGTCGGGGGCAAGCTGTTCGCGGTGATGTGGGCAGGTGACGACAAGCATGCCGGTATCACCTTCAAGCCGACACCGATGAGCTTCGACATCCTGAAGACCCAGCCGGGGCTTCGGCCCGCCCCCTATCTCGCCTCGCGCGGGATCCGCTGGATCCAGCGCTTCTCCGACGAGAGCATGGGCGACGACGACCTGAAGCTCTATCTCCGGCGCAGCTACGAGCTGGTTTGGGCGAGCTTGCCGAAGCGCATCAGGGCTGAACTCAGGGGATGAGGGCCTGCGCTCCTTGCGGAGACGCGCGCGCTTTGGCCCGAAACACAGCCGTGCGGGTCTGAAGACCCGCGGTCCGGCGCCTTGGACCGCGCGTCTTCAGACGCGCTTTTTCGAACCGGGCAATGGCGGGTCCGGAGACCCGCGGTCCCGCTCAGTCCAGTGCCAGCTTCGTCGTGGGCCGTTCCGAGAGGATCTGCAGGACCTCTCCGATGAGGTTCTGGGCGTCGGCGCGGCCTGCTTCCTCGGCAGCCTCGGCGTCGCCCTTCTCGATCGCGGCGATCATGGCGTGGTGCATGTTGAGCTTCGGCAGGGGCACGCGGTCGCCATAGTGGAGCATGTAGAAGCGCAGCACGCGCTGGCCCTGGTCGAGCAGGCCCTTCATCCAGCTGGCGACGAAAGGATTTCCTCCCATCGCGGCGATCTTGCCGTGAAACTCCCGGTTGAGGCTCACGACACCGAGCACGTCCATGCGCTCGTGTGCGACCTCCAGCTTCTTCTCGATGTCCTTGAGGACTGCCACCTGCGCCGGGCTGGTGTTCAGCGCGGCAAGGCGCGTGCTCAGCCGGTAGAGCAGCTGCATCGCGTCGAAATAGGCGGGCAGGGTCGAGAAATCGAACTGCGACACCATCGAGGTGCGATTGCGCGGCGTGTCGACCAAGCCCTCCGCCGAGAGCCGGATCAGCGCCTCGCGCACCGGGGACCGCGACAGGTTGAACTGCCGGCTGAGCTCGGTCTCGTCGAGCAGCGTGCCCGGCTTGAGCTCGAGATTGAGGATCTTCGCCTTCAGGCTCTCATAGACGAAGTTCGCGCCGGTGCCGCGCGGGCGCTTCGCCGAGCCGGCGCGCTTGGGCTTCACGATGGCGGGCTTTGCCTCCCGCGCGGCCGGTGAGGCCAGCGGATCGCCCTTGGACGCAACCCGGGCTGCGCGGCGCTGCACCGCTGTCTTGGCGCTCTCTCTGGGCAAGATGATCGGTCTCCGCCGGCCCTTGTTCCTCTTGGTGTGATAGCCGAGTTCGGGAGCGCCGCAAGCGCCGCACCGATCCCGGAACGCCGCTGCCCGCTCAGGCGGCGAGCAGGAAGCGCTCGAAGCCCCGCTCCCGGCTCCGGCCGAGAAGCTGGTCGGTGACGACCCGAGCCGCGCCCGGTCCGGCGCTGAAGCCGAGCCAGGGGAAAACGAGCATGTGGAAGCCGGGCATGCCGGGGACCTCGCCGAGCACCGGGCTCCAGTCCGCCGTTCCGTTGACCGTCGCGACCCATGTCCGCAGCAGGTGCACATGGGCCAGCGCCGGGACCACGCCGATGGCGCGCGCAAGATTGGCGCGCAGCGAGTCCTGGTCGACCTCGGTGCGTCCGTCGGGCAGGCGCCGACCCGGCCACCCGCCGCCGATGAGGAAGCCGCCCGCCTTGGCCTGCTTGAGGCTGAGCTTGCCCCCGGCGTGATAGACGAGGTGCGGAATGAGAGGCGCCACCGGCTCGGTGACCGAGACCTGGATGGCGAAGCCGTCGATGGCGAAGGTGAGCCCCAGCATCGCGGCGACCTCCGCCGCCTGGGCGCCGGCGGCGTTCACCACCCGGGACGCCCGGATCGTCCCGGCGGACGTCTGCGCCGAATATCCCTGGCCGTCCCGCTGCAACCCCGTCAGGGCGGTTCGCTGGACGATCCGCGCACCGAGTTTCTGCGCGGCGCGGGCCAGCGCGGGTGTCGCGACCAGCGGGTCGGCCTTTCCCTCCTGCGGGCAGAACGTTCCGCCCACCATGCGGGGGTCGACATAGGGAGCGAGCGCGCGAAGCTCGTCACGGCCGATCACGCGGATGTCGAGGCCCTGCACGCGTTCCAGCGCAGTCTTCGTCTCCAGCGCCCGCATCTGCGCTTCCGTCTCGGCGACGGCGAGCGCGCCGCCGAAATGCACGCCGAGGTCGGCGCCCATCTCCTCACCGAGCGTGCGCCACAGGGCGAGCGAGTCGATGAGGAGCGACACCATGGGCGCGTAGAACCGGGCCCAGTCCTCGCCGAGCTGATGGAACTCGGCGTGCGGGATCTGCGCATGCAAGCTGCCGGCATTGGAGCCGGATGCGAGCGTGTTGAGGCCCCTGGCCTCGACGAGAACCACCTCGACCCCGGCCCGCGCGAGCATCCAGGCCGCGCAGCAGCCGGCCAGGCCGCCGCCCACGATCAGCACGTCAGTGCGTGAGGGAAGGTCACTCCTGGCGGGGATGTCCGACATGCGTTCCGTGCGGCGGCCGAGGCTGGAAAGCTTGTATACGTGGTGCTAGCATCATGTCGACACAGTGTTCGCACGTTTCGCGCCGCGGCGTCGGACACCCCCTCCAGCGAGGACAGCGCCCATGGTCGAGACCTTCCGCGGCAGCTACGCCGTGACCATCACCCCGTTCACGGAAGATCGCAGCCGCATCGACCTGAAGGCCTGGCGCCGCTTCGTCGACTGGCAACTCGCCAACAAGGTGCCGGGCATCATCATCCTTGGCACGACGGGCGAGTTCCTGACGCTGACCGACGACGAGCGGGCCGAGTTCGTCTCCGAGACCGTGAAGTATGTGGACCGCCGCATGCACGTGCTGGTCGGCACGATGAACGCCTATACGCCCCGAGCCGTACGCTACAGCCGCGAGGCCGAGGAGATGGGCGCGGACGGGCTGATGATCATCCCGCCCTACTACTACACCCCCACCGAGGACGAGATCTTCGCCTACTACAAGGCGATCTGCGAGAAGGTCTCGATCCCGATCATGCTCTACAACAACCCGTACACGTCGAACGTCGACATGTCGGCGAAGTTCGTGGCGCGCCTGACCCGCTCCTTCGAGCAGATCCGCTACATCAAGGAGGCGAGCCAGGAGATGGCCCGCGTCTACGACATCGTCGAGGAGACGGAGGGGGTCATGAACGTCTTCGCCGGCCAGCGCATCGTGGAGAGCTACCTCTACGGCGCCGTCGGCTATGTAAACCCATACGGAAACTACATCCCGCGCGCCTCCACCCGCATCTGCGACCTCATCGTCGAGGGCCGGGTCGAGGAGGCCAAGAAGATTGAGCGCCTGATCAACAAGATCTACGGCATCATCCAGGAAGGGCACCCGACCTACGGCCACCAGTGCTATTCCAAGGCGCTCTCGGCCGCCTGCGGCTACCCCGTCGGCGACGTGCGCGAGCCGCTAACCACCTTCGCCGAGCTGGGCAAGGATGGCGAAAAGCGGGTGCAGGAGGTGATGGCCGTCATCGGCGAGCTCGACCGGCTGATGGACCGGATCGACGGCAAAGCCGCCTACGAGGACGCTGCCGAGTAAGCCTCCGTCCAGGCGAGGATTGGAGCGACGAAGCAATGCCGTAGCCGAACGAGGCCGGATTGCTCCGCTTCGCTCGCAAGGACGCGGGGGCGGCTCAGCTCGCGCCCTATCGGATATAGCTCGAGCCGTTCACGTCCAGCGTCGCGCCGGAGAGATGCCGGCAGGCGCCGCTGACCAGGAAGGCGACGAGCTCCCCGATGTCGGACGGCGGCACCCACTCCTTCATGGCGAGGCCCGCTGCCACGGCCTGCGCGCCGCCCATCGCCTCGGCAGCGACCTCCGACATCCGGGTGTGCACCACGCCCGGCGCGATGACGTAGCAGAGGATGCCGCGGTGGGCGTAGTTGCGCGCCATGGTCTTGGTCGCAGCCATCACGGCCCCCTTCGAGGCCGAGTAGGCCAGCATGCCGGGATTGCCGGAGCCACGCTGTGCCGCCCAGCTCGACAACGTCACGACAGTGCCGCCATCGCGGTCGAGATAGTGCCGCGCGGCGTGACGCATGAGGCGCATGGGCGCCGCGACGTTGACGGCCATGGCGCTCTGCCAGGCTTCATCCCAGTCGGCGTCGCTGTCCTCCACGCCTCCCTTCATCCCCATGACCGCGGCATTGTTGACGATGGCATCGACCCGGCCCCTCCACGAGACGGCCTCGTCCCAAAGCCGGTCGACCTGGGCGAGGTCGGCGAGGTCGGCGCCGACGATCAGCCTGCGCCCTTCCGCCGCACCGGCGGTCGCCTCCTCGGCGCCGGCCCGGTCGCCGCCGTAGTGGGCGATGACGTGGGCGCCCTTCGCGCACAACGCCTGGGCGATGGCCGCACCGATCCCCTTCGACGCCCCGGTGAGCAGGACGGTCTTCTCAGAAAGGTCCATGATGCGCTCCTTCGCCATTCCAGACGGCGATTATTCTCGTATACTTGTTGAATGCAAGATCGCAGCGCCGACCATCCGCAAGCCGTGCCGCCCGTCTCGGGGTCCATCGCCGTCGTCGGCGCCGGGTCGATCGGGACCGCATGGGCGACGGTCTTCGCGGCTGGCGGCTTCCCCGTAAAGCTATCGGATCCCGATCCGGAGCGCCTGGAACGCGCACTGGCCGAGGCGACCGGCGGACTCCACAGGCTGTCGGAAGCCGGCCTCCTCGACGGCGATCCCGCGCGG
This sequence comes from Alsobacter sp., assembly GCF_059501845.1. Lineage (NCBI taxonomy): Bacteria > Pseudomonadati > Pseudomonadota > Alphaproteobacteria > Hyphomicrobiales > Alsobacteraceae > Alsobacter > Alsobacter sp. Next base: position 72,615 of record NZ_JCACDK010000009.1, on the reverse strand, counting down.
GCAGCCGCGCGGATCACGGGCGAAAGCCGCATGGAGGATGCCGTTCGGGACGCGAGTTACGTGCAGGAATGCGCGCCGGAGGACGTCGCGCTGAAGGCCAGCCTGTTCGCCGCGCTGGACGAGGCCTCGCCGGCGGACGCGGTGCTCGCCAGCTCGTCCTCCTTTCTTCCGGCATCGGCCTTCGCGTCGGAACTGCCCGGCCGGGCGAGGATGCTGGTCGTCCATCCCGGCAACCCGCCGACCCTGCTGCGGCTGGCGGAGATCGTTCCCGCGCCCTTCACCGACCCGGCCTGTACCGGCCGCGCCAAGGCCCTGCTCGAGGCATGCGGCCTCTCCACTGTCGTCGTCCGCCGCGAGGTGGAGGGTTTCGTCTTCAACCGTCTGCAGGGCGCGCTCCTGCGCGAGGCCTGGGCGCTCGTCGCCGACGGAGTGGCGGAGCCCGACGAGATCGACCGGATCGTGCGCGACGGGCTCGGCCTGCGCTGGGCGGTGATCGGTCCCTTCGAGACATCCGACCTCAACACGCGTGGCGGAATCGCGGCCCATGCCGCGCGGATGCTGCCTGCCTACGCCCGCATGGGCGCCGAGCGCGGCATGGCGGAACCGCCCTGGACGCCCGAGGTGGTCGACCAGGTCGTCGCCGACCGCCGGGCCCGCCTGCCCCTCGAGAACTGGGCCGACCGAGTCGGGTGGCGAGACCGCATTCTTGCCTTGCTGCTCGTGGCGCGCCGGAAGGGGAGCGGCAGGTGAGACCCGCGGGATCGGAGCTGCAGGCGCCCGAGACGGTAGCAGTTACCTTCGAGGGTCGCGTCCTGGCGGCCCGGCGCGGTGAAAGCCTCGCTGCCACTCTCGCAGCTCATGGCATCACGGTGCTCCGCGAGACACGCAGCGGGGCCGGACGCGGGCTGTTCTGCGGCATGGGCGTGTGCCAGGACTGCCTCGTCACCATCGACGGCAGCCCCAACCTGAACGCCTGCATGACCGTCGTCGACAGGCCGATGACCGTGGCGCGGCAGGTGTTTCCGCCCACGCTTCACACACCGGTGGAGCCGGCACACCCGGGTCATCCCGACGCCCTGCCGGATCCTGACATTCTCGTGGTCGGCGCGGGGGCGGGCGGTCTCGCCGCCGCGGCGGTCGCGGCAGAGGCGGGCGCCCGCGTCCTGGTGCTCGACGAGCGGTCCAAGCCGGGCGGGCAGTATTTCAAGCAGCCCGGTCCCGGGCTCGATTCCCGCCCGGGCACGCCGGACGACGGGCAGTTCGCGGCCGGGCGCCGGCTGATCGCCCGGGCACGCGCGGCCGGCGCAGGCTTTCTTCGCGCTGCGGCGGTGGGGTTCGACCCCGGGCTGGGCCTCCTCGCCGCAACCGAGTCCGGAGCGGTGGTGCGCCTGAAACCGAAACGCCTGATCGTCGCGACGGGAGCCTATGAGCGTCCCCATCCCGTGCCGGGGTGGACGCTGCCGGGTGTCATGACGACCGGCGCTCTCCAGACTCTCCTGCGGACCGACCGCGTTCTCCCCGGGCGGCGCATTCTCGTGGCGGGCAACGGTCCGCTGAACCTGCAGGTCGCGCTGGAACTGGCCAGCGCCGGGGCGGAGGTCGTCGGCGTCGCAGAAGCGGCCCAGCCGCCGGCGGTCCGGCAGTTCGGGGCATTTGCAGGAATGGCGCTCTCCTCGCCGCTGCTGCTCGGCCGCGGAGGCGCCACAGTGCTGGGGCTGCGAAGGCTCGGCGTGCCCGTGCTGTGGGGCAGCGTGGTGACGCGAGTCGATACCGTGCCGGGAGGATTATCGGTGACGCTGGCCGGACCCGGCGGGGCGATCAAGAATGTCACAGCCGATGTCGTCGGCCTCGGCTATGGTTTTCTTCCCGCCTGCGAACTTATTCGCCTGCTGGGCTGTCCCCAGACCTACGACGCCGGCCGCGACCAGCTCGTGACCGCCCGCGACGCGGACATGCATGCCGGCCGCCCGGAGATCTTCGCGGTCGGCGACTGCTGCGGGCTTGGCGGGGCACCCGCCGCCATGGCGGAAGGGATCATCGCCGGTGCGGTCGCCGCGACCGAAACCGGAGCTGTGCTACCGCAGCGGCTCGTGGGTGAGGTGGCCGCCGCAAGGCGAAGCCTTGGGCGGCATCGGCGCTTTCAGACGGCGCTCTGGCGCCTGTTCGCTGCACCGCGTCCCAACCTGAAAGACGTGCCCCCGGATACGGTCCTCTGCCGCTGCGAGGAAGTGACGCGCGAAAGCATCGAGCAGGCCATCGACGCTGGCGTCTCAGACATCGGCAGCCTGAAGCGTGCGACACGGCTCGGCATGGGCCGCTGCCAGGGGCGCTATTGCGGCCCGCTCGCCGTCCGGTTGCTTGCAGAGAACGGGAAGGCGGATCTCGACGCATCCGCCTTCTTCGCCCCGCGGCCGCCTGTCCGGCCCGTCAGGCTCGGCGCCCTCGCTGGGCTCGTCGACAATGACGAGATCATCCACGCGGAACAGGGTGAGCAGGTCACGCCACGCGCGTAAAAATCGACTACAACTAAGTATACAACCTATAGTAGAGTAGATCTGAGAGTCATAAGTTCTGCAGTTTACGATTGTGCAATCGAATTCGGCTACTGCTTTCTCATTGCCGGAAAGTTGTTCGGGAGAACTCTTTTGTCCAAGCGCTTCATGCAGGCCACTGCCGCGATCGCCTTCCTGTTCACCGCCATTCAGGCAAGGGCAGCCGACCTCGACGGGTATTTGAGCCTCGCCCACATGACTGTCAGGGAACTCGTGTCCGGAGAACTCGCCGACCCTCGGGCCACACAGGACCGGCTCAAGAAGATCATGCAGATCGGCATCGAGACCTGCCGCGACCGTGCCAAGTCGAATCCCGACGAGGCCAGGCTACTGGAACTCGTTGTTGCCGAGGCCCCGAAGATGACCTCCATGAAGCCGGAGGCACTCGAGGACGCTTGGGGCGATGACGGCACCGCCGGGGACGCAGCCGGCGTCCCGCTGTCGAGTCTCGACCAGTTCGCCGACGTCCGCAACTACCTCGACCTCGTGGTGCATCCGGCGCGAGCGCACGATTACATCGAGACCTACGTGCAGACGAAGGACCGTCAGGCCCTCGTCCAGGCGAAGGGAGAGCTCGTCGAGGTCATCGAGCACGTGACTTTGCTTCGCAAGCCCTGACCGGTGCACAGGCGCCTATTTCCCTGATTAGCCAACGAGGCGTCCATGTCGTCGGTCCATTCTATCGGCGGAAAGCTTTCTGCTGCTTTCTTGCTTGTCCTTCTCATTGCCATGGCGCCCCTCGCCGTCACGTATCTGACGTCGAGCCGGGTTGTGGAAAACCTTCACGACATCACCAGCCACAACGTGCCGGTGCTCCAGGCATCCGCTGAACTCGAGACGCTCAACCACAGGCTGATCGCACTCGTGCAATCGTCCCTGCGCTCGACCAGGCCTGATCCGCTCGCGAGGCCCGACGTGGCCGTCGTTCTGGCCGCGATCCGGGAAAGGGCGGATTCAATCGCCTCCGACGGTGACCACGAGGTCTCCCGGGCCGCCAAGGCGGCGGGTGATACCCTGACCAATGTAGCGGCTGCGGTGGATGGCGCCTTGTCAGCGCACGAAAGCAGGATCCGCTTCAGCTTTGACATTGGTGCATCCACCTACACGATCGAGACATTCGCGGTCCTGATGCGGGTCCGGCTCGCCCGGCTTCTCGAGCAGGTCCAGGAGCATGTCAGGTTCGATGCGCCGGTGGCGTTTGAGCTGGAACTCGAGAAGGCCGACATGGCATTCCTCGACACCTTGTCTCCCCAGCTCGACGACAAGCTCCGCGAACTCGTCGCGCAGTACCGCAAGCTGAACGCCAAGGTCGTCAAGGCCGTCACACAGATCGCCGGAGCCACGGACAAGGAGATGAAGGAGGCGATCCTGGAGAAGCAGCGGGGCAACGCCTTCCAGGCGGCGGCGCACCAGCTCGAAATGATCGTGGACTATGCCGCCCCTCTACAGGCGCAGCTTGCCGATGCCGAGCAGAAGGCGTTCGCAGAACTGGAATCTTCCGCCCGCGCTACGGTGAGCGCGACAGCAGAGGTGAAGCGGATCGCCGATGCGAGCCTTCGCAGCAATCGGGATGCCGCCGAACGGTCCAGCGCCAACGGACGCCTCGCTTCACTGGCTGCGGCTGCTGCTGCGCTCGTGACGGCTGGGCTTGCCGCGATGCTCGTCTCCGGGAGCCTGTCGCGTCCTATCGTGCGCATGGTTTCCGCCATCGGGGGGCTTGCCGCCGGCGACCGGAACACCGTTGTCCCCGACCAGTCGCGCAGGGACGAGATCGGTGCGATTGCCCGTTCGCTTCAGCAGCTCAAGGCCATGAGCGATGCCCGCGTGCTCATCGAAGCGACGCTGCGTGGGACGCCCCAGATGCTGATGATCTGCGACGCCGAGCGCCGCATCGTGTTCATGAGCTCCGCCCTCATGTCGTGGCTGCAGATGCTGACGCCGGACCTGACCCGCTCCGATACCCGCTTCGACGTCGGCAAGCTCCATGGCAGCGACATCGACAGCCTTATGCGCAACGACGCCTTCCAGCGTGGCGACGAGCAGACGGACGGAATGCGCAGCGTGGTCCGCCTCACGATTGCACGCCGGGCTGTGCTGGTATCGATGACGACGGTCATCGACGCCGGCAAGCGCATCGGTCAGACGCTCGACTGGCGCGACCTGACCGAGGAGATCGTCGGCGAGGAGGAGATCGCCACCCTCGTCAAGGCCGCCTCCGCGGGCGACTTCACCCTGACTGTCGGTGTCGAAGGCAAATCCGGCTTCGTGCGGCAGCTCGCAGAGGGTCTGAACGAGGTCTCCGCGACGGTCCGCAACGCCTTCGGGGAATTCCTTCCGGCGCTGCAGGCCATCGTGGCGGGCGACCTCAGCCGTCGGGTGCGCAATGACTATCGGGGAATGTTCGGCGAGATGAAAATCGCGGTGAACCAGACGATCGACGAGCTGGCCAGGACCATGGCCGATATCCAGGCGGCCGCAAGCGACGTGTCCGATGCCGCCCGCCAGATCAGCGGGGGGGCCAGCGACCTGTCACGACGGACGGTGGAGCAGGCATCGGCGCTCGAGGAGACTGCTGCCACGACGGAGCAGCTGGCCGCCTCGGTCAAGGAGACGGCGCGCGGCTCGGGCCGGGCGGCGACCATGGCCGGTGAGGCCACCGGCATCGCCGAGCGTGGCAGTGCGATCGTGAGCGATGTCGTGGAGGCCATGGAGCGGATCGAGGGCGGAAGCCACAAGATCTCGGAGATCACCACCGTGATCGACGAGATTGCGTTCCAGACCAACCTGCTCGCCCTCAATGCGGCCGTGGAGGCGGCCAGGGCAGGGGAGGCGGGCAAGGGCTTCGCCGTCGTGGCCGCCGAGGTGCGCACCCTCGCCCAGCGTTCGTCTGTTGCGGCGAAGGACATCGGCTCGCTGATCAGCCTGTCCAACGCCGAGGTGGGCAACGGAATGGAGCTCGCACGGTCCGCGGGTGAGGCGCTGGGCGCGATCGTCCAGTCCGCGCAGACCGTCTCCGGTACGATCCAGGAGATCTGTACGGCGACCGGCGAACAGGCGAACGGCATCGACGAGATGAGCCAGGCCGTGGCCGAGATGGACGGGATGACGCATGAAAACGCCACGCTCGCTGCGCAGAGCGCACATGCTGCGACGGCGCTGACCGAGCAGATCGACCGGCTCAACGCCATCGCGACCCGCTTCCGGACGGATGAACGGAGCGGGCGCGAGAGGAGGGCCGCCGCCTAGACGGCCCTTGCCTCGGCCCGCCAGCGGGCCAGGGCCTCCGGCCATCCCGGCGGATCGTCGGCCTCGAAGCCGAGTGTCTTGCCCCAGCCCAGCGATCGGTAGGCGCGCATGGCATCCCCGTGCGCGCCGGCCCTGAGGTAGCTGACCATGGCCTGTCTGCCGGTCCAGACGGTCAGCGTGTGGTAGAAGCCGTCCGCCGCACGCATGCTGGTCGCGAGGTTCCCGGGGGCAGTCCGGGCCTGCCGGGCGGCGCGCAGGGTAAGCCACCAGAACCGTGGCTGCTGCCAGATGCTGCGCACCTGAAACCCTGTCACCGACACATAGACCATCGCCCGGATGCCTCTGCGGGCCCCGTCGGCCCGTTGGTCATACGAGACGGTAGCTTGGCTGGATCGAGCGGACGCGGGATGGGGCCGGCCCCGAGGACCGGTTTCACACCACGCGCAGGTGATTGTCCCAGACCCAGCGGTCGAGCGCCGAGCCGCCGAGGCGGGCGAGATCGGCCTTCGACGGCGCGACGAACCGGACGCCGGCATTGCCCGAGGTGATCACGAAAAGCCCCGACTCGGGGGGTGCTGCAGCGATGCCGCATCCGTCGGGGTGGCGACGGGACCCGAGATAGCGGCCCTCCCGGTTCCAGAAGGCGACGCGGCCACCGCGCGGACAGGCCGCTGCAACGACCTGGTCATCGCAGTCGAAGGCGACAGCGCCGACATAGTTGGCGAGGGCGGCGAGGTCCTCGTCCGGGATGTCGAAGAGCCGGACCGCGCCGTCCGGAGACACGATGCCGACCAGCGAGGGCGCGTCATCCGACTCTCCTTCGAACTGGCAGCCGAACGCGATCGCCCCGTCCGCGGCCACCGCGATGTGCCTGATGCTGGAGAGATGCATGCGCGGCCCGAGGTCGAAGCTGGCGCGCACCGTCCCGCCCGAATCGACCAGCGACAGGTTGGGCGCCATCGCGTCCTTGTTCAGGATGTCGCGTCCGGTGGACGGGTGCGTCTGGATTCCCCCGTTCGCGACCGCGATGAGGTCGCGCCCCGGCATGCGCGCGACGTCGTGCGGCCCGACGCCATTGCTTTGGAACTCGCCGACGCGGCGGAAACCGTCCGTGGCGTCGTAGACGCCCACCATGCCCCGGCCGCCGTCGTAGTCGTTCTCGGTGGCGTGCAGCAATCGCCCGTCCGGCGTGAACACGCCATGGCCGAAGAAGTGGCGGCCCGGCGCGGAGAGAATGGTGTGCCGGACGTTGCCGTTGCGGTCGACGGCCACCGCCCAGTTCCCGGGCCGGCGGGCGAAGACGACCAGCATCTGCCCGTCCGGCGAGCGGGCCATGTCGTGCCCGCGCCCCGGCAGGTCGGTCGCGAAGATCTCGGCACCGCCGGCGTCGAACACGGCGAGCGAGGCCTTGCCCGCCGCATCCATGCGCGCGCCGGCAAAGACGGTCGGCGCTGCCGCCCGTGCCCGGCCGCCGATCAGGGACAGCGCCGCGGCCGAACCGAGCGCGGCGACGAGGGTACGCCTGTCAATCGCCATCGAGAGAATTGAACCCCAGTGTGATGCCGAGTGCCGCGGGCAGGACCATGGAGGCGGTCTGCCGCGCTGACCGCACGGCCGTGAGGAGGAGCTGGATGCGGCGCCGCGCCTTGTCGTCCTGGGCGGTCGGGCCGATATCCGCCGGCATGCTGCCGGCGATGGAGGCTGCGCCGTCGGCGGTCTCGACAGCCGTATCCGCGCCCTCGGCCCCGCCGATCATGACGCGGGTGAGCTCGGCCACCGACGCGAGGTTGAGTTCGATCGTGCGGGCGCTCCGGCCGGATCGCCAGTACTCGGCGGAGGTCGGCTTCGCCGCTTCGGCGGTCTCTCCGAAGACCGGCTTCAGCTTTGCCTCGTCGGTTTCCTGCAGCATGGCCAGCAGGTCGGTCGCGATGCGGGTGACGGCCTCCTTCGCCTGACCGGGGTCCTTGAGCGTCGCCTGCATCGACCCCTGCCAGCCCGCCAGCGTGTCGCCCGCGACAGCCGCGATACCGCCCGCGATTGCCGTGCCGACTGCGCAGCGGCGCACGGCTGCCGGCGTCGCTGCCGTCAGCGCAGCAGAAGGATCCTCGCCGTCGTAGAGAAGCCGTTCCATCGCCGAGAGGCCCTGCACGGCGACGCTGGACTGGCGGAACTTCGATGGCGCGAGATCGTCGGGACCGCTGCCCAAGAGCAGCGCGGCGACGCCCTTCCCGACGGCGTTCTTGCGCTCCGGCCAGTGCTCCATGCGCTCGTAGCGATCATCCTGGGCGATCGGGCCGTAGCGCACCACCTCGACGGACGCCCACGCGTCGGCCGTTTTCGCGAAGGCGGCGCGGAGGTCGGCGAATCCGCCGGGAGCCCGTGTCGAGCAGAAGCCCTTCCAGGCCGCCTCCTGCGACTGCGCCGCATCGGCCAGCGCGCGATACCGTGGGATGGCGAACTGTTCGGCGACGCGCGTCGCGACGGCCACGTCGTCCGCGGCTCTCGCGGGCGGTGCCGGGATGGCGAGGGTAGCTGCGGCGAGAGCGGCGGGGAGGAGCAGGATTCTGGACATGCCGGATCCTAGAGGCTGGCGAGATAGGCGAGAAGCGCTGCGCTGTCGCGGGCTGACAGAGCGCGGTACCGGTCGCGGGCCCGTTCGGCCTCTCCACCGTGCCGGTCGATAGCCTCGGCAATCGTGGCCGCGCTGCCGTCGTGAAGAAGTCCCTTGGCCTCGTTCTGCCCGAGACCCCAGAGGGGAGCCGTCCGCCAGTCCCGTCCCGAGGCCTCCCCGTCGCCGGAGTATCCGTCGAGGCCGGGCCCCATGTCGTGGAGGAGCAGGTCGGTAAGGGCCCGCACCGGCGCGCCGTCCCGGCCGGGGAGGACCGGCACATGGCATGTTGCGCAGCCGGTCGACGCGAAGAGTGCAGCGCCCCTGCCGCCCGCGCTGGTCGAGGCGGGCGCGGGAAGCGCCGCCACATGGGCGCGGAGCGCGTCGACGATGGCGTCGCCGATTTCGGGGCCGCCCTCGGACATCTCCGCGCGGGCGCCATGAGGCGCATCGATGCAGGCTCTCTCGGCGAAGGTGCAGTCTCCCCAAGGGGCGGGAGCGCGCGAGGTCGACAGGCCGAGGTCGATCGAAAAGGCGGATGCGATCTGCGCCTCGATGGTGGGCTGGCCCGCTTTCCAGCCGAAACGTCCGATGCGCCCGTCCGGCAGGCGGTGGACGCGCCCGCGCACGCCATCCGGACTCACGGCCTGCGCCGCAGCGATCGCCTCGATGGCGGCGTCGGGTACGCCCTCCAGCAAGCCGAGCCCGTGCAGGTCGGGCGCCACGCGAAAGCTGGCGCGGGTCCCGGCATCGAGTGCACCATAAGCGAGGCCGGTGATGTCCGGTCGCCGGCTCGAGCGGCCGACGATCGCTTCGGGTGCGACGCCCGGTACGGCCTGTGTCTGGATCTGGAAGCCGTAAACCGGGTCCGGACGGCCCTGCGCGTCGCCGAGGCGGACGACGAGGCCGGCGGGGAGCCGGTGGGCGCCCGCGTCGGCCCGGCCGCCACCCTCATGGCAACCGGAACAGGAGCGCGCATTGTAGAGCGGACCCAGCCCGTCATTGGCCTTCGTTGAGGACGGAGCCGGCACCCAGGCACGATCGAACAGGCGGCCACCGATGGCGGCGCCGAGGTCGCCGGCCGCGGCAGGCACGCCTTGGGCGATAGCCGCCGCCAGCATGACCACCGGCAGGAACACGGCCCTGGAAGTCATGCCTCGACCCTCAGCCACCCCATCATGCCTGTCTCGAGGTGCTCGAGGATGTGGCAGTGGAACATCCAGGCGCCGGGAGCGGCGACGAAGGCGATCTCGACCCGCTCCTTGGGAGACAGCAGCACCGTGTCGGCGTGAAACTCCGGGAGTTTCGTCCGCGATGTCGAGAGCACTTTGAACACGTGCCCGTGCAGGTGGATGGGGTGCGGGTGTGGCGTGGCATTCATCAGTTCGAAGACGTAGCTCCTGCCCGCCTTCAGCACCGCGACGGGAGGCGGCACGTTGAGGTGGCCGCCGGCCGGCCACGAGGCCTTGTTGATGGCCCAGTAGGTCTCGTCCCGCACGCACAGGCTGTCCATCAGCACCTTGGTGAGCGGATCGGCCGGGTCGAGGCCTTCCGCGAAGCTGGTGATCGACGAGGACGCAGCCGAGAAGGCGAAGGGCAGGCGCTCGGCACGTTTCATATCCGGCACCAAGATGTCGGCTGCCGAGAGGATCAGGGGATCGAAGCTGCGCCTCGCGCCAGGCCGCGCCTCGCCGGCGCTTTCGAAGCGGGCAATCTCCCAAGGCTCCGCGGAGAAGTAGTCGACGATCCGAAGGGCGCCACCGGCGGGCGGCACGCGCACCAGCAGATCGACACGCATCGCCGGTCCCATGCGCCACGTCTCGACGCCGGACGCGTCGAGAGCGACGGGTGGCAGCGGGTGGCCGTCCACGGCGATCAGCGCCGCCTCTCCGCCCTCGACGCCCACCTCCAGCACGCGGCTTGAATCGAGATTGAGCAGACGCACCCGGATCTCCGATCCCGGCCGCGCAGCCTGGACGAAGCCCGGACGGCCGTTGACCTGACGGACGGTGCCGAAGGTCCCCGCCCTGGCCGCCCCCTGCGGCGTGACGAACTCCATCCAGGTGCCGTCGGGGTTCAGCCGCCAGTCCTTTACGGCAAGAACGATGTCGGCGTCCGGTGTCCGGACCTCGTCGCCCTCGACCACCAGGACACCCGCGAGGCCGTGCCCGACCTGGCCGCTCTCGTTGCAGTGCGGGTGAAAAAAGAACGTCCCGGTGTCGGCAAGGGTGAAATCGTAGTGGAAGGACTCGCCCGGCTGGACCGGCGGCTGCGTCAGATACTGGACGCCGTCCATCGCATTGGGCAGCCGCAGGCCGTGCCAGTGGACCGAGGTGTGTTGCGGCAGTTCGTTGCGGAGGGTGACCGACATCCGGTCGCCCTGCCTGGCGCGCAGCACGGGAAAGAGCTCGTCCGTGTAGGACCAGACGGCGGTTTCCGGCCCATCGGGTCCGAGCAGGCGGGCCTTGCGCTTGGCGGCGCGGAAGACGAGATCGTGCGTCCGCGCCGCCTCGCGCTGCGGCCGGCGGCGGGGGAGAATCGCCGGCCGTGGGGGGGAGGGAAGGGCGCTCCCCCCGATCACGCTGGCAGCCGCCCCGGCCAAAAGGCCGAGTGCACGCCTGCGAGACAGCATGTGGGTCCTGCCCGGGCTCACTCGGTCTTGACCTTGGCGGGGTCGTCCAGGCTGTCCGATCCCTCGACCTTGATCTTGAGGCCGAGCTTGCCGACGACGCTTTCCAGCGCGCGGGCCTGTGCGACGAGCCCGTCCACGCCGTCCATGATGAGCTTGTTGCCCTCTTCGTTGCCGCTCGCGAGCATCTGGTCGTAAGCCATCCCGCCCGTTTCTGCCTTGGCCTTGATGGCGGCGAGCCTGTCCAGGGTCGTGGCCATGGCCTTGTCCAGCGCCGCTGCCTGCTCCGGGACCTTCGCGGCTGCATAGGCGGCAAGGCTTGGTCCCTCGACGACGCTGCCGTCGAGACGCCTGTAGCGCGCGTTGTAGAGCGCGATCATTCCCACCTCGTCGAAGTAGTGCGAGTTGTGGGTGTTGTCGGAAAAGCAGTCCTGCTCCTCCTCTGGGTCGTGCAGCATGACACCGAGCTTCATCCGCTCGCCGGCAAGCTCGCCATAGCTGAGCGAGCCGATTCCGGTCGCGATCACGGCGAGGCCGTCGGTGCCCTTCTTCTTCGACAGTGCCTTGCGGGCGGCACCGTCAGGCTTCCAGTTGGCCGCCATTTCGGCGAGGTCTTTGACCAGCAGGTCCGTCGCGGCCTTGAGATAATCCCGGCGGCGATCGCAATTGCCATGTGTGCAGGACGCGGTGTCGTAGTCGCTCGCGGGACGGGCGCCGGCACCCGGGCCCGTTCCGTTGAGGTCTTGTCCCCACAGCAGGAATTCGATGGCGTGATAGCCGATCGCCACGTTCGCCTCGACGCCACCGGCTTCCTGCAGGCTCTCCAGCAGCTTCGTGTCGATCGTCGTCGCGTCCACCTGCTTCTTGCCGATGCGGATGCTTTTGCTGGCGACGACGTTGGCCCGGTACAGGGGATTCTCGTCGGATGTCTCGCCATAGCTGCCGGTATCGACATAGTCGATGAGCCCCTCGTCGAGGGGCCAGGCGTTCACGCGCCCCTCCCATTCGTCGACGATCGGGTTTCCGAAGCGAAGGCCTTCCGTCTGCATGTACCAGGGGCGCGCGTCGATCCACGCCTTGCGCGCCGCGGCGAGTGTCGCGTCGTCCGGCTTGGCGAGGAAAGCCTCGACGGCTGTCTGCAGCGTCTTGGCTGAGGCGAGGGCGTCGTCAAACATCGCCTGCGCGATGTCGGCGTACTGGGCCATCACGGCCCTGGGCTCGGGAGCCTTCGTGGCGGGGGCCGCCAACGCAGCGGCGGAGCAGGACAGGGCGAGCGACAGGACAAGGGTTCGCAGGCGGCGCGGCACGGCTATCTCCGGACGAAGCAGTGGGAAGATCTTGGCGGGAGGGGGCAGGGGGTCAGGGTCCCCCGACGCCTTCGCAGCAGCATTGGCGCGCACGCGCGCACGGCGCCCGGAAGCGCTGGAGTGTCATGGCACAGTCCTTTCAATCCGCAGGATTCAAGGTCCTGCAATCGGGACGGGACTCCGTCGCCGCGGACACAACCATGTATCGGTGTGTCGTGCAAGCAAGAACGACAATAGAAGCTAGTCTGAAATCATTCCAATCTACGTAGTTTGAAGTACTTCCAGAGTAGACTCGGTCCGTTCACGCCGTGCCCCACCTGGGGCCGCGCGCGTCGGCCCTGGCCGCAGCCTCGCGCTCGGCCTCCGGCCTCGCGTCGGAATGGGTAGCGGCCTCCCGGCCCTTCACGGCCGCGACAACGGCCTCGTTGACCGGCGTCGGAATCCCGAGCCGCCGGCCATGCGCCACGAGGGCACCGTTGAGCGCGTCGATCTCCGTCTTTCGCCCGCTTTCGACGTGCTGCAGCATCGAGGGGCGGTTGTAGCGCTCCCAGCAATGGTCCCGGATGTGCTCGCGCGGGTCGTCCTCGGGCAGCCGGACCCCGGCGGCCGCGACGACGGCCAGCACCTCGTCCAGGACGAGGTCCACGAGCCGCGACGCCCCTGGATCGCGCGCGATCTCCCCCGGGCGCAACCCGGTGATGGCACTGACGGGGTTGATGGCGCAGTTGTGGACGAACTTGCTCCACACCACGCCCACCACATTATCCGACACCGTCGTGGGCAGGCCACCCGTGCTGAACAGGCGTGCCACCTGCAGGCACCGGTCGCTCGGCCTGCCGTCGATCTCCCCGATCTCCGTGGACCCGAGGTTGGTGTGCAGGACGTGCCCCGGGCCAAGGCCCGCGCCGCTGTTGTAGGTCGATCCAGCGATGACCCTGTCCCGCCCCAGCACCGCGGCCAGAGCCTCCCAGTTGCCGATACCGTTCTGAAGCGTCAGCGCATAGCCGCCTGGTTTCAGGCAGAACTTCGCGATGTTGGCAGCTTCGGTTGTGGCGGCGGAGTCCACCTGCACGAGCACCATGTCCGCGAGGCCCAGCGCGCCGGGGTCCGTGCTTGCCTCGAACGGCGTCACGCTCTCGCCCAGCACACCTTCGAGCGTCAGCCCGGGATGGACGAGGGAAGCCGTGACCTCGGGCCGGACGTCGCAGAACGCGACTTCGCATCCCGCCCGCGCCAGGGCCGCCCCGAAGATGGACCCCATCGCGCCTGCGCCGACAACGATCACCCGCATTGCGTATTCCTCGTCTCAGTGCCCGGGGCCATCCTTTGCCGGGTCCGGCTCGGCGTAGAGATCCCGCCACGTCTCTCGCAGCGCGTTCTTCTGCACCTTGCCCATGGTGTTGCGCGGCAGGTCGGGCACGAAGAGCACGCGCTTCGGCAGCTTGAACTTGGCAAGCCGCGGCCGCAGGGCTTCGAGAATTTCGTTTTCCCCGAGATGCGAACCCGGCTTCCGGACAACCGCCGCCGTCACGCCCTCGCCGAAGTCGCGGTGCGGCACGCCGAACACGGCGCTTTCGACCACGCCGGGTATGGCGTCGATCTCCGCCTCGACCTCCTTCGGGTAGACGTTGAAACCCCCGGTGATCACCAGGTCCTTGCTGCGGCCGATGATCGTCACGTAGCCGCGGGCATCGATGAGGCCGAGGTCGCCGGTGATGAAGTAGCCGTCCTTGCGGAACTCGGCCGCCGTCTTTTCCGGCATGCGCCAGTAGCCGCGGAAGACGTTGCGCCCGCTGACCTCGATCACGCCGATCTCGCCCTGCGGCAACACCCTGCCGCTCTCGGGCTCGGCAACGCGCAGGGAGACCCCAGGCAGGGGAGGGCCGACAGTGCCCGCCACGCGCTCGCCCTTGTAGGGATTGGAGGTGTTCATGTTGGTTTCGGTCATCCCGTAGCGCTCGAGGATGGCGTGGCCCGTCCTCTCTCGCCACTCGCGATGCGTCTCTGCCAGCAGCGGGGCGGAGCCGGACACGAAGAGCCGCATGTGTGCGGTCGCGGCCCTGTCCAGCCCGGGGTGCTGCAGCAGGCGCACATAGAAGGTCGGCACGCCCATCATGGTGGTGGCGCGCGGCATCAGCCGCATCACCGTGTCGGGCTCGAAGCGCGGCACGAACAGCATCGACCCGCCGGCCAGAAGGACGGTGTTCGTGGCCACGAACAGTCCATGCGTGTGGTAGATCGGCAGGGCGTGCAGCAGCACGTCCCGCTCGGTGAAGCGCCAGGCTTCCCGCAGCACCTCGGCGTTCGAGGCGAGGTTGTCGTGGGAGAGCATCGCTCCCTTCGACCGCCCGGTCGTGCCCGACGTGTAGAGGATGGCGGCGAGGTCGTGCGGCTGGCGCACCACGTCGCTGAAGGAAGGCGCCTCCCGGGCGGCGCGATCCGGGAGCGTTCCGGTGCCGTCCGCGTCCATCGTCTCGACACGGGCGCCGTGCGGCAGGCCCGGAAGCGTCTGGGCCGCCTCACGACGATCCGATCCGACGACCAGGAGCCGCGGTTCGGCATCGCCGACGAAGTAGTCCACCTCCGGGAGCGTGTAGGCGGTGTTGAGGGGCAGGTAGATGGCACCGGCGCGCAAACAGGCGAGGTAGAGGATCAACGCTTCCGGCGACTTCTCGACCTGGACCGCGACGCGGTCTCCCGGCGCCACGCCCAGCCCCTCGATGGCTCGGGCATAGCGGGCCGTGGCGTCGAGCAGGCCGCCATAGGTGAGGACGCGGCCCTCGTCGGTCTCTAGGAAGACGGCATCCCGGCCTGGCATGCGGGATGCGATCAGCCCGAACAGGTTTCCACTCATCGGCCACAACCTTTCTGGCGTGCTCGGGCGGCCTCAGGCCTGCGCGGCGTCCTTGCGCGCTCGCCGGCGGATCAGGCTCCGGACCCCGGGCGCCGCGGCGATCTCGCCCCGGTTGCTGTACGCCTCGTGGTTCTTCTCGATGTCGGCCAGCGCATAGAGGTAGTTGACCATGAAGCCATAGGCCTGTGCCAGCCCCCGCGGCGACGGATCGCCAAGCAAGTTGACGCGCTCCAGCCGCGCGCCGTTGCCGAGGTGGAACCGTGCGACGGGGTCGGCAGGGCGGTTCCCCGCTCCCTTTGCCTGCAGCAGGTATTGTGCAGCGGCCGCCTGGAGCACTCGCTGCAAATCGTCGGATTCGCCGGCCTCGGCCAGCCATGCGGGATCGTCCAGCACCTCGAGCGTCGCCCGTTCCGCCGGCCCGAGGAACGTGTTGCTGTCGCCGCGCCGTTCGCGGTCGAGCCAGCGCGCGAAGCCGGGCAGGGGGGACAGCGTAACGAAGGTGCCGAGGCTCGGCACCTGCCGGGCGAGTTCCTCCGCCACCTGCTTGATGAGGAAACTGCCGAAGGACACGCCGCGCAGCCCGTCCTGACAGTTCGAGATGGAGTAGAAGACGGCGGTCGTGGCGTCCTTCAGGGCCAGCGGACGGGTGTCTCCCGCGAGCAGCGGTCCGATGGCGGACGGAATGCCGGGGGTGAGCGCCACCTCCACGAAGATCAACGGCTCGTCGACGATCTGCGGGTGGAAGAAGGCGAAGCAGCGCCGGTCCACCGGCTCCAGCCTGCGGCGCAGGTCGTCCCAGCTCTCGATGGCGTGCACGGCCTCGTAGCGGATGATCTTCTCTAGGATGTTGGCGGGTGTCTGCCAGTCGATCGGGCGCAGGACGAGGAAGCCGCGGTTGAACCACGATGCGAAGAGATGCTGGAAGTCGGCATCGAGCGCCTGCAGGCCCGGCTCCTCGCTCAGCATGAGCAGGAGATCCTCGCGCATCCGGACGAGGCGCAGCGTGCCGTTGGGCGACAGGTTCAGCCGGCGGATCAGCTCCTGCCGGCGCGGCTCGGATGCATTGTGCAACTCCATCAGGCTGCGGTGGTCCGGCGTCTCGCGATAGGCGGCGATGGCCTTCTCCAGCCGCTCATGCTCGGGGCCGAAGCGCTCCGCCATGGTGACGAGGGCGTCGCGCCGGCCGGCCGGGTCCAGCGCCTCGTAGCGGTCGAGGATGTCGCGGGCCAGCGCGACCCCCGAGGCCTCGCCGCGACCCGACAGCAGCGCCTCGTAGAGCTGCTCGAACGGTCTGCGCGATCCCGTGGCGCGGCTGGGACCGATCATGGCCCGGCCCCGATCTGCGATGCTCTGCAGAAGTTCGTTGAAATAGGTCATCGGCACGGGCGAGGTCACTCCTTGCGGCAGAACAGGCGGGCGCGAGCCTGCTGGCCGCCCGACCATGCTGCCGCCGGGTGCGCGCCTTGTCAGGCCCAGCGATAGTATGCACCGTCCATCACGGCCGTTCCGCGACGTCCCGGAGATCCGACAAATGCCAGCCACCATCGACCGCCGCCGTTCCGCCCTGCTGCTGATTGATTTCCAGGCACGGCTGAGGCCGGTCATCGACGACGCCGACAGCACCTTGAGAGAAGCGGCACGCGTGTCATCCGCCGCGCGGCTGCTGGGTGTCCCCGTCGTCTACACGGAGCAGAACCCGGCGCGGCTCGGCGCGACCGCCGAGGAGCTCCGGCCGGCCGGAGGCGACGCGGTGCTGGCAAAGATGACCTTCGACGCGTGCCGCGCCGACGCCTTCACCGGGGCATTGGGGGACGTGCGGGACGTGGTCGTGGGCGGTTGGGAGACCCATGTCTGCGTGCTGCAGACCGTCCTCGGCCTGCTGGACCGCGGCCGGCGGGTCTTCGTGCTCTCCGATGCGGTCGGGTCCCGCACGCCGCAAAGCCGTGCGGCGGGCATCGATCGGATGCGCCAGAACGGGGCGGAGATGGTGACGGCGGAAATGGCGATTTTCGAATGGTTGGAAGCCGCCCACCACCCCCGCTTCCGGGAGATTCTGGCCCTCGTTCGATGAACCGTGAAGGACATGAGCTTAACAGCGGGCAGAATTGAAAGCGGTAGAGCTTAAGGGTTAGGACAAATCCAAAATCTCGTCAAACCAATGAGAAATATTGCTAATTTGGCTTGGAAGCCTTGGCTGTGAGTTGAGCAGATTAACATTAATAAGACTACAATATAGGCAAGTTTAATAAAAAGAGGTAGTCCCTTCTTCATCGAGTGAGGCACGTCCGACATCGACGCCGGCACCGGACATCACGGGCCGGAAGCCGCGAAGGCCCTCACGACCATCGAATTCGCCGGGAGGCGACGCGCACCCCATGGGTCGCGCGAGAAGGAGGATTTTGCCATGCGTAAGGTGTTCGCCCTCGCTTTCATCCTGAGCGCCTCGACCGCCCTCGGGACGACGGTTGCGTCGGCCAGCAACAACAATGACTGCCGCTACGTTGCCGGAGAGCAGCGCGGAGGCTGCTCGGGGTTCCAGACGGATCCCCGGGGCGGAGTACGATTCATCGCTCCGGCCTCGATCCCCACGCCGCCGCGGGTTGAGCGCCCGGTTGCCCCAAGCCCCGAAAAGCCCAGCACGGTCGTGACCAACCCGGCCAATGGCGGCGGCAAGGGCAATGACGGCGAAGGCGGTAACGGCAAGGATCGCGATCACGGCAAGGGCAAGGACCAGAGCGGCCGTGACCACGGCAAGGACGGCCACGAGGGCCGCGACCATGGCGACAAGGGCCAAGGCGATCACGGCGACCGCGATCACGGCGACCGCGATCACGGCGACCGCGACCATGGTGGCCGTGATGGAAAGGATCACGGCGGCAAGGGCGGTGACCGCGGTGGCGACAAGGGCGGCGATCGCGGCGGCGGCAAGGGCGGCAAGGGCGGCGACAAGGGCGGCGACCGCGGTGGCGACAAGGGCGGTGACCGCAGCGGCGACAAGGGCGGTGACCGCGGCGGCGACAAGGGCGGCGATCGCAGCGGCGACAAGGGCGGCGATCGCAGCGGCGACAAGGGCGGCGATCGCGGCGGCGACAAGGCTGGCGATCGCGGCGGCGACAAGGGCGGTGACAAGGGAAATTGTGGTTGCGGCGGCCAGTCTGGCGGCAACCAGGGTGGTCAGCAGGGCGGAAGCCAGGGCGGCCAGTCCGGCGGCAACCAGGGCGGTCAGCAGGGCGGCAACCAGGGTGGCCAGCAGGGCGGCAACCAGGGCGGTCAGCAGGGCGGCAACCAGGGTGGCCAGCAGGGCAGCAACCAGGGCGGCATGTCCGGCGGCAACCAGGGTGGCCAGCAGGGCGGAAGCCAGGGCGGCCAGTCTGCCGGCAACCAGGGTGGCCAGTCGGGCGGAAACCAGGGCGGTCAGCAGGGCGGCAACCAGGGTGGCCAGCAGGGCGGCAACCAGGGTGGCCAGTC
>NZ_JCACDK010000009.1:0-53851 GCF_059501845.1 Alsobacter sp. | reverse complement strand
GGTGGAAACCAGGGCGGCCAGTCCGGCGGTAACCAGGGTGGCCAGCAGGGTGGAAACCAGGGCGGCCAGTCGGGTGGCAACCAGGGTGGCAACCAGGGTGGCCAGTCGGGTGGAAACCAGGGCGGCCAGTCCGGCGGCAACCAGGGTGGCCAGTCGGGCGGAAACCAGGGCGGTCAGCAGGGCGGCAACCAGGGTGGCCAGTCGGGCGGAAACCAGGGTGGCCAGCAGGGCGGCAACCAGGGTGGCCAGTCGGGTGGCAACCAGGGCGGCCAGTCCGGCGGCAACCAGGGCGGCAGCCAGGGTGGCAAGCAGGGCGGCAACCGCTCCTGATTTCACCTCACCAGGAATGCGGAGCGGGCGCCTCGGGCGCCCGCTTTCTTATGACTCGAGGAACTCGCGTCGAATCGCGGCGCTGTGCTCGCCCACGGCTGGAACCGCGCCAAACGCCCTGGCTGCGCCTTGCCAGAGGACTGCGGGAGCCGGAATGCTCGCCTCACCGCGCGGCGTGGGTACCGAGATGCGGCGAAGATGTGGGTGCCCGGACAGGTCCGCCATGGTGCTGACGCGGGCGAAGGCGATGTCGGCTTCGGCGAGCTTTCTTTCCATCTCCGCCGCGGTGTGAACGCCAAACACCGCGCCGACCTTTGCATCCGTGTCGGCCCGCCGTGCCACCCGGGCCACATTCGTCGCAAAATCCGGGTCGGCGGCCAGTGCTGGGTCGCCCATTACGTCGGCGGCCAGCACGCGCCACTCGCGGTCGCTCTGGATCGAGATCAGGATGGCCTGCCCGTCCGACGTGGCGAAGACGCCGTAGGGTGCGATGGAGGGGTGCCGCAGGCCGACCCGGCCCGGGGACTTGCCGCCCTCGTGCTGCAGCAGCGGCACGGTGAGCCAGTCGGCCATCGCGTCGAACATGGAGATGCGCAGGTCGGCGCCTTCACCCGTCCGGCCGCGCCGGATCAACGCCTCGAGGATCGCCTCGTAGGCGTTCATTCCGGTGGCGATGTCGACAACAGACACTCCCACGCGCGCCGGCCCGTCCGGCCCGCCGGTGACCGAAGCCAGACCCGACTCGGCCTGGATCAGCAGGTCGTAGGCCTTGCGGTCGGCGTAGGGTCCCTCCTCGCCGTAGCCGCTGATCGAGGCCATGATGAGCCGCGGGTAGTCGCGGGCTAGCCGCTCGCGTGCGAAACCGAGCCGCGCGATCGAGCCCGGCTTGAGGTTTTGCACCAGCACGTCCGCCTTGGCGATTATCGCCTCCAGTAATGCGGCGTCCTCCGGCCTGGTGAGGTCGAGCGCGACGGATTGCTTTCCGCGGTTCAGCCAGACGAAATAGGAACTCTGCCCCGCGACCACGTCGTCGTAGCCACGGGCGAAGTCACCCTCCGGCCGCTCGATCTTGATGACGCGGGCGCCTGCGTCTGCGAGGCGGCACGTGCACATCGGTGCGGCCACAGCCTGCTCCAAGGCGACGACGAGAAGTCCTTCCAGCGGCAGCGGCATCGTTCCCTCGGCCAGTCGCGAGTGGGCAGGTGTTCGTACCTGCGCCGCGCCAATTCCCAGCCTCGCGGTGGATGCGCCATGGGGATTGTGGGAATAACTGTCATCAGGACCAATTGTGGCCGGCGCCGCGGCCCGGACAGGTCTGACCTTTGCATACAATAGCTGAAATTACGGGGGTCCCTTGGCGGTGGCCGTGTCACCGCCGCTAGGATTGCCGCAAGCGACAGCGAGGGGAGAAAACATGATCCGGGTCGGAGTCGATGTCGGAGGCACGTTCACGGACATCGTGCTTGAACGTGGCCTGCCCGGCGGCGGTCAGCAGGTCGTTGTCCACAAGGTGCCGAGCACGCCGGCCGACCAGTCCGAGGGTGTCGTACGCGGCGTCATCGAGATCTGCGGCATGGCGGGCGTGTCGCCTGGCGACGTCGACTTCCTGTTCCATGGCACCACTGTGGCCACGAATATGGTCATCGAGCGCAACGGCGCCGACGTGGGCATGATCACCACGAAGGGCTTTCGCGACATCCTCCACATGGCCCGCCACAAGCGGCCGCACAATTTCTCCCTGCAGTTCGATGTTCCCTGGCAGTCGAAGCCGCTCGTCAAGCGCCGCAACCGCATCGCGGTCTCCGAACGCGTCATGCCGCCCGACGGCACGATCGCGGTTCCGCTCGACCGGGACGAGGTGAAGCACGCCGCCGAGCTCTTCGCCAAGCGCGGCCTCAAGGCGGTCATCGTCGCCTTCCTCTTCTCCTTCCTGAACGACGAGCATGAGCGGGTGGCGGCCGAGATCGTCCGCTCCTACCTGCCGGATGCATACATCTGCACGTCGTCCGAGGTGGTGAACGTCATCCGCGAGTACGAGCGCTTCTCGTCCTGCGCGATGAACGCCTATATCGGCCCGAAGACCTCGGCCTACCTCAACATGCTCGAGGGGCGGCTGCGTGGCGCCGGCGTCAAGGCCGCCGTGCGTATCATGCAGTCGAACGGTGGCATCTCCACCATCGACAACTCGTCCAAGCACCCGATCGGCCTGCTGCTGTCCGGCCCGGCCGGCGGCGTCATGGGCGGGCGCTGGACGGGCGAGGCCTGCGGGTCCCCCAACGTCATCACCATCGACATCGGCGGCACCTCGGCCGACATCTCGGTCATCCAGGGCGGTGAGCTTCGCATCAAGAACCCGCGCGATACCGAGGTCGCCAGCCTGCCCGTGCTCGTGCCGATGATCGACATCGACGCGATCGGCGCGGGCGGCGGGTCCATCGCCTATATCGACGCCGGCGGCGCGTTCCGTGTCGGCCCGCGCTCGGCAGGTGCCGATCCCGGCCCGGCGGCCTACGGCAAGGGCGGAACGGAGCCGACAGTCACCGACGCGCAGGTGGCGCTCGGACGCCTCGACCCGCAGCAGTTCCTGGGCGGCGACCTGAAGCTCGACAAGGAGCTTGCGGTCAAGGCCGTGAAGACGCACATCGCGGACAAGCTCGGCCTCAGCGTCACCGACGCGGCGCTCGGGATCCTGAAGATCATCAACAACAACATGGCGCTCGCCATCAACGCCAACTCGGTGGCGAAGGGCATCGACCCCCGCAACTTCACGCTCATGGGCTTTGGTGGCGCCGGACCACTGCACGCTGTCGCGCTGGCCGAGATGATCCATGCGAAGGACGTCATCGCGCCGCTTCATCCCGGCATCACCGCCGCGATGGGGCTGCTCGTGACGGAATTGCGGTACGAGTCCACCCGCTCGGTTCTCACCGTGCTTCAGAAGGCGACCGCCGCCGACTTCGCGGCGATCAACGAGAGCCTGGAGAAGCTGACGGCGGACGCCGCCGCGCAGCTGGAATCCGACGGCATCCCCGCCTCGCGGCAGAAATTCACCCGCATCGCCGAGTGCCGCTATCTCGGCCAGGGCTTCGAGCTGCGCGCCGACATGCCGTCCGGGCCGCTCGGGCCTGACAACGTTGGAGAGGTGACCAAGAGCTTCTTCGCGGCGCACAAGCTCGTCTACGGCCACGCCTTCGAGGACCAGCTCGTCGAGATCGTTACGGTCCGCGTCGTCGCGACCGCCGACGTCGAGATGCTGCGGCTGCCCGATCTGGAGAAGGGCAACCGCAAGGATCCCAAGGACGCGCTGCTCTACACGGCGGAGACGATCTTCGACGACGGCAAGGCGCACGCCACGCCGCGCTACGCCCGCGGCCAGCTCCTAGACGGCGATACGATCACCGGCCCGGCCCTGATCGTGCAGCACAACTCCACAACCCTGGTGCCGCCCGGCTACAGGGCGAGCGTCCTGTCGCATGGCGACATGCGCATCACCCGCGCCTGAGAACGGGAAGGATTTCGACCATGACCGCGACCGTCGATCCCATCACCCTCCAGGTTGTCGGAGGGGCACTCCATTCCATCGCCGAGCAGATGGGCAACGTGCTCTACCGGATGTCCTACTCCTCGATCATCCGTGAATCGCAGGACCTCGGCGCCGGCCTGTTCGACAGGCACTTCAACACGCTGTGCGAGAGCGACTCGACGCCGATGCATATCGGCTCGCTGCCGGGCTACCTGAGGGGCATCGAGAAATCGATCCCGCTCGACGCCTGGAAGCCGGGCGACTGCGTCATCCACAACCACCCCTATTTCGGCGCCAGCCACTCGCCAGACATCGCCATCGTCATGCCGGTGTTTCACGAGGGTGAACTCGTCGGCTTCTCCGCCAACACCGCGCACCACGTCGACATCGGCGCGGCCACGCCGGGCCTCATCATCGACGTGCCTGACATGTATGCCGAAGGCATGCTGATGAACGGCCTGAAGCTCTACGAGGAGGGCAAGCGCAACGAGTGGCTGTGGAAGTACATCCGCGACAACACGCGCGTGCCCAGCCTCGTAATGGGCGACCTGGAGGCGCAGATCGCTTCCGCCGAGCTCGGGGTCCGACGCTTCCAGGAACTGCTCGGCACCTATGGCCAGGACCTCGTCCTGCGCTGCTGCAGCCAGCTCATGGACTATTCCGAGCGGATGATGCGCCGCGCCATCGCGGCCATCCCGGACGGCGAATACACGGCCGAGGGCTTTCTCGACGATGACGGCCGCAACCGCGACAAGACCCTGCCGATCAAGGTGACGGTGCGCGTGCAGGGCGACGGCGTCGAGGTCGATCTCACCGGCTCCTCGCCCCAGGTGCCAACCGCGTTCAACGTTCCCTTCGAGGGCTCGACCAAGGTGGCCTGCTACTTCGCGTTCCGCGCGCTGCTGCTGGACACCTACACGAACCAGGACCCGGTGCCGGCCAACGAAGGCTCGTTCCGTCCGGTGAAGGTGACGGCGCCGGAAGGCTGCATCTTCAACCCCATCGCGCCGGTGGCGGCCGAGGCCCGCTTCTGCCAGATCCAGCGCGTGGTCGACCTCATCATCAAGGCGCTCGCGCCGGTGGTGCCGGAGAAGGCGACGGCCGGCAACTCGGCGACGCTGTCATTCGCCGCCTATTCCGGTGTCCGGCCGAATGGCGACTACTGGGTGTTCCTGGAGGTCAACGAGGCGGCCATGGGCGGCCGGCCCTTCTCCGACGGGCCCGACACGGTCGAGGAGCTGATGCGCAACACGCGCAACAACCCGCTCGAGGACCTCGGCATGCACTTGCCGCTGATCTGCGACCGCTACGAGGTGCGCGACGACGTCATGCCGGGAGCGGGCAAGTTCCGTGGCGGCCAGGGCGTCGTGAAGTCCCAGCGCTTCCTGACGCCGGGCTTCGTCACGCACGAATCCGACCGCCACAAGGATACGCCGTGGGGCATCTTCGGCGGCAAGGAAGGCGCTGTCGGCAAGTTCGAGATCTACAACGCCTCGGCTCCCGACAAGATCACCCAGATGCCGGCGAAGTTCTCCGGCATGCGCGTCAACGAGGGTGACGTCGCGTCCTACTTCTCGCCTGCAGGCGGCGGCTACGGCAGCCCGCTGGAGCGCGATCCGGCCAAGGTGCTCGACGACGTGCTGGACGACTTCATCACGCCCGAGCACGCAAGGGACGTCTACGGCGTGGCCCTGAAGGCCGTCGACGACGGCTATGGATGGGCCGTCGACGAGGCCGGCACGAAGACGCTGCGCGCCGGCATGGCTGGCTGATCACGCCCGCCCGCGCCGCTGCGGGACCCGCAGCGCGCGGACGAGCTCGACGAACCGGGCGGCTGCCGGCACGGCAGCCCCCGTGTTCCAGGCGAGCACCGTCTGGATCCGGTTCGGCGCATCGGCGATGGGCCGGAACACCACGCCCTGTGGCCTCGTCCGCATCATCGTCTCCGACTGTACGGTAGGGCCAAGGCCTGCGGCCACGAGACCCAGGATTCCGAGAGTCCCCGTCGCCTCGCAGGCCACCGTCACGGGAAGGCCGACCGCGGCGAAGACGTCGAAGACGAGGGCGCGAAAAAATTCCCACTCCTCGCCGCTTCCGAGGACGAGCGGGTGGGACGCCACTTCCGCCAGCGTGGGCGCCGGGTTCTGCGCAAGCGGATGGTCGTCGGCCACGAGGATGCCGAGCCGCTCCTCCGACAGCGTCAGCGAGCGCAGCGCCCGGTCGCGCAGCGGCCCCAGCATGAACCCCAGGTCGATCTCACCGCGCAGCAGCGCTTCCCGCTGCGGCCTTGTGCCGAGATAGAAGGGGTCGACCGCCACCTCAGGATAGGCCAGCGCAAAGCGCCGGACCGCCTCGGGCATCTCGGCCAGCGCGGCGAAAGACATGTAGCCGATGCGCAGCCGTCCCGCCCGCCCCCGGGCCAGGGACCGCGCCTCCTCGGCTGCACGGTCGAGATCCCGCACGACGGCGCGGGCGCGCTCCAGGTAGGCCCGGCCCGCCTCCGTCAACACGACGTCGCGCGTGGTCCGCCGCGCCAGGCGGATGCCGAGATCCTCCTCCAGCTGCCGGACCCGGCGGCTGACGAGCGACGGGTCAACGCCCAGGCGGTCCGCCGCCTTTCGGAAGCCGAGTGTTTCACCGAGAGCGATAAAGGCCCGAAGGTCGCGAAGGGCGGGTTCGGCCGGCTCGGACATTCGTGCACTCTCCTGCTGGATCGCGCGTCTTCAGACGCCCAGTGAGCTGACCCATGCGGGTCTGAAGACCCGCGCTCCGCGCATTGTTGCACACTTCGCATGAATAATGGAGCAGCATGCTGTTTCCGCACGGACCGATCGGGTGTCTGATGCAGGTCAGAAGGCGCCTGCCGGGCGCTGCGGCAAAGGGACCGCGACCATGACCATCAAGATCGAGAACCTCGACGCCATCCTGCAGCAGGCCTTCGACGAGAGCACCCGCATCTATCGCGAGCGCGGCTTCCAGCGCCGTATCGGCTTCGGCAAGAAGCCGGCCCTCATCAGCGTCGATCTCGCCAACGCCTGGACGCGTCCCGGCAACCCGTTCACCTGCGAAAACATCGACGACCAGATCATCCCCGGGATGCAGAAGCTCCTCAAGGCGTTCCGCGAGACGAACAACGTCGTCGTTCACGTCACCACGGCCTACCAGAACACGGACCGCAATGACCCCAAGAGCGACATGGGCCTGTGGCACCACAAGATCCCGGTCGAGGCCGTCGACATCAAGGACGAACACCTCTGGGCCATCGACAGCCGCATCGCTCCGATCGACGGCGAGTATGTGATGCTCAAGAAGCGCGCCAGCTCCTTCAGCGGCACCCCGCTCGCGGGTTATCTGCGCGCAGCGGGCGTTGACACGATCCTCGTCACCGGCGTGACCGCGACGGCGTGCGTGCGCACCACGATCTGCGACGGCCTCGCCGAGGGATTCCGTACCATTGCGGTCAGAGAGTGCATCGGCGATCGCGTCCCGGGCGCAGTCGCGTGGAACCTCTACGACATCGACGCCAAGTTCGCCGACGTGGAAAGTGTCGACCGGTGCATCGATTACCTGTATTCCACGAAGGGGTGACGTTCCGACGTTGCGTGTAAGGAGCGGGATGGACAGGTCCGATCTCGTCGAGTTCGATCTTCTTCGGTCACTGGTCGCCGTCGTCGACGCGGCCAGCATGACTGAGGCGGCCTCGCGCCTGTCCCTTACGCAGCCCGCCATCAGCAAGCATATCGGCGCGCTGGAGAAACGCTACGGAGCGCGGCTTCTCCATCGCGACGGACGGGGCGTGTCCCCGACCGCGATCGGCGAGCTTCTCGTCCGGCGGGCGCGGATGATCCTGCGCCAGCTCGACGCTCTCGAGGCAGGCCAGGCCTTCTGCGACATGGGCCGCGTCGTCCGCGTCGCCCTGATGCCGACCGTCGCCGACCTCCTGGTCGTTCCGCTGGTTCAGGCTCTCGCGCGCAGGGAGCCGGAGCTTCAGTTGCGGGTTTCGGAGGGGTTCAGCGGACACACCGCCGAATGGCTCAGGGAAGGCCTGGCTGACGTCGCGGTCTGCTACACAACCGCCAACATGACCGGCCTCACAGTGGCCGCGACATTCACCGACACGCTCCACCTCGTCGTGCCCGCATCGACGCGCCTCCCGCCGGACGGCAGGCTGCGGCCCGCCGAGCTGGAGAAGCTCGATTTCGTGCTGCCGGGTGAGCCGCACGGCCTGCGCCAGTTGGCGGACCAGCTCGGCGCGAGCTTCGGCTTCAAGCTGCGCGTCACCTACGAGATCGCGTCCTTCGTCCTCATGCGCCGTCTCGTGACGGAGGGGCTGGCCGCGACCTTCCTGCCGTGGAACGCGGTGGCCGAGGAGGTTCGCACGGGGCGCGTCAAGCTGGCCACGGTGGACGGCGTTCAGACCGCCCGCTCCATGTCGGTGGTGACGTCGCCCGCGCGTCCGGTCACGACGGACATTCAGCTGGCGATCGACGAACTCTGTGCCCTGCTCGACAAGCGGCTCGGAGATGCCGCCCGCGACAGGGCACGGACGATCTCAAAGCTCGCCGAGCCATTCGCCCTTCTGGACGAGATTGCGGGCAGTCGCCACGCATAGCCTCGCCGCGGTGCGGGCCGCCGCCGTCAGGGGGCGTGCAGTCGTCGTCGCCAGGCACAGCGAGCGCTTGAGGTCGGGCTCGACGATGGGCCGCGCCGCGAGGATGCCCTGGGCGATCTCGCGCGAAACCGCGCAGCTCGGCAGGATCGTGTAGAACCCGCCCTGCCTGCAGAGATCCTTCGCCGGCGGCATGGCATCGATCTCGATGTGCACGTTCAGCGTCAGGCCGAGGGCTCGCGCCTCCCTGTCGACCAGCTGCCGCAACCCGTGGCGCTTGCTCGGCAGGGCGAGCGGCAGCGCGTAGGCGTCGCGCAGCGGGATCGCCGGCCGGGAGAGGGCGGGATCGCCGGCAGCGCCGACAAGGACGAGGCGCTCGACCAGGACGCGGTCGGCGGGCATGCCGGTGTGCGACTGGCCGGAATACAGGATGCCGATGTCTGCTTCCCCGTCGATCAGTGCCTTCTGGATGGCGCCGCTATAGCCTTCCAGCACACGCACCGTTGCTCTCGGCAGCGCCTCGCGGAGCGCCGTGATCAGCGGCGGCGCCAGCACGTGGCAGACGGAGGGTGGCAGGCCCAGCGTCACGTGTTCCGCCGGCTCGGCGCCCGCCTTGGCCATCTCGGACTCGAGGGCGTTCAAATCGGCGACGATGTCGCGCGCCATCCCCAGGGCGCGAACGCCCGACGGCGTCGCCACGATGCCGCGGCCGGTGCGCTCGAACAGCGTCTGTCCCAGCTCGGTTTCGATGTCGGTGATCGCCTGGCTCAGCCTCGGCTGCGAGACCCCGAGCAGGTGCGCCGCCCGCGAGATCTTGCCGTGGCGCGCCGCCTCCAGCAGGAATACGAGGCTCTGGGTCTTCATCCGTCTCCACTCCGGGCCATCATCGAGATGTCATCTGGGCCGGAAACGCGAGTGGGCGCAAGCCCGGGCTGTAGCTTGCGAGGGAACCTCCTCCATCCCACTTGCCGCAGTTGCGCGGGCGGTGGCTGGAGCGGGGCGCTTTCGCCGCGTTTCGTACACTGGCCGTGCCTGTCGAACTCGCCACGCGGGTCATTCATTTGATGTCGGGGGGCCCTGCAGAGGCAAGGCCATGAGACTCCTGACGCTCCTGGTCGCGGCAACCCTGGCGGCTCCCGCCATGGCCCACGACATCTATTCCAACCTCTACTCGCCCGCCGGCAAGCTGTGCTGCGGGGGCGATCCGGTGACCGGCGATTGCGAAGCCGTAACCTACCGCATGCAGGCGACAGGCGACGTCGAGGTGCAGAGCCGCCGGTACGGCGCAACGGTTCTCGTCTCGCGCGACAAGGTCACCTGGTCCGCCGTGCCCGGCAGCAAGGACGAGGCCCACTGGTGCGGCAAACCGCGGGCCAGCGGCGGGCCGAACTGGCCGGTCCAGTCCGACGACCCCGACCCGTCCTTCCACACTTTCTGCGCCTTCATCGCGCCGGGCGGGGCCTGATCGGCTTACCTTCCCGGGATGCGCGCCGGCTCCGCCTTGTGCCCGTACCGTTCGAAGTGCAGCGTCACCACCTCCGGTCCGAATCGGCCGGTGGTGGAGGCAAGCGTTGGTTCAGGATCCGGTCGAGGCGCTGCGGCGGAGTTTCGGGCATGCCGCCTTTCGCGGGCGGCAGGAGGAGGTCGTTCGCCACGTCGTGGCTGGCGGCGACGCCGTCGTGCTCTTCCCGACCGGCGCAGGAAAATCGATCTGCTACCAGGTGCCCGCCCTGTGCCGGGAGGGTTGCGCGATCGTGGTCTCGCCTCTGATCGCGCTGATGCGCGACCAGGTGGAGGCGCTGCGCCAGGCGGGTGTTCCCGCCGCGGCGCTCAACTCGTCGCTGACGGGCGCCGAGGCCGGCCAGGTCCGGCGCGACCTCGCCGAGGGCCGCCTCAAACTGCTCTACGTCACGCCGGAGAGGCTGGTCACCGACGGATTTCTCGACCTGCTGGAGCGCAGCCGGATCGCCCTTTTCGCCATCGACGAGGCGCATTGCGTGAGCCAGTGGGGCCACGATTTCCGGCCGGAATATCTGCAGCTTGCTCTTCTGGCGACACGCTTCCCCGGCGTGCCCCGCATGGCGCTGACCGCCACGGCAGACCCGCAGACCCGCGAGGATCTGCGGCGGCGCCTCGCGCTCGACACGGCCGAGGTCTTCATCACGAGCTTCGACCGGCCCAACATCCGCTACGAGATCTTCGACCGCGTGAAGCCGAAGCGGCAACTCCTGGACACGCTGGCGCGCCACCGCGGCTCGACCGGAATCGTCTACTGCCTCAGCCGCCGCAAGGTCGAGGACATCGCAGCGTTCCTGAACGGGGAGGGGATCCGCGCGCTGCCCTATCACGCCGGAATGGAACGGGCGGACCGTGACGCCAACCAGGACGCGTTCCGCCGCGAGGAGGGGCTGGCACTCGTCGCCACGATCGCCTTCGGCATGGGCGTCGACCAGCCCTCCGTGCGCTATGTCGCGCATCTCGACCTGCCCGGCTCGGTGGAGGCCTACTACCAGGAGACCGGCCGCGCCGGCCGCGACGGGCTGCCGAGCGAAGCGTGGATGATGTACGGCATGAGCGACATCGTCCGCCGGCGCCAGATGATCGACGAGGGCAACGCCCCGGACGAGGTGAAGCGCATCGAGCGCGGCAAGCTGTCGGCGCTGCTCGGCATCTGCGAGACGCCGGGATGCCGGCGCCAGGCCCTGCTGGCGCACTTCGGCGAGGCACATCCGGGCAGATGCGGAAACTGCGACACCTGCCTTGCGCCGGTCGAGACATTCGACGGCACCGAGGCGGCGCAGAAGGCACTCTCAGCGATCTACCGCACCGGCCAGCGCTACGGGGCCGCGCACGTCATCGACGTTCTGCGCGGCATCGGCTCGGAGAAGGTGCTCCGGGCCGGTCACGACAGCGTGCGCACCTTCGGCGTCGGAGCCGATCTCGGCGAGCAGGCGTGGCAGTCCGTCATCCGGCAGCTCGCAGCCTGTGGCGCCATCCTCGTCGACCATGAGAGCTACGGGGCGCTCGTGCTCGGCGACCCCGCCCGCGCCATCCTGAAGGGCGAGAGCCGCGTGCCACTGCGCCGCGACCGCGTCTTCAAGGCCGAGAGGGTGACGCAGAAGGCCCAGCGCAGCGCGGCGGCAGCGGCGCTGGACGCACCGGCGCAGCGGGTGTTCGAGGAACTCCGGGTCGAGCGCATGACAATCGCCAAGGAGCAGGGCGTGCCGCCCTACGTCGTCTTCCATGACTCCACGCTGCGCGACATGGCAATGTTGCGCCCACGCGACAGGACCGAACTCGCCGCCGTGCAGGGCGTCGGCGAGTCAAAGCTCGAGCGCTATGGCGCGCGC
The DNA here is from genome assembly GCF_059501845.1 of Alsobacter sp. Lineage (NCBI taxonomy): Bacteria > Pseudomonadati > Pseudomonadota > Alphaproteobacteria > Hyphomicrobiales > Alsobacteraceae > Alsobacter > Alsobacter sp. Next base: position 42,039 of record NZ_JCACDK010000009.1, on the reverse strand, counting down.
TTCCTGGCGGCGGTTGCCCGCGCGGTCGCCTGATCAGGGCGCGATGGCGTAGGTCACCTGCACCCGCGCACGGATCGCGACCTCTCCGCCCTCGATCGGGACAGGCGGTGCCGCGTCGGCCGCCATCGCCATGCGCGGCTGCGCGAATTTCGGCTCGGGGAAGCCGAACGCCTCCTCGCCCACGGCGCGCAGGGCGCCGAGCTTGACCCCGCCCGTCTCGGCATAGAGCTGCGCCTTGCGCATGGCCTCCTTCATGGCGCGCTTGCGTGCCTCATCCTGCAGGCCGCCGCGCTCGGCGAGGCCGAAATTCAGGCCGCGCAGTTCGTTGGCGCCCGAACCGACGCTCTTGTCGAGCAGGGTCCCGAGCTTCGACAGGTCGCGGACCCGCACCGTGACGGTGTTGCTGGCGCGGTAGCCCGCGAGCTTGGGGGGCTGGTTGTTGCGCATTGGCTCGTAGCGGGGATCGAGCGACAATCCGCTCGTCTGCAGGTCGCGGCTTTCGATGCCGTCCTTCTTCAATCCATCGATGACCGCCGTGAGCGCCTGCGAGTTCGCCTGCAGCGCCGCGGCGGCGGTGGCACCATCGGCGACGACGCCGATGCTGACGTCCGCCATGTCGGGCGCGGCGGTCACCTCACCCTCGCCGGTGACCGTGATCAGGCCGGGAGCCTGCGCCGGTGCCGGCGCATCCTGCGCCAAGGCCGTTCCGGCAGTCCCCGCAGCCGCTGCCCCGAGCGCCGCGGCGAGCAGCATCTGCCGCGCCAACCGGCCGTGGCGGAGGTCTTGGATCACGGTCCCCATCATCTTCGTCGTCCTCGCAAGCCGGATGCCCCGGCCGCCGCGAGGGTAACCGCAATCGCGGCTTTATTCCGGCGGGTCTGCAACCTGTGGACGGGTTTGCAGCATCTGCTCCAAACCAATGCAGATTAAAGCAAAGTTCGCCCCGTCCGGCTAACGTGTCTCCCGGGGAGACACTTCTGGAATGCCTCGCGCGACACGCCAGACGAGCCATCTGACGGGACGTTGGTTCGCCGTGCTCGGAGGTCTCGGCCTCGGCCTCATCCTCGTAGGCATCGCTGCCATGGCGTACGCCCTGGCGGGCTGACGCCCTCCGCAGCGCCTGGAACGATCCGCCTCTGCGCAGTGGTGAGCGCAAGTCCGCCCCGCTATGATGGCCCCGAACAGGGAGCCGCAGACGCGGAGGAATGATGGCGTCGTTTCTGAAGTCGTTGCTCGGGTCCGTGATGGGTGGAGGCTGGTCCGGAACTGGCCCCGCGCCCGAGGAGGCGACGGAGTACAATGGCTACCGGCTCTACGCGACGCCCTTCAAGGACGAGGGCCAGTACCGGACGGCCGGGCGCATCGAGAAGGATTTCGACACCGGCGTGAAGGAACACAAGTTCATCCGGGCCGAAAAGCACGCGAGCCTCGACGAGGCGCAGGACTTCTCCCTCAACAAGGCCCGGCAGATCGTCGACCAGAACGGCGACCGGATTTTCTCCTGAGTCACGCCCGGGGCGCGGCGGCCGCGAGGCTGCGCTTCATGTCACTGGCCATCTCCAAGCGAGACTACCGGACCTCCTGCGGCCTCCGCGTCCTCGGCATCGTGGCTGACGAGGATCGCGGGGATGTCGCGCGCGCGCAGGGCCTCCAGGACGAAGCTCCGGAACCGGCCGCGGAGGTCCGGGTCGAGCGCCGCGAAAGGTTCATCGAGAAGAAGCGCCCGTGGCTCGGCCACGAGGGCCCGCATCAGTGCGACACGGGCCTTCTGGCCTCCGGAGAGGGTGGCGGGGTCGCGCGGGCCGAAGCCTGCGAGGTCCGCCGCCGCGAGCGCTTCCTCGACGACACGTGCCCGTTCGCTTCGGCCGCGAACCGAACCGGCGAGGCCGAACGCCACGTTCCCGGCCACGCTGAGATGCGGGAACAGCACACCGTCCTGCATGATCAGTCCGATCCGGCGGCGCTCGGGAGGAAGATGGTCGACCCGGCTGTCTCCGAGCCACACCTCTCCGGCCACGGTGAAGGCGGGCGCCGCAGTCCCAGCGATCGCCGACAGGAGCGTCGACTTCCCTGCGCCGCTTGGACCCGTCACTGTCGCCACGACGCCGGGCGGAACGACGAGGTCGAGGGACGCCAGCGTCCGCGCTCCCAACGACACTGAAAGGCGGCGAAGCTCGAGTGTAGGGGGGGTCAATGCTGCATTCCCCGGCGATGGCGGAAGAGGAACGCCGGAATGAGTGCGGCCGATACGAAGCCGAGGAAGGGCATGGCGGCCTGGGCCAGGCCGTAGGCCGCCGCCACCCGGCGGTCACCGCTGCCCGCGAGCGCGACGGCTTCCGTGGCCAGCGTCGCCACCCGCCCCCCGCCGACCAGCAAGGTGGACAGGTATTGCGCAAGGCTCACGGAAAAGCCGAGCGCGAGTGCTGTCGCAAGTGGCCTCGCCAGGACCGGGAACCGGACGAACAGCAGGCGCGCGACGGGTCCATATCCCATCGAAGCCGCCACTGCGTCGTACCGCGGATCGAGGCGCCGCCAGGGGTCGGCCAGCGACAGAGCGACGTACGGGAGTACGAATACGAGATGCGCGATGACGACGCCGGCAAGCGGAGCCTCGATGCCGGCTGCGAGCAGGGCGCTTCGAAGCCCCGCAAGAAGCCCGATGTCCGGCAGCAGCAGCGGCAGATAGAGCAGAGGAAACCAGCTGGCCCCGGGTTCCGAACGCCGCTCGCCTTCAAGGAACGCGATGGCAAGCGCGAGTGAGAGCCCGGCGACGAGCAGAGCCAGCATCGCCGTCCCACCCGAGAGCGGCAGGAGCTCTTCCTGCCTCGTCCACACGGAAAGGCCGAAACCTTCCGGAACAAGGGAGGGAAAGGTCCACCGGGTAGCGAAGGACCAGACCGCGAGGCTCGCCAGGGCGGCGGCAGCGGAGGCGGACAGCAGGAGGGCGAGTGCGACCGCGGCGCCCCGGAAGCCCGCATCTCCCATCTGCCGCCTGCCCGCAAAGGCGGCGCGCCGTGCCACCCGGCCGCACAGCGCTTCTCCGGCGAGCCATGCGAGAAGGGCCGTGCCCGCCACGAGGACGACGCCCAGGGCGGCCGCCGCTGCGACGAAACGAAGTGACAGGTCCGGGTCTGCGCCGAGCCTCACGGCCTCCACTGCGAGGGGAGCCGGACCTATCGGGCCCAGGATCCGAGCCATGTCCACGGCCGAAAGCGAATATGCGAGCACAACCAGCACGGGTAGCCTGAGCAGCCGGTAGAGCCCGGGCCACACGGTGTGCAGGAAGGCGCTAAATGGCCCGTAGCCCAGGGAGCGCGCCACCGCGACGCAACGATCCGCGTCCAGCCGGGGCAACGCTGCCAGCGCCATCAGCAGCAGGAACGGCGTTTCCTTCACCACCAGCCCGGCGATCATGGCGAGGCCTGCCGGGTCATTGACGATCAGGAGGTCGGGCGGCCGGTCCCACCCCGTCGCCCAGGGCGACAAAGCGCGCGCGACCAGCCCGGAGGGTGCAAGCAGGAACGCGAAGCCGAGGGCGAATGCGGCATGAGGCAGCGCCAGGATCGGCGACAGGGCCCGCCGCATCCAGGCGAATGCCGGCGTGCCCCACAGGCCGGCACACAGGAGCAGCGTCGCGGCGAGCGACAGGACGGTGGAGGCGAGCCCGATCCAGGCCGTCAGGAGGATGGAGCGGCCGATCCCGGGTTGGCTGGCGAGATCCCGCCAGGGGTCAAGCGAAAATGACGTGCCGCCGAGGGCGGGCCACCAGCCGAAGGCGGGCAAGAGCGTGGCCGTCAATCCGGCAACGACCGGCAGGCCGACGGCGGCCAGGGCAGGCAGGCGCAGGACCAGAGACGCTTTCACCGGGTCAGCTTGCGCCGTAACGACGCCGCCACTCCATGCTCGCGAGAGTCATCCAGCCCGGATGCGGCTCGGGCAGCACGGGTCCCAGCTGTTCGGGCCGGACCCCGGCAGGCCCGGGATCGACGGCCGCGAACCATTTTCTTTCCCCGGGCGGAAGGGCGGCGACGTCGAGCACGGTCAGGGCGCCCCACACGGCCGGGTCCAGCTTGCGCGCCTGTGCCTCCGGCGAGAGCAGGAAGTCGGCCACCACCATGGCGGCCTCGGGGCTGGCAGCGTTGAACGGGATCGCCACGAAGTTGGCGTTGCCAAGTGTGCCGCCGTCCAGCGTCCAGACGCGAACGCCTGGAGCGAGCTCGCCGGACGTGACGGAGGCGGCGGCCTCTGCCGGGTCGAACGAGAGGCCGATCTCCACCTCGCGGTCGGCGACCAGCCGCCGCAGAGCGGCGCTGTCGGCGGGGTAGGCCCGGCCCTTGCGCCACAGGTTCGGGCGCGCTTCGTCGAGCCAGCTCCACATGGGCGCGAGCGCGGCCTCGGCATCCGGACCCGGAGCGGCCTGGAGCCTGCCTGGATCCGGCGTCCGGGTGATCAGCACCTGCTTCAGGAAGGTCGCGCCGAGAAAGTTCGAGGCATCGGGATAGGTGAAGCGCCCGGGATTGGCGCGGACCCAGGCGAGCAGATCTGCGATGGACCGGGGCGGCGAGGGCAGGGCGGCCAGGTCCGCGTAGAACACCAGCTGCGCCATGCTCCAGGGTGACTCATATCCCTCCACCGGCACCGTGAAGTCGCTCGCCAGCCCGGGCTTACCCTTGCGATCCAGCCATTTGGCGTTGGGCAGGCCGTCGGCCCACTCACCCAGCAACAGGCCCTTCTCCTTCATCGACGCGAAGTTTGGGCCGTTGATCCAGACGAGGTCGACGCTTCCGTCGCGGGTGCGTCCTGCGGTCTTCTCGGCGAGCACGGCCGAGACGGCGCTGGCGGTGTCCGTCAGCTTCACGTGCACGATCTCGACGCCGAAGCGCTCCTTCGTCTGCCGTCCCGCCCAGGCGATGTAGTCGTTGATCCGCGGTTCCCCGCCCCAGGCGTTGAAGTACACGGTGCGCCCCCGTGCCTGACGCAGGATCCCGGCCCAGTCCGTGGCGGAGGCACGAACGGGCCCAAGCCCACTCAGGGCGAAGAGGGAGGCGGCAGCGAGGAACTGGCGGCGACTGGGCATGCGTGGCTCCGGACGACCGGACAGGACCGGCCTGAGCGGAACCTAGGGTGGAGAGGTACCCATGGCCAGAGCAGGGTGCGCTGTGGGCGGCCGCTTTCCGACTACACTGCCGGTCAACCCGGCGTTTCGCCCCAGCCGGTCGGCAGGCCATCGATGCTTTCGCGATTGTGCTCGTCCCGGTAGGCAGCCGCGCCTTCCGGGCCTTTGGCCTGCCAGTACTTCTGCAGCGTGTCGCGTTCGCTCACCAGCTTCATTTCGGGCACGGCGTAGCCGCAGGAAGTCTGCGCCTGCGCGACCGAGATGCGGATGAACTGGCGCAGGCCCGTGTAGGCAGGAAACAGCGCGGCGAGGTCGCGGCCCTCCGCGCCGTCGGCGGGCACCACCCGGCCATGGCCGAACAGCCGCAGAATGCGGGCGTTGCGGGTGAACGAGCAGAACATCACCGTGATCCGGCCGTTCTGCCACAAATGCGCTGCCGTCTCGTTGCCGCTGCCGGTCATGTCGAGGTAGACGACCTCGTTCGGCCCGAGCACGCGGAACGTGTCCATGCCCTTCGGGCTGATGTTGACGCGGCCCTCGTGCGGCGCGCTGGCGACGAAGAACACCGGCTGGTCCTCGATGAAGGCGCGCAGCTTGTCGTCGATGCCGTCGTAGAACTCGGCCATCTCGTTTCCCTCACGCCGTCGCGGCGGCGCCCGTGTCGCCCAGCGCGTCGCGGGTCTCGGCCGCGAGGGCCTCCGCGAAGCGCGGGTCGTTGATATGCAGCGGCAGCCTGATCAGCCTGCGCCGCGCGGTCTGCACCAGCGTCTTCTCGATCGCGTCGAAGAGCGCGGCGTCCGCGACCGGATCGTGGAACGCCTGGCCCGCGGCGTCCAGCGCGGAAACTCCTCCTTCCGGGATGAGCAGCCGCACGATCCCGTCATGGCGGTTCAGCTTGCCCGCAATCCAGGTCCCGATGGCCGTGTTTTCCTCGGGGGTCGTGCGCATCAAGGTGACGTTGGCGTTATGGACGTGGAAATGCCGCCCGGCATAGCGCGGCGGCACGGTCTCCGGGCCCCAGAAGTTGACCATGTCGATGGCGCCGAGGGAGCCGATCCAGGGTGTCCCCGTGCGCGCGCAGGCCTCGAACCGATGCGGGCCGGCGGTGCAGACGCCGCCCAGCAGGTGATCCGCTGCCTCGGTCGTCGTGACGTCCACCACGGCCGCGACCAGTCCGGCATCGACGAGCGATTCCAGCGCGAGCCCGCCCTTGCCGGTGGCGTGAAAGACGAGGCAGTCGTACCGATCCTCGAGAAGCCTGTTGAGCTCCAGCACGCAGGCGGTGGTCACGCCGAACATGGAAACGGCCAGGGCCGGCCGCTCGTCCGCCTTCTCCGGCACCGGGTTGAGCAGCATGCCGGCGAGCGCGTGCGCGGCGTTCGCCAGCACTTTTCGCGACAGCCTGTTGAGCCCGGCGATGTCGGTGACCGGGAACACCATGGTGATGTCGGTGAGCCCGACATAGGGCGACACGTCGCCCGCCGCCAGGGTCGAGACGAGCACCTTCGGAGTGCCGATCGCCAGCGCCCGCATCGCGGGTGCGATCATCGTGGTGCCGCCGGAGCCGCCGAGGCCGATGATGCCGCCGAGATCCTCGCGGGAGGCGATGTAGAGCCGCAGTGCCTCGCCCATGGCGGTCACGGCCAGGCCGCGGTCTCCCGCCTCGAAGACGGCCGACGCGCCGTCCGGGTGGTGCGCGGCCAGCGCGTCCGCCGTCACCTCGGCGGCGGCGCCGCGCCCCTGCGTGCTGATGTCGACCCTGACCACCCGCAGCCCGGCGGCCGAAAGCAGCCCTGCGACGTAGTCGAGCTCGGCACCCTTGGTGTCGAATGTGCCGACGACATAGACGGCCTTGCCGTCGCCGCTCATGGGGACGCTCCTTGTTTCAGCGACTTGAACGGGCGTGGGCGCCTGACCGCGGCCGGCCTTGCGAGCAACGCGAAGCAATCCATGGCTGCTCGCCTTTTATGGCGGTTGCCAGGATTGCTTCGTCGCTGCGCTCCTCGCAAAGACGCTCGTGCCAGACCGGCCCGGGGGCCGGTCAGCTCGTTTCAGGACGCGGCGCCGCGCAGCTGGACGGGCTCACTGTGGTCGATGCGCGTTCCCAGCACGTTCAGGCACTCGCGCATGAAGGCGGCAAGCCCTGGCCAGCCCTTGGCGGAGACGAGGTTGCCGTCCACATGCGCACCGTTCGGCGGCACGTCGACATAGATACCACCGGCGAGGCGCACCTCTGGCTCGCAGAACTCAAGCGCCGCGCAGCGCTTGCCCTTGAGGACCCCGTCAACCGCCATCAGCACCTGCACACCGTGGCAGATCGTGAAGATCGGCTTCCCGGTCTCGTGGAAGTGGCGGACAATGGCCTGCACCTTCGGGTTGATGCGGATGTATTCCGGTCCACGACCGCCTGCCGAATAGACGGCGTCGTAGTCGGCCGGGTTGACGTCGTCGAACGTCTTGTTGAGCGTGTAGTAGTGGCCCAGCTTCTCGGTATAGGTCTGGTGCCCCTCGAAGTCGTGCAGCGAGGTCTGGATGTTCTCGCCGGCCTTTTTGCCGGGGCAGACCACGTGAACCGTGTGCCCGACCGCATGCATCGCCTGCTCGAAGACGAAGATTTCGTATTCTTCGCTGAATTCCCCGGTCAGCATCAGGATCTTCTTGCCCGGCATCGCACTTCTCCTTGTCGTTGTTCCGTCCGTCTGTGCGGACGTCCTGGGTGGCCGCCATGCGGCCCGATGGGCGGTCTCGCCGCCCGGTTCCTGCGCCGGGGGAGGCGGGCTGTCAGCCGCCCTGCATGCTGCGCAGATAGACGCCGTAGAGCAGGGCGGACCCGATCGCGACCGCCACGACCACGAAGAAGATGCCCAGCACGATCAGCCCGACCCGGATCACGCCGGAGAGCGGATAGCCCGGTTCGCACAGCGGGAGGAGGTTGTTGATCAGCCCGGCGACGACGACGAGCACGCAGCCGATGCTGAACAGCGTGAGGTTGAAGGGCTGGAATATGAGCAGCAGGGCGAGAACGCCGAGCCCGATGATCCCGTATTCCAGCCGCGTCGCGGTGCGGACGGACATGCCGCCCTTTGGTGTGGCCCCACTCATGAGCGCACCGCCTTTCCGCCCTTGTCGAACACATGGGTCTGGCGCGGGTCGCAGCGCAGATGCACGACCTCGCCGATCTTCATCCGCCGGTCGCGCGGCACGACGACACGAAGGTCCTGACCGGCCGCGCCGCGCGCATGCACCAGCGTCTCCGCGCCCATCGGCTCGATGAGCTCGGTGGTGGCGACAATGGTGTCGCCGGCCGCCGCATCCGCCACGCTGAAGGCGCGCGGGCGTATGCCGATGGTGACGTCGGATGCACCGAGACGGGTTGCGGCGGGATCGACCTGAAGCCGGATCTCCTCGCCGCCGACGTTCAGCACGGCCTTGCCGTCCTGCACCGAGAGCAGCTTCCCCGTGATCAGGTTCATCTGCGGCGTCCCGATGAAGCTGGCCACGAAGACGTTGGAGGGCTTGGCGAACACGTCGTGCGGCGAGCCCAGCTGCTCGATGATGCCCTCGCGCATGATGGCGATGCGGTCGGCCATGGTCAGCGCTTCCAGCTGGTCGTGCGTCACGATCACGGTCGCCTTCGAGAGCCCCGACAGCACCTCCTTGATCTGGCTGCGCATGGATTGGCGCAGCTCGACGTCGAGGCGCGACAGCGGCTCGTCGAAAAGGAAGCAGTTGGGGTCCCGCACGATGGCACGCGCCACCGCGACGCGCTGCTTCTCGCCTTCCGAGATCTGGCCGGGAAGGCGGTCGAGCACCTCACGCAGATGCAGGATGTCAGCGACCTTGCCCACCCGCCGCTCGAGTTCGTCGGCGCTCGGGCGCTCGTAATGGAGGGGAAAGGCGATGTTCTGGCGAACCGTGAGGGCGGGGTAGAGCGCGTAGAACTGGAACACCATGGAGATGTCCCGGTCCTCCGGCTTCAGGTCGTTCATGCGCCGTCCCGCGATGGTCACATCGCCGGCGGTGGCGCGCTCCAGGCCCGCGATCATGCGCAGCGTCGTCGTCTTGCCGCAGCCGGAGGGACCGAGGAGGCAGACCACCTCGCCCGCGGACACGGACAGGTCGACGTCACGCACGGCGGTGAAGCTGCCGAAGCGCTTTGTGAGTTTCTTGAGTTCGATCGTCGACATGGCGTCTCAGCGCTTGATGGTGCCGAACGTCACGCCGCGCAGCAGATGGTTCTGCAGAGCAAAGGTGACGACGATGACAGGGATGAGGAACAGCGTCTCGATGGCGGCGAGCAGACCCCAGCGCACGCCGATGTCGCCGCCGATGGTCTGCGCCATCGCGACTGGCACCGTGCGCGTCTCCACGCCCGTCAGCAGCAGCGCGAACAGGAACTCGTTCCAGGTGAGGATGAGGCCGAACACGGCGGTGGCGGCGAGACCCGCCTTTACCTGCGGCAGGCAGATCTTGAAGAACACGCGCCTGTCCGTCGAGCCGTCGAGGCGGGCGGCGTCCTCCACGTCCGGCGAAAGCTCGTCGAAGAAGCTCTTCATCATCCAGATCGTGAAGGGCAGGTTGAACGCCGTGTAGAGCAGGATGATGCCGGCGTAGGTTCCCGAAAGTCCGACGATGCGGAACATCAGGAAGATCGGGATGATCACCACGATCGCCGGCAGCATGCGCGTCGTCAGGATGATGAAGAGGTAGGTGTCGTTCCCCTTCAGCGGATAGCGCGAGAAGCCGAACGCCGCGAGCGTGCCGATGATCAGCGCCAGCAGCACGCTGGTCCCGGCGATGAAGATCGAGTTGAAGAAGTAGAGGCTGAAGCCCGTGTCCTGCGCCGCCGCCCCGGTGGAGTAGGCGCGGCTGAACACGTTGATGAAGTTCTCCAGCGTCGGCGTGAAGAAGAAGCTCGGCGGCACCGCCAGCGCATCGTTGTGCGTCTTGAAGGCGGTGAGGATGATCCACAGCACCGGGAAGAAGTAGATCAGGCTGATGACCCCGGCGAGGACCGTCCAGCCCCAGCCGGCTTCGCCCACGCCATGCTGCCGCTGCAGGCCGAGGCGTTCGAGGATGGTCTGGTCTGCGCTGTCGGCCATGGTCACGCTTCCTTGGCCCGCCGGTTGGCGAGGTAGAGGTACAGGTTGGTCAGCACGATGACCGTGAAGAGCAGGATGTAGGCGAGGGCGGTCGACTCGCTGGTCTTGAAGTACTGGAAGGCGACCCGGTAGACGTAGACCGCGATCGTCTCCGTCGACGTTCCCGGCCCGCCATCGGTCAGCAGGAACACCACGTCGAACAGCTTGAACGCCTCGATGGTGCGAAACAGCAGCGCCAGCATCAGCAAGCCGCGGATGTAGGGGAAAGTGATCGACCAGAAGCGCCGCCAGGACGAGACGCGGTCGATCGCGGCCGCCTCATAGAGGTACTTCGGCACGCTCACGAGGCCCGCGAGCACCAGCAGCATGACGAAGGGCGACCACATCCACGCATCGGCGAAGACGATGCCCGCCATCGCGCCCTGCGTCGTCTTGAGCAGGATGTAGGGCTCGCCCGTGAACAGGCGCACCGCCTGGCTGAGCAAGCCGAAGGTCGGCTCGTAATAGTAGCGGAAGAAGGCACCCACCGCGACGAAGGACAGCATCATCGGCGTGAGCACGAGGATCAGCAGGTAGCGCCGCAGCGGGAACTGCTTGGCGAAGAGCATGGCCAGCAGGAAGCCGATCACCATCTGCAGCGTGACCGTGAGGATCACGAGGATCGCGGTCGTGTGCAGGCGCTCCCAGACGACGGGGTCGGTGATGACCTTCTGGTAAAAGTTGAGGCCCGCAAAAGTTGGCGGGGCGGCTCGGTTCGCGCGGTAGTTGAAGAAACTCAGGCCAAACGACCACAGCAGCGGGAAAATGTTCATCACGAAGAGCATCGCGATGGCCGGTGCCACGAGAAGCCCGCCGGTGTGGCGGCCCCACGCGTTCACGACCAGCGACAGCGCGACGAGCGTGACGGCGGCTCCCGTCACCCAGAACGAAGCTGCCGGCGGAAGGGTCGCGATGGCCACCACGCTGACGACGATGGCGACGAGAAGGGCGAGCCGCCAGTTCGACCAGCGAAGCGATAGAAATGCCGGCGCCGGTGGAGCCGTCCGGAGTGTATCGGTCATGAATCAGCTGTCCCGAGCCGCTGCTGGACCGGCGCCCTGCGTGGGCGCCGGGAACATGGTGAGAAAGGCCGCGCGGACACCTGCCGCGCGGCCTGCAGTCATCACTCGATGAGGCCGTTTTCCTTCAGGAGCTTCTCCTGGAAGTTGGCGATGGTATCGAGCGTCGCCTTGGCGTCCTGCTGGCCCGTGATCGCCTTGTCGAACTGCTCCTGCTGCTGCACGAGGAGTTCGTAGAACACCGGCACGTGCCAGACGTCCTTCTGCCAGTCGAGCTGCGGCGCCCAGGCACGGTTCCAGGGACGGAACGTGTTGTAGGCCGGGTCAGTATACACCGACTTGATCGCGCTCTGGCCGCCGGCCTTCGCGAAGGAGATCTGGACGTCCTTGGACAGCCACCACTTCACGAAGTCCAGGGCTTCCTTGTTGGTCTCGTCGGTGTTCCAGGTCATCAGCACGAAGGGCTGCCCGCCGATGTTGTTCCAGCGGGTGATCTTGCCGTCCGCACCGCGCACGCCCGGGGTCTGGGCGAAGGCGATCTTGTCGACGACCTTCGACGTGGACGGGTTGATCGAGCTCTCGGCGAAGCCGATCCAGTTGATGTTCGAGGCCGTCTTGCCCTCGCGCCAGAGCTCGTCGGTCTTGAAGATGTCCATCGAGCCCGTCTTCACCACCGGCGGCATGTACTGCAGAAGCCGCAGGTAGTTGTCGAGGCCCTTCACGGACGCCTCGGAGTTCACCTGTCCGATGGCCTTGCCCTTGGGTGCCTTGGTCTCGTCCCAGATGTCTCCGCCGTACTGCCAGACGAAGCCGTTCACCTGCATCGACGAGAAGTCGTAGGCCTTGCCGGCCTGGTAGGAGATTCCGTAGAAGTCGTCGTCGAGCGCCTTGCCGGCGAGCTGCTCGCCCTTCTTGCGCTGGAAGAACTTCCCGAAGTCCTCGTACTGCTTCCAGTCGACGTTATCCATCTCCTCCGGCGTGCAGGGGAGCTTGTAGTTGAACTTCGCCTGGAAGTTCTTCTGCTCCGTTTCGTCGCAGAAGATGTCCTTGCGATAGTAGTTCACGAGGATGTCAGGGAACTGCGGGAACCCGTACAGGTTGTCGGACTTGTAGGGATAGGTGGAGTAGGCGTTCTTGACCGCAGGATGCAGCTCCTTGAAGACCTCCTGCAGGCCCGGGTCGGCATCCACGAACTTGTTGATCTTGAGGTAGTAGCCACCCTCGATGAAGGCGCCGAGCCACTGGCTGTCCGAAACCGCCATGTTGTACTTCTTCTCGCCCGAGGTGAGCGAGGCGGCGAGACGGGTGTAGTAGTCGGGCCAGGGAATGAAGTCCGGCTCGAGGCGGACGGTGTTGCCGCTCGGAGCCTTGTAGTTCTTGTCGGCCAGTTCCTTCATGATGCGGGTCGGCGGCCAATCCGGCACGGCCATGCGCAGCACGATTTCCTTGGCGGATGCCGGTGTCATCGCCGCGCCTGCGGCGGTCAGGAGAGCCGCGGTGGCCGTCATCGCGGCTGTCACGTAGAGTCTCGTCTTGCGTGCCATGGGTTGCTTTTCCCTCCCTGGATGGACCCCGTTTCCGTCCCGGAACCGTTCAGAGCATTGCCGAACCGTCCTGGGCACGGAAAACGTGGATCTTCGCCGGATCGATGACGACCGGAAGGTCGTCGCCCGGCTTGAGATGCGCCGCCTGCTGCTCCGGCAGCAGGATGCGCAACGCCGTGTCGCCGCTCTCCAGTGACACGACGGTCACGTCTCCGAGCGGCTCGATGAGGTGAATGCGGCTCGCTACGGCGCTCTCGCCGGGGCTGGCCACGCGGATGTCGCTGGGCCGGATGCCGATCAGCGCCTGCTCCCCGCCCTGGGCGGAGGCACGCGGCCGCGGCAGGCCGAAGGAGCCGAAAGCCGTCTGAACGCTGGCGCCGCCCGCCCCGACGGAGCCCTTCACCACGTTGATGGTGGGCGAGCCGATCTTTGACGCGACATAGAGGTCGGACGGCTGCAGATAGAGCTCGTCGGGAGTGCCGCGCTGGACCACGTGCCCGTCGCGCATCACGGCGATCTCGTCGCCCATGGACAGGGCCTCGAGTTCGTCCGGCGTGGCGTAGACGATCGTCATGCCGAACTGCCGGTGCAGCCGCTTCAGCTCGGCCCGCATCTCGTGGCGCAGCTTGGCGTCGAGATTGGTGAGAGGCTCGTCCAGCAGCAGGATGCGCGGCCGGCGGATCAGGGACCGCCCCAGCGCGACACGCTGCTGCTCGCCGCCGGACAACGTGTTCGGCTTGCGCTCCAGCCTGTGCGAAAGCCGCAGCATCTCGGCCGTCTCGCCGACACGCTTCTTGATCTCGGCGGCAGGCACGCCGCTCTCCTTGAGCGGATAGGCGAAGTTCTGCGCGACCGTGAGGTGGGGATAGAGCGCGAAGGACTGGAACACCATCGACACGCCGCGGCTCATGATCGGCGCAGCCGTCATGTCGACACCGCCGATCTCCACGCGGCCCGAATCCGGGATCACGAGGCCCGCAATGGTCCTGAGGGTCGTGGTCTTGCCGACGGAGCTTGGACCAAACAGCGCGAAGAAGCGTCCCTCCTCGACCTCGAACGAAAGGTCACGCAGAGCGGTCACGCGGCCGTAAGCCTTCGTCACCTTCTGCAATCGGAGCGCGAACTTGCCGCCTGGCTGCATCCTGATGTGTCCTCCCCGAACACCTCAACCCTGGATCATCGACTGGCCGGTCTTGTTGCCGGGCTTTACGCCTCTTCACGGGCGCGGGACGGGATTAGAACTGTGTTTCTTCCCAAGCGCAAGTCGAAGTCCCTCTCTCCCAAGAGATTTCTGTGTTGCGGTACGCCCATCAGGATTTGATGCACAGCAATCAGCCGCAATGCAACTTTCCTGCATTTCACGCAAGTGCTGCTTCGGAACGCCGGACGCTACTTTACACCAGTTCTTCGAAGCTTGTTCTTGCTGCATTGCAGCAATGCCTGCGAGGAGCAAAGAGGACCGGTCGTGAGCCGGCCCCTGGGTCCCTCGACCCGGCTAGCCCTCCGACACGTCCTCCCATTTCCGGGATGCGGCCGAGGCCAGAACGGCGTCGGTCACCCGGTCGGTCGCCAGCGCGTCGCGGAAGGTGGGGGCGGCTGGCTTGCCGCTTTCCAGCCCCTTAATGAAGTCGGCGACCTGATGGATGAAGGTGTGCTCGTAGCCGATCTGCAGGCCCGGCACCCACCAATGCTTCATGTAGGGATGGTCGCCGTCGGTGATGTGGACGGACCGCCAGCCGCGCAGCGGACCCTCGTCCTTGTGGTCGAAGAAGGAGAGGCGATGCAGGTCGTGCAGGTCCCACGCGATGGAGGCGTGCTCGCCATTGATCTCGAGCGTGTAGAGCGCCTTGTGACCGCGCGCATAGCGCGTCGCTTCGAACAGGCCCAGCGAGCCGTTTCCGAAACGGGCAAGGAAGGCGCTGGCATCGTCGATGCCCACCTTCTCCTTCTTGCCGGTGAGGACGTGCTGGCGCTCCTTGATGAAGGTCTCGGTCATGCCGGAGACACAGTCGATCCCGCCGTTCAGCCACATCGCCGTGTCGATGCAGTGCGCCAGCAGGTCCCCCGTCACGCCGCTGCCCGCGACGCCCGCGTCGAGCCGCCAGAGGCCTGCGCCGCCTTGCGGCAGGTCGGCCGATATCGTCCAGTCCTGCAGGAACTGCGCCCGGTAGTGGAAGATCTTGCCAAGCCGGCCGGAGGCGACGATCTGCTTGGCCATCGTCACTGCCGGCACCCGCCGGTAGTTGTACCAGACCATGTTGGCCACGCCGGCCACCTCGACGGCCTTCGTCATGGCCTCCGATTCGGAAGCGTTGCGGCCCAGCGGCTTCTCGCACATCACCATCTTTCCCGCCTTGGCGGCAGCGATGGCGATCTCGAAATGGGTGTCGTTGGGGCTGGCAATGTCGATGACGTCGATGTCCTTGCGGTCGACGAGCTTGCGCCAGTCCGTCTCGGCGCTCTCATAGCCCCACTGGTCGGCGAAGGCGTCGATCTTTGCCCTGTCGCGGCCACAGACCGCCTTCAGGACCGGCCGGTGCTGAAGGTCGAAGAAATGGCCGACCTGGCTGAAGGCGTTCGCGTGCGTGCGGCCCATGAAGCCGTAGCCGACGACGCCGATGTTGAGAGGCTTCTTCGCGCTCATCGGTCCGCCCTCACTGCTGCCAGCCATGGGCGTCGCGCACGGCGACCATGGCTCCCAGGATATCGGTCCACGTTTGAGGATCGCGCATCACCGTGTTGGGGAACATGCAGCCATCCCAGCAGATGTGCTGGAATGCCTTGGTGAGGTTGCCGTTGCCGTCCCGCAGCCAGTAGCCGGCGTGGCGGGCGATATCGAGCTTGCCGTTCGGATCCTTCGGCAGGCAGTGCCGGCCGGTCTTGTCGTGATAGCCGAGCCCCTTCACCGTGCCGTCATTCTGGGCGACGTGGAAGTCGGTCGTCCAGGGCCGCAGCGCGTCCGTCATCTCCTTGATGGCAGCGTCCAGCACCTTCGGGTCCTTCCAGTCATAGCCTTCGGGAAGGATCCGGTTGCTCTCGGCGTTGTAGCCCATCGTGTACAGCAGGGTGTGGGCCATGTCGGCCTGGAAGCCTAGCGTCTTCGGCCGGTCCACCATCTGAAGCAGCTCCACCATGTGCTTCCAGCCGTGCATGCCGCCCCAGCAGATCTCACCCTCCGCGGCCAGGCGCTCGCCATGCTCCTCGGCGATGTCGCAGGCCCGGCGGAAGGTGTCGGCGATCTTGCGCTGGCTGGCGACGGCATCGGCGTCCCACGCCTCCACCCCCGTCGAGGAATCGATACGCACGAGGCCGTAGGGGCGTACCCCAAGCTCCTTCAGCGCCTTGCCGATGCGGCACGCCTTGCGCACCTGGGTGAGAAACCGGTCGATTTCCTCGGGCGAGCCCATGGCCGAGCCGCCTCCGGTAGGCGGCCACACCGGCGCGACCAGTGATCCGATGGCGAAACCGTAGCCGCGCACCTTGTCAGCCAGCTTCTGCAGGTCCGCGTCGGTGGAATCGATGCTGACATGGGGGTCGGAGACGAAAAGGTCGACGCCGTCGAACTTCTGGCCGTTCACGTTGGCCGCGGCCGTGAGGTCGAGCATCTCGTCGAGACCGATGCCGGGCTCGCTGTCCGGGCCCTTGCCGACGAGGCCGGGCCACATTGCATTGTGCAGTTTGGGATACGTGTTCGTGTGCGCCACGTCGGACCGTCCTTCTGCCGTTTCCTCACGGGGACGGTCCCGCCGGCCGAGGCCGAGTGGCCGTCCTTGGACCCGTTTTGGGTCTTGCCGCAGGCAGCCGATCGCGTTGCGTCGGCCATCTCTGGCGGCGCTTCATGAATGCATGAATTCGGTGCGCTGTGAACCGCCTTTGAGGTGCGCCGCTCAGCGGAGCAGCCTGGGCCGTGCAACCCGCAGGCGCGCAACATGTCCGGCAGCCTGACGATAAGAAAAAGGCGGCGTGGAGATCCACGCCGCCCCAATCTTCAATTCGACAAAGGCCGTCAGCGGCGGCGGGAGCCGCCGATCAGCATGCCCACGCCGAACGCGATGCTGAGTGCCAGGAGCGGGTTGGACTTCACATAGTCGACCACGGCACCGCCCGTATTGGCGGCCACGGCGCGGGCCTGGTTGGCCGTGTCGCGGGCCTGTGCGGCGAGGTCGTCGCTGGAATGCCCGGTGAGACGCTCGGCGCCGGAGCGGAGTTTCTCGGCCCCCGCCTCGAGCGAGGAGCGGACGCTGGAGACCGTGTCCTGGACACGCTCGCCGATAGCATTGGACGGGTTGCCACGCTCGTCGAGCGCAAGGGTGGCCTCATCGTCGAGGATGGACGTGACGCGCTCGAACTCCTCGCCCATCACGGCGACACGGACCACGTAGCCAGCGGCCGAGGATCCCGAGCGGGAGCCTTCCTCGATCTTGACCCGGTCGGCGCCAAATCCGGCGCTGCGAAGGTTCTCGGTGGCCTTGTCTGCGGCACGCCGCGTTGCGAAGAAGGCCGTGACGTCGCGGTGCTCGCCGCTCTCCTGCATGGACATGCTGCATCCCTCCGGTAACGAGTTGCGAAGTGGCGCGCGCCGGCGCGGTTCGGCATGACAACCCTACGGCCCTGTTCGAGTTCCATCGGCCCGCTCTGCGCGAACCGGCTTCGCACACCGAGTTTGCGTTCGTGCAAGCGGTAGCCGGAGGCCTTGCGCATGGCGCAACAGGCGGGCGAACCTACATCAGGGCCACTTCCCTGGAGGATAAACCCATGAAGCTCCTCGGCCTGCACCACGTGACCGCCGTCTCGGCCGATGCACCCGGCAACCACGCCTTCTACACCGGCCCGCTCGGCATGCGGCTCGTGAAGAAGACCGTGAACCAGGACGACCCCGGCGCCTACCACCTCTTCTATGCCGACAAGGAGGCGACGCCCGGCTCCGACCTCACTTTCTTCGACTGGCCGGTTCCGCGCGAGACCCGCGGCACGAACAGCATCTCCCGCACGGCCCTGCGCGTCGCGGGGGAGGGCGCACTCGCCTGGTGGTCCGACCGCCTGAGGGAGCATGGCGTCACGCCCGCGCCGATTGTCGAGCGCGACGGGCGCGCGACGCTCGACTTCGAGGATCCCGAGGGACAGCGCCTGTCGCTCGTCGACGACGGCGGGGCAGGCAACGCCCATCCGTGGGAGAAGAGCCCGGTTCCGGCCGATCGCCAGATCCGCGGGCTTGGGCCGGTGACGCTCACCGTCCGCGACCTCGGGCGCCTGCACCTCGTGCTCACCATGGTGATGGGAATGGAGCCCGTGCGCGAGTACGACGACCCCGAGGGCTCCGGCCAGAAGGCGCGGGTCTACGCCATGGGCGAAGGCGGCCCGGCCGCCGAGGTCCACGCCATCGAGCGCCGCGACCTGCAGGAGGCCCGCCAGGGCGCCGGTGCCGTCCACCACGTCGCCTTCCGCACGCCGGACGAGGCCGAGTACCATGGCTGGGCCGAGAAGCTGAAGTCGATGGGCATCCCCAACAGCGGCGAGGTCGACCGGTTCTGGTTCCAGAGCCTCTACTTCCGCGAGCCCAACGGCATCCTGTTCGAGATCGCGACGGACGGCCCCGGCTTCGCGGTCGACGAACCCGCCGACAAGCTCGGCGAGAAGCTGGTGCTGGCCCCATTCCTGGAGCCCCACCGCGCGACGATCGAAGCCGCGCTGAAGCCGCTCTAGGCCAGGCTTCTCCTGGATAGAAGGTGTGCGTGTCATCCCGGGCGCGCCGCGGCGCGAAGCGGTGCCGACCCGGGATCAAGGACCACGACGGACGGAGAGCCTGGATCCCGGCTCTCCGCTTCGCTGCGGCCGGGATGACGAGGCATGTATCGACCTACAACTCGACGATGGCCCAGGGCTTTCCCGTGGGCTTCTCGATAGCGTAGGCGACGTTGTAGACGGGGATCCCCGCCGGCGTGGCGCCTTCGAAGGTGCCGCGATGAGCGTGGCCGTGCACGACGGCGCCGACCTTGAAGCGGTCGATCGTCTCGGCGAGGCGCGAGCAGCCGAGGAAGGGATAGATCTCCAGCGGCTCGCCCACCACCGTCGCCTCGACCGGCGCGTAGTGGAGGATCACCATGGCCCGGCGGCTGCGAACCTGCCGCAGGGCGTTCTCCAGCAGCATGGCCGACTGCGTAGCCTCGCCGACGAAACTCTTCACGGCCGGCTCGCCGAACGAGCCCAGCATGCGCCGCCCGAAGCCGCCGCCGAAGCCCTTCACCCCGACGAAGCCGACGCCCTTCACTTCGGTTGTCTGCCCTTCCAGCAGCATCACGCCGCGGTCGCGCAGGATGGCGGAGACGTGCTCGACGGCGCCGCATTCGTAGTCGTGGTTGCCGAGCACGGCGATGACCGGGATCGAGCAGGCGCGCAGGTCCTCGGCCAGGATCTCCGCTTCGCGCGGCTTGCCGAGGTCGGTGAGGTCGCCCGTCAGCACCAGCACGTCGGCGTCCCGCGACACCTCCGCGAAGAGGTCACGGTGCTGCCCGGGTGCGCCTTCCTTGGCATGCAGGTCGCCTATGGCGGCGATCCGGATGCGCTCGCCGCCGTCACTCATTGCGCCACTCGCCCTCGCCGCCGACGTCCGCGAAGCCCCATTCGCGCACGTCGATGTCGTAGTCGATGCGCGAGAACATGCGCCCGCGGCACACCTTCATCTGCGGCGGCGGCAACTCGCGCTGGCTCGAGAGCCGATCGAGCAGCTCGTCCATAAGCCAGCGCGGAACGCGGTCGCGCTCGGTGGGATAGATCCAGCGGAAGTTGAGGAGGTGGGTGAGCAGCACCTCCCAGTGCAGCTCCATGTAGGCGAGCAGCTGGTGCCAGTCGATCTGGTCGTGCGCCTTCAGGATCGTGTGCACCACGTCCGCGCCGTCATAGCGGTGGCGCAGCTGGATGAAGCATTTGGAGTAGACCAGCTCGGTCGGCCCGACGATGAGCACCGAGTGCCCCATCGCCTCGCTGCGCCTGGCGTGCTCGAACCATGTGTCGCCGATCGGCATCGTCCCGTTGGACGAGGCGAAGATGACGTCGAAGAAGTGCTGGCCCTTGTAGACCTTGCCCAGCCAGCGCTCATCCTCGATCTCCACCGCGTAGCCGAGCGACTGGAAGTGCGCGAGAATGCGCTGGTAGTCCCCCGCCTTGCAGAAGACGTCGAGGTCCTTCGTCGGACGGCTGATGCCCGTGTAGGCGCTGAGCGCGTAGGTCCCGGCGAGCAGGAAGGGGAAACCGGTCGCCGTCAGCTCCCGAATGGCTTCCGTATAGAAGCCTTCCGCCTCGGGATGATGCAGCGTCGGGATCGCCTTTGGCTCGATCGTGGCGTGGGGCGCCGGCTGCGCGGCGGCTTTCGGCAGGCTGGGATCGGTGGTCGCGTCGGTCGTGGCCATGTCCGGTCTCGCTCAGCCGCCCTTGCGGCGGGCGATCAACCGGGCAGGGGCATCGCGGGTTCCTTAGGAGCGTGCGTCTGATCGAGCGCTTGCGGAAGCTCGGAAGATCTGCGCGCACCAATCAAGAATTCAAAGTACGAAATCAAAGAAGAAGTAAACCATAAGAAAAAATATTGGAATTTTAAATAGAATCTGTAGTATGAACAAATCGTTTCTATCTTGCTTATCGTATCGCCACCAGTAACTCGACATATAATCAGATCTCTTTGTGCGAGTGGCAGCCAGATAGTATACGAAACTGCGCACGCAATACAGAATCAGATTTCCAACCAACACGAAGAATACGAGCGAAAGAATTTGCATTGTGAGAAAAATATATGATCGATGTATAACGACCTATTATATAGTCTCATGATCTAACCTAGGCAAGTACGTCACACCCGCACGTCGCGCGCCACGACACCCTCCTCGCCGAAGACGCGCCGATACCGCTCGATCGCCTCACGCGGGCCGGACGCCTTGGCGCGGTTGTCGGACAGCTTGACGGCAGGGCGGCCGTTCACCTCGGTTACCTTGCAGACGAGCGAGATGGCGTCGAGCCGTCCGTCGTCTCCGGCCGGGATGCAGCCCCGGAAATCATTGGTGAGGTTGGTGCCCCAGCCGAAGGACAGGTTCACCCGGCCGGTGAACCGGCGCACGGCCTCCTCGATCGTGTCCACGTCCATGCCGTCGGAGAGGATGATCAGCTTCTCGCGCGGATCCTCGCCGCGGCTCTTCCACCAGGCGATCAGCTCCTCGGACGCTTCCAGCGTCGGCTTGGAATCCGGCCGCGCGCCCTTCCACTTCGCCACCCAGTCGGGCGCGCCGGCCAAGAAGCGCGTCGTGCCGTAGGTGTCGGGCAGCACGACCAGCAGGTTACCGCCGTAGAGCTGCGCCCAGTCCTCCAGCACGGCGTAGGGAGCCCGGCGCAGCGCCTCGTCGCTGTCGGCCATGGCGGCATAGGCCATGGGCAGCTCGTGAGCATTCGTGCCGATGGCCTCGAGTCCGAGATCCATCGCCATCTTCACGTTGGAGGTGCCGATGAAGTCCGGCCCGAGGGCGTCCTTCATGGCCTCCACGCACCAGCGCTGCCACAGGAATCCGTGACGGCGGCGGGTGCCGAAGTCGGCGATCTTGAACGGGCCCTCGTCGCGCAGTGCGTTCAGCCGCTGCGCCTTGCGCCAGGCCTTCGCCTTGGCCTGCGCGTAGAGGATGTCGAGTTCCAGCCGGCTCATCGGCCGCATGACAGCACGGGCGCGCAGCTCGTTCAGGATCGACAGCGCCGGGATCTCCCAGGCGGTCGTCTCGCACCACGGGCCCTCGAAGCTCAGCTCGAACTGCCCGTCGACGACGCGCAGGTCGTAGTCCGGCAGCCGGAACTCGGCGAGCCAGGCGAGATAATCGGGCGAGAAGATCTGGCGCACGCCGTAGAATGTGTTGCCGGCAAGCCAGATCAGCTCGTTCTTCTGCAACCGAACAGTGCGTGCATGGTCCAGCTGCTCGCGCAGCTCGCGTTCGTCGATCATCTCGGCGAGGCGCACCCTGCTGCTGCGGTTGATGACGGAAAACGTCACGCGCACGGTCGGATGCAGGGCCCGGATCATCTGCTGCATCAGGAGCTTGTAGAAGTCGTTGTCGAGCAGCGTCCGCACCACCGGGTCGATGTGGAAGGTGTGGTTGTAGACGCGTGACGCGATGTCGAGGGTCATGCTGCGGGTCCGGGACGGCCCGTCTCGGAACCGCCCGGCCACAATCTACGCTGCCGCGCGCTTTTCAAGGGGGCGCGCCTGCGAAACCGGAGCGCCCGCCCAGCGCCTCATTCCCGTGACGTGATGTCCGGGCCGCAGCGGAACCGGGCGGCAGCTGCCGCGTCATCCCGCCGTTCCGCACGGCACAACAAGGAGGACGACGCCATGGGCGAAAACTGGTCGCTCGAATCGGTGCATCATCTGCGCGA
This sequence comes from Alsobacter sp., assembly GCF_059501845.1. Lineage (NCBI taxonomy): Bacteria > Pseudomonadati > Pseudomonadota > Alphaproteobacteria > Hyphomicrobiales > Alsobacteraceae > Alsobacter > Alsobacter sp. The sequence continues at coordinate 19,817 of NZ_JCACDK010000009.1, read as the reverse complement.
GCTGGCGCTCGAAAAGGTCCCCGTGCCCGTCATTGCGATGACGATGCGCCGGGGCGTCGGAGACATTCACGCCAAGCTCGCCGAGTTGGGGCTGACCGCTCCGATGGGAGCGGATAGCGACGCGGATACCTCCGGCGAAGATGCCGGCCCCGAGGCACCGCAGGTGCCGGCGCCCGGCTTCGGCCTGATGGGCGACGACGCCGATCGGGAATCCCGCATGGCGACACCGCCTCAGCCGGAACCGGGGTCGGCTTCGTTCTGATTGGCTGCAGCGCCGGGGTCGGGCAGCGCGCCCGTTCCCGGCGTCTTGTCATGATCCGTCAGTGCCGGGTCCGCATGCGGTCCCGGTGCCGGCTGACGGCCCAAGCCGCCCTGCCCGGGCGATGGCGCCGGCATGTCGCCCGGGCGGTGCTCGATCGCGTCCGCGGCAGCCTTGTCGTCACCCATGAGCCTCTCCTGTGCCTTGCGAGCCAAGAAACCGGCCGCATCCGCACTGCCAACGTAACGCCGAGAACGCCGTTCCCGACGCAAACGGAACCGCATCGGAGGCCCGGAAGTTGCGACGGCAGAGCCATCCATCCATTGGCAGCGGGAGAGAATGATGCAGCAGCAGGGCATGAACGCAGACGCGTCCGGAGCGCAGGACGAAGGCCCGGGCAAGGTCACGAAGGTCCACGTGTTCGAATCGCCCGGCAGCACCGAGTACGGCTTCACCTGTGACCAGACCGGCGCAAATCTCCCGGCACCGGACGGCGAGCCCTGGAAGCACTGGCGCACGGTCGACATGGGCCCGGGCGCGGAGATGCAGGTCGGTGTCGATCCCGACGAGATCGAGCAGGGCATCCGCGAGAAGGGCTACCTCGTCTCCACGATCAACGACCTGCCGACGATCTGATCGTCCCTCTTTCCGTCATTCCGCTGGCACCGCCGCCGGGGCACGGCGGCGCAGCCGCCCCAGCCTCCGCCCGAGCGCGTAAAAAGCCAGGTAGATGGCCGGCGTGGTGTAGAGCGTCAGCGCCTGCGACACGATGAGGCCGCCCGCGATGGTAATGCCCAGCGGGCGGCGCAGCTCGGCACCGGGACCCGTCGCCAGGATCAGCGGCAAAGCGCCGAGCAGAGCGGCAAGTGTCGTCATGAGGATAGGCCGGAAGCGTTCCAGGCACGCCTCACGGATCGCCTCGCGCGGACTCATCCCAAGCCGGCGCTCGCACTCGAGTGCGAAGTCCACGAGCATGATGCCGTTCTTCTTCACGAGCCCGATCAGGAGCACCAGTCCGATCATCGCGATCAGGGTCAGTTCGCTGCCCGTGACCTGCAGGGCAAGCAGCGCGCCGAGGCCGGCGGAGGGGATGGTGGACAGGATGGTGAGCGGCTGCGTGAGGCTCTCGTAGAGCACTCCGAGGACGATGTAGACCGCCGCCACGGCGGCAAGCAGCAGCCACCCCTGGTTGCCGGAAGACTGGATGAAGGCCTTCGCGTCGCCCGCCGCCTCAACGCGGATCGAGTCGGGCAGGTGCAGTTCGGCGATGGCCCTGTCGATCCGCTCTGAAGCCTGCGACAGCGTCGTGCCCGGTGCGAGATTGTAGGAAAGGGTGATGGCCGGGAACGGCCCCTGATGGTTCACCGATAGGGGCGCCAGCGTTTTCTCCACCTTCGCAACGGCACTCAGCGGCACCTGCGTGCCGTTGGCGCCGGGAACGTGGAGCTGGGAGATGTCAGCCGGGTCGCGGCGCGCATTCTCCTCCACCTCCAGCACGACCTTGTACTGGTTGCGTGGCCCGTAATAGGTCGAGATCTGCCGTTGGGCGAAGGCGTTGTTCAATGCCGCCCCGACATCCTCCATCCGCACTCCGAGCCGTGCTGCCGTCAGTCGTTCGATGCTGACATCCGCCTGGAGCCCGTTCTTCTGGCGGTCGGAGTTGACGTCCGCGAGCCCCGGGACCCCCTGCAACTTCTCCAGCACGACCGGGCCGGCTCTGGTCAATGCCGTGAAATCCGGCCCCCACAGCGTCAGCTGGTAGGCGGAACGCGAGCTGCGGCCGCCCATGCGCAGATCCTGGACGGGAAAGAGATAGGTGCTCACGCCGGGGATGCCGGCCACCCGCTTGCGAAGGCCATCGACGGCCAGAGGCACGGCCGGCCGCTCGGATGGCGGCTTGAGGGTGACGTAGAGGCGGCCATTGTTGACGGCGGCACCGAAGCCCGAGCCGCCGATGGAAGACCCCACCCCGGCGACGTTGGGGTCGGCCTGGATGGCTTCCGCCACCTGATGCTGCAGTGAAGACATCGAGGGGTAGGAGATATCGGTCGACGCCTCCGTAAACCCGAACAGGAGTCCCGTCTCGCCCTCGGGAATGAACCCCTTCGGCGTTTGAATGAAGAGGAACACCGTCGCCGCGACCGTGCACAGCAAAGCGAGCACGCCCCAGCCCCAGGCACGCAGGAGGGGATCGAGCGTGCGCGCATAAAGCCTGACCGACGCGTCCAGCGTGCCTTCGACCAGCCGGTCGAAGCGCCCCCGCTCGCTGCGCGGCGGCCGCATCCGGGCGCACAGCATCGGCGTCAGCGTAAGCGCCAGCACGGTCGAGACCGCAATGGCGAAGGCCAGCGTCAGCGAAAACTCGCGGAAGAAGAGCCCGAGCGTGCCGCCCATGAAGACGAGCGGGATCAGCGCCGCGATCAGCGAGAGGGAGATGGCGACGACCGTGAAGCCGATCTGCCGCGCCCCCAGCACGGCGGCTGTGAACGGGTCCTCGCCGGCCTTGCGGCGCCGGTCGATGTTCTCGATGACCACGATCGCGTCGTCGACGACCAGCCCGACCGCCACTGCGAGCGCCATCAGCGAGAGGTTGTCCACCGAGAAGCCGGAGAGCCACATCAGCCCCGCGGTGCCGGCCAGGGAAAGCGGCACGGTCGCGCCGGCCGCCAGCGTCGGGATGAGCCGGCGCAGGAAGACGAGCACCACGCCCATGACCAGCAGTGCCGTCACCCCGAGCGTGATCTGCATGTCCTGCACGCTGGCGCGGATGGTTTCGGTACGGTCCGAGAGAACCTCGACGTCGAGCCCGGCCGGGGTCCATCGCTTCAGGGTCGGCAGCAGGGCGCGGATCCGGTCCGTGGTCTCGATGACGTTGGCATCGGCCTGCTTGGTGACAATCAGCAGCACGGAAGGCCGGCCGTTAAAAAACGCCTCCGAGCGGCTGTTGCGCGTGCCGTCCTCGACCGTGGCGACACTGGACAGGCGCACCGCGCCGCCGCTGTCGTCGGCCTTGAGGATCAGGTTCCCGATCTGCTCCGCCCGGCGAAGCTGGTCATTGACCCCGATGGCGTAGAAGCCGGATGGACCGTCGATGGCGCCGGCCGCGCCCAGTGCGTTGGTGCCGGCGACGAGGGTGCGGACATTCTCGAGGCTCGTGCCCATCGCGGCGAGGCGCCCGGCATCGACGCGCACGCGCACCGCCGGTTGGTCGGACCCGCTGACGCTGACCTCGCCCACCCCCTCCACTTGCGCGATGCGCTGGGCGACGACGCTGTCGGCGGCGTCGAAGATGGCGCTGGCCGTCATCGTGTCCGAGGTCAGCGCCAGGATCATGATCGGCGCGGCGGCCGGGTTCGTCTTGCGGAAGGTGGGAAGGGTCGGGAGATCGCTCGGCAGGTCCGAGACCGCCGCGTTGATGGCGGCCTGAACGTCTCTCGCCGCGCCGTCGACACTGCGCGAGATGTCGAACTGGATGACGATGCTGGTGCTGCCCAGCGAGCTGGACGAGGTGATCTCCGTCACCCCCGCGATCTCGCCAAGGCGGCGCTCCAGCGGGGCCGCGATCGTGGACGCCATCGTTTCCGGGTCTGCGCCGGGCCGGCTGGCGCTGACGCGGATGGTGGGCAGGTCGACGGCGGGCAGGCTCGCGACGGGCAGGTGGAAGTAGGCCACGATGCCGACGATCAGCAGTCCGAGGCTGAGCAGCGTCGTCCCGATGGGGCGGCGGATGAAGGGCTCAGACAGCGTCACCGGCGACCTCGGCAGTCAGGGGGCCGCCCGGCCCGGCCGCGCGCCGGCGGCGCAGCCGCTCCAGCACGAGGTAGAGCACCGGCGTGGTGTAGAGCGTGATCAGCTGGCTGAGGAGCAGTCCGCCGACGACGGTGATGCCGAGCGGCACGCGCAGCTCCGATCCCGGGCCGCCGTCGAGCGCCAGCGGCAGCGCGCCGAAGAGGGCGGCCAGCGTCGTCATCATGATCGGCCGGAAGCGCAGGACGGACGCCTCGGTGATGGCTCGGCGCGGATCCATGCCGCCGCTGCGTTCGGCCTCCAACGCAAAGTCGATCATCATGATCGCGTTCTTCTTCACGATGCCCATCAGCAGGATGATGCCGATCAGCGCGACGACAGACAGCGGATGGCCCGTCAGCTCGAGCGCCAGCAGCGCGCCGACGCCCGCCGAGGGAAGCGTTGAGAGGATCGTCACCGGGTGCAGGGCGCTCTCGTAGAGCACGCCCAGCACGATGTAGATGGTCACGATCGCAGCCAGGATCAGCCAGGGCTCCCCCTCGAGCGACGAGGCGAATTCCGCCGCGTCCCCGGAGAACCGCCCGGTGACGGTATCGGGCATGCCGATATCCGCCTCGGCCCGGGCGATCGCCGACACCGCGTCGCCGAGCGCTCCCCCCTCCGTGACGTTGAAGCTGATGGTTGCGGCCGGGAACTGCTCGTCGCGCGACACGACGAGCGGTGCCGTCAGCGTCTCGACCCCGGCGACTGCGCCGATCGGGACCTGGACGTCCCCTGTCCCGGGCAGGAACAGCTTCAGGAGCGAATTCGGATCCTCCCGATAGCGGTCCTGCGCCTCCAGAATCACCCGGTACTGGTTGGCCTGTGCGTAGATGGTCGAAATCTGCCGCTGGCCGAAGGCGCTGTTCAGCGTGTCGCTGACGTCCTGCACCGAGACGCCCAGCCGGCCCGCCTTTTCGCGGTTCACCCTCACGAACAGCCGGCCCCCGCCCGGCTCCGTCTCGGTCGCGACCTGGGCGAAGGCCGGCTCGCGCGTCAGCCGCGCGGCCAGCTTCTCGGCCCAGCCATTGACCTCGGCCGAGTCGGTGCCGGTCAGCACGTACTGGAATTGCGCGCGGCTCGACCGGGTCGAGATCTGCACGTCCTGGACGGTCTGGAACGTCACGTCGATGCCGGGGAGGGTCGCAGCCTCTCGTTGCAGGCGCGCGATGACTTCGGAAGCGGACGCGTCCCGCTCACCGCGCGGCTTCAGCGTCACGATCAGGCGGCCGGTGTTGGGCGAGAGCGTCTGCGGCCCGGTTCCCAGCACCGACCCTACGCCTGTCACGTCGGGGTCGCGGGCGATGAGGTCGGCCATCTGCTGCTGGCGCTCCTTGAGCGCCTCGAACCCGACGGTCGGTTCCGCCCGCGTGATGGCGGAGAGCAGGCCGGTGTCCTGCAGCGGCAGGAAGCCCTTCGGCATGGTCACATAGAGCCACGCCGTCGCACCCAGGGTGGCGGCCATGACCAGCAGCATCAACCCCACGCGGTCCAGCACGGCCTCAAGGCTGCGGCGATAGATGCGCAGGATCCAATGCTCGCGCGCCGCTTTCGCCTCGCGGCGCGGCGCCGCCTTCAGCATCCGCCCGCACATCATCGGCGTGAGCGTGAGCGAGACCACGGCCGAGACCACGACGGCAATGGTCAGCGTCAGCGCGAACTCGCGGAACATGCGCCCCACGATGCCGGTCATGAACAGAAGCGGGATGAACACCGCGATCAGGGATACGGTCAGCGAGATGACGGTGAAGCCGATCTCGCGGGACCCCTTGAGCGCCGCTTCGAGCGGCGGGTCACCGTCCTCGACGTGACGCACGATGTTCTCGATCATGACGATCGCATCGTCGACGACGAAGCCGGTGCCGATGGTCAGCGCCATCAAAGAGAGGTTGTCGAGGCTGAAGCCCGCGTACCACATCACCGCGAAGGTGCCGACGAGCGACAGCGGCAGGGCGGCACCCGCGATGATCGTCGCCCGCCAGCTGCGAAGGAAAAGCAGCACTACCAGCACGACGAGCCCGACGCTGACGGCGAGCGTCAGCTGAACATGCTCGATCGAGGCCCGGATCGTTCCGGTCCGGTCGTGCACGACTTCGATCTCGACGCCGCTCGGCAGTCCCCTTCGCAGGCGCGGAACCTCGTCGAGCACGCGCGCGACGGTCTCGACGACGTTTGCGCCGGGCTGGCGCTGGACATCGAGGAGCACCGCGGGTTCGCCGCGATACCAGCCGGCGATGCGCGCGTCCTCCAGCCCCTCGACCACGTCGGCGACATCGGACAGCAAAACCGGCGCGCCGTTGCGGTAGGCGACGACGATGCCGCGGTAGGCGGCGACATCCGCGATCTGGTCGTTGGCGGCGATGGTATAGGACTGCTGGGCCCCGTCCAGAGAGCCCTTGGGGCCTGAGACGTTGGCGGCGACAACGGCCTGCCGGACGTCGTCGAGGCCCAGTCCGTAGCCGGCAAGCCGGCTGAGATCGGCCTGGACCCGCACGGCGGGACGCACGCCGCCCTGCACCGAGACGCGGCCGACGCCGGAGATCTCGGCCAGCCGTTGCGAAACCAGCGTGTCGGCGAAGTCGCTGAGCTGGCGCACGGAGTAGGTCCGGGACGTCAGCGCCAGGGTGACGATGGCCGCGTCGGCCGGGTTGATCTTGGCGTAGATCGGCGGGGAGGGCAGGTCCTTCGGCAGCGTCGAGCCCGCGGCGCTGATGGCGGCCTGCACGTCCTGGGCCGCGCCGTCGATGTCACGGTCGAGCGCGAACTGCAGCGTGATCTGGCTGATGCCGAAGGCGCTGGCCGACGTCATCGACGTCAGGGAGGGGATCTGCCCGAGCTGGCGCTCCAGCGGCGCGGTGACGAGCGCGGCCATCGTGTCGGGATTTGCCCCCGGCAGCCTTGTCGTCACCTGGATCGTGGGAAAGTCGACCTGCGGCAGGGACGAGACCGGCAACGCCCGGTAGCCCATGATGCCGGCGATGAGGATCGCGACGGCCAGGAGCGCGGTGGCGACGGGCCGCAGGACGAAGAGCGCCGAGATCCCCGACCAGGAGGCGGCGCGCGGCGCACTCACGGCGTTGCAGTCCCGCCCCGGCCGCCGGCATCGGCGCGCGGCCGGGTCGCGGCCGGGTCGCTGGACGCAGCCTCGCCGCCCGTGGCGGGGCGGCGTCGGTGCGGCGCGCCGGCGGGCGTGTCGCCCGGCGTAGCCGGAGCGGCAGGATCGGAGACGGTGATCTTGGTGCCCTCGGCCAGCCGGGCGAAGCTCGACGTGGCCACCTGCTCGCCTTCCCTGAGCCCGTCGGTCACCACGGCGCGCGTCTGGTCCTGCTGGGCGATCTTCACCTCACGCACGGAGACGGTGCCGTCTCCCACGACGTACACGAACGGTCCCTTGGGTCCGCGCTGGACGGAGGCGGTCGGCACCGTGACGACGCCCTGCAGCGTCTCCACGAGGAGCTTGACGTTGACGAACGCGCCCGGCCAGAGCGCGAGCCCGCTATTAGGGAAGTTGGCCTTGAGGCGCACCGTGCCGGTCGTCGGGTCGACCTGGTTGTCGACCACCTCCAGCACGCCGCTGTCGACCGGCTTCTCGTCGTTCGCATCCATCGCCTGCGCGGGCAGCGCCCCCTTGGCCATCGCCGCGGCGATCCGGGAAAGCTCCTGCTGCGGCACGTTGAAGACGACGGAGATCGGCTGGATCTGCGACACCGTGACCAGCCCGGTGGCATCGGAGGCGCGCACCAGCGTACCTTCGTCGACGTTGCGGATTCCGGTCCGGCCGTCGAACGGCGCCACGACGCTGGTGTAGGCGAGGGTGGCGCGCGCGCTGTCGATCGCGGCCTGGTCGGACTTCAGCTGCGCGACGAGCTGTGCGACCGTGGCCCGCTGGGTGTCCGCCTGCTGGCGGGTAGCCGCGTTCGTCTCGGCGAGGCGGACATAGCGATCGAGGTCACGCCGGGCGTTATCCAGCTGCGCTTCGTCCTGCGCCTTCTTCGCCAGTGCCTGGTCGAGGGTGGCCTGGTAGAGCGTGGGGTCGATGCGGGCGAGAACATCGCCCTTCTTCACGTCCTGGCCCTCGCGGAACAGGATCTCGACGATCTGCCCGTCGACCTGGGGACGGATCGTCACGGTCTGCGCCGGCTTTGCCGTGCCGACGGCGGCGATCGTGACGGGCACGTCGGCGCGTGCCGCCAAGGCCGCGAGGATCGGGACGGGATCGTTCGCGCCTGCCGCTCCGCCGCGGCGGCGACCTTCCTGCCTGGGCGCCTGCTCGGTCGTCTGATGCCGCTCCAGCACCGCCGGGGCGAGCAGCGCTCCGGCCGCGACGAGCACCGCCGCGACGGCAGCAACCCGCCAGAACTTCGCCATCAGACCCCTCGTCCGCGTGTGAATGCTGTGGACATATAGGGTGAGATCATGGCTTCGCCTTGTCCTGCCCGCCCGCCGGAGCAGTCCAGCCGCCTCCGAGAGCCTGGTGGAGCTGCACTGCGGCGAGAAGCCGCGACAGCCGCGTGCGTGCCACGGCGTCCTCGTCCTCGAACAGCGTCTGCTGCGTCGTCAGCACGGTGACGATGTCCACCGTGCCTTCCCGCAGCCGCTGTTCGGAGATTTCATAGGCCCGCCGCGCGCTTTCCAGCGCGTCACGCTGCAGCTTCTCCTGCAGGGCCAGCTGGCGGGTGGCGATCAGCGCTTTCTCGACGTCGGCGAACGCGCTGATGACGGACTTGCGGTAGGCCTGCAGGAGCTCGGCCTCGCGTCCCTGCGCCTGCTCCAGCTGGCCCTCCAGCCGAAAGCCCTGGAAGATGGGCTGCACGAGATTGGCGCCCATGCTGGCGAAGCCTGCAGCCGGGTTGAACAGGCTGCGCAGGGCGAGGCTCTCGAAACCGCCCTGCGCCGACAGGCTGATGGACGGGAAAAAAGCGGCCCGCGCCGCGCCGACGTCGGCATGGGCCCCGGCAAGCTGCGCTTCGGCATAAGCGATGTCGGGCCGGCGCAGCAGGAGTTCGGAGGGAAGTCCGGGCTTCACCGCCGGAAGCGCCGTGGCGCCGAAGCCGCGCCCTTTCACGGTGATGCGCTCCGGGGCGCGGCCGAGCAGGATGGCGAGGTTGGCCTCGTTCTGCCCGATCTCCTGGTCGAGCGGCGGGATCTGCGCCTTGAGGTTGGCGACCACGCTCTCCTGCTGGGCGAGGTCGAGGGAGGTCGCCGTGCCGACCGCCAGCCGCTCCTGGATGATGCCGAGGATGCGGCTCGCGCTTTCGATGTTCTTGCGCGCGATGGACCGGCGCTCATAGGCACCGAGCACCTGAAAATAGGTGGTGGCGGTCGATGCGACGCTCGACAGGGCGATCGTGTCGCGGTCGAAGCGGGAGGCCTGCGCCACGTCCTGCACCGCCTGATAGGTGAGGCGGTTCTTGCCCCAGAAATCGAGTTCGTAGCTGGCGCCCAGACCCGTCGAGAACAGGTTGCGAACCGTGTTCCCGTTCACGCCGCGAATGCGCGCAAGATCCGCCGAGCGGCTGCGTTCGCCAGACCCGTTCAGGTCGATGCTGGGCAGCAAGGGCGCGCCTGCGACCCTGGCATTGGCGTCCGCCTGGACGATGCGGGCCTGCGCCGCTGCGATATCGAGGTTTCCGGCCTCTGTATCCTGCACGTAGCGCGTCAGCTCGGGCGACCGGAACGCCCTCCACCAGTCCGTCGCAAGCGGGGCCGCAGCACCTCCGCCGGCGTTCGTGTAGCGCGAGGGCACGTCCAGCTTCGCGTCGGGCGGCGGGGTCGTGATGCAGCCGCCCAGAAGCACCGCGATCAGGGCGGACTTCGCGACGGACCACGAGAAGTGTGACGGCATGGAGGTGGTACGCAACACGGGCTGCTGGCGGGAGCTTTCGATGGAAGACGGTTCCATGCCGCCCGTCTACACCGGATTCGCATCGGCAGGACTGCCGCGATGTCTCACCGCCAGTCAGGCGCGCTTTCGTGATGTGCGAAACGTTTCAGATCGGCAGGCCGTCGTTCGGCTAGTGTTCAGGTTGAGCAGCCTAGGGTTGCGCAACCTTGTATGGAGGGCGTCATGTTGATGAAACGCACAGGAGCCGTCGCGCTCGCCGGGCTCGCGCTCGGCGCCAGCCTTCTCGCAGCCATTCCCGCCGAGGCCGGTGCCCGGACGGGGACGTGGCGCTACGGTCCCTATGGTCACGGCTACGGGTATGGCTACGGTCACGGCTACGGATATCGGGGTGGCTGGAACCCCGGCGCGGCGGCGGCAGCCGGCGTCATCGGCGGGCTGGCGCTCGGCGCACTCGCGACGGCACCGTCCTACGGCTACGGTGCGCCGGTCTACGCGGGGCCGCCGGCCTATGAGGCTGGTTACGGGTATGGCGACGAGTGCTTCTACCAGCGCCAAGTCGTCTACGACTCCTGGGGCAACCCGCACCGCCGCAAGGTTTTGGTCTGCCCCTGATCGCGCTTGAGATGCCCCGGCCGGTCAGGCGCCGGCCGGGAGCATCGCCAGAACGGCGAGAAGGCTCGCTGCCGCGATCAGCGGCACGAGGCGGGCGAAGGCCGGGGTGTCTGTCCTGATCATGTGACGGTCCCTCCGTTTTGCCCCAACGCATATGCAGCGCCGTGGTTCGCGGGGCTGGCGGTTGGCAGCGAACTCAGCTCTCGTGCAGGGCCTCGGGCGTGGCCAGCCCCGGCCAGCCATCCGGCGCCCGCCAGCCGACCTCGCGGGACAGCCGGCCCGTTTCGGCGATCATCGAGGCCACCTCACGAGGCCCCGGTTCGGCAGACAGGATCTCCACGCACCCCCGCCGGCCGGCCTGCTCCGCCACATGGCCCGCGAGGTCTGCCAGCGTGACCGGCCGGCCGCTGGCGACATTCACCGCGTCCTGGCAAGACGACGAAACGAGCGCAGCCAGCGCTTCACCGGCGGCGGTCACGGGAAGGTAGTCACGCACCAGGGCGCCGTTGCGCACGCGGGCCCGGCGGCCCGCAGCGAGGTCGGAGAGGAGCGACGGCACGAACCGGCGGGCATGCTCGCCCTTGCCGTAGAGGTGAAACAGACGCCCCCAGGCAAAGGACGATTCTTTCTCGCGAAAGTAACGCGCCAGCAGGCGGTACGCTGCCGCCTTCGCCTCGCCATAGACCGTATCCGGCCCCAGCGGGTCGCTTTCGAAGCGTGGGCAGGCGCCGCCGTCGCGCCAGTCGTATTCCGCGCAGGTGCCGACGCCCACGAACCGGATCGTGCCCGCCTCGGCGGCCGCCCGGGCCAGCGCAAGAGTGGCACCGGCCCAGTCGAGATTGTCCGGGCTGGACCAGAAGCGGTCGTGATCCACCGTCCATGCACAGTGCAGGACGTGGCTCGGGCGCACGCGCAGCATCAGCACTCCAGCCTGCCCGGCATCGCGCAGGTCGGCCTTCCACCACGTCACGCCGGCAGAGGGGCTCGGTGGCGAGCGCGACACCGCATGCACCTCGAACCCTGCCGCCACAAGAGGCTCGAGCGTGCGGCTGCCGACGAAGCCCGACGCCCCCGTAACGAGCACGCGGCGCGTCACGACCCGGCCTCCCAGGCCGGCCAGGACAGGTCGCGCTGCGACACCACATTGGCCACGCGCGGCCAGTTGATCGCGAAGGCCGGGTCGTCGAAGCGGGCACCGCGGGCGGAATCCGGCGCGTAGGACGCGTCCATCGCGTAGTGCACCTCGGTCGCATCGGCGAGGGTGATGAGCCCGTGCGCGAAGCCCCGGGGCACGAACGCTGCATGGCGCTCTCGGGCGTCGAGATACATGCCGTGCCACCTGCCTCGTGTCGGCGACCCCGGACGCAAATCGACGCAGACGTCGAACACTGCCCCGGCGGTCACCCGCACGAGCTTGGCCTCGTCGTGCGGCGGTTCCTGCCAGTGCAGCCCCCGCAGCGTACCGGCCGTGGCACTCCACGAGACGCCCGACTGCACCGGAGCGAATGCGATGCCGGCTTTCCGGAAGTCCTCCGCGCACCAGGTCCGGGCAAAGAACCCCCGGTCATCCTCGACGGGTCGAGGCACGACGACGACGAGGCCGGGGAGGGGTGTCGGCTCGATGCGCAACGCGCTAGACCGGCCGCGACGATATTTCGGGAATGGCGGTCACCATGCGCCCGCCCCATTCGCGCATGGGATGAAGCACCGCCGCGATCTCATCCGCGATGTTCCAGGGCAGGGCGAGCACCTCGTAAGGCCTACCGTCCAGCATCTCCTGCGGCGTGACCACGGGAATCCGGCTGCCCGGCAGCAGGCGGCCCTGCTTCGCACGGCCGGCATCCGCGACGCACGGGATGTCGGCAGCGCCGACGCAGGCGGCATTCAGGAAGGTGTTGCCCTTGGCGGCCGCGCCATAGGCGGCGATGGCGTGCCCGTCCCTTCGGCTGCTGTCGAGCCAGGCTGCAAACCCGTCCAGCACGCCGAGGACACGGCGCTGGAAGCCGTGATAGGCGAAGCCGTCCTCCAGCCCCAGGCAGCACTCCTCCACCCGCACGGCGGCGAGGCGGGGCGTGGTCTCGTAGCTCCTCAGGCTCTTTGCGAGGATTCGCAGGGACCCGCCATGGGTGGACAGGCGCTCGATGTCGAAGACGTGCAGACCGTGCGCGGCGAGGACGCGTTCCGCGGCGTGAAAGGACCAGTAGGCGTAGTGCTCGTGGTAGATCGTGTCGAACTGCACCTGCGTCACCAGCCTGGCGAGGTGAGGCGTCTCGATCGACACGGTCCCCGACTGGCCAGCCAGTCGCGCCAGACCGGCGACGAAATCGTTCAGGTCCGGCACATGCGCGAGCACGTTGTTGGCGACGACGAGGTCCGCATGGCCGTGGAGGCTGACGATTTCGTCGGCGAGGCTCTTGCCGAAGAAGCCGATCATCGTCGGCACGCCGTTGGCGATCGCCTGCGCCGCGACGTTGGCGGCCGGCTCGACGCCGAGGCAGCCGACCCCGGCCCGCATGACGTGGCTGAGCAGCCCCCCGTCGTTCGAAGCCACCTCGACGACGAAGCTCCTGCGCCCGAGCCGGAAGCGCCGCACAGCTGCCTCGACGAAGTGCCGCGTATGACGGTCCCAGGTCGAGGACACGGACGAGAAGTAGGCGTAGTCGCGAAAGATCGACCGGGCGTCGACGATATGGTCGAGCTGCGCGAGCCGGCAGCGCGAGCATACCCTCACGGCGAGCGGGTAGGCGGGATCCGGGGTGTGGGCGTCGGCCGGGTCAACGTAGCCATTGGCCAGCGGCTGCCGTCCGAGATCGCAGAGGAGGTCGCCCAGATCACCGTCGCAGAACCGGCAGCGGACGACCGCACGGCATGCCGCCTCTCGCGGGTGGGCTGGTGCCTCGACCGTCATCGTGCCACCGCCTCTGCCGCGGCGCGGCGCGAGCGAGCCGCCATGTCCTCGCCGGTCCGCCACGCCGCATGCCAGCGCGCCGTGTCAGCCACGGCTTCGGCCGGGGTGAAGCGAGGCGTCCAGCACAGGGTGCTCCGCGCGAGCCCCGAATCGAGCGCCAGCTTTTCGGCTTCCGGCAGCGCCTCCGAACCCTCGGGCACCCACGGCAACCGCTGGCCGGCGGCTTCGCAATAGGTGGAGACGACCTCCTCGACACGGAGCGGCGGGCCTTCGGGGCCGAAATTGAGCGCCGTCGGGGTCGCCCGCGGTTTCCGGCAGAGATCCTCGACATGCAGGAGATACCCGGTCAGCACGTCCAGCACGTGCTGGAACGGACGAGTGGCCCGGGGCCTCCGCAACCGAAGCACCTCACCGGACTGAGCCGCACGCAGAAGGTCAGGCAGCAGCCTGTCCTCGCCAAAGTCGCCTCCGCCCGCGACGTTGCCGGCGCGCGCCGTCGCGACCGCGCCCAGTATTCCGTAGGTCGTGGTGAAGGCGGCGACCGCCAGTTCGCAAGCGGCCTTCGACGCGGAGTAGGGGTCTTCTCCGCCCAGCGGATCCTCCTCGCGAAACGGCTCGCCTGTCCCGCTGTTCCGGTAAACCTTGTCGCTCGTCACCATTAGCGCCGCCGTCCAGCCGGGCTGGTGCACAAGAGCCTCCAGCAGCGTGGCCGTCCCGCCGACGTTCACGGAGAAAGTCTCGGCCGGCGCCGCATGGGCACGCGACACGATGGCCTGCGCGGCGAGGTGGACCACGACCTCCGGCCGCGCCGCGGCGAGAACGTCGCGCAGAGCTCCGGGATCGCGGATGTCGCCCGTCCATCCGGCAACGCTCCGGCCGGCGCCGAGGGCGGCGTAGGCCGACGCGCCCTTCTCGGGCGGCAGCGCGAAGCCGCTGGAGAGCGCGCCGAGTTCCTCCAGCATCAGGAGCAGCCAGGAGCCCTTGAAGCCCGTATGCCCCGTCACGAGCACCCGGCGTCCCTTCCAGAAGCTGCGGTCGGGAACGCGCATCACCACACCTTCCACGGCGCGTTGCCGGTCGCCCAGAGCTCCTCCAGCACCTTGCGGTCCCGCACCGTGTCCATCGGCTGCCAGAACCCGCGATGCTCGAAGGCCATGAGCTCACCGTCGCGCGCGAGCCGCTCCAGCGGGTCGCGCTCCAGCACGGTCTCGTCGCCCGGTATGAAATCGATGACCCGCGGCGACATGACGAAGAACCCGCCATTGATGGTCCCGCCGCCGGTCTCCGGCTTCTCGACGAAGCGGGCGACCCGGTTGCCCTCGCGCTGCAGGGCGCCGAAGCGGCCGGGCGGCGTCACGGCCGTCACGGTCGCCAGCCGGCCGTGCGACCGGTGGAACGCCAGGCTGGCGGCGACGTCGACATCGCCGACGCCATCGCCATAGGTGAGCAGGAAAGGCTGATGCGGATCGAGATGGCGCGCCGCGCGACGAAGGCGCCCGCCCGTCTGCGTGTCTCCGCCGGTCTCCACGAGCGTGACGCGCCAGGGCTCGGCCGGCCCTGAATGATAGGTCACCTCGCCGCTGGCGAGGTCGACGGTCACATCCGATGCTCGCAACCGGTAGCGGACGAACCACTCCTTGATCTGGTCGCCCTTGTGGCCGAGGCAGATCACGAACTCGGTGATCCCCGCTGCCGCGTAGATCTTCATGACGTGCCAGAGGATCGGCCGGCCGCCGATCTCCACCATCGGCTTGGGGCGCAGGTCGGTCTCCTCGGCGAGCCGCGTCCCCCGGCCGCCGGCGAGGATCACTGCGCGCGTCATGGTACCTCCTCCATCCACGCCAGCGCTGCATCCTGGAAGTCGCGAATGAAGGTGCGTGGCTGCCCGAGCGGATGATCCGCGATGCGCTGCCGGGCGTTGCGGCGAAAATCGGTCCGCCAGGCGACGTCAGCCGCCGCCTTCAAGGCGAGCGCCACATAGGTGGCGCGATCGAAGGCGCACCACTCTCCCAGTCCGGCATTGTTCAGGTTGGAGTATGAGAGCCGCTCGAAGAACGCCTCGCCGACCAGCGTGACCACCGGCACGCCCATCCACAGCGTCTCGCAGGTCGTCGTCCCTCCCGTCTGCGGAAAGGTGTCGAGTGCCACATCGATGGCGTTGTACCAGCCGAGATGGTCACCCCGGATGCCGACGAAACGGAGCCGGCTGCGCGAGACGCCGCGTTCTTCGAAGAAGCGCCCGACATTGTCGCGGAAGGAGACCATGCCCGCTTCCGGCCGCACGAAGAGCAGGTCGGAGTGTGGCAGCGCGAGAAGGATTTCCGTCCAGGTTGCAAAGAGATCCGGGTTGAACTTGTAGATGTTGTTCATCGTGCCGAACGTCACCCTTCCCGTCCGCTCGGAGGGCACCAGGGGATCGATCGCGGGCAGCGGGGAGAACCCGGGCTGGTGCAGCGCGACCCAGCTGTGGCGCAGCCGGAAGGGCTTCTCGACGAGCAGGGCGGGGTCGGGCGGTTCCAGCCAGGGGTCGACGAGAATTCGGTCGATCGTCTCCAGGCCGGCGGAATGCGGATAGCCGAGCCAGCTCGCCTGGCGCGGAGCCGGTTGCCACGCCATCGTGGCTATCTTGTTCATGTCGGTCGATCCGCCGAGTTCGAACAGGATGTCGAGCCCGTCGGCCGCGATGAGCTGCGCGGCGTCCCGGTCGGTGATGGCGGGGTGCTTGCGGAACGTATCGACGCTGGCCGCGATGCGCCGCTCGATCTGATCCGCGGGGCCCGTGTTCCAGGAATAGCAGAAGACCTCGAAGCGCGAGCGGTCGAGCCCGGTGATCAGCGGCTCGGCGAAATAGGCGACCGGGTGATGACGCAGGTCCGACGACATGAAGCCGATGCGCACTTTCGCGCGCCGGGCCGGAGGAGGGCGCGACACCGGCGTCTGGCGGGCAATCACCTCGAGCGGCCGCAAGGCTGTCCGGTGCAGGTCGACCAAAAGCCGGCGATGCGCGGGCGTCGACACCTGGCCCAGCATGTAGTGAAGGGCAGCCTCTTGGCCCGTCGTTGCGAAGTGGTGCCCGAGATCCTCGAAGCTGCCCAGGGATTCAGCGCGCTCGAAGTCACAGGATCGGCTCAGGATGCCGCGCAGGGCCTTGGCATCCTGCCGCGGATTGCCGAGTACCAGGCGCAGACGGGCGAGGACGTAGGCGGCGGCCATGGCCTTCTGTTCCGCCGGTCCTCGTGTCCGATCGAGATTGTCCGCCGCGGCCGAGACGATCGCGGTGTCGTCCGGAGCGAGCCGCAGGGCTTCGGCGTAGTGCACGCTGGCGGTCGGGCGATCGTCAAGGGCGAAGGTCCGGGCCAATTCCGCACGCAGCCACGCCGCGCGGGGCTCGGCGGTGATCCGCTCGCCGATGTAGTGTCTGGCTTCCTCGTAGCGGCCATCGCGCCGCAGCAGCTTGATCCGCGTATCGACGAGCGCGCGGGCCGGTCCGATCAGCGAGATCGCACGGTCGACAATGGCGAAGGCCTTGTCGCGCCTGCCCTTGTCCTCCTCCAGTGCCACGAGGTCGACCCAGGCCAGCACGTCCAGCGGCTTCATGGCGCGGGCGGTCTCGGCGTGTGCGATGGCCTCGTCGATCCGGCCCGCCCGCCGCGCGGCGAGGCCGAGCATGCGCCTGGCCTGCCCGTCGCCGGGGCGCCGATCCACCAGCATCGCAAAGACGCCTATGGCCCGCTCGGCCTTGCCTTGCGCCAGCAGGACGTTCCCGAGATTGGACAGGAGCACGCCTTCACCCGGCGCGAATTCGAGGGCACGCTCCAGCTCGGCCGTCGCCTCGTCGAAGTGTCCGAGAGCCTTGAGCGCGACTGCGATGACGTTGCGAAGCCGCCAGTCCTCGCCCGTCAGGCGCAGCCCTGTGCGGCACCAGCGCTCTGCGTCCTCGTGACGCCGCGCCTCATGCAGCAGGATGGAGAGCTGCAGGATATCCGTGGCGGCCGGCGTTTCTCCGCTCTCGATTTGGCCCTGCAAAGCCGCCTCGAGACGGGCGGCCTTCTCCAGGCGCGTGACGGCGCCGGGCACGAGAGTGCTGTCGGGAGAGCTTGCGTGCTGAGCTGCAGACATGTCCGGTTGCCGCCAAACAGCGGCGCAATCAATGAGTGAATCAAAAGGCGTCGATCAATGAGCTGGAGTTTACGCGATCCCTCGCCCATGCGGCAAGGGCGTGCTCTCCGGCGGACACCCTGCCACGCTCCAGGTGAATGCCGCGTTTCCGCCCGGGCTCTTTCCTCCCGCGCCGGCGCCTGTATCGTGGCGGCAGGGGAGGACGACATGAGCTGGATCGACACGTCTTACATGGGGCGGCTCGGCGTGGCCAAGGGCGCGCGCGGCGACACGCATGCGCTGACCGAGGCGGCGCAGGGCGAATACAAGTTCGTCTATGGACCCTACGCGGCTCCCGTGCTGCGCATCCGGCCCGGAGACGTGGTGGCCGCCGAGACGCACGACGCCTTCCACGGCGCCATCAAGACGGAGAAGGACCTTCCCTCCAAGGTCCTGACCATGCCCTTCGTGAACCCGCAGAACGGGCCCATCGCCGTCGAGGGCGCGAAGCGCGGCGACACGCTGGCGGTTCACATCCTCTCCATCGTGCCGCGGGGGCCGCAGCCCGTCGGCACCACCGCGCTGATTCCCGAATTCGGCGGGCTCGTCGCCACGCCCACCACCGCCATGCTCAACGCCCCACTGGCCGAGAGGGTGAAGAAGATGGAGGTGACGACGGAGGGCGTGAAGTTCAGCGACCGCGTGACGCTGCCCTACGAGCCCTTCATCGGCACGCTCGGCGTCAGCCCGCAGATCGAGGCGGTGTCGTCCCTCCAGCCCGACTATTGGGGCGGCAACATGGACCTGCCGGACGTCGCGCCAGGGGCCGTCGTCTATTTCCCGGTCCTGCACGACGGCGCGTACCTGTTCCTTGGCGACTGTCACGGGCGGCAGGGGGATGGCGAACTCTGCGGCGTGGCCGTCGAGATGCCGGCCGTCTGCACGGTGCAGGTCGACCTCATCAAGGGCTGGTCGGTCCCGGGCCCCAGGCTCGAGACGGAGGACTTCATCATGAGCGTCGGCAGCGCCCGGCCGATGGAGGACGCGGCCCGCATGGCCTATCGCGACCTCGTCCGCTGGATCGCTACCGACTACGGCTTCGACGAGGACGAGGCGTATTTCCTGTGCACGCAGGCCGGCCGGGTCCGGCTCGGCAACATGGTCGACCCGAAATACACCGTCGGCGCGTCGATGAAGAAGGCCTACATCGCCTGAGGCCGGAAGGCCGGGCTGGAACACCGGGAGGGGACGACATGGATCTGGGATTGAAGGGGCTGAATGCCGTGATCACCGGCGGCAGCAAGGGCATCGGACGGCGCTGCGCCGACATCCTGGCCGGCGAGGGCGCGAACGTGGCGATCTGCGCACGCAATGCGGCCGAGGTCGACGAGGCGGTCGCGGCGATCAAGGCCAAGGGCGTGAAGAGCTTCGGCCAGGCGGTGGACGTCGCCGACAAGGCGGCGCTCGAGGCCTGGGTCGGCGCGTCCGCCGCGTCGCTTGGCGGGATCGACATCCTCATCGCCAACGTCTCCGCATTGGCGGTGGAGGACAACGAGGAGGCCTGGCGCAAGCAGTTCGAGGTCGACATGATGCACACGGTGCGTGCCGTGAACGCATCGCTGCCTTACCTGGAAAAGAGCAGGGCGCCGGCGATCGTCGTCATCTCCAGCGTGTCCGGCCGTGAGATCGACTTCACCGGTCCCGCCTATGGCGCCTTCAAAGCGGCGCTCATCCACTATGCGCAGGGCCTTGCCTACAAGCTCGCGGGCAAGATGATCCGGGTGAACAGCGTCTCGCCCGGCAACACCTATTTCGATGGCGGCATCTGGCAGTACATCGAGAACAATCTGCCGGACCTGTTCAACCAGGCTCTCTCGCTCAACCCGACCGGGCGCATGGCGACGCCCGAGGAGATCGCGCGCGGCGTCGTCTTCCTGGCGAGCCCGGCCTCGTCCTTCACCACCGGCACGAACCTCGTCATCGACGGGGCGCTGACGAAGGGCGTGCAGTACTGAGCCGGACCCGGCGGCCGGCCGCCGGTCTCCCGACCGCCTCTGCCTGAGCCGCCGGCCTTCCGGGCCGGCGGCTTTTCGCGCGTGGGTGTCCCGATCCGGGATTCTGGTCGATTCTGCCGGTTATTCCAGCATTCTCCGGGCCACGAGCCTCATTGACGTGCGCTCCCGCCTGTTTCTACTCTGCGCCCAGGCCCGCACCGCCGGACTCTCCGGCGGCAAGGACGGGCGTGCCCTAATCGACATGGGAGGACGCGATGGCGAGTGGGATGCAATTGCCGCGTGAGGATTTGTTGA
>NZ_JCACDK010000008.1:0-98135 GCF_059501845.1 Alsobacter sp. | reverse complement strand
ACATGGATTGCTCCGACTTTGGGCCGGAGCCGCATTGTCCCGTGCTTTGGGCCAACACGGAAATAGGCAAGCGGCGGCCGGTTCCGTTCGGCGAGGTCATGGATTTGGACCCGGACGCGTGAGGGCCGGACGGGAGGGCCGCTCCGGCGCCCTCCCGGACCGTGCGCGGGCCGCTCCGGCCGCCGGGCATGAACCGGCCGCCGGACCGTCCTACGGGCGGAGACTGCAAACCATTGCCCGGCATGCCCGGGCGGATCGATGGAGTCCGACCATGCGACGGCGCAAGGTTCGCAACGCGGCGCTTAGTGAAGCCCTCCGGAGCCTATTGGACGGGCGGACGTGGCGCCGTCATCCGGAGCCGTTCGCCAAGTCGCGGCGCGGACGGGAAAGGCGAGACGCGCGCCGTTTCGTCGTGTCCGCCAAGTCCGCCGCACTCGCCTAGCAATCCCTTGCCCGGCATGCCCGGGCACAAAAAAGGAGTCGACGATGGAGCTTCACAGCATCAACGCGGAACAAGGGCTTTACGTGCTCCGCTCCGGCAACGGGTTTTCCTGCTACGGGTTCGCCGTGGCGGAGCGCAAGCGGCGCGCCGTGCTCGAATGGATTGGCGAGATAGTCGTCCCGTGGGAACCGGGCACGGCAGAGCATTTCGCCGCCTTCAATGACGCTATGACGCGCGGCGCGGAGCATGCCCGGCGGACCGGCAAACGGTGCCCGGCGGACTTGGACTCCCGCCTTGCGGGACTGGAAGGCCAACGCGTCGAAGCAATCCACCCTGACGGAACCCGGGAACGGTTCTATGTCGGAAAGTCAACCGGGTGGCTCCCGTGCCATCTCGCCATTGCCACCCGGCGGAGCACGGGCGGCCCTGCCGTCTACCTGCCGCCCGGCGCCATCGTGCGGCCGGTGGGCGGCCGCCTCTAAACACCTCAAGGAGTCGTCACATGGCGAGCGCCTACACTGAAAACGCGTTGATGCTTTGGGAAGCGATGCTGTCGGTTGACCGCATCCGCGAGGACGCCCCGCCGCCGGGTTTCCGGGAGTGGTGGGAACGGGAGGGAACCTCTGTCGTCCGCAGTTGGGCGGCCGGTCGCGGCGCGTGGCTCGAGTCCGTGTGGGTTGCCCTCAACCGCCTCGATACAGAGGAGGTGATTGTGGGGTGTCTCTCCTTCGATTGGGAAGTCGTGCCCGCCATCCTCTGGCATATCGAATGGAGCGACGACGTTCCGACCCTGCCCACACCCGCGAAGCTCGCGCGCGCCCTCATTGACGCGGAGGCGGCCCGTCAGAAGGAAGTCATCGCACAGCAAACCACTGCCACAACTCCAAAGCGGTAGCAGCCAAACGCTTGCAAAACCACGCGATTCTGCTACTCTAAACACCTCGCCGCCCGGCCTGTCCGGGCTCAAAACAGGAGACCGAACCACATGCACAGTGCTGTCATCTCGCGCGCCGACTTCAACGGCGCCCTTGCCTTCGCGAAGCGCGCGGTGGAGCGGAAGCACACGTTTCCGATCCTGACCCATGCCCGATTGAGGGCGGACGGCGACGCCCTCGCCGTTGTCACAACCGACCTTGACCGCGAGGTGACCGTCCGGGTTCCGGCCGCCGTCGATCCAGGATTCGACACGACGCTTCCGGCACATCTCCTCGCGGACATGGTTAAGAAGTCGAAGGCGTCCATGCTCGCCATGGATGCGACCGATCCGGACTCCGTGCGGCTCGACTTCGCCGGGACCGTGGCGACGGTGAAGGCCATCGCGCCAACGGACTTCCCGGCCCTGCCCTTCGACGGCGAGCCGGTCCGCTTCTCCATCCAGTCGGACGTGCTCCACGACGCGTTGCAGAGCGTGGCGTTTGCCATCTCGACCGAGGAAACCCGCTACTACCTCAACGGCGTCTATCTGCATGCCTACTACGGGCGGCTGCACGTCGTGGCGACGGACGGGCACCGCCTCGCGCTCTGGCGCGGAGACCTCCCGGAGGCCGCCGCAGACATGCCCGGCGTCATCCTCCCTGCCGCAACGGTCCACGACGTGATCGCGCTGATAGGCAAGCGCAAGCCGCCCGTGCCCGTGTCCGTCGCCATCTCGGAGACGCGCGCCGACTTCACGGCCGGGAACGTGACCATTCGGTCGAAGCTCATCGACGGCAGATATCCGGACTATCAGCGCGTCATTCCGACCGATCGCACCCGCATGCTCCGGGTGAGCACGGAAGCCCTCGCGGAGACGGTGGCGGCCGTGACGCCCGTCCTGTTGCGCGGGCGCGGTTGCGCCGTCCGGCTGGAGGTCGAAGCCGACATGCTTCGCCTGACCTTCCGCGATCCGGACAACGGCGAACTGTCCGGGACGGTGCCGGTCTACACCAACGAATGGTCACACGTGACCGGGTTCAACGCTCGTTATGTGGGCGACATCCTGAAGGTCATGGGTGAGCGCGTCACCATCTTCCAGACCGATCCGGGCTCCCCGGCCGTGATCGAAAGCGACGGCGCCGTGTTCGCCGTGCTGATGCCGATGCGCGTGTAGCAACGCGTTGGAGGGCGGCGCCAACGTCGGGCTGCTAACCAAGTTTCCCGCGCGCCGCCCTCCCCTGCTCCCGTTTTTCGACGTTTCCCGCCCGGTCTGTCCGGGCTGAAAGAGGAGATACGACCGTGACCACACTCAAAGAACTGGACCTGCTGCGGCGCCTCATTGGCACGCAAGACCTGCAAGGGCTGGCCGACATGCGCGAGATTGTCGCCAGCGTGACCGGCGACACAATGGCCGCCGCCGCCGCCCTCCGCCTCGCCTTCGACTTTGTGGGCAAGCACTCGCCCGGCAACCCGTACCTGACCGAGCCGGGCAAGACCATTGCCGCCGTGCTGGCCAAGATCGACGGGGAGGGCTGACGAATGGAAGCCCCTGACGCCCTGTTGGCCATCCAGCAACTCATGGACGGCGTGGAATGGTCCCCCGACACGCTCGACGCCATCGCCGAAATCATGGTCGCAGCGGGAGACGCTGCGGAACATGCTGGCCGCGAGCGACGCCAACGATGGCGACAGCCTCCTCAACGGACTGGAACAGGCCCGCACTATCATCGCTGAGATCGACGATAAGTGACAACCCATTGCCCGGCGTGACCGGGCTGAGAAGGAGACACACCATGGCACAACCAAACGTCACCGAACTGATCGTGGACGACCGCTCCAAAGGCTCGCGGCACGTCACCGGCACCATGAAGGTGGACGGCAAGCGCTACGACTTCGAGGTCAACGACGCGGGCGGCATCCGCCTCTGGCTGCACGTCCGGCCGTTCGTGAAGCGGCGCCTTCCTCTCGGCCACCGCATCGACCTGCAAGCCATCGCGCTGGGCGCGGTGAAGAAGGTGGAGGGCTGAGCATGACCAAGTTTTTCACATGGTTGGACGACGTGTGCCGCAAGGCCAAAAAGAGCAAGCCCGGCAAGGTGCTAATGGCGGCGGGCTTCACGGTCTATCACACGGGAGGCGGTTGCCTTGCGTGGCGCAAGGACTACCCGGGCAAGGTCTATGTCCTGCTGACTGACGACGTCGACGGCGCCAACCTCAATCTGGACGAGTCCGACGACTGGCTCATCGGCATCTACCGGGATGACGACGTCGACGGTGAGCCGCTGATCGAAGACGCGACAGCCGAGACGGTCGCGGGCGCCATCAAGGCTGCTGACGAGGCGGTCGCCAAACACACAGCAAAGGAGGGCTGAGCGATGGCCAAGAAGCGCACCGCCGACACCCGCGACCTCGCGATCCTGATCCGCGACATGCTGCACACCGACGTCGAGTTCGAATGCTTCGACTGGAGTGACGAGGATGCCCGGTTCCTGCACTGCGAGCGCAGCATCGCCTTCATCGACGCAAGCGACCCGTCGAACCTGACCATCGGGCTGGACGATAATTCTCTCTTCAAGGTGACCGTCACCCGGATCGGCTGACCACACCCCGCCCGGCGTGACCGGGCCAACCCTGGAGGACAACCAATGGCTGAGTACACCGTCGAATACACCTTCCTCGTGCCTCACTACGTCCACGAGACATTCGAGGCACCGGACAAGGCCGCCGCCATCGCCGAGGCGAAGCGGAAGCTGGATGCCGACGACATCGGCTGGAACAACCAAGAAGCCGACTACGACAACACCCGCGCCACCGTCATCACCGGCATGTGGGAGAGCGACGAGGCGTATAGGGGGGCCGAGATCGACGTGCCCGACTCCGGTCACCCGGAGGAGATCATCATCCCGCAACTCGTTGAGACGATCCGCGACCTCTCTGCGGCGCTTCGCAATGCGTGCGGCGAGACAGAGGCAACCCGCGCCGACAGGAAGGCACGGCTCAAGACTGCCGACCTCGCACTCCATCTCGTGCAGGAGATCGAGGGCCGCACCCGCTGACTTCACCCCCGCCCCGATCCCTGGGGCCCACCATAGGAGACCGACCATGAAGACGTTTTTTGGCATCTGCGGATCAGTGGCGCTCATCATCGCCATGGTCCTGTTCCTCTACTCCTCGCTCTATTGGGCGAACGCGCACAATGCCGAGTCCATCGGCGTCGGCACGTCAACCTATGCCGCTGTTCAGTGGCTTCAGGTCATCGCCGTGACGCTGTTCGCCACCTTCTGCGTGACAGTTGCTCGCGACTGATCCCCTCACCATCCGCCCCGTCTGACGGGGCCAAACGACTGGAGACCCATCATGAAGAAACTCGTTGTGCTGTGCGCCGCCGCTACCCTCGCCGCGTGCGCCAAGTCGCCGGAGTCCATCTCTCCGGCCTACGTATCCGAGGTCGGATACCGGACCTGGACCTGCCAGCAGCTTGGCGAGGAGAGCCAGAGGCTTTCCGCCGCCCTCGCCAACGCCTCGACCCGGCAGGAGCAGGCGAGGACGAACGACGCCGTGGGCATCCTCCTGATCGGCATCCCCGTCTCGTCCATGAGTGGCGACAACATTGCGCCTGAGATCGCCCGGCTGAAGGGCGAAACCGAGGCCATACGGAAGACGATGTTCTTCAAGCGCTGCACCGGCGGGGAGGGCTGATGCCATGCCGAAGAAGACCTACCCCGACCGCGCCCTCGAAACCCGCCTCCGCGAGCGCGGCGCGACCGTGCTCTGCCTCTGGGAGTTGCGCGGGCCGAAGAACACCAGCGTCGCATGGATCACCTGCTATTCGGTCCACGCCCCTGACGGCAGATACAGCGGCATCATCATCGTCGAGACTTTCAAGGACGGCGGCTGGCTCGACTTCAAGGCATCCGAGACCGCCGACATCAACGCCACGTTGGACACCTACGCGCCGAAGAAGGAGATCAACACCAATGGCTGAGCACACCCAGGGCCCGTGGCGCGTCGGGCCGACCCAGCAAGAGCCGCATGGCATCCAGAGCGTGCTGATCCTCGCGGGCGAAGACGCCGTTCGGTTCGGCGTCGCGAAGGTCGCCATCATCGACTTCCGGGACGCGGAGCAGGCTACGGCGAACGCCAACCTGATAGCCGCCGCGCCGGACCTGCTGGAGGCGCTGCACGACCTGCTTGCGCGCCCGACCGATGGCGCTGCACGAGAACGTGCCCGAGCCGCCGTCGCCAAGGCTACTGAAGTGGAGGGCGTGTGATGCCCCGCCTCACCAAGCCTCTCCTCGAAGCCATGCTCGCCGCCCTCAACGCCGCTCTTGCGGGCGAGGGGTTCGAGGGCGGCGACTTCGACGGTCTGGACCGCAAGCACTTCGAGAGAGCCCAAGATTGGGTGTTCAACCGGATCGTCCGGCGTTCTGCCGAAAAGGACGACAGTACCGTCGTCGTGCCTGCGCCCGTCAAAGCGGAGGGCCGCTGATGGGCCGCATGAGACCGGCCCAGGCCGCCGCCTTCCACCGACGCGCGAGAGTGATCCGCGTGTCGGCGGACATGGAACAAGCCCTGCGCGGCCTCCTGGCCGCGTGGGACGCCTGCAACGAAGACGTCGGCTGGGAGCCTCTCAACAACGAACCGCTCTGGGACGGCGTTCGCCGCATCCTGGCCGAGATCGACAGTAACGAAAGGAGATGACATGAACATCGCGACGCCCCGGGCCACGGGGCACACTCAGGAGATCGACATGGACGAGCGCCCGAGCGACGTCACCCCGAACGATCTGCGCGCCATGCGCATCAGGATCGGTCTCGACCGGCATGAGCTTGCCCAGCTGCTGAAGCTGAATGGCCGCGCCGACATCTTCGAGCAGCTGGAGAGAGGCCGCAAATGGACGCTGTACCAGAACCACCGCGACGTGCTGGTAAGGCTCTGTCGCGAGTTCGATGAGCTTCTGGACGAGGCCATCGCCCAGCCCGTTCCGCCGGTCTTCGTCGTCTACCCGAACGATGGCGCCTATCGCGACTACGAGCCGGCGCTGTGCAAGCGCCTGCCCTTCAACTCGATGTATCGCATGCTGATCGCCCGCTGGCGTGAGTCGGTAACGGAGAACGACATCGGGCCTCCGCAGTGCGTCGAGATCATCCCCGGCAAGTACACCGACTGGCTCGCTCAGATCGGCGCCGAGGACCGCCGCGAGGCCCGGGAGAAGTGGTGCCTGAACTACATGGCCGTCTACAAGATCAAGCCCGGCAATCCCGTCGCCGGCCAGCCGGAGGATTGACCCATGGCGAAGTTCGGCAACCGCTACATCGAAGACCCGTCCATCGCTCAGTGCGCCGCTCTGGAGTACGAGCGCTTGTGGAGCAGGATCGAGGCCGGCGTCGACGAGGGCGAGCCATTCTTCGTCGCCCGAGAGAAGGTGCTGGCTCTGGAGATCCCCGTCATCTCCAAGCGCTACGGAAAGGTGGTGGGCGACCGCGTGTCCAAGGCGATACAGCAGACGCCACTCAGCGAATGCTCGACCTTCGACACGAGCTACCTGCGCATGGAGTATGAGGCGCGTCTTCAGGAGCGAGGCGGCAAGCTGACGTTCATGGACAAGATCGCGTTCAAGTTCGCGATCTGCGGCATGCCGCTCTGGTGATCTAGCCGAAGAAGAAGCGGGCGGTCTCGTCGAGGGCCGCCCGAAACTTCTTCATGACGGTGCGCGGGTTGCGACCCCATTGCTCCGCCTCGCAGCATTGACGGATCGACCTGCCATTGATGCAGACGGCCTCCATGATGAGGACGGCATTGGGCTCCACCTGCTTGCGGTAGCTGTCCACCCGGGCGACGACCGACATGGCCGAGACGGATATGTCCGGCATCCTGCCCCCGTCCACCCTCTCCCCGTACTCGATAGCGCGTCCGCCGATGCGGCTGTGAGCCTCCCAGAGGGCAATGAACTCGTTGGCCGCGTCGTACTGCACATCGTCGATCTCGCCGCGCCGGAGCATGCGCTGGACAGGATCTTTCACGGCGTTGCGGAAGCCCTGGCCCTCCGCGGCCGCGGACGACTCGTTCAACGTCTTGTCCGGGAAGAAGGCAGGAGGCGAGCCTTCGTAGCCTGCCTTGGGATCGAGCCCGAGGGCCCTGTAGACCACGCGCTGGAAACGCTTGGCATCCTTGCCCGTCTTCCCAATAGCCTCCAGGCGCTGATCCTCCAGAGCCTTCAGGTAGGCAGCGTGCCTCTGCTCTTCCTCCCGCCGGCGACGGTCCCGAAGGCTCTCGCGCCCGACGATCTCCGCGACCTCTCCGGAAACTCGACCACCGCGCTTGGCCCGCCTGATCCGGTCTGCCTTCGTCATGCTCCGAACTCCTTGAGGACGTCCGCAGGCACGCGACATCCGGGTTGTCCTGGCTCCGGCCCGAGGGAGTAGACCCACGTCCGGTTAGCGCGCCATGACCGCATCGCCGCTTTCCACATATCTTCGCTCGCGCTGTCTACCGCCTTCGTCTCGAACAACGTTGGATCATCTGGCAAGCGCTTGCCGAGTTTCGACGCCTCGCGCCGCGCCCATCCCTGCCACGTGAGGGACCAGTCCACCATCCGCTTGCCGGTGGAGCGCCAATAGATCTCGAAGTCCTTGGCGATCTTGCGCACTTGACCCTCGGTCAGGCCGAGGTCGATGCCATACATCCCGTCCTTCCGGGACAGCTTCCAGTCGGCCGGCAACCGCGTGGCGCGCGCGTCACGCTCCGCCTTGCCCTTCTTCTTCGGCGCCACGGTCGCCCTGATCTCGTCGACGACCATGCCCGCCAGGTCCACGTCGATCTCCAGCAGAGACGCGATCTCGATGGGCTCCTTGTGCTCGTCCATCATGGCCGCGACGGCGATGACGACGACACGCTCGGTATTCAGACCCCGAGCGATGCTGAGCAACGAAGGGTCGTACTTCATGGGTCGAACCTCACAAACTCCTTGTGGAGGTCGCGGGCGGCCGCGACGCGGATCGCTATGGCCTCATCCTTGGTCGCGTACCGGCCGAGATGGATGCCGTTGATCCGGGCTTCCCACTTGCCTCGCGACTTGTCGAAGTAGACGCCCTTGAACCCGGAGTTCGCGAGCCGCTTCTTCCTAGGCGCGGTGTTCGCGTTGTTCTGGCTTCTCGTCGCCAGACGAAGGTTCGTGAGGCGATTGTCATCTCTGCGGCAGTTCACATGGTCGATGTCGCCATCGGGAACCACACCGTAGACCCAGACCCAGATCACCCGATGGACACGATACTTGCGGCCATCGATTTGAACGTTCAGGTAGCCGTTGCGGAGATTCGATCCTACGGCTTTGCCGACCGACGCATTTGGGGATCGAAATGCGCGCCGAGTGAGGACTCCGGTCCCAGGATCGTAATCGAACAGCTGCCGCAGCCGCGCTTGTGACGGCATCGTCTCGTTGGTGATGTGCATCAGATCATCGCCTTCGATGAGGCGTGGGCGAACTTGACATCGCAATGCAGTTGCACCGCGCGCTTGGCCCCAAGCCTGTTCTTCACGAATCCGAGTTCGAGATCATGCTGCTTCGAAAGATAAAGGGACGCTGCCCCCTCTTCGCCACGGCGGTACTCAGGAGTCTCCTCGATATAGAATGCTTCCCGATAGAGCATGCCAATGACGTCAGCACTCTCTTCGATTTCACCTGACCCACGGATGTCGCCCGCGTTCGGCCTCTTGTCGTCCCGGCTCTCCACACCACGATTCAGCTGGGAGAACATGACGACACAGATGCCCAGGCGCTTGGCCATCTCCTTGCCGGCGCGGGCGACCTCGCCCAACGCCTCGACTCGGCTCTCTCGCGAGCCACGCGCGGCCTTCACGATCTGGAGGTAGTCGATGAAGACGACGCCGAGCTTGATGCCCTTGCGCGCCATGCGGTCCATCTCCATCCGGGTCCGGATCTCGATGTCCGCCATGTTCAATCCGTTGGCGTCGTCGATGCGCAGCGGGAGATTGCGAACCTCGTCGCGGGCCTCGAAGACCCACTCGATCTCCTGCTCATTCACCCACCCGTTCAAGACGTTGACGTAGGGCACGCGCTTGCCGTCGCGGAACAGGTGGTCGGAGATGATGCGAGCGCCGCACTCGCGGTCATCAAGCTCGAGCGAGTAGACGAGGACACCGGCGCCCTTCATCGCCGCCGACAGGGCCGTGGAGGTCATGAACAGGCTCTTGCCCATGCCAGGACGGGCGGCGATCACGATGAGCCTCTTGGGCACGAAGCCGCCGCCGATCGCCTTGTCGACGTCTGGCAGGCCCGTGGACGGGCAGTCGGCGGCCTCCTTCTGGTACTTGGCTGCGCTCTCGGCGAAGACGTCACCGGCGATCTCGTCGATGCCACGCGCGCCCTGATGCTCCTGACCACGAGTTGCCTCGTGAATGGCCTCCAGCGCCTTCCTGGCGATGCCCTCCGGCTCGGTCTCGATCGACGCCGCGAACGACTCCTCCTGCATGTCCTGCGAGATCGAGATCAGCCGGCGCCGCATGGAGAGATCGCGCACCACCCGGGCGTATGTGTCGAGGTTGTGCGGCACGCCGGCATGGGACAGGAGACGCGCCAGGTAGCCCTTGTAGGTCACGCCTTGCGCGAGCTCGCCATCGGGCAAGTGATGGTGGAGCGTGACCGGCGTGGCGCTCATGCCCTTGCCGACGGTCTGCCTGATCATTTCGAACAGCCGCCGATGGATCTCCTCGTGGAAGTCCTCCGCCTTGAGGATCCCGGAGACGCGCCCAACGAGGTCGTTGCGCATCATCAGGAGGCCGAGGAGCTCTTGCTCGGTCTCCACGTTCGCCGGGACGGTGCGGTACTCCCTGTCGTCATTCATGGCCGCTTGCGCTCCAAGCAGATGATCTTGTTCACCGCCACGTGGCTCAGCCCGAAGAAGCTGCCGAGCTTGGTGGAGGTCCAACGGAAGGCGAGGTAGACGGCCCGGACTGCGGCATGGCGGGCCCTGATGGCCTGCCGTGTCCTGGATCCGCGATAGACGTGGACCGGGTCGATCCCGATCTCACGGCAGACGCTTGCCACGAGCACTTCCGCCCGCTCGCGAGGCGTGCTAATTACACTCATCACTAAGTGCTTGATTCAGAACGGGATGTCGTCGTCGAGGTCGCTCTTACGCGATCCGCCGCCGCTGTCGCGGTCCTTCGTCGTTCCGTAGCTGTCAGGGTCGTCCGCCGGCGGAGGCCGGTTGCCCTCCAGCTTGTCCAGCAGCACGAGCTCGCCCCGGAACTTCTGAAGCACGATCTCGGTGGTGTAGCGGTCGGACCCGTCCTGGGCCTGCCACTTCCGCGTCTGGAGCTTTCCGGAGACGAACACCTTCGATCCCTTGCGCAAGAAGCGCTCGATCACAGAGCAGAGCCCCTCGTTGAAGCAGACGACGCTATGCCAGTCCGTGTGCTCCTTCTTCTCGCCATCCTTCGTCGTCCACTTCTCGGTGGTGGCCACCCTGAAGCTGGCGATCGGATCTCCGCTATTGGTCCGGCGATGCTCTGGGTCCGCGCCCAGATGGCCGATGATCTCAGCGCGATTCAACATTGGAAGCCCCCTCATCGGCGCCATCGAGCACGACGGCGACCAGGTTCTCGAGTGCGATGGTGCGCAGCAATTCGCTGGCGAGCTCGGTTGCGGTCATGCCGCGCGCCGAGGCGGCGTTGGAGAAGAGCATCAGACCGATACCCGTAACGTGGAAGTCGAAGGTGGAGCCCACCTTCGACATGTTCTGCGACCCGTAGTGCTTCTCGATGATCAGGCGGATCGTGCCGGCGGAGGCCTCACCCTCCATCAGCTTCCAGATCTCGGCGGGTGTGAACCCTCGGGCGTGGTAGCCCAGGACGCGCTCGGTGGTGGTCATGCGACACCTCCCACCATCGCATCGACCGTGCGCTGCGCTGCGATCTTGGGAGCCCAGATCGAACAGGCGTAATCCCAGATCGCCACCGCGTCGGCGGCGTCATCGCCCTTCACGTCATGCCCCAGCTGCTTGCAGCGTGACATGACGGCCCGCTTCGATTCCGAACGGCCACCCTTGAAGGTGCGCTGCCCGACGAAGTGCTTGCGGACGTCCTGGACGTTGACCTGCCGGATCAGGGTGACGCCGCGTTCAAGAGACGCTTCCTCGATGATCGCGCAGAGCCCGAAGGCAAGGTAGACGGTGTCAGCGTTGGCGCCGATCCTGCTCATCACCCCGATATTGAGCGGCGCCTCGAAGCACACGGCATAGGGCGTATCGAGCGCGGTCATGTCCATGAACCACGCACGAAGTCCGCGGAACTTCTCCCCGGGAGTGGCCCCGCTGAGGCCGAGTTTCACGCTGCCGAACCGCAGCTTCTCGCCCGGTCGTGCGATTGCCCAGCCAGTCGAGGAGGCGAGGTCGAGCGTGAGGATCGGGCCCTTGTTCCATTCGGCCATCAGCGGAGCCCTCCGGTCAGTGAACGCCGGCGGATTCGACCGCCTTCTGGAGGTCGGTGCCGGAGATGCCCTTGCCCTTCTTCGGCTTGTCAGCCGGAGGCGCAGGAGGCTCGGGTGCCGCAGCGTCGAAGGGATCGACCTCGTCGTTGGTGGCTGCCGTCTTCTTCGCGGCTGCCTGCTCCTTCGGCGTGCCGAAAAGCGTCTCCTCCTCGGTCCATCCCATCGCATCGAACGCGGAGAGGATGTCCTCGACGATGGTGGTGCGCTTCGCCGGCTCCATTCGCTGCAAGGTGGCCGTCAGCGTCACGGCCCGCTTGTCTAAACCCGTGGCCTCGACCGCCTGGTTGGTCGCCTGCCCGGCCATGCCGTTGCGCTCTTTGGCATCGGCCTTCAGCCGAACGATGTCGGTGATCCAGCGCCGGAAGCTGTCCGGGCTAAGCTCGACCGCGCCCTTTTCCGCCTCGCCCGCCTTCAATGTCTTTGCCATCTCATGTCCCTTTCGTGATCCGGGTGCGGATCGACGACGGCGGCACCCGGTCCGCGGCCTCGTCGGCGAGTTGGTAGAGGAGGCGGGCGGCTTCCTCTGGTCCGAAGGACACGCGGAGGTAGGTCGCGTAAGCCTTCATTGATGCCACCGCGAAGGCCTTGGCGAGCCAGGGATAGGCGTCCTGGATGGCCTGCATGCCGTGCAGTGTCTGGTTCATGGTGAGGTGGTCGACCATGTCGAGTTCGAGAATCGTGGCCTTGCGCTCCATCACGAGGCCCTGGCCAGCAGGAGCAGCGCGCAAGCCTCGCTCTCGTGGATCCCGAGGATCTTTCCGATGTCGTATGTGTCGTGCTTGTTGCCCCAGAGCAGCAGCGCCTTGCGCGCGTGCTGAGCCCGCCACTCAGGCGTCCGCCTCGGGTGATGGTGCGACATCCTCTCGACCGACTTCAGCCCCCTGCGATACATTTGCCCCCTCCTTCCAATCGAACCAGCGGACGACCGTCTCGCCGATCCAAGCCGCATCCCAGACGAACCACGCGTGGGCGACCTTCGAGGTCGAACGCGGGCCTTCCCATCCTTGTCTGTGCATCATCGGGAGCCTCCGGGAGGACACCCACACGCGTGCCGGCGGCTGACGCTGGAACCACTCGAAGCGGCCGGTCCCTTCGAGGAAGGGCAGCCGCAGCAACATCGCGACGTAGGGCGCGACCTGGAGCGCGCGGACCACGAAGCACCTGGCGAGCTTGTAGGGCGGGTTCGTCACCACCCCTGGCACCGCCGTCAGTCCATGGGTCCGGAGGAAGTCGACCCCGGAGTAGCTGTCTGGACAGCCCCACTCGTTGAGGTCGGACGCCACCACACGGAACCCTGCCTCGCGGAGCGGGAGCACGATGGCTCCGTCCCCGCATGCCGGCTCGAGGATCACCTTCGGGAGGTGATCGGCCTCCAGCCGGATCAGGGAGACGACGGCTTCACGCGGCGTGAAGTAGGCGTCGTCTCCCCGTTCCTCATGGGCGTGCTGGATCCGGCCGTAGGCCACGCTTACCTGCGAGCCTTCCGCTCGGCGGTTTCAGCCGCATAGGCTTCCATCAGCGACACGCCAGGTCCGTACTTTGCCAGCGCGGCAAGACCGTCACCGAAGATGTTGATCTTCTCGGCAGCGCGGTTGGACTTTGCCTGCTCCAGGTCGCGGAACGTGTTGAAGGCGATCGTCAGTTCGGTGTCTTCCGCGGTCTCTGAAAGCACGTAGACGAAGCGCTCCTCACCGTCAGCCAGAGGCGGCGCCCCCGGCGTGGCGAGCTTGTCCGTACGGATCAGTGGGCCGAGGCTCTTGAACAACGCTTCGATGGGCGCTTCGAGATCGCGGCGGGCCCGCATCTTTGACATCTGATATAGAAGGCGGATCACGTACTGCCGGCGTGCCTTCGGTCCGAATTCTTCCATGAGCTCCGGGTCGATGATGCAGCCATCCTGCTCGAACTCCTCGATCTTGAGATTGAGGACTTCCACCGCCTTGGTCGCGCACAGCTGGATCCCATGAGTCAGCCCAAGAATGTTCGTCGGAGGCCGCCCCTTCTTCCGCTTCCTGAAGTTGCTGACCGTCTTGAACTCTTCAGCAAGAGCCTCGCGAAACTCCTTCTTAGAGATGACCCTTTTTGGTGTTGGCTTTTCCCAGAGCATTGTTCTCGTACTCCTCGATAATGTCGTGGATGGCAACTCTTGCCTTTTTGGCCCACTCTATGAGCCGCGTCTTGGAAGGATCCTTGCCGTACACCTTCCAGAACTCTTTGCCCGTTATCTGGACATGGTCGAATGTGTTGAGGGCGTGCGTAATCGCGAGCGCGCGATCTTCGATCTTCGAGTGCTCGAAGGTGCCGAGCTCGTCTGCCGTCATCCCCGCATCCGCGGCGGCGACCTGCTGCTCGATCTCAGTCGGAGTCGGGATGCGCTCGACGCCGAGCTTGACGACATTGCTCGGCGGCTCTGTCGTCGGTGCCTCGGCCGGCTTCGCTGCCGTCGGCAGCACCGTGACGTTGGAGGCGGGCTGCTCCGGCGCGGCGGCGGGCTTGGGCGCCTTCGGCTTGCGAGGCTTCGTCGGGCGAGCCTTGCCGTCCTTGCCGGTGGTCTTGGTCAACTGGTCAATTTGACCAGTTGAGGCGAGCCCATCCCGGGCAGCGATGACGGTGTTGTGGCTGACTCCGAGCTTCTCTGCGACTACCCGGTTCGCCTGCCCTGGGTTCTCCCGAAGCTCGTCCTCAATCATCTTCCGCTTGTCGGCGGTCTTGAGATGCCGGCGGTTCATGTTGAGCCGGCGGGCCTGCGAGCGGCGGGCGACGTCGTCGGAGTATGGACGAACGACCCTCGGCCAGTCCTTTAAGCCGAGCTCCTCACACGCCCTGACGCGGTGGTGACCGTCGATGATGTTGCCGTCCTGATCGTACTCGACGGCGACCTGGACGCCGTGGTCCTTGATGTCGGCCTTCAGGGCTTCGTAGTCGGCCGGCGCGAGATCCGGCGCAACTTGGTAGGGCGCGCGGTCGTTCAAGGCTTCCTCCTCTGGTTGGCGATCTCCGCCTTGACCTCATGGACCGGGAGGCCCATGGCCTCCGCGATCTCGTGCGGGTTGTTCCCAATCCTGCGCATCGTCTGGAGCCAGCGGAGCTCGTAGGGAGACCAGACTCGCGGGCCCCGCACGGGCGCTCCTGGCACGCCGACGGTGTTGGGAGCCGGCTCGGGCTCCTTCGGCATCGGGACAGGGTCCACGGGCTTGGTGACCGGCCTGGCGGGCTTGTCGACCTTGCGGCGCAGGTCACCCGGCGGGTGGTGCTTCGCGTCGTCCAGGATCACGTCGCAGACGATTGCGGAGCAGATCTCCTCGGGCTTCCTGCCCGCGTCCGCGCACATGCGGTCGAGCAAGATGCCGACGTGGTTCGGCAGCCGGATCCCAACCCGCCGAATGCCTGTCACCCGAGCGCCTCGAGTTCGGCCTCGACGGCCCGCAGGCTGTCTTGCAGCGGCCGAATCGTCTTCATCTTCGCCTCGAGCTCGTCCCGCTTCTTGCGGGCTTCAAGCTCGAGCTCCTGGCGCCGGATCCTGGTGGTATCCGGCTCGGAGAAGAGAAGCTCGTCCGACCACGGTAGACCGAGATCGATCGCAGCGCGGCGAAGTCCCACCACGTTTTTCAGCGTGAGGGTCGCTCCGCGTTCCCATTTGGAGACGGTGGACTGGTTGACGCCCACTGCCTTGGCGAACTCTTTCTGATCCATCTGGAAGATGGTCAGCCTGATGTGCTTGATGGTGCTCATGGTAAACGCATATAGGCGCCTACCTCATTTGCGTCAACCAAAAACCGAATGCGCCTTTGAATTATCTGTCAGATCAGTGCATAACGCTTCGTATGATGACGATGAGAGAACTAGGACGGCTGCTGAAGGCCAAGCGTCAGCAGCTGGGCATCGAGCAAGCCGATGTCGCCCGAATCGTTGGCGCGAATCAGTCCACCGTCTCCAAATGGGAACGCGGCACCCAAGAACCTCATCATCGCTTTTTCCCTGCCCTGGCGGAGTTCCTGGGCATCCCGAGAAGCGAGTTCATAGTGATGGAGCCACCGCAGGAGCCGGCGGTCGGCTACTGGCTTACGACGCGGCTGGTCGGTGCAGTGCAGGCCGGCGAGTGGATCGAAGCGGTCGAGTGGCCGGTGGACGAGCAGGAGAGGTTCGTCTTCCCGTGCAGCCGGGACGTCGCCAAATTCAAGGCTCAGGCCTTCGAGGTTCGCGGCGACAGCATGGACCTCGTCTACCCCGAGGGCACGATCGTCATCGCCGTCTCGACGATCGCCACCGGCCTTCGACCACAATACGGAGACCGGGTGATCGTCACGCGTCGCAATGACCATGGCGAATACGAGGTGACGATCAAAGAGTACCGAATCATCACCGACAACCCGAAGCGCCCTCGAGCCTTGCTGTTCCCGCGCTCGTCAAACCCTCAATGGCAGGATCCGTTGCCTGCTGATGATCCACACATGGAGACAACGGTAACCGGCATCGTCGTGGCGGCGGCGGTCTATGAGCCGGTTCTCTCCAGAGCCCTGAAGACGAGGAGACCATGAAACGAATCGCCGCTATCGCTTTGCTCGCCACCCTGCCGGCCTGCGTGTCGGCGCCCGGCATTGCCCAGGTCGGTCCCACCCAGGCCCGGCAAATCATCGTCCAGCAGAGGTCGATGATCTTCAAGGATCCCGATTCGGTTCGCGATGCGCAGATCGGGTCTGTGATGCCAGGACCGTTCGGGTCGACGCTCGTGTGTGTCCGGCTCAACGCCCGCAACGGCTTCGGCGGCTACACGGGTCTCACCGAGTCGGTGATCCAGATCGGCGCCAACCGCCAGGTCGTCAACGTCCAGAAGGCCATCTGGTCGAGCGGCTGCAACCAGTACCTCTACCGGCCGTTCCCGGAGCTCAGCCGGTCTCAGTAGCCCCGGGATCGAGAAGCACGCCATCCTTCATGATCACCCGGACGGACGAGGCGGCGCCGAGCTTGCCGACGCTGCGTTTGAATGGCTTGGCCTTGGTCGCCGCCACGTGGCGCACCCACTCAGGCGCCTTGCGTGCGGACCTCATCATCTTGGACTTCTTCGTCTTCTTTGCCACGGAGCACCTCTATCTGACGGATGGTGAGCGGTGTTCCGGGGCCTAGGACGAGACAGCCCTGCGACTTCGCCGAAGCGAAATCACAGGTGTCCCGAGCCTGGAGTGCTCTGACGGCTGGAGCCGCGGCGCCCACGAGGCACTGACGCGGGAGGATGACCCCGTCAGCTTGAGAGCTACTATCTCGTCGGCAACATCCGCCGCGGTGCCCAGCCTTCTCTCGTTCGGACTGGCTTTGCCTAGGGCACGCCCCGTGGTAGGCAGTACCTGCTTCCAAGTGCAGGCGGGGACGCCACGGTCTGTAAGACCCTCCATCCCGCTTTAGGGCCCTCGACTCACGTCGGGGGCCCTTTCCGTTCTACGCATACCCTCGCCTAATGCGCCACATATTCTTTTTTATGATACGCCGCATTTGACGCTTGCGTGACGGATGAATGCGCCTATAGTCGCGACATCAACGGAGTGGCTCTAGATGCGGTGGGCAACCGAGGCCGACGTTTCGGCGTCGATCGACGAGATCGATGCACGCGTTAACCACGTCACTGACCCGGGATACCGGGCGGTTGCCCTCAACCACGTCCAGGACGAACTGACCAAGCGCCGCCAGAAGACGGTGGCGTGGCGGCACATGAGCGACAGCGCGCGAGAGCCGTTCGACCTCATGCTCACCGAGGATCAGATCGACCAGGTCGCGGCTCACATCTCGACGCGTCTCCAGGAGATCGAGAACGACGCGCGTCAGCGCATCAGCCGGTACGCGGCATGATCGAGCGCTTCGAGATCTACTCCCTTCTACTGGCCGCCGTGTGCCTGTTCGTTGGCGGATTGCTTGTCCTGGGCGCGGCGTTGGCCGAGCTCGACTATCGTTTGGACGGAGGCGTTCCGGCGCTCCGTCGTTTTGCTGGGATGGAGCCGAAATGAAGTATCTGGCTTTCGATGGGAAGGTCTTCGAGAACGAGGCCGACTGCCGCGCCTATGAGCGCGAACACGACATCAGCTTTGCCTGCCAGGCAATTGGCAACGCCACCGCGAACGACATCGAGAACGCGCTGGCCTACCGCAACAAGGATCTCGCCGCTCTCATCGAGAAGGTGGCCTACCGGATCGGACAGGCTCGCCGCGCCGCCGGCGACGTCAAGCGCCGGGTGAACAAGGGCGAGACGTCTACGGCTGAGCCGGACGAGACTGTCGCCGAGGTCGCCCCGCCGGAGCCGCCTGCTCCGCCGGCAACTGACGATCCGTTCGCGGCCGCAGCCGCAGCGTAGTCCCGGAGCGCGCGGCAGGCCCCCAAGCCCTTCGCGCTTCGGATCAGGGAGAGAGCCCGCCGACCTTCCTCCCGGTGGCTCTCTCCCTCACCGCCCTCACATCGCTGGAGACTACCATGCCGCTGGACGCGAACGTCCACGTGCGGAAGGGAGACGTCGTCTCTCTGCACGCCAAGGTTACTCATGATCCCGCCGTCTCGGGTGGCGGTTGGATCTTCCTGACCCTCGACGACGGCACGCTGGTCAGCATGGACCGCAAGCACATCGTCGAGATCGTCGGTCGCACCTTCGACAAGGGCGATGTCGTCCGGGTTTTCGCCGCCGGCATCACCCAGCACGGTGAGGTTCTCGCGGTCCATGGCGACTACCTGATGGTCAAGGTCGAGGGCGCATCCGTGCCGGTGGTGGCGAGCGCCAAGACGGCGGAGCTCGTCCAGGCGCCAGCAGATGCGGAGCTCGCACCCGAGCCGCAGCCGGTGCCCGGCGTCTACGACCCGAAGCCGCCCATCTCGGAAGACCCGCCCGCCTCCGATCCCGACTCTGCGATGGAGTTCTGAGCCATGACGAACGCTTGGGCATGGTGGCAGCAGGCGCTGTCTGGGACACTACCGCCGGTCGTGGAGGGCGAGCCCCAGCAGGGCTTCTACCGCTGGCGCTTCAAGAAGCGCGACGGATCCATCTTCGACAAGCCCGTGGCCATCTGGGCCAACGGCGAGCAGTGGTTCACACGCGTCGGCGTCAATGGCGATGCCTCCGTCGATGTCGACACGTCGATCGCTGCCGAGACCTTCGTCAAGTGCTGCAAGCGGCCGGTCTCCAAGGAGCACTACGACCACGCCTACAACCATGGCGGCGCGTGGCCGGGCGACCTGCCAGCCGAACTGCAAGCGCCTGTGGAGCGCGGCATCGGCGACAACAGTGAGGCCAACGACGGCCCGAGCGCGCTGGAGCTCATCGAGGATCAGATCCAGGCCGCGCAGAAGGCGTTCGTCGAGTGGCACGACTCCATCGGCGTCATAACAACTGAGGAGCAGGCCACCCTCGCCGGCAACTACAAGGTTCGGTTCGCCGAGCTCAAGGCCCTCGCGGAGAAGACCCGCAAGGACGAGAAGGAGCCGTATCTTAGGGCCGGCCAAGAGGTCGACCGGAAGTGGATGCCCATCACGGGGCTGTGCGAGCAGCTGTCGCGTCAGGCCGCCAACACGGTGCTGCCGTTCTTGCAGGCCGAGAAGAAGCGGCGTGACGAGCTCGCCGCCGCATCGAAGGGCGCGCTGGAGGCGAAGCCGGTCAAGGCCGGCGAAGGCCGTGGTGTCCGGCTCCGCAAGGTCAAGGTCTGCCGGATCGTGGACGAGGAGAAGCTCCTCGCGTGGTTCGCCACCACCCACGCCTGCAAGCTCGCCGCCCGAGCCTTCGTCGAGAAGAGCGGCGCCAGCGCGCCCGAGCCCTTCCCGGGCACCGAGATCATCGAGGAGGAGCGCGCAGCATGAGCGCCGCCCAGAACCTGCCGGCCGTCCGGCTGCCCTACAACGCCTCAGCCGTCGCCGCCTATGGCGTGGACGCCAACCAGTGGAAGGTGCTCGCCGAGGCCATCTTCCCGCTCGCGAAGAGCGCCGAGTCAATCGCGATGGCGCTGGCCTACTGCAAGGCCCGCAACCTCGATGTGATGAAGAAGCCGGTTCACATTGTACCTATGTGGTCCAGCGAGAAGCGGACCTACGTTGAGACGATCTGGCCTGGCATCTCGGAGATCCGGACCACCGCTTTCCGGACCAAGCAGTACGCCGGCGCCGACGCGATGGTCACCGGCGACTTCGTCGAGAAGACGTTCGAGGGAATGGTCGGTAAGGACAACCGGCACGTGAAGTTGTCGGTCAGGTTCCCCGAGTGGGGACAGATCACCGTGTGGCGGCTGGTTGACGGCGTCCGTGTCCCGTTCGTTGGGCCGAAGGTCTATTGGCTCGAAGCCTACGCCCGGCAAGGCAAGTCCGACATACCGAACGAAATGTGGTCCAAGCGCCCGGTCGGGCAGCTTGAGAAGTGCGCCGAGGCCGCAGCACTGCGCCGCGCCTTCCCGGAGGAGATCGGATCCGAGTACGCCGCAGAGGAGATGGAGGGGCACGCGCTGCCGTCCACCGGCGTCTTGCTTGAGGGCGAGGTCGTCGAGCCACCCACGCCGCCGCAGGTCCAGCAGCAAGGACTGAAGCCAGCCACCGCCACAGTCACCAGCGGCCGCACCAGCCAGCCCTACACCGACATGGGCGGCAACCCGGCGCAGCAGCAGGAGTGGACCGAGGACGGCGAGCAGCAGGATCCGTCGGCCCGCTGGGAGAAGCTCCTGGTCGACCTGAAGGCTGAGCTCTCACGGTGCGAGTCGTTGGGGCACGTCGACACGACGGTGAGCAACTTCTCGGTCGACGTGAAGCAGGCGCCCGATGACGTCCGCCGCAAGGCGATCGCGCTGGTCAAGCAGCGTCAGGAGACGATCAGGGAAGAGATCCAGAGGCAGCAGGAGGAGGCATCAAGGTCTCCTGCCGCAAGCGATGACGATGCCGGGCGGGCGTCGTCGTCCGGGGCCGAGGGAGGCCCGGCGGAGAACGGGTCGATCCCGACGCCTCGCTACTTCCACCACCCGGAATCGGAAGCCCTGATGATGACGACCGATGGGTCTCATCCGGGCACCGACGGGCTCGTCGAGGAGATCGATGAGACCCGCTACCGGGTGCTGGAGGCGATGAGGTCCGGGCAGCAGTCGGAGGCAGCACCCGAGCCGCCGGCACCACCCGCCGATCCGAAGCTCGAGGAGCTCCTGGCAGACGCTCGCACGGCTGCGATGGAGGGCAAGGTCGCGCTCCGCCGGCACTTCAACGGCCTCGCCGCCGAAGACCGGGATCTCCTTCGCCCGCACGACAACGCGCTCTACGCGGCTGCCGAGGCTGCCGAGAACCCGCCCAAGACCGGAGAGTGATCATGGACTTCGTGGATCTCCTCACCCAGACGGCGCAGAACTCTCTGCCGCGAGTCGACCCAGCCATCGAGGCTCGCAAGGTGCTCGACACCTATGCGGAGTGGAACGCAGAGCGCGCTCCGTTCAAGCCGGGCGACCTCGTTGTAGCCCGCCCATACACGATCTACTCGCGGCCGCTGAAAGGCCAGGTCTCGGTGGTCATGGAGGTGCTCTCCAAGCCCATTGTCGACGAGCGCCAGGAGAGCGGCAGCTGCCAATTTGGGCTTTCGCTGGACGTGATCGTTGGCTGCTATGGCGACCACGGCTCCTTCACGCTGTTCCACCAGAGCAGCCGCTACCTGGAGCCCTACACGGGCCCGGTCGAACCCGCCGAGCCGCGCCAATGAACGCGATCCTCGCGCTCGCCGGCGCCTTCCTCATCGTCATCGCCATTCTACTGGGCATCGGCTCGGTGCTGGCCATGGCGGGCGCGAAGACCTCCATCGAGCCGACGCTCACCAATCGTGTGCTGCGCATCTGCCTGATGGCGTCGCTTCTCTCCGTCCTCGCGGCCTTCCTGGCCGGCCTGGCGCTGGGGTGACGCCATGGCGAGAGGACGCAACCAGCAGATCGTTGCACGGTGGGACGGCGAGCGCCTGACCTACGGCGCTCCCATTGACCTGCAAGCTCTCCGGCGGATGGAGCCGTGCCTCTTCCTCCTGAAGCCCTATCGGGGCTCAACAGAGAAGCAGCTGCGGTTCCTCAACGTCGTAGTCGCCGAGGCCGTCGAGAACGCGCCGGAACCGACGTCGCGCGAGAAGATCTTGCACACGATCAAGCGCCGGTTCGGCTGGTTCACGGACGACACCTTCGTCAACACCGAGACCGGCGAGGTCACCGTCGAGGTGCGCTCAACGGCCGACATGGATCGCGAGGAGCTCAAGCTCTTCATCGACCAGGTGCTCACCTTCATCACCGAGGAGGTCTGCCCGGGCATGGACGTCGGCCTCCTGCGGAAGGAAGCCGAGGCGCAGTCCGCTGAGAGGAGGCGTCCGTGAAGTTCTATCGAGGCATCCTCATCGGCATTCCGCTCGGCGCCCTGCTGTGGTGGTGCCTCCTGGCGTTGGCGGGGATCACATGATCGAGCGCCGCAAGCTGACCACCCTCGACAAGCTGAAGGTCGTCGTGGCGCAGGCAAGGTGCCCGCTCTGCAACGAACGGCTGGGCGATCTCGAGGGTCTCGACTTCGACCATTCGACACCGCTCGCGCTGGGCGGCGTCGATGCAGTCGAGAACCTCCAGGCAGTCCATCGGTCCTGCCACAAGGTGAAGACCGCAGGGCCCGCCACCACGGCGGCCGGCGGCGACGTCCACAAGATCGCGAAGACGCGCCGGCTGGCGAAGCGCGAGCAGGAGTTCCGCGCCCGCCTGCTGACCGCTCCGGAGCGCACGGCGGTGCCCGCCTACATGCCCGCCGACCACGCCGACCGGCCCAAGACCCGGTGGCCGAAGAGACCCTTCCCGAAGAGGAGCAAGCCCTCATGAGCTACGGCGAATACGAAGACGAGCCTCGCGACTCTGGCCCTCCGATGAAACTGCGGCTCGAGGTCGAATCCCTCGACACCTCCGGCCTCTACGGCGACGTGGTGCGCAGTCTCGCCGGCACGATCCTGGCGCGCGGCGCCTACTCTGCCGACGGGATCCAGGCGGCGGTCCTCTCCGAGGTTGACCGGGTCATCTCGGCCAAGCTCAACGAAGCGCTCGATGCCACGATCGCCGGGATCCTGTCGAAGCCGATCCAGAAGTTCGACGTGTTCGGGAATGCGGTTGGAGAGCCAACGAGCGTCGAGCAGATCGTCGAGCACGGCGCTGGCGTCTTCCTGCACCAGCTGGTCGACAACGACGGCAAGCCCGCCACGGGCCACACCTACGGCACCAAGAAGACCCGCATCGAGTGGCTCATCGAGAAACACGTCATCCAGGGCCTCGCGAAGGAGCTCGAGCCTCACGCCAAGCTGGCGCGGCAGGAGGTCACCAAGCGCGCTGCCGAGGCCGCAGCGGCCGTCATCGCCGGCGTGAAGGCCTGAGCCATGGGCGACGTCATCATCTTCACCGCACAGGAGAAGGCCGACTGTGCCGACCGCGAGCTCCGCTACCGCAAGCGCGTCTACCAGCGCTGGATCGAGCGCGGGATCCTGACCAAGGCCAAGGCCGATCGTGAGATCGCGCTCATGGAGAGCATCTGCTCGGACTACCAAGCCCTCGCACAGAAGGAGCGCCTGCTGTGAACCACCGCATCCTCGCGGCGGCCGTGATCGGCTGCTTTCTCACCACCACCGCCATCGCAGGACCACGGAGTGCCCCGACATGCTCGCCTACGCATCAGCCCTCGCCGCCATCGCCGCCGTCGCAGCCTCCCTCTACGCCCTCGCAACCGCCCTCAAAGCCCTCAACGCCGCCGACCTCGCCAGGCACGACGCCGCAGCCGCCCAAAGCCGCATCGACTACGCCCGCACCATCGCGGAGCAACGACGCGACGTGTAGCGGCACGTGGTTCTGGCAGCCGCATGATCGATGCCGGATCGATCCCGCTACCGGAAGCGGCCTAGCCGGTGAAGCCATCCGTGGCGGCACAGTCTCGAGCCGCTACTGATGCCGCCGCCTCGTCGCTATCCACATGATGAGATCGTCCGGGCCCATCTGGCCGGGGCGACTCGTCAGGCACTTCGGGAGACCTACGGCGTCTCCGCCGAGACCGTTCGCAAGATCATCCGAAAGGCCGGTATCAAGTCCTGGCGAGAGGGCGACATCAAGCCGCCCTACCGGGCATGCCATCCGGTCATCGATCAGTTGTTCCGGGCCGCCCACGAGCAGCGCTGGTCGTATCACCGCCTGGCTGATCGCACCGGCGTGTCGAGAACCGCCCTGGCAAGCCGGATCCGCCAAGGCCGCCAGCCCGGGCTCCTGCTGGTCGTCTACGTGGCCGAGGCGCTCGGATACGAGCTCGTGCTGAGGAAGAAAGACAATGCCTGATCCGGTTGACCACCCTCCGCATTACAACGCCCACCCGTCAGGTGTGGAGTGTATCGACGTCGTCGAGCACATGCCGTTCAACCGCGGCAACGCGATCAAATACATCTGGCGGGCCGGTCTGAAGGGCGGCATCCAGACCGAGATCGAGGATCTCCGGAAGGCGCGCTGGTATCTGGACCGCGAGATCGCGC
Organism: Alsobacter sp.; assembly: GCF_059501845.1. Taxonomy (NCBI): domain Bacteria; kingdom Pseudomonadati; phylum Pseudomonadota; class Alphaproteobacteria; order Hyphomicrobiales; family Alsobacteraceae; genus Alsobacter; species Alsobacter sp. The sequence continues at coordinate 73,761 of NZ_JCACDK010000008.1, read as the reverse complement.
TGCTCTCGAAGAGGCCGGGATCGTCGACATGACCGAAGAGATCCACGCCTGGCACTTCTGCGGCCCCACCCTGCGGGACGGTCGCCGGTGACTGTTGGGGCGCCCGCATCGGGGAGATCACGACATGACAATCGACATTGATGACATCGTGTTGCGCGTCTATCGCGCCCGGTTGGACGACGCCTGCGAGGGTGACGCAGATCGCATGGTGGAGAAGGACGGAGACGACGGGAGAAAGCAGCGCAACCGCGCCGAGTTTTATCGGCCGTTGGTCGTTGAAACGCTGGTGCAGGCTGGCGTTTACGAACGCCCTGTTCGCGAGCGCCCGAAGCGTAAGGAGCCCGCAACATGATCCACGCCTGGCACTTCTGTGGCTCCACCCTGCGTGACGGCCGCCCTATCCCGCCGGACGGTGAATGGCTGATCCATGACGGCCCTGTCGTGCCCTGCCGAAGCGGGTTGCACGCCAGCGTCCGCATCATGGATGCGCTGAAATACGCGCCCGGCGATACGCTCTGCCGGGTGCTGGTCCGGGGCGATATCCAGCACCACGACGATGACAAGATTGTTGGGCGGGAGAGGCTGATTTTGTGGCGGATGGACGCCGAGCCTGTTCTGCGAGCGTTCTCCCGGAAGTGCGCTCTGGACGTAGCTCACCTGTGGGATATGCCCGAGGTCGTGCGCCAGTACCTTGAGACCGGCGACGAGAGCCTGTGCGCTGCGGCTTGGGCTGCGGCTGATGAAGCGGCTGATGAAGCGGCTGATAAAGCGGCCCGGGTTGCGGCCCGAGATAGGGCCTGGGTTGCGGCTCAAGCTAAGGCTCGGGATGCGGCTCGAGCTGCGGCTTGGAGTGCGGCTCGGGCTGCGGCTTGGGATGCCGCTTGGGATGCAGCTTGGGATGCGGCTCGAGCTGCGGCTTGGGCTGCAGCTAATAAAGCGGCCCGGGTTGAAGCTCGGGATGCAGCTCGGGCTGCAGCTTGTGATGCGGCTTGTGATGCGCAGAACACTCGCCTTGAGGCGATGATCCGTGAGGCGGCAGGGAGGGTGGGGGATGAGTGACGACGTGAAGGAGATGGTGGAGCGGCTGCGCGCGCCCGTGTGGGACCCAGAAATTGGTTACGCTCACATAGAGATCTGTCGGGAAGCCGCAGACCTCATCCAGCGCGTGGCAGGGGAGCGTGACGCGGCGCTGGCGGCGCTGCGGGAGATAGCGCGCCAGCGCGTCCATGCCGAAATCACGGATACCGACCCTGACGAGTTGGACTGGCTTGGCGGATACGAAGCTTGTGTTCGGAGCGCCCGCGCCGCCCTCACCGCACACGACAAGGGAGGCGGGGATGACCACGCATGAACTGAAAACGCTCGCGCCGTATTGGGACGCCATTGAATGCGGCGACAAGAATTTCGAGGTCCGCCGTGACGACCGTGGGTTCCAGAAGGGCGATACGCTCAAGCTCTACCGGACCGAGAGGCTCGCGGAAAACGGCTGGAAACGGAACCGCTGTCTGGAGCGACGCATCAGCTACATTCTGACGGGCGGTCAGTTCGGCATCGAGCCGGGGTATGTAGTCCTCGCCCTGTCTGACAAGGGAGGCGGGGATGAGTGACCGCCAATGGACGCTCTTCAGGCAGATCATTGCCGCCGCATGGGCGCGAGATCAGAAGTTGCTGTCCATCCTCCTCATTCGATTTGGGATGGAGGCCGGTGATGGCAAGTGACAAGGAGCCGGGACAGGCGCTGATGGAAGCGTGGCTCGAAGCGGGATGCCCCGCCGGCAAGTTTCTGAAGGTGGAGCCATGACCCCGCTCCTCCACTCCGACAAGGCAGCCGAGAGCCTTGGCATCTCGGTCCGGCAGCTGCGCGATCTGGTCAAGGACGGGAAGATCGCCTCCATCATAGTCGGGCGCGGCTTGAAGAGGCCGAAGAGAATGTTCGATGCTGCGGACCTCGAGGCCTTCCGTACCGCCCAAAGGAAGATCGAATGTCCACCTACCTACACAAGGCGACAGGTTTCTACGTCTACGACTTCCGACTGCGAGGTCGTCGGTTTTTCGGCTCGACTGGCTGCTCGGCGAAACGAGAGGCTGACGCCTTCGAGCGCCGGCGCCGCGCCGAGGCCAAGGAAGAGCTAGATCGGGCGGCGCTTCTTCGCGCCGCTCCCATGACACTCGACATCGCCTGCGACCGCTACTGGCTCGAGGTGGGCCAGCACCACCCGCGGCCGGACCAGACCGAGTGGTCGCTCGCCTACATCATCGAGTACCTCGGCAAGGACACGCTCGTCAGCGAGATCACCGACGAAATGGTTGCCACGCTGGTCGCCCGACGACGCGGCGAGTTCGTGGTCAACAAGGCCGCCGAGACGGTATCAAAGCACAAGCGAAGACGGCGGCCGCGGAAGGAGCCGAAGCGGGTCTCGCCGTCGACGGTGAACCGCTCGGTGACCGAGCCGCTGCGCAAGGTGCTCAACCGGGCGCGGGATGTCTGGGCCCAGGATGTCCGCAAGATCAAGTGGCGCACCCACCTCCTGAAGGAGACGCAGGAGCGGATTCGGTCGATGTCGATTGACGAGGAGCGCCGGCTCTTCGTCGCGCTCAATGAGCGCTACCACGACATCGTCTTCACGGCCCTGCGCATGGGCCTGCGAGCCTCTGAGCTCGTCAACTTGGAATGGAATGCCATCGATTGGGGCGCGCGGACGATGCTGGTGCTCGGCAAGGGCAACAAGCTGGCGCCGGTCCCGATCCCGCCCGACGTCAGGGACCGCCTCTGGCGGCTCCAGAACCGCCACCCGTCGCGGGTCTTCAGCTGGCGACCCGAGCCGACCGAGGAGACGCCGGACCGGGCCTGGAGGCCGATGGCCTACAGCGGGCTCGACACCGCCTTCGGCCGGGCCGTCGAGAAGGCGCAGATCACCGACTTCCGGTTCCACGACACACGGCACACGTTCGCCACGCGGTTCCTGCGGAAGACCGGGAACCTGAAGGCGACCTCAAAGCTGCTCCGGCACTCCGACGTGGTTACGACCAGCCGCTACGCCCACGTCCTCGACGAGGATCTGCGCGATCTGGTCGACGAGTTCGCCGCGACAGCGAGTCCCGTAGAAACTCACGTAGATGGGGAGGTGACGACCAAAAAGACCAGCAAGATTAGGAAGGTGTGACGGATGACCGGAAACACCCAAAACTTCCGCGCTACCAGGCTGCGCTATACCCCGAACGGTCGAACATTGCCCGTGTTTCGTAGGGATTGGTTGCGATCCGGTCAAGGGCAGTGTGGGCGCTGAACCTCGCGCGGCAGAGGCCGGAAAGTCGCGTGACTGGCCATCGCTGCGGCGCCTGATACGCCGGGAGCTTCGCCACTTCCGGCCCGACCTACCGTTTGATCTGAGATCCCGACAGACCCGGCAAAGGTTCCTGAACGCCCTGGAGCTGAAAGAACTCCCCCTTGGCATTCCGCCGCCAACCGCGCTGGAACAACCAGTTCCAGGTGTCGGCCCGGGTCTGGCACGCAGCCTGGGCAAGCGTCGTGCGGCAAGCCTGATCGGCGGACTCCCAGGCCTGCATCGTCTGACGGGTCTGTGCGTCCGGCTCCACCTCCGCGGCGATCGCTCCTGCTGCAGAAAGCGCCATGAGGATGGCAGCCGCCGCTCTTGTCGGACTCGCAGAGGTGCTCATCGGCAGCGCTCCCTCGCTGGCCGGGCCCATCAGAATCGGCCCGGATCACACGTACAGCATGCCACGGCTTCGGCTAACGCCCGCGAAGGAGGATTTGTCCAATCGTCCGGCCTGCTGCCTCAGGCAGGCAGCAACGCACGCAAGGCATCATAGACCGCCGGCGGACCTGCGACGATGATGTTGCCCTTCCTCAGGCCATCATCGGCCAGGAAGTCGTTGGTGATCCCGCCCGCCGCGCGCACGACGGCAATGGCACCGATGCAATCCCACGGGTGGATGTGGCACTCGACATACCCGAGCACCCTGCCGCATGCGACGTAGCAGAGGCAAAGCGCCCCGGACCCGTTGCGATGGTACATGCCACCCTGGTGCAGGAGGCCGGACAACACCGCGAGCACCCGCTCCGGTGCGACCCGCGGCGAATGGCCGACGCTGACGATCCCCTGCGTCAGCGCCTTGCCCTGATGCGGCGTGATCGAGCTGCCGTTGAGCGTCGCCTGCCCGCCCCGCCGCCCGAGGAAGAGCTCGCGGTTGGCAGGGTCGTAGACCGCACCGAAGACGATCTCGCCGCCATGCACGTAGCCGATGGACACGCACCAGCTGCGCAGCCCGCTGACGAAGGGCTGGGTCCCGTCGATGGGGTCAACAACCCAGATCCCCCTGCCCGGCTCGGGCTCCAGCAGGCCGGTTTCTTCTCCGAGGAAACCGTCGCCGGGAAAAGCCTCGCCGAGCCTTTTGCGGATCAGCTTCTCGGTGTCCTCGTCCGCCTCCGAGACCATGTCCTGCGCGCCCTTGGAGCGGATCGTCAGGGTATGCAGGCGGTTGAAGTAGTCATTGGCGAGCGCGCCCGCCTCCTCGATGAGGCCGGGAAGAAAGGCGAAGCGACGGTCGATCTCGATTGTGCCGGTCACGCGTTTCTCCAGAGCCAGGCCGCGCCGCGCACGCCGCTGGCGTCGCCGTGGCGGGCCTTGACGATGGGCGTGTAGAAGACGGGCGAGAAGGTGTAGCCAGCGAGCCGGGGCGGCAACTCGCTGTAGAGCTCGTCGACATTCGACATTCCGCCGCCCATGACGAAGACGTCGGGGTCGAGCGCATTGACGACGAGGGACAGTCCGCGCGCCAGCCGGTCGAGGTAGCGTTCCCAGACCAGCCGCGCGAGACGGTCGCCCGCCCGCATGCGCCGCACGATCTCGACGGGCTTGGGAGCGTCCTGTGCGTGGCGGGCATAGTCGTTGCCGAAGCCGGTGCCGGACACCCAGGTCTCCAGGCACCCGTGCTTGCCGCAATAACAGGGCGTCCCCGGGATCTCGGTGACGTCGGGTATGGGAAGCGGATTGTGCCCCCACTCCCCCGCCCCGTTGTTCGGGCCCGTATGGGCCCTGCCGCCGATGGCGACGCCGGCTCCCGCCCCCGTCCCCAGGATCACCGCGAAGACGACGTTGTGCCCGGCTCCTGCCCCGTCGATGGCTTCGGAGACGGCCAGGCAGTTGGCGTCGTTGTCGACGCGGATCTCCCGGCCGATCACGCGGCGGAGGTCATCACCGACGGGTTTGCCGAGGATCCAGGTGGAATTGGCACCCTTGGCGAGACCGGACTTCGGGTCCAGCGATCCCGGTATGCCGATCCCGATCGTGCCCTTCTCGCCCGCTTCGCCTTCGATGCGGGCGATGACGGTTGCCACCGCCTTCAGGCAAGCCTCGTAGTCGCCACGCGGCGTGTCCTCGCGAAGCCGCACCAGTTCGGTGCCGTCCGGCCGCAGCCCGACGCCCTCGATCTTCGTGCCGCCCCAGTCGATGCCGACATGCATGGTCATTGCGTATCCTCCCGGCGGGCTCAGGCGGGTGCGTCCCGCCAGCCCCAGCCGTCCGCGAGGCGCAGGCACGTACGCCAGTCCTCGACTCCGTCGATGGTCGAGATGGCGCGCATGGATGTCGCTGCGGAGGCATGCGCCAGGGCAAGCGCCTGCTCCAGGGGCCAGCCCTCGTGAAAGCCGTAGACGAACCCGGCTGCGAACGCATCGCCGGCGCCGTTGGCGCCCACCACGATCTCCTGCGGGATGCGGGTGGACCCTTTCACGACCGTGTTGCCGTCCCGCGTCAGCGCAACGGCACCCCGCGGGAAGTGCACGGCGAGCACCTGCATGGTCCCCTGCTCCAGCACCATGCGCGCCGCCGCGAGCACGGCGGGCACGTCGGTCTGGCCGTCGCGGACGGTCATGTCGCCTGCCAGCGCGCCGATCTCGAAGTCGTTGACCACGAGGAGGTCCAGCCACGGCAGGCATGGTCGTGCAAGGCCGGCGAGCTTGGCGCGGTCGATGGTGACGAGCTCGAGATTGTTGGTGAGCCCGGCCTGCCGCGACTTCCGCAGCGCCGCGACCCAGCCATTGGGCTCGTCATGCCACGGCCGGTCCATCGTGTCGTGTACGCCGGGAAGGCCGAGATGCAGGATCCGTGCGGTGGTACGGCCGAAGTCGAAGTGGTCGGGCGTCAGCTGGGTGCCCACGCCCTGGTAGTAGAAGTGGGTACGCTTGCCGGTCTCCCGGATGCACATGGCGTCGGAGAATTGCGTCACACCGTTCAGGACGTACAATTGGCTGCGGCCGATCCCGCGCCGGTCACACTCGGCCAGCAGAAACCGGCCATTGTCGTCGTCCCCGACGGCACCGATCGTATCGACCGGCATTTCGGGGTCGAGGAGCCGCATGTCGGCCGCGAAGTTATGGCCCGATCCTCCCCCCTTGGGGTCGAGCTCGAAGATCTCGTTCGAGCTCTCTTCCGTCGGCCAGACCTGGATGAGCTTGTTGTTGTCGACGCACCAGGTTCCACCGGTGACGATGCCCCTGCGGGCCGCGCTCGTCATGCTTCCTGTCCTCTGCTGCCGGGGCACGCCGCGCGGGGGAAAGCCCGCGCGGCGCTGCGAGACTTCAGCCGTGCTTCAGCACGGCCTCGGTGATCTCGTTGTCCTCGGCGAAGGACCGGAACGGCTTGATGCCCTCCTTCTGGAGCTCGCCGTGATAGGCCTTCACGGCCTCTTCCGGCCTCGCGTCCCCGTCGGCGACGGCGCGCATCAGGCGGACGATGGCGAGGGGTGATTCCGCGAGGTTGATCTTGCGGCCAAAGAGAGCGACGCGGGCGCCGTACTTCTCGGACTGGTAGAGCAGCTCGAAGCAGTCGCGCGTGGTGCCGGCACCGCCGCCGAGCACGCCGACGATGACGCCGGGGTCATACGACGCGAGCTCTTCCAGAGCCTTCGGCCCGTTGAAGGGGATCTTCAGGAACCGCGGGCGCTCGGCTTCCGTCAGGCCGGCGATGCAGCGCATGAGGCAATCATTCAGGTAGTGAGGCACGAGTTCCGGCGCGATGCCGCATTCGACGTTGGGGTTGAACACCTCGAGGAAGTAGGTGAACCCATTCGCCTGCGCATCCCTGCGGAAGTCGGTGAAGGCGTTCAGGGACGCGTAGTCGGCGTCGAGATTATTGTTGAAGGTGATCGAGTACAGGCCGAGATCCGTGCCGACCAGCGGCGCGCCCGGCGTCGGGGCAGGCTTGCCGTACATGACCTGCGACAGGTTCGCCGAACGGAAGGGCCGCGACGGCTGCTTGGCATAGGTCGCGCCGCGCACCACCCACACGTCGGTGGTGTCGTTGGCGCGGATGGCCGGCTTCACCGGGCTGTTGTCGAAAACCTTGCGCTTGTGCAGCTGCTCCAGGTTGGACACCGATGTCAGCATGATGTCGACGATGCCCTGCTCGACCACCTGCTGCACGGAATCGAGGAACTCCGCGCGGGTCTTGTAGCGGGTGTAGCTGCCGTCCTTGTCGCGCTTCGGCCCGCAGGACGTGATGCTCGGCCCCATGTCGCCGTCCTTGGCGTCGGCGATGATGAAATCCGTGCGCCGGTACTGGCCGGCGCGGATACGGCTGAGTTTCTCGTCCATGCGCTTCATGTTCTTGCTCCTGCGGGGGCTGGCGGGCCTCAAAAAGGCGGCGCGCGCGGCGACCCTGCCGCGCGCGCCGATCATCTCTAACGTGTATCAGCCGGCTGCGGCAGCCTGCGATTGCTCTCCGAAGCGGCCGGGGGCGGCGCCGGTCATGATCGCGACCGCGTCCGACATCGTGCATTCGGAAGGCTTCACCACGGCGACACGCCGGCCCAGCCTGTGAATATGGATCCTGTCGGCCACCTCGAAGACGTGCGGCATGTTGTGGCTGATGAGCACGATCGACAAGCCACGCTTCCTGACGTCCAGGATGAGCTCCAGCACCTTGCGTGATTCCTTCACGCCGAGCGCCGCCGTCGGCTCGTCCATGATGATCACCTTCGAGCCGAAGGCCGCCGCACGCGCCACCGCCACGCCCTGGCGCTGGCCACCAGATAGCGTTTCCACCGCCTGGTTGATGTTCTGGATGGTGAGCAGGCCGAGTTCGGACAGCTTCTTGCGCGCGACGGTCTGCATGCCCTTGTGGTCGAGGAGGCGGAACACGTTGCCCATGATGCCCGGCTTGCGCATCTCGCGACCGATGAAGAGGTTGTCGACGATCGACAGCGCCGGCGAGAGCGCAAGGTTCTGATAGACGGTCTCGATCCCGGCCTGGCGGGCATCGATGGGCGACTTGAAATGAACCGTCTTGCCGTCGAGCTCGATCTCGCCGCTGTCGGGGATCACGGCCCCCGCCAGCGCCTTGATGAGGGTCGACTTGCCGGCGCCGTTGTCGCCGATCACGGCGAGGATCTCGCCCTGGTGCAGTTCGAAGTCGGCGCCGTCGAGCGCGACGACGCGCCCGTACTTCTTTGTCAGGTTGCGGGCCTGGAGGATCGTGTTGGGAGAGGCGCTCATTGCGACACCTTTCTGATCCACTGGTCGATGGCGACAGCGCCGATGATGAGGACGCCGATGAGGAGGAAGGTCCACTGCGGATCGGTGCCGTAGAGGCGCAGGCCCAACGAGTAGACGCCGACGATCAGCGCTCCGAAGACCATGCCGAGCACGGAGCCGCGGCCTCCGAACAGCGAGATGCCGCCGATCACCACCGCCGTGATGGATTCGATGTTGGCGAATTCGCCGGCCGTCGGTGAGACCGAGCCGATGCGCCCGATCAGCACCCATCCCGCGAAGGCGCAGATGAGGCCCGATATCGTGTAGACCGTGATCAGCATCTTGGTGACGGGCACACCCGACAGCTCGGCGGCATCGGGATCGTCGCCCACGGCATAGACCCTTCGGCCCCACGCCGTGTAGTTCAGGACATACCAGAGCAGCGCGACGAGGATGACCATCGAGGCCACGCCCGCGGTGAGGATCGCGCCGCCTATGTTCACCTTCGAACCGAACACTTGCAGCAGCGGAGCCTGCGCCTCGATATCCTGGCTGCGGATCGTCTCATTGGCAGAGTAGATATACTTGATGGCGCCGTAGACCTGCCAGGTGCCCAGGGTCACGATGAACGGCGGCAGCTTGATCCGGGCAATCAGCCAGCCATTGATGAAGCCGCAAAGCCCGCCGACGATGAAGCCGCACAGAATGGAGAGCGGCACAGGCACGCCGTAGCGGAACGTGAACTGGCCCATCACGACCGAGCTCAACACCATGATGGCGCCCACCGAGAGGTCGATTCCGGCGGTGAGGATGACCAGCGTCTGCGCCGCGCCGATGATGCCGGTGATCGCGACCTGCTGCAGGATCAGCGAGAGCGCGAAGGGCGAAAAGAACTTCTGCCCGACAAGCACGGCGAAGATCAGGACCGAGAGCACCAGAACGATCAGGGGCACCGCAGCCTGATTCTGATGCAGCAGGTGCTGTAATTTTTGAAGCGCAGAGCGCTCGTGGCCCTCGAACGACGCGACTAACGCGTCGGCCTTGTCGAGGACTGTCTCGTATTCCTGCGCAGCCATCACGCCCCTCCGGGTGCCATCGGCCTCTGATACCTGCTGTGAAAAGGGCGGCCCGAGGGGGCCGCCCTCTCACGAGCAATGGGGGATTACATCGCCTGCGAGGGGATCAGCCCCAGCACTTGGCGAGGCCGTCCTTCACGGAGATCGACGGTACGCCGTCCACCGGCTTGTCGGTGATGAGCGAGACGCCCGTGTCGAAGAAGTTCTTGCCCTCGGTGTTCTTGGGCTTTTCCTTCTTGTCGGCCCAGGTCTTGATCGCCTCGACGCCCTTCGACGCCATCAGCAGCGGGTACTGCTGGGAGGTGCCGCCGATGACGCCGGCCTCGACGTTCTTCACGCCCGGGCAGCCGCCGTCGACCGACATGATCAGCACGTCCTTCTCCTTGCCGACGGCCTTCAGCGCCTCATAGGCGCCAGCAGCGGCCGGCTCGTTGATGGTGTGGATCACGTTGATGGAGGGGTCCTTCTGGAGAAGGTTCTCCATGGCCTTGCGGCCGCCCTCCGGGTTGCCGTTCGTGTAGTCGTGGCCGACGATGCGCTTGTCGTCCTCGTCACCGATGACGGCCGGGTTCTTCACGTCGATGCCGAAGCCCTTCATGAAGCCCTGGTCGCGGAGCACGTCGACGGTGACCTGCTTCGAGTTGATGTCGAGGAAGCCGATGCGGGCGTCCTTGGCCTTGTCGCCGAGCTTCGCCTTGGCGTAGGCGCCGATCAGGAAGCCGGCCTGGAAGTTGTCGGTGGCGAAGGTCGAGTCTGCAGCCTCGATCGGCTCGAGCGGCGTGTCGAGGGCGATCACGAGGATGCCGGCGTCGCGGGCCTTCTTGATCGTCGGAACGATCGCCTTGGTGTCGGACGGGGTGATCAGGATGCCCTTGGCGCCGTCGGCGATGCAGGTCTCGACGGCCGCAACCTGGCCTTCGTTGTCGCCGTCATCCTTGCCGGCATAGGTCTTGAGGTCGACGCCGAGTTCCGACGCCTTCTGCTTGGCGCCTTCGCGCATCTTGACGAAGAAGGGGTTGGTGTCGGTCTTGGTGATCAGGCAGGCGGCGATGCCGGCGGCCTGGGCAGGAGCGCAGAAGAGAGCGGCCATAGCGACGGCGCCCAGCAGCGAAGTGACGATAGTCTTGTTCAAGAATTCCTCCCACTTTTGTCCCCGAGGCACGGTTCTGCCGGTGTCTTCGGGGCGAGACGGTCCGGCGGTTGATCGCCACATGCCGTTCTCACGGCGAAGCGAACAGAGAAACAGGCCCCCTGTCAATCGACAGGCTGAAGCCTGGAGAAAGCGTCCCGCGCCGGTGATGGAGCGACGCGGCATGGAAGGGCGGCTCATGCCAGCACCTCCCGGAAATTCTCGGGCGCGTTGCCCGTCAGGAGATCGCGCATCGGGCTGTAGCTGACGTGGAACGGAAGGCTCGCCGCGCCCACGGCGCCGGCGTCCCGCCCTACCCCGCCGACCACGATCGCCGGTGGCGTGCGTGATTCCGTGACGCCGGCGGAAACGCTTTCAGCGATGCGTCGGGCCAGCTGCCCCAGCACGTCCGGAGGCAGGTCTCCGGCGACGATGACCGTGTTGACGTCGAGCAGCGCCGAAGAGGTCAGGATCGGGATTGCAAGCGCCTCCGCGGCGTCCTGGGCCCATTCGCTGAAGGCATCCGGCATGTGCGCGATCGCCTCGGGGAGATCGAGGCAACAGCCCGCCGAGCCACCCCGCCACCTCAAGTGCCGGGCGAGCACGCTCAGCGATGCGCGCCCGATCAGTGGCACGAGATTTCGCTGCCGGTCGGGCGAGGACGACAGTCCGGAGGGGCCGACGGGCATCACCGCGACATCGCCGGCATTGGCATGTGCGCCGCGCAGGTAATCCCCGTTCAGGACCACGCCGCCGCCGATCGCCGAGCCGATGAAGAAATAGATGAAGTCCTCGAAAGCCCGCCCGTGTCCGTAGAGCAGTTCGCCGACCGCGGCCGCGCTGCCATCGTTCTCGATGACAATGGGAAGCCCGGTGACGCGGGTGAGCCCCGTCTGGACGTCGAAGCCGTCCCAGGGCGCGAGGCTGTCGCCGGACAGCTCCAGCTCCATGATCCAGCTGCCGAAATTGTAGGGAAGTGCAACGCCGATCCCGGCGATGCGCGTGCTTGCCTCTGTGCCGAGCGTGCGGCGGAATCCCGCGACGTGATCGGCGAGCAGTTCCATCGCGGTATCGGGTGGGGGAAGTTCCGCGACGAATCCGCGATCGAGAACGCTTCCCTGCAGGTCGACGAGGACCGAAGAAATCATCCCGCGGTCGATGCGGATGCCGATGGAGTAAGCGCCGGACGGATTCAGCTCCAGCAAGGTCGCAGGCTGGCCGCGGCCGCCGAAGCGCTTGCCCGTCATTCGGACCAGCCCATTCTCCTCGAGCTTTCGAACGATGACGCCGGCGGCGTTGCTGGTAAGGCCGGTGCGGCGTGCGAGATCGGCCTTCGACGCGGGTCCGAACCGCCGAAGTGCGGTCAGGAACACCCGTTCGTTGAAGTCGCCGACGAGGACGGAGTTTGTCCCATGCCCCGAGGCGAGCCGGCTCTGCCGATCGCCCATGTTTCCCCCGGGCCGGCTGTCGCACGATGGCCGCCGGCTTTTGTCATTCAAGATGACTTATTCTATGCCGGCTCAGTCCCCGCTCGTCAATGGCGAATCTGGGGGTTTTGCCGGCGGGGTCCGCCCTGTTGCTACTGCGTCTTGAACAGCGAGTGGCGAACCCTGTCGCCGGCCTTGATGCCGAGTTTGGACGACGTTCCACCGTTGAGTTCGAGGACGGCCAAGATCGGCTCGCCCGACGAAATGGTCCGCGTCGACTCCGGCTCGGTGTTCTCGGCGATCCTGGCGATGGTGCCGTTCTTGCGGATGAAGACCATGTCGAGTGGAATCAGGGTGTTCTTCATCCACATGGCTGCGGGCTGCTCGCTCTCGAAGTCGAAGAGCATCCCCCGATCTGCGGGAAGGTAGCGGCGGAACATGAGGCCCCGGGCGCGGTCCTCGTCGTTTCGCATCACCTCGACGGAAAAGGTCTTCGCCCCGGCAGCCGTTTCGATGACCAGCTTTTCCAGGGCTTCCTCGGACGCAGCGGGCATCGCCGCGGCAACAAAGAGCAAGAATGCGGGAAGGACAAAGCGCAGAAAGTGCATTGTACGGAGGACCTTCAGGCGCTCCCCTGAAGCATGGCATGAGGTCGGGAGCATGGATGCTCCAGACTGCACTCCAGTCTGCCGGGCGTCAATTCATCCGGACGGACGAGCGCACCTCAGTGCGAGGAGGGAATATGCCCGCCTTCGACCGGTCGAACCTCCGCCGCCATCAGGCCTTTCGGACCATCTCCGAAGCGAACCATCACCATCTGGCCGGGCTTCAGCTCCGTAATGCCATACCGGCGCAGGGTCTCCATATGAACGAAGATGTCCGGCGTACCTTCCCCGCGGGAGAGGAAGCCAAATCCGCGAAGCCGGTTGAACCACTTGACCTGGGCCTGCTCCAGCCCACTCGAGGGCACGACGGAGACGTGGGTGCGCGCCGGTGGAAGTTGCGACGGATGCGGAGCCGTGCTCGTGTCCATCGACAACACCCGGAACGCCTGGAACCCACGTGGCCGCTTCTGGGCCTCGCAGACGATGCGAGCACCCTCGTAAGCCGTTGAATATCCGTCGCGGCGCAAGCAAGCCGCGTGCAGGAGGACATCCGGCAGGCCGTTGTCGGGGACGATGAAACCGTAGCCCTTGGCGACGTCGAACCATTTGATCACGCCGGAAATCTCGACGAGTTCGAGATCTCCGTCCTCGTGGTCGCGCAGGCGGGCACGGTCCGCGCTGTCGGAGCCTTCGGCCAACGTGTCTCGCTGCGCCTTGGGAGAAAATTCGTCCGACATATTGAAACACCGAGCGAAAACAGGACCGGGAAGACTTTGCAGGCGCAGCCTTGGAATGGCTCACCCAACTGATTCTGTCGAAAGAATAGCATCGGCCCCGGCGGGCGACAGTGACTTTTCGTCAATCAGGAGGCGAAGCGAACGTTGTCCACGACCTGTTGCATCACGGTGCCAATGTCTCCCCTCACGACGATGTCGGCGATGCCGTCGAGCGGCGTGGGATCGCGGTTCACGATTGCCAGCCGGGCTCCGTTTCTCTTCGCGATCGCGGGAAAACGGGCTGCCGGCTGCACGACCAGCGACGATCCTATGGCGAGCAGGAGGTCGCACTCTTCAACCGCTTCGTGCGCCCGCCGCATTGCGTCTTCCGGCATCGATTGGCCGAACGAGATGGTGGCCGACTTCACCATCCCGCCGCAGGCCTCGCAGGCAGGCGCTTCGCCACTGGCTTCGAACCGTGCCCTCACGGGGCCGAGCTCGTGCCGCAGCCCGCAGGCCAGGCATCCCGCATAGGTCGCGTTGCCGTGCAGTTCGACGATGAGAGAGGGCTTTAGCCCTGAATCCTGGTGCAGATTGTCGATGTTCTGCGTCACGACGGAAACAAGGCGGCCCTCATCAGCAAGGCGGCGAAGCGCCATGTGCCCGCGGCCGGGCCTCGCACCCCGCCAGCTGTCGTCCATTTCGAACTTGTGCGCCCACGCTGTCCTGCGAACCGCGTCGCTGGCGACGAACTCGTCGAACGGGATCGGCTTCGTCCGCATCCACGGGCTGCCCGGCGACCGGAAGTCCGGCACGCCGGACTCCGTCGAGATGCCTGCCCCGGTGAAGGCCACGATGCGCCGTGCACGCGCGACGAGGTCGATGAGGCCGTTGACCTCACTGGCGAGGTCTGAAGAAACGTCGGTGTTCACCATGCCCCTGAAGTATGGCGTTCGCATCCGTGCAGACAAGGCGGCTTTTCGTCCTCCGTCATCAAACTGAGACGTGAATCCGGTTCTTCCCCGATGAAATTGAACCCGGGAGGCGCTCTTGCCGGCTCCGCGACACCTCGACACCGGCGTCCGCTCCGTACGAACACTGTTCCTGTCGGATGTTCATCTCGGCACCAAGGGGTGCAGGGCCGACTTTCTTCTCGACTTCCTTCGGCAGGTCGACGCCCAGACTATCGTTCTCGTCGGCGACATCATCGATGGATGGCGCCTGAAGCAGGGGTGGTACTGGCCCCAGCCCCACAATGACGTCATCCAGAAGCTGTTGCGACGGGTCCGCAAGGGCACGCGGTTGGTCTATGTGCCCGGCAACCACGACGAGTTCCTGCGCGATTTCGCCGGGCACCATTTCGGTGGCGTCGAGATCGTCGAGGAACTGGTCCACGTCAGCGCCGACGGGAAGCGCTGGCTGGTCCTGCATGGTGACAAGTTCGACGTCGTCGTTCGCAACGTGAAGTGGCTCGCCCATCTCGGCGACTGGGCCTACGACCTCGCCATCGGCATCAACATCGTCATCGGCAAGGTCCGCCGGCGCCTCGGCCTGCCCTATTGGTCGTTCTCGAACTGGAGCAAGCAGAAGGTGAAGAGCGCGGTCGCCTTCATCGGCGCGTTCGAGCAGGCGGTCGCCAACGAGGCGGTAAAGCACGGCGTGGACGGCGTCATTTGCGGTCACATCCATGCGCCCGCCATGCGCGACATCGAGGGGATCCGCTACGTCAACACGGGCGACTGGATCGAGAACTGCACGGCCGTGCTCGAACACCACGACGGACGGATGGAACTGGTGCACTGGACCGACCCCGGCGCCGCGCAGGCTCCCACCCCGGCCCGCGGCTCTCTCGTGCAAGCGGCCGCCTGATGCGCATTTTGGTTGCGACCGACGCGTGGCATCCGCAGGTCAACGGCGTCGTGCGCACCCTCGACACGCTGGCCCGGGAGGCGCCGGCCTTTGGCGCTGAGGTGTCATTCCTCACGCCGGAAGGCTTCCGTACGGTGCCGCTGCCGTCCTACCCGGAGATCCGCCTGTCCCTGGCCAGTCCGGACGCGATCGCCCGGCGCGTGGCAAACGTGGCGCCCGACGCGATCCACGTGGCGACGGAGGGCACTCTCGGCGTGATGATGCGCCGGCACTGCCTGTTGCGCGGCCTGCCCTTCACCACCTGCTACCACACCCGCTACCCGCAATACCTGTCCGCGCGACTGCCGGTGCCCGAGGACTGGACCTACGCCTTGCTCAGGCGCTTCCACAACGCCGGTGCCGGCACGATGGTGGCCACCGAGGCGCTCGAGAAGGAGTTGTCCGGCGCCGGCTTCCGCCGGCTGATGCGCTGGTCGCGGGGCGTCGACACCGCCCTGTTCCGGCCGCGCCCGGAACTGAAGACGCAGGACGCCGGGCCGGTCTTTCTTTGTGTTGCCCGCCTCGCGGTAGAGAAGAACCTCGACGCGTTCCTGTCGCTCGATCTGCCCGGCCGCAAGGTCGTCGTCGGCGATGGGCCGGCCCGCCGCGCGCTGGAGATGCGATACCCCGACGCGACGTTCCTGGGCTTGCTGGAGGGCGAAGAACTCGCCAGGGCTTATTCGGCCGCCGACGTCTTCGTGTTTCCCAGCCGGACGGAGACCTTCGGGCTTGTGCTGCTGGAAGCCATCGCCTCCGGCCTCCCTGTGGCCGCCTATCCCGTTCCGGGCCTGCTTCCAGACCTTGAAGCTGCCGGATGTGCCGCACTGTCCCAGGATCTTGCCGTCGCCGCACGGGCCGCCCTGGCGCTCGATCCCGGCGCATGCGTGCGCAAGGCCAGGGAGTACTCACACGCAGCCAGCGTGAAGGCCTTCATCGACAACGTGCGCGATGCAAACGACATCAGGCCCGGGCGTCCGGGCCGCCTCAGGCGGCTGCTGGCGGCCGCGGCCTGATCACTGGTGCCATTCGCTGCAGCACCCCGTCGCGCAGCACGAAAGCATGCCAGAGCGCGGCGGCCACATGGATGGCGACGACAATCGCCAGCCCGTATCCCAGCAGATGGTGCACGCTCTTCAGCAGGTCCTCGCGCGCCAGATCGGGTGAACCGGCCAGCGGGACGGTGATGCCCAGGGGCAGCGTGATCGGAATGGGGATCACCGAGGCGCTGGCCAGCAGGTAGCCAGTCGCCACCATGGCCAGCGGAACCACGTGGAGCAACGCGTGCACCAGCACCGCCGCTGCTCCGGCCAGGCGCGTGGCGGGAATCGGCGGCGGGCGGCCCGTTGCGAGCCGGTGCGCGCTGCGCAGCAGCAGCAGCGGCAGCACCAGCACGCCGAGCGACTTGTGCCACTGGTAGAGGTCAAACTTCTGCCCGGCGCCGAGCGGCGCGTTGACCATCGTGAGGCCGAGAGCGAGCAGCACGAGGACGGCTAGGGCCACGAGCCAATGCAGCGCGCGGGCCGGCGTGCTCCAGCCCTCGACTGCGCCCCGTGCGCCACCCGGCTCGATCACTGTCCGTCCTTTTCCGCGGCCTCGGTCGTGACCAGAAGGTCGACCTTGTCGGCGACGATCGGCGTGCCTGCGCTCATGCCGAACTGCGAGCGCATGATGCTCCAGGCCGCCTTGAAGCCGAGGCGCTTGCCGGTGCCGCGGTCGACGGTCACGTCGATTGCAACCGGCTTGCTGACGCCGAGCAGCGTCAGCATTCCCTCCACCCGGGCAGTCCGGTCGTTGAGCTTCTCCACCGACGTCGATGCGAAGGTGATGCGGGGATGACGCTCGGCGTCGAGAAAGGCACTGCTCTTGATCAGCGACGACAGCGCATCCGATCCGGCCTGCAAGGAGGCGGTATCGACGGTGAATTCCGCTTTGCTGCGCTGCGGCTTGTCGAAGTCAATCGAGATTCGGCCGGAGAACTGCTTGAACTCTCCCTCCGTCCTTGGCCATCCAATGGAGTCGATGCCGAAGGCGATGCGGGTCCGATGCGGATCCACCTCCCAGCGTTGGGCGGCGGCGGCTGGTTCAGCCATCGCGAATGCGGCGAAGACGCAGGCGGTGAGCAGGCGTTCGGCGCTGGGGGACATCGCACTCTCCGTGCACTGGGCGAGCAGCATACGGCCGAAGCGGAGCACGGATGTGGCAAAGGCGACGCTGGAGCCTCCAGTCACCACGTCGTGATGACCGGCGTCCTCAGTGCCCGCCTGCGGCCGCCGCGTGCCCCTCTTTTGGCGCGGCGCCACGGAGCGGGAGTTCCTCCATGCGAAACAGGAACAGGAGGGAGAAGAGGAGAAACACTGTCGCGGTGCCGAAAACGAGGTGGAACGCGCCGGCAATGTCGGCCGCGCTGCCCTGCACCGGGATCACTTCGTGCATTGCCGCCCCGGCTCCGCCGCCGAGCAGGATTGCGCCGAACACCGCGACCACCAGTGCTCCGCCGAGGCTGCGGAAGAAGTTCATACCGGCCGTCGCCGTGCCGAGCTGGTTCGGCGAGACAGCGTTCTGAATCGCGACCGTCGTGACCGGCAACAGCGAACCCAGACCGATGCTGAACATCGTGAAGAGCACTTCGAGCGCCGGCAAGGGAAGCGTCCTCGCCTCCAAGGTCAGGGCCAGCGTCGCGACGATGGCGAGACAGAGCCCGGCCGTCGGCAGCCTCCGGTAGTGCGTCACGCGAGCCATCAGCCTGCCCGACAATGTCGCGCCGACCACGGTGCCGACCATCAGGGGAACGAGCGCCAGGCCTGAATCGGCGGCCGAGAGGCCTCGCACGGTCTCGAGGTACACGGGCACGTAGATGCTCATGCCGATGAAGACGCCCATGCCGAAGCAGGCCGACAGCGTCCCGTTGCGCACGACCCCGTTGCGGAAGAGCGAGAGCGGGATCAGCGGCTCGGGGGCACGGCCCAGCCGCAGCGCGAACAGAGCCCAGAGCACGGCCGAACCCGCGAACAGCCCCGCGATCGGCGCCGAGACCCACGGATAGCGCGTTCCGCCCCAGTTCAGCCCCAGCATGAGGACGCAGGTGGCGGCGACGAGAAGGACCGCGCCGAGGACGTCGATGGCGTGCTTGCGTTCGTGCCGCGGAAGCCGGCGCAGGAGCCGGTCGGTCATCACGAAGGCCAGCGCGCCAAGCGGCAGATTGATCCAGAAAATGAGGGACCAGTGCAGGTGCTGGGCAAAGAAGCCGCCGAGCACCGGGCCTGCCAGGCTCGAACTGATGAACACGCTGGCGATGTAGACCTGGTAGCGCCCGCGCTCTCGCGGCGAGACCACGTCGGCGATGATCGTCTGCGCCAGCGAGATGAGGCCGCCGCCGCCCAGCCCCTGCAGAGCGCGGCCGAGGATGAGCGCCAGCATGTTGGGCGCCAGCGCACAGGCCGCGGAACCGATGACGAACACGCAGATGCCGACGAGCAGCGTCGGGCGCCGGCCATGGATGTCGCTGAACTTGCCGTAGAGCGGCGTCACTGCCGTCGAGGTGACGAGATAGGCCGTGACGACCCAGGGCAGCAGGTCGAAATTGCCGAGATCGCGCCCGATAGTGGCGAGCGCCGTGGCCACGATCGTCTGATCGAGGGCGGCGAGGAACATCGCCACCAGGACGCCGACGATGATCAGCCTGACCTCGCTGTGGTCGAGCGGGGCTGTCGCGGCAAGTGGGGGAGATGCGTTCATGGCCGGTCAGGTGTTGGGGAGCACAGCCCAGCACGTCGGGCAGCGGACATGAATGTCAATGCCACGCTCCCATCCCGTGATGCATGGCGGCGTGCGCGGCGGCACAGACAAAAACGCGTGAAAAGCCAATTGCGTCGGAACGTATCCTGGGTATGGCAACCCTGGGTTGAAACGTTATCATGCCGCTGGCGCTGCTGGCGCCTCCGGGCAAGGGATCGCGCCGCCGTGCGGATCAGGTGGAGAGTCTTTCTCGTCGGGGCCATCCCCATCTCGATCGCGGCCGTGATCGCGGTGCTGTCCTGGTTTCTTCTCAACGAGGCGGAGCGGGCCCGGAGCGGCGCCGTGCTGGCCGGCACCATTTACCGCGACCTGCTGGTCGCCATGTCTGCACGCGACCGCTACGTGACCGCGCGGCCATCCGAGCGGCCGCAGTTCGCGATGCGCTTCAACGAAAGCGCCGAGGAGGCTCGCGGCAGTCTCGTCACGCTGCAGAAGCTCTCCCAGAACAACAAGCAGCGCGAGGCCATCAAGCTCGCCTCCGACGAGTTCGCCCGCTACGACGACCTGATGCGGAAGTTCATCGGGATCACGATCGCCAACGATACGATGATCACCGAGATGAGCGTGCGCGCAGACGCGCTCATCGCGCTGACCGACCAGGCCCGCACCCGGCAGCACGCGTCCAACGTCGAGATCGTCGGGTCCCTGTCCGAAAAGGACAAGCGCCTGCGGCTCGCGCGGGACATCGTCGACCGGGCGTACCAGCTGCGCAGCGTTCTCACCTCCGTGCAGATGCAGATCCTGGAGCCCTCCCCCGCATCCGACGCGGGAGATCGCGCCCGCGGGTTCAATGCTGCGGGGCTGCGCAATGCCGGGCAGGACCTCGCCCTGTCGCTGACCGCTGCGGGGCGCTCGGATGCGGCGGCCGAATTGCGATGGCTGACCAGCCTCGTCGACGAGGCGCTGACGACGTCGGCCGATCCGTCCGAGGCGGCGCCGGCGCTCGGTGCCGGGGACAGCCACGCCGAGGTCGGGAAGGCGCTTCTCGACTGGCTGGACCGCCTCCTCAAGGTGGACATCACCGAGCAGAGGGCCCTGCACGAAGAGGTGGCGCAGCTCCTCACCTATTCCGTCGAGGCCAATGAGACCGAGCAGGCCACGCAGAACGTCGCCATTGCGACCCTGAAGCTCGGGCGGCGCACGACGGACGCACTGTCCGGTCGCGACCCCATTATCGCGTCGACCATGCTGGAGGAGAGCCGGAAGCTATCCACGACGATCGCTGCCCTGCCAATCTCCCCGCTCATCCAGACGGAGATGATCGATGCCATCGACCAGTGGCGCGAACGCCTGTCCACCACCATCGATGGCGTACGCAAGCAGAACGCCGCGATCTCGGCCATGGACGCGACGGCCTTCCGCATGGTCGACCAGGCGCGCAACCTGAATGACCTCTTCACCGGCGACGCCGAGCGCTTCGGCGACAGCGTCCGCCGCATGCTGCTGATCGGAGCCACCATCGGCTTGCTTCTCGGCTCATTCGCCGCGTTCCGCGTCGCCCGCTCGATCGTGGCGCCGCTGAAGCGGGTGCAGGCGAGCATGCTGGCTCTCGCAGCCGACCCGCTTGCCGCGACCGTGACGGATTCCGACCGCCGCGACGAGCTCGGCGACATGGCCCGCGCGGCCAACTTCTTCGCCCGCGAGATCGGCACGCGCGAGCGCGATCTGCGCCGCGCAAAGCAGCAGGCCGACGACGCGCTCGCAGAGCTGCGCCGCACCCAGGCGGACCTGATCCAGGCGGAAAAGATGGCTTCCCTCGGACAGCTCGTCGCCGGCGTCGCCCACGAGATCAACACGCCACTGGGCGTGGCCCTGACGACCGCCAGCCTCGTCGGCGACGAGACGCGCTCGTTTCAGGCCGACATGAAGCGCGGCCCACTCCTGCGCTCCCGGCTGGACCATTTCGCCGAGCGCGTAGCCGAGGGTACGCGGCTCCTGATGATCAACCTGAACCGTGCCGTCGAGCTGGTGCAGAGCTTCAAGCAGGTCGCGGTCGACCAAGTGAGCGGCGGGCGCCGGACCTTCCTGATGGGGGAATGGCTGCAGGAGCTGCTGACGAGCCTGGGTCCCGCCCTGCGCAAGAGCGGCCACGAGGTGACCGTCGACAGCAGGCCCGGGCTGGAGGTGGATTCCTATCCCGGCGCGCTCGCGCAGGTGGTCACCAACCTCGTCATGAACGCCGTTATCCACGCCTATCCCGATGGCGAGCACGGCAGCATCCGCATCCGGGTGGATGACCCCTCCCCCTCGCGCGTCGTGATCGAGTTGGCCGACGATGGCTGCGGTATCGCGCCGAAGGACCTGCCGCGGATCTTCGACCCGTTCTTCACCACCGCCCGGCACAAGGGGTCGACCGGGCTCGGACTCCACATCGTCTACAACATCGTCACGACGATGCTGCAGGGCCGCATCACCGTCGAGAGCGCGCTGGGGCGCGGCACGGTTTGGCGCATCGACCTGCCGCGCAAGGCGGCCGAGCCGCCGCATTCCCAGAACCCGCCGGAGATCGGCGAACCCGCCAGGACCAGGGAGGCGATTCCATGATCCGCTTTCGCAGCGCCTTCGCCGCAGCGGCGCTTCTTCTCGCCGGGATGACCGCAGCCGATGCGAAGACGCTAGTGTTCTGCTCGGAAGGCAACCCCGAGGCTTTGAACCCGCAGCTGGTCACCACGACGACCGGGATGAACGCGGGCCGGCCGATGTTCAACAACCTCGTCGAGTTCGTGCCCGGCACGACGACGTTGCGACCCGGGCTGGCCGAAAGCTGGACCGTCTCCGACGATGGCACCGAGTACCTTTTCCGCCTGCGCGAGGGCGTGAAGTTCCATTCCTCCGCGCGCTTCACGCCTACGCGCACGATGAACGCCGACGACGTCGTGTTCTCGCTGGAGCGTCAGTGGAAGGAGGACCATCCCTACCACAAGGTCTCCGGCTCAAGTTTCGACTATTTCGGCGACATGGGGATGGCTGAGCTGCTCAAGTCGATCGACAAGGTCGACGACCGCACGGTGCGGATCCGCCTGACCCGGCCGGAGGCGCCGTTCCTCGCCGACCTCGCAATGCCCTTCAACGTCATCCTGTCGGCGGAGTACGCCGATACGCTGCTGAAGGCCGGGACACCAGAGATCATCGACCGGGAGCCCATCGGCACCGGGCCGTTCATGTTCGTGAGCTACCAGAAGGACGTCGCCGTCCGTTACCGCTCGTTTGCCGACTACTGGGCCGGCGAGCAGCCGATCCGAACGCTCGTGTTCTCGATCACGCCCAACCCCGCGGTGCGACTGACAAAGCTGAAATCGGGCGAATGCCACGTGATGGCCTTCCCCAACCCGCAGGATGTCGAGAAGATCGCCTCGGATCCGGCCCTGAAGGTGCTGAAGCAGGAGGGGCTGAACATCGGCTACCTCGCCATGAACGTCTCGGTGAAGCCGTTCGACGATCTGCGGGTACGCCGGGCCATCAACATGGCCATCGACAAGTCCGCACTGGTGCAGGCCGTCTACGGCGGGTCCGGAACGCCGGCCCGCAACCCGATCCCGCCGACGCTCTGGTCCTACAACGAGGCGGTGAAGGAGTACCCGTTCGACCTTGCCGCCGCGCAGGCCCTTCTGGCCGAAGCCGGATACCCGAACGGGTTCGAGACGGAGCTCTGGTACATGCCGGTGAGCCGCCCCTACAACCCGAACGGCAAGCGCATGGCCGAGATGATGCAGGCCGACCTGTCACGGCTCGGCATCCGCCTGAAGCTCGTGACGAAGGAGTGGGGCGAGTACCGGACCGACCTCCAGCAGGGTCGCTACACCATGGCGCTCTACGGCTGGACGGGAGACAATGGCGACCCGGACAACTTCCTCGACGTGCTGCTTGGCTGCACCTCCGCCCGGATCGGCGGCAACAACGTCTCCAAATGGTGCGACAGGACCTATGACGGCCTCGTCACCGAGGCCAAGCGGCTTCCGGACCAGAAGGCGCGCGAGGGCCTATACAAGGACGCGCAGCTGATCGTGCACGACCAGGCACCCTGGGTGCCTGTCGCGCACTCGATCGTCTACATGGCGACGCGCAAGGAAGTGACCGGCTTCCGCATCGACCCGCTGGGCCGGCAGGTTTTCGACGGCGTCGACCTGGCGGAGTGATTCACACCTGGGGAGCGACAGGGGGCTCCAGGGCCAGCGCGGCGTGGAGCTTGGGAAGGACGCTCTCGGCGGCGCGCGTCAGGAACTCCGGCTCGGCGTCGCTGTCCACTTCCGTCACGCGCCAGCCGTTTCCGCCGTCAACCTCGATGGCTACGTCGGTGACGGTCCCCTTGCCGCCAAGTGCTCTGTCGAGCTCGGCCGTGACACGCCGCTTGAGCTCCGCCATCGGGAGGGTCTCCTTCATGGACGCAGGTCTCCGTAGTCGAGGAAAAGGATGGCGCATTCGCGCGCGGGCGTACTGCCGGTATGACAATGCCTGAATGCGGCGATGGTTCGGTCCGAGCCGGGCGATGACGCCCGAAACTCACACGTCCTTCACCAGCCTCAGCGCCTCGTAGACGGCGGCGTGGATATTGCGGGACGACACCGCATCGCCGATCCGCCACAGGGTGAAGGTGCCAGCCGGATTGGTCCGGAGATCCTGCGGACGCCCGGCGATCAGGGCGGCGTGGTCCACCTCGCCGCGATTTGCACTCAAATCCTTCAGCGCGAAATAGAGGTCCGCATTCGGCAGCGTGCCATGCTCGACGACCACCTGCTCGACCCGCCGTTCGACGTGGCGCCGGCCATACTCGTCGTGGAAGCGGGCCACGAGCCCATTTCCGTCGCGCTCCACACTCTCTAGCCGAAGGTTCAGGGTGATCTTCGCGTCCGCCGCGGAAAGCGCGCGGAAGTAGACGGGATAGTTGGTGCCGCCGACCTCCGGCGCAAGCGCGCGCTCCGGCGTCACCACCTCGAGCGCGGCCCCGGACCGGGCCAGAAACTCCGCGGCCGTCATGCCGGCGTGCCCGCCCTCGTCGTCGTAGAGCAGGACGCTGCCGGCCGGCTTGGCATTGCCCGACAGGATGTCCCAGCTGGTCGTGACGAGATCCGCACCTGCATCCAGGAAGGACGTGTCGGGCAAGCCGCCCGTCGCCACGACCACGACGTCCGGTTCCTCGGCCAGCACGTCGTCCGCCTCGGCCCAGGCGTTGAAGCGGATGTCGACGCCATGGTCGCGGCACCGTTGCAGGCGCCAGTCCACGATCCCCATGATCTCGCGCCGGCGCTTCAGGCCCGCGGTCAGCAGAACCTGCCCGCCCGCCTCCGGAGCCGCCTCGAACAGCACGACCGCGTGGCCGCGCTCGGCCGCGACCCGGGCCGCCTCCAGCCCGGCCGGTCCCGCGCCGACCACGACGACCTTGCGCCGGACGGGAGCCTTGTCCGCGATCTCATGCGGCAGGTCCGCCTCGCGGCCGGTGGCCGGGTTGTGGATGCACAGCGCGTCATGCCCGAAGTAGATCCGGTCGATGCAGTAGCCCATGCCGACGCAGGGCCTGATATCGTTCTCCCGTCCCGCCGCCACTTTCGAGGCGATATGCGGGTCGGCGATGTGGGCCCGCGTCATCCCCACCATGTCGAGCTTGCCGCTGGCCACCGCGTGGCGCGCCGTCGCGACATCCTGGATGCGCGATGCGTGGAACACGGGGATCCGCGCCTGTGACTTCACCTCGCCGGCAAAGTCGAGCGACGGCGCCGACGGCGAGCCCATGCCGGGGATGACGTGCGAGAGCGCCTCGTCCGTGTCGATGTGGCCACGGATGACGTTGAGAAAGTCGACCTTGCCGGACGAAGCCAGCCGCCTCGCGATCTCCACTCCGTCGTCGCGGCTGAGACCCCTGTCCCAGTCCTCGTCGCACACTAACCGGCACCCGACGACGAAGTCCGCCCCCACCCTCTCCCGCACCGCGTCAAGGACCTCGAGCGAGAACCGCAGGCGGTTGTCGAGCGAGCCGCCATAGAGATCGTCACGAAGATTCGTTGCCGGCGACCAGAACTGGTCGAGAAGGTGCCCGTACATCTCGAACTCGATGCCATCGAGCCCTGCCTCGCGGCATTTCTCTGCGGCATCGGCATAGGCGCGGACGATGCGCGCGAGGTCCCAATCCTCCGCCTCCTTGGGAAAGGCGCGATGCGCCGGCTCGCGCACGGGAGACGGCGCGACCACCGGAAGCCAGTGGGCCTTGTTCCAGGTTGTGCGCCGGCCGAGATGCGTGATCTGGATCATCACCGCCGCACCGTGCGTGTGCACGTCGTCGGCGAGTTCCCGCAGCCACCTCACGACCTCGTCCTGGTACAGCACGATGTTGCCGAAGGCCTGTGGCGAGTCCGGCGCGACCACCGACGACCCGCCGATCATGGTGAGCGCGATGCCGCCCTTCGCCTTCTCGCGATGATAGAGGCGATACCGCTCCTTCGGCATGCCATCCTCGGTGTAGGACGGCTCATGGGCGGTCGACAGGAACCGGTTGCGCAGCGTCAGGTGCTTCAGGCGGAACGGCTGCAGCAGCGGATCCCGCGACACCAGGCTCACGCCTTCCCCGGGTCGTGGTCGCCCGTCCCTTCCCTCAGCGAGGCGAGCAGGCGGCGGCACTCGAGGAGTTCGTCGAGCGCGTTGCGCAGCGCCTGGGCCGTGCCAGCGTCGAGGCCCTCGCCCAGCGTCGAGCGCGCCGGAGGATCGGGCAGGTCTTCCTCCCAGCCGCCCTCCTCGCCAACCGGCGAACCCTCGTCCCGTGTTTCATCGACGAGGAAAGCTGCCTCTTCTGCCGCCGTTTCGCCGCCAACGGGGCGAGGTGCGGGCGCGATCGCTTCGCCGCGGCCGAGTGCCTGGACATGCCGGACGCCCTGCTCCTTCAGGATCTTCTGCACGCCGCGGATGGTGAAGCCCTGACCGTAGAGCAGGTGCCGGATGCCGCGCAGGAGATCGACGTCGTCACGCCGGTAGTAGCGACGCCCCCCGCCACGCTTCAGCGGCTTGATCTGGCCGAAGCGCGTTTCCCAGAACCGCAAGACATGCTGCGGCAGGTCGAGGTCGTCTGCGACCTCGCTGATCGTCCTGAAAGCGTCGGGGCTCTTGTCCATCATTGTCCCGCCGTACCGCGCCCTGGCGCGGACACCGGAGCCATGTCCTCTCAGTCGGTCTCGTCACCGGGATCGAGGCCGTTGATGCGGGCCTTCAGGATGTTCGAAGGCTTGAACACCATGACGCGCCTCGGCTCGATCGGCACCTCGATCCCCGTTTTCGGATTGCGCCCGATGCGCTCGCCCTTGGAGCGCACGACGAAGGATCCGAAGGAGGAAAGCTTCACCGTCTCGCCCTTTGCGAGACAGTCCGAAACCTCCTTCAGGACGAGCTCGACGAGGGCCGAGGATTCCGTTCGCGAGAGGCCAACCCGCTGATAGACGGCCTCGCTCAGTTCCGCGCGAGTGATCGTGCGTTCAGCCACCGTGCCCCCCGATCGAAACGTGAGCCCATGTTCGACGCGGCCCGCCTTGAGACGGCGTACATTCTGCGTTCCCGGCACCGTAGGCCCGCATTCTTTTCGGAGTCAATGTCTTGTAAGGACTCTTCAATCCTGGCCCGCAATCACCAGCGCACGAGTGCCGAGCCCCAGGTGAAGCCCCCGCCCATGGCTTCCAGCAGCACGAGATGACCGGGCCGGATTCGCCCGTCGTGCCGTGCCACGGAGAGTGCCAGAGGGATGGATGCGGCAGAGGTGTTTCCATGCTCGCCGACCGTCAGCACAACCTTGGCCGGGTCGATGCCAAGCTTGCGCGCGGTGGCGTCGATGATGCGGCGGTTGGCCTGGTGGGGCACGAACCAGTCGACCTCGTCGGCCGTGACGCCTGTGGTGCGGAACGCCTCCTCGATGACATCGGCGAGGAAGGTGACAGCGTGGCGGAAGACCTCGCGGCCCTCCATGCGAAGATGTCCCGTCGTGCCGGTGGAGGACGGCCCACCGTCGACGTAGAGCTTGTCGAGATGCCTCCCGTCCGAGCGCAGATGCGAGGACAGCACGCCGCGGTCGGCGATCGTGCCGTGTCCGGGCCGCGCCTCCAGCACCACGGCACCGGCCCCGTCGCCGAACAGCACGCAGGTGGTGCGGTCCGTCCAGTCCAGGATCCGCGAGAACGTCTCCGCTCCGATGACGAGGGCGCGCTTGTGCGAGCCGGAGACGAGGAACTTGTCCGCCGTTGCCAGGGCGAACACGAAGCCGGAGCACACGGCGGCGACGTCGAAGGCAGCGCCCTGCGTGATGCCGAGGGCGGCCTGCACCTGCGTCGCGACGCTGGGGAAAGTGTAGTCGGGCGTCGCCGTCGCGACGATGACGAGGTCGACGCCATCGGCCGAGATGCCGGCATCGGCGAGCGCGGCCCGCGCTGCGCGCGTGGCGAGATGGGACGTCGTCTCGCCCGGAGCGGCGATGTGGCGCTCGTGGATGCCAGTGCGCTCGACGATCCACTCGTCGGAGGTTTCGACCCTCGCCGCGAGATCGGCATTGGTCAGCCGCTGCTCTGGAAGGTAGTGGCCGCACCCGGCGATGACGGAGCGCAAATGTGTCACGATGCGGCCTCCGGCCCGGCTTCGGCCGCTGCAAGCTGCGGCATGTACGCGTCGAGGCTGTCACGGATCCGGGCGAGAAGATCGTGCTCGACCATGGCATGGCCGAGATCCACCGCGGAGGCGAAGCCGGTCGGGTCCGTGCCCCCGTGGCTCTTGATCACCACGCCGTCGAGCCCGAGGAACACCCCGCCATTCACCTTGCGCGGGTCCATCTTCTCGCGCAGGGCCTCGAACGCCCCCCTGGCGAGGAGGTAGCCGATCTTGGCAGCCAGCGTGCGGCTCATGGCGGCGCGCAGATAGGCGCCGATCTGCTTGGCCGTGCCTTCCGCGGTCTTGAGCGCGATGTTGCCGGCGAAACCTTCAGTGACCACGACGTCGACGGTTCCCTTGCCGATGTCGTCGCCCTCGACGAAGCCGGCATAATGGAGCTGCGGAAGGTCTGCCTCGCGCAGCAGCCGCCCGGCCGTCTTCACCTCCTCGACGCCCTTGATCTCTTCGACGCCGACGTTCAGCAGGCCGACGGTAGGCTTCTTGATGTCGAAGACGATCTGCGCCATCGCCGCGCCCATCACGGCGAGGTCGACGAGATGGCGCGCATCGGCGCCGATCGTGGCGCCGACATCAAGGACGATGCTCTCACCCCGCATGGTGGGCCAGATAGCGGCGATGGCGGGCCGGTCGACATGCGCCATGGTGCGCAGGCAGAACTTTGACATCGCCATCAGCGCGCCGGTATTGCCGGCAGAGACGACAACGTCGGCCTCGCCCTTCTTCACCGATTCGATGGCTTTCCACATGGACGAGACCCGGCGGCCGTGCCTCAGGGCCTGGCTCGGCTTGTCGTCCATCCGGACGGCGACGTCGGTGTGGTGAAAGGTGGTGACGGCCTTCAGCTTCGGATGCCTGTCGAGAAGCGGCAGGCATTGCGCCTCGTGGCCGTGGATCACGAACTCCGAGCGCGGGTAGCGGTCGAGCGAGATGGCTGCGCCCGGAATCACCACCGCCGGCCCATGGTCGCCGCCCATGGCGTCGAGAGAGATCCTGACCTTGCGCGACATGGAAGGCTGCGGGGTCCGTTCGTTGGCGGAGAGCCGATCAAGTCCGGCATACGCGGCGCGCGGACAATAGCGAAGCGCGGCAGGGAGGCAACTGCTTTGCGGCGCCTGTCACTCCTTCTTGTCGGCACTCAGGCGCGCAAGGGCAGCAAAAGGAGACTCCTCGGTCGTATCCTCGATGTGGTCGAAGAACCCGGTCCCCGGCGCCTTGGGATAGGGATCGAGGCCCAGGGCAAGGAACTCGGCCGTGACCGCGCCGAGGTCGATCCTGCCGTTCACGATGGGATCCGGGGGATCCGGCTGGTCTGCCGTGCCTTCGTGGCTCTCGCCCGGCTGGTACTGCGGAATGTCCCGCGAGAATCGCACGTCGACCGGCTCGTCGATCTGCACCTCGATGGGCTCGAGGGTCACGACGCAGGTCTGGTGAACCGTGGCCTTGACCGTTCCAGTGACGGCGGCGCCGCGGCTGCGGGGACGCACGAGAAAGCTGGCCGTCAGGGCATCGACCGACGGGATGTCGAGTTGTGCAGCAAGCGCCTTGCGTTCGTCCTCGCTAGTGGTGACCATCACCTCGAGCCCGTCGGCGGGCAGGTCGTCCACGCGGACGAGACGGGACAGGGCGGGATGATCCTGGGACGGGCGCTCGGTCATGGCTGGCCTTCCGTGGAAAGCGTGGCGAAGGCGGGTCTGGCGGCCACGAAGTCGTCGAAGCTCTGAATGGCCAACCCCGCGGCGCTCTCCCGCACATAGCGCAGGAGCCGCTCGGCCTGGCCCGGCGTCTCCGCCGCGCCATCATAGACGTTGCGGCGGAGCACCGCGAGCAGCGCGGCATCGTCCCCGAAGGCATCCTCATAGGCCTTGGCACGGCCGGCAAACGCCGCGGCCATGTCCTTCATGCGCTTGGGCACCGTGATGTCCCCCACGCCCAATTCCCGTAGAGCCGCATCGAACTGGCGGAAGATCGTGTTGACGAGGTCCTGCGCAAGGTCGTCGGCGGGCGGCGGCAGCTCGCGCAGGCGCCGCATCACGAGGACGGCGTGCAGGGTCAGGCAGTCGAAACGGCCATCGATCGTGTCGGGGACGCCAAGGTCGCGGTAGAGAACCGGATTGCGCGAAGCCTCCGCAACGGCAGCATAGAGCCCGTCGACGATGGCGAGGTTTCGGTCACGGCCACGGAAAAGCCCGAAGATCATGGGTTCTCAGCCCTTCGCCAAGGCGGGCTCCGGAGCCCGCGCCTTGCAATTCGAAGGCCTGCGGGTTACGGCATCGCTGCCCTGCGGGGCAAGCGGAATCGGCGGCCGCGACACCGCACCGCCCGAGGGAGACGCCTTCATGCCGATACGCCACCCTGCCGCCGGGACCGGCCATCTGGTTCGCCTCGGAGGGATCGCGGCTGCGACCGCGCTGGCGCTGATCGTGTCGGCCTGCAACACCGAGCCGCAGCTGCGCGGCTACATCCCCGACGAGAAGGCACTCGGCCAGCTGAAGCCCGGCGAGGACGCCCAGGCCGTTCTGCAGACGATGGGCACGCCCTCCACCGTCTCCACCGTTGGCAACCAGACCTGGTACTACATCAGCCAGACGACGACGCAGCGCCTGCGCTTCATGAAGCCGACCATCGTGGATCAGCGGGTTCTCGTGGTGGTCTTCAACAAGAACATGAAGGTCGAGCGCGTCGCGAGCTACGGCCTGCAGGACGGCGTGGTGTTCGACTTCATCAGCCGCACGACCCCGACCTCCGGCGCCGAACTCACCCTCGTCCGCCAGCTTCTGGGCGCTGCGGGAGCCGTCGCCGGGGCGGCCAGCCCGCCGCAGTAAAGGGATCTGGTTCTTCCGGTGGAGGCGAAGCGCAGGCAAGCCCCACCGTCTGCACTGAAAACCTCTGCATTGCAGATGCGTAAGCCCCTTCTCCCGTCCAACGGGAGACAGTGGTGCGCGTGCGTCGGATGAGGGTGTGGCACCTCAGGGCGCCACTTCCGGCTTTTTCCCTCACCGGCATTCGGTCTGTCAGCTCCTCAGGCCACTTCTTCCCGCAGGCGAAGCGAAGAATCTCGACAGACTGACCACCTTAAGAAAAACCCCGCCGCGGTCGCTCGCGGCGGGGTTTTCGGTTCAGCACCTTACCGTCGTCCGTCAGCCGATATGCGCGAGCACGGCCAACAGCAGCAGGGCGACGATGTTTGTGATCTTGATCGCCGGGTTCACGGCGGGGCCCGCCGTGTCCTTGTAGGGGTCGCCGACGGTGTCGCCCGTCACCGACGCCTTGTGGGCCTCGGACCCCTTCAAGTGGCGGACGCCCTCGCGGTCGACGAAGCCGTCTTCGAAGGACTTCTTGGCGTTGTCCCACGCGCCACCGCCCGATGTCATCGAGATGGCGACGAAGAGGCCGTTGACGATCACGCCGAGCAGCGAGGCACCCAGAGCCGCGAAGGCCGAGGCCTTGGATCCGGAAATCCAGTACACGCCGAAATAGACGACGATCGGCGCCAGCACCGGCAGCATCGAGGGGATGATCATCTCCTTGATCGCCGCCCGCGTCAGCATGTCGACGGCCCGCGCATAGTCGGGCTTGGCGGTGCCCTGCATGATGCCGGGATTGTCGCGGAACTGCCGGCGCACTTCCTCCACCACGGAGCCCGCCGCACGTCCCACGGCCGTCATAGCGATGCCGCCGAACAGGTAGGGGATGAGGCCGCCGAAGATCAGGCCGGCGACGACATAGGGGTTGGAGAGGTCGAAGGAGACCGTGCCCATGCCCTTGAAGTAGGGATAGAGCGTCGATCCCTCGGCGTTGGCCTGGGCGGCGAAGAACTGCAGGTCGTAGCTGTACGCTGCGAAGAGCACGAGCGCGCCGAGGCCGGCCGAGCCGATGGCGTAGCCCTTGGTGACCGCCTTGGTCGTGTTGCCGACAGCGTCGAGCGCGTCGGTCGAGTGGCGGACCTCCTTGGGAAGTCCGGCCATCTCGGCGATGCCGCCGGCATTGTCCGTCACCGGGCCGAAGGCATCGAGCGCCACGATCATGCCGGCGAGGCCGAGCATGGTGGTCACCGCGATGGCCGTGCCGTAGAGGCCCGCCAGCTGGAACGTCGAGATGATGCCGCCGATGATGACGATGGCCGGCAGCGCCGTCGATTCCAGCGAGACCGCGAGGCCCTGGATGACGTTGGTGCCGTGGCCGGTCACGGAGGCCTGGGCGATCGAGACGACCGGGCGCTTGCCGGTGGCGGTGTAGTACTCGGTGATCCAGACGATCAGGCCCGTCACGATCAGGCCGATGATGCCGCAGATGAACAGCCGCGTGCCATTGACCGTGATGTCGCCGCCGATGGCCTTCACGACGCCGAGGTCACCGAACCCGACGGTGCCCGCCGTCGCCAGCGCGAGGCCGATGACCGACAGGATCGAGGTCGCCCAGAGGCCCTTGTAGAGGGCGCCCATGATCGAGTTGTTGGCGCCGAGCTTGACGAAGAAGGTGCCGACGATCGAGGTGACGATGCAGACCGCGCAGATGGCGAGCGGGTAGAGCATCGCGGATGCCAGGATCGGCTGGCCGGCGAAGAAGATCGCCGCGAGCACCATGGTGGCGACCACCGTCACCGCGTAGGTCTCGAACAGGTCGGCCGCCATGCCGGCGCAGTCGCCGACGTTGTCGCCGACGTTGTCGGCGATCGTCGCGGGATTGCGCGGGTCGTCCTCGGGGATGCCAGCCTCGACCTTGCCGACGAGGTCGGCGCCGACGTCGGCACCCTTGGTGAAGATGCCGCCGCCCAGACGGGCGAAGATGGAGATCAGCGAGGCGCCGAAGCCGAGGGCGACCAGCGCGTCGATGACCTCGCGGCTCGCCGGCGGATGGCCGAGCGGCCCGGTGAGGACCCAGTAGTAGACGGCGACGCCGAGCAGGGCGAGGCCCGCGACCAGAAGGCCGGTGACCGCGCCCGCCTTGAAGGCGACGTCGAGGCCGGCAGCCAGCGACTGCGAGGCTGCCTGGGCGGTGCGCACATTGGCCCGCACCGACACGTTCATGCCGATGAAGCCGGCTGCGCCCGACAGGATGGCTCCGATGGCGAAGCCGATCGCGACAGGCAGGCTGAGCAACAGGGCGATGACGACGAAGAGGACGACCCCCACGATGCCGATCGTCGTGTACTGCCGCTTGAGGTAGGCCTGCGCGCCCTCGCGGATCGCCGCGGCGATCTCCTGCATGCGCTGCGTGCCTGCGTCCCGGCTGTTCACGTCCGCGATGGCCCATACGCCATACGCGATCGACAGCAGCCCTCCCAGGATAATCAACCAGATGATCATGTCTCGTCCCTGTGATGACCCGGCTGGGCCGGTCTTATCGGCACGGCGGGGAGCCGCGCCCCCTTGTTCTGGGGCGGCACAGTCGTGCCAAAATTACAGGCCCGACGCAAACGGACTTTGGACGGGTATACGCGAAAAGCTGAAGCGTGGCAGCTGAAGCACGTGGACAACCCCTTCCAGGGGTCCGTGCGGCGCTAGAAGTGGCTGAACGAGCCCTTTTCAAACGTTATGGGCGCGCCATTGCGGCGATAGACAATGCCTTGGGATGCGTCGAGCACCTCCCCGATCGGCGTCAATTCCACCCCTGCCGCCTTCGCAGCCGCTCGGAAGGCAAGAAGCTGGGCGGGAGACACCGTCGCGAGGATCTCGTAGTCGTCTCCGCCTGTCACCGCACGGTCCAGGAGGCTGGGAGCGAGGCCGGCAGCGCTCCGGACGGCCGTCGACAGCGGAACGGCGTCGAGATCGACCGAGGCGCCTGTTCCGCTGGCCCGCATCATCTTCGCGAGGTCGCCGGCAAGTCCGTCGGAGACGTCCATCGCGCCGCTGGCGAAGATGCGCAGGGCCGCAACGAGCGCCAGGCGCGGGCGGGGATGCAAATAGCGGTCGAGAAGATGGGCGAGCTCTTCTTCCGCCAGGGCGTTCGCCCAGCCATCATCCGGCGCCAGCCTGGCGGCGAGGCCGAGTGCGGCATCCCCGATGCTGCCGCTGACGACGATGACATCGCCGGGGCGCGCCCCGGTGCGTGGCACCATGCGGCCCTCCGGCACCGAGCCGAAGGCCGTGATGGACAGGGTCAGCGGTCCCGGAGTTCGAACCGTGTCGCCCCCGATGAGCGGGCAGTAGCCCTGCGCAGCGGCCGCGCCGAGACCTTCCGCAAAGGCTTCCAGCCACTCGGCGGTCCAGTCCGGGGGCAGCGCGAGAGAGAGCACGAATCCCAGGGGATCGGCGCCTTTGGCCGCCAAATCCGACAGGTTCACGCCCAACGCCTTGCGGGCGATCGAGGCGGGCGGATCATCCGGGAAGAAGTGCATCCCCCCGACAAGGGCATCCGTCGTGACGACCACCTCCTCGCCCGGGCGGACCCGGAAGCGCCCGGCATCGTCGAGCAGGGCAAGCCCGCCCTCCCCGGCCAGCGGCCGGAAGTAGCGCGCGATGAGGTCGTCCTCCCCCGGCCTGGGCTGCGTCATCGGGAAACCCGGTCAGCCAGGGCGGCGGGAGAGCTCGGCCGGCCGCTCCTCGCGGCCGATAGCGTCGAGCACGGCGTTGACCATGCCCGCCTCCTCACCGTCGTAGAAGGCGCGCGCGACGTCCACGTACTCGTTGATCACGACCCGCACCGGCACGTCGGGGCGGCGGATCAGCTCATAGGCTCCGGCGCGGAGAATGGCACGCAGCACGGCTTCGACGCGCTTCAGCGGCCAGCCGCGAGCCAGGGCGGCGTCCACCTTCTGGTCGACGAGCCTCTGGTCCTGCACCACCCCCGCGACAAGGTCGCGGAAGAACGGCTCTTCCGCCGGCTTCAGCTCGACGTCGTCGATCGGGACGTTCATCCAGTGGCTCTCGAACTCCGACACCGCCTGCTGAACGGGCTTGCCGGAGATCTCCATGTCGTAGAGCGCCTGCACGGCCGCGAGCCGGGCGACCGAGCGCTTGTCCCCGCGTGCCATGGCTCAGGCCTTCGCCGCGGCCAGGGCGCGACGCTTGAGGCGCACCAGCGCCAGAGCCGCCTCGGCAGCGCCGCCGCCCTTGTTGCCTTCGCTCACGCGCGCACGGGCCCAGGCCTGCACCTCGTTCTCGACGGTGAGGATGCCGTTGCCGACCGGCAGCAGGCGGGAGACACCGAGGTCCATCAGCGCGCGGGCGCTCTCGCCGGCGACGATATCGAAATGGCTGGTCTCGCCGCGGATCACGCAACCGAGCGCGACGATGCCGTCATAGGGACGCGCCGTGCCCGCGGCCGCATCGACGAGGATGGCGGCCGCGATCGGGATCTCCAGCGCTCCGGGAACGGTGACGACGTCGAACTCGGTCCCCTCCGTCTCCAGCACCTGCTTCGCGCCGGTGAGGAGCTCGTTGGTGATGTCGTCGTAGTAGCGCGCCTCGACGATGAGGATGCGCCCGTGGGTCGGGACACCATCCGACGTGGCGGATGAAAGGCGGGGGCCGGCCATGAAGGTCTCGCGAAACGTGCGGGGATTTGCGCCTGTCAGTATCCCTGCGCGCGCGCCTCCGCAAGCCGCGCGGCGTAGCGGGCCATCTGGTCGACCTCTATGTTGATCCTGTCACCGGCTCTGGCCGAGCCCCAGGTTGTCACCGCCAGCGTGTGCGGGATCAGGAACACCGTGAAGAGGTCCCGCTCGACCGTGTTGACGGTGAGGGAGGTGCCGTCGAGCGACACGGAGCCTTTCTCTGCGACGAAACGCGCCACGTTGGCGGGCATGCGCATCGTGAAGCGGGCCGTCGGTCCCCAGGCATCGTTCTCGCTGCCGGCCGCCGTCACGTCGTCCCGCGCCGCGATCTCGGCGACGCCGTCGACATGGCCGGAGACGAGATGCCCGCCGAGCTCGTCGCCGATCTTGAGCGACCGCTCCAGGTTGAGCCGCGTGCCAGCCTTCCACGAGCCCACGGTGGTGCGCGCCAGCGTCTCCGCCGCGGCGTCGACCTCGAACCACGAGCCGCCGCCTTCGCGCGGACCGAAGCCCACGACGGTCAGGCAGGGCCCGGAGCAGGCGATGGAGCAGCCCATCTCGTACGTCGCGGGATCGTAGGCGCTGTCGATGCGGATCCGGCGGAGCGAACCCTGGTGATCGGCGACCGAGGCGATGACGCCCACATCCGTGACGATGCCCGTGAACATCAGTGCCTCCTCGTCCAGCTTTGCAGGGTGTCCGGACCCAGCCGGACGGCAGGGCCGCTCTCGAACAGATGGGAATCGGCCGTCAGGGCTGCCAGCTCGGGCGGGATCGCGGGCAGGCCGGGCCGACCAAGGGGAGATTCGCCCGTGATTGCCACGACGACGTCGACGAGGCGGGCCCGTGCAAGCCCCGCCGCGAGCGCGGGTCCGCCCTCGCAGAACACCCGGGTGACGCCCCGCCGTGCCAGAACGGCCAGCACATCGGGTAGAGACAAGTGCCCATCGGGCCCGCGGGCGACGCGCTCCACCAAGACGCCACGTTCTGCCAGCGACGTGTCGCGACCGGCAGGGGCATCGAGCGCCGCGATCACCCAGACGGGCACCCCGCTGGCGGTCCGCACCAGCGCGCCGTCGAGCGGCAGCCGCAGGGCGGCGTCGGCAACGACACGGACCGGCGAGCGGCTGGCGAGGCCGGGCAGCCGGCAGGTGAGCTGCGGATCGTCGGCCAGCGCCGTTCCGATGCCCACGAGCACGGCATCGTGCTGGGCCCGCATCATGTGCACGCGCCGGTTCGCGGCTTCTCCGGTGATCAGCAGGCGCGGACCATCGAGCGGAGCCGCAAATCCATCCGCGGTCGAGGCCAACTTCAGCGTCACCATCGGGCGCTTGTCGACGATGCGGCGCACGAAGCCCAGATTGGCCGCTCTCGCCTCGCGCGCCATGACGCCGACCTCGACGTCGACCCCGGCCGCGCGAAGCCTGATGTGGCCGCGCCCGTTGACGCGCGGATCGGGATCCTCGATGGCCGAGACGACCCGGGCGATCCCGGCCGCGACGATGGCGTCGCAGCAGGGCGCCGTGTGGCCATGATGAGAGCAAGGCTCCAGCGTCACCGCGATGCTGGCGCCGCGGGCCGCCTCCCCTGCCTGGGCGAGCGCGACCGTCTCCGCATGCGGCCGGCCGCCCGGCTGGGTGAAGCCGCGCCCGACGATCACCGGCACATCGCCGTCCATGCGCCAGACGACGGCGCCCACGGCAGGGTTCGGCCAGGTGTTGCCGAGACCACGCCGGCCCAGTGCCAGCGCATGGCGCATCATGCGTTCGTCAATGGCTCGCTGGCGTGCGAGGCGAGGATCGGCCGGGGCGGCGGTTGCGCCCGGCCCGGTGGAGGCCATGTCAGCCCGGCTCCCGCGCCGGAGCCTTGCCTGGCCGCTTGGCGACGGGGGCGCCATCGTCCGGCTCCTCGGAGACGAGCTGGCCGATCAGCTCCTCGAAGTCCCGAGCCTCGCGGAAATTCCGGTAGACGGAGGCAAACCGCACATAGGCGACGTCGTCGAGGTTCTTCAGCGCATCCATGATCAGCTGGCCGATAGTGGCCGTCGTCACCTCACCATCGCCCATGCTCTCCAGCTGCCGGACGATTCCGTTGATCATGCGCTCGACCCGCTCCGGCTCGACTGGCCGCTTGCGCAGCGCGATTTCCACCGAGCGCACCAGCTTGTCGCGGTCGAACGGCACCCGCCGGCCCGAGCGCTTGGCCACCATCAGCTCGCGCAGCTGCACGCGCTCGAAGGTGGTGAAGCGCCCTCCGCAGTCCGGGCAGACGCGCCGCCGCCGGATGGCGGAATGATCGTCGCTCGGCCGCGAGTCCTTCACCTGCGTCTCGAGCGACGAGCAATAGGGACAGCGCACTTCGGCCTCCGGGCCTCGCCGGGCTTGAGGTCAGTTGTAGATCGGGAAGCGCCGGGTGAGGTCGTGCACCTTGCCCTTCACCGCCGACTCGACCGCGGCGTTGTCCGCCTCGCCATTCTTGGCCAGCCCGTCCAGCGTCTCGACGATGAGCTCACCGACGCGCCTGAACTCGGCGACGCCGAAGCCGCGCGACGTGGCGGCGGGGGATCCCAGCCGAATGCCGGACGTGATGGTCGGCTTCTCCGTATCGAAGGGAACGCCGTTCTTGTTGCAGGTGATGTGGGCGCGGCCCAGCGCCGCCTCGGCGGCTTTGCCGGTCAGCGTCTTCGGGCGGAGGTCCACCAGCATCAGGTGGTTGTCGGTGCCCCCGGTGACGATGGCGTAGCCAGCCGCCCTGATCGTCTCGGCCAGTACCTTGGCGTTGTCGACGACGGCCTGCGCGTAGAGCTTGAACTCCGGCGTCAGCGCCTCACCGAAGGCGACGGCCTTGGCAGCGATGACGTGCATCAGCGGGCCGCCCTGCAGGCCGGGGAAGACGGCCGAGTTGACCTTCTTGGCGATGTCCTCGTCGTCCGTGAGGATGATGCCGCCGCGCGGGCCGCGCAGCGTCTTGTGCGTCGTCGACGTGACGACATGGGCGTGCGGGAACGGCGAGGGATGCGCGCCGCCGGCCACGAGGCCTGCGAAATGCGCCATGTCGACGAGGAAATAGGCTCCTACCGCGTCAGCGATCTCGCGGAACTTCGCAAAATCCCAGTGCCGGGCGTAGCCCGAGCCGCCGGCGATGATGATCTTGGGCTTGTGCTCGTGGGCGAGGCGCTCGACCTGCGCCATGTCGACCGTCTGGTCCTCCGGCTTCACGCCGTAGCTGACCACCTTGAACCACTTGCCCGACATGTTCGGCGGCGCGCCGTGGGTGAGGTGCCCGCCGGCGGCGAGGTCGAGGCCCATGAAGGTGTCGCCGGGCTTCATCAGGCCGAGGAAGACGGCCTGGTTGGCCTGGGAGCCGGAGTTCGGCTGGACGTTGGCGAAGCCGCAGCCGAACAGCCGCTTGGCGCGCTCGATGGCGACCGTCTCGGCGATGTCGACGAACTGGCACCCGCCATAGTAGCGGCGGCCGGGATAACCCTCGGCGTACTTGTTGGTCATCACCGAGCCCTGCGCCTCCAGCACGGCGCGGGAGACGATGTTCTCGGAAGCGATCAGCTCGATCTCGTCGCGCTGCCGGCCGAGCTCCTTGGCGATGGCGTCGGCGATCTCGGGATCGCGGTCTGCGAGGCTCGCGGCGAAGAAGCTGTTCGACATGTGGCTCGCGCCACGCTGGCTAGCGGACATGGACCATGCTCCGGTTGGGATCGCGGTTGATACCGCATCTCGTGGCGGGCGGCTTGCCGCCCCGCGACATGCGGTGGCGCATAACACGCGAAAGCCGACCGCGAAAGACCGCGCAACGGCCGCAGGCACACGGCGACACCGCCTCCGCCCGCGGCCAACCGGCGCGAAACGACGCAGGCGAACCCGAGGTTTTCCTCACCCGGCGGAAATTTGCTCCCTCGTTCCAGCCGCAGGCCTGCGCAGGCTCGCAGAGGATCCCGCCAGCAGGTTGCTAGAGGACCCGGCTGGTCAGCTGCTTCACATGGTGCATGGCCTGGTGGCCGAGATGGAGGGCTGGGCTGCCGAAGTGGACCGCGACCGCAACGATCACGATCCACATCGCCAGGGAGACTACCACCGCGTTCTTCAAGCCGTTCACGAAACTCATGACGCGATCTCCTGTCCGGCTCGCCTGGTCGGCTTCCTGACCGAGTGCCGATGGCTCGGGGAGCAAATCTACGCTTCCGCGAAGATCCGGTTCCCATTGCCCGATCTGGTCACTGAATTGGATCTTTGTTGTGAAGCCGACTCCATCCGCCGATCACAGGCGCGTGACGGTCGAGCTGACGCATTCAGGACGAGCAGAACGTACAGATCTTTCGCTGGTGACGATTGCTGATCAGACCACTGGCGGAAGGGGTGGGATTCGAACCCACGGTGAACTTGCGCCCACGGCGGTTTTCAAGACCGCTGCCTTAAACCACTCGGCCACCCTTCCACGTGCGGCCTCTGGCCGTCCGGCTACGCCGGTGCTCCCCTGGCGAGGATGGCGCTGCAGCGACTGTCTACTTCCCGGCGGGCGCAGGCGTCAACGCGCCGGAGTTGAACCGGGAACCGTGGGTTCCTGTGTCGCGGCATAGCGGGGGCAGTCCTTCGTCGTCGTTCCGAACGGCCGAACGGCCATGTAGGGGCATTCGCGCGAGGAGATTTGACGGCTTTTCGCGATTGCGAACAGCAACAGGGGGGCGCCAAAACCGCGCGTGACCAGGATCATCTCCATGTTGCTCTTGGCGTCTTCCTCACTGTCCTTGCGGTACTGAACGCAATCAGCCAGCCCGCGCACCTGCCGTTCGGCCTGGATGATCGGTGTGGCCGGGACGCGTTCGCTGCAGAGTTGGCTGTCCGGCACATTGGCGAGATCCATCTGCGCTGCCGCCCTTGCGATCACAGCCGCGCGGTCTGCGGACGTGCCACAAGCTGCGCTGGCAAAGCAGGTCGAAACGGCCATGGCGAAGGCGAGGTAGCGATGTGGCGCGCCGCCGGGCCCGGTTTCTGTCGACTTCATCATGGAAGATGCTCCCGCAATGAGAGCGGACGCGTGTCGGTCGCGGCTTGCCTTGATGTACCGCAAACCGCTCTGAAGTTTGGCTTGGAAGGCCGCCGCTCACCCCTGCGCGCATCCGCCCTGCCGTTGCCGCCCTTCTCGCGGCTGCGACTCTGCGTTAGCCAAGCAGGCACGGAGCGACCCGAAAGGACCCCTGCCGCTTGCTGCTTCCCCGCCTGTCCCGCCGCGCCTCGTTCATCGCGGTGGCGGTCGCCTTCGTTGCGGTCTTCGCGGCGGCGGGGTCACCGATACCGCTGTACAACACGTACCGGGCCGAGGACGGCGTCACCAAGGGTCACCTCGGCATCGTGACGGTCGGCTACCTCGTGGCCGCCGCGGTGTCCTTGCTGATGCTCGGCCGCCTTTCGAACCACCTCGGCCGTCGCCCCGTGGCGCTGGCGGCGCTCGGGCTCGGGCTTGTGGCCTGCGCGATCCTGATCGCGGCTCAGGGCCCAGTGCCGCTGTTCACCGCGCGACTGCTGCAGGGTCTGTCGTCCGGGCTCGCCTCGACGGCACTCGGCGCTTTCGTCGTCGACACGTCGAGGGACCGTCCCGGCTGGCTGGCCGCCGCCATTACCGGCACCGGCCCGATGATGGGCGTGGCCACAGGCGCTCTCACCTGTGGAGCACTGGTGCAGTACGCGCCCGCACCAAAGGTGCTGATCTTCCTGGTCGTCATGGTGGCGCTCGCGGTGTCCTTCCTCCTCGTGCTCATGAGCCCGGAAACGGTCGCGCGCAGCCCCGGGGTACTCCGGTCGACGAAGCCGCAGCTGCAGGTGCCCAGGGGCTCGGGCCGCCTCGTCCTGACGGCCGGCGCCGCCGCGGTCGCCACATGGTCGATGGGCGGCTTCTACCAGGCTTACGGGCCGGCTGTGGTGAAGTCCTATCTCGGCACGGGCAACGCGCTGGTCGCGGCCGCGGTCTTTGCCGCGATGCTGGTGCTGACGCCGTTTGGCGGGCCCATCGCAGCAAGGATGAGCCCGGCGACCGGCGTGCGGACAGGCATGGCGCTCTTCCTTGCGGGGCTGGCAGGGCTGGTGTGGTCGCTCGAGGCCGGGGCCATCTGGCCGTTCGTGGCCGCGAGCCTCGTCATCGGCCTCGCCCAGGGCATCGCTTCGACGGGCGCCTTGCGGGCTCTTCTCGCGATGGCGGCGCCGCACGAACGGGCCGGGCTGCTCTCGACGCTCTACGTGGTGTCCTACGCCGGGGCGGCCTTCCCCGGCATCGTGGCCTTCGCCGTCGCGGCCAACATGGAGCTGCGCGACATCGCGCTTGGCTATGCTGCCGTAGCCCTGGCCGGGGCGATCGTTGCTGTCACAACGGCACGCAATCCGCCCGTCCCCGCCTAGAAGACCTTTTCGATCAGGGCTGCTTCTCGACCTTGGCCGCCATGTCAGGGATGAGGCGCACGCGATAGGTGACGCCGTCGCATTTGAGGATCCACACCGCCTCGTCGGGCTTCGACGCCGCCGCGTCGCGGGTCGCCGAATTCGGGGTCTTGCACGCATAGCCCTGACCGCGGATCTGGTCGGCCAGCAGCATCGTGGGTGCGTCGTCGGCCCAGGCGGCCGAACAGGCGGCCGCAAGCGTGGCCGCGGCCAGGAATGTCCGTGCACCGTGTGTCATGTCGCGTCTCTCTCGTTGCCTGCCTGCCGCCGGCGCCATGCGCCGTACTTCTTGCCACGGAGGAGGTTAAGTTATCCAGACCCTTTGATTGCCACCCGGGCTTCCGGCGCCACCTCGCGCCAGCGGGATGGCGACATCCCGGTCCAGCGGTTGAAGGCATGCACGAAGGCGCTGTGCGTCCCGTAGGACAGCGCCTCCCCCACTCGCCCGACCGGCAGGTCCGTCTGGCTCAGCAACTCCCGGGCAATGGCGGAGCGCACCTCGTCTCTCAGCAACCCGAAGGTGGTTCCGGCACGGGCAAGGTTGCGTTCGAGCGTGCGGGGATGCTGGCCGAGTTGTCGGGCAATCGCCGAGAGCCCGCCCTCCCCCACCAGGAGACGCGGCCGCAGAGCATGGCGCACACGGGCCACGGGGTCGGCCAGTTCCGTCCCCAGCGCCGACACGATCCGGTCCAGCTGAAATCGCCGCGCCGCCGGATCGGCACCGGGCAGTGGCAGGGCCATGTCGTGTTCACGGACGACGACGCAGGACTGCTCCTGGTCGAACAAGGGCAGCACGCCCATCACCTGAACATAGGGCGAAGGATCGGCCGGCTCCCGGGTGCTCAGCAGGACCTTTGCGACCCTCGCCCGGCCGCCCGTCAGGCTCCTCGTGATCATGCAGGCCATTGCTATGGCGATATCGTAGACCTGCCGGACGCCCTGCGAGAACCCGTGATACAGGCCGTAGGCAATGGCGTAGTCGCCACCGAAGCGCTGCAGCGAGACGGACGCCGCTCGCGAATACCCCATCTGCAGCCCGATATAGTCTTCGACGGCATCTCGCAGCGTCGGCGCACTCGCCATGAGCTCGCCGATTGAGCCCAGCGCGCGGTGATCACAGCGCGACCCCAGGATCAGCCCGATCTCCGGCCGTCCCGTGAGAGCGGCCGCCCTGTCGAGAATGGCACCGGCGACCCGCATGGGCACGCGGCTCTCGGAAACGAGGTCCGCCCTGGCGACTCCCGTCCCCTTGATGACCTCCTCGACGGAGACCCCGAAGTTGCCGAGGACGGCCGGGAGCTCGGCGATGGGACCGAGCCTCTGCAAGGCGTTGCCGGGATCCTGCACGCGAATCGACCCCTGTCGTGAAAAGGCAAGCAAAGTTGAGCAGACTTAGCCATTATAGATAAGGTAACTGGAAAATTCAGTGCCGGTCACAGGCCCATGACAAGCACGCAAATGATTCGAAGCGGACCGCTGTTCGGCGTGCCCGGCCTGCTGAACGAATTCGGCCTCGATGCCGAACGCATCGTCCGTGGTGTGGGCCTCGACCCCGCCGTCGTCTCCGATCCGGAATCTCTGATCCCGATCCAGACCGGCGGGGCCTTGCTGTCGCATTGCATCGCCGCCACCGGCTGCCAGCACTTCGGCCTGCTCGCGGCAAAGGCGTCCGGCTCCGCCGGCCTCGGCCTGCTCGGCCTCGCCTGCCGGCACCAGGCTGACGTGCAAAGCGCGCTCCGGCTTCTGACGGATGGGCTGCTCTCCGATCACCGGGCCGCCGTGACGACGTTGCAGCTGAAGGACGGCTTCGCCCAGCTCGGCTATGTGCTCATCGATCCCGAGGTGCAGGCCGCCGACCAGATCCACGACTGCGCCATCGGCATCGCCACCCTCCTGATGCGCCAGCTGTGCAACCCTGCATGGAATCCCGCTCAGGTGCTGCTGCAACGGCGGCGCCCCACCAACCCGAAGCCGTGGCAGGCATTCTTCCGGGTCACACCGGAATTCGATTCCGAGCAGTCGGCCATCACCTTCCCTGTCGACCTGCTGACCAAGCCGGTTCCCGGAGCCGATCCAGTGCTCGGGCGCATTCTCGCCAAGCG
Source organism: Alsobacter sp. (assembly GCF_059501845.1). Taxonomy (NCBI): domain Bacteria; kingdom Pseudomonadati; phylum Pseudomonadota; class Alphaproteobacteria; order Hyphomicrobiales; family Alsobacteraceae; genus Alsobacter; species Alsobacter sp. Next base: position 29,940 of record NZ_JCACDK010000008.1, on the reverse strand, counting down.
CGTCCTCGACGGCTGCATGGAGGCCGATGCGGGTCTGACTGACGAGGTCGAGCGGCTGGTGAAGCCCATGCTCGGCCAGCGATTCTCCGTCGAGCGTGCCGCCACCATGCTCGGCGTCCATCGACGTACGCTCGCCCGGCGCCTCGCCGAGGAGGAGACGAGCTACCGCGAGGTCCATGACCGGGCCCGCTTCGACCGCGCACGCCAGATGATGCAGACGACGGATGTGCCGCTCGCCGAGATCGCGGTGCTGCTGGGCTATTCCGATGCCAGCGCCTTCACGCGGGCTTTCAGGCGCTGGTCCGGCATGAGCCCCAGCATGTGGCGCCGCATGGCCGAGAAGCGTGCCGGCAGCGCGGCAATTGCTGCCCCCGAGACGGAAGCCGATAACGCCGATCCACTCCACGGCTAGCTCGGGCGTGGCTGTCCGGACACAGCCAGCGCCGATCACGGAAGCAGTCCCGAACTGCCAAGTGACTGGCCCGAACGGTCAAGAGATCCGCGCCTCGCGCAAGCCCTATTCAGGGACGAGTGACTCGCGCTGGGGGCCGGTGCCGATGGGAAGCGTATTTGGACGGCGTATCGCAGCAGCGCTCGCAGGCGGCTGGGTGCTCGTTGCCGCGGCCGGCGCCCAGGCTGCCGATCTTCCCTCGAAGACGGTCGAGCCGCCGCCCCCGGTGATCGCGCCTTTGCAGACCTGGCGTTTCACGGTGACAGCTTATGGCTGGGCGACGGCGCTCGACGGGAGCGTCGGGGTCGGCCGGCTGCCCGCTGCCAATGTCGACGTCGGCTTCGACGACATCCTGCACAAGCTCGACGGTGCCTTCATGGGCGCCGCCTTCGCGCAGAACGGTACCTTCCTTCTGGGCGGCGACCTCATCTGGTCCAAGCTCAGCGACAATGTCAGCTTCAAGATCGGCGACGGACCCCTGGCAGACCTGCGCAACGGCGCGGTCGCCAAGCTCACCCAGACCCAGACGGTGGCCACGGCGATAGCGGGCTACCGGATCCCCATCGGCCCTCCCGAACTGGAGATGTACGGCACCGTCGGTGCGCGCTACCAGCGGCTGTCCGCCAGCGTCAGTACGTTTCGGGATGATTCGAGGTTTGACCGATACACCTCCCGCTCTGCCGAGTGGGTGGACCCGATCGTCGGCGTCGTGATCAACTACCGCATCAACGAAAAGTGGTACGTGAATGCCATCGGCGATGTCGGTGGGTTCGGCGTCGGCTCGAACCTGACGGCTCAGGGCGTCATGGCGGTCGGCTATAACTGGACCGCCAATATCTCGACCGCGCTCGGTTATCGCGCACTCTATACAGACTACGAGAAGAACAACGATCGCGGCGGAAGCTTCCGCTACGACACCACGATGCACGGGCCGTTCGCCACCCTCAGCTTCCACTTCTAGGCCTGACCCCGAAACGAGAAAGGGTCCCGCGTGCGAGCGCGGGACCCTTTCTCGTTCAAGCGGGCTGCTCTGCCCGTGAGTTCACGACCTCAGTCGTTGTCGTCCAGCCCGAAGGACGACGGAGCCTCGTCCTGCTCGTCCTCCCCGAACATCGTCCCGGCATAGGGCTCGTTGGACGAATCCATCGACTCCTGCATGTAGCCGGGGAGATTCGGCCGGGACGGGCCGGGGTCGACATAGAGGTAGGACTGGTCGTCGCTGGTGGCCGGCGGTCGCAGGTCGCGTGCATTGGCCACGCCGCTGCCGAGGAGGAAGACGGCGGCCGTCGCGGCGAGCGCCGCAAGCTTGCGTGTTGGCATGGAATTCCCTCCTGAATCGAAGCTGCCGGCAACGCGGTCGAGGGCCGCCGGCAGGAGGTTCGCGCTCAGTAGTAGGGCCGGTAGTAGGGATGGTAGTACGGCGGACGATAATAGGGCGGCGGCGGCGGATAGTAGGCCGGAGGCCCGTAGGCGTAGGCAGCGCCCGCCGCCGCTGCGGCGCCCGCCGCGCCCGTGGCGTAGAATGCGCCGCGGTAGGCTGTTCGACGCGCCGCGCCCGCGAAGGACAACGGAGTGCGCGGCAGTCCGATGATGTCGATGAACACCGAGGCCGGCCCGTCGACCCCCGAGAGGTCTCCCTCCAGCAGATCGATGGCGAAGGTCAGGTTTTCGCCTTCCATCCTGGGCGTCTTCAGCACCACGACCGCGTCCTTCACCGTCTTCCCGTCCTTGTCGAAGACAGAGATGGTCGCGTTGGGCGGGTCTTTTCCGAAGCTGTCGGAACCCGTTCCCCACTCTTCCAGCAGGTGAGCGGTGAGCGCGTGTCCGGCTGAGCGCACGGGGCGGTCGGCGAAGATGATCGCGTTGGACGACACCCCTTCGAGCACCAGGCTCTCTGGGGTCATCTTCGCGCCCTTCGAGTTCAGGACGATCAGGGACGGCACGACCTGGCCGGACGCGGACGGCTTGCCGATCTGCTTCACGGCCTGCTGATGCCGCGGCTGGGCAGCGTCCTGCGCCAGCGCGCCGGTTCCGGCTAACGCCAGCAACGCTCCCGCAGCAGCGAGTTTCAAAAGCATCATGTGTATACTCCGTGCGTCAGGGCCACCGGTGCATCACTTCGAGAGGACGATGCCCTGCTCCTTGCGCATCTTCGTAAAGACGATGTCGATGGCCTTGATCACTTTTACACCGGGGTTCGCCTTGCAGTAGACGATCACCTCATGCTCGGCCTCTTTGCCGCGCCCAACATTGATAAAGTGCTTCTTGGCGAGGCCGTTGTACCAGCCGCTGTACCATGTGGAGAGCATGTCCGCGTCTTCCTGGAAGGTCCCGGCAAGCTGCCCGCAGGTGAGGGCCTGCACGTCGATGTAGCCGTCCTTGTCGGCGTAGCTCTTCAGCTCGACCTGGGCCTGGGCAGCGCCGGCGATCAGGAGCGTAGCGACACCTGCGAGCATGACGGACTTCATGAGTATCTCCCTGCATTGTTGGATGGCTGGCCATTTCCGGCCGCCGTTGGGATTAGGGTGGGACGGGGAAACTTCGGCCGGAAGCCGAGAGCCCAGCCAGCTGTATCGGCCGGCTCACGACGTCGGAGATGGGCTGGATGCCGTCGCTGCACATGCAGCGGCGATCAACCCTCCTGGTCTGCACTCCTTGCCGTACGCCCCGCACCGCCTCGATGCGCGCGGATCATGGCGCGCGGACAGACCGCGAGCTTGACAGGCCGGGACTTTGGCTTGGCCGATGAGGACAACCGGCCAGATCGGCTCATTAGCTCGACCGTGGCCTTGCCGAATGTCGCCTCGCCTACACGACGATCTGGGTTCCGATCTCCACAACGCGGCTGGTCGGAATCCCAAAATAGGCGGAAGCGTCGCTGGCACGACGGGTGAGCAGCACGAAGAGCCGGTCCTGCCACCGCGGCATATGCGAGTGGGTGGACGGCTTCACCTTGCGCCGCGACAGGTAGAACGACGTGTCAGTGACCTCGAAGGCGAGGCCCTTGGCCCGGCACGCGGCCAACGCAGCCGCGACGTTGGGCTCCTCCATATAGCCGAAGGTCAACCGGACGAGCGTGAAGGTGTCGGAGATGGGTTCGATGACCGCGCGCTCCGATGCCGGCACCCGGGGGGTGTCGCTGGTCGCGACGCTGACGACGAGGTTGCGGGCATGCAGCACGCGGTTGTGCTTGAGATTGTGGAGGAGCGCCGTCGGGGCGTTCTCCGGCGTGCTGGTGAGGAAGACGGCTGTCCCCTTCACCCGCACGGCCGAACCACGCTCGATGGAGCTGACGAAATCCGCGAGTTTCACCTCGGAGCGCCGGGTGCGCTCGGACAGCAGCCTCGTCCCGCGCCGCCAGGTGAGCATGAGGGTGGCCAGCACCAGACCGACGAGCAGAGGCAGCCAGCCGCCATCGTGCACCTTCAGGAGATTGGCGCCGAGGAAGACCAGGTCGACGAGCAGGAACGGCGCGATGACCGCCGCTGCGGCCCAGCGCGGCCAGTGCCACACCTTCCAGATCACGTAGAAGGCCAGCAGCGCCGTCGCCACCATCGTGCCCGTGACGGCAATGCCATAGGCGGCCGCCAGCCCCGTGGAGGAACGGAAGGCCTGCACGAGGAACAGCACGGCGATGAGCAGCATCAGGTTGACGCGCGGAATGTAGATCTGCCCCCGCTCCGTTTCCGACGTCTGGCGGATGTCCAGGCGCGGCAGCAGGCCGAGCTGGATGGCCTGCTGGGTGATCGAAAAGGCTCCGGTGATGACGGCCTGGCTGGCGATGATCGTCGCGAGCGTGGCGAGGATGACCATGGGCAGCAGCGCCCAGGAGGGGTAGAGCAGAAAGAATGGGCTCTCCAGCGCCGCCGGGTTGCCGATGACCAGTGCGCCCTGCCCCAGATAGTTCAGCGCAAGCGCCGGGAAGACGACACACGTCCAGGCCGCGCGGATGGGTCCCCGCCCGAAATGGCCGAGGTCGGCGTACAGCGCCTCCGCCCCCGTGACGGCGAGGAACACCGCGCCGAGCGCCAGGATGCCGGCCATGCCGTGATCGGCGATGAAAGCCACACCGTACCACGGGTTGATCGCCGCCAGGATCCCGGGCCGCTCGACGATGTGGACCACCCCGCCGGCGGCAAGCGCGAGGAACCAGGCGAGCGTGATGGGCCCAAACCACGCTGCGACGCTCGCAGTGCCTCGGCTCTGGACGGCGAACAACCCGATGAGGATGACGATGCTCACGGGCACGACGACGCTGTCCAGCGCGGGCGTGACGAGCTGAAGACCCTCCACTGCCGAGAGCACGGAGATCGCGGGCGTGATCATCGCATCCCCGTAGAAGAGCGACGCACCGGCAATGCCGAGCAGCGGAATAAACGCCCAGCGGTGGCCCATCGCCCTCTGGGCGAGCGCCATGAGGGTCAGCGTTCCGCCCTCGCCATTGTTGTCGGCGCGCAGCATCAGCACCACGTATTTCAGCGTGACGATGACGATGAGCGCCCAGAGGATCAGGGAGACGATGCCATAGACCGTCTCCGAAGGCGCTGCCCCTCCCCTCGCCGCTGCCGCCATCGATTCCTTGAAGGCATAGAGCGGGCTCGTGCCGATATCGCCATACACGACGCCGATGCTGCCCAGCATCAACCCGGCAAACCGGCCGGCGGTCGATACGCTGCGCTGGCCGTCAGTGGCGGCGGCGGTCTGCAAGACGGGCGCGCTGGTCTCAGAGGTGGTCATGGCTTCACTATCCGCTTCGGGTGCCGCAAGGGCTTCGAGCGAGACGTCGGCCATGCCGCGTAAGGACGCGATAGCGAAACCGCGGACGGATATAAGGATCCTGTAAGGGAAGCCGCGCAGAGCCTTAATCCGCTTTGAGAACCGCTACGGCCCGCCGACTATCCGGCCATGAGCGACGAGACGATGCGAAAACCGTTCGTTGAACCGGTGCGGGAGCCGCGGATACCGGCGGCGCTGACAGTCGTCGGCGTCATCGCAATTGCCGTCGTGGCCGGCCTTGCGCTCGCACCCGTCCTGCCGCGGGCCAGCGTGCCGCTGATCCTGCTTCTGGGCGTACTGGTCGCGGCGGCGATGAACGGCGTCTGGGCAGGGGTGGCGGCGGCCTGCCTCGCTTCGCTGTCGTTCAATTTCTTCTTCATCCCGCCGGTCTTCACGCTGTTCGTGGCCGACAGGGAGGAAGTCTTCGCGCTCGGCGCCTTTCTGCTCGCGGGAGTGCTGACGGGCAGCGTTGCCGGGCGCATGCGGCAGCAGGCCGACGCGGCACGGCGGCACGCGCGCACCGTGGAATCGCTGAACGACTATGCGGGCCGCCTGTCAGCCTGCGAAGAACCGGCAGAGATCGTCGCCGTGGCCGGGGCGCAGATCGCGCGCACGCTCGACACTCCCGTCGTCGCGCTTTCACCCGAGGGAGAAGATCTCGTCCAGTCCGGCGCGTGGCCGGCCGGCGAGGCACTTTCCGCCGAGGACTGGCAGGCGGCGCGGCTGGCTGCCCGCACAGGGCGGGTCGCCCATCGACCCGCTGAGGCCCAGGCGGGACAGCGCTTCGAGTTCCACCCGGTCGCAGGCGATGCCGGGCTGGCGGCCGTGTTCGGCATCCTGCGCCCGCCTACGCCGTCGGGCAGTGACGACCCTGCCCTGCAGGCGCTGCTGCGCCATGCAGCCATCGCCTTCGCCCGGCTCGAGCACGCCGAGGCAGCGGCAGCTGCGCGCGCCGCTGCCCGAGAGGAGCAATTGCGCAATGCGGTGCTCTCGTCGCTTTCGCACGACCTTCGTACGCCGCTCGCGACCATCCTCGGTGCCGCCTCGAGCCTGCGGGAACTCGGGCCGGCGCTGCCCGACGAAGCGCGCAATGACTTCGTCGCCGCCATCGAGGATGAGGCGCGACGCCTCTCCCTTTACGTCGGCAATCTCCTGGACATGACGCGGGTCGAGGCCGGAGCGCTGGCTCCCTCCATGGATTGGGTCGACGTGGCGGATGTCGTCCGGCTCGCCGCCTCCCGCGCCAGGAAGGACCATCGGGGGCTGAATCTGGCCGTCGAGCTTCCCGCCGCTCTGCCCTTGCTGCGCACCGACGCCGCCTTGCTCGGGCAGGCGCTTTACAATCTGCTCGACAACGCCGCCAAGCATGCGACCGCGGGTGGCCCCGTCATCCTCTCGGGAGAAGCCGACGGCCCGTCGGTGCGGCTCGCCGTGACGGACCAGGGTCCGGGAATTCCGGACACCCTGCAGTCGCAGGTCTTCGACAAATTCAGGCGCGGCGGCCACCCCGGGTCCGCGGCCGGCGGAAGCGGTCTCGGCCTCGCCATCGCCCGCGGCATCATCACCGCGCTCGGTGGCGAACTCACCCTTGAAAGCCCCATTGCGGACGGGCATGGGAGCCGCTTCACCATCCGCCTCCCACTGCCCATGCCGGAACGGGACAATCCATGACCACACCGGTGCAGCCTGTCGTGCTGGTCGTCGACGACGAGCCGCAGATCCAGCGCTTTCTCGGCCCTGCCCTGACCGCGGCAGGGTATCGCGTCATCGCCGCCTCCACCGCAGCGCAGGCCGTCCGCCTGGCGCTGACCGGCGGTCCGGCCGCCGTCATCCTCGACCTCGGCCTGCCCGACCGGGATGGCAAGGAGGTGATCGAGGCGATCCGCCGCGAGAGCGACGTGCCGATCGTGGTGCTGTCTGCCCGGGATCGCGAGGCCGAGAAGATCGCCACGCTCGACCTCGGCGCCAACGACTTCGTCAACAAGCCCTTCGGCATCGGCGAGCTGCTCGCACGGCTGCGGGTGGTGACCCGCCCGCGCGGGCCGCTCGCTGATCCCGTGACGGTGCTGACCTCGGACGAGCTGACGCTCGATATCGCGGCCCACAAGGTCATGCTGGCCGGAGAGCAGGTCCACCTGACGCCGAAGGAGTTCGACCTCCTCGCGACGCTGATGCGTCACCCCGGCCGGGTCCTCACCCACCGTCACGTCCTGAATGCGTTATGGGGGCCGGCTCACGTCGCGGACACGCAGTATCTGCGCGTTTTCATCGGACAGTTGCGCCAGAAGATAGAGCCCGATCCCGCCGAGCCCCACTGGATCTTCACAGAACCGGGCGTCGGCTACCGCTTCCGGGACTGAGCCACCGTCCTGGCGGGTTTGCCCGGCGCGGCGAGGCTGCCACGCAGTTGCGCCGCAAGCCCCTTCGCCTCGCCGTGCTTGGCGATCAGGTCGGCGAAGGCCTCGTCCGCAAGGGCCTGGAAATCACGGCCGCTGCGCTTGCCGATCAGGTCGAGCACGGACCACGTCTCCTCGTCGATCTGGACGCGCTTTCCCGGCATGGTGACCTCCGTCGTGTGCCCTACAACGGATGGAGAGTCGCCGGGTTTCACTCGCCCGATGTTTGCGCGTCTGCGTCGGCGATGATCTGGCGCATGATTTCGGTGTGGTCGGCGCCGGGACCGAGTTTCTGTGCCGCCTGCGTCCATTGCTGCGCGGTCATGGCCAGGAGTGGCAGGTCGAGGCCGAGGCTGCGGGCCAGAGCTGCGGCGATGCCGACATCCTTTGCCATGAGCCCGATCGAGAATCCGGAGCCCCAGGTCTCTGGCAGGATATGCTGCTTCAGCTTCACCTCGGTGGCGTTGTTGCGCCCCGTCGACGCGTTGAGGATGTCCGTCATCACGGCCGGATCGAGCCCGAAGGCGCGGCCGGCGACGATCGCCTCCGACGCGGCCGCAGTGCCGATGGCGGACATGAAATTGTTCAGCGCCTTCATCGCGTGGGCCGTGCCGAGCTTTCCCGTGGGGAATATTCGGCTGCCCATCGCCTCCAGCAGCGGCCGGGCCGCCGCGACGTCGCCCTCGGCACCTCCCGCCATGATCGCGAGCGAGCCGTCCACGGCCCGGCGTACGCCGCCGGAGACCGGGCAGTCGATCATTCTGATACCCCGGGCGGCGAGGTCCGCTCCGAGCGCGAGGGTGTCGGTCGGCGCCGAGGAACTCATGTCGATGACGAGGCCACCGGGCTTCATGGCCTGCGCCACGCTGCCCGTGCCCAGCAGGACGTCGCGAACGATGCGCCCGTCGGGCAGGATCGTGATCACGACGTCAGCTCCTTCGGCAGCCTCTCGCGCCGCGGCGAAGGCCGAATCACCCGAAGTTGCAAGCGCGTCCCGCGCACGTTCCGAGAGATCGCTGCCGCGGACGGGAAAGCCCGCGCCGAGCAGCCGGCGCGCCATGGGCAGCCCCATCTGGCCGAGGCCGATGACGGCCACGGCCGGGCGGTTCGCATCTGCCATCGTTTCGTCTCCACGCCAGCGACGGCCAAGACCGTAGGAGCACGCTCAGGCAGCCGCAACGCCGTCCGCGAGGGGGCAAGGGAATGTCTGCCATCCCCTGCGGCGCAGGCAACGTTGCTTTTCATCATGCCGTGGTCCACGCTCGCCGGGGTGCAAGCAGACCAATCGTCCAAAGCAGGCGACTGGCGCAGCACGCAGGGGGAAACCGCCTTGAGCGCGGCCATGTCCGTGGACGGGGACGGAACGGCGCAGGACGCGGCGGCGATCCTGTCGTTCAAGCACATGTCGAAAAGCTTCGGCGGCACCCGCGCGCTGGACGACGTGTCTTTCGACGTCGGCGCCGGTCAGATCCTCGCCCTGCTCGGGCAGAACGGCGCCGGCAAGTCGACCCTCATTAAAATCCTCGCTGGCGTGTACTCGGCCGACGCAGGGGAGATCGCCCTCGACGGCCGGCCCTACCAACCGGGGGTTACGGGCGGCGTCGCGTTCATCCACCAGGATCTCGGGCTTATCGAGTGGATGACCGTGGCCGAAAACATCGCCATGGCGCAGGGCTATCCCCGCCGTCTCGGCCTCGTCGACTGGGCCGAGGTCAACGCCATGGCGCGCCGCTCCCTGTCGATGATCGCCTACGACATCGATCCCAGGCGGCGCATCTCGGACCTGACGCGCACCGAGAAGTCTCTGGTCGCCATCGCGCGTGCGCTCGGGGTGCAGGCGCAGGTTCTCGTGCTGGACGAGCCGACGGCGAGCCTGCCGCAGGGCGAGGTCGACCTGCTGTTCGGCGTGCTGCGCGGCCTCAAGCGCCAGGGCGTCAGCATGATCTACGTGTCGCACCGGCTCGACGAAGTTTTCGCGATCTCCGACAGCCTCGTCGTGCTGCGCGACGGCCGCCTCGTCGACCGCCGCAGGACGGCGGATGCGGAGCCGGAAGCCCTGATTGCCTCCATCATCGGACGGCGTCCCGAAAGCGTCTTCGTGCGCCCGCCGGCACCCGCGCGTGACGCGGCGCTGCTATCCTGCCGGGGCGTCGTGGTGGCCGATGTCGGACCGCTCACCTTCGATCTCTATCCCGGAGAGATCCTGGGCCTGGTCGGGCTCCGGGGCGCTGGCCAGGAATCGGTGGGCCGGGCGCTCATCGGCGACGACCCCGCGACAGCTGGCGAGGTGCATCTCGCCGGCAATGCACCGGACCTGCGGACCCCGGAAACGGCGATCCGGTCCGGCGTGGGCTTCGTCGCCGCCGACCGGGTGGCCGAAAGCGTCGCGCAAGGCCTGAACGTCCGCGAGAACATGTTCATCAACCCCGGCGCGAGCGGGCGCCGCCCCCTCGCCTTCCGTCAACCCTCCGACGAGGCGGCCGAGAGCTTCGCGCTCGGCCGGAATGTCGGCCTGTCGCCGAATGCCCCGGAGGCTGCGATCGAAACGCTGTCCGGCGGCAACCAGCAGAAGGTCGTGATGTCGCGCTGGATGCGCATCGGGCCGCGTGTCCTCGTGCTCGAGGATCCGACCGCGGGTGTCGACGTGGGTGCCAAGGCCGAAATCTACCGCCTGCTTGCCGGGGCGCTGGCCCGCGGCCAGGGCGTCCTGCTGGTCTCCACAGACTTCGAGGAGGTGGCTGCGATCTGCCACCGCGCCCTGGTGTTCCGCGGTGGATTCATCGTGGCGGAAATCGCGGAAAGCGACCTCGGGGTCGAGAGCATCACACGCGCCACGTCGCTGGGCGGACCGGAGACCGTGGCGCGAGCCGGATCAGGCGGGGCCTACGCATGAACTCCATCAAGTCCACCGCCCTCGAGCCAACCGCCGCCGAACTGGAGCAGATGAGCCTCGGGCAGAAGATCACGCGGCTGGCGCCGGTCTACGGGCTGCCGCTGTGCACGCTGCTGCTCATCGTGATCTTCTCGGTGGTCCTGCCAGAAACCTTCCCGACGATGCTGAACCTGAGGTCCATCCTCGGGGACAAGGCCATCATCGCCATGCTTTCGCTGGCGGCGATGATCCCGATGATGGCGGGACGCATTGACCTCACGGTCGGCTACGGCATCGTGCTCTGGCATATTCTGGCCATCGCGCTGCAGACCAAAATGGGCCTCAGCTGGCCTGTCGCATGCGTCATCGTCCTGATGCTGGGATGCCTGCTGGGGCTCATCAACGGCTTCCTCGTCGAACTCGCGCAGATCGACAGCTTCATCGCCACGCTCGGCACCGGCACGACGCTCTATGCCATCGCGCTCTGGTACACGCAGGGCCGGCAGGTCATCGGATTGCTGCCCCAGGGGTTCACCAGCCTCTATACGTCGATGCCGCTCGGCATCCCCATCGCCGCCTACTACGTGCTCGTGCTGGCGCTGGTGCTGTGGATCGTGACCGAATACCTGCCGATCGGACGCTACCTCTACGCCATCGGCGCTAATCCCCGGGCCGCCGCGCTGAACGGCATCCCGAGCCGCCGCTTTGTTATCGGCGCCTTCGTCGCGTCCGGCTTCCTCGGCGCCCTGGCCGGCATCGTCCTCGCCGCTCGGCTACGCATCGGACAGGCCAGCGTCGGGCTCGAGTTCCTGCTGCCCGCCCTCGTCGGGGCGTTCCTCGGGTCGACCACCATCAAGCCCGGGCGGGTGAACGTGTGGGGCACCATCATCGGGGTCGCCATCCTCGCCGTCGGCATCTCGGGTATCCAGCAGCTCGGCGGCGAGTTCTACGTCGAGCCTCTCTTCAACGGCATCACGCTCCTGATCGCGATCGGCCTTGCCGGCTACGCCCAGAGGAAGCGCGGCGCAGTCCGCCATGCGCGGGCGGCGCCTTCACCAGCTCCCGAACCGCCGAAGCCCTGAAGGCCGCGGCGCCTGGGACACTACGCCCCGCCCGCTGACGAGGCGGGGTTCGACAACAGGAGGAAGACGTCCCATGAAGCTTACGCATCTCATCGCGGCTCTCGCCGCAACGACGGCTCTGCCGATGATGGCCGTTGCGGCCCGCGCCGACGCGGTCGCCGACGCCAAGAAGATCGTCGAAGCCACCAGCACACCCAACGCGCCCTGGAGCGGACCCACCTCCGGCCCGAAGGCCGCAGCGGGCAAGACGATCATCTACGTCTCGACCGACCAGCGGAACGGCGGCGCGCTCGGCGCCGGCGAGGGTGTCCGCGAAGCGGCGAAAAAGATCGGCTGGACCTACAAGGCCATCGACGGCCAGGGCTCCGTTTCCGGACGCGCTTCGGCGCTCGCCCAGGCGATTGCCTCCAAGCCCGACGTGATCGTGCTCGGCGGCATTGACGCCACGGAGCAGGCCACGGCCATCGAAGAGGCCGGCAAGCAGGGCATCGTGCTTATCGGATGGCACAGCTACGCGAAGTCCGGACCGCACGACAAGCTGCCGATCTTCAACAACATCACCACCAACCCGCTGGAGGTTGCCGCCTCCGCCGCGTCCTACCCGTGCGCGACGACGGGCGGAAAAGTGGGCGCGATCATCTTCACCGACTCGACCTACGAGATCGCGGTCGCGAAATCGAACGCGATGGCCGAGGTCATCAAGAAGTGCGGCGACAGCAAGGTGCTGGAGATCGTCGACACGCCGCTGGCGGATGCCGCCAACCGGATGCCCCAGCTCACCACCTCGCTGCTGCAGAAGTACGGCAAGCAGTGGACGCACGCGCTGTCCATCAACGACCTGACCTTCGACTTCATGGCGCCTGCGCTCGCCGCGGCCGGCATCAAGGGCGACGGCAATCCGCTCGCAGTCTCGGCCGGTGACGGCAGCGAAGTGGCGTTCCAGCGCATCCGGCAGGGCGAGTACCAGGCCGGCACGGTCGCCGAGCCCCTGAATCTTCAGGGCTGGCAGGTGGTCGACGAGGCCAACCGCGCGCTCGCCAAGGAGAAGCAGAGCGGCTTCGTAGCGCCGGCCCACCTGTTCCTCCCCACCAACATCAAGGCCGATGGCGGCCCGAAGAACACCTACGATCCCGACAACGGCTATCGTGAGGCCTACGCCAAGATCTGGGGCAAGTGAGCTTCAACGGGCTGCCGCACCGAGGCATCCCGCACGATGACGGACCGGCCCGCGGGTGACCGCGGGCCGAACCACGCATTTCCGAAAAGGAGGCCGGAATGGCCAGCCAGGACCTGCCCAAGCCAGACTATGCCCACCGCATGAAGCTGATCGGCCACTCCGACCAGGGCGGCCGCCCTGACGGCGTGCAACTGATGGTCAACAAGGGCCACGCCTTCGTCGGGCACATGTTCTCCCAGGGCTTCAGCGTGATCGACTGCACCGATCCGCGAAACCCGAAGCCGGTGAACTACATCCCGGCTCCGCCCAACACGTGGAACATTCACCTGCAGACATCCGGGGACCTGCTCCTCGTCATCAACGCCAAGGACATGTTCCGGGCGGCCGAGTTCCAGGACGAAAAGGCCTACTACAAGGGCGCTCTCGGCGAAAAGGTGGGCACCGCCAAGCAGACCGGCCCGGCGACGCGCGACTGGACTGCGGGCATGGCGGTCTACGACATCAAGGACCCGCGCAACCCGCGCCAGATCGGTTTCCTGCCGGTCGAGGGTGGCGGCGTGCACCGCATCTGGTACACGGGCGGGCGCTGGGCCTACGTCTCGGTGCTGCTCGACGGCTTTAGCGACTACATCTTCATGACGGTCGACCTCGCCGACCCCGCCAACCCGAAGGCCGGTGGCAAGCTCTGGCTGGACGGCATGAACACGGCGGCGGGAGAAAAGCCCGGCTGGCCGCCGACGAAGCGCTTCGGCCTGCACCACGCCACCGTGAGCGGCGACCTTGCCTTCGCATCGTGGCGTGACGCCGGCCTCGTCATCATCGACGTGAAGGATCCCGCAGCTCCGAAGCTGGTCGTCCACCGGAACTGGTCACCACCCTTCCAGGGCGGCACCCACAACGCCGTCCACCTGCCCGACCGGGACCTGCTGGTCGTCGTCGACGAAGCAGTGCTCGACGACTTCGAAGACGGCTTCAAGCCGATCTGGATGTTCGACCTGCGCGTGCCCTCGAACCCGGTGAGCATCTCGACCTTTCCGCAGCCGGCGGAAGCGGACTACCGGCACAAGGGCGGCCACTACGGGCCGCACAACATCCACGAGAACCGTCCCGATGCCCTTGTCAGCTCAGAGAGGATCTTTGCCACGCTGCAGAATGCGGGAATCCGGGTCTACGACATCCGCAACGAGTACCGGCCCGAGGAGATCGCGGCGTTTGTGCCGCCGAGGCCGGCGAAGCTCGTCGACCACCGGCCCAACAGGCCGCTCGTGATCCAGTCGTGCGACGTCTACGTGGACAAGCAGGGGCTGGTCTACGCCAACGACTACAATGGCGGCCTCTACATCCTCGAGACCGACCTCTGATCAGAGAAGACTGGGAGTTGGCGCGCCGGACGGTCCGGCGCGCCGGTGACGCTCAGTAGCGGCAGACTTTCTTGTACCCGTAGGGGGTCGTGCGCGTGACGCAGCGCGGCGCACCCGGCCTCGCATAATAGTAGACCGGGGGGCCATAGGGCGGCCCGATGTAGTACGGCTTGGGATGGCACTTGCCATAAGGACCGCGGTAGAAGCCGCCGCCGCATCCTCCCTCGACCAGCACGATGTCGCCGCCGGCGGTGACGCCTTCGGGCAGCGCGGCTCCCGGCGCGGCGTGAGCCGGCGCCATGGACAGGCCGAGCAGCAGGGCACCTGCTGTCATTCCCAACACTCGCATCGAATCTCTCCACAGAACGACTTTGCGGATGCAGGATATCCGGACAGCGTGTGCAGGTAATTAGCCTACGCTAGGTTAGTCTCCGGATTGCAAGATACAGGCGCGGCAGGACGCGCTCTGGAGCACCGGACCCGCTCCATGCATGATGGCCACCCCCAGGAGGCCAGCCATGACATCACCATCCCCAGTCGCCATTGTCACAGGCTCGTCCGGAAATCTCGGCCGTGCCGTCGTAGCGGCCCTCGCCAGCCGCGGGCACCGCGTGGCTGCCATCGATCACCGTGACGACGCCGGGGACGGACCGTCCACGGGGGCCGTGACGTATCTCGGCGGGATCGACCTCGCCGACGAGAAGCAGGCCGCACGGGTGGTCGCGTCGGTGATGGCGTCCCACGGCCGGGTCGACGCGTGCATCCACACCGTCGGCGGCTTCGCCTTCGCCAAGGCGGCCGACAGCGATGCCGCGCTGTTCGACAGGATGTTCCGCCTCAACGTGCTGACCACGGCCAATCTGTTCCGCGCCGCGCTTGCTCCGATGCGCGAGGCCGGCCAGGGCAGTCTAGTCGCCATCGGCGCTGGTGCCGCGCTGAAAGCTCCCTCCGGACTGGCAGCCTATGCGGCGGCCAAGGCCGGGGTTCTGAGAATTGTCGAGAGCTACGCGGAAGAGGTGAAGAGCGACGGCGTCCGGATCAACGCCGTGCTCCCCAGCATCATCGACACGCCGCAGAACCGCGCCGACATGCCCAAGGCAGACACGTCGAAGTGGGTCACGCCCGAGAAGCTGGCGGAGGTGATCGCCTTTCTCGTGTCGGACGGCGCGTCGGCCATCACCGGCGCGTCGGTTCCCGTGCCGGGCCGGATGTAGGGCGAGCGGCCGCCCGGCCGCCCGCAACCATCAGAAGTCCTTGCGTGGGTTCTCGACGCCGCTCTCGCGCCATTTCTCCATCAGCTCGCGCAGCTCCTGGCCGGCATCCGCCGGAAGCACGATTTCTAGCGTGACAAGCAGGTCGCCGGCGCCGTCCTTGGCCGGGAAGCCCTTGCCGCGCAGCCGCAGCGTCCGGCCCGAGGAGGTGTTCTTCGGGATGTTCACCTCCACCGCACCGTCCAGCGTGGGGACGCGCACATGGCCACCGAGCACGGCCTCGTCGAGGCCGACGGGAAGGCGCAGGCGCAGATCCTTGCCCTCGAGCGAAAAGCGCTTGTCCGGCTTCACCCTCACCGTAACCAGCAGGTCGCCGGGCGGGCCGCCGCTGGGACTCGGCTGACCCTGCCCCTTGAGGCGGACGACCTTGCCGTCGGTGACGCCCGCCGGGATCTTCACCTCGATCTCGCGACCGTTGCTGTAGGCGAGGCGCAGCTCGGTGCCCTTCGCAGCGTCGGCCAGCGATATCTCGGTCTCGCTCCGCAGGTCCTCGCCAGCCCTCGCCCGGCGCTGGCCGCCAGCGCCGCCGCGCATGCCGGCCTGTCCGAAAAGCTCGGAGAAGATGTCGCCCGGGTCCACGCCGGGTCCACCGCCACGTGCCCTGAAGCCGCCGCTCGCCGGATCGAAACCGAAGGAGAAGCCCTCGAATCCCGCCCGGTTGGCCCCGCCTGGGCCGGCTCCCGCGCCGAACCCCTCGAAGCCGGCATAGCGCGGCTTGCCGTCCGGGCCGATCTCGCCGGCGTCGAACTGCTTCCGCTTCTCGCTGTCGCCCAGGATCTCATACGCGTTGTTGAGCTCCGAGAATTTGTCCCGGGCGTTCGGGTCGTCCTTGTTCCTGTCGGGATGGTACGTCTTGGCAAGACGGCGGAACGCCTTCTTGATCTCCGCGTCGTCGGCCGACCGCGGAACGCCCAGGACGTCATAGGGATCGCGCATGCGCAGGACACCTCCGGATGGAAAGTGTGGCATGCGGGACCCGTGCCAGCGACCTTGCCGGCCCGGACGAATCCCCACGCCACCGAATTCACTTCGTCATGTGGGGTGAGTGTTGCGATTTGGCAACGCCTGCAAGTCAGCCCTGCGGATCGGGTCTGGTCTCGCGCACGGCCCAGGGACCGGCGCCTACCCGGCAGGCCGTCCCCGTCATGGCCCGCTCGGCCCCGGGAACCGCGACCCGGGCCTTGTAGCTCCGGCACAGCCTGTCGTCGTGCACGAAGGCTTCCCCTGCAGCCACGAACGATCCGGACATGCCAGAACCCTGGTTGCTCCAGGAAGCGGTCTGGCCCGCATGCTCCGGATCCAGCGCCGTCTCGAGCGCCGGCCGGGCAACCTCCCAGTCGGCATCGGTCGAACCCGGCCCGAGCGGCGCCACGGCGGGCGTGATCGAGCCTGTCGTCTCCGGATCGGAGACGAGCGGAGGCAGGGGAAAGCTCATCGAGCAGCCAGCGGCAGCGAGGCCGAGGGCGGAAAGTGCCAAGATCAGCCCGCAAGAACGCACGAGCCCGTTTCCTTCACCGAGGTTTCGCCCCATAACTCCACCTGTTCGGAGGCGGCCAGACCGTCTTCCGCACAATCAGATCGTTCCGATTAAGTCGGTGGAAGTGTTAATGTCCGGTGACTTCTCCGGGGCTGAAGACCCCTTTGCGCTCTTCGACGAGTGGTTCGGCGAAGCCAAGGCTTCCGAGCCGAACGACCCCAACGCCATGGCGCTCGCCACCGTGGACGAGGATGGTCTACCCGATGTCCGGATGGTTCTGCTGAAGGGCGTGGACCGGCAGGGCTTCGTCTTCTACACGAACACGCAGTCCGCCAAGGGCCGTGAACTCGCGGGCACTCCCAAGGCCGCCGTCGTGTTTCACTGGAAGAGCCTGCGCCGCCAGGTCCGCGTCCGGGGTCCGGTGACCCGCGTTTCGGACGAGGAGGCGGACGCCTACTTCCAGTCGCGCCCTCGCGACAGCCGGATCGGCGCCTGGGCCAGCCAGCAGTCACGGCCGCTCGAGAGCCGGTTCGCGCTGGAGAAGGCTGTCGCGGTGTATGCCGCCAGATACGCCGTGGGCGAGGTTCCCCGCCCGCCCCACTGGACCGGCTTCCGAATCGATCCCATCTACATGGAGTTTTGGCAGGACCGTCCGTTCCGGCTTCACGACCGGGTCGTCTTCCGGCGCGATCAAGGCGCCGGCGACTGGTCGCGCGAGCGCCTGTATCCCTGATCCCAGCAGCCGCGCCGCGGCCGCCGAAGCAGTATTGGACACGACATGCCGATGACGCAGACGGACAATGGCGTTCGCCGCACCATGCTGCTCACCGGTGCGAGCCGGGGTATCGGGCATGCCACGGTGAAGCGCTTCTCGGCCGCGGGCTGGCGGGTCATCACCTGTTCGCGCCATCCCTTCCCGGAAAATTGCCCGTGGGAGATGGGGCCGGAGGACCACATTCAGGTGGACCTCGCCGATCCCGACAACACCGAGGACGCGATTGCCGAGGTCCGCAGCCGGCTGGAAGGCGGAAGGCTCGATGCCCTCGTCAACAACGCCGGCATTTCGCCCAAGGGCGAGAACGGCGCCCGGCTGGGCACCATAGAAACGCGGCTCTCCGACTGGCTGAAGGTGTTCCACGTCAACTTCTTCGCGCCGGTGATGCTGGCACGTGGGCTGGTGGAAGAGCTCAAGGCGGCCAAGGGCTCGGTCGTGAACGTCACGTCGATCGCCGGCTCGCGCGTCCACCCCTTCGCGGGTGCCGCCTATGCCACGTCCAAGGCCGCCCTCGCGGGGCTGACGCGCGAGATGGCGGCTGACTTCGGTCCGCTCGGCGTTCGCGTGAACGCCATCTCGCCCGGAGAGATCGATACCGCCATCCTGTCGCCCGGAACCGACAAGATCGTCGCGCAGATCCCGATGCGCCGGCTGGGCACACCTGAGGAGGTCGCCAAGGCGATCTACTTCCTCTGCACCGACCAGTCGAGCTATGTGCATGGGGCAGAGATTCACATCAATGGCGGCCAGCACGTCTGAGTCGCCGCCGAGCGGGGCAATCAGACGGTGAGCGACGGGCGCAGTTATCCCACGCGGCCGATTCTGGCGGCCAGCATTGCGGTGTTCCGCAACGGAAAGGTGCTGCTGGCAGCGCGGACGAAGCCGCCGGGGCCAGCCCTCTTCTCGCTTCCGGGCGGCCTCGTCGAGGTGGGCGAGACGCTCCAGGAAGCGGCTCTGCGCGAGCTCGACGAGGAAGTCGCCGTGAGGGCCGAGATCATCGGCTTTGCAGGGCACGTCGAGGTCATCCAGCGCGATGCCACGGGCGCCGTCGAGAGACACTTCGTGGTCAGCGCCTTTGCGGCACGCTGGGCCTCCGGCGAACCGCAGACCGGCCCCGAAGCGCAGGCGGTCATCTTCATCGATCCCGCCGAGATCGGCACGCTGAAGACCACGCCCGGGCTCGGCCCCATCGTCGAGAGAGCCCGTGAACTCGTGGAGGGCGCGGCGTGAGGCTGCGGGGAAGCCTGGCAGCGGCGGCTGTCGCAGCAATGCTCGCGGCAGGAGCGCAACCGGCGGAGGCGCAGTTCTTCTGGCCCTGGCAGAAGCGGCCAGAGCCGCCACCGCAGGTCGTGCCTGCCCCTGCACCGGCATCCCCCGCCGCCCCGAAGAAGCCGGCTGCTCCCAAGCCCAAGCAGGCGGCGAAGCCCGATGCTTCGAAGCCCGGCGACGGCAAGGCCGACGGAAAGCAGGCCGAGGAGGCACCCGAGCCCCCTCCCCCTCCGTATGAACCCCAGCTCCTTCGACTCTCGGAGATCATTGGCGCGCTGGCCTTCCTGCGCCCTCTCTGCGCAGGCAAGGACGAGCAGGACTGGCGCGTTCGCATGTCTGAGCTGATCGAGGCGGAAGCCTCGACCCAGCCCCGCAAGGAAAGGCTGGCGGGGGCCTTCAACAGAGGCTTCCGCGAGTATGGGCTGGTCTACCGGCGCTGCACCCCGGCGGCGGAACTCGCCATCGACCGCTTTCTCGCCGAGGCGGGAACCCTGACCCGTGAACTCGCCAGCCGGTACGGCGGCTGACTCAGGTCTCGATCGCGAGTTCGACGACCGCCAGAACGATCAGCACATTGCCGCTGTTGCGATAGAGAGGCGTGCTCATGCCGCCCTTGCCCTCGACGACGGTGATCTCGCCGACGGGCAGCAGCTCCTTGATCGCGGCGTGGTCGACCGGTCCGGCCCCCTCGGGAAGGCCGAGGCGGACGGTGACGGTGAGCTTGCCGGGAATGGCCTCCATGATCGCGGGCAACCCGGGCAGGCCGTTGCTGCCCACCGAATCCCGCACGGCCCGGCACGCGGCCTTCGTCGCATCCTCGCCGCGCAGATCGACGCCCTTGCCGATCTCCAGCACCATCACCTTACGCTCGCCCATTCCCGTCCTCCCCTGCCGCCTTTCGCGGTCGCTCCTTGTGCTCCCGCTCAGCCCTGCGGCTCGAGAGTCTCGTGGAACATAGCAGGGCGGCCGGTGGAGGGCGCAAGCAGGTCCCCGTCCCACATCACCGTCTCGCCCCGGACGAGCGTGCCGACCGGCCAGCCCGTGACGGTGACACCGTCGTAGGGCGTCCAGCGCGATTTGGACGCGATCCAGCGATTGCTGATGGTTTCGCGGCGCTTCAGGTCCACGATGGTCAGGTCTGCGTCGTATCCCACGGCGATCCTGCCCTTGCGCGCCAGCCCGAAGAGCCGCGCCGGTCCCGCGCTCGTCATGTCGGCGAAGCGTTGCAGGGTCATGCGGCCTGCATGGACGTGGTCGAGCATCAGCGGCACCAGCGTCTGCACGCCTGTCATGCCGGAGGGTGAGGCCGGGTAGGGCTTGGCCTTCTCCTCCAGCGTATGGGGAGCGTGGTCGGAGCCGAGGATGTCGGCGATTCCCTGCCGCACGCCCCACCAGAGCACCTGCCGGTGGGACGCGTTGCGGATGGGCGGGTTCATCTGGACGAGCGTCCCGAGCCGCGGGTACGCCTCCTCGCCGTCCAGGGTCAAATGATTGGGCGTGACCTCGCAGGAGGCGACGTGCTTCCAGCTGGCGAGGTAGCGCATCTCCTCGGCCGTCGAGATGTGAAGCACGTGGATCCGCGCGCCCACCCCGGCCGCGATCGCGACGAGGCGCTTCGTGCAGCTGAGCGCAACCGATGGCGAGCGCCACTCGGGATGCGTCGAGGGATCGCCCTCCACGCGCAACTCGCGGCGGGCGCGCAGCATCTCCTCGTCCTCGGAGTGGAAGGCGGCGCGGCGGCGGGTCCGCCGCAGGATCTCGCGCACGCCGGCATCGTCCTCCACCAGCAGCGAGCCGGTCGACGATCCCATGAACACCTTGATCCCGGCCGCGCCGGGCAGGCGCTCGAGTTCCGCCACGTCGGCCGCGTTCTCGTGGGTACCCCCCACCCAGAAGGCGAAGTCGCAATGCATGCGGCCGGTCCCGCGCCGGATCTTGTCGGCGAGCGCCTCCGGCGTAGTCGTCTGCGGGTCGGTGTTGGGCATCTCGAACACGGTCGTGACGCCGCCCATCACCGCGGCACGAGAGCCGCTTTCCAGGTCTTCCTTGTGCTCAAGCCCCGGCTCGCGGAAATGCACCTGAGTGTCGATGACGCCGGGAAGCACCGTCAAACCGGCGCAGTCCATGACCTTGCCAGCCGATGCGTCCCGGGACACGCCGATGGCCGCGATGCGTCCGCCGGTGATGCCGATGTCGCGGACGCCTATTCCGTCCTGGTTGACGACCTCGCCGCCACGCAGGATCACGTCGTAGGTTTCGGCCATGTCCACCTCCGGCCTTGATGGAGCCAGGGCGCGGCATACGTAACCGTCACTCCCGGCGCAAGCCCGGACCGTTCCCGGAGGACACACGATGCCTATCGCCCTGCTCGCGGACCGCGCCGTCGTCCGCGTCTCGGGAGAGGATGCCCGCTCGTTCCTCGACGGGCTCGTCACCTGCGACATGGACAAGGTCGGCGCCGACAGGCCGCGCTATGGGGCGCTGCTGACGCCCCAGGGCAAGATCATCGCGGACTTCATCGTCGTGCAGGCCGATGGCGAGCTGGGCGGCTCCTTCTACCTCGACGTGCCCGGCATCGCGGCTGGCGACCTCGTCAAGCGGCTCACCATGTACCGCCTGCGGGCAAAGGTAGCGGTCGACGATCTCTTCGCTACGCTCGCCGTCGTGGTGCGCTGGAACGAGGACCGCTGGCCGGAAGGGCTCGGCATCGTCTGCCGCGACCCGCGTGACCCCGAACTCGGCGACCGGTTGATGGCCGAGCGGGACAGGGCGGAGTCGCTCGCCACCGCCGATGAGGCGGAGTGGACCGCCTGGCGGGTGGCACGCGGGATCCCCGAGGGCGGCGTCGACTTCGGTTTCAACGACGCCTTCCCGCACGAAGCGGACATGGACCAGCTGGAGGGTGTCGACTTCGACAAGGGCTGTTATGTCGGCCAGGAGGTCGTGTCCCGCATGCAGCACCGCGGCAGCGTCCGCACCAGGATCGTGCCTGTCGATTTCGCGGACGGAACGGCACCTCCGGCTGGCACCGAGATCCTGGCCGCCGGGAAACCGGCCGGACGCGTCGGCAGTGCCGGCCAGTCGGGCGCCGCGCTCGCCCTCCTGCGGCTCGATCGCGTCGACGACGCTCTCACGGAGGGTGCTCCGGTCGAGGCCGATGGCCGCCGGTTGACGCTGCGCCGGCCGCCCTTTGCCCGCTTCCCGATTCCCGGCATTGACGCTAAAGCGGAGGAATGAATCGCGAACCGATCCTGCACCCCGACGGCAAGGCCCGCTGCCCGTGGCCAGGGACGGACCCGCTCTACGTCGCCTATCACGACGAGGAGTGGGGCGTTCCGGAGTATGACGACCGGGCGTTGTTCGAAAAGCTTCTTTTGGACGGCTTCCAGGCCGGGCTGTCCTGGATCACCATCCTGCGCAAGCGCGACAGTTTCCGGGCGGCCTTCGACGGTTTCGAGGCGGAGCGCATGGCGCGCTACGACGAGGCGAAGTGCACGGCGCTGATGACCGATCCCGGCATCGTGCGGAACAGGTCGAAAATCGAAAGCGCCGTCCGCAGCGCCCGCGCCTATCTCGACATCCAGGAGAAGCAGGGCTTTTCGGCCTATCTCTGGAATTTCGTCGACGGGCGGCCGCTCCAGAGCAGCTTCCGCCACCTCGGCGAAGTGCCTGCCGAAACTGAGATTTCGAAGAAGATCTCGAAGGACCTGAAGAACAGGGGCTTCAATTTCGTCGGCCCGACCATCGTCTACGCCTTCATGCAGGCGGTTGGCATGACCAACGACCATCTGGTGGGCTGCTATCGGTACGCCGAGGTCGCTGCCCTTCCGCCGCGGGCCTGACAATGGCCGCACCGCGCGCCTGGCAGCGAATGCTTTCCGGACGACGGCTGGACCTGCTCGACCCCTCGCCGCTCGACGTGGAGATCGAGGACATCGCGCACGGCCTCGCCAGGGTCGCCCGCTGGAACGGTCAGACACGTGGCGACCACGTCTTCTCCGTCGCCCAGCATTCCCTGCTGGTCGAGGCGATTGCGGCCGAGATCGCGCCGGAGAGCGTCCCCGCCGTCCGCCTCGCCGTGTTGCTGCACGACGCGCCCGAATACGTGATCGGCGACATCATCTCGCCGTTCAAGGCCGTGCTCGGCGAGGGCTACAAGGGCGTAGAGAACCGGCTGCTCGGCGCAATCCTGCTGCGCTTCGGCCTGCCTGCAGATCCCGCCAAGCCCGTGGTCGCCCTCACCAAGGCCGCGGACAGGGCTGCTGCCTACCTCGAGGCCACACATCTCGCCGGCTTCGCGGCGGCGGAGGCAACGAAGTTTTTCGGCCGCCCAGCTGCCACACCACCCCGCATAGAAGCCTGGGTAACCCCATGGACGGCGGGTGACGCTGAGAGCCGCTTCCTGGAGCGCTTCGTCGAACTCGAAGCGCGCCGCGCCGATTCGCAGCCTTTCTGAGGTGCCCATGCCTGCCATCTACGTCACGCCACTGTCGCGTCTCGCCGAAACCGTCGATGCCGCCGATGCAAGCCATCTCGTGACGCTGGTGACGGAGGGTACCGGGGTGGTTCGACCGCCGCGCATCGAGCACGGACGGCATCTCTTCATCGGCGTCAGCGACATCGTAGACCCGATGGACGGCCACATTCTCCCCGCCGTGTCGCATGTGGAGCGGCTCGTCGATTTCGTGCGCGACTGGGACCGGTCTTCGCCCCTTGTCATCCATTGCTGGGCTGGGATCAGTCGCTCGACCGCCGCGGCCTACATCTCGCTATGCGCACTTCTGCCGGAAGCAGACGAGGTCGATCTCGCGCGGCGGCTCCGTTCGGCGGCGCCGTCGGCCACCCCGAACGCGAGGCTGGTTTCGCTGGCCGACGCTCACCTCGACCGAAGCGGACGGATGATCGCTGCTATTGCCGGTATCGGCCGGGGAGCGGAAGCCTATGAGGGGACCCCGTTCAGGCTTGACGTCGCCTGATCGATGGCGGTGTGCCACTTGAGTTTGCGCACGTTTTCGCAAGCAACCCTGGGTTAGTCTCCGCTCTTCGCGGGGACGCCACCCATGGAATTCGTGCTGCTCGCACTGCTCGCGCTCGCCATCCCGGTGCTGGGGATCGTCGGCTTTTTCCGGACCGTTTCCCTGTCCCGACGCCTGCAGGAGGCCGAGACGCGCCTCGTGGCGGTCGAGCGCCAGCTGGCGCGGGGGATCCTTGTTCCTCCTGCCGCGACGGCCGCCCCCGCCGAAGAGGCCGAACTGGGGCCTGAGCCCCAGCCCACTGACGGAGAAGCGGCGGCGCAGCAGCCTCCAGTGCAAGCAGCCGGCGCCGGCGCGCCTGCACAGGACGACGGCGACGAACCCGCGCTGCCCGGGAGCGAGCCAGCAAGTCCCGGCACGTGGGGCACGGCGCCGGCTCGGCCCGCTCCGGGCCGAAGCTTCGAGGAGGTGGTGGGCACGCGCTGGGCCGTGTGGGTTGGCGGCGTGGCGCTCGGCCTCGGCGGCATCTTCCTGGTGCGCTACT
Source organism: Alsobacter sp. (assembly GCF_059501845.1). Lineage (NCBI taxonomy): Bacteria > Pseudomonadati > Pseudomonadota > Alphaproteobacteria > Hyphomicrobiales > Alsobacteraceae > Alsobacter > Alsobacter sp. Next base: position 5,516 of record NZ_JCACDK010000008.1, on the reverse strand, counting down.
CGATCGAGCAGGGCTGGTTCGGCCCCGCCGCCCGCGTGGCGATGGGAGCGCTTTTCGCCCTGGCTCTTTTCGCCGCCGGCGAGTTCACCCGCCGGCGCGAGCGCTTGGCCGGCGTCGTTCCCCTTCCCGGCCAGGCGGCCGCTCATGTGCCGAGTGTCCTCACTGCGGCCGGAACCCTGTCCGCCTTCGCCACGGTCTACGCCGCGCACGCCCTCTACGGCATGATCGGCTCGGCGACGGCCTTCGTGCTCCTCGGCCTCGTGGGGCTGGGATCACTGGCGCTTGCCGCGATCCACGGCCCGGCGCTGGCGGCCATCGGCCTCGTCGCGGCCTTTGCGGCGCCGCTGCTCGTGTCGTCCGGGGCGCCCGATGCATGGGCTCCCGTCGTCTATGTGGCGATCGTCGCGGCGGCCGGATACACGCTGGCGCGCGTCAGGCTATGGCCCTGGCTTGCGGCCTCCGCTGCTGGCGGCGGAATAGCCTGGGGCATCCTGCTGCTGCTCGGGCCTGGCGGCTTCCAGAATCCCACCCTCGTCCACATCGTCCTGCAGACTGCGCTGGCGGTGATCTTCCTCGCCGTCTTGCCCTATGCCGGACGGCGTGACGACCCCGGCCCACCCGACCGCCTCGCCCTTGGAGCGCTGGCTGCCTTCGGCGCGCTCGCCGTCCTCGCACTGGCGAGCTTCGACGATCTCGGCGGCGTGCGGCCGGTCTTCGCCGGCCTCATGCTGGCTATGATGCTGTTGGCCGCATGGAGGGCCGCCCCGGTGGCGCTCGCCTCTGCTTTCGGAGGCGTCGTGGCGCTCGCCGCCCTCTGGACGTGGCCGGTCGCGAGCGAGGCGTCCCTGGAGGGCACGACCATGCTGCCCGGTCCACTCGCGCTGCCACCGATGCCGGATGCCGTGTGGCTGTTCCTGCTGTCCTCGGTGATCTTCGGCAGCGCGCTGGCGGCCTCCGCGTTCATCCGGTTGATGCGTGGCGAGACACTTCCGTTTGTCGCTTCAGCCCTGCACGCGGCTGCCGGTGTCGCCGGTCCGCTGCTGATTCTCTTCGTGGCCTGGCTGCGCGTGGAAGGTCTGTCCTCCTCGGTCCCGTTTGCCCTCGTGGCACTCGGTGCAGGCGCGGCGATGGCCGGCCTTGCCCGGCTCTTCGCCCGCACTGAGCCCGGAAGTGCCGCGCACCTCGTCGGGCTGGAAGCCTTCGCGGCCGGGGCACTGGCTGCGCTGGGGCTGGGCCTCGCCATCGCCTTCGAACGCAACGTGCTCACCATGGCCATGGCACTGGCCGCGCTCGGAGGGGCCTGGGTGACGACACGCACGGGGCTCGGCCTGCTGCGGATCGGTGTCGGCGTCCTTGCCGTCCTCACCGCCGCCCGCTTCGCCACCGACCCATCCGCAGGGGTAGACGGGGTCGGAGCGACACCGATCTTCAACGCCCTGCTGTGGACCTACGGTGTTCCCGCGCTGTGCTTCTGGACGGCGTCACGCCTGCTTGGCCGGCAGGGAGACTCGCGCGTCGCTGGCCTGTGCGAAGCCGTGTCCGTGTCGCTGGCGGGCCTGCTCGTGGCTTTCGAGCTGCGGCACTGGTTCTCGGGCGGCGATATGTTCGGCGGCGTGCCGGGCCACCTCGAGGTCGGTCTGGACGTCTTCGTCGCGCTGCTCGCCAGCGCCGTCCTGTCGGGCCTCGGGCCCGGGCGGACCAGCCTCGTCCTCAAGGTTGCCGCCTACGCCTATGGCGGGCTCGGCGCGGCCGGGGCGCTGGCCGGCCTCTTTCTTTTCAACAACCCGCTTCTGGACTGGAGCGGCGAAACGGTGCTGGGGGGCGCGGTGTTCAACTCGCTGCTCGCGGCCTACGCGCTTCCCGCTGTCGCCGCCGGCGTGCTCGCCATGCGATCCCGCGAAACACGGCCGCCCGTCTTCGTGCTCGCCGCGGCGGCGCTGTCTTTTCTGCTCGCCCTGGCGTGGCTGGTCCTGGAAGTCCGGCGCCTGTTCCAGGGTCCGGAGATCGGCCTCGACCGCCCGACGAGCGAGGCGGAACTCTACACCTACACCGCGGTGCTGCTGGTTACAGGTCTGCTCGCCCTCGCCTATGGCGTGATCCGCCGTTCCGCGCCGGCGCGCCTGGCATCGGCCGGGCTCATCCTGCTCGCGGTCGCCAAGGCCTTCCTTGTCGACATGGCAGGGCTGGAGGGGCCGCTGAGGGCGCTCTCCTTCATCGGGCTCGGCATCGTCCTCGTCGGGATCGGCCTCGCCTACCAGCGCCTGCTGTTCAGGGTCCGGCCGCCGGCAGCGCCCTCCGGGGAAGACGCGCCGGCGGCGGGGACGTCATAGGCCGAGGATGCTCTCGGCGGAGGCGTAGGGCAGGTTCTGCGCCTCGGCGACCGCCTGATACGTCACCTTGCCTTCATGCACGTTCAGGCCCGCGCGCAGGTGCTTGTCATCGGACAGGGCCTTGCGCCAGCCCTTGTCGGCCAGAGCCAGGGTGAACGGCAGCGTGACGTTGTTGAGCGCGAAGGTGGAGGTCCGCGCCACGGCGCCCGGCATGTTGGCGACGCAGTAGTGCACCACGTTGTCGACCACATAGGTGGGATCTGCGTGGGTCGTGGCGTGCGAAGTCTCGCAGCAGCCGCCCTGGTCGATGGCGACGTCGACGATCACCGAGCCTGGCTTCATCGTCTTCAGCATCTCACGCGTGATCAGCTTGGGCGCCGCGGCGCCCGGGATCAGCACGCAACCGATCAGCAGGTCGGCGCGCCGGACGAGTTCGCGGACAGCATCACGCGTAGAGAAGATCGTTCGCACGCCCGTGCCGAACTGCGTGGCGAGGCGGCGCAGCACGTCCGCCGAGCGGTCGACCACCGTGACGTTGGCGCCCATGCCGAGCGCGATGGTCGCGGCATGGGTGCCGGACACGCCGCCGCCCAGGATGATCACTTCCGCAGCCGGCACGCCGGGAACGCCGCCGAGCAGGATGCCCCTGCCGCCGGCAGCCTTCTCCAGGCAGTGCGCGCCGACCTGCGGCGCGAGCCGGCCCGCGACCTCCGACATCGGCGTCAGCAGCGGCAGGCCTCCCGACGCCGACGTGACGGTCTCGTATGCGATGCAGGTGGCACCGGACGCGATGAGGTCGTTGGTCTGCTCGGGATCGGGAGCAAGGTGGAGGTAGGTGAAGAGCACCTGGCCCGGCTGCAGGCGCGCGCGCTCGGAGGCGAGCGGCTCCTTGACCTTCACGACGAGCTCGGCCTTGGCGAACACGGTCGCGGCGTCGGTGACGATCCTGGCGCCGGCGGCCTCGTAGTCGGCATCGGCGATGCCGGAACCCAGGCCGGCGCCGTTCTCCACGATGACCTCGTGCCCGTGGTGGACGAGCTCGGTGACCGAGGACGGGACGAGACCCACCCGATACTCGTTGTTCTTGATCTCCTTCGGCACGCCGACCAGCATTCAACCCTCCCGTACGACTGATCGCGGATCATATCGCGACCCACCTCGTGCTTCCTCCGATTTTCAATTGTGGACGGGTACGAACGTCGCATATAGTTCTGCGCTGATCCTCGAGGGCGCAACAACATGCGAATGATCGATCTCGACGCGCGTGATCGTGCGATCCTCAGGATCCTGCAGCTGGACGGGCGGATCACCAACGCCGACCTCGCCGAACGCGTGAACCTGTCTCCCTCAGCATGCCTTCGCAGGGTGAAGCTGCTGGAAGAGAGCGGACTGGTGAAAGGCACGGTGACGCTGCTGGACGAGGCGGCGGCGGGCGTTCCCGGCACGGCTTTCGTGTTCGTGACGCTCGACCAGCAGGGCCGGCAGAGCCTCGACGCCTTCGAGGCCGCCGTGCTGGCCCATCCCGAGATCATGGAATGCTACCTGCTCGCGGGAACGGCGGACTATCTGCTGCGCATCGTTTTCGCCGACACGGCCGACTTCGAACGCATCCACCGCAACGCCCTCACAACCCTCCCCGGCGTCGTCCGCGTGCAGTCCACCCTGGCGCTGCGCACGGTGAAGCGCACGACCGCTCTGCCGGTGTGAGATGAACCGCGGCCTTGCAACCTCTGGACGGGGACCGATATACGGGCGTCACAGGAGACGACCGTGACCGACAGTTCCGCCGCGCCGTCCGAGATCACCGCGCTTCCGTTCGAAGCCGCGATGAAGGAGCTCGAGAGCATCGTGACCCGCCTGGAGCGCGGCGACGTGCCCCTCGAGGATTCGATCGCGATCTACGAGCGTGGCGAGGCGCTGAAGGCGCACTGCGAGGCTCTCCTGCGCCAGGCGGAGGCGAGGATCGAGAAGATCACCCTCGGCACGGACGGAAAGCCCCGGGGCGTCGAGCCCTTCGACGTTGACCGGCCCGGAGCCTGACGGCATCCCGATGACCTTTTCTCGCGATGGCCGCGACGCAGCGGCACTGCTTCATGCGGCGCGGCATGGCGCCATTCCGGTGCTCTCGTGACGAGGCCCGCGACGCCGCTCCTCGACACCGTCGCGACGCCGGCCGAAATCCGCGCTCTCGATGAGGCGCAGCTCCGCCAGCTTGCCGACGAGCTTCGCGCCGAGACGATCGACGCGGTCTCGGTGACCGGCGGGCATCTCGGCGCCGGGCTCGGCGTCGTCGAGCTCACCGTGGCGCTGCACTATGTCTTCGACACGCCGCGCGACCGGCTGATCTGGGACGTCGGCCACCAGGCCTACCCGCACAAGATCCTGACCGGCCGGCGCGACCGCATCCGGACCCTGCGCAAGGGTGGCGGGCTGTCGGGGTTCACGCGCCGGAGCGAGAGCGAGTACGACCCGTTCGGGGCGGCGCACTCCTCGACCTCGATCTCCGCCGGCCTCGGCATGGCAGTGGCCCGCGACCTGCAGGCCGGGACGAACAACGTCATTGCCGTCATCGGCGACGGCTCGATGTCGGCTGGCATGGCCTATGAGGCGATGAACAATGCCGGCGCCATGGACAGCCGGCTGATCGTCATCCTCAACGACAACGATATGTCGATCGCCCCGCCGGTGGGCGCCATGTCCGGCTATCTCTCCAGGCTCCTGTCCGGGCGCACCTACCGGTCGCTGCGCGATCTCGGCAAGAACATCACCGGGCACCTCCCCAAGCGGATCGACCATGCCATCACCCGGGCGGTGGAGCATGCGCGCGGCTTCATCACGGGCGGCACGCTGTTCGAGGAAATGGGCTTCTACTATGTCGGCCCGATCGACGGACACAATCTCGACCAGCTCCTGCCGGTCCTGAAGAACGTCCGGGACGCGCAGGCCGGGCCCATCCTCGTCCACGTCGTCACGCAAAAGGGCAAGGGCTACGCCCCGGCCGAGGCCTCGGCCGACAAGTACCACGGCGTCTCCTCGTTCGACGTGGTCACGGGTGCACAGGCCAAGCCCAAGGCCAACGCGCCGGCCTATACCCGCGTCTTCGCCCAGGAGCTCATCCGCGCCGCCCGCAGGGACGAGCGCGTCGTCGCCGTCACCGCCGCCATGCCGTCGGGCACCGGCCTCGAC
>NZ_JCACDK010000007.1:0-4365 GCF_059501845.1 Alsobacter sp. | reverse complement strand
GTCGTCGTCGGCGACCAGAAGGGCCGCGTCGGCTTCGGCCACGGCAAGGCCCGCGAGGTGCCGGAGGCCATCCGCAAGGCGACGGAAGCCGCAAAGCGCGCGCTGATCCGCGTGCCGCTGCGCGAGGGCCGGACGCTTCACCACGACGTGCAGGGCCGCCATGGCGCCGGCAAGGTCGTGCTGCGCGCCGCCCCGGCGGGTACCGGCATCATCGCCGGCGGCCCGATGCGCGCCGTGTTCGAGGCCCTCGGCATGCATGACGTCGTGTCGAAGTCGCTCGGCTCGTCCAACCCGTACAACCTCGTTCGTGCCACGTTCGACGCGCTGAAGCGCGAGGACAGCCCGCGTTCGGTCGCGGCGCGCCGCGGCCTCAAGGTTTCGGCCCTGCAGGCCCGTCGCGGCGACGCCGACGGCGCCGGCGCCGACGCGTGATGGAGGGCGTGATGGCTGACAAGAAGACGGTCACCGTCGAGCAGATCGGTTCGCCGATCCGCCGCGAGGCGAGCCAGCGCCAGACGCTGGTGGGCCTCGGGCTCAACAAGCTGCATCGCCGCCGTACGCTGGAGGATACTCCGGCCGTGCGCGGCATGATCGCCAAGGTGGCGCACCTCGTCCGCGTCGTCGACGACGCCGTGGCGAAGTGAGGAGGGTGTCATGAAGCTCAACGAGATCAGCGACAACCCGGGATCCAAGAAGGCCCGCATCCGGGTCGGACGCGGCATCGGGTCTGGCAAGGGCAAGACCGGCGGCCGCGGCGTGAAGGGTCAGAAGGCCCGCACCGGCGTGGCGGTGAAGGGCTTCGAGGGCGGCCAGATGCCGCTCTACCGTCGCCTTCCCAAGCGCGGCTTCACCAACATCTTCGCCAAGGACCTCAACGAGGTGAACATCGGCCGTATCCAGGAGGCCGTCGACGCCAACAAGCTCGACGCCGCCCAGCCGATCACCGTCGAGGCGCTCGTGGCAGCGGGCGTCTGCGCCCGTGCACGCGACGGCGTCAAGATCCTGGGCGTGGGCGAGATCAAGGCCAAGGTGACCCTGCAGGTCGCTGGTGCCTCGAAGTCGGCCGTGGCGGCGATCGAGAAGGCCGGAGGGTCGGTCACGATCCTGAACGCCGCCGAGAGCGCCGTGGCGGACGCGTCCGCCTGATCCTATATCGGGCGTTCGTCCAGACGTTACGACGCCGGGCGGCGGAGCTCTTCCGCTTCGCCCGGCGTCGCGCATTCGGGGATGCGTCCCCGGCCTGATTTGAAGCGGAGCGCAGCATGGCATCGGCGGCTGAACAGCTTGCGGCAAACCTCAACTTCGGCGCCCTCGCCAAGGCCGAGGAGCTGAAGAAGAGGATCTGGTTCACCCTCGGAGCGCTGCTGGTCTACCGGCTGGGCACCTATATCCCGCTGCCCGGCATCAACATCGACGCCCTGAACGAGATGTTCCAGCGCCAGAGCGCGGGCGTGCTCGGCCTGTTCAACATGTTTTCGGGCGGCGCCGTCGGGCGTCTCGCGATCTTCGCCCTCAACATCATGCCGTACATCTCGGCCTCCATCATCATCCAGCTCCTCACCTCCGTGGTGCCGACGCTGGAAGCGCTGAAGAAGGAAGGCGAGAGCGGCCGCAAGATCATCAACCAGTATACGCGCTACCTCACCGTGGTGCTGGCGTCCTTCCAGGCCTACGGCATCGCCGTCGGGCTGCAGAGTTCGGCCAACCTCGTGCAGGAGCCGGGACCGTTCTTCTTGATCTCAACCACCATCACGCTGGTCGGGGGCACGATGTTCCTGATGTGGCTGGGCGAGCAGATCACGGCGCGCGGCATCGGCAACGGCTCGTCGCTCATCATCTTCGCGGGCATCGTCGCCGAGCTGCCGCGCGCCGTCGCCGGGACGCTGGAACTCTCGCGCCAGGGCGCCATCTCGGCCCCGCTGATCCTCGGCATCGTCGCCATGGCCATCGCGGTGGTCGCCTTCATCGTCTTCATGGAGCGCGCGCAGCGCCGCCTGCTGATCAATTACCCCAAGCGGCAGGTCGGCAATCGTGTCTACGAAGGCCAGACCTCGTTCCTGCCGCTGAAGCTGAACACGTCTGGCGTCATCCCGCCGATCTTCGCGTCGTCGCTGCTCCTGCTGCCGACGACCATCGCGGGGTTCTCGGCGCAGAGCGGTGGCACGGGCATCCTGGCGACGATCGCCGCCTATATCGGGCACGGACGGCCGCTCTACATGCTGCTCTACGCGGCGCTGATCATCTTCTTCGCCTTCTTCTACACCGCCATCGTCTTCAATCCGCAGGAGACGGCGGACAATCTCAAGAAGCATGGCGGCTTCATCCCCGGCATCCGCCCGGGCGAGCGCACGGCCGAGTACATCGACAAGGTGCTCTCGCGCATCACGGTGCTCGGCGCGGGCTACCTCGTGCTGATCTGCCTCCTACCCGAAATACTGATTTCCCAGGCAGCGCTTCCGTTCTATTTCGGAGGCACGTCGCTTCTCATCGTGGTCAGCGTGACGATGGACACCGTGGCTCAGGTCCACGGGCATCTCCTCGCGCACCAGTATGAGGGCCTCGTGAAAAAGGCAAAGCTGCGCGGGGGGAAACGTCGGTGAGGGTGATTCTGCTGGGCCCGCCGGGGGCGGGTAAGGGCACGCAGGCAGTCCGTCTGGTCGAGAAATTCGGCATTCCGCAGCTGTCCACGGGTGACATGCTGCGTGCTGCCGTGGCGGCGGAGACGCCGGTCGGGTTGAGGGCCAAGGCGGTCATGGATGCCGGGCAGCTCGTGTCGGACGAGATCGTCATCGGCATCGTCGCCGATCGCATCGAGGAGCCCGACGCCAAGAAGGGCTTTATCCTGGACGGCTTTCCCCGCACCGTCGCCCAGGCCGAGGCGCTGGACCGCATGCTGGCGGAGAAGGGCCTCACGCTGGACGCGGTCGTCGAGCTCGTGGTCGACCAGGATGCACTCGTCCACCGCATCATGAAGCGCGCCGACGACGCCAGGGCCGCCGGCCAGCCCGTCCGCAAGGACGATGACCCGGAGGTCTTCAAGACCCGCCTTGCCGCCTATAACCGCGACACAGCGGTCGTCGCGCCCTATTACGAAGGCACCGGCAAGCTGAAGCGCATCGACGGCATGCAGCCGATCGACGCCGTTACGGCGGCGATGAACAAGGCCGTGGCGGGGTAGGGGGATTGCCGGAGCGCGCGTCTTCAGACGCGCCATGGCCCGTTGTCGGGGAGAGCGCGTCTGAAGACGCGCGGTCCTGTTCCGGACGCGCCTTGCCACCTTCAACTGCGGCGCCGCCTTCTCGAAGGACCACTACAGAGATAGTGATCGTTGGCAGCCGGCAAAGCCGGCCGGGAAGGGGATCCACGGTTAGGCATTCACCTCCGGTGGAGGGGAGCCGGCGTTTCCTCGTTGTGCAGTCACAGAAACGCCTCGTCATCTCCCACGAGGATGTCGCGCATTCCCCGGGTGACGGGGAGCCCGTATCCTTTTCTCCCTGGCTTCCACGAAAGCTGGCCGTGCTGATGGTAGCTGCTTGCGTAGAGCAGCGCCGCCGCCATCTGAAAAGCGATGACCAACGCCTGAACCGAGTCGATTCCAGTTGCTTCCTTCCGATCTATTCCGCTTGGCCATCCAATTTCGAAGGCGCATGTCCAGCCGGCCGTCTGCTTCACTGGAGTGTGGAAACTAATTGGAACTGGGGACGAGATCCCATTGACAGTCAGGATGTAATCTCTTTCGCAAATCACTTGGTTCTCCTGAGTGCTAGAGGACCAGCAACGGAAGGACATTAGAGTCCGGAGCTGATTCGAGGGGGTGCTCCGTTCGTCGTCTCTCCCTTGACACCCAACCCCTTATCCCCTAAGCGACCGCATCCGGTTTCAGGAACGGGACGCCGCAGCCTCGGGCACGGGGATGCCGGCGTCTATTGTCTTGAAACCACCGCGCAAGGGCCGGCCTCCACCGGACGCGCGGCAAACACGAACCGCCGGGATCGCACCCGGCCGACATGGAGACGGCAGTGGCCCGTATCGCAGGCGTCAACATCCCGACCAACAAGCGCGTCGTCATCGCGCTGCAGTACATTCACGGCATCGGCGCCAAGAAGGCGCAGGAGATCACCGATGCGATCGGGATCCCGGCCGAGCGCCGCGTGGCGCAGCTCACCGACAACGAGGTGCTGCAGATCCGCGAGATGATCGACCGCGACTATCTCGTCGAGGGCGACCTTCGCCGCGACGTGGCGATGAACATCAAGCGCCTGATGGACCTCGGCTGCTACCGCGGCCTGCGTCATCGCCGCAACCTTCCCGTCCGCGGCCAGCGCACGCACACCAATGCGCGCACCCGCAAGGGCAAGTCGAAGC
>NZ_JCACDK010000006.1:0-103966 GCF_059501845.1 Alsobacter sp. | reverse complement strand
GACGCCCCCGCCATCGTCGCAAAGGTCCTCGCGGCGCTGGGGAAGGCCGAGGCCGCTCCAAGCCTGAGCGCCTAGCGGATCTCGGCGCAGCCGACGCGCGCGCCGGCGTTTCCGATCGGCTGCGTGGCGTGGTCATCCTCCGCGGCGTGGATGATCAGCGACGAGCCGTCCGCGTCGCGCAGGCCCTTCTCGCCGGTCAGCGTGACGGCATTCGTGAAGACCTCGGCATTGACGGAACCGTCCGCCGTCGCGAAGACGTTCGGCAAGTCGCCGTCGTCCGGCCCATCCGCGTTCAACAGGCCGTGCTTGCGGCCACCATGGTTCACATGCGCCTTCGCCTTCTCGAACTTGGCCGTGTCGCTGCAGTCGCCGACTGCGTGCAGGTGAATGCCGTGCCAGCCCGGCGTCACCGAGCCCGGCTGCAGCGTGACTCGGAGCACCACGCCGGTCGCGCCGCCGCGAAGCTGCAGCGTTCCGATCGGCTTGCCCGCATTGCCGCCCACCGGCACATCCACGGGAGCGGGAGACTGCGCCAGGGCGGGCAGAGGCAGGACGAACGCGGCGGCGAGGACGGCGTGACGAAGCATGGGGGGATCTCCGGCTATCGGAATAGGCGCCCGGCGGCAGCGCCGGAGCGCAAAGTGGACCCCGACATGATGTCGTCATCGCGACGCGCATGGCCACTCGGGCGAACACGCCCGTGAGCAGTCCCGCACGCGCCGACGTCGCCCTTGTCTCGCGCGGCCTCTTCGCCAGCCGCGCGAAGGCGCAGGAGGCCATTGCCGCCGGGCTGGTCACCGTCAACGGCAGGCCCGTCCGGAAGGCGTCCGAGACGGTGTTCGAGACCGACGAAGTGACGGCGCGCGCGCCCTACCCGTGGGTATCCCGGGGCGGCGTGAAGCTCGCCCATGGCCTCGACCGTTTCGGCTACGATCCCGCCGGCCGGGACTGCCTGGACGTCGGAGCATCGACAGGGGGCTTCACCGAGGTGCTTCTGTCGCGCGGCGCGGCGCGGGTGACCGCGGTCGATGTCGGGCGAGGTCAGCTCGATCCCCGGCTGCACGGCCATGCGCGGGTGATCTCGCGCGAGGGCCTCGATGCCCGGGAGCTCTCGACGGCGGACCTGCCCGCCCCGCCGTCGCTCATCACCTTTGATCTCAGCTTCATTCCGCTGAAGCTTGTCATTCCTCACGTTCTCGCACTCGCCGCTCCTGACGCGGCCGTGATGATGCTGGTCAAGCCGCAGTTCGAGGCCGGGCGAGCCGAGATCGGCAAGGGCATCGTCCGCGACCCCGCCGTGCACGCCCGGGTCTGCCGGGAGGTGCGCGACTTCGTCGGCCAGCTCGGCTGGAGCGTGGACGGCATCGAGCCCTCGCCCATCGAGGGCGGCGACGGCAATCGCGAGTTTCTGCTCGGTGCGCGGCGGGGCGCCTTCCCCGCGGAGAACGCCCGTGGCTGAGACCGTCCGCATCGACCGCCTTGGGCAGCGCGGCGACGGGGTCGCCGACACGCCGTCGGGCCCGGTGCACGTGCCCCTCGCCCTTCCCGGCGAGACAGTCACGGTCGACCGCGAAGGCGACGCCGCGCGGCTGGTCGCCATCGACGTGCCCTCGCCGGAAAGAGCCGAACCGCCCTGCCCCTTGTTCGGCCGCTGCGGCGGCTGCGCCGCCCAGCACATGGGTGCGTCTCTCTACGAAGGCTGGAAGCGGGACATGGTTGTCTCGGCCCTGCGCCGCGCCAGGCTGGATGCACCCGTTTCCCCTCTGGTGCGCGCCCATGGCGACGGCCGCAGGCGCGTCACGTTCCATGCCCGCCGGGGCGAACACGGCGTGGCCGTCGGTTTTATGGCGGCGCGCAGCCATCAGCTCGTCGAGGTCGACGCCTGCCCTGTGCTGGCGCCCTCGCTGGCCGGCGCGCCGGAGGCGGCCCGCATCGTCGCTGCTGCGCTGATGGGTTCAGGCAAGCCGCTGGACGTGCAGGTCACGGCAACGGCGAATGGCCTCGACATGGACGTCCGCGGCCACGGCCCGGCCTCGCCCCGGATCCGGGCAGCGCTCGTCGCGGCGGCCGGGCGTGCCGACCTCGCCCGTCTCAGCCTGCACGGCGAGCTGATCGTCGAGCGCCGGCCGGCTCTCGTGCAGGCCGGGCCTGCCACTGTCCTGCTGCCCCCGGGCGCCTTCCTCCAGGCAACGGCGGCCGCCGAGGAGACGCTGGCCAGGCTTTCAGCGGACGCCCTGTCGGGCGCGAAGAAGGTGGCGGACCTGTTCTGCGGCATCGGTCCTTTCGCCCTGCGGCTCGCCGGCAAGGCCACCGTCACCGCCTTCGACGGCGATGCCCCCGCCATCGCCGCTCTCCAGCGTGCCGTCCGCGAGACGCACGGCCTGCGGCCCGTGACAGCCGAGGCACGCGACCTCTTCCGCCGGCCACTGCTGACCGCGGAGCTTGCAGCCTTCGACGGCGTGGTCATGGATCCGCCCCGAGCCGGCGCGGAGGCACAGTCGCGCCAATTGGCCAGCTCGAAGGTGCCCGTCGTGGCCAGCGTCTCCTGCAGCGCGCAAACATTCGCGCGGGATGCCGCAATACTCGTGCACGGCGGGTACAGGCTGGAATCCGTGGTTCCCGTGGACCAGTTCCTGTATGCGGCGCATGTGGAAATCGTCGGCGTATTCCGCCGGCCCAGCACCCGCCGCCGTGCTGGCCTGCTGGGATGATCGTCGACCTGGTCCAGACGAGGAGACGTTTGTGAGTGCGAGTGATGTGGCCACCGACGGCGCGCTCTCCGCGTTCGCCGCCATCGTCGGCTCGCGCCATGTCATGACGGCCGAGGCGGAAACCGCCCCGTACCTGACGGAATGGCGAAAGCTCTTCACCGGCCGTGCGCTCGCCGTGCTGCGCCCCGGTTCAGTTCAGGAGGTTTCTGCTCTCGTGCAGGTCTGCGCGGAACGCAGGATCCCGATCGTTCCACAGGGCGGCAATACGGGCCTCGTCGGCGGGCAGACGCCAGACACGAGCGGACGCGCGGTCGTTCTGTCGCTCGGACGCCTCGACCGCGTACGGGACGTGGACCCTCTCGGCGACACTCTGGTGGCGGAGGCCGGCGTCACGCTCCAGCGGGTGCAGGAGGCGGCCGAGGCGGTCGACCGCCTCTTTCCTCTGTCCCTTGCCTCGGAAGGCACCTGCACCGTCGGCGGCAACATCGCGACCAATGCCGGCGGCACGGCAGTGCTGCACTACGGCAACATGCGCGAGCTCGTGCTGGGCCTGGAGGTTGTGCTGGCGGACGGCCGGGTCTGGAACGGGCTGGGCCGGCTGCGCAAGGACAACACGGGCTACGACCTGCGCAATCTCTTCATCGGATCCGAGGGAACGCTGGGCGTGGTTACCGCCGCCGTCCTGAAGCTCTTCCCCAGGCCCGGGCGCATCCTCACCGCCCTTGCGGCCGTACCCTCGCCGGACGCGGCGCTGGACCTTCTGGCGCGCGCCAAGGGCCGTGCGGGTGGCGTCGCCACAACCTTCGAGCTCCTGCCGCGCTTCGCCATGGAGCTCGTCACCGCCCACATGCAGAACACGCGGGACCCGTTCGCGAAGCCCTACCCGTGGTACGTTCTGATGGAGTTGTCCGGCGGCAGCGACGCGGACCTGCAGGGACCGGCCGAGCGCATGCTCGCGGACGCGATGGAGGCTGGCGTGGTGCTGGATGCCGTCATCGCCGCATCGTCAGACCAACGCGATGCGCTGTGGCGGCTGCGGGAAATGCTCCCACACGCCCAGAACAGGGCTGGTGCCTCGATGAAGCACGACATTTCCCTGCCAGTCGCGCTCGTGCCCCGCTTCGTTGCGGAGACGCTCCCCGAGCTGGAGCGGATGGTCCCGGGGTGCCGCCCCCTGCCCTATGGCCATGCGGGGGACGGCAACCTGCACTTCAACATCAGCCAGCCCGAGGGCATGGATCCCGCCGCGTTCATGGACAGCTGGCCCGCCGTCAGCGCGCTCGTCTACGCGCGGGTGCTGGCGCTGGGCGGCTCGGTGTCGGCCGAGCACGGCATCGGCCAGATGAAGCGCGACCTGCTGGCCGCGACCAAGGATCCGGTGGCGCTCGACCTGATGCGCCGCTTCAAGGCTGCTCTCGACCCCGACGGCATTCTCAATCCCGGCAAGGTGCTCTGAGGGCGAAACGCCACAAATCCGCCATGCCTGCTTAACCGCGCCTTCACCGCCGGCATGGCTCCGTTCGAGGATGGCGGCACGCAATGAGGCGCCGCCGAGCGGAGGGCCGTCCATGCCCGTCGATGCCGTCTCCAGCACCGCGAAGGCCAGCGGCGCCGCCAGCGACGCCCGCCTGGCGCGCGGTGCCGTGCTCGATGCCCGCGTGACCAGCGTCGGGAACGACGGGACGGTACGGATCGCAACGGCGTTCGGCAGTGCGGACCTTGCCACCGACGTGCCGCTCGAGCCGGGGCAGGCGGTACGCCTGGTTGTCCAGAACGCCGCGGCGGGGCTGACGCTCGCGTTCCTCACCGACGAGACGGGCGCCCAGCAGGCGCCGCAGCAACCCGCCGCGCCGGCGACGCCCGGCCCGGCGCAAGCCCCTGCCATCCTTCGCGCCGTTGCCGAGGTGATGCAGCGCAGCGGCCCGTCCGCGGCCGGCATGACCGCGCTCTTTGCCAACCTGCCGACGCTCCTGAAGGGCGAGACGGCCGGACTTCCGACGGCTGCTGTGCAGCCGGCTGTCGACGTCCTCACCCATGCCCTGTCGGCCGAAAAGCCGGTGACGGCGCAGGCGGTGAAGGCCGCCATCACGGGCTCCGGCGTTTTCCGTGAGGCACGGCTGGCGAGCGGGCAGCCCGCTGCCGCCCAGCCGGCGGCCGACCTGAAGTCGGCCCTCATCGCATTCCGGACCGTGCTGGGCAGCGTCGTCGAAGCCTTCGATACCGTGCGCGCCAGCGGCCAGCCGGCGGCGCCGGCGAACACTGCGAGGTCCGGCGCTGCGGCTGCAGGCGTGTCCGACGCTAAGGACGTTTTGCAATCTGCAAAGTCCCAAACACCTCCACAGCGGCCCGGCAACGGTGCTCCGCCCGTACCCTCCACCGTCCGGGATGCAGCGCTTCCGCCCGCTCCGCCGACGGCCGCCGCAGCCGGTACCGCTGCAGAGGCAACGCAAGGCGCCACCCCGACGCCAGCACCACCGGCTCCAGGCGGCGCCGACGCGGCGCCTCAAAACGCCACTTTGGACACTGCGGCAGCCACGCAGGCCCGGCCGCCCGCAGCAACCTTGCCGCCAGCCTCATCCGGTGTCCGACCGGCCGACGATCCATCCCCCTCGCCTGCCGAGCCGCGCGCACTCCCGCCCGCCATCGCCGCCGCGGTCGCCAACCTGCCCGAGCCCGGCCGCTCGCAGCTGGTGCGCCTGCTCACGCGAACGCTGTCGGGCGAAGCGCCGGACAACGCATCGGTGCGCGAGATCCTGCTCAAGGCCGGCGTCGTCGGCGACACGGCCCTGGCCTCGCGCGGGCCGGATGAGCGGCCGGATCGTGCCATGCTCGGGCGCTACGCCGACGCCGCCATGCGCGCGGCGGGTCCGGACGCCCGGAGCTCGCAGACCTCCCCGCCACCCCGGGCCGATGCTCCGCCCCGGCCGGAGCCGTCGTCGGTCGCGACGCTCTCCAACGATTCGGGAACGGCAGAAACTGTGCGCTTGCTTCTGCGCGAGACGGACCAGGCGATCGATCGAACACTCCTGAACCAGTACGCCTCGTTGCCCCGTGACGCCGGCACGCCCGGGGCGCCGCAGGGCCAGCATGCTCAGGCATGGGTCATGGACGTCCCCGTCCTGATCGGGCGCGAGGCCACGGCGGCGCAGATGCGCATCACCCGCGATGGCGGTGGTCAGGGCAGTTCCTCGCAAAACGATCCGCCGCGCTGGAGCGTCGATTTCGCCCTCGACTCGATGGCGCTCGGCCCCGTGCATGCCCATGTCCGCCTGATCGGCGACGGTGTCGGAGTGACGATGTGGGCCGAGCGGCCCGACACGGCGCAGACGCTCAAGGACTCGTCCGCTCAGCTGCGCAGGTCCCTGTCCGACGCCGCACTGGCCGTCGACGAGGTCGACTTCCATCTCGGCGCGCCGGTGCGCCCGGCCGCGCCCAAGGGATATCTTGTGGACACCCAGTCATGAGCGCGCCTGCCGCCACCCGCATCGCGGTCGCGCTGCAATACGAACGCGGAACCGGCGCGCCGCGGGTCACGGCCAAGGGCCGCGGACAGGTGGCCGAGAACATCATCGCGTCGGCGGAAGAGCATGGCGTCGCCCTGCAGGAGGATCCGCTCCTTGCCGAGGCGCTCGCCAGGTTGCCGCTCGACGACGAGATCCCGGAAGAGCTCTATCGCGCCGTGGCCGAGGTGATCGGCTTCGTGCTGCGCCTGGCGCGCATGCGCGCCGGCGGCTGACGCTCAGAACAGGCTGCCCTGCTCGGGTTCCGGGGGCGCGGGCTTGGGCGAAGGCTTCCCAGGGGCGCCGGCCAGCGAGCCGGGAGGCAGCGGCCGGGTCCTGTCGCGGTCCACGGGCAGAAGATCGACGACGTCGTCCCCTGCCGGCTGCAGAATCCGGGCAATGGCGGCCGGATCGTCATTGTGCGGATCGAGCCATGCCGCGAAGTCCGCCGGCTCCACGATCACGGGCATGCGTTCATGAATGGCCGCAACGGTGCCGTTCGCGGCGGTGGTGAGGATGGCAGCGGTGTCGATCTCCGAGCCGTCGGCCCCCGCCCAGGTCTCCCAGAGGCCGCCCATGGCCATGGGCGCACCATCCCTCCGCCTGACGAGGAACGGCTGGCGGGAGGCGGACTTCCCGGTGCCGCTGCGCTGCCACTCGTAGAATCCGTCGGCGGGCACCAGGCAGCGCCTGCGCCGTATGGCGTTGCGAAAGGCGGGCTTGTCGGCAGCCGTTTCGGCCCGCGCGTTGAAGAGCAGCGGAAAGTCGCCGGGATCCTTGACCCAACCCGGCAGGAACCCCCAACGCACCAGCAGAAACCTGCGGCGGCCGTCGATCTCGGCGACGATGCCGATCGGCTCGGTGGGTGATACGGTCTCTCGCGGCGGGAACGGATGCTCGTCCTCGTACCCGAAAAGCGCCTGCACCACCTGCGGCGTGACCGAGAGCGAGTAGCGTCCGCACATCAGGCAGTCAGAGCCATTTCTTCCACCGGAAGAAGACATAGGGAAGGATGGCCGCCATCACCATGGCCATCAGCGCCATCGGATAGCCGAACTTGAAATGCAGCTCGGGAATGCTCTCGAAATTCATCCCGTAGATCGACGCGATCAAGGTCGGCGGCATGAAGATGACGGCCATCACCGAGAACAGCTTGATGATGTTGTTCTGCTCGAGATTGACCAGTCCGAGGGTCGCGTCGAGCAGGAACTGGATCTTCTGAGACTGGAAGGTCGCGTGCTCCTCCAGGCTTTGCAAGTCTCGCAGCGTACTCTTCACTTCTTCCCGCAGATCCTTGGAAACGCCGGAATTTCTGTAGGTCGCCGACATGTAGAGCAGGACGCGCTCGACCGAGACGAGGCTCTCACGGATCTTCGAGATGAGGTCGCCGTGGCGCCCGAGCGCCCGCAACACCTCCTGGTACTCCTCGCTGCGGCGGCGGGCATCTCCGCGGCCCTCGAAGACGATGCGGGAGGTCTTGTCCAGTTCGCTTCCCGTGATCTGCAGAACGTCCGCGGCCCGATCGATAATGGCGTCGAGCAAGGCGGAGACCAGTCCTTCCATGGTCGGTTCGCACGCGCCGGGGCGGGCAATGCGGTTGCCGAACATCTGGAAGGCCATGGGATCGACGTAGCGGACGGTGATCATCACCCCGTCCTTCAGAATGATCGAGACGCCCTCGATCTCGGGCTCCTTGTTGGCACGCGAGACGAGCCGGACCGTCAGGTAGCGGGCGCCGTCCTCCGTATAGAGAAGCTCGGACGGCTCGATGTCGCCCATGTCCTCGCGTGTCGGGACCGAAATGCCGAGATGGTCCTCGACCTTCCGGTCCTCCTCCCGCGTGGGTTCGAGGAGATCGATCCAGCGGGTCTGGGGCGGGATCGGCTCGTTGGGCCCGAGCAGATGCTGGCCGAAGCGCGACGCGCCGGGTTGCTGCGCTTCAGCAAGCGTGTGAACGTAGATCATGGCAGGTCAAATTGCCTTGGCTGGGCCGAGGTCGGCCGGGGAAACGCTGTCGTCGGGAATGAAGAAATCTGAGACGAGCGGCTGGGTCGGATCGACACGATAACCGTCGAAGTCGGTGACACCTTCCGAAGCCAGGAAGGTGTCGTCGATGAGGAAATTGCCCGTGAAATCCCGCGCCGGCTTGAGAAATACCTGGCATGCCGCGTCGGCGACGATCTGTGGGGTCCGGCTGGCGCGCATCACGGCGTCGCCCCCAAGCAGGTTGCGGATCGCAGCGGTCGCGATCGTGGTTCGCGGCCAGAGTGCGTTGACCGCGATGCCGCGGTCCCTGAGTTCGCCCGCGAGCCCGAGCACCACGAGGCTCATGCCGTACTTGGCCATGGAATAGGCGAGGTGCGGGGCGAACCACTTCTCCTTGAGGTCGAGCGGCGGCGCCAAAGCGAGGATGTGAGGGTTCCCGGCCTTCTCGAGATAGGGGATCGCCAGCTTCGAGACCATGAAGGTGGCCCGCGCGTTCACCTGGTGCATCAGGTCGAAGCGCTTCATGTCGGTTGCGTGCGATGGCGTCAGCTGGATAGCCGAGGCATTGTTGACGACAATGTCGATGCCGCCAAACATTGCCGCCGTCTTCTCCAGTGCCGCCCTCACCTGCCCTTCGTCGCGGACGTCGACCGCCAGCGCGAGTGCTCTCCCGCCTGCGGCCTCAACCGCTTCCGCCGCCGTGTGAATGGTGTTCTCGAGTGTCGGGTGCGGCTCCACCGTTTTCGCGGCGATCGCCACGTTCGCCCCGTCCGCGGCGGCCTTCAGGGCAATGGCAAGGCCGATGCCGCGCGAGGCGCCGGTGACGAAGAGGGTCTTGCCCCTGAGCGAATTGGTCATGCCTGCAATGATCCTCGCCAGCGATTGCGCGCACCCTAGACACGCGCCCCTCGGGACGGCAACCGCTCCTGCTCAGGCCGGCGGCACGAAACGCGCCGGGCGTGTCCCGTCGGCGTCCGCAAACCCGTATTCGACTGCCAGGTCGGCGACGAAGAGCGAGGCTCCCGCCTTTCCCCGCACATCGGGATCCAGCGCCAGCACCACGACGGCACGGCCCGCGTAGAACGGTGTTTCGGTGGCATCTTCGGCCATCCCGGCGTCAATGACGCGCTCTGTCCTGACGAACCCCGGGGTCAGGTGCAGGGCAGTCACCCCCACCGGCGCGGCCTCGCGCGAGACGATCCCAGCGGCGGCAAGGATGCCGTTCATGCCGAGGTCCCAGACGGGGTCGCCGAGGGAGGCACCCTGCGCATCGAACCCCACCGATATCAGAAGTCCCTTCCCCGCCTGGGCCATCAGCGGGACGAAGGCACGTGCCGTTGCAACCAGCGCCAGCGGACCGGTGCGGAGCGCCACCTCGACGCCGGTCAGCGGCCGGCGGAAGAAAGGCGTCCCGAATGCCGTGCCGTCGGCATGCGCCCGGCCATCGAAGCCCTCGTTCCCACCCCAGACTGAGACGGCAACCAGGTCGGGCGGCCCGAACCGCCGCAATGTCCAGGCGGCGAAGTCATGCAACGCCCGGGCATCGGTGTGGTCGCAGACGTAGGGCTGGCCGCGGCCCCCGGCCTCCGTCACCAGTTCCGCAGTATCTTCCACCGTTTCGGGGCGGCCCTCCGTGCGATAGCCGAAGCGCGTGGAGCGCGCCGAGCAGATCACCGTCGCGCCTGCCTCGCCCAGCGCCTGAGCGATGCCACGGCCAACGCCGCGCGAGGCTCCGGCCACGATGCAGACGCGGCCAGCCAGCGGCCGGGCTTCACCTTTTCCTGTCATGCGGCGGAGAGGGCTTCGGCGGATGGAAGCGCGTCGCCCGCCGACAGCACCGTTCGCGCCAGCCCCGGCGCTCCCGGCAGAACGTTGGCCGCGAAGAAGCGCGCCAGCGCGGCCCTGCCGGTATCCCCGGCCAGCGCTTCCTCCAGCAGGTTGGCGGCGCCCAGAGTGTCTCCGAACAGCTGCAGGTAGGGGGTGGCACCGGCCAGGGCGTCGGAGATGCGGCCCTCCCGCTGCGCCGCCAGGAGCCCGGCAGTGGCGTCGTCGAGGGCGCGCACGGCATCCGACAGGAGCCGGGCGGCGGCGCCGAGCTCGCCGTCATTGGCAGCTGCGGCGCGATCCGCCACGCGGCGAAGGCCGGCGATGACGCCCGCCACCGCGTCCCCCCCGCGCAAGGACAGTTTGCGCGTCACGAGGTCGATGGCCTGGATGCCGTTCGTGCCTTCGTAAATGGCCGCGATGCGGGCATCGCGCAGGTGCTGTGCAGCCCCGGTCTCCTCGATGAAGCCCATCCCGCCATGAACCTGGATGCCAATGGAGGAAACCTCGATCCCCGCATCCGTGGACCACGCCTTCGCGATGGGGGTGAGCAGCGCGGCGAGGTCGGCGGCGTCCGCGTCGCCCGCCCGCTCGGCGCGGTCGATCGCGGCGGCGGTTCGGTAGCAGATGCCGCGCGCCGCCCGGGTCTTGGCAAGCATCATGGACAGCATGCGGCGGACATCGGGATGGTCGATGATGGGGCTCATCGCGGCACCGGAGGCGCCCGGGGCACGGCCCTGCCGGCGTTCCTGTGCGAAGGCGAGCGCCCGGCGGTAGGCGCGCTCGGCCACCGCGACGCCCTCCAGTCCCACGGTGAGGCGCGCCGAGTTCATCATCGTGAACATGCAGGCCAGCCCGCGATTCTCCTCGCCGACCAGCCAGCCCACGGCGCCCTCCCTGGCCCCGTAGACCATGGTGCAGGTGGGAGCCGCGTGAATGCCGAGCTTGTGCTCGATGCCCGCGCAGAACACGTCGTTGCGCCGGCCCGGGCTGCCGTCTTCATCCGGAATGAACTTCGGCACGAGGAACAGCGAGATGCCTCGTGTTCCCGGCGGTGCATCCGGAAGCCGCGCCAGGACGAGATGGACGATGTTCTCGGTCCAGTCGTGCTCGCCATAGGTGATGTAGATCTTCTGGCCGCGGATCCGGTACGTGCCGTCGCCGGCCGGCTCGGCCTGCGACGTCAGCGCTCCGACGTCGGATCCCGCCTGTGGCTCGGTGAGGTTCATGGTCCCGGTCCACTCGCCGGAGACGAGCCGGGGCAGGTACAGCCGCTTCAGCTTGTCCGAGCCATGCGCCGCGAGGGCGTCAATGGCGCCAGCGGTGAGAAGCGGGCCGAGCGCGAACGCCATCGAGCCCTGGTGCCAGATTTCGCTGCAGGCAGCCTGGATGACGCGCGGCAGTCCCTGCCCGCCATGCTCCCGCGACGCGGCGAGGCCGTTCCAGCCATTGGCGATCCAGCGGCGATAGGCGTCGGCAAACCCCGCGGGCGTCGTGACGGCCCCGTCCTTCAGAACGCATCCGGCGATGTCCCCCGCCCTGTCGAGCGGCGCGAGTTCCTCGGCCGCGAAGGTGCCCGCCGCGTCGAGGACCGTTTCGGTGAGTCCTTCGGCAAGTTCCGGCGCGATCCCCTCCGCGAGAAGCCCGTCGAGGCCCGCCACGTGCCGCAACGTGAAGAGCAGGTCGTCAGTCGGCGGACGGAAGGTCATGGCGGCGCTCCGGGCCTCGGCGGTCTGGGCAGCCGGGCGAGTGCCGGAGCCTAGTGCGCTTTCTGGTTTCCCTGAACCCCAAAGCGCACTAGAGACCCGCCTCGTGACACACAACCCCGCAGGTTTCCCCACCGAGCGCCTCGCCGCAGACGAGGCCGGGATCGCACGCGCGTCAGAGTTGCTGCGCCAGGGCGCCTGCGTCGCCTTTCCCACCGAGACCGTCTATGGCCTCGGAGCGGACGCCACGAATGGCCGGGCGGTGGCCGGGATCTACGAGGCGAAGGGCCGCCCGAGCTTCAATCCGCTGATCGCTCACGTGCCCGACCTGGCAGCGGCGAGGCAGCAGGGCGAGTTCAACGAGGCCGCGCTCAGGCTCGCCAAGGCCTTCTGGCCCGGGCCGCTCACCTTGGTCGTGCCTCTTGCCGCGACGTCCGACGTATCGTCGCTGATGACGGCGGGGCTCGACAGCATCGGCCTGCGGATTCCCGATCATCCCGTCGCGGCAAAACTTCTGCGCGCCGTCGGGCGGCCTGTGGCGGCTCCGTCGGCAAACCGCTCCGGCCGCGTGAGCCCGACGACGGCCGCCCACGTCCTTGCCGATCTCGATGGTCTCATCGCTGCCATCGTTGACGGCGGGGCCACGCAGGTCGGGGTGGAGTCGACGATCGTCGACTGCCGGGACAGACCAGCGCTGCTGCGCCCGGGCGGCATCGCGCGCGAGGCGATCGAGCGGGTGCTCGGCCACCCTTTGGCCCAGGCTGCTGATTCGGGGAGCGCCCCGGTGGCTCCGGGACTGCTTGCCTCGCACTACGCACCGGATGCCGCAGTGCGGCTCGAAGTCGAGGCCGTGCGGCCCGGTGAGGCTGTGCTCCTGTTCGGCAGGGCCATGCCGACGGGGATCGAGGCCGCCGGCGCGGTCGAGAATCTGAGCCCGGAAGGTGATCTCGCCGAAGCGGCGTCGAACCTCTTTGCGGCGCTGCGGCGGCTCGATGCCTCAGGCGCGGCGAGC
Source organism: Alsobacter sp. (assembly GCF_059501845.1). NCBI lineage: Bacteria > Pseudomonadati > Pseudomonadota > Alphaproteobacteria > Hyphomicrobiales > Alsobacteraceae > Alsobacter > Alsobacter sp. The sequence goes on along the minus strand of NZ_JCACDK010000006.1, from coordinate 91,227 downwards.
ATCGGCGTCGCGCCCATTCCAGCGGTAGGGCTGGGCGAGGCCATCGTCGACCGCCTGCGCCGTGCGGCAGCCCCTCGTCAGGCTGCCTTCAATCCAGCCTCGCGTACGAGTCCGGACAGGTAGGTATTTCGAGCATCGATGAACGCGACGAGCCTCGCGGCATAGTCCTCGGGAACGGCTGCCTTGACCGACGGACGCGCGGAAAGTCCTTTACGCCAAGCCTGCACCTTGGGCAGTCCGGCGAGGAAGCCAAAGTCCCGGATCCGGTCAAAGGTATCGACATAGCGAAACACCGGTCCGTAGACGGCGTCCACGAGGCCGAACCGCTCGCCGCCGAAGAACGGCCCTCTGACCTCGCCTTCCAGCCGGCCGAACTTCCCGGCGATGGTGGCGCGCTTGGCTTCGAAACTCTCGGCGTCCGGCGCGGAGTAGAAGCCCCCGATGTCTGCAAGAATCGAGGAGCCGAACTCCATCCACGCCCGCTGCCGGGCCTTTTGCAGCGGATCGCTCGGGTGGAGGGACCCGGGTGTCACCTCGTCGATGAACTCGGCGATGACGCTGGATTCGAACAGCACCTCTCCGTCGACCTTCATCACCGGCACCTTGCCAGTGGGAGAGATCGCCAGGAACCAGTCCGGCTTGTTTGCGAGGTCGATATAGGTGCGGTCGTATTCGACGCCCTTTTCTTCCAGCGCGATGATGGCGCGCTGCACGTAGGGGCACAGATGGTGGCTCATCAGATGCGGTTTGAAGGCGCTCATGGGGGAAGCTCCTGACGAGAAAAAAGCGCCGCGGTTTCCCGCGGCGCCAGGGGAGGATGGCGTCAGGCCAGTGCCACGCGACCCGTTTCGCCAGGAACCGTCGAGGACTTCAGGGCGAAGGCGCCGTCACCGGCGAGCGCCACCGTGGCGGCGATCACGACGAGGAAAGCGGGATATTCCCAGCCGCCATTAGCCGACGTGAACAGCCAGCCATTGCCGGAGTGGACGACAAGTGCGCCCAGCAGGACGGGGATGAGCAGAGCCGCAACCCAGCGTGCGTAGATGCCGAGGATCAGCGCGATGCCGCCGATGAATTCGGCGAGGAACACGGGCCACGCGAAGACGGGCGGGAAGCCGACCTGGGCGAGGAAGCCGGCGAAGCCAGGCATCGTGAAGACGACGTACTTCAGGAGGGCGTGGGCGACGAACATCAGTCCGAGCGCGACGCGAAGGGCGAAGATGCCGTAGGGGGCGGTGCGTTGGTCGATCATGGTGGACACTCCGAGAGAAGCGGAAACGATGCAGGACGATGTATCTTTTCCGCAGCGCAAATCCATGATTGAAGGGGAAAGACTATTCTTGCAGGAGCGCAAATGGACCGCTTGCCGTGGGACGATTTCCGGCTGGTGAAAGCCATTGCCGACACCCGGTCGCTGGCAGGTGCGGCCGAGATGCTCGTGGTGAATCACTCGACGGTGTTCCGACGGCTCGGAGACGTCGAGCGCCGGCTCGGCACGCCTCTCTTCGAGCGTCATCGCACGGGCTATGCCCTGACTCCGGCCGGCGAGGAGATGGTGGCGCTCGCCGACCGCATGGACCGCGATGTCGCCAGCTTCACCCGCCGCCTTGCGGGGCAGACCCTCACTCCCTCTGGCGAATTGCGCGTCACCACCAACGACACGCTCCTGATCCACCTGCTGATGCCGGTGCTGGCCTCCTTCCGCCGCACCTATCCCGAGATCCGCGTCGACATGGTTCTCTCGAACCAGGCGCTGAACCTCTCCAAGCGCGACGCGGACATCGCCTTGCGGGCCACGGATTCGCCGCCGGAGACGCTGGTCGGCCGCCGCCTCGCCTCGATCGTCTGGGCGGTCTACGGCAGGCGTGTCGACTTTCCGGAGGCGGCCGGCGGCGAGGCCGTTTCGCCCGAGCGGATTGCGGTTGCGCAATGGGTGTCGCTCGGCGACCAGTTCGGCCATCTCAAGGCGGCGCGCTTCGTGCGGGACACGGTGCAAAACGAGAAGGTGGCCCTGAAGATCAACTCAGTGCTCGGGCTGAGCGAAGCCGTGGAAGAGGGTATCGGCATCGGCCCCCTCCCCGCCTTCATCGCGGACCGCAAGCCGGCCCTGGTGCGGCTGACGCCTCTCAACCCGGAGTTCGCGGCCGGGCTTTGGCTCCTCACCCATCCAGACTTGCGCGCCTCGCCGCGCATCCGCGCCTTCCTCGACGCGGCGGCGGCTGAAATCGTCAAGATGCGCCCCCTGATCGAGGGCGACCGGCCCTGGGTGACCTGAGCAGGCAGCCTAAGCCAGCCGTTGCGCCTTGCACGAGGGTACCCCCGGGAGCACACTCCCTGCGTGTGTCAACGGGGGGCGACCATGACCGACATCGGAAACAGAGGGCTGACGGGTTCTTCGCTCGCGACCGGCCTCGGAGCGTTACGCGCCAAATGGGGCTGGGTGGTCGGCATCGGAATCGCGCTGATCGTCTTCGGGCTGATCGCGCTTGGAAGCGTGGTCGCCGCGACTGTCGCGAGCGTCTGGGTGGTGGGCATTATGATGCTGATCTCAGGCGCGGCCGAGGTCGCCAATGCCTTCGCGGTGAAGACCTGGGGCAAGTTCTTCCTGTGGGCCCTACTCGGGCTGCTCTACGGTCTGGCAGGCGTTTTCACGATCATGAACCCGGTGCTGGCGGCAGGCGTGCTGACGCTGCTGCTCGGCGCCGGCCTCGCCGCCTCGGGGATCGTGCGCGTCATCCTCGCCTTCCAGATGCGCGAGGGAACGCCGTGGGGCTGGGTGGTCCTGTCGGGCCTCATCACCCTGCTGCTCGGGCTCATGATCCTGGCCAAGTGGCCGGTCTCAAGTCTGTGGGTGCTGGGCACGTTCCTCGGAATCGACCTCGTCTTCGCCGGCGTCAGCTGGGTCGTCGTCGGCCTTGCACTGAAGCGCGCGAGCTGACCCGGGGACACGGCCGCCGGACGGAACCCGCGGCCGCTTCCGCCCGTTTCCGGCCGGGCCTGCCGCGCTCCAGCCTCGGTTCACCCTTAGGCCGGGTTGCCACGGCATCTGCGATGTCGGATTGAAAGCGGGCCGGTATCCGCCACGCGGCGGACAGGCAAACGGGGACGCATAGAATGACCAAGTGGGTCTACACCTTCGGCGACGGCAAGGCGGAGGGGCAGGCGGACATGCGCAACCTCCTCGGCGGCAAGGGCGCCAACCTCGCCGAGATGAGCAATCTCGGACTTCCAGTTCCCCCCGGCTTCACCATCTCGACGGCTGTCTGCACCCACTTCTACGCCAACGACCGCAAGTATCCGGACGACCTCGCCGCTGCGGTGGACGAGGCCCTGGATTACGTCGGCCGGCTCACCGGCCGGAGCTTCGGCGATCCCGAAAACCCGCTCCTGGTTTCCGTGCGCTCTGGCGCCCGCGCGTCCATGCCGGGAATGATGGACACCGTCCTCAATCTCGGCCTGAACGACGTCACCGTGGAGGCTCTTGCAAAGAGCTCGGGGGACGCCCGCTTCGCCTGGGACAGCTATCGCCGCTTCATCCAGATGTATGGCGACGTGGTGCTGGGCGTGGACCACCACCATTTCGAGGACCTGCTGGAGGAGTTCAAGGACCGCAAGGGCCTGACCCTGGACACGGAGCTCACGGCCGAGAACTGGCGCAAGCTCGTCGGCGACTACAAGGGCGTCGTGCAGACTCAGCTCGGCCGTCCCTTTCCGCAGGATGCCCGCGAGCAGCTGTGGGGCGCCGTCGGGGCGGTCTTCGGCTCGTGGATGAACCCGCGCGCCAACAAGTACCGCGAATTGCACGGCATCCCGGCGAGCTGGGGCACTGCCGTCAACGTGCAGGCCATGGTGTTCGGCAATCTCGGCGAGACGTCGGCCACCGGCGTCGCCTTCACCCGCAACCCCTCCACTGGCGCAAAGGAGCTCTACGGCGAGTTCCTGATCAACGCGCAGGGCGAGGACGTGGTGGCCGGCATTCGCACCCCGCAGGACATCACGGAAGCGGCCCGCAAGGCCGCCGGATCGGACCGGCCGTCGCTGGAAGTGGCGATGCCCGAGGCGTTCCACGAGTTCCTGCGCATTTGCGCCCTGCTGGAGAAGCACTATCGCGACGTCCAGGACGTCGAGTTCACCATCGAGCGCGGCAAGCTCTGGATGCTGCAGACGCGCAATGGCAAGCGCACGGCCAAGGCAGCCCTGAAGATCGCGGCGGAGCTTGCGGCCGAGGGGCTGATCACGAAGGAGGAGGCGATCGCCCGCATCGAGCCGGCGAGCCTCGACCAGCTGCTGCACCCCACGATCGACCCTTCCGCCGAGCGAAAGCTGATCGCCTCCGGCCTGCCGGCCTCTCCGGGCGCAGCCGGCGGTGAGATCGTCTTCGACAGCGGCGAGGCCGAGACCGCCAAGGCAGCCGGACGCAAGGTGATCCTGGTGCGCGTCGAGACCTCGCCAGAGGACATTCACGGCATGCACGCCGCCGAAGGCATCCTCACCACGCGTGGCGGCATGACCTCCCACGCCGCAGTCGTGGCACGCGGCATGGGCAAGCCCTGCGTCTCCGGCGCGGGCGGCCTGCGGGTCGACTACGCGTCTCAGACCATGACCGCCGGCGGCGTTACGTTAAAGAAGGGCGACTGGCTCACCATCGACGGCACCACCGGACAGGTGCTGGCCGGCGAAGTCCGCATGCTGCAGCCCGAGCTCTCCGGCGAGTTCGCCACGCTCATGGAATGGGCCGACGGTGTGCGCAGGATGAAGGTGCGCGCCAACGCCGAGACGCCGCTCGACGCGCGCACGGCCCGCAAGTTCGGGGCGGAAGGCATCGGGCTCTGCCGCACCGAGCACATGTTTTTCGAGGGCGACCGAATCCTTGCGGTGCGCGAGATGATCCTCGCGGACGACGAGGCGGGCCGGCGCGCGGCGCTGGCCAAGCTACTCCCGATCCAGAGGGCCGACTTCGTCGAGCTCTTCACCATCATGAGCGGCCTGCCCGTTACGATCCGTCTTCTCGATCCGCCGCTGCACGAGTTCCTGCCGCAGTCCGACGAGGAGATCGCCGAAGTTGCCGCCGCGATGGGAGCTCCGGCCGAAAAGCTGAAGCGCCGCGCGGCCGAGCTGCACGAATTCAATCCCATGCTCGGCTTCCGCGGCTGCCGGCTGGCCGTCGCCTATCCGGAAATAGCGGAGATGCAGGCCCGCGCCATCTTCGAGGCGGCGGTCGAGGCGGCACGCTCGACTGGCAAGGCCGTGATCCCGGAGGTGATGGTGCCGCTGGTGATGACGCGGCCCGAGCTCGATCTCGTGAAGTCGCGCATCGACGCGATGGCTGAAGCCGTGCGCAAGGAGACGGGACAGGCGTTCGACTACCAGGTCGGCACGATGATCGAGCTCCCGCGCGCCGCCATAATGGCCGGCGACATCGCGGCCTCGGCCGAGTTCTTCTCCTTCGGCACGAACGATCTCACCCAGACGACGCTCGGCATCTCGCGCGACGACGCGGCGAGCTTCCTCGGCCCCTATACGGCCAAGGGCATCCTCCCCGCGGACCCCTTCGTCACGCTCGACCAGGACGGCGTCGGGGAGCTGGTGAAGATGGCCGCCGAGCGCGGCCGCAAGGCGCGGCCGGACATTAAGCTCGGCATCTGCGGCGAGCATGGCGGAGATCCCGCCTCCATTTCCTTCTGCGAGACGGTTTCCCTCGACTACGTCTCGTGCTCGCCCTACCGCGTTCCCATCGCTCGCCTTGCCGCTGCGCAGGCGGCGATCGGCTCGAAGGTCGCCAGCTCCGCCTGACGACATGAACCTTCCCGGGCCGCCTACGAGGCGGTCCGGTTAACCCTCGCTCAACCTTACTGCCGGATAAACGAATTCACGGGCATTCGACCGATCCGCTTCCGTGCGGCCGGCCTGGGTCCCTGGCTTCGGGTGGCGGCGAGGTTGCGTCGGGATGGTGGGTGCCGGTCTGCGTTGGGCGTTCGCGACGGTCTCCCCGTGGGTTCTCGCGGCGGCGGTCCTCGTCTCGATTTCAGCCGATGCGGGTGTCGACGCCACCTTCGGCGGGTACGAGGTGGTGAGCCCGTCTCCAGCCCTCGCCATCCCCCAGCCGAGCCGGCTCGTCCCCGGCGTGGGCACAGCCGAACTGGCCGTGGCCCCCCGCTTCTCCATCCCAGGCCAGTCCGGCATGGTGCACACGGTGCGTCTGCCGGATCCCGATAGTCCGGTCGAGCCGAGCGGCCCTCTCTTTCCTCCGAGGGACGAGCTGAAGACGACGGTTCAGGGCTTCCCCAACGTCAACCGCGTCGGCAAGGGAGACGCACTGGTCACGCTCAGGCCAGCCGTGGATCTGCTCCCCCTAGCACCCGCGCGCCCCCCCGTGCTGTCGCAGGATTCAGAGCTTCTTCCTCCCACGATCCTGATGCCGATGGGCGACGTCGCGCCGGGTCTTGATTCGGTGGCCCGGTTCGAGCCGGAAGCGGATTTCGAGGCCACGACGCCCCGCGCCGGCCTGGCCGACAATTCACCCACGGCCGGGCATTCGGAACTCACGGCCGCCGCCCGGGCCTCCGGCACCACGACGACAGGCGTGGGCTCCACCCCTTCCGTGCCGCGCGCCATGGCACTCTCCTCCACGACGCCGGCCCCCTCGGATGCAACGCCGGTCGAGATCGCCGCGGCCCCCGTGTCGCCGGACGGACTGGCTGCACTTCGTGCGCGCGGCGGCGGCATGACCGAGATCCCTCGCACCGAGGACGGCAGGCCGAGCTACGCCAGCCTGATCGATCCCCAAGCCATGTCGCGGGAAGAGCGGTGTCTCGCCGAGGCGGTGTATTTCGAGGCGCGCAGCGAGCCGGAAGCCGGACAGGCCGCGGTGGCTCAGGTGGTGTTGAACCGCGTGAAGAGCGGCCTCTACCCCACGAGCGTCTGCGGCGTCGTCTACCAGAACCGCAATCGCAAGTTCGCCTGCCAGTTCTCCTTCGCCTGCGAAGGCAAGGCTCTGCGGATCTCCGAGCCCGACTCCTGGGAAACGGCCGTCCGGATCGCCCGCGAGGTCACCTTCGGCGAGACCTACAACTCGGAGGTTGGCGGGGCGACCCACTACCACGCCAACTATGTGCGCCCCTTCTGGGCGAAGCGCCTGAAGAAGATGGACGTGATCGGCCGCCACATCTTCTACAAGCTCAAGCCCGGACAGACGTAGCGACGGTTGATCGACTTGCCGAACCTCAAGCCGGTAAAGTGTCCGCTCCTGCTGTCACCGCCTGACCGCGAGGCCTTGCCCGGCCTGGAGCGATACGCCACAACCCCTGAGGCACTTCAGGAGGACAGGGCATGGGCAAGTTCACTGCTGTCGTCGTCGACAAGTCCGACGCGGGATATTCCTGCGCTTTCCGCGACATGGACGATGCCGAGCTCATGGACGGCGACGTCACGGTCCGCGTCACGCATTCGACGGTGAACTACAAGGACGGGCTCGCCGTCACCGGCAAGTCGCCGGTCGTGCGCCGCTTCCCGATGGTGCCGGGCATCGACTTTGCCGGCATTGTCGAGACCTCCACGCATCCCGCCTTCGCGGCAGGGAACGAGGTGGTCCTGAACGGCTGGGGCGTGGGCGAGACGCATCTCGGAGGCTATGCCGGCCGGGCCCGGGTCAAGGGCGACTGGCTGATCGGAAAGTCGGCCGGGCTCTCGCTGGCCGAAACGATGGCCATTGGCACTGCCGGCTACACCGCCGCCCTCGCCGTGCTGGCCCTCGAGAGGCACGGCCTTGCGCCGTCGCATGGCCCGGCGCTGGTCACAGGCGCCGCCGGCGGCGTCGGCTCGGTCGCCATCGCGCTGCTGGCTGCACGGGGCTGGCACGTCATCGCTTCGACCGGCCGTGCCGCGGAAGCGGAGTACCTGAAGGGGCTCGGCGCCGCGGAGATCATCGACCGCGCGGAGCTCTCCGCCCCGGGCAAGCCGCTGGCGAAGGAGCGCTGGGCCGCGGCGATCGACAGCGTCGGGTCCGTGACCCTCGCGAATGTTTTGGCCGCGACACGCTATGGCGGCGCGGTGGCGGCCTGCGGGTTGGCGCAGGGCATGGATCTGCCGGCGACGGTGGCGCCCTTCATCCTGCGCGGCGTGTCGCTGCTTGGGATCGACAGCGTCAATGCACCGCGCGAGCGGCGGCTGGAAGCCTGGGGCTTCCTCGACCGGGAGCTCGACCGCGGCAAGCTCGCGGCGATGACGACTGCCATCCCGTTCGAACGGGTCATCGACGTGGCCCGCGAGATTCTCGGGGGAACCGTGCGCGGCCGCGTCGTGGTCGAGATCGGCTGACTCTCAGGCGTCGTGCAAGCCGGGCTCGGCCAGACCCGGGTAGAGATAGGGGTGGCCGGACGACCAGTCGAAATTGGGATCCTCCCACGCCGCCATCTTGCCCGGGTTCAGAAGTCCCCTGGGATCGGCCTCGTTCTTGAAGGCCAGTTGCACCGTGTCCGTGCGTTTCATGCCGCCCTCTTCCAGCGTGAAGCGATGCGGATCGAAGATCACAGCACCGGCCTGCTCGTGCAGGTGCATGATGTCGTCCAGCCGCTCCTCGGTCGTGAAGCGGACGAGGGGTATGCCGAAGCAGGCGACGCGCCCGTCCAGCCTCATGAACTCGACATGGGCCGGTACCTCGTCGCCGAGCCTTGCATGCAGGTCGGCAATCGTCCGCAGGGTGTCTGCTTCCGGATAGAGCGCCTGGAGGTAGGTGATCGAGGGGTCCACGCGCAGTGCCCGCAGCGTGGTGTGGTTCCAGGTGAGCTCGAAGGCGGGCGGCAGGTCCGCCGCCTCCTCCTCCGTGACGAGATCGCTGCGGAACAGCACCTCTGCCCCGCGCCAGCGATCGAGAAAGGCGACGAACGCGCCGACGGCAAATTCCGCCACGGTCGTGATGACGACAGCCTTCTCGCGCGGCAGAAAGCGGCGATGCTGGGTGAAGCAGTCGCACGGCACCGGTGCGTCGACGACACTGAGGTTCTTGAGCAGCAGGCCGTCGAGGCGGGCCAGCGCATCTGCGAAGGTCAGCGCCTCCGGCAGGCTGTCGAACCCCACAATGGCGTCTACCCATCCATAGGCCGGTGCGAGAGGCATCTCGACCTGCGTGATGATGCCGTTCGTGCCATAGGCGTGACTGACCTTGTGCAGGTCGGCGCCGGTGAGGTCGAGGAGACGAGGCGACTTCTCCATCGTGGCCACGCGCAGGCGCAGGATGTTGCCCCAATCCCGCAGGCCGCCCCAGCGCACCGAGCCGACGCCCGTGGAACCGCCCGCAACGAAGCCGCCCAGAGTCGCGGTACGGGAGCTGGAGGGGTGGATCCGCAGTTCCTGCCCGGACGCCGAGCGGGTGACATCATCCAGAAGTGCCATCGTCACGCCCGGATCCGCAACGACCCGCCCGGCCGAGACCGCGCCGACCGACGCGAAGCCCGACAGATCGAGCACGATGCCGCCCGCTAGAGGCATGGCCTGGCCGTAATTTCCGGTCCCTGCACCCCTGGGCGTAACCGGAATGCCCATTTCGTAGGCAACCGCCAAGGCGTGCACCACCTCCTCTTCCGAGATCGGGCACACCACGGCGTCGGCCGAGACGTGGTCCAACAGCCGCTTCAGCCTCGGCGAGTACCAGAAGAAGTCGCGACTCTTCTGCCGTACAACCGAAGGGTTGCCCTCCAGCCTGACCCCGTCCAGCCGCTGACGGAGCAGGTCAATATCGATTCTCGGTGCCATGGGTCCCCGCACCGGCGCAAAGGCGCCGCAGGGCTCCCTGCACGCTGCGTGCCGCGGACGCCGGCTTCAGGCCGGCTTGCCGATGGCCTTGAAACGCCGTGTCTGGTCCACCAGCGCGCGCTCCGTCGGCAGCCGCTCCATCGACGAGGCGCCGTAGAAGCCGTGGCAGTTCTTCGTATTGGCCAGCACGTAGCGGGCATCGTCGGGCTCGGCGACAGGACCCCCGTGCACCAGCACGATGATGTCCTTGCGCACCTTCAGCGCCGCCTCCGCCCACGCATCGACGAGAGCCGGGCACTCCTCCAGCTTCAGGGCGACACCGGCGCCGATCGAGCCCCCGGTCGTCAGCCCGAGGTGGCATACGATCACGTCCGCTCCGGCCCGTGCCATGTCAGCCGCCTGGCCGGGATCGAACACGTAAGGCGTCGTGAGCAGGTCCCGCTCGGCGGCCTTTCGCACGAGATCGACCTCGAGCGCGTACGACATGCCGGTCGCCTCGAGGTTGGCGCGGAACACGCCGTCGATGATCCCGACCGTCGGAAAGTTCTGGATCCCTGAAAAGCCCATGGCGGCGATGTCGTCGAGAAACTTGTCGACGATGAGGAACGGATCCGTGCCGTTGACGCCCGCGAGCACCGGCGTATGGCTGACGACAGGCAGCACCTCGCGCGCCATCTCGACGACGATCTCGTTGGCGTTGCCATAGGCGAGCAGGCCGGCGAGGGATCCCCTGCCCGCCATGCGGTAGCGGCCGGAGTTGTAGATCACGATGAGGTCGATGCCGCCGGCCTCTTCGCATTTCGCGGAAAGGCCCGTGCCGGCGCCGCCGCCGACGATCGGTTCACCGCGCACCATCATGCCGCGGAACTTCTCCAGGATGGCCTTGCGCGGAATCCTCGGCACGATGCGTCCTCCATGATGATGGTCCGCCTGTCGCGCCGGCGGTTCGCCGCGACGTTACGGCGGGGAAGCGCAGGGCGCCACCCTCGCAGCTGCGCCTTATTCGCCAATGCGGTGGAGCGCCATCTTCGTCTCGCCGGGCGGACCTTGGAGTGCTGTCATTCCGCCGTCTTGAGCGGAGCGTACCCGCATCCGGATCGGCGCCCGCAGGCGCCGGCGGATTCGGGGCAGGCGCTTGACACGTTTCAGCTATGCGGACCCCACGATGCCGCGTCTCCAGCGCGGCCTCGTTCTCGCCATCGAGCGGATGACCGGACGGCCGAGGCTCGAAAGGCTCTATCTCGACTACGTCAGCACCGGAGAGGGTCGGCGAGACTTCTTCACCGAAGCCGTCCGCCGGCTTGCGCTCAACGTGCGCCACGACCCCGCCAGGCTGGCGCAGCTTCCCGAGACGGGCCCGGTGGTGGTTGTCGCCAACCACCCTTACGGCGTGCTCGACGGCATCGTCCTCGGCTGGCTGGTCGGCCAGGTCAGGCAGGATTTCCTGATCCTCGTGCACTCCCTGCTCACGCGAGCCCCCGAGGCGCAGCCCTACTTGCTCCCGGTGGATTTCAGCGGCACCGCGGAGGCCCAGGAGACGAATCTCCGCTCGCGCGAGCGCGCCCGCCAGCATCTCGCCAATGGCGGCGCTCTGCTGGTTTTCCCTGCCGGAGCAGTCTCGACCTCTCCCGATGCACTGGGCCGTTCGCCGGCCGTGGACGCGCCATGGCATCCCTTCGTGGCCCAGCTCGTGATGCGGCAGAAGGCACCGGTCCTTCCCGTCCATTTCGCGGGTCAGAACAGCCGGCTTTTCCAGATTGCCAGCCATGTCAGCATGACCCTTCGGCTGTCGCTGCTCTTCAAGGAAGTGCACGACCGCATCGGCACCGACGTGGATGTCGCGATCGGTGACCTGGTTCCCTATGAGGAGCTTCGCGCGACCAGCGGCCGGCACGGTCTTCTCGCACACCTTCGCAGGCTCACCTACGCGCTCGGCCCCGGCGGGTGCGAACCCGCCGCCCGCCCGCCCCATGCGGGTCTGGGGGAGCTGAAAGCGAAACTGGCGCGGCTCAAGCCTCGTCCAAGGCGGCGACGAGCCCCCACGACCTGACTTCCCTGCCGCCAGCTACCGTATCGGACGAATGCACGCCGACACGGCCCGAGCCCGTCCCCGAACCCGGTCGGATGACTGCTCACGCAGAGCGACAAGCCCTGCCCCGCCGCGTTGCAAAACGTGATCCGCAGGGTGTGCGCGCCCGCACACCCACTCTCTGGCAGCGGCAACCGAACAGTAGCATCCTGTCGATCTCGTGAGAGCATTTGGAAGGAGACGACGCCATGGTGCGCGGTGTCTGCGACCTGGTCGCACGCCTTTTGGTGGCAGAAAAACTCCTGGAGCGGCACGCCGGGCCTCGTACCGGTGTCGAGCGCAAACAAATCGATCGGATTCTTCACGACGCCTATCTTTTCGCGAAAAACTCCGGCGTGTCGGAAACCGCCATGCGGCGGGCCTCGAGGCGTGTGGGGCGCCGGGCGGGGCTGAGCGCCGAGGACCTGCGGATCTAGCGGCCGGGTTCCGTGTGGTCGGGCCCGTCGTGCAGCCGCATCATCGGGACGCGGACGGGGTCGAGGCGCCGCGCCATGTAGCGGTGCAGGGCCCGGGGTCCGGCATGCATCGGTGAATACCAGATGCGGGTACCCGCGCCCCTCACGTAGAAGACCTGGCACCAGGCGAGGTAACCGCCGGCCTCGACATCGTCCCAACGCAGGAAGCGCTCGCGGCCGAAAACGTGCCGCGAGCCTATGCCGTCCCTCGTCCACCAGACGCGCGTCAGAAACACGCACCAGACGAGGTAGAAGCTGCCGACGACGAAGCAGGCCGATACGATGCTGGCCGTCAGCGCCTGGTCCGGCCGGGCCTGCGCCGCGGCATAGACGATGACGAACGAGAAGACGACGAGGACGAGAACGCCGATCCGCAGCGACTGCGGGAACGTGAGCTCGCGATAGCCCCTGGCCCGTGTTGCGGAGCCGCCCCGGGCACGCGCCTGCAACAGCCAGACGAGGGCCGCGGCAACGAGGCCGCAGGCGAGCGGAACGAGCATGCAGGAGCTCCGGCAGCTTCATACCGCATCAATGTTCCAGCTTTGCGTTAAGAAGAGACTTAACCGCTGCGCGCACCGCCTTCGATCAAACGGCGCCAAGCACTGTTCCGCTCGCGCCGTCGATCAGGATTGCCTTTTGCATCTCGATGTCCACGGAAAGGTCCTGCCCGGGGCGCATCGCATCGTAGGCCCCCATCTCGGCGGTCACCTCCGTGCCGCCGAGCCGGAAATCCACGAGGCTCCGCGCTCCGGTGGGCTGGATGAGGTCCACCTTGACGCTCCGGCGAACATGGCCCGGGGCTGGCCCCGACGAGCCGGCGTGCTGGATGTGGTTCGGCCGGAGCCCGAGCACGACGGATGATCCAGCGGGCTTGCCGCTTCTGGCGGACAGGGGCAGCACGGAACCGTCCTGCAATCGAACGCCCTCGCCCGCGCCCTCGGTGACGATTTCGCCCGGGAGGAAGTTCATCTGTGGAGAGCCGATGAATCCCGCCACGAAGCGCGTGCGCGGCTTCTCGTAAAGCTCGAGCGGGCTGCCCTGCTGTTCGATGATCCCGTCTTTCAGCACGACGATACGGTCGGCCAGCGTCATGGCTTCGATCTGGTCGTGCGTCACGTAGATCATCGTGACTCCGAGCTCCTGGTGAAGGCGCTTGATCTCGGTGCGCATCTCGTCGCGAAGCTGCGCGTCGAGGTTGGAGAGTGGCTCGTCGAAGAGAAAGATGCGGGGGTTGCGGACGATCGCCCGGCCGATGGCGACGCGCTGGCGCTGGCCGCCCGAAAGCTGGCGGGGGTACCGCTCGAGGAGCGCCTGTATGCCCAGCATCTTCGCCGCGCGTTCGACCCGCCGCGCGATCTCGTCCTTGGGAAACTTCCTCGCCCTGAGACCGAACCCGATATTGTTGAAGACGGACAGATGCGGGTAGAGCGCATAGTCCTGGAATACCATCGCCACGTCGCGGTCACGCGGGCGGATGTCGTTCACGACTTCCCCCTCGATGGCGATGGTGCCGTCCGAGACATCCTCCAGACCCGCGATGCTGCGCAGGAGCGTGCTCTTGCCGCAACCGGACGGCCCGACGAGAACGGCGAACTCGCCATCCGCAATGTCGAGGTCGACACCCCGCAGGGCGTGGAAGCTCCCGTAGCGCTTGTGCAATCCGGTGATCTTGACGTCCGCCATGAGCTCCGCTTTCCGGGTTTCAGCCGCGCACCGCGCCGAGCGTCAGGCCACGCACGAGATGGTTCTGGGCCAGCGTCCCGAGGATGATTGACGGCGCAAGCGACACGATCGCCAGCGCGCTCGCCTCGCCGTACTGCGCCCCCTGGAAGCCGATGAAGGCGCGAAACACCGTAGGCAGGGTGAAGGCGTTGCGGCTCGTCAGCACCAGCGCGAAGAAGAACTCCGTCCAGCAGGCGATGAAGGCGAACACGGCGGCTGCGACGATACCGGGCGCGGCTAGCGGGATCGCGACCCTGACCAGGGACTGCCAGCGCGTGCAGCCGTCCACCTGCGCCGCCTCCTCGAGCGAGGTCGGCAACTGCCGGAAATAGGCGAACATCATCCAGACCGTCACCGGGAGCGTGAACACGGTGTAGGCGATGATGAGGCCGAACCGCGTGTCGTGGAGCCCGACGGTCCGGTAGATGAGGAAGATCGGCAGCACTGTCGCGACGGGCGGCAGGAAGCGCTGCGACAGCACCCAGAACGAGAGATGCTGGCCTCCCGTGTTGAAGCGGGCGAGGCTGTAGGCCATCAGCGTGCCCAGCACCGTCGAGGCGAACGTGGCGGCCGACGCGACGATCAGGCTGTTCACCAGTCCCTGCAGGCCCCGATAGGCGAAGAGAGCCGCCGTGTAGTGACTGATCGTCGGCTTGTCGGGAAACCAGACGGGCGGGTTGGCGAGATAGTCGTCACTCGGCTTGATCGAGGTGACGAACACCCAGTAGAGCGGCGCCAAAACGAAGACGAGCCACAGCCCGATGAAGAGGATGCGCCCGATGGGCCAGCGGCTCTTCTTGCGCGAGCGGCGCGCCGGTGCTGTCGCGGCACTCATCGTGCGGCCTCCGGCCTCAGCAGGCGGCGGACAAGAAGCACGACGACCGCCAGCGTGATGGCGAGGAAGATCCAGCTTCCCGCCGTCGCCTGCGACAGGTGGAATTGCTGGAAGCCGACCGTGTAGAGGTAGAACGACGCGCTGTAGGTCTGCGTGCCCGGCCCGCCGCCCGTCATCATGAAGATCGTGTCGAAGAGCTTGATGGCGTCCAGCAGGCGGAAGGTCAGCGCCAGCAGCATCATCGGCGCGATATGCGGGACGGTGATGAACCAGAACGTGTCCCAGCTGCTCACCCCGTCGAGCTCGGCCGCCTCGTAGATGTGCTGCGGCACCGAGGTGAGCCCTGCCAGCAGGATGACGAACATGAAGGGCGTCCACTGCCACGCATCCGCCACCACGAGCGCGATGAAGTTCCAGGGCGTCTGGGTGAGCCAGCTGATGGTCACCTCGTGCCCCGTGAGCAGCCCGAGCAGGTAATTCGTCGGACCGAAAGGCCGCTGCAGCATCAGCGCCCAGGCCTGGCCGACGATCACGGGGCTGATGAAGAGCGGGATGATGATGATCGACATCACCAGCCCTCGCCCCCGGAAGCTCTTCACCATTGCCATCGCCAGCGCGAGGCCCAGCAGAAACTCGACGGCGACGCTCGCCACCGACAGGATCGCGGTGACGACGACGGACCACCGCGCCACCGGATCCGACACCACCATGGAGAAGTTCTTGAGGCCCACGAAGGCGTGGCCGGGGACCGTGAAGTCGTAGTTGACGAAGGCGACCCAGACCGAGAACAGCAGCGGATAGACCGACAGGGCCAGGATCAGCAGGACCGCGGGCGCGACGAGGAGAAAACGGAAATTGCGCTCCATCCATTCCGAGAAGCCCGACGCGCGGCGCCGTCCGTCGTGCCGTCCGAGGGAGGTGTCGGTCATCGCATCCTTACCGGGGTTCAGGCGAGGAGCGGCCCGGGACCTTCGCCCCGGGCCGCCATGCGAAGGAGTGGAAGGCGGCGATGCCGCCTCCCCTCGTCAGTCGAGCTTCACCGCCATGCCCATCTTCTCGACCGTATGGTCGGCCGAGGAGCCGGGCAGCTTCTGGTATTCGGCGAAGAACGCTTTCTGCGAGTCGACGCCGAGACGTTCCGTCGTCGTGTCCCACTCGGCGGCGGCCGTCTGCAACGCCTGCTGCGGGTCGGTGCCGGCCCACACGGAGGTGCACATGCGGTCGATGGTCAGCGCATAGTCCTGCCAGCCCGGCATGATCATATCGAGCAGGCCGCGGTTCGCCGACAGAGCAAGGTTGGAGAGGTAGTCCTTCGCGCCCGGCCAGAGCTGCTGGTAGAGCGGCGACTTGAAATGCGACATCCGGTATGGATCGCGCAGCGAGTAGGGCAGCATGCAGCGCGCCAGCGACACGGGTGGTGACGTCGCCCACTGCATGAAGAGGTAGGCCGCCTCGGCGTTGGCCGAGTCCGCCGCCAGCGCCTTGTTGTAACCCGTCGCATGCTCCGGATTGCCCGGCACCAGGGCATAGCCGATCTTGTCCGCCACCGTGGATTGCGGGACGAAGTTGATTGCCTTCGCGCTCTGCGAGTAGTTCGCGCTCATGCGTCCCGTGGGTGGCCACGAGTAGATCATCGCCACCTTGCCCTGCAGCCAGGCGACCCACACCGAGACGGCGTCGAGCTCGTTGTTTCCGGGCAGCGAGGCCTTGTTGGCGGCGATCATGTTCTGCAGCGTCTTCACGCCTTCCGGAGACGCGAGCTGCGCCTTCATGTTCGCGTCGAAGAACTTGCCGCCATTGGCCCGGAACTGCTGCAGGAAGTCGTACTGGTTGCCGGGAGCTCCGGCCTTGCGGAAATGCGCGGCACCGTAGATGTTCGGCGCCATCTGGTCGGTGATGAACTGCGCCACCTGGGCGTAGTCCTCCCACGTCTTCGGGACTTCCAGAGCCTTGCCGAACTTCTTCTGGTACGCGTCCTTCAGCTTGGGGTCGTCGAACACGTCCTTGCGGTAGTAGAGGGCGAACATGTCGCCGTCGTCGAAGAAGCCCCAGATCTTGCCCTTGTAGGTCGGCAGCGCCTTGTAAAGGGGATGATAGTCCTCGAGATCCGCCTTGTTCATGTATTTGGCGATGTACTCGTCGAGCGGCGCGATGACGCCGCCGTCGGCGAGCGAAGGCGTCCAGGCCGGCTCGATGTCGAGGATGTCGTAGGCGCCGGAGCCGGCGATGTGCTCGGCGATCGGCTTGGAGTACTGGTCGGGATGCGAGAGCTCGACCACGTTGCTCTTGATGCCCGTGAGCTGCTCCCAGACTGGTCCGGAGAAGTTGCGGGGGTCGAGCGCCTGCAGTCCGGCCTCGTAGGTCATGTTGAGGGTGACGCCGGGGAATTTCTTGGCCGCCTGCACCGCCCGGAAAGCGGAACCGTCGGCCGGCCCCTCCGTCGACGCCTTCATGGCGGCGGCCTGGGCCTGGCCGAGCGGCGTGCTGGCATCGGCGAGGTCGACGGCGGCCTGTGCCAGTGCACCCTGCACGAAGACCGGGAGCCCGGCCCCCATCGTGCCACCCAGGGCAATCATTCCGGACATTTGTCCGAAGCGCTTGATGAAGTCGCGGCGAGTCGGTTCGCCTCTCAGCCAGGCATCTACGTCGGCTTCCAGACCGGCGTTGAAATCGCGTTTCTCGCGTTCATCCATGTCGGATCCTCCCTCCTTGTAGCCCGCTTGCGCGGTGCTCCTGTCCCCACCCCTCCCCGTCTTCTTTTTTGCCGCCTTACCGGACTAGCCGGCGGCGCCCTTGTAGGCCGCGAGGCGAGCCCGCCAGCTTTCGCTGTCGAGCACCGCGCGGTTGACGACCCCGACCGGCACCTCACCCGACCGCACCGCGAGTACGGCACGGACGTCGGCAGCCCCGATCTGGGCAAAGCACTCGTCCGTCCAGCACAGAGCGTGCGGCGTGACGATGACGTTGTCGAGCTTCAGCAACGGCTCGTCGGCCGGCGTCGGCTCGACCTCGAAGACGTCGAGCCCGGCCCCGGCGATCAGCCCTTTTTGCAGCGCAGCGGTGAGCGCCTTCTGGTCGACCACGGGCCCGCGCGCCGTGTTGATGAGGTACGCGGTCGGCTTCATCAGCCCGATCAGCCGGTCACCGACGAGGCCGCGCGTCCCCTCGGTGAGTGGAACACTGACGGAGAGAATGTCCGCCTCTCGGAACAGCGTCTCGATATCCACCATCTCGACGCCCAGGGCCTTGGCAGCCGCGGCATCGACATAGGGGTCATGGGCGATGAAGCGCATGTCGAGCGGGGCAAAGAGACGGAACGTCTCGGCGCCGATGTTTCCAACGCCGAGCTGGGCAAACGTACGGCCCGTGAGCCCCATGCCCATGTGTTCGGCGCGCCTCGACCAGCCGTCCGGACCCTGGCGCGTCAGCCTGTCCTTGACGAAGAGCTTGCTCGCCAGCGCCAGCGCGAGGGTGAGAATGGTCACCGCAACCGGCCGGCGGACCCCGTCGGGAGTGATGACGACTGCGATGCCCGCCTTCGTGCAGGCGTCCACGTCGACACTGTCATAGCCGACACCGAAGCGGGCCACGACCGCCAGCCGGCCGTCCGGCGGGACGCTGCCCGCGTCGAACTTCACCGCGAGCAGGATGAGTGCGTCGAAGCCGGCGAGGTCCTCGCCCCGCATCCGGCCATCGACAGGCGGGACATAGGTGAACTCGACGCCGGGCGTCGTCCTGAGCGGCGTGAGGTCCCACATCGGGAAGGCGGGCGTTCCGTCCGCCTTCTGGAAATCTCCACTGATGGCGACGCGGAACGGGGCCATGGCTCAGGCTCCCCCTTCGATGCCGAGCCCGGCTTTCATCTCGCCGATGCCGCCCCGGATCGCCGCCTGCAGCGCCCATACATCGCCGGACCAGCAGATGAAGTCGAAGCCAAGCCGCGCATACTCGACACCGGTCTTCGCGTCCGGGACCAGCCGGCCGAGCGCCTTCCCATTAGCCTTGGCAGCGCGCACCACGCGGTCGATCGCGTCGAGAAAGCGGGGGTGCTCGAACTCTCCCGGGATGCCGAGGGACGAGGACAGGTCGAAATGCCCCACCCAGAGCAGGTCCACGCCATCCACGGCGGCAATGGCGTCGATGTGCTCGATCCCTGACGCCGTCTCGATCAGCGCGACGAAGCAGGTCCGGTCATTCGCCGCCTGCAGCCTCGCATTCACCGGCCCCGAGCCGCCGTAATTGTCGTGCGCGACGCCCAGCGCCACGCCCCGGTGTCCGCGCGGAGTGTATTTGAGGTAGGAGACGAGCGCCTCGGCTTCCTCGGCCGTATCGACCATCGGCACCATGATGGCTTCGGCGCCCATGTCGGCGGCGCGGGCCATGTGGTGGTACTCCTTCGACGGGACGCGCATGATGGCCGGAAGGCGGGCGGCCTCGAAGTAGCGCACGGCGCTCTTCATCGTCTCGAAGCCGAAGCCGGAGTGCTCGGTGTCGAAGAGGACGAAGTCGCAGCCGGCGTTCTTCAGGATATGCCCGATGCCGGGCGTAGCAAATTCGACGATGAAATGCCCGAACTTGTGCCCTCGGGACGCGCACAGCGCCTTCATGGTCTCGGCCAAGACGTCCTCCCCGGAGGTCGAGCTTCCTACCCCAGGCGGCCGTCATTGCCTGCATGACCCGGGAGACACGCTCCCGGCGGGATGCTTTGCGGCGGGGCCGTGCATCCGCTGTCCTGCTGGTGGACTGCCCTGGGAAGGGAATCCGTTGCGGCTCGCTCCAGACTGGTCTGATGACTATACGACGGCAGCCTATGCGGCAAGCCGTCGCGTGCAGTCCAGGCCTGCATCCGCCGTGCTGGCCGGAGCATCCGGCTGCACCTCGCGGCGAACATCGCTGCTGCAGCAGGGGCAGGCGAGCAGTGATGTCCTATGCAGCGGCATTGGAGTGGGGCCCGGGCGCCCCGCTCGTGACCGACGTTCGAAGTGGGGCTTCGACCCTTGACCCTGTTCCCCATCGCGCCACCTCTCTCAAATGAACGCGAGCAGTCCCGATCTCGATCGCTTCGTTTCAGCTCAGGACGCCGTCCTCGACGCTGTCGCGTCCGAACTCGCGGCGGGCCGCAAGGCCAGCCACTGGATGTGGTTCGTGTTTCCGCAGCTCGACGGTCTCGGGTCATCCCCGACGGCCCGGTTCTACGCCCTTTCCGGGCTGGACGAGGCGCGAGCCTGGCTGGCCCATCCCGTCCTCGGCGCGAGGTTGCGCGACAATGTCCGCACAATGCTGCGCCATCGCGGCCGGTCGGCGCGTGCCATCCTGGGCTCGCCGGACGACATGAAGTTCCGCTCCTGCCTCACCCTGTTCGAGGCCGCAGCCACCGATGCCGACGACAGGGAGCTTTTCGGAGAGGCCGTCTCGGCGTTCTACGGCGGCGAGCGAGACCCCCGGACGCTGGCGCTGCTCGGACAGTCCTGACGAAGCGTCCCGGCGAGATACGTCAGGGAATGACGACCACCTTCGCCCCGATACGCACTCGCTCGTAGAGGTGGGTCACGTCCCGGTTCGTCATGCGGATGCAGCCGGACGACACGGCCGCGCCGATCGTGTCCGGCTCGTTGGAGCCGTGGATCCTGTACATGCTGGAGCCGAGGTAGAGCGCCCGCGCGCCGAGCGGATTGTCGATCCCGCCCGGCATGTAGCGCGGCAGGTCCGGGCGGCGTCGCAGCATCTGCTCCGGGGGCCGCCACGACGGCCATTCCTTCTTCATGGTCACGGTCTTGGCGCCGGACCATGTGAAGCCCTCGCGTCCTACCCCCACGCCATACTCGATCGCGCGGTCCTTGCCCTTGATCAGCCAGAGCCGGCGGCGCGAGGTGGAGACGACCACCGTCCCCGCCGCATAGGGGTTGTTCCACGCGATCTCGCGGCGTGGGATCGCCTCCTGACGGAAGATGTCGAGGAAGTCCGCCAGCGGTCCGCTGAGAAAGGGGTCGTTCGCCGCCGATGCGGGCGGGACCAAGGCCATGAGGGCGAGACAGGCAACAAGCAAACGCTTCATGCGGCGAAAACTCCTCGCATCCTGCGTTCGCCTCCGGCTGCGGGCGAAGCGGGAGTGCGCACATTGGCCGCCATTGCGTCCGAATTCTGGCGCCGGGCCGGAACGCGCGCGCTACTCCTTCACGAGCTTGCCCGAATAAACCACCGGTCCGGTCGGCGCACCCGTCGGCGAACCGCCCTGCGGCTCGACGGAAACCGCGAAGGTCAGGCTCTCCGGCCGGTTGCCCTGGAGGACCTTGCTGTCGGGGAGCCGCGCGCCGCCTTCGCCGATGACGCCGAGGGATGCGGGCGGTCGGCCATCCGTCACGGACCAGAGCTCGAGGCTCTTGCCGGCGGGCGTCTCGAGTGCAACCGGCCGGATCGCGACGGTCTGCGTCGCCAAGTCGACGGTGATGATGAGCGCCGGCTGGTCCCCGCCCCTGTTGATCGCTGCGACGAAGCGGTCGCCGTCCGGCCGGGTGGAGGCGAAACGCTCGATCAGGAAGCCGGCGAGCAGCGCCGCTGCCAGTGCTCCCATGCCGACCGCGGCCGTTCGCCAGAACCGCACCGCGCTCCGCAGGGCCACGACGGCTGAGTCCTGTGCGGGGATGTCGAGCCCCGCCGCGGCGGCGATGGCGCGCCAAACCCTGGAGTCCGGCTGGACGGGGGGAACACTGTCCGAGAGAGGCATCAGCCTGGCTTCCCAATCCCGTACGAGTGCGCGCAACGCGGGATCCCGGGCGGCCTCAGCCTCGAAGGCCGCCCGTTCGGACGCGCTCAGCGTGCCGAGGACATACTCGCCTGCCAGATCTCTTGCTTCCTCGCTCGTCATGGCGTGTCCAGGCACTCCTTGAGGGACATCAGGCCACGGCGGAGCCAGGTCTTGATGGTATTGGCCGGCCTTGCATACTGTTCGGCCAGTTCCTCGCGCGAACGCCCCTCACAATAGGCCAGGACGATGCAGGTCCGAAGGTCGGGTTCCAGCCGCGACAGGCAGCGCTGGAGAGACGACCTGTCCGTGATATCGGTCTCGGCATCCCGGCCGTCACTGAGTTGGGCGAGCCAATCTTCGCCATCGCCGCTGGACGTCGTGACCTCGGGAGTCTTCCGGCGCATGACGTCGATTGCGCAGCGCCGGGCGATTGTGTTGAGCCAAGGCATGGGCGGCCCTGCGTCCGGCTGATACGTTGCCGCCTTTTGCCAGAGCCTGAGATAGACGTCCTGCAGGACCTCCTCGCCCGTCGTTCGATTGCGGACGATGCGCAGGATCACGCCGAAGATCTTCGGCGCGGTGGCTTCATAGAGCTGGCGGAACGCAAGGCGGTCTGCCCTGCCCGTCCGCACGAGCAAGTCGGCCAGTTGCTCGGATTGAGCTTTCACGTCGACTCCGATGTACCCCGGGAGCAGCTTACGCGCGCCAGCCGCCGCCGGATCGGAAAAAGAGAGAGGCAGGCGCGCTGCGCGCCCGCCTCGCCTCTGATCAGGGCATCAGGACCGTGTCGACGACGTGGATCACTCCGTTCGACTGCATCACGTTGGCGATGGTGACGCGTGCCTCGTTGCCCTTGGCGTCCTCCACGAAAAGGGTCTTGCCGGACTTTCCTGGCAGAACCGTCAGTGTCTCGCCCTGTACCGTCTTGAGCTCGGCCTTGCCGCCGCCGTCGCGAACCATGCGCTGGAGATCCTGCGCCGTCAGGGCGCCGGGCACGACGTGGTAGGTGAGCACTTTGGTCAGCGTCCCCTTGTTCTGCGGCTCGACGAGGCTGTCCACCGTGCCGGCCGGCAGCTTGGCAAAGGCCTTGTTGGTGGGCGCGAAAACCGTAAAGGGGCCCGGTCCGGACAGGGTGTCAACGAGCCCTGCAGCCTTCACGGCGGCAACGAGGGTCGTGTGGTCCTTCGAGTTGACGGCGTTCTCGACGATGGTCTTCGACGGGTACATCGGGGCACCGCCGACCATCACGGTCTTTGCAGCAGCGCCGGACGCGATCGCTGACGTCCCGGCCAGGACAAGGGCGAAGGCGACTGTCTTCCAGGTTTCGGCACGCATGGATGCTCTCCTATGGTCTCTCCCGGAAAGATCCGGGTGAAAGACGGTACGGGAGCGTTCTCGGAAAAGTTTCAGACCCCGGTTTTGGGTGATCCAGCCCGGCGTGGCGAACCAACGATGAAGCGACGGGTTTGCTGTGTCCTGCTCCCCAGGAGGGTTTCGGACATGACACTCGACCAGGGCCGGGTCCCGGGCCCGGCCGCCGCCATTGCGATCGCCGGCGTCCTCGGATTGGCCGGCATCGTTGCCCGGCGCTACTCGCCGGACCCCACGCACCCCCGCATCGCCTCGTGGTACGCGCACCTCGACAAGCCGTCCTACAAGCCGCCGGACCCGCTGTTCGGTGCCATCTGGCCGGCCCTGCAGCTTCTCCACTCCTACGGCGCGTATCGCCTTATGACCTCGCCTCGCAGCCCGGAGCGGGACGCGGCTCTCGGCTTCTGGGCAACCGACATCGCCCTCGTCACAGGCTGGGCCAAGGCGTTTTTCGGCGAGCGGAGCCCGCTCGGCGGCGCGGTCGTGTCGGCGGCGCTGGTGGCTTCAGCGGCCGCGCACATCGAGCGAGCCGCGCGTGTCGATACCGCCGCAGCCGCCTGCGCGGTGCCGTTCGCGCTGTGGAGCATCTTTGGCGGGCTGATGACGGAGGACATCCGGGAGCGCAACCAGCCCGGCTGAATTCCGGGCAGTCAGGAATTGGCGGCGTCGTCGGCCTTGCGCGCGAGCACGAAGGCTGCACCCATAAAGATCACGAGCGCGGCGTAGACGGTTGCGACTGCGACGAGGATGGCCATGACCAAAATCTCTCCCGCCGCGGTTAACGGCCGCCTAACGCGTGCGGTCGAATCTTTTGCAATCAGAGGTGCGCAAAGTGATCATCGCCGATGCGGCGTCGGCGGAGGCCTCGAGCCGGCGGCAGGTCCGCACCGCACGCGGAACCGCAAGCGCGGCCTGAGCGTCATCCACTGACGTTGAAGGGGCACAGGGCGCAGGGAGTATGCGAAATGGACGAGACGGTCGCGGTCACACCCGCCCTCGATCCGCACGACACCCGCAACCGCATCAAGGCCATCGTCGGCGCCGCGTCTGGCAATCTCGTCGAATGGTACGACTTTTACGTCTACTCGTTCTGCGCTCTCTATTTCGCGCCGGCCTTCTTCCCCAAGGGTGACCAGACCTCGCAATTGCTGAACGCGGCCGGGATCTTCGCGGCCGGCTTCCTGATGCGCCCCATCGGCAGCTGGATCTTCGGCACGCTGGCCGACAGGCTGGGCCGCCGCACCTCCATGCTGATCTCCGTGTCGATGATGTGTGCGGGCTCGCTGGCCATCGCCGTGCTGCCGACCTACGCCACGATCGGCGTGGCCGCCCCGGTGCTCCTCCTGCTCGTGCGGCTGCTGCAGGGCCTGTCGGTCGGCGGCGAGTACGGAACGAGCGCGACCTACATGAGCGAGGTTGCGATAGGCGGCCGCCGCGGGTTCTTCAGCTCGTTCCAGTACGTCACGCTGATCGGCGGGCAGCTTCTCGCGACGCTGGTGCTGGTCGTGATGCAGCTCTTCCTCGACGAAGCGGAGCTGAGGGCGTGGGGATGGCGCGTGCCCTTCGCCATCGGGGCGGTCGCCGCAGTGGTGGCGCTCTACCTGCGCAGCTCGCTCCACGAAACGTCGACCGAGGAGACGCGCAGCCGTGCGGGGGCTGGGACGTTCGGAGCAATCTTCCGTGTTCCGGAGAACCGGAAGGCTTTCCTCATCGTGCTGGGGTTCACGGCAGGCGGATCGCTGATCTTCTACACGTTCACCACCTACATGCAGAAGTACCTGGTCAACACGGCGGGCTTCTCCCCCGCCACCGCGACCAACACGATGACGGTGGTACTGCTCGTCTACATGTTGATGCAGCCACCGTTCGGCGCCCTGTCTGATCGCATCGGCCGGCGCACCTCGATGCGCCTGTTCACGGCACTGGCGGCAATCATGACAGTCCCCCTGATGACCGCCATCGGCAAAACGGGGTCGCCGGTCGCCGCCTTCGCCCTCGCCACGATCGCGCTGGCCGTCGTCAGCCTCTACACGTCGATCAGCGGCATCGTGAAAGCCGAGCTCTTTCCTCCGGAAATCCGGGCCCTGGGCGTCGGCTTCGCCTATGCGCTGGGCAACGCCCTGTTCGGCGGCACGGCCGAGTACGTCGCGCTCTGGTTCAAGCAGGCCGGCATCGAGAGTGCCTTCTTCTGGTACGTCACGGGCATGATGGTCATCGGCTTCCTCGTGACGCTCGCCATGCCGGACGCCCGCAAGGGCGGGTACCTCCAAGGCCACGGCACGCAGTGATCAGGCCCCTTCCGCAGCGGGCAGGCAGACCGTTCTGGACTGCGGCCGGAATGCTGGGCAGTTTCCGCCGCGGCACGAGCGGGAGCCCAGGGATGGCCGGCGGAGACAGGACCTGAACACGGCCGCCAATCTCACGCTGGGGTTTGTCCTCACCGCCACCGCGGGATGGGTCGACGCCGTGGGTTTCCTCACACTCGGCGGCCTCTTCGTCTCCTTCATGAGCGGAAACACGACGCAGATCGGCGTCGCGTTCGGCACGGACAGCCCTGCCCTGCTGCCGGTCGCCATCGTCGCCGCCTTCTTTCTCGGAGCGCTGACAGGAGCCTTCCTGGCTCCGGTTTCGCTGCGATACGGCCGCACGCTCGTGCTGGCGGTCGTGACGGCCCTGCTCGCTGCGTCGCTCGCCGTGCTGCACCTCGGCGGACCCGCGGCGGCGTCTATGCCCGTTCTGGCCGCTGCGATGGGTGCCCAGAATTCGGCGATGGTGGAACAGGACGGCCGGCGGCTCGGCATCACCTACGTCACGGGCACCCTCGCCACCGCGGCGCGCGACCTCGCGCTCGCCCTGCACGGCCAGGGCCCTTCCTGGCGGTGGCTAGTCAGCCTGCTTCTGTGGCTCGCTTTTCTCGGCGGCGCCGTTGCGGGTGCCTGGGCGCACCGCGGATTGGGGACCATGGCGCTAGCCGTGCCGCTGGCAGCGACGGCACTGACTCTGGCGGGCGAAGCCACGGGCGCCTTCGTGCGGCCTGCCTCGCGATAGCACCCGCTCAGCCCTTCACGGCGCCTTCCGTCAGCGACGCGCCGATCTGCCGGTACATGAGGACGCCCAGCAGCACGGGAGGTAGCGTGCTCATCATCATCACGGCTGCCGCCACGCCCCACTGCACTCCGCCGCCACTCGCGGCGAAGAAGAAGGAGGCGCCGACAGTGACAGGGACGGCCGAACGGGTCGTCAGCATCAGGCCGAACAGGAACTCGTTCCACGCCGTGATGAAGCCCAGGATGAGCGCCGAAGCGAGCACGGCCCGGGACAGTGGCAGCACCACGTAGCGAAGGATCTGCACCGTACCCGCCCCGTCCATGCGGGCGGCTTCCTCCAGTTCACCCGGGATCTCGGCGATGGCTCCCGCCAGCAGCACGAGCATGAGGGGCACGTTCACGACGGTGAGCACGAGCCCGAGGCCCAGCCGCGTGTCGAGCAGCGAGAAGGCCTGGTACATCAGGTAGAGCGGGATGGCGAAGATGATGAGCGGGACGGCCCTGATGTTGACGGCCACCGGCATCAGCCAGCGCCGCCCATAGCCATGGCGGCCGATGGCGTAGGCGGCGGGAAAGCTCAGCAGGATGGCGAGCCCCGCCCCGATCGACGAGGCCACGAGGCTGTTCCAGAGGTAGTGCAGGATGTCGAACCGGTCCGCCATCCCGAAGACGCGGGCATAGTTCGCCAGGGTCGGCTGCTGGATCAGGAGGGAGGGGCTCGCGGCGATTTCGGCCTCGCTTTTCAGCGAGGTCACCAGCGTCGAGATCACCGGGAAGTTGAGCACGAGCGCGGCGAGCACGAAGACCGCCCAGCGGGCGGCGTGGACGACATGCCTCATGCCGTCACTCTCCGCCCGGCCACCCGGGTCAGCCCGAGATACACAGCCGTCGCGGCGGCCAGCAGCAGGATGGATGCCGCCACGGCCGTGCCGATGCTGCCACTCTTGAAGAAGGCCTTGTAGATGTAGATCGAGAGGCTCGTCGTCGATCCGCCCGCGCCGCTGCCGGTCAGCACATACACATTGTCGAACACCCGGAAGCTGTCGATGTAGCGGATGAAGAAGGTCACGGCGAGCGTCGGCATCAGGATGGGGAGTTCGACGAGCCGGAACAGCGTCCACGCTCCCGCCCCGTCCATTCGTGCGGCCTCCCGCAGGGCGCCGGGTATCGCCTGATAGGCCGTGTAGAGGATGAGAATGGCGAACGGTGTCCACTGGAGAACCTCGACCACCACGAGCGTGCGGAACGCGTTGGCGGCGTCGAGGAAAGCCGGGCTGTCACCTGTCCACAGCATCAGGTAGTAGGGCACGACGCCGACGAACTCGTGCAGGATCAGCCGGTACATCAGCCCGACGAGCGCCGGCGCCACCATCAGTGGCATCATCAGGATCGCCATGAGCCAGGGGCGGCGTTCCAGCAGCGGAGCCAGGAAGACGGCGAGCCCGAGCCCGAGCGCCACCTGCAGGATCGCCGTGGCCAGCGCGAAGCGCAGCGAGAACCAGCATGCCTGCCAGAAGGCCGGGTCCGACAGGACGGTCGTGAAATTGGCGAGGCCGACGAAGCGCGGCGAGCGCAGCGTCTGGAAGTCGACCTGGGACACGCTGTAGACGAGGTCGGCGACGAGCGGAAACCCCAGCATCGCCAGCAGGAAGATCACGAGCGGCGCGACCAGCACGGGGCCGTGGTGGTTCTGCTGCGCCGGTGTCATCAGGTCTCCATAGGACAGGGGATGGACGGGATCGAGCGGCACCGTGCCGTCCCGTCGTGTAGCTGGCCGGCCCCGTCCCGTGCGGAAGGGGCCGGCGCGTTGCTCACTTCAGGAGGTCGGCCATGCCCTTGGACGTCGCCGCGAGAGCATCGTCGAGGCTCTTCTGGCCCGACCAGTAGCCCGTGAACTGCTCGGCCTGCAGCTCATAGACCGACAGGGCCTTGGCGGAGGTGCCGCCATTCATGACGAAGCCGTACTTGGCGGCGTAGTCGCCCAGCTTGACGAGGTCGGGCCTGTCGGCCGCGACCTGCTTCAGCGGGCCCTCGGCCAGGGCCGGGGAGCCGCCCGCCTTGGCATAGATCACCATGGCGTCGGGGCTCGCGAGCCAGTTCAGGAACTTCATTGCTCCCGCCTGATTCTTCGACGACTTGTTGAGGCCGAGGCCCAGGCCGTGGATGTGGGTGAAGCGGCCGGCCGGGCCGGCCGGCGGCGGAGCCGTACCGATCTTGCCGGCGACCGCGGGCGTCTTCTCCTTGTTGTCGAGGTCGGCGTAGGCGGCGTTCCACTGCACCATCGTGGCAGCCTGGCCCGAGCCGAAGGCGGCGTTGGCCTCGGCATACTCGTAGGACAGCGAGTCCTTGGGCGACGTGCCGGCGTCATAGAGCATCTTGTAGAGCTCGAGGCCCTTGCGGAAGGCCGGCGAGTCAACGGTGATCTTGCCGCTGGCGTCGCGCCAGTCGGCTCCCTGGGCGCGGGCGGCCGAGTGCCAGACCATCATGTTGAAGAGCAGATTCTTCATCTGCAGCACGGTGCCGTAACGCGTCGGGCTGTCCGGGTTCACCGACTTGGTGAAGAACAGCGCCGTCGCGGCCCAGTCGTCCTGCGTCCACTCGGCCGGGTCCTTCGGCGTCATCGCCTTGCCGAGCTTCGCCTGGCTGATCTTGCCGTAGGTCTCCTTCCAGGCAGCGTCGGACAGCAGCTTGTCGATGAGATCCTTGCGGAAATACATGAAGTGCAACGACAGGTCGGTCGGCACGCCGTACATCTTGCCGTCGAACTTCATCGTATCGAGGACCTTGGGCGGGAAGGTCTCTGCGGCGGAGGCCGGCAGGTCCAGCGGCACCATGTAGGGCGCATAACGGCCGACCGCATAGGTCGCTGTCAGGTTGACGTCGAACTCCGACGATCCCGCCGCCATGTCGGCCTGCAGCTTGTCCCAGAAGCCTTCGCGGTTGAAGAAGATCAGCTTCACCTTGTCGGGGTCCGCCGCCTTGGCGTTGTAGGCCTCAGCCGCCTTGCGCAGCGCGACTTCCTCGGGGCCGCCCGGCCAGCCGAGAACGGTCACGTCGGCGCGCGCCGTGCCCGCTGCGAGGCTCGCGAGTGCGAAAGCCCCGAACAGGGCCCGCCCCGCCATTCCCATTCCTGATGCACGCATGTCCATCCCCTCCTGTTTGTTCTCAACCTTCGTTGGCTTCGCCGGCGAGGGCGGCAACGCCGACCACCCCGGCGTTTACACCCAGTTCGGCGGCGACGACCGTGGGCCGCAGCACGTCGGGCAGGCTTTCGACCGCGTGGACCAGCCGCCGGCGGTAATCGGCATTCAGTCCCAGTCCGCCGCCGATGACGACGAGGTCGGGATCGAAGAGAAGCTGCAGGTCCGAGACTGCTCGCGCCAGCAGTGCCGCGGACACG
Organism: Alsobacter sp.; assembly: GCF_059501845.1. Taxonomy (NCBI): domain Bacteria; kingdom Pseudomonadati; phylum Pseudomonadota; class Alphaproteobacteria; order Hyphomicrobiales; family Alsobacteraceae; genus Alsobacter; species Alsobacter sp. The sequence continues at coordinate 61,813 of NZ_JCACDK010000006.1, read as the reverse complement.
TCCATGATGGCGAGGGCCCACGCCTCTCCGCGGACGAAGGCTGCATCCGCAACGCCGGCCGCGTCGGCTGCACGGCCATCGGCAGCCCCGGCCACCGCACGGCCGGCGACGAGATCCTCCAGCCGGGCCGATCCGTCGGCCGAGGCGAGGCGGATCTGGCCGACATGCCCGGCGAGTCCGGACCGACCAGAGAGCAGACGCCCGCCCGAGACGATGCCGCCCCCGATGCCGGTCGACACGGTGAGGAAGACGATGTCGCGTCCCCTCCCCGCTCCATGGCGAAATTCCCCCCACGCCGCAGCCTGCGCGTCGTTGCAGGCCCGCACAGGCACGCCGAGGCGTCGCCGCATCTCGTCCACGACCGGGAAGCCCGCGGGAACCGGGAGTGTCGCCGGGTTGAGCGCGAACCAGCGTCCGTCGACGATGCCTCCGGTCAGCGCGAGCCCGGCGTGGGCGAAGCGTCCCGTCCACGGCTCGGCGAGCGCGGCCAGTGAATCGCACCACCGATCCGGCGCATTGTCCCGTGGCGTGCCAATCGTCCGTGCCTCCAGCACCTGCCCTCCGGAAACGAGGGCAGCGAGCATCTTGGTGCCGCCGACGTCCAGGGCGAGCACCGGCGCGCTCACGGGCGAGGCCTCGACGCGGCACCGGACCGGACGGCGTCGGCGAACCACTCCGTCGCATGCTCGGGCCGGGTGATGGCCGATCCCACGACCACCGCCAGCGCGCCCCGCCGCATCGCCTCGCCAGCTTCCGCCGGCGTCCGGATCCGGCCTTCGGCAATTACCGGGATGCCGCGGGCGGCGATGGCGGAAAGCAAATCGAAGTCGGGGCCGTCGGGCGTTGGGCCTCCCGTGTAGCCGGACAGGGTCGTCCCGACCACGTCGCATCCCGCCTCGACAGCAGCAACGGCCTCCTCGATCGTGGCGATGTCCGCCATGGCCAACCGCCCGCGGGAATGGGCGAGACTGGCGAGGTCGGCGACGGGCGCCAGTCTGGTGCGCGCCGTTGCGTCGAAAGCGACGATGTCAGCACCGAGATCGGCGAGCCGGACGACATCGTCGGCAAACGGCGTGATGCGCACGGGGGAGGCATCCAGATCGCGCTTCACCAGCCCGATCACAGGAAGAGTGGTCGCGGCACGGGCCGCCCGGACGTTCTCGAATCCTTCGATCCGGACACCCGCGGCACCGCCGGCCTCCACGGCCCGGACGTAGGCGGCCACGATAGCCGGACTGTCCAGCGGACCGCCTGTCACGGGCTGGCAGGACACGACAAGGCGATTGGCGAGACTGGCAAGCAGAGGGTGCATCAGACCTCCGACAAAGCCAGTCTAAGGGCACGACGCCGGGCCTGACAAGACCAGTTCAGAACCAGTGCTCAGGCGGTGCGGCTCGTTTCCACGATGAAGTCGTAGCTGTCACCGCGATACCGGGATTCCGTGAACTCGACGATGCGGCCGTCCTCGAGCGCGCAGCGCCGCTCCATAAGAAGAAGCGGCGCACCGTGATCGATGTCGAGGTGCGCGGCATCCTCGGCGCTGGCGCTGCCGGCGCGAATGCGTTGCAGCGCGCGCTGCGGCATGAAGCCGAGCCTGTCGAGCACGGCGTAGAGAGAATCCGTCACGAGGTCCGGCGACGGCAGGAAAATGCTAGGCACGGCGACACGCTCGATAGCCAGCGGCACGCCGTCGGCCGTGCGGAGCCGCATCAGGCGGCAGACCTCCTGGCCGGGAGACAGGCCGAGCGCCATGGCCTCGGCCGGGGTGGCCACGGCAACGCAGCGCCGCAGCCAGATGCCGCCTGGTTCGAACCCGCGGGCGCGCATGTCCTCGGAGAAGCCATTCAGACTGGAGAGCGGCTTCACGACGGAGCGGGCGACGCTGGTCCTCGCACCATGGCGGCGCACCAGCACGCGTTCACTGACGAGCAGCTCGATCGCGCTTCGGATGGTCACGCGAGACAGAGACAGGCGCTGCGCCAGTTCGCGCTCGCCCGGCAGGGCCGAGCCGGGAGCGATCACCCCCTGCGCGATCGCCTCGCGGATGCCGTCGGCGAGACGCCGGTAGAGCGCAGTGTGGTCGTCGAGGGCACCCACCGCCTGGCCGAGGTGGCCGATGAGCAGGTCTGCCGGCGATCCCGGCGTCATGCGGACGATGGACATGGCGCCATATGGAGCAATCGCATTCGCCGGGGCAAGACGCATGGCGGCAGACGCCTCGCAAAGCTACCGGCAGTTGCTTTTGGAACGGCTGGGATGATGGCCGGCATGTCGCGCAAAACGCGATGAGGTGGCGCGCTCTACGGGAGTCGAACCCGTCTCTCGACCTTGAAAGGGTCGCGTCCTAACCGATAGACGAAGAGCGCCTGTCCCGGCCCCAGCCAGGCACCGCGCTTATAGGGGGCTTCGCCACGCGCGACAAGGGGTGGCCGGGCTCGCCTCGCGTCCCTCGACCGGCTATGAGGAGCCAGCGCTCCCGGTCGAGAGGGGCCGGCCGGGACGGAAGCGACACGGGCATCATGAGCGCCGAGACGGGACCCGCGGGAGCGGGCAGCGGAACACGCGGTGCGAGCCGGACAGCGGAGTCTTCGGCGCTGCTCGGCATCGCCTTCATGCTCGTCGGCATCTTCATGTTCGTTGCCAACGACGTGCTCGGCAAATGGCTCGTCGCGACCTATGGCGTCGGGCAGATCCTGTTCATTCGCTCCGTCGCGGCGCTCATCATGCTCACGCCGATGATGGCGCGGCAGGGCTGGGCCGAAATCCTGCATCCGCCGAACCTGCGGACGCAGATCCTTCGGGTCGCGCTGGGGACGGCCGAGGTCGCCTGCTTCTATCTCTGCGTCTCGTATCTTCCGCTCGCCGACGTCGTCACGATCTATCTCTCCGGCCCGATCTGGGTGGCCGCCCTCTCCGGCCCGCTGCTGGGCGAGAAGGTCGACTGGCGGCAGTGGATCGCCATTCTCATCGGCTTCTGCGGCGTCGTCATCGCCATGCGGCCCTCCGCGGACACCATTGCCTGGCCATCGCTGATCGCGCTCGTCGGCAGCCTGATGTTCGCGCTGCTGCTCATCGTCACGCGACGGCTGCGCGGCACCAGCGACGCCGTTCTGATCAGCTGGCAAACCGTGGGCGCCCTCCTCTTCGGCCTCGTCATCGCGCCGTTCGGCTGGGCGACGCCGACATGGCCGGACCTCGCGCTGCTCGCCCTTCTGGGCGTGGTTTCGGCGCTGGCCTATCTCTGCGTCAATCGCGCGCTGAAGCTGGCCCCCGCCGCGGTGGTCGTGCCGTACCAGTATACGCAGATCGCGTGGGCCGTGCTGCTGGGCTGGCTGGTCTTCGGCGACATCCCGGCTATGGCCGTCTTTGCCGGCTCGGCCGTCATCGTTGCCGCCGGCCTGTACATCTTCCTTGCCGAGCAGCGTGCCGCGCGCCGCCAGGGTTAACGCTTCCGTTACGGCACCGGCCTAGGCTCCGGGCAGCCTGCAATTATAAGTCGCAGGCGCAGTTTTCATGCGCGAAAGTGGCTTGCGATGGCCGATCAGGGCATCGAACGCATCACTGCCCCGCCGGGCCGGGACCGCTATGCCCTGCCTCCCGCTCCTTTTCTCAATCGGCGCAGGCTCTGCCCGGCAGCCGAGGACCTGGCTTCCCGGGTCTGGCGGCGCTCCTGGTCGCCCCGAGTCGTCGCAGGCCTCGCGGCCATCGCAGATATCCTGGTGGTCTCCGGCGCGGGCGCCGCCTGCGCGGTGCTGGCCGGGTCGAATGCGACGGGCGTGCTGGTGGCAACGCTGCTGGCGTCGGTCATCGGCGCCGGCACCGCCCTCGCCTTCCGAGCGGCCGGTCTCTACGATGTGCGTGCACTGCTGCTCTGCGCTGCCGCGGGCGTCCGGGCCGGCGCGGCCTGGTCAGCGGTCGTCGTGACATCCCTGCTCCTCACACTGGCCACGACAGGGCGGCTGGCGCCCGATCCGGCGTGGTGGGGAGCCTTCCTCTGCGCCGCGACGGCGGCGCTCGCGTCGGTGCGCCTGGCGGCAGCCCTGATCCTGGGCGAGGCCATGCGCGGCGGTCTCCTCGAGCGTCGTACAGTGCTTGTCGGCGGCGGGGCACCCGCGCAGGCACTGCTCCGGGCGCTTGCTGCCGGGCCCGCGCACGATGTCCGTGTCCTCGGGTATTTCGACGACCGCGACGATACAAGATCACCGGATGCGCTCCCTGCCTGTCCGAAGCTTGGCAATACGGACGACCTCGTCGAATTCGTCCGGCGCGTTCCGGTCGATCTGGTGCTTTTCACCCTGCCGGTCACGGCTGAGGACCGCATCCTCGCCATGCTCCGCAAGCTCTTGATGCTGCCGGTCGACATTCGGCTGTCGGCGCACCAGAGCCGGTTGCGGCTGCGGAGCCGCTGCTATTCCCGCGTCGGCGGGATTCCGGTCGTTGACGTGGCCGACCGCCCCGTCACCGACTGGGACGCGGTGTTGAAAGGCGCATTCGACAGGGTCGTCGGGCTGGTGCTGTTGGCGCTCCTCGCCCCGGTCATGCTGCTGACCGCCATCACGCTCCGGCTCTCAGGCCCCGGGCCACTGCTGGTCCGTGAAGAGCGCTACGGCTTCAACAGCGAGGTCATCCAGGTCCTGCGCTTCCGCATTCCGGACGAAGTGGAGTCCGCGGAAGGCCCGCCGCCGTCCAGGTTGGCGCTGCGCGCACGCGCCCTGGCGCAGCTGATCGGCCGTACCGGCATCGCTTCGCTGCCGCAGCTTCTGACCGTCGTCTTCTCCCATTCGCTGTCGCTGGTGGGCCCAGCTCCGCACCCGCCACTGCCGAGGTCGGGGACCGAGTGCGATGCCGTCGTGAACGGATACTTCGCCCGGCACAGGGTAAAGCCCGGCCTGACAGGCTGGGCTCAGATCCAGGCGGGTGGGTCCGAGATAGACCAGACCTCGGCCGCGCAGGGCCGCATCGAGCACGACCTCTACTACATCGAGAACTGGTCGATGCTTCTCGACCTCTACATCCTCGCCATGACACCGCTGGCGCGTCTGCGCGCCGGGCGCGAATGACTCCGTTCAGATCGTCCGGCCGCCATCCACCTCGAGCACCACGCCCGTGATGAACCCAGCCTCGTCCGAGGCGAAGTAGACGCAGGCGCTGGCGACGTCGGCAGGTTCCGAGAGGCGTCCGAGCGGTATCGTGGCGATGAAGCGGGCGCGGTTCTCGGGTGTGTCGGGCATGCCCATGAACTGCTCCAGCATGCCGGTCGCGCCCATGACGGGAGCGACGCAGTTGACCCGGATGCGGTCGGGCGCGAGTTCAACCGCAAGCGAGCGGGAGACGAGGTTCACGGCGCCTTTCGAGGCGTTGTACCAGGTGAGACCGGGGCGCGGCCGGATGCCTGCGGTCGAGCCGATGTTCAGCATCACGCCCCCGCCCTTGTCCCGCATCACCGGCACGGCAGCCTTCGTCATGAGGTAGATCGACCGCATGTTGATCGCGAACACGCGGTCGAACTCCTCCTCCGTGACATCCAGCGCGGGCTTGTTGCGGTGCGTCCAGCCGGCATTGTTGACGACGATATCGAGGCTCCCGCCATGGGCGAGCGCCGCGGCCACGGCCTTCTCGATGTCGCCGGCGAGAGTGACGTCCCCGCGAACGGCCACTGCCTCAGGACCGATCCCGGCCGCGACTGACGCCGCGCCCTCTCCGTTGAGGTCGAGCAGAACCACGCGGGCGCCTTCGCGGGCGAAGGTTCGCGCGATCTCCGCCCCGAAGCCGGATGCGGCTCCCGTCACCAGTGCCGACTTGCCTTGCAGCCTCATGCAACGCTCCTTTTAAGACGTTCAGGGGCCATGGCCCGGCCGTGACGACATGCTTGCGGAAAGCGCAGTGTCGCGTCCACGACGATCTTGCAGTTGAGCGTCTGAGCGCGGTCTTCACGATCCAGCCTGCGCTTGCACGGCCGAAACAGCCGTGCTCTCGCGCAATAACCTCAGCCGAATTTTAAGCTGGATAAGCTTGACTGGACGCATGAGCTCTACTGCCCTCATGCGCCAGCATCTCCAGTCGACGCCCGTCCTCGTCATCGACGACAGCTCGCCTGTGCGCACCATGGTCAGGCGCATGCTTTTTGAACTCGGGCTGCGCAGCATCGTCGATGCCGGGGACATGCTGGAGGCTTTGGCGGCGCTGAAGAAGGCCACGCCGGGGCTGATCCTTGTCGACTGGTACCTGCCGGAAGGGACCTGCGACGAGCTGGTGCGCATCATTCGCGACCCCAGGCGGTCGTCCTGCCCCGATGTCCCGATCGTGGCGCTGACCTCGCTGCCGACGGTGTCCGTTGTCGACAAGGCACACCAGCTCAGGATCAACTCGCTGCTTCGCAAGCCTTTCAGCCCCCGCATGCTGTGGGATCACGTATCGGCCGCGCTCCCCGAGAGCCAGGGCCTCGTACGCCCGGCCTCCATCCGGCGGGCCTGACGGCGGGTCAGCCGACGAGGCCGGTGAGTGGCACGATGCCCGTCGCACCTGGAAAGACCGTCTGCCCCAGTTGTACGGGCGGCAAGCCGAAATGGTCCGCGAGGACACCCATGGCGACGGACCGGAGGTCGCGGGTGGGCATCAGGTCCCTTCCCTCGAAGAGGTTTGCCTCCTTCAGCCCCGGCCAGTCTGCAATGACCCTGCCGCCCTTCACCGCGCCACCTGCGAGGAAGGCGACGGTCGCAGTTCCGTGATCCGTACCGACGGTGCCGTTGACGCGGGCGGTGCGGCCGAATTCAGTGACGGCGAGCACGACGGTGTCCCGCCACGCCGGCCCGAGCCCCTGTTCCAGCGTCGCCATGGCGCCGTCGAGGCCTCCCAGAAGCTGGGCGAGGCGTCCGGTGGCGCCACCCTCGTCGGCATGCGTGTCCCAGCCGTCAAAGGCCAATGCAGCCAGCCGCGGGCCATCGTCCCGGGCCAGCAGTGCCGCCGCGCCGGAGGCGGCGCTCTTCATGCCCTGCGCTGTCGCCATTCCCGCCGGCTTCGTGGCCCCCATACCCGCCGCCATGGTTTCGGTTCGCAGACCCGCCGCGAGCGCTTCGCCCAGGCCGGGGTCGGAATGCTGGTAGAGCGCCAGGATACGCCGGGCCGTGTCATCGTCGGCCCTGCGCAAACCATCGGGCGCCCAACCCAGCACCTTGGCCGGTCCGCGCATCACCAGGGGTGTCACGGCGCCGACGCCCAGGCCTCCCACCGGCGCGACGCGCTCGCCCTCGGGGAGGACCGACAAGGCCCGGTTGAGCCAGCCCGACGCCGTCACGCCGGGACCGGGCTGCCCGCTCTCGAGCACATCCTGGCCATCGAAATGCGACCGCTCGCGATAGGGCGTCGCAACGGCGTGAACGACGAGCGCGTGCCCCGCCCGGTAGAGGCGTGCAAACTCGGGCATCGCGGGATGCAGGGCAAAAAACCCGTCGAGCGAAAACGCCGGGTGATCGCCCGAGACCGACAGGGCGATCGTCTCTCGCAGGGAGGCGTAGTCGGGATCGCCGACAGGCGCGACGGCGGACAGTCCATCGAGAGCCCCGCGCAGCACGATCACCACGAACCGCGGATCCCGCCCGGCTGCGGACGCAATTCGCGGCATGTACGCCCAGGCGGCAAAGGATGCGCCCACTCCGAGCAGGCCACGGCGCGTCGGGTGAAGGATGGAACTGGTCATGCTGGCCTCCGCGTCAGCGGCGCTGGAATTCGGGCGACATGAAGAGGATCGCGAGGCCCTGCTGCCGGCTCTCGGCCCGGGCAATCGCCTGCCTGGTCTCCGCAGAGGCATCGCTGCCGAACAGTGCCGGCACGAGTGCGACCGGATCGAGCGAGGCGTTGCGGCGTCCCCAGTCGGCAGCGAGGTCGAGACGGGCTTCCAGGCCCTTTGGGGAAACCCAGGCCTGTGTCGTGTCCGGCCAGCCATTCGGTCCCGGCGGATCCCAGATGGGCTGCCCCAGGGCGGCGAGTGCGCCGTTGACCGCTCGAAAATCGGCCGGCATGCCTGTCGCGCGCAGGGCCGCCACCACGAACTCCCAGGGCTGGCGCACCTTGCCCAGCGGGACAGTCCAGGCCTCTTCCGCCTCGACCAGCGCGGCCGTCACCACGGCAAGATCGCCGCCGCTGTCGAGATAGCGGGCGGTGAGCCGGTCCACCACTGCCTGGGGCGGCTGGTCCGCGATGAAGTGCGACGCCAGCTTGCGGGCCAGGTGCCTCGCTGTTGCCGGGTGGACGGCGAGCGCTTCGAGCGCAGCACGGCCCTGGTCGTAACCGGCCTGCTCGTAGGCCGCTCCCATCACGGTCTGTGCACCGGGCTCATGACGCGCGGGCGCAAAGGTGAAGCGGCCGCCATAGAGGCTGTCTTCGTCCGGCGATGACACCGTCCAGCCGGTGATGATCCGGGCGAGGCTGGTCACATCGGCCTGGGTGTAGCCGCCATCGACCCCGAGCGTATGCAGCTCCATGACCTCCCTGGCGAGGTTCTCGTTCAGTCCCTTCCGGCCGTTCCGCCCGTTGCGGGACCGAGGCCCGACGGACTGCGCGTTGTCGAGGTTGAACAGCATCGCCGGATGCGTTTCGACCGCGACCAGCATGTCGGCGAACCGCCCAAGCAGGTGGGGACGGATAGCCTCGCGCTCGAAGGCTCCGGCGAGCACTCTCACCGAACCCGCCTTCGAAATCGACACAGCGAAGTGGTTCGACCAGAAGGCGACGAGCCGCTCGATCAGCCCGTCGGGGGAAGACGCGAGGCGTGCGTATCGGGCCGTGATCTCCGCCTTGAAAACCTGCTCAGTGACGGAGGGCTCGTCGTTGGGCATCTGTGTCGGGGCGACCATCATCGCGATGGCCTGCGACGGCCTGGTCGGTTGCCGAGAATCCGCGACCACCACGCGCGCCTCCTCGCGGCGCAGCTCGTAGGCCCGGTGCCTCCTGAATGCTTCCTCGCCGGGAAGCAGGCCGTCACCGGTCAGAAGTGCACTGGCACGGTTGCCGAGTTGGGCGTGAACGTAGCCCTTCGGATCGCCCTGCAGCAGTCCGGGATCACCGGGTCGGGCGCCGAGTCCGAAGCGGTGCAGTGCGACGAGGGCGTGAGCAGGTTCCGATGGCATCCTGACGTCCATGCAACTTCCAGCCGGCCCACCTACAGCCGGAACAGTGTTGGGAAAACGGCGGCGGAAAGGACGAATTCCGGGCGGGATCACGGCTGCGCGATCACAGGGTGACCTCTTCGATAACGTCCGACCTTTGACTGTACCGGCCGAGCGGGTCACGCTGAGCAGACTGCAATCGGAACGTGTCTCGATGCGCGACGACGTCACCCGGCCCTCGGCAGCGCCCGTGGCCGGTTCTGCCTCGCCATGGCCTGTGATCCTGACCACCTGCCTGGGCGCTTTCGCCGGCCAGGTCGACGCCAGCATCGTGCAACTCGGACTGCCGGCCCTCGAGCAGGCGTTCGACTCGCGACTCGATGCCGTGGGCTGGGTCGCCATCGCCTACAGCCTGGCTTTCGCGGCAGCCTTGCCGGTCTATGCGCGGCTCGCCGAGACGGGCGGTCGCAAGGCCATGTACGTGACGGGCTTTGTCCTGTTCGGCTTGTTCTCCGCCCTGTGCGGCGTCGCTCCGAGCCTCGAATGGCTGATCGGATTCCGGATCATGCAGGGCATCAGCGGCGCCTTGCTCGGCGCCAACAGCGTCGTGATTCTGGTGGGAGCCGCCGGTCCCGCGCTCCGGGGCCGCGCCATGGGCGTGTTCGCCGCGGCGCAGGCCGTCGGGGTTTGCGCCGGCCCAGCCCTGGGCGGCCTGATCCTGGCGGGACTCTCATGGCACTGGATCTTCTGGGTCACCGTGCCGGTCGCGGCGTTGGCAGCGGTCCTGGGCTGGATCCTGGTGCCGGCCGATCCCCAAAAGGGGCAGCGCAAGCCTTTCGACGTGCCGGGAGCGTTGCTGCTCGTGCCGTGCCTTGCCGCATCCCTGCTCGCCATCACCAAGGTGCAGTCTTGGGGAGGCGCGCCGGTGGTCATTCTGGCCCTCGTGGCCGCGGCGCTGGCGTGGGCGTTTGTGGTTCGCGAGCGCCGGACGGAAAGCCCGCTCCTGAACCTCGACCTGTTCCGCTCCCGCGGGTTTTCGGCGGGCACTGCGGCCGTGCTGCTGTCGTATGCAATGCTCTACGGCATGTTTTTCGCGATGTCGTTCGCCCTCGTGAGGGGCTACGGCGACAGCCCGCTCGCGGCCGGACTGCACCTCGCCGTCGTTCCCGTTGCACTCGGGGTCGTCGCCCCATTTGCGGGAGGCTGGGCCGATACGCGGCCCCGTACCGTCATGCTCACCGGCATGGCGTTATGCCTCGCATCTCTCGTCCCGCTCTGGGCTGGACTCTCGCAGGGCTCTACCGGAATGCCGCTGTCGATGGCTGCCCTGGCACTCTACGGCGCCGGGCTCGGCTGCTTCATCGCGCCGAGCAACGCCGCCACTCTGAAGGCTGCGCCCCCCGACCATGCCGGCCAGGCTGGCGGGCTCCTGAACCTCATGCGGGCCTTCGGCACGGCGATGGGCATCGCGGCGATGTCCTCGGTCCTGGCGTGGCGCATCGCCTCTGCCACGGGCGAGGTCACGGCCACGCACCTCCTGCCGGCGCCGGTGCTGCTAGCCGCGGTGCGCGACAGCCTCGGCCTCCTCGCCGTGTTCGCCCTCCTGGCGGCCACCGCGGCGGCGTTCCAGAACCGGCCTGCGGCGCCCGGCGCCGCGAGGACGGGCGCATCGGCAAAGCCAGCCTGAGCCGGCTCTGCTTTCACAGCGGCTCGGGCACCAGGATCCACAAGTCGGTGTCCCCGGTCGAAACTCCCGCACCTGTCAGCAGCGCATGCACCTGACCGCGATGGTGGGTCTGGTGGTTGAACAGGTGCGCGATCAGGAGTGCCCGGCTGGTCCGCACATGCTGCTGCTTCGCGCCGGAGTACCAGGCGATCTCGCCGTCTACGTCGGCCGGGGCCAAGCCGGCCGCCCAGGCGCACAAGGCCTCGTCGACTTCCGCACGCAGTCCGGCCAGCCGATCGAAAGGCAACCCTGTCGATCCGCTCTCGCGCACGCTCTCCGCCGGCGCGGGCCACCCCGCAAGCCGCGACATCTGGATCCTGTCCGCCCACAGCAGGTGGGCGAGCGTGCCGTGCACCGATTTCCAGAAGACACCCCGATCCGCCCTGCGGGCGGCATCGTCGAGCTGCGCCGCGGCAGCGAAGAGGCCGGCGTTCATGGTCTGGTTGTAGGCGGCCATGGTGCGGACATAGGACGGGCTGATCACGACGGCTCTCCCCTCACCCGATAAGACGATCCCGTTTCCACAGCGCCGGGAAGAGGCGTGTCCAGAGACCCGCGACGGCCAGCGTTCCGGCACCGCCCAGCACGACGGCACCGACCGGCCCGATCATCGCCGCCAGCACCCCGGACTCGAACTCCCCCAGCTCATTGGACGCCCCGATGAAGATGCTGTTCACGGCGGCGACACGGCCGCGCATCGCGTCCGGCGTCTCGCCCTGAACCAATGTCTGGCGGACATAGACCGACACCATGTCGGCCGCGCCCAGTACCAGCAAGGCCCCGAGCGACAGGCCGATCTGGTTCGACAGGCCGAAGACGATGGTCGCCACCCCGAACACCGCCACGGCGAGGAACATGATCGACCCCGCCCGGCGCCTGAGGGGAAAGCGTGCCAGGACCAGGGTCATCGCGACGGCTCCGGCCGCCGGCATGCAGCGCAGCAGGCCGAGACCGAGCGGCCCGGTGAGCAGGATGTCGCGGGCATAGATGGGCAGCAGGGCCGTCGCGCCGCCGAGCAGTACCGCGAAAAGATCCAGCGAGATCGCCCCGAGGATCACCGGATGGCTGCGGATGTAGCCGATCCCGGCAAGAAGGGTCCCGAGTGTCGTCTTCTCGCGAACCTGGGGCGCCGGCCTGGTGCGCAACGCCTGGACGAGAGCGGCGGAGGCGATGAAGCACGCGGCCGCGACGGAGAAGACGGCGCCTGGGCCTATGGCGTAGAGCAGACCACCCACGGCAGGTCCGGCGATGGATGCCGACTGCCAAGCGGAGGCATTCCAGGCCACGGCGGATGGAAAGAGCTCCTTCGGAACGAGGTTGGGCAGCAGCGCCTGGCTCGCCGGATTGGCGAAGGCCCTCGACGCCCCAACGGTGACGGCCAAAGCGTAGATCGGCCACACACCGGCGGTGGTCGAAACGGCGGTGGCCACGAGGCCGAGAGCTGCGAGGCCGATGACGCCCCAGCAGGTCACGAGGATGCGGCGGCGGTCGATCGTGTCGGCGACATGGCCGGTGACCAGCACAAGCAGGAGCGCCGGCAGGAACGTCGCGAGCCCGACGAGCCCGAGGGCGAGCGCGCTGCCGGTGCGGTCGTAGACCAGCCAGCCGATGCCGACGCTCTGCACCTGCATGGCGAGGCCGGTCAGGAACCTGGCCGCAAAGAACAGCCGGAAGTCGCGGACGGCAAAGACGCTTTCCCGCGCCAGTGAACCTTCGTGCATGTCGTCCACTAGCACGCCCGCCTTGTGGCGGACGCGCAATGCACGCGGGACAGCGCAGCGTGCGCAGCGGCCCCGACGGTGGCGACGGCGGCCTCAGCTGCGAGGAGTGATGACGATCCCGTCGGAGCTGCGGAACATGCCGTTGCCGGTGCGGGTCCAGGTCGAGCAGCGCTCCTCACCCGGCCAGTTCTTGTCCCAGGTTACGCAGAGACGGTTGCTCTTGATCGTCCATCGGCCGGCATCCGTGGGCCCGGCGCCGAGATTTGAATCCGTCAGCGCGGCCGTGCCGTCGGTGTAGAAGACGGTCGTCCCCTTCTGCGATCCGTCGTCGTTCGACCAGGGCAGCGGCCTTCCGACGAGTTCAGAGCGCAGCGTGGTCCTCGTCAGCATCGCGGTCCGCCGCGGCTTGCTCCGCGTACCCGACGCCTGCGGGATGCCGAGCACGCCCTTCACACCACCGACGACACCGCCGGCCACGCCACCCGCCACGCCGCCCACGGCCCCGCCGACCGGACCGGCTGCGTCATTGCCGACCTTCGCACCCTCTTCAGCGCCCTTGACGATGCCCTGCGCGTTTGCCGGCAGGGAAAGTGCCAGGATCAGGGCTGCGCCCGTCAGTGTGACCAGTCCGGTGAACTTCGCCATGTCTAACTCCGCTGTCGCGTTAAAGCCGGCCGACAACGGCAAAGCCGAAGCAAGGTTCCTCGCCGTGAGGCGGCAGAACAGCGGGAACGGCGGCGGGGCAAGGTGGTTAGGGGACGGATGCCGGCCCGGCATCGCTCGAGGATGCCTGATGCAACGCCATCTCCCCGCCGCCGCCGTCCTGTTCCTCGCCTTCGCCGCGCAGCCGGTTCTCGCGCAGACGGAGCCGGAAGTCGCCGCATGCAAGGCATCGGGCCTGATCGCGCTTCAGGAAGTTTCGCCTGACGTGAAGGAACTCATCATCGACGCGGAGAGCCTGATCGTGGCCAAGGCGAATACGCGGATCGAGGATGTTCCTGTCCGGGGTGTCGTCACCGGCGACGCCTATCTGAAGACGGACCGGACCGACAAGCCGAGACACATGATCTGCATCATCGGCGAGAAGGGGAAGGTGCTGATGACCTTCTTCACCCAGCGCTGAGACAGGCCGTCGTTTCGGGGCCGCGCCGCTGCTCGGGCGGCACGGCCCGGGAAGCCCATCAGGCAGACATCACAGCGCACCACCCGCGGCGAAAAGAGCGATCACGGGTTTGACCCGCCTCGGCGACGACAGGCGAACCAAGTCGCCGACGCCGCGGATGCTCTGCGTCACCGGGCTTTTAGGGCAGGAAAAGGAATGGTCGGAGTGGCGGGATTCGAACCCACGACCCCTAGTCCCCCAGACTGCCAGAACACGGTTTCAGCCTGTTTCAGCTTGAATCAGGTTGTCTCATAAACCCTTGCGCATCTGCACATTTCCTCCACACTGCGTTTTATGACGTAAAGCTGAGTAAAGACGGTTTGGACCCAATCTGAACCCAATTTGCTCGCTGACTAGGTGGAGACTAGTGCATGCCCAAGCTCGTTCTGACCGCCCAATTCGTCCGCGGCATCAACCCGCCGGCAGCCGGCATCGCCGAGTATTGGGACACGATCACCCCCGGCCTCTGCCTTCGCGTCATGCCGTCCGGACGGGCGACGTGGACCTATCGCTACAGGCCGAAGGCGGCGCTCGGATACAAGCGCATAGGCCTCGGCACGGTTGACGACCTGTCGCTCTCCGACGCCCGGAAGAAGGCCAGCGGGTACCGTCTCGGCGTGCTGGACGGTGCCGACCCCATGGGAGAGCGCCAGGCCGCCAAGGCCGCCGAGGAGGCCGCCCGGGAGGCGGAGGCCAACGCCCCCACGTTCGCCGACCTGGCCGAGCGCTACCTGGCCTATGCGAAGTCTCGCAAGAGCAGCTGGACGAATGACAAGGGATACCTGGCCCGTCCCATTGCCGCCTGGGGCTCTCGCGCTCCTGCCTCGATCACCCGCCTGGACGTGATCCGCCTCCTCGACAAGATCGCCGAGACGGCGCCGGTGAGCGCGAACCGGACGCAGAGCGTATTGGTCACCTGCCTGAATTGGGCAGTTGAAGGCGCCGAGCTCGAAACCAATCCCATCGCCGGACTGCGCAAGCGAGCGAAGGAGGAGTCGAAGGAGCGCTATCTCAGCGACCGCGAGGTGGCATTCCTTTGGAAGCACCTGGACGAGTCCAGGGAGGTGACGCGCGACGTGGCCGACGCCCTCCGCTTCGTGCTCGTGACCGGCGCCAGGCCTGGCATGGTGACGGGCGCCACAACAGGCATGCTGGTGGACCTGGACAACCCAAGCGAAGCGAGATGGGAGGTGCCGGGATGGCTCATGAAGTCTCGCCGGCCCCACATGGTGCCGCTCTCCGGATTGGCCCTGGAGCTCATCGAGTCGGCGGCCAAGCGGCGGCAGGGTGAGCCGGACTTGGACAGCGGCCTCTTCTCCAGCAAGTACGGCTCCCGCGAGACAATCGCCCGTCACTCCCTGTCGCAGGCCATGAAGCGGCTCATCGAAGGCCTGAAGGCCGAGGGTCCGGATCGCCAGGTGATCGAGAGCCTGAAGGCGAACCCGCCGACGCCGCACGACCTACGCCGCACGTGCGCCACGGGCATGTCGCGGCTCGGCGTGCCGAAGGAGGATCGGATGGGTGTGCTCGCCCACATCGCCAGCGACGTGCACGGCGCGGTCTACGACATGCATGACAGGGCAAGGGAGAAGCGGGCCGCCCTCGATCTCTGGGCCGCACATCTGTCGAAGCTCATCGGCCGCCCGGTGAAGAGCGCGGACGTGATCACTCTTCCTCGACGCGCATAAGGAGATGCGCGCGGTGCTGAAATGCAAATGCGCATATTCAGTACAGAAAAGAATAGAACTCTCTGATTTGTGTGTTCTGTCCACTATTATGACCAATCGCAACCATTCCGCTTCTTTACATCACTAAACGACCTGCACATGATCCGCTCCGATGCTTAGCATGAGGAGCCGGACATGGCTGAAAAGAAATACAACGGAACCCCTGTTGTCTGTAAGCGCTACAATGTTTCGCGCGTAACCTTGCATAGGTACGTCTCGGAAGGTCTGTTCCCCGAGCCCCTTCGGATCGGCCCGAAGATAAAGGCCTGGACTGACGAGATGCTGGACGCCCACGACGCGCGGCTGGAGGCCGAGGCGAAGCAGCGGGCCGAGGAGCGGGCCGCCAGGAACGCCGAGCGCGGGAGGGCGGCATGACGGTCTCCCTTGACATCGTCGCCCGTCGCACGGCCGCCCGCATCATCAGGGAGCGCGCGCTCGCCGATGACTGGCGCGCCGAGCGTGCGCTCCTCGCCGAGGCAGAGTCCGCCGGCCTCGGCCACGACGCCCAGGCGCTGGCCCAGATCGGCGCCCGGGCGGCCGCGATCCTCACCGCGCAGGCGCGCGTGGTGACCAGCAGGAGGGCAGCATGACACCGACCGACAAGGCGGCCGCCCTCGTGGTGAGCCGGTGCCTCCGCGAGTTCCCCGTCGACAAGGAGCGGTTCGTCCAGATCGTCACGACGGTCTGCGACGAGCGGCAAATCGATGACACGACGATGGTGACCCTCACCGCCCTGGCGGACATAGAACGGCTCAGCGAACGGATCGCCGAACACGAGTGCACCGCGGCCGTCGACCTGCCGGACGCTCTCGACTGGGGGCCAGACGACGACGGGACACTGGTGATCCCGCTTCTCGATCCAGCTGGGATACCTCCCGTCAACGACGAGGCGATCGAGGCCGTGCTCGCCGGCAGGGCGGACGCGGACCGCCTCCTCGGCGACGTGGTGGCGAAGGCGGGAGGGCGCGATGGCTAGCGCACTCCAGCGCCGCCGGCGCCAGCCTGGCCAGCTGCGGCCGCTCTCCCCGGCCGACGTGATCCCGTTCCCCACGGCCGCGAACCACGACCGGGCGGCCTCAACGGCCGACTGGATGGCCCGGTGCAACACCGCCGAGCAGGCGGAGCGGCATCTCCAGCGAACGCTCGGCCGGATCTATGAGGGGTGGCTCAACCGTGGCGTGGACCCCGACAAGGCCCTCGCCGACGTGAAGGAGCATGAGGCAGCAATCCGGGCCGAGGTCTGGCGACTCGTCCTCAACGGAGGAGGCCAGACATGAAGCCCGAAAGAGAAAAGGCCCCGCCCGGGAGCGAACCGGGCAAGGGCCAGATCAAAGCTAAGAGCAGCACCCGCTATACCATCCCGGACGAACCGAAGGAAGGCATCCGGATCGAGGAGATCGACTTTGAAGGGAGGATCATCGAGGCCCGCGAGGAGTGGGTTCAAAAGACCTATTTCGACTACAGGATCCCTGAAAGCTTCAGGCGGGTGGGCCAGTACATCGCCAACCGGATCAACTCGAAAGCAGGAAACGCCTTTCCCGGCTATGACACAATCGCTGAGGCGGTAAACCTCAGCCGCAGTACCGTCTATCGCGCGGTAGAGACTTACCGGCGGCGGTGCTGGCTGAGCGTGACGAAGCGCAAAGGGAAGAGCTCAATCTACCGGCTGACCTTCGCTCCGGTGATCCTCGCAGGGTGCCAATCCATCCGGAATCTGAGGCGGGAAGAGCGGAAGGCGAAAAGGCGGACCCGTGTCAGCCCTGACACCACCACCCGTGTCAGCCCTGACACCCGAATAGGTAAGGTGAACAGGGAAGCAGAACAGGGATTCAGAGGGCAAGCGAGCGGAGGTGAGTCTCCTAGGACTGAGACTCCTACCTCGCGAGACCCCGAGCCCGAGCTCGCATTCGATCCGCCACCTGGCACGATGACGGAGTGGTTGCACTTCCTCCTCGGCGCCGGGTGCGAGTTGGGGAGGGCGGCATGAGCGCGGCCACCCTCTCCTCTCCGGTTAACAAGCTCGCCCAAGGAAACCTTGTTAACCGGCAGCAGCTGGAGATCCTTCGGGCGCTCCTGCCGACTGTCCGGCCTGACCCTCCCGCCGATGCATACGGTACGATCTACATCGGCGATCTGCCCAGGACGGGCGCCATCATTGATGCGATCGGGTTGGTCCGATCTCCGAAGGCATATGCGTCGGTCTCGCGGAGCCTTGCCCGTCTGGAAGCAAACGAGTTGGTGGTCTCGTTTTCGGGGCTGATCTTCCGTCAAGGCAAGGGCCGGAGCTACCAGCTGACAGCGAAGGGCCTGGAGGCCCTCGATCGGGCGGAGGCCTCCCGATGAGCAGACCTCCCCGCCTCACACCAGAGCAAAAGCGCGAGCGCGACCGCCAGTGCCTGCAACGCCGTCGACGTGCCGCCGGTGCAATCCCTCTGGAGCTCTGGCGCGCGAACAGCCTGAGGGCAATCAAGCCGTGGCTCAAGCTCGGGCTCTCGGAGCGTCAATGGTACGCGCGCGGGCAACCCATGCGGGAAGTGCTCGCACCCAACACACCCAGACGCGGCGAGCGGCTCCAGCCGCCGGCAGACCAGAACGGAGACACGCAATGAACGTTGGTCAGATGCTTCAGCACGACTATGTGCTACAGAAATTGAACGAGGAAGCGCCTTGGGCTGTCGAGCATTGGGAGCCGGCATTTGCAGGTGACCAGGAGGCGGCAGGTTACCTGATCATCTCAGCACCGAACCGGTTCCGCGGGTGCATCGCGCGCTTGGCATACAATCTCAGGCTGCCGAACCCCGCTTACCGGGAGATTGTCGGAACGGCGTGGGGCCATGACCCTGAGGCTGTAATGGACGCGGTGAAGTACAACACCGGCCTAGCACGTCGGATGCTAGCCAGGTGCGAGGTTCGCCCGAAGCTCAGCGGACCCGTCCGGATCTATCGCGGCACATCTGGGATATCTCCTCGTCTCGCGGTGCGAGGCCTGTCCTGGAGCCTGTCCGCAGACATTGCGGCTTGGTTTGCATGGCGCTGGCAGAACGTGAACGGCAAGCCCGTGGTGGTCGCGGCCGACGTGGCCGCCGAGTCGCTGATCTACTTTGACGATGGGCGCGGCGAGATGGAAGTCGTCCCAGGTTGTCGCCCTGAAAGCTGGATCGAGCCCTTCAGACCGGACCAGATCCGCGCTCTCCATCTGTATCATCAGCAGGAGAAGCACACGGAGAACGTGTCTGGGTGGCTCGAAGATCAACAGCGGGGAGCATGGCAATGATCGAGCGCTCCAACAGGCTCACCGTCCTGGCGGCCCAGATAGACCAAGCGCATCGCGACGTGGCCACGGCAGCCGAGAGGGCGGCGGAGCGGGCCCTCGGGGCAGGCGCCATGCTCTTGGAGGCTGCTGCCGAGCTTGATAGGTTCGCAGAGCGCCACAGCGACGTGCCAGGCCTGGACGCTGTAGGACCGGAGATCCGGCTTGCCAGGCGCATGCTGCGGCAGCCTTCCTCCCAGCTTATCGTGGCCCACCTGAGGCCCCAGGCACCGCCTCCTGTGGCGATCAAAGCACCCGCCTAGACCGGCGCAGCAACGGCCCGGGCCAAGGTGCTCGGGCTCGCCTCTCGACACCTAAACTTCTTCCGCCGTTAGCTCTTTGCGCCGGTTTCGCTGCACCTTGTGAGGATGTATGCGCGACGTCTGCCAGCGGCGTCAGTCATCATCAACGCACGCTAGAGCTGATTTCGCGTTTCCCGACACATAAGAAGTTTACCGACCCCATCGGTCCTCTCTTATCCGCAGATCTTTTTAAGTCGAAGGGTCCATCCCCACTGCGTCATTGGGAGTTACTTGTATTCTGTCGCATTAAAACAGATATACTTATTTCGATTACGCTGAATTACATCTAAAGATACTTTGCTTTTGCTCTCATGAATCGCCCTCCTCTTCGTGCGTCGTCCGACGTGGCGGCCCTGCCTGTCAGGGTCGAGCCCCTCCCCTCCGACCCGGTGGAACACGGGTCTAGGGCGGGAGGCGGAGACAGGAAGCGGAGAGGAGAGGCGGCCCGGTGGAATACGGGCCTAGCCTCGGAGCGAGAGAGGGAACGTAGCAGTGCAAGCGATAGTCGCACGGATGGTTGAGGGGAGGGCCGCTTTAGCAGCGGGCCGGACCGCTCACGCCGTGCGGCTCTTCTCTGCGGCCCTCTCCCTTGCCAATCGCCATTGCTGGTCCGCCCGTGGGCGGATCATGGCGTGCCTCTCGTTTGCCCGTCGCCAGCTGGCGGCCCGGGCGGATGCGGCGGCCCGGCAGGTTCCGGCCCTTGTCGCCATCGTGGCGGCCCGGGTTGCGGCTCCGGCAGGTTCCGTTGATGCGGCTCCCGCCGCAGCCCGTGCGGCCCGGGTTTCGGCCGCTTCTCAGAATGAGGTTTCGTCATGCTTTCAGCCGCAGAACGCCGCGCTGTTTTCTACTACTGCAACCGGCTTCGCCGTGAGGGCCGCCGCTCCGGCGATCCGGTCCGGATCGAGCGAGGCGAGCGGATGGCGCGTTGGGCCCTCAGCCGCATTGCTTGGGCTGCGGGCCGCAGCTGAGGCGGCCCGGGAGGCGGCCCGCTCCGCCTCCCGCCTCCTCTCCTGCTTGTGCGATGCGACGGCCGCCCGGTTCCGGGCCGCCCTCGGAACGCATGGCGCGTTCCAGCCCGGCATGCCCGGGCGCCACGATGGAGACTCCGACCATGGCCACGAAATCGCAGGAAGTGCGCAAAGTCCGCCACGCGTTCCAGAACGAACGGGGCCGCCTGTTCCGGGCGGCCCGCAAATCCCGCATCGCCGCTAAGCGCGCTTGGCTCGAAAGCTGAACCGGGAGGGCTTGACCATGAATCCGTCCGCTATCGCTCGACTCCAGGGCTTTGCCTTGCGTCGACTCCAGCTGGCCACGTGCGAGCACGAGTCCGTGCTTCTCCGCCACGCGTTGCGCTGCATTCGCCTCGCCAGCACGGCCGTTCGCCATGGCGACTCCCGGGAGGCGGCCCGGCTTCTCGCCTGAGCTGTCGGCTCCGCCCGGGCCGCAAACGGGGAGTCCATGGCGTGACCGCGCGTGACCTCTTCCGGGCCGCCTTCGATGCGGCGGCCCTCCTCCTCTTCCTCACGGCCGTGCTTGTCGCGGCCCTCGCACTCAACCCTTGAAACCATGCCCGGCTTGCCCGGGCACACACTGGAGACTGTCACCATGTCGATGCATGTTCCCTCCCGGTCCGTTCTCGCCTCCCGTGCCATGCTTTGCGGCTTGACCATTCGCCAATGGTCCGCCCGTCGACTCGACAAAAAGGTGACGGACGAAATTAACACTTCGCACGGCGCCGCAGCGGATGCGGGCCGCTACAATAAGGCGCTTGTGGCCAAGGATGCGTTGGCGGGAATCGTGACCGCAGCCAATGCGGCCCGCAGCCTTCACTATGCCCGGACTCTGCCGTGGCTTGACGAGGGCGCCCGCATCCTCCCGGCGGCCGGTTTTGAGGCTTACTCCAACGCCATGCGTGACCTCCGCCACGCATTCGAGGCTGCCGTCGCGGCGTTCGTTGCGGCTTATCCGTCCTACGTGGACGATGCTCGAGTCCGCCTCAATGGCATGTTCGATCCGGCGGACTATCCGGAAGCCTCCGAGATAGCGGACCCTTTCGCGTTCGGAGTGCGCATTCTCCCGGTTCCGGATGCGGCGGACTTCCGGGTGGACTTGGCGGACGCGCAAGCGGACGAAATCCGGGCCGCCATCGAGTCCGCCGCACGGGACGCACTCGCCAACGCAACGCGCGACGCATGGTCCCGTGTCGCTGAGGTGACCGGGCGCATGGTGGAACGCCTCAATGCGTTCAAGCCCGGCGGCCCGAACGGACGCGCGGAAAACGTGTTCCGCGACTCCCTTGTCGAAAACGTCCGGGAGCTTGCCAGCATCCTCCCGGGCTTGAACCTCACGAATGATCCGGCCCTTGCCCGGATTGCGGAACGCATGGAGTCGGACCTCTGCCAGCATGACGCGGCGGACTTGCGGGAGTCTGACGTGCTCCGCCGCGACACGGCGAAAGCGGCGGCCGACATCCTCGCAGAGGTGTCGGACTTCCTTTCGTAGGGTGCGGCCCGTTCCGTCTCCCGTGCCACATGGTGCGGGAGGCGCGGCGGACCGCAATCCTGCGGCCCTAACCGGCCCGGCATGCCCGGGCACACACTGGAGACGTGACATGGCCAGCATCATTGAAGCGCGCGCGGACGTGGAATTTTGGATGGACGCGGACAAGCCCGTCATGCTTTGGGGCGATACCGGCATTGGCAAGTCCGCCCTCCCGCGCGCGATTGCGGCGGACCGTGGCCTCCCGCTTATCGACTTTCGCGCCGTCCTGCGGGACCGGGTGGACATTCAAGGCATACCGGCGGCGGACCTTGCGGCCGGAGTCGCGCGTTGGCTCCCGTTCTCGGACCTCCCCAATGAAGAGCGGCACGGGCCGGAAGGAATCCTGTTCCTTGACGAAATCAACGCGGCCCCGGCCGGAGTGCAAGCGGCCCTTTTCGGACTCGTCCTGGAACGGCGCGCGGGCGAATACGTGGTCCCGCCCCGCTGGCGCCTGATAGCGGCCGGGAACCGTCAGAGCGATGGCGCGGCAGCGCAGCGCATGCCGTCCGCTCTGGAAGACAGGTTTAAGCACGTGACGGTGGACGTGGACATTCCGGCTTGGATCGAATGGGCGCACGACAACGGATTGCACCCTGCGATTCCGGCTTTCATAGACTTTTCGTGGCGCATGGCGGACCGGCCCGTCAATTTCCTTCACACACGGGACCGCAAGCCGGCCGGTGATCCGCGCTTCGCGACTCCCCGTTCCGTCGCGGACCTTGACCACGTCATGCGCTCCGCCCGGGATGCGGCGCAACGGCGCCGACTCGTGGCGCAAGCCTGCGGCGATGATTTCGCGTCCGAGTTTGAAGCCTTCTTAAGGCTTTGGGCGGCCCGGCCGGACCTGTCCGCTATCGTGGCGGACCCTGACGGCGCACCCGTCCCCACGGAGTCCGCTTCCGTCTATGCCGTCGCGTCCTACCTGTCGCGGAAAGCGGACGCGTCCACGTTCGGCGCCATCCTGCGATATGCCCGGCGCCTCCCGGGTGACTATGAAACTTTCATCGTGACGGACTCCACCCGTCGCACTCCGGCCCTGCGGGACACGGCCGCTTATGTGCAATGGGCGGCCCGCAACGCGTCCGTTTTGATCTGAGGTCCGCGCCATGAAAACGTCCCGCAAGTCTCCCGCAATGGTCGCCATGGAACGGGCCCGCGCGGCCCTTCTAATGGACCCGGTCCACGGGTTTTATGGCGCACTCGCCATGATGCTACCGCTTGTTGAGCGGTCCGACATTCCCACGGCCGCAACGGACTCCAAGGTGATCTACTTCAACCCGGGTTTCGTGCTCGCACTCTCAGAACCGGAGCGGATCGGTTTGCTCGCGCACGAGATAGAGCACCCGGCCCGTGGTCACCACTGGCGCCGTGGGAACCGTGATCCAAAGCTCTGGAACGTGGCGGCGGACTTGAGCATGAATCCGGACCTGTTGTCGTCCGGGTTCACCCTTCCCAAGGGTGCGTTGAACGAGTCCCGCTTCCGTCGCATGTCCGCTGAGTCGATCTATGCCATTCTGGCGAAAGAGGGCCGCGCGAAGCAACAGGACAACGCGCAACCCGGGCAGGGTGCGCCGCAGGCCGGAGGCTCCCCGCAGGCCGGGCAGGGTCCGGGCAAGCCTCAGAGCGGCCCGCAGAGCGGCGGGACACCTCAGAGCGGCGCCGGTCCGCAGGGTGCGCCGCAGGCCGGGCAGAGCGGCCCTCAGAGCGGCCCGCAGGCCGGGCAGAGCGGCCCTCAGAGCGGCCCGCAGGCCGGGCAGAGCGGCACGCCGCAGGCCGGGCAAGGTTCGCAGAGCGGCGGACCGGCCGGACCGACCGGGCAGGGTGGCGCGGCTCCCGGGCAGGGTGCGCCCACGGGCGATGGCGCGGCCGGGATCGATCCGGGCGGATGCGGCGCCATCCTGGACGCGGCGCCGGACGCGGCCGGGCAGGAAGAGGCGAAAGAGGAATGGACCGCACGTGTTAAAGCTGCGGCGGCCGTGGCACGCGCAGGTTCCGGCCGGGTGCCCGGTTTCGTCGAGTCTATCCTGTCGGACCTCGGAAGGCCTAAAAACGACTGGCGCGCGCTTGTCCGCCGCTTCGCGGACGATTGCGACATAAAGGAGTCCACGTGGTCCCGCCCGTCCCGCCGCAGCATCGGGGACGGTTTCATTCTGCCCGGCATGACCTCCGTTGCGCCGTCGCATCTCATTCTGGCAATCGACTCCTCCGGGTCTATGGATGACGCGGCCGTGCGGGCCGGGATCACGGAGGCGCAGGAGGCTCTAGACGCGGGAGCGGTGGAACGTCTCACGGTGATCTATTGCGACACGCGAGTCGTGTCTGCCGAGTCCTACTATACGGGCGATATTCTCCCGCGCACCCGTCGCGGACATGGTGGCACCCGGTTTGCTCCCGTGTTCCGTTGGATTGAAGAGAACGCACCCGATGCAAGCGGCGTGATCTACGTCTCCGACTTGGACTCCTCGGATCACGGGCCGCAGCCGCACTATCCGGTTCTATGGCTCAACACTGACCTTGCGAAGCGGCGGCCCGTGCCATGGGGAGACGTGGCGGACTTGGACCCTAACGCATGACGGGCCGGACGGGAGGGCCGCCAAGCCCTCCCGGACCGCGCGCGGGCCGCTCCGGCCGCCGGGCATGATCCGGCCGCCGGACCGTCCAACGGGCGGAGACTGCAACCCATGCCCGGCATGCCCGGGCGGATCGAAGGAGTCCGTCATGACAATGACGATTGAAACCGTTTCCGATTTCCGCCGCGCCATGCGCTCCGGCCCGTATGCCTTTCCGGGAGGCTATCCGCTCTTTTTCGTCATGGCGGACGGGGAGGCTTTGAGCTTCAAAGCGGCCCGCGACAATCGGCGGGAGTTGCTAACGCCCTGCGAGACCGCGCCATCCGGCCGCATGACAGTTGGTTGCCGGTTGCGCTCGCCATCAATTGGGAAGAGGCGGACTTGACGTGCGCTCACACTGGCGAGCGGATCGAGTCCGCCTATGCGGAACCGGAGGAACCGGCCCTTGAATGGTCCGCCGGATGGAACATGCCCGGACCTATGCCGGAGTCGGAACCGGCCGCTTTCGCTACCTTTGACGAGGCGAAACGCTACCTAATCGAAGCAATGAAACAGGCGGAGGAAGAGGCGGGAGACGAGGAAACGGCCGAGTCCATCTGCCATGCGGCGGAGGATGCAAACCTCGAGTCCGGCCCGTTCACAACCCGGACGCTAGGCCAGTATGTCTATTGGGTGGCGCGCGTCTAAACCATCCGCTGCAACCGATTCCCCGGCATGCCCGGGCGGACAAAGAGTCGACCATGTTTGCAATCGTCCGGAAGCCCTCCCGTGCGGCACAGTATCGGGCCGCCATCGTCGCCATGCTCCCGCCCGTCACTCCCGGCGGACCCATCTCCGGCCCGCATGCCTTCACTGCAAACGCCATTGCCGACGGACTCCGGGCATGCGCCCTTTCCGGCCGTGACCGGATCGAAACCCTAACGGTCCGCGCCATGCTGCGGGATGCTGAGGCTTTCACGGGCCGCCGCTACAGGGCTGCGGATCCGTTCGATTGGCTGCGGGCGGCCGTGGACGTTGAGTCCCAGATCGCGCCCTGACCTCTCACTACGACCCCTTGCCGGGCATGATCTGGCACAATGAAGGAGTCTACGATGGAGCTTGACAGCATCAACACGGAGCAAGGGCCTTACGTGCTCCGGTCCGGCGACGGGTTCTCCCGCTGCGGGTTCGCCGTAGCGGAGCGCAAGAGGCGCGCCCCGGTGACAAAGCCGATGCGAGCCAGAACCCCTAAGCGGGCGGCTTCGGCCGCCCTCCTCTCCACGCTTTTTCCGAGTTTCCCGGACGCCAGGTTTGGGCGGAATGAGATTCGCTCCACGATGTACTTGGTCGATGTGAAGCACGGATCAGCGTCGACGGGTGCGACCCGGACGGCTGCTCTGACCTCAATTGACCCGTCGTGGCACATAGACGACCGATGTCCGCGTGACGGTCGAGATCCGCTGCTACGGATTCATCCCCCTCGCCGCGCCTAACTCCGTCTTCAACCCCGCTTGGCAGCGACGGCGGGAGATGCGAGACGACGATCGTAACGCCCTGGCTGCCAGGGCACAAAAAGGAGGACTACATGGACGAAAAGCCTAGTGACGTGACCCCGAACGATCTGCGTGCCATGCGGATCAGGATCGGCCTCGACCGGCACGAGCTTGCCCAGCTGCTGAAGCTGAATGGCCGCGCCGACATCTTTGAGCAGCTGGAGAGAGGCCGGAAGTGGACGCTCTACCAGAACCACCGCGACGTGTTGGTGAGGCTCTGCACGGCGTTCGATGAGGCTCTGGATCAGGCCCTCCGGAGCCGCACACCGGATGTGTTCGTGGTCTACCCGAACGATGGCGTCTACCGCGACTTCGAGCCGAAGCTGTCGGGCAAGCTGCCGTTCAACTCGTTGCACCGCATGCTGATCGCCCGCTGGCGTGAGGCGGTCACCGAGCACGACATCGGCCCTCCGCAGTGCGTCGAGATCATCCCGGGCAAGTATGCCGAATGGCTGGCCCAGATCGGCGCCAGCGACAGCCGCGAGGCCCGGGAGAAGTGGTGCCTGAACTACGCGCAGGTCTACAAGATCAAGCCCGGCAATCCGATTGCCGGCGCCCCGGAGACCTGAGCGATGGCACAGTTCGGGAACCGCTACATCGAAGACCCGTCGATCGCGACGTGCGCCGCACTGGAGTACGAGCGCTTGTGGAGCAGGATCTGCGCCGGTGTCCGGGAGGGCGAAGCCTTCTTCGTCGCCCGCGAGAAGATCCTGGCGCTCGAGATCCCGGTCATCTCCAAGCGCTACGGCAAGGTCGTTGGCGACCGGGTGTCGAAGGCCATCCAGCACACGCCGATGCTCGAAGCGTGGGACGCGACCAACTACGCTTACACCCAGATGGTGCTCAAGGAGAAGCTGATGGCGAAGGGCAAGCTCTCGTGGTGGGACAAGCTCTGCTACCAGTGGTCGCTGAAGGGCATTCCGGTTTGGTGACCTAGCCGATGAAGAAGCGGGCGGTCTCGTCGAGGGTCAAATCTACTGCTTCCGGAATGCGCCATAAGCAGACCTGAGCCTTTAACCGGAATCCAGACATCGCGCGGTCAACCCTTCCCGGGACGCTCGCGAGATCAGCGTCAACGAGGACGGACTTGCACGCCTGGGTTACAGCCCAGTACGTTGAAGAGCAGGCAGAGAGCCGCCGGGTGGAGGGCGGCACGACCAATGGACATATCGCCGCTTAGCTCTCGACGGAGGTGGTTATCAGAACTTGTAAAGCAACCGCGCCGTCACTTGGTTCGTGCTCAACTGCTCCTTGAAGCCGACGATCCCGATGCTGCTGACGCCAACCGGGTAGCTGTACGTGCTGCTTTGGTATTGTGCGTAGCGGTATTCAAGGCCCGCAATCCAGTTGTTGGTGATCGCAAACTCTGCTCCTGCGCCCAAGGTCCACCCACACGAGTGCTGTCGCCGGCCCCGTAGGAATATTCCGTGCCGGTAACCGTGGATTTGGGAGCGGCTAGGGCCAGGCCACCGGTCGCGTAGATTAGGACGCGGTCGAAAGCGTACCCCACCCGTCCTCTCGCAGAGCCGACCCAGTTGGTATGCGCGGTGATGAAGTCGCCCGTTTCCGCCGTGTAGCGGCCCTTCCCGGTCACAAGGAACTCACCATCGACCTCGGCACCAACCACGACGGAACCGATCTGATAGTTGTAGCCGGCGAGAAGCCCTCCCGCGAACCCATCCTTGGTCAGCGTTGGAAGCGCAATAGTTGAGCCGGCCCCGGATGTTGCCGCTCCAGCAGTCAGCTTGTTCTGGGTCTGAGCCCAGCCCGCCTGGACTCCCACGTAGAAACCGGTCCAAGTGAAAGCGGGAACGACAATCGGAGGGACTGGCGCCAACGCCCGAGACGGGAGGTCGGCGGCGGCGACAGGGCCGAGGCCGCCCAAAACGACGCCCAGCACCCCCAGAGACAATCCTGTCAGAAATCTCATCACTGAGCTCCCGTTCCTAGTTTGACGATTTCAGGGTCAATGCTGTCACTCCCCCGGCAATATTCACGCCGACTTCACCCTCGACGGATATGGGCTGCAGGGTGAAGGCTCGACCGGTTCCGCCGACCAAAACATTGGCGCCACCACCAACGACGAGTGAGGCATTCGCACCGACGCCAGCGTAGGTTCCCGCCAGAGCGCCGACCGGAAGTCCTTTCGTGACAGAGACCACTCCCCAAACCAGATGGCCTGCACCGACCTCCCCTATTGCCACTCCGAACTGGTCGATCGACCCTGTGTAGCCCTGCGGGGGCGCCCCTCCCAACTGCTTGAACACGCAGCTGAGAGACTGCTTCTCGACCACGAACAGCCCGATGCCACGAGACACGTCGCAAGACAGCGTTCCGATCTGGCCGGAATTCTGGGCTAAGACCGCGCTACTTGTAGTACAAAGAACAATCGACGCGACAATAAAGCGAGCAAACAGCATCACTAGATCCTCTCTGTGGCTCTACTGTACGCGCCCCCTCAGGTTGAGGGGGCGCAACTATCACTTCGGCACGTAATTGCACGGCTTTGGCTCGTCCGTGTTTCTCATCGAGTTCACGTCAGGCGGGCAGGTGGGAATGGCAGCGGTTTGAGGAACGTAGACACAGGGTTTGGCCTCGTCCGTGATGCCGCCGGACGCGTTTGGTTTGCAATGCGGCAAAGCCACGGTTTGAGGGACGTAGAAACAAGGCTTTGCCCTGTCCGTTATGTCTCCGCTGGTCTGCTTAAACGTACAGGTATCGGCGAGTGCGGCCGACGAAAGCACCGTCCCGGCAAGACCAACGATGAGACCTATTGTTTTGTTCGTCATGTTGTCCTCCTGTAAGCTTTCTCTCCCAAACGGGTGATGCCTTTCGCGGCCCTTTGCGTATCAAGCCCATGCCGACCGCGGATCACATGGGATCCCATCCGGAAACGTTGTCGATATTGCTCGGGCTAAGACCCGGGTTGAGTATCGGTTCTTCCATTTGCTGGGTAACATTCAACATTCCGCGGTAGTTACCGTAGGCTGTTGGTGATCCGACATAGAGACAGTTGCAGTGGCTTGGATCGGCCAGCAGGTACTTCGTTTGGCCGTGGACCGATTGCTGAACGAAAGTGTTGGCTGGCAGCTTCGCCAAAATTGCCGAGCGCGCCGGCGTATCTGCTGGGCGGGGAACAAACCCGGACTGCACCAGCATGGTGTGGCGGTCGCTCCGCATGTCGGATTGCGACTGGCACCCCTCCGCCACAGCGACCAAGAGCAGGGCTAGGAAAGGAGCAACGCGCACGGGATTTCCTTTCACGAGCATGCGTGAAAACTTACAACTAAAGCGGCGAAACAACTCTGTAGTAGAGACCGTTGTTTCCGTAGTACGGCCTGAACCACGTCGCACCACAGATGTCGTAGTTCACACCGGCGACATAGCGGTACTCGCATCCCGTGGCGGGCGGAGAAACAACCAGCATGCCGGGATAGTAGTAACCGGGGTCGGCCGCCCGGCTGATCGCTGCACCTGCAGCTAAGCCGACGGCACCAGCCGCCGCCGCGCCACCCCAGGCGCCACAAGCGTAGCAGCCGCCGCCATAGTAGTGATTGACCACCACTGGCCCGTGAAACCCGCCGGCGTAGTAGCCGCCCGCATGCCAGCCGTCACCGTGCCAGGTGCCTCCCCAGCCGCCCGCATGCCAGGCACTGCCGTGCCAGGCGCCACCACCGAAACCTCCCCGGAAGCCACCGCCCCCAAACCCGCCTCCGTGGAAACCGCCAAACCCGCCGCCTCGAAAAAAGGCCGATGCGGGTCCGGGGTCTCCCAGGGTGGACGCAAGCAGACCGACAGCACCGGCCGTGCAGATGAGGCGATGGAATCGAGGAGCGAGCGCGCTCATGGGATCACCTATCAGTTCGGGCCGCTGGAGAGCGTTTCCGGCCGCGCAAGTTCGATCCTCCGCGCACCGGAGAGTCGCGCCGACCCGAAGGAGGCATCAGTCACCGCGCCATCCATCTTCCAGTCGGAGAATTGGATGGAGTGTCTGGGCTTTTCAGGCGTGTCGGTCGACGTTGCCCAGATGAGCCGAGGCAGTTTGTCATCAGCGCCGATCCAGAGCTGAGCCTGTACGTCCCGATTGCTCACTGCCACGATGTCCGTCGTCGTGCCGCCTATGGCAGTCGACCGTCCAATGACAAAGGCTGCGTCCACGTCCCGCGTCATCTCCGCGTATGGGTCAGACACGATGAAGTCCACGAACGGAAAATTTATCCCGGCAGTTTGGTCGGCTTGGTCGATAAGAGAATCAATGTCTGCGGGGGCCTTTGACTCCGCTACTACATTCTGGTCCGGCAAGAAGACGGTCATGGTTTGCCCGTCGGCGTAGAACTCGCTCGAACGACCGTCACCGCTTGCAATGACCTTCAGCTTGCCGGGGCGTTCCAAGACAACAGAGGTCGAAGTGGCATAGAAGAGCGGTTGACCATTTCCAGCGGGGAGGTCGAACATGCCGACCGCAGTGAACGACAGCTTCTGCGCGCCAGCGAGCTTGTCCGACATCGCTTTCAGGATGGACAGGGCTTCCCGCTGAATGGCGGGCGGGTTGGAGGCCGGGCTCTGACCCTGCGCGCCCGCCACCGATGAAGCAGCAATGCTGAACACCGTAGCCACAATGCGAAGTATCTGGTGCATCGTGATCTTGCTCCTCCTCCTCAGCTGGCGCTCGGCGGGCCCTCGTGAGATGGCGGCCCATCCCTGACGACGCACCGAAATCCGATGTGGCTGGTCGACGTCTCGACGGGTTGGGCGTGGCGTGCGGCCGGCCTGTAGCGCCGGCAGTAATTGGGGGCGCAAAGATGCGAGCCACCCTTGAGAACGAGGCGTGGGATCGCGAGGTCGGGCTCGCGCGGATCGTAGCTATTCGCTTCGTCCGCTACCCGGGGATCAACCGGAATACAGCACGCCTTGGGAGCGTCGGCAGGATGGCGGAACCTCCAAAAATCGGAGGTCCACTCCCAAACATTGCCGATCATGTCATAGATGCCGAACCCGTTCGGTGGGAAAGCCTGGACCGGGGAGGTCCTGGCAAATCCATCATCTTTGGTGTTCTCGATCGGAAAATTGCCCTGCCAGGTATTGGCCATGTGCTGGCCATCCGGGGTGAACTCGTCGCCCCACGCGAACTCACAGCCCTCTCGGCCGCCGCGTGCCGCGTATTCCCATTCGGCTTCCGTAGGCACTGACCTTCCAGCCCACGCGGCGTAGCCTTCGACATCTTGATGCGCGACATGAACGACCGGATGATCATCCAGGCCTCGCAGTGAGGAGTCCGGTCCATAGGGCTTGCGCCAGCAGGCCCCACGCTGGAATTTCCACCATTGCGACATGTCGCGCAGGCTGACCGGCGATGTGGGCTGGTTGAACACCAAAGAGCCGGCGCGCAGCATGTGCGGCAGCGCCCTCGGGTAATCTTCGGGACGAGGCGCTGTTTCCGCGAGAGTTTTATAGCCTGTTTCTTCAACGAAGCTGCGGAACTGCCTGTTCGTGACCGGCGTAGCGTCGATCCAGAATGAATTCACCTTCACGCGGTGTGAAGGAGCTTCTTCAGGATAATGATGGTCCGATCCCATCCGGAAGGTTCCACCGGGAACATGGACCATTTCGTGCTTTGACAGATGTTCGCGGGAAAGCGGCGTGACGTGGCCCATCGTTACTTCTCCGGCGGGAATATGGATTTCCAATCCTGCTTCATGTCCACGATGGTCCACTTGTTCACCTGGGCTGCATCGAGCGCTCTAACCAGTCGCCCGAAATCGGTGTTGCGGTCGTACGCGTATTCGCGCTCCGCATCGGTGTGGTGGACCAGCAAGCCGAAGGCCGGCGTGCCCGCCAGCGTGGTCCACTGCAGCATTTCGAGATCACCATCGGAGTTACCGGCGGCAAATACAGGGCGACGGCCGATATGCGCGTTAATGCCGACCGGCTTGCCTGGCCCGTCATCGACGAAGTTCACGTCCGCAAGTCGGAAGAGCTCCGGAGTCCCGTCCCGGAGCTGGAACTTGGTCTTGATCGACGAGCCGACGACCCGTTCGGGAGTGACTCCGTAGATCGGCTCCGCCCACGGCCGCATGAACTCGATGCCGCCACCAGAGACAATATGGATGTCGAAGCTTTTGCTCCTGAGATACGCCATCAGCTCCAGCATCGGCTGATAGACAAGCTCGGTGTACGGACGTCTGAAGCGAGGATGGCGTGCGGTTGCCAGCCATTTTGATACGATCTGCTCAAACTCGCTGGTCGTCATCCCGGCGTGCGTGACCAGAACAATCTCGACCAGCCCTCGCTCGCCAAACTTGGCCAGCGCGTTCTCATCTTTGTCCAGAACGGCCTTGAACAGTGGATTGCTCTGCCATTCCGGGTGTGCGGGCGCCAATTCGGCGACCCGGTCGAGGGCAAATGCGAGCTGGACATACATTGGATGCTCGCACCACAGCGTGCCGTCATTGTCGAAAACGGCGATGCGGCTTGCCGGAGGAATAAAGGCTCCCGAAGACTCCGAAATCGCCGTCTCGACGAAGTTCGTGATGGCCTGCTTCGTCGGCCCCTCGTTCCACGATGCGAGGGGCTGGGCGGTTCCTGCGTCCTGGGCGCGAAGCGAGCCGGTACGGAGTGCGGCAGCCGCGCTCGACAGGGCTGCGAGGCTGGCAAGAACACTTCGGCGAGTCAATCGTGCCCTTGGTGGACGATCGGTCATTGTAGCCTCCCCGTGAGCGGCCTGCCTCAGTTACTGGACGGAGGAAGCCGCAGCCGCTCCATTGCCTGCTCGACCGAGAACGTCCCGGGTCGTTGCCGCGGTGGAAACTGTTGGAAGCTTGCGATCATCTCGCCCACGATGGCTTGGGCAGGAACGAGCAAGAAGGCGTGCTCGATGAACCAGCGTGTGTAGTCGCCGGATTCGATCTCCGCTCGCTCGAACGGATCTGACCGGATATTAAAGAGGAGCGGAAGCCTCAGCTGGATCATGGGCCGGGACCACACCTCGAGTCCGTGCGCGTCCTGGGTCAGGAACACCGCTTTCCACTGGTCATAGCGGAGGCCGGCAAGGTCGCCGTCGTCCGTCCAGTAGAAGAACTCCCTGCGCTTGCTCGGCCCCTTTCCGGACAGGAGTTCACGTTGGTCATAACTGTCGAGGTGGACCCTGAAGCTCGCGCCGGCGGCGTCGTAGCCCTCGAGCAGTTTTTGTTTGACCGAGGGCTCGCCGGCGGCCGCAACGAGAGTTGACACCCAGTCCTCGGCCGAGAAGATCTCGTTGATCTCGGCCCGCGCGGGAACCGTGCCGGGCCAGCGGATCAAGGCTGGTGCCCGGTAGCCGCCCTCCCAGTTGGTATTCTTCTCACCCCGGAACGGGGTCGTTCCACCGTCCGGCCAAGAGAAGGTCTCGGCCCCGTTATCGGTCGTGTAGACGACAATGGTGTTGTCGGCGATCTTCAGCCGGTCGAGTTCCGCAAGCAGCTGTCCGACCTGGCCATCATGCTCGACCATGCCATCCGGGTAGATCCCCAGGCCGGTCTTGCCCTCAGAAGAAGCCTTCAGGCGCGTCCAGATGTGCATGCGAGTGGGGTTGAACCAGAGGAAGAACGGCTTCTGGTCGTTCACGGACCGATCCATGAAGTCGATCGAGGCGCTAACGAGCTCGTCGTCGATCGTCTCCATCCGCTTCTTGGTCAGCGGACCGGTGTCTTCGCATTTCTGCTTTCCCCACGGGCCAAACCGAGGGTCGTCGCCGGAGGTCGCCGTTGCGGTAGCGAAACACTTCAGAACACCGCGTGGACCGAACTGCGCTTTGAAGGCAGCACCTTTCGGGTAGTCCGGGTGCTCTGGCTCGTCCTCCGCGTTCAGGTGATACAGGTTGCCGAAGAACTCGTCGAAGCCATGGACGGTGGGCAGAAACTCATTGCGGTCACCGAGGTGGTTTTTCCCGAACTGCCCGCTGTTATAGCCCTGCGGCTTCAGTAACTCGGCCAAAGTGGGGTCCTTGGCGGAAAGCCCCTCCTTCGCGCCGGGAAGTCCGACCTTGAGCAGGCCAGTCCTAAGTGGGCTCTGCCCCGTGATGAAGGCGGCGCGGCCCGCGGTACATGATTGCTGGGCGTAATAGTCCGTAAAGACCGCGCCTTCGTTGGCGATCCGGTCGATGTTGGGCGTCCGGTACCCCATCATGCCCCGGTTATAGGCACTGATGTTCCAGTACCCGATGTCGTCGCCCATGATGACAAGGATGTTCGGCTTCGGCGATTGCGCGTGTGCCTGTCCGGGGTGCACAGCGAGAGTTCCGATCGAAGACAACAGACCGATGCAAAGGCCTTTCAGCACGCCCATGGGAAGGCTCCACGATTCAGGGGATGCAGCGTTGCTCAGGGCCGCGCAAGGAGACCCGAATGGCATGTGTGATGGCGGGCGACGTCGGCCGCCCGCCTTTCTCGAGGGTGCTACTCGCCGGCGTGGCTCATTCCACGAGACTTCTTGAGCTCCTGGTAGACTTGGCTCAGGTTGTAGCTCGCGGGATCCTGCATTGGCGGGAAAGCTTGGTACGTCTCGAGTTCCTTGAGCCAAAGAGCCTGGCCAATCGGCAGGATGTTCCAGTCGTAAAGGTAGGCCGTGCTTGGCGCCGCAAGCGCACCACCCATGGCCAGCAGTGACTTATTGTCCGCGACTGTGATCTCGAAGGGATCCCGCTTCAGGTTTGTGATCTGCGTCCAATGCCATGTCTGGGGGCCGAGGAGCCCGCCCATGGCATCCGCACCGGCCATCGAGAAGTAGAGCTTCCAGTTCTTGTAGCGGACCGCCGATGGCGTAGGGCCTGCATAGTAGAAGAAGGTGTCGCGGGCGGAGTTCGACTGTCCTTCGAGGAACGCGCGCTGGTCTACCCCGTCGAGCGTGGTCTTTACAATGCCAGGATAGGAGCCCGTTTCGATCTGCTTTTTCAGGTCGTCGTTCTTCGGGCCGCCTGCGATGTCCACGAGCGTGGGGAGCCAGTCCAGCGCCGACATGATCTGGTTCTTGACGGTGCCCGGCTTGATGTGGCCTGGCCAGCGGACAACCAGGGGCGCGCGCATTCCACCTTCCCAAGTGGTAAGCTTGCCGCCCTTGAATGGCGTCACGCCGCCATCGGGGAAGGTGATGACCTCGGCTCCGTTGTCGGTCGTGAAGACAACAATGGTATTGTCAAGCTGGCCCATGTCCTCCAGCTTCTGCAGGACGACGCCGATATTGTCGTCCATCTGCTTCATGCCGACTTCGTTTATGCCCCAATCCTTGCCCCCGCGCTCGCCAAGCATCGCCTCATATTTAGGCGAGAACATCGTGGTGATATGCATGCGAGCTGGGTTGTACCAGACGAAGAACGGCTTGCTGGTCTTCTTGGGATCGTTCCGGTCGAGGAAGTCGACGACCTTCGAGGAGATCTCCTCGTCCACCGTGCGAGAACGATCGAGAGTGAGCGGGCCCTCGTCACGACAGGTCTGATTCTTGGAAGAGCCATCGGACGACCGGCACGACAGCATCGGGCGGGGGGGCGTCATACAGATGGTCGTGGCAGGATCTACAGACGGCGTCTCAGGCACGCCGGGAATCGGTACCGTCTTGCATGGCGGGATAATGGCTTGGTCTGTCGGAGAACGATTGATGTCCGGGAAGCTTACTCCCTGCATGGCATCCAGGTGGTAGAGGTAGCCCCAGAACTCCTGGAAGCCGTGCGCTGTCGGCAGGGCATCAGGGTGGTCACCCAAGTGGTTCTTGCCGAACTCCCCTGTGTTGTAGCCGAGATCGAGGAGGAACTTCGCCACCGCGGGCGTGCCGGGTCGCAGATACGAAGGGCTTCCAGGAAGCTGCGGCGGGATCATTCCCGTGCGAAGCGGGTGCATGCCCGTGAAAAACGCGTTGCGACCTGCGGTACAGCTCTGTTCCGCGTAGTAGTCGGTGAACATCGCCCCTTCCTGACCAATCCGGTCGATATTTGGGGTTTCGCCCACCAAGGGCGCCTCCAGGAAGGGCCAGCATGACTCCGCGAGCGGTAGCCATGCTGGTTGGCGGAGCCTCTCCAACGCACAACCCCCTAGGCCCGGTCCTTTCTCGGGGCGCACGACAAGGCCGTCTGCCAAGCCAGAGGGAGTATCAGCGGTTGTGCTGGGCGTACCGACGCAATTCGGGACAACGAAGGCAAAAGATGCGGGGAAAGTCATGAGGCGTTTGAAGGTTTTGGTTTCGGCAATTGGGACGTCGATTGCGGTAACTTCAGCGGCCATCGCTGCCGACCTGCAGCCTCCCGCCCCGGCTGCTCTCGCGCAGCCCGAGCTGGCAGCGGGCTGGACGTTCCGGATCACGCCGTACGCCTGGCTTACTGGCTTCAATGGCAAGCAGACCCTTCGCGGACGAACCGCGAGTGTCAACGCCAGCTTCGTGGACGTGGTCGATCAGACCATCGGAACGGGCGGCACGCTGGTTGCCCTGATGGCCGACATGGAAGCCCGCAACGGGCGGTGGGGGCTTCTGGCCAACGTGTTCTGGTCGAAGATCACGTTGGACAGGGAGCGAGGCCTCAGCCGCGAGCTAGTGCCCGGCCTCGTCACGGCCTCGCTGAGCGCTGCCGCCCAGCTCGACTACAGGATGGCCGTGGTGGAAGGCGGCGCCGCCTACGAGATCGGGCAGATGGGGCCGGTGGCGTTCGATCTCCTCGCCGGAGCCCGCTACTGGCACCAGACGGCGAGCATCGATCTCACGGCCACCGGGCGCCTCGAGGTCGCCGACCTGCTCTCCATCAGCCAGACCCGCGACTTCGCGCGTTCGGGAACGGTAGACTGGGTGGACGGCTTCGCCGGCGGAAGGGCCCGGATCGCGCTGGCTCCGGGCCAGAACATTCTCTTGCGCGGCGATATCGGCGCGGGTGGAAGCAAGCTGACCTGGCAGGCACTCGCTGCCTACAGCTATGACTTCACGACGAGAAACGGGATCACCTATTCGGGCGTTCTCGGCTACCGGGCGCTCTACGCCAATTACTCGCAGGGCGAGGACCTGACGCGCTACAAATTCGACATGCTGGTACATGGACCCGTTGTCGGCCTTACCATCCGCTTTTGAAACTGGACGCGGGTAGGCGCTCTCTTGGCCTTCAGCCCAGTAATCGATCGCGAGCCAATTCGGCCACCCAGTCCGAAGCGAGGGAGGTCTCCTCGCGCTCAGCTGGATCGGCGCGTTCAAAAGGGCTTGGGTTGCGCTCACCAGTATGCACAATTGGCGCGCGTTGACTGTGGCGGAGCCGATCATGCGGCGCATCGTCCTCGTCTTCATCGTCCTTATGGCGGGCTTCCTCCCCGCCGTCTGGGCAGCCGAACCCAACCCGATCGTCATCCTCGATACCGGGCAGGTCCGTGGATCGGTGGAAGGGGAAGTCGAGAGCTTCAGGGGCATTCCGTTCGCTGCACCGCCCGTCGGATCATTGCGTTGGCGGGCGCCGCAGCCGCCTGTGCCCTGGGCGGGAATCCGTGACGCGAGCGCGTTCGGGCCCGCCTGCACGCAGGCCGACGACGTCCTGCAGTCCGAAGACTGCCTGACGCTGAACGTTTGGCGGCCAGCTGGTGCTTCGGACAAGCCCTTGCCGGTCATGGTGTGGATCTACGGCGGCGCTCTCGTGCATGGCAGGACCGCGCTCTATCCGGGCGACGGGCTCGCACGGCAGGGCGTCGTTGTGGTCAGCATGAACTACCGCATGGGCCGGCTCGGCTTCTTCGCCCACCCCGCCATGTCTGCGGAAGCCCCTGACGAGCCGACGGGAAACTTTGGCTATCTTGATCAGGTCGCCGCGCTGAAGTGGGTGCAGCGGAACATCGCGCCATTTGGCGGCGATCCCGGCAACGTCACGCTCTTCGGCGAGAGCGCCGGAGGCGGATCGGTGCTGACCCACCTGGTCTCGCCGCTCTCGCGCGGGCTCTTCGCCAAGGCCATCCTGCAGTCTCCTGGCATTCCATCCGCTCGGGAGCGGAGTCTACCCGTGACGCCACTGGAGCAGGCGCACGCCATCGCCATCGATTACGCGCGTTCGCGCGGAATTTCTAATGACGGGCCGGCTGGGCTCGCGGCGCTGCGCGCGCTACCGGCGGAGAGCCTCGTCAAGGACACCTCGGCCAAATCGGAGCTTCAGGCACTGGCGGCGGGCGGCCACCTGAAGGGCGTTGCCGGGCCTATCCTGGACGGCAAGCTCCTGACCGACGCGCCCGAGACGACGCTGAGGGCTGGCCGGCAGGTGCCGGTCCCGGTCATCGTGGGCGCGAACGACCGCGATCTCGGCCTCGGCGTTGCGTCGAGCAAGGGCGAGGTGTTCGACACGTTCGGCGAACTCGCGGACGAGGCGCGTGCTGTCTACGATCCCGATGGCGCGCTGAGCCTCGATGAGCTGAAGCAGCGGGTCTTCGCCGACCGCACGCTCATTGAGCCGGCCCGGCACCTCGCCGACCTCGTCGCAAGGTCGGGCCAGCCGGCGTGGCTCTATCGCTTCTCCTACGTAGCCGAGAGCCAGCGCAAGGCGCTCAAAGGCACGCTGCACGGCTTCGAGATCCCCTACACGATGAACATTCCGGCCGGCATCGTCGGGCCGGACAAGGTGACCGACGCCGACCGTCGCATGGCGGAGCTGGCGAGCGCCTACTGGACGTCCTTTGCCAAGACCGGGGAGCTCAATGGTGGCGACCGACCTAACTGGCCTCGCCATGACCCTGCCGTCGACCGGATCATCAATTTCACGAATAGGGGCGTGACCGTTGGGCCAGATCCCTATCGGGCCGGCCTCGATCTGACCGCCAGGGCAGCCGACGGCCCACCGCCTTCGCCGCGAACGGTGACGCTCGACACTTTCGTCCGCGCCGAGACGGACCGCTACTTCGCAGAGACTGCCGCAAGGGCCTTCGGCCGCTTCGATCATCGCCGGGCCATGGCGCCGATCGAAACGCAGGACGTCGTGCGCATGAACCGCGACACGCTCTACTCCTCTGGCGTGTTTGACCTCGCGGCGGGGCCGCTCACCGTGACGCTGCCCGACCCCGGCAAGCGCTTCATGTCGATGCTGGCGCTCTCTCAGGACCACTACGCGACGGAGGTCGTCTACGGGCCGGGCCGCTTCACCTTCACGCCGGAGTCCGTCGGCACGCGTTACGTCTACCTGATCGTTCGGACGCTCGCCGACCCCGGCAGTCCCGAGGACCTGAGATTGGCGAACGCGCTGCAGGACGAGATCAAGGTCGAGCAAGCCAGCGCAGGACGGTTCGAGATCCCCCGCTGGGATCGCGAATCGCTCGACAAAGTCCGCGGCGCCATCACTGGGCTTGCGCCATACCGGGGCGAGAGTTCAGGACCGATGTTCGGCCGCAAGGGCGAGGTGGATCCGGTCAACCACCTGATCGGCACCGCCGTTGGCTGGGGCGGCAACCCGCCCGGCGCCGCCGTCTACCGCGGCGTGTACCCGGCGCAGAACGATGGCGAGACTATCTTTGAACTGCGCGTGCAGGACGTTCCGGTGGACGGGTTCTGGTCGATCAGCGTCTATGACGAGAAGGGCTTCTTTGCGAAGAACCCCCTCAACGCCTACTCGGTCAACAACCTGACCGCCAAGCGGGATGCCGACGGGTCCATCACCATTCGCTTCGGCGGATGCACCCCATCGATCCCCAACTGCCTTCCGATCACCAGGGGGTGGAACTACACCGTGCGCCTCTATAGGCCAGGACCGGAGGTCCTGGACGGCAGTTGGTCCTTCCCCGAGGCGAAGCGGATCAACTGACGCAGGATGGGACGCAGCATGGCAAAGCCGCTGAACTCCGAGAGCGGTCACTGCAGCGATGCCGCTCTTCGTTTCTGGGCCGCCGTCCAGGCCGCGCCAAAGCAGATCGACCTTCCCTTGCCCGCACGCAGGATGGCCGGTGAACATGCCGAAGACGCCACAGCCGAACCGGCCGGTGTAAGGTACGACCCAGTTGCCGACAGCAAGAGCTTTTTCGCCGTTCCAGCTGGCACGGAGCCGGACAAGACGATGCTCTACCTGTTCGGGGGTGGCTACGTCCTCGGATCCCCGGCCTCTCGCCGCAAAACAGCGGGTCACCTTGCGCTGGCCTGCAACGCGGCGGTCCTTGTCGCCGACTACCGGCTTGCGCCTGAGCATCCGTATCCTGCCGCCCTCAACGATGGTTTTGCCGCGTATCTCGGCCTTCTTGCCAACGGCGCTGATCCCAGCCGGACAATCATTGCGGGAGACTCTGCGGGCGGTGGTCTCGCCGTCGCTCTTGGTCTAGCTCTGCGGGATCGTTCCCATCCGCCGCCGGCGGGCATCGTGGCCGTTTCGCCCTGGGCCGACCTGACCTGCTCGGGAGCCAGCATGACGGACAACGCCGGCCGCGACATTGAGTGCAGCCGTGAGGGCCTACTTCAGATGGCCGGTTGGTACCTCAATGGCGCGGGTCCGGCACAGCCGCTCGCGTCACCGGTTTTTGGCTCGTTCGCAGACATGCCGCCTCTGCTGTGCCTCGTCGGCAGTGATGAGGTGCTCCTCGACGACAGTCTCCGGCTTGCCCGCGCGATGGCCGTAGCTGGACGAAGCGCGACCGTCAGGGTCACGGCCGGCATGCAACATGTCTTTCCGATCTGGGCCGGAGCCTTCCCCGAAGCTAACCGGGCCATTGAGAATGTCGGGGCGTGGGTCGACGACCAAATTGGCGCTGGGTAGATTTGTTCTCGCAAAGCGCTGCGGGTGGACGCAGAAGGTCCGTAGGGCAACATCTGCCACGTCGCGATGCCCTAGAGCAGACATTGCATTGGTCTGCTTTGGGTCAGATGCAGCGGCGGGCGCTTACGCCCGCCGGCTATCGCCGTCAGATGTCTTCCTGCTCCGACATCTGAAGCGCATCATCGATCTCGATCCCGAGATAACGGACGGTGCTCTCAAGTTTCGTATGTCCGAGCAGGAGCTGGCAGGCGCGCAGATTACCGGTGCGCTTGTAGATCAGGGACAACTTCGTTCGCCTGAGGCTGTGGGTGCCGTAAGCTGCGGGATCCAGCCCGATCAAAGTCATCCAGCGATCGACCAGGCGAGCGTACTGCCGTGTGGTGACGTGCTCTCCTGCCCTGCTTCTGCTCGGCCACAGCCACTCCCCCGATCCGGTCTGGCGAATGGTAAGCCAAGTCGCAATCGCTGACCGCGCTGAGCTCGTCAACTCGAAAGGAACGGGGCGGCCTGCCTTCTGCTGGACGACCGTCGATCTGCCTCTCACCGACCCGCCTGCGGCCACGTCGGCAACGCGCAGTCGAACGAGATCGCAGCCCCGCAGCTTGCTGTAGATGGCGACGTTGAACAGGGCGAGGTCACGAAAGCGCCCTTCCATTTGGAGCCGTGTCCGCAAGGCCCAGATGTGCTGAGGTTTGAGCGGCGGCTTCGCCCCGACAAGGCGACCCGCGTTCGAGGGCCGATGGGACGTTGTCCTGTCAATTCGGACCGACATGGCGAACTCCTACTGGGAGCGCCGCATCCAATCTCAACCTGCAGCACTGCGTTTCGCTTGCCGAGCGCGCCCATTTTGGCGCCCGGCAAACACCCCCTTGCCGGCGCCTTCGCTGAGCGAGCCTGGACTGCCGTGTGTAACCGGAAGTTGATCTTCGCTGACTGGGGCAAAGCTCCAGCACTAGCTTCGGCCGTTCAGGAGGAGATCAGCCATGCGACGGCTCACGAAAGAGGAACTCTCGAAGTTTCGCCTCGACTTCGAACAGGGGATGCCGACCGCAGCTATCGCGAAGAAGTACGGCGTCGAGTACGCAATCCTGCATCGGTGGAAGCGGAAAGGTTCCTGGAAACCATGGGTCCGCCCTCCCCACCGCAAGTTGGCAGCCGAGGCGAAGGGGCTCCTCGCAGGAGTCACTCTGCCGATCCGCCGTTTGGCAAGAGCTTAAATCCGCCCGCCCAGGCTAGTTGCTGGTCGGGTCGATGGGCATGCTCTGGATTGCCGGCCAAGCGCAGATGTGCGGGTTTCTGCCGAAGGCGCTTTCCGTGATCAGCAGGATTTGACGCGACTTGGCCGCCGGGCCTGTCGAGAGCAGGTCGAGAGTCGTTAAAATTGCAGACTTTTCTCCCGCACCGACCGTTCGCGATGGGGTGGCAAGCCGGGTGCTCTACGAGTTGCGGGCCGGATGAACCGGTTCGTGTCGGCTTGAAATTCCATGCCGCGCTCAGACGTCCGGAAGGAGACTGGTCATGTCGGCGAAAGACGCCGTGAAGGCGGGCTTGGCCCGCTATTTCGATTTCAGGAGTCGGGCGGGCCGGTCCGAATTCTGGTGGTTCTTTTTATTCTGCACCCTGGCGCCGCTGGCCGCCAGCCTCGCCGACTTCGTACTTTTCAGGCTCACCGGAAGCCAGCACTTCAATCCCGTATCCGTGTCTGATTGGGGCTGGACGCCGGACACCGGCCAGATCACGGCTTATAACCTCGGGGTGGGGCTATTGGCATCGCTGACCTGGTGGGCGCTCGTCATTCCCTGGCTCGCTATTGGAGCCCGGCGGTTACACGACATCGGCAGGTCCGGCTGGTGGCAGTTGCTCTGGCTCGTCCCGCTGGTCGGGCAGTTCCTGCTGCTCGTCTGGCACTGTCGCCGGGGCGAGCCCGAACCAAATCGCTTCGGAGCGCCGCCTGTCACTGAATGAAATAGCGGCCTTGATGTTACGGTCAAGTTTGAACTTTTGCGCTTGGCGGGCTGCAATTATGCTGTCTAACGCTGCTCGTCGGCCGGTCGTGGACGAGCTCGGTCCGGTCGACGCCGCTGCCGAGGCCAGGCTTGTCCCTTATAAGCTGGCGGGTCTTCGTCCAGACAAATGGGGGCGGCTCGATCAAAACAAGCCGCCCGGCGAGGCGGGCGGGCCGCCCATCTATCCCTATTAAAGGTAGCTTTAGCAGCATCATGTTCCTGTCCATCGCGACCACCCATCGCCCGGCCACCGACCTCGGCTTCCTACTGCACAAGCATCCCGAGCGCGTGCACGAGACCGAGTTGCCGTTCGGCAAGGCCATCGTCTTCTATCCGCAGGCTGAAGGCGCGCGGTGCGAGGCGGCGCTGGTGCTGGACATCGACCCAATCGGTTTGGTGCGCGGCAGAGGGCGTTCGGAAGGTCTGCTCGACGCCTATGTCAACGACCGCCCCTATGCGGCCTCGTCCTTTCTGTCGGTCGCTATGGGCCGCGCATTGCGCACGGCAATGACCGGCTCTTCGCGCGAGCGCCCCGACCTCGCCGTGACCGAAATCCCGCTTGAGGTGATCGTCACCCCCCTGCCCGCGCGCGGTGGCGTGCGTCTGGTCCATGAGTTGTTCGAGCCCCTGGGCTGGTCCGTCGAGACCGAGGCCGTGGCGGATGGGGGCGCCCTGACCGGCAAGACGCCGACGTATGTGAAGCTGAAGCTCGCCGGCAAAGCGCGCCTGCAGTCCCTGCTCAATCATCTCTATGTGCTGATCCCAGTTATGGACGACGACAAGCACTACTGGGTCGGTTACGACGAGGTCGAAAAGCTACTCAAGCGCGGTGAAGGCTGGCTGGACAACCATCCGGCCCGCGACCTGATCGTCCGTCGCTACCTGAGCCACCGCCGGGCCCTGGCGCGCAACGCGCTGGAACGGCTGGCGCCGGACACGGGCGACGAACCCACAGAATCCGAGAAGCGCGTGACACCGGAAGCCGCGATCGAAGCGCCCATGAGCCTGAATGATCGGCGCCTGGACGCAGTTGTCGAGACCCTACGCGCTAGCGGTGCGCGCGCTATCGCCGACCTCGGTTGTGGCGAAGGCAAACTGCTGCAACGCCTAGTGCGTGAGCGCTGGGTCGAACGCCTGGTCGGCGTCGATGCGGCCGCGCGCGACCTAGAGTGGGCGTCCAAGCGGCTAAAGCTCGACG
The DNA here is from genome assembly GCF_059501845.1 of Alsobacter sp. NCBI lineage: Bacteria > Pseudomonadati > Pseudomonadota > Alphaproteobacteria > Hyphomicrobiales > Alsobacteraceae > Alsobacter > Alsobacter sp. The sequence continues at coordinate 18,204 of NZ_JCACDK010000006.1, read as the reverse complement.
TCGCCGGCGCGCCGCCAGATGGCCGCGTCACCCTGCTGCACGGCGGGATCACCTACCGCGACAAGCGGTGGGAGAATGTCGACGCCGTCGCCCTGGTCGAGGTGATCGAGCACCTGGACGCCGAACGCCTGCCGACCCTTGAGAAGATTGTCTTCAGCGCCGCGCGCCCGGCGACCGTCGTCGTAACCACGCCAAACTCCGAGTACAACGCCCTGTTCTCCAATCTCGCGGCCGGCGCCTTCCGTCACCCAGATCACCGGTTCGAATGGACGCGAGCGCAGTTCGAAGGCTGGGCAAGCGGCGTGGCCGAAGCCCATGGCTACGAAGTGACGTTCGGTAGTATCGGCTCCATCGACGATACGCATGGCGCGCCGACGCAAATGGGTATCTTCACCAAGGGGAGCGCGGCATGAACGTCGACATCCCCGACTTCGCCCTCGTTGTCCTGATTGGCGCCTCCGGCTCCGGCAAGTCGACCTTCGCAGCTCGCCACTTCGCTCCGACGGAGGTCATTTCCTCCGACCGCGCCCGCGGCTTGGTAAGCGACGATGAGACCGACCAGTCGGTCAGCGCCGACGCTTTCGAACTCGTGCGCGCCATCGCCGAGAAGCGACTCAAGCATCGCCGGCTGACTGTGATCGACGCCACCAATGTGCGCTCGGCCGATCGCAAGGGCTGGATCGAGATCGCCCGCCGCTGGCACGCCCTGCCGGTGGCGATCGTGATCGACATGGGCATCAGCGTCTGCGTCGAGCGCAACAAGGGCCGCGCGGGCCGGCCGTTCGGCGTCAATGTGGTTCAGCGGATGTCTTCCGAGATCCGCCGCGGCCTTCGAGGCCTGCAGCGGGAAGGTTTCCGCCAAGTGTGGACGCTGAGCAACGAGGCTGAGGTCGACGCCGCCATCGTGGAGCGCAAGCCGCTATGGACCGACAAGCGTGCCGATTGCGGGCCGTTCGACATCATCGGCGACGTGCACGGATGCGCCACTGAACTGGAGGAACTGCTGACCTTGCTCGGGTATGTGGTTGCCTGGGGCGAAGCCCTTGGTGAGCGATCCGTTGTGGTCACGCCGCCGGCTGGGCGCAAGGCGGTCTTCTTGGGAGATTTGGTCGATCGCGGACCCAACGTTCCCGATTGTCTACGTATCGCCATGAGCATGTGTGCAGCAGGGACCGGCTACTGCATCCAGGGCAACCATGAGCGCAAGTTCGGCCGCTGGCTGGCAGGACGCAAGGTGACAATCGCGCACGGCTTGCAGCAGACCATCGACCAGTACGAAGTGGCCGATCGCGGTTTCAAGGAAGCCGTCCAGTCCTTTGTCGACGATCTGCGCAGTCACCTTTGGCTCGACGGCGGCCGACTCGCTGTCGCCCACGCTGGCCTGAAGGCCGAGATGATCGGGCGCGGCTCCGGCGCCGTGCGGGAGTTCGCCCTCTACGGCGAAACCACAGGCGAGATCGACGAGTTCGGCCTACCGGTCCGCGCGGACTGGGCCGCCAGCTATCGCGGCGAGACGACCGTGGTCTATGGGCATACCCCGGTTCCCGAGGCGCAGTGGGTCAACAACACCCTTTGCATTGACACGGGCTGTGTGTTCGGCGGCAAGTTGACCGCTCTTCGTTGGCCAGAGCGCGAACTGGTGGAGGTCCCGGCGCACCACGTCTGGTGCGAGCCGATGCGGCCGCTCGCCCCTGCCACCGACGGGCGCTCGGCTCAAGCCGAAGCCGATGACCTGCTCAACATGGAGGATGTCAGCGGCCGGCGCTGGATCGACACCTCCCTGCGCGGGCGGGTGGTCGTGGCCGAGGAAAACGCCGCCGCCGCCCTGGAGGTAATGAGCCGCTTTGCGCTTGCGCCCCAATGGCTAGCCTATCTGCCGCCGACCATGTCACCGACCGAGACCTCCTCGGCCGATGGCTGGCTGGAGCGGCCGGAGGAGGCCTTCGCCCACTATCGCAAGCAGGGTGTGGCCGAGGTGGTGTGCGAGGAAAAGCATATGGGCTCGCGGGCGATCATCGCCCTTTGCCGCAACGCGGACGCCGCTCGTGTTCGCTTCGATGCGGCGGGCGGCGAGACTGGCGCGATCTGGACGCGCACGGGTCGGAGCTTCTTCGACGACCCGGCGATGACCGAGGCGCTGCTGGGTCGCTTGCGGACAACAGTGGACGCAGCCGGCCTATGGGATGAACTCGCCAGCGACTGGCTGTTGCTGGACGCAGAGATCATGCCCTGGTCCGCCAAGGCAGGTGCCCTGATCGACGCCCAGTACGCGCCGGTCGCGGCCTCGGCACGCGCCGGCCTCGGAGCCGCGTCAGCGGCCCTGATCCGCACCAACGCGCGCGGTGTTCCGGCTGAGGCCCTGGTCGCGCATTTCGTCGATCGCCAGTATCGCTCCGCCCTCTATGCGCGCGCTTGGGAGCCCTATGTCTGGCCAGTGTCCGGCGTCGACGATCTGCGCGTCGCGCCGTTCCATCTGCTGGCCAGCGAGGGCCGCGTTTGGTTCGACCAGGACCACGCCTGGCACATGGGCCTCGTGGACCGTCTGGCCGCAATGGGACAATCCTTGGTCGCTCTGACCCGCTGGCGACTTCTTAATCTCTCAGACGCTGGCGCCTGCACAGACGCCGCAAAGTGGTGGGAGACACTCACAACTACGGGCGGCGAGGGAATGGTGGTCAAGCCGCGTGACTTCATCGCCAGAGGGCCCAAGGGCCTGCTGCAACCAGCGCTGAAGGTGCGCGGGCGCGAATACCTGCGCATTATCTACGGCCCGGAATACGATGCGCCAGAACACCTTGCCCGCCTTAGAGAGCGAAGCCTGAACGGCAAGCGCAACCTCGCCCTGCGCGAATTCGCCCTTGGACACGAGGCCCTGCGACGGTTCGTGGCCGGCGAACCGCTGCGCCGCGTGCACGAATGCGTCTTTGCCATTCTCGCACTGGAAAGCGAACCGATCGATCCGCGGCTTTAGAGGTCCGGCAAAGTCACTTCACAACTTGCCCGCCAGTTTGTCGCCTAACGTCGTCGCCGCCATCGACTTTAGCGTCGACGCGATCCGCGCCGAGCAGAACGTAACGACGTTCGCGGATACATTTTTTGGTTCGCCAAAGGCGAACTTTCGACTGCCCGCCTCTGGTCAAGAGCACTCGTTCGATCAAGTCCGCCTCGCGCCAATTGATTTGGTAAAATGTCTCGTGGCCAGGAAAGAGGTTCCGGTCTCCGCAAGGCGAGGCGTGCCTTCCGCCTCAGGCCGGCATTCCTTTGCGTACTGCGGCAGCAGCTTGGCCAGCTTCCTGAAGTTATGTGCCGCGCTGCCAGGTGGAACTCCTCTCCGTCTCCGTGTGGACCGCGGAGCCGAAATCGGTCGAGCCGCAGGATTCTCTTCAGTGCGCGAACAACCTCTACAAATTCTGCTGCTGTTGGCGCGAGGTGATGTACGCGTCTGTCTCGGCAGTCGCCTTGGCCATGTCGCGGTCTACCTCTTGGATTAATCTCTGGATCGTTCGGGCCAGCTTGTTCGAGCAGAATCGGGGCTCTAAGGGGATGTGTCGCAGGTATGCTCGCTAGTGTGCTAGCGGACCGCGCCCTCACCCACGGCCCGTCTGGTACGAATTGGAATGGCGTAATTTGATTTTAAACGACCTACGTTGCTAATATTTACGCTCGGTTCCGCACTCCTGTAAATAGATTGTGCAGTGTAGGAAAGTAGCTCAAAAATGGGCACGAGGCGACGTCGTGAGCCATCCCATTTATCTGGGCACAGCCTCTTAGTTGCTGCATTGTGTGCAAGGGCGCTAGGCTTGGCAAGCCGCTGCAATTCGCAATCAATTGCAGAGAGCTAGCCGGGATTGTTGGGCGGGTTCGAAATGGCGGAGCACCCCGTTGCCACACGTCTCTCGCGACCAGAACTCTGGATTGCGATTTGCAGCGCTGAATTACCTACGATGACTCGGAGAACGTGGCGGGGGAGATATGAGAGTGTCAGCTTTCTGGAGCGGCTCCGAAGCGGTCAAAATTTGACGTACGAGTCTGCCCGACGTCTTGAGTTTGAATATCGTCGCTTCTTGTACCTCAAGGCTGTTGACGGGGGCCTTTTGGCGCCATCCAAGCGGGTCGATCAGGCTTGGCATTTGCATATCGAGTCTGACAATGATGCTTGGGAGCACTTTTGCAAAGAAATACTGCTTGGTCAGCAGTTAGAGCACATGACTGGGTTATCAATCGGCGCGGTGCAATCCGCTTATTCTCGAACACTCGATCTTTATCGTCGGGAGTTCGATGAAGAACCGGCTCCTGATATATGGCCGGGCGATGCCGAGAAGCGGCGCGCTGCAATTGGTCGGAGGCTTGTTCTCGGAGGTTTAGTGATGTTTTTTCTCGGTTTGATTATGGGAACGACTGGAATCACTAAAACAGGTGGGTTCACAATTGCTGTAGCAGGATGTTGCCTGATCTTGGCTGGAGCATATATTGCCCGAGGTACCGACCTCGAAGGTGAATCAGGGTGCGGTTAGCCTGGTAGTAAGGGCAACGTTGCCGTCTCCGCTCTCGATAGGATCAAGCCGTCTACCGTCAGATATTTGCAAAAATATCTGAGCAAGCCAGTCCACTGCGAGGTCCGTGCTGGATATCGGTCCTGCTAGGGCTAAAACCTCGAACGGAGCGAGATCCAGCGGCGGCATCGTCACGGAGAGGTCAAAGCGCTTGGCGTAGGTTCGGGCCACACCTTCGGGGACGGTGAGCACAGCATCGGATTCCGCCACCGTTGCCAAAGCAGCGAGAAACTGGGGAATCGCCGCAACCACCGTCCGCTTGCGGCCACGCTTTCGCAGCGCGACGTCAACCGCGCCCTCGAAATCACCCGCTGCGGATACCAGCAAGTGATCGAGCTGCAGAAACGTCTCAAGGTCGAGGGAACGCTCAGATACAGGGTGTCCATGTCGGCAGACCACGACAAAGGTCTCCTGACGCAGAACAGTGCTGCGATAGCCTTCAGGGACGTGTGGATATACGCCAACTGCAAGATCGAGCCGGCCATCAGCCAGCGCCGAGATCGAGTCCGCGCGCCCCATCGACACCAGCGACATACGAGCCGAGGGCGCGTGCAATGAAAGGAGCGAGAGGGCGCCTGGCAAGAAGGTGGCAATGACGTAGTCGAGGGCCGAGACCTTGAAGCTTCGCTCCAGGCGTGCCGGATCGAAGATGAAAGTGTCATCAAGGACGGCCCGTAGCTCAGCCAGCACCCGTGCCACGGGAACAGCGAGGGCCAGTGCCCGGGGCGTAGGGACGACGGAATTGCCCTGTCGAATAAAAAGCGGATCCCGGAAGATGTCGCGCAAGCGTGTCATTGCGTGACTGATGGCAGACTGGGTCAGCCCGAGGCGGGCCGCCGCATGTCCGAACTTGCGGGACCGCACCGCTTCGTCGAACACCAGAAGCAGCGTCAGGTCGAGCCGCCGCAGTTGATTGTCACTCAAGCGCTGCATGACGGGTTTTCAGTCGCATGAAAGTGTTGCTCGGTCTAGATCGTGTGCACAGCAGCTGATACCCACTCGATCAGGAGCTCGCCATGACCATCCTCGTCACCAATGCGAACGGCAAAGTCGGAAGCCAGGTTGTGGCAGCACTTCTGGCCCTGGGCCAGGAAGTTCGCGTCGGCGCTCGCTCGCCGAAAAAGGCGCAAGACCAGTTTCCCGGCGCAACAGTCGTTCCGTTCGACTACGCAGACAAGGCCGGTTTTGCCGCAGCACTCGAAGGGGTCGATGCCGTGTTCACGTCCGCCCCTTACGACCTCCTGCCAGGGGCCGAAATCGACCTGATCGCAGCGGCCAAGGACGCCGGCGTGAAGCACGTGGTCAAACTGTCGGCGCTGGGCGTTGAGGCCGACCCTACCAATCCCCACAGCGTGGTCGAGGCGGAACTTACACGGTCGGGGCTGGCCTGGACCGTTGTTAGGCCAACCTTCTTCATGCAAAACTATGCGACGCTTTCGGCGGCAGGGATCCGCGACCAGGGCGCAATCTATGAGCCCGCCGCGGATGGCAAGTCCGCCTTCATCGACACGCGTGACATTGCGGCGGTCGTCGCAGAGGTGTTGATCGAACCCGGGCACGTCGGCAATGCTTACGCCCTCACAGGGCCGGAGCCGCTGGATCGGGCGAGCGTCGCAGCCCTGATCGGGGAAGCCGCTGGGCGCCCGGTCCAGTACGTGCCGGTCGATGATGCAGCGCTGCGCAACGCCATGGCCGGCGCCCCGCCGGCGCTGGTCGAGCTGATGAGCGGGCTCTTCGCAGCGGTCCGGGCAGGCCGGACCGCGAACACGACCACGACGGTCGAGGACGTGCTCGGTCGCCCCCCGGTCGACTTCAGGACTTTCGCGAAAGATCATGCGGATGTGTGGCGGCAGACCGTCTCGTGAACCTCCACTCTCGATCCGGAAGCGCCTGACGACCCGCAGACATCACGCAAATGGTTAGTGCAAGCGCAACGCGCTCAGGGTCGGTTAACCATTCCGGTCGAGAACCGAGACGAGGGGCACTCCACCGTTTCGGATACCGCACATGGCAGATTATTCACGCCGTCTGTTCCTGCGCACCGGCAGCATCGGTATCGCTTCCGTCGTGAGCGGGTGCGGCTCGATCTTCGAGGGCGGGCTGTTCGATACACCCGCGAGCCGGAGCGGGGCGACCGTCAGCCGTCCGAATTATGCCGAGGTGTACGGCAAGTACTCCGGCGAGCAGTTCCCGGTGACAGCCTTCGATTACAAGACGGTCGATCCCGCCTACCTCCGCCAGGTGGTCGCTTACAAGGGGCCCGAGCCTGCGGGGACGATTGTGGTGAGCCCGTCGGAGCATTTCCTCTACCTCGTGGAGCCCGACAGAAAGGCGACGAGATTTGGTGTTGGTGTTGGGCGCGAGGGGTTCGGCTGGTCGGGCACAGCACAGATCAACATGCGGCGTGCATGGCCCGACTGGGTGCCGCCAAAGGAAATGGTCGAGCGCGATCCTGACGTGAAGGCTCAACTCGTAAAGACATCGCGCGGCGACGGAGTCCCTGGAGGTCCGAAAAGCCCGCTGGGCGCACGAGCGATGTACCTTTACGGCGAGGCAGGGGACACGGGGTACCGGCTGCACGGGACCACAGAGCCCGAGACGATCGGAACGAGTGTTTCCTCAGGCTGCGTCAGGTTGGTCAACCAAGACGTAATCTACCTGTACGGCCGGGCTCCGGAAGGGGCGAAGGTGATTGTCCTGTCAGTATAGCGGCTCGATGAGGTGCTTCTGCTCCTTCTTTGACTGCTGGGCCAGCTCGGCCGTGATGGATACCAGAACCTTCCGGGGCGTCGCAGAATGAAACCCATTCGGAGCCGTTCTCTTCAATTTGAAAAGCAATCGCACCGGCCATGAGTTGCCTGTGCGCCGATGTCGTTGAAAAGGTCGGCGTTGCTGCGGGTGTGAAGTCCTCATGCATTCGTCCTCGGGCTTGGAGACGACGTGATGATGGGCGAAGGGACGTTGGCTCTTGAAACGCTGTTCTACGAGTTGAGCCTGGAGCGACATATCCCGGCTGATCACCTCATCCGCGGCATTGACCGGTTTGTCGATCTCTCCGGCAGTCGCGCGCAGCTGCGCCCGTTCTACAGCAAGCTGGGTCGGCCCTCGATCGACCCGGAACTGATGATTCGGATGCTGCTGGTGGGTTACTGCTTCGGCATCCGCTCCGAGCGCCGGCTCTGCGAGGAAGTCCACCTCAACCTGGCTAATCGCTGGTTCTGCCGCTTGGGTCTGGAAGGCGCCGTGCCGGACCATTCGACATTTTTCGAAGAACCGGCACGGCCGCTTTCGCGACAGCGACATGCTGCGCGCGTTGTTTGAGAACACCGTGCAGCGTTGCATGGACTAGGGCCTGGTTGGTGGCGAGGGCTTTGCCGTCGACGGCAGCCTGATCAGGGCGGACGCGAACACGCAGCGCTCCGCCGATGCATCCGAGACCGTCGACTGGCCCGCCCTGGCCGAGACGAGGCGATCGGTCAGGGAGTACCTGGACACCCTCGACGAGGCCGCCATCTCAAGCTGCACCACTACCTATTGCTAGCCGAGCGCGCCCCCATAGGCCCCGCCAACGACTCCCTGGCCGGCACCTTCGCTGAGTGAGCCAGGACAGCCGTCTGTGACCGGAGGTTGATCTTCGCTGACCGCGGTAACGCTCAAGCACTAGCATTTGCCATCCAGGAGGAGATCGGCCATGCGACGGCTCACGAAAAATGAACTCTCGAAGTTTCGCCTCGAGTTCGAACAGGGAATGCCGATCGCGGCGATCGCGAAGAAGTACGGCGTCCAGTACGCCACCCTGCAGCGGTGGAAACGGAAGGGCTCCTGGAAGCTTTGGGTCCGCCCGCCCCAGCGCAAGATGGCAGCCGAGGCGAAAGTGTCGGCGCAGGAGTTCCGTAAGGATGACCGCTCGGACCTCGCCCTCATAGACACGCATCTGGCTGAATGGAAGGCGATCAGGCGCATGCTGCAGGAGGGTGTGGATCGCAAAGACCGAGCGCAGGTCGACTTCGTACAATCCTGCGCAAACGTGATCGCGACGATCCAGGATCGAGAACGAGAACTGAAGGCGTTGCGAACAAAGGGGCGACTGAAGGTTTTGGCGCTGCGCCCGCCCGCTGCCGAACCCAAGCCCCCACCTACGCCTGGTCGGTTCACACCTAAGATCCGACGCCCTGAAAATGTACGCCCTTCCATGGCTAGCGAAATCAAAACGGTCGACGATCTCGTCAAGGTATGGATGCCCTCGGATCCCCCGGCGAGCGCCGCTCACCGCAAGTACTGGATCAGTCACATCAATGGCTTCTGCGACTTCGTAGGGCAGCGCGGCCCGCGCCTCGTTACACGCGACGATGCCTTCCGCTGGCGCGATCAGCTGATCCTCTCTGGCATGACGGCCCGAACGGCGCACTATGGCCGGGTGGCGGCCCTCCGCGCGCTCTTCCAGTACGCCGTGCATGCAAACGTGGTGTCCGAGAACCCCTTTACGAACGTCATCTTCCGCTACGACCCGCGCCCGTTCCAGCGCCGTGGTTTTTCAACTGCGGAGGCGCGAACGATCCTGGCTGCGACGCTTCAGAGCTTCGACCGGCAGTTGCCCTACACGCGAGCCCTGAGACGCTGGGTGCCGTGGCTCTGCGCCTTCACGGGAGCTCGGGCCGGCGAGGTCGTCCAGTTGAGAAGGCAGGATGTCCAGGAGATTGATGGCATTCCGTTCATGGTGATCGACCCGGAGGCAGGCCCCGTGAAGGGCTATGTCGGGCGCAAAGTGCCCCTGCATCCGCAGCTGGTGGAAGACGGTTTCCTCGACTTCGTGCGCACGCGTCCGGAGGGCTACCTATTCGCTGACGAGGATGGAACGCTGCACCGCTTCGCCGTTGTCGGTTATCTCGGGAAATGGATCCGCAAGCTGGGCGTCGGCGACAAGAAGGCGGCACCGCTGCACAGCTTCCGCCATCGCTTCAAGTCGGTCGCCCGCGAGGTCGGCATAGGCAGGGAGTACCACGAGGCTATCACTGGCCACCGGGCCGGGCGCACGCGAGGCGACGATTACGGCGAGGTGCCGCTCAGCGCTCTCTACCGCGAAATCCGCAAGCTGCCGCGGATCGTCCTGACACGGCCTGAATCGCTGAGAGAACTCGCACCCTAGGGCGCCCGTCCGACGAAGCGCATGGGACGCAGCTCGAAGATCCAATAGCCTTCACCTGGCTGAAGTCCCGTCTCGCTTCCTGCCATCTTCGAGCATAGGTCTTCGGCCGCGTGGAAGGCCTCCCGCTCAGACGGGTATGTATCGAGGACGGTTAGGTCATCGACCAGACTGCCGCGATCGACGGAGGCAATCGCGTACCGCGTTCCCAGCAGTGCATCCGTCCTGCCGAATTCCATTTCTACCTCCCTCGAGACGTCGGCCAATCTGCTGAATGCGAGAAAGCGATGCAAACCTAATCCGTGTGTCGTGCAGGTATTCTGCCTTGCGCCACAAGCGCCCATTCCACCGTGAGCCAATAGCTGACATTCAGCGCATCCAGGCGTGTACCTTTTAAGTTCACTTGCCCATCCGTCAGGGACAGGTGTCCCAGAACCCGCTGCGCCGGCTTGGATCGGTGTAATACCAGCACAGACCTGGCTGAGGCGGGGGCGACGAATAGTAGGCGGTTGCGGCTGCCGCGGTGACGAAGCCTATCGCGGCGCCGGCCGCAATTGCGCCGACGGGCGCCCAGCGATAGGGGCGCACCCAACGGGCGCGGGCTGATGGTGCAGAAGCATCGATCCTCGGCGGTGTGCGAGGGCGATCAGGCGGCCAGTACTGGCCGCCTGCAATTGCGATCATCACGGAGGTCGGCAAGCCACTCCGGCCAAGCAGCGGCGCGTGAAGGGCAACACCGCACTGCTACGGCATCAGCGCGCCGACCTTCGGCATGATGGACCGGTCGTTGGAGAAGATCCGACGACGTCGGCGCGGCGGTTGATCTCACCGTTGAGACGCACGAGCGAGTTCCTGGACGCGCTCGCCTGGATCATGATTTCGCGAGGGCTTGTCGCACCAGCCAGGTGTCAGTGACCATGTCGAATCGATCCAGTTGGCCGTCACGGACATGCCAGGTGTGGACGAACGGTGCGCGCATCGACCGGCCCGTTGCTTTCGCGGTACCAGCATAGGTGCCGAACACGATGACACGGTCGCCCTCCGCGATGAACTCGCCTGGCGTGGCGCTAAAGCCGTCCCAGTCCCGCATCAGCGGGACGAGGAGCTTGTCGACGACATCCTGGGGGCTGGTCCAGGTGCCGCTGTAGTAGGGGAAGCCTTCGGCCTCCGTCCATGTCAACTCGGCATGGAGCGTGGCGAGCAGGCCGGGGACGTCGCCCCGGGCCACGGCGGCGTAGAAGGCACGGGCCGTTGTGATGGGGGTGGTCATGGTGGTTCTCCCAGTGCGATGTGTTCAGGCGGCCAGAGAAGCCAGCGCGCCCAGACCGAGTGCTTCCACGACCCCCTGCTGGACGGGGGCCGTCGCATCGTTCAGCGCGGCGGCGCCGAAGGGCTGACCGACGACGGTGCGGGCGGGACGGGTGCCCTTGGGTGCCGCAACGAGCCCGTCAATCGCGACGGCGACATCGTGCGCGTCGGGTGCGCCCTCGGCCGAGAACATCGCTCCGAAGGTCGCGAACATCTGGGCGGGAATATCGCCAACGGTGCCGTAAGCCTCACCCCGGGACTGATCGGCCGGGTGTTGGATGTTGGCATACATGTTGGTGGGATAGGCACTCGGCTGAACGAGGACCACGTCGACGCCCAGCTGCGAGACCTCGTAGCGGACGCTGTCGGTGAGGGCCTCGACGGCGAACTTGGAGGCGCCATAGAGCCCGAAGAAAGGGAACGTGACGCGCCCGAGCACCGACCCGACATTGATGATGAGGCCGTCGCGCGCGGCCCGCATCGACGGCAGAACGGCTCGCGTGGCACGGATGACGCCGAGGACGTTGGTGTCGAACAGCAGCTTGGCCTGGTCGGGCGTGAACGCCTCGGTGACGCCGGCGGATGCCATGCCGGCATTGTTGACGAGCACGTCGATCCCGCCGGCCCTCGCACGCACAGTGGCCACGGCAGCGTCGACGGAGGCCTCGTCGGTGACGTCGAGTTCCACGACATCGAGGCCGGCCGCCGCCAGCGCCTCGGCCTGGGACCGGTTCCGCCCGGCAATGTCGCGCATCGAGGCGAACACGCGGTGCCCGCTGCGGGCCAGGGTGAAGGCGGTGACTCGGCCGAAGCCGCTGGAAGCACCTGTGATCAGGACGGTCTTGCTGAGGGTGGACATCGGGTTGATCCTTGTGGAGCAGCGGGCCGGCCTGGCCCGGTGCGCAAGGAGTAGGGCCTTCCGGATTTTGCCGGTATCCGGTTTTCTTTGAAGGCCCTATTCCAGATTTTGGAAGGTTTGCCGTGGACCGCTTCGACGCCATCCGGACCCTGCTCGCCGCCGTGGATGGTGGGAGTCTCTCGGCCGCGTCTCGCTCGCTAGGCATGCCGCTGCCGACGGTCAGCCGCAAAGTGTCGGAACTCGAACAACACCTCGGCACCCAGTTGGTCGTGCGCACCAGCCGGAAGCTCGTCCTGACCGAGGCCGGCACCGCCTTCGTCTCGGAAGGCCGCGCGGTGCTGGAGAGGCTCGAGGAGGCCGAGCGCGCGGCCGCCGGCGAGTACCGGGCGCCGCGAGGCGATCTGCTCGTGACCGCCTCGATCATGTTCGGCAAGCTTCACGTCACGCCGATCGTGCTCGATTTCCTGGCCGCCTATCCCGAGGTCAACGTCCGGCTCGTGCTGGCCGACCATGTCATTGATCTACTGGACAATCATGTCGACGCGGCGGTCCGCATCGGGCATCTCTCGGACACGGCGCTCGTGGCGGCCAAGGTGGGCGAGATCAGGTGGCTGACCTGCGCCAGTCCCGACTATCTTGCGCGCACGGGCACGCCCGTCACGCTCGGGGACCTGGCCCGCCATGACTGCATCGCCTTCGAGGGTCTGCAGATGGTGCGCACCTGGAGCTTCGGAGGCGGGGCCGATCGGTCCGTCAGCTTCAAGCCGCGTTTTGCCGTCAACACGGCGGAGTCGCTGATCGAGGCTGCCCTGGCCGGCATCGGCATCGCGCGCCTCACCTCCTACCAAGCGGCGGGCGCCGTGCTCGCGGGCAAGCTCGTGCCGATCCTGCGTGCCTTCGTGCCCGAGCCCTTGCCGATCCACCTCGTGCATCCCGGCCAGGCGATGATCCCGTTGAAGCTGCGGGCATTCCTCGATTTTGCACGCCCGCGCCTCAAGGCGCGGCTCGCCCCGCTGGCGGACATCTGAAACCCATGGGCCGTTTCATGGAGGTTGGAACTTCCATCCTGTGGAAGGCAGCCTCCAGAAATCACCGGCTGCTACCGGCGAACGCAACTCTCTAGATCTGGGGCACGGCCAACACGGCCCGTCGCACCCCATTCAGGAGATCGCCATGTCCCGCATTCCCACCCCGTCAAGCATCGCCGATGCGCCTGCCACGTCGCAGCCCCTGCTCGCGGCCGTGAACAAGCAACTTGGCACCGTGCCCAACCTGTTCCGCCTCGTCTCCACCAGCCCGCAGGCCCTGGAGGGTTATCTTGGCCTGTCCGCGGCGCTCGGGAAGGGAGCCCTCTCCGCACCGACCCGCGAGCGTATCGCGCTCGCCGTCGCCGAGGTGAACGGCTGCGACTATTGCCTTTCGGCTCATACCTATCTCGGCCGGACCTTGGCAAAGCTCGACGACGCCGAGATCACCGCCAACCGGAGCGGCGCCTCCAATGATCCCAAGGCCGACGCCGCGGTCCGCTTCGCGGCCAAGGTCGTGCGGACCCGCGGCCATGTCGGCGAGGCCGACGTGTCTGCCGTACGCCAGGCCGGCTACAGCGATGCCGAGATCATCGAGATCGTCCAGCACGTCGCGCTGAACACGTGGACCAACTACGTCAACGAGGTCTTCAAGACCGATATCGACTTCCCCCGCATCGAGGCCCGCAGGGCCGCCTGACCTTTCCCATCACCATCGGCACAAACCCGGGGGCAGCGCGTCACCGAACGGCGACGCGCGCCCTCCTTCCAGGAGAAAGATCATGAGTTTCAAGATCCGTCTTCTCGCCTCGGCCCTGGGCTTTGCCCTCGCGGCGAGCCCTTTCACCGGCCTGGCCCCCGTTCGGGCGCAGAGCGCTGCTACCGTCACGACGACGACGGTCTCCGCGACGCAGGTCACCTATGGAACGGTGAAGGTCGATGGCCTGACCATCGCCTATCGCGAAGCGGGCGACCCGAAGAACCCGAACCTTGTGCTCCTGCACGGCTGGCCGTCCTCGTCGCACCAGTATCGCGACCTGATCGTGGCTCTTGCGCCGCGCTTCCACATCATCGCGCCGGACTACCAGGGCTTCGGCAACAGCGACCGCCCGGATCCCGCCACCTACGCCTACACCTTCGAGGGCATCTCGGTGACAATGGAGAAGCTGCTCGCGGCGAAAGGCTTCGACCATTACGGCCTCTTCATGCAGGACTATGGTGGACCCGTCGGTTTTCGGATCATGGGCCGCAACCCGCAGGCGTTGGACTGGATCATCATCCAGAACACGAACGCATACGAGGTGGGCTTCACGCCGGCGTGGGATGCCTTCCGGAAGGCGCTGTGGGTGAACCGTTCGCCCCAGACCGAGGCGCCGCTCGCTGCCTTCAATAGCCATGACGGCATCAAGGGGGTCTATCTGGCCGGCGCGGGCCATCCCGAACTCGTCAGTCCCGATGCGTGGGAGTCGGACGACGGCTTCATGCGCAAGCCGAATGGGCTGAGGCTCAACCTCGACCTGTTCTACGACTACCGCACGAACGTGGCGCTTTACCCTCAATGGCAGGCTTTCCTGCGGGAGAAGCAGCCAAAGACGCTGATCTTCTGGGGCGAGAACGACCCCTTCTTCTCGCCGGAAGGTGGCGAAGCCTATCGCAGGGACTTGCCAAAGGCCGAGATCCACCGGCTGAACGCCGGGCACTTCGCGACCGAGGACAACCTGCCCTTCATCGCCGAGCACATCGTCGGCTTTTACGACAAGGTCGTGAAGCCGACGCCATGACCCCATACGCCGCCTGCGCTCCGTCGCAGGCGGCGATTATCGGCGGCCCCCTGCAGTGGCCGAGCATGAGCAGCGTTGTGTGGAGCACTAACTCCCCAAGAGCCGTAGGGCGCCCATCGCCAAAGTCGTCAATCGGTCAACTCTTCGCATCCGGGGGCAGGTCAGCCTCGCGCCAACAGCGGTAGTTCGCGAACGTACCGCAAGCGGACGTCGCGGCGAAGCGAGCCATCCGCGGTGCACTGGTCGCTCTTCGCCCTGGTCACGTCCTGTCAGCACGCTGGACCTCATCGCGAGGAGGACGCACTGCAGGTGGTCATTCCGGTCGCAAGCGTCTCTCGCGTGCAACAGCACAGAGACTTTAGTGAAAGGCTTGGACTGCTGTCACGAAAAGCCAAGCTAGAGCTTCTGCTCGCACTCTATCGTCGATCTGTCCAAGAGGAGCTAGGCGGAGCTTACCTTGATGAGATGCGGTTTGGCAGCAAGTTTGATGCTCGTTGCGTCTGCAACAGTCGCGGTCGCAAATGCTCCGCCGAAGAAGGCAAAGCCAGTAGTGCCGGTCGCAACCACAGCAACTGCACCGGTTCCTGCCACGTCGCCCAGAGAGGCTCAACCGGCAGCCGGGTCGGCTGAATCGGCCGACAAGCTGCGTGAGGCGGCGCAAAACCCTGTAGCCAACCTCATCAGCATTCCTCTGCAGAACAATACCAACTTCGACTATGGCCCGCTTCACCGGCCGCAGAACGTCCTGAACGTGCAGCCCGTCATCCCGTTCAAGCTGACCGAGGACTGGAATCTCATTACCCGCTGGGTCACCCCGGTGATCTACCAGCCGCGCTTGTCGCTGACGGACGGCGCCGAGTTGGGTCTCGGCAACATCCAGCCTTCGTTCTTCCTCTCGCCCGCCAAGCCGGGCAAGCTCATCTGGGGCGTCGGGCCAGTCTTCTGGTTGCCAACGGCGACCGGGAATACGCTTGGCGTGAACAAGTGGGGCGCCGGCCCCTCGGCCGTCGTTCTCACAATTCAGGACCACTGGGTCTACGGCGTGCTGGTCAACAACATCTGGGCAGGCACGCAGAACCAGCGCGTCAACCAGATGCTTATCCAGCCCTTCCTCAACTACAACATGGCCGACGGCTGGTACCTCACTTCCGTCCCGGTGATCACCGCCAACTGGCTCGCCAAGTCGTCCGACCGCTGGACGGTGCCGGTCGGCGGCGGCATCGGGCGCCTGTTCAAGGTCGGCAAGCTTCCGATCAACGCGCAGGTGCAAGCCTTCTACAATGTCGTCAAACCTGAGAGCGGTCCCGACTGGACCCTGCGTTTCCAGATCCAGGCGCTGTTCCCGACGTTCTGAGGCTCGACCAGCCCCGGGGCAAACAGATCCGACAAAGGCGACCGCCAGAGCACCTCACATCAAGGCTCAGAGGTGCGGCGGCCGCCGCTGCCGTAATGCGGACCTTGCCAAGCTCCGCAACGGGCCAAGGCTGCGCCTTGACCCGCACCTGCCAAGGTACGGTCCTTGTCTCTAGCAGGAATCTTGGATCGCCGACGCGCTGGCGTTCGAATTCGTGATACCCAAGGTTTGACGCCTGCTCTAGCCTCAGATGATCGAACACCACACCTCTCCGGGACGATTTGCAGCGGCTACTCAAATTCCTCCACACGATGGGCGCGATCGGCTTCATCGGCTCGCTCGCGTGCCTTCTCGTGTTGGAAAGCGTCGTGCCTCCACCGAGTTCGGTGGCAAGTTACGGGCTCATCTGTGGCGCGATGGGCCTCATCGCGAACTGGATCTTTTTCCCCTCATTCTTGCTGACGCTCGTTCCAAGCCTCGTGTCCATGGCCATCGTTCCTGCATACCGCAGCGCCGGCTGGGCCCTGATCAAGGCGGCTTCTGGCATTCCGCTCTTCGCGGGCGGCCTGCATGCGATGGCCCCGCTCCAGGATGAGGCCCGGCTGAGTGCTGAAGTCCTTGCTGGCCGCCTCGACCCGTCCAAGCTCGAAGGCGTCTCAGCGGGCGCGACGGGCACCATGTGGGTCCTGCTGGCCATCGGGACCGCCAACGTCGTGCTCGGCATCTGGCGCCATCGCATCAAGCGCTAGGTGCGGCACGACCATGACAAGCGCTTAGCTTGCCGCAGAGGTACATAGGGCCGGAGCTGCGACGTCGCGAGATGATCGCTTCATCAGGCTCTTCAACTCGAGAGCAAAGGGCGGAGTGCTCTCCGACGCTCGGAATGGTGTTTCGTCGGTGGGGCCGTGCAGGTCCTGCGAGATCATCATGGAGGGCCTCCTATGCGCATGTCCTTGCCCGCTCGGCGGCTGGATACGATCGACTGGACGACGGTTACCGCCCACCTCTATGCGAAGGGCTGGGCGATCCTGCCGACGCTGCTCACCAGCGAAGAGTGTCGTGCCGTTGCCGAGCTCTATGGGAGCGACGAAGGCTTTCGCAGCCACATCAACATGGCCCGGCATGGGTTTGGTCGCGGCGAGTACCGCTACTTCTCGTACCCGCTGCCAGACATGGTTCATGCGCTCCGAACTGACCTCTATGCCCGGCTGGGATCAGTCGCCAACGAGTGGCATGAGCGCTTGGGCATGAAAATCCGATTCCCCCCGGATCACGCCACCTTCATCGACCGCTGCCACCAAGCCGGCCAGACCCGGCCGACCCCTCTCCTGCTGCAATACGGCGCCGAGGATTACAACTGCCTGCACCAGGATCTCTACGGAGAGCATGTCTTCCCGCTCCAGGTGGCCATCTTGCTGTCCGAGCCTGGCGTGAACTTCGAGGGGGGCGAGTTCATGCTGACCGAGCAGCGGCCACGCATGCAGACGCGAGGCGCCGTCGTGCCACTGCGCCAAGGCGACGGAGTGGTGTTTGCGGTAAACACGCGCCCGGTAAGCGGCGGGCGCGGCAACTACCGGGTGAACCTGAGGCACGGGGTGAGCACAGTGCGCTCCGGCCGTCGCCACACGCTCGGCATCATCTTTCATAATGCCGCTTGAGCACGAGACTCTCACCCCCGCAGTGCTACGATATTGCGTCAGGCGATCGGCCGGCCCTCAATGCGGAAGCTCCCCTGCCCCGCCGCGACCTCCTGTCCGGGGGGACTTCCTTGAGGCGAGCAGGCCGGCGTCCCATGGAGAACGGAAGTGGAACATCGGGCGGGGCGGGTCAAGGCCGTCAAGTCCCCTTCCGCGCCTCCTCTGACCGGTCAGGGAAGTCCGGACGTTGGTACAGCTTCTCGATCTGGGTAAAGGTCAGTATGGGCCGCCCCTCCTCTCGGAGGATCGACGCGCTCATTCGCCGGATCGGATCGTCGACCCAGTCGACCATCGTACGTACAGCGCGAGCGAGGGTCATTGGCGGCAGGCCCCTCCGTGCTCACAACCAACGCTTGCGCGCCCGCGCAGCGCCAGGAGAGTCACGACCTCTTCGAAGTCGATGCGCGACACAAGCCCCTCCACCTAGCGGCTCAGCTCAGCTTGACCCGATCCCGCCCTGCCCGCAATCTGTTCCGCGACCCCG
>NZ_JCACDK010000005.1:0-110128 GCF_059501845.1 Alsobacter sp. | reverse complement strand
GTCGAGGCCGGTGCCCGACGGCATGGCGGCGGTGACGGCGACGACGCGCTCGTCCTTGCGGGCGGCCCGGATGAGCTCCTGGGCGAAGACGCGGGTGTAGGCCGGCGCATTGGCCTTGGGCTTGGCCTGTGCACCGGTGACCACGTCGAAGGAGGAGACGCCGTGGTACTTGTCGGCCGAGGCCTCGGCCGGTGCGTAGCCCTTGCCCTTCTGCGTGACGACGTGGATCAGCGTCGGCCCCAGCTCGGAGTCGCGCACGTTGCGCAGCACCGGCAGAAGGTGCTCGAGATTGTGCCCATCGATCGGGCCGACATAGTAGAAGCCCAGTTCCTCGAACAGGGTGCCGCCGGTGACGAACCCGCGCGTCAGCTCCTCGGCGCGCCGCGCCGTCTCGTAGATCGGCTTGGGCAGGTGGCGGACGATCCGCTTTCCCGTCTCGCGCAGCCCGCGATAGGCGTGGGTGGAGAGCACGCGCGACAGATGTGCGCTGAGAGCCCCCACCGGCGGGGCGATCGACATATCATTGTCGTTGAGAATGACGATCAGCCGGCTGTCCATGGCGCCGGCATTGTTCATCGCCTCATAGGCCATGCCAGCCGACATCGAGCCGTCGCCGATGACGGCAATGACGTTGTTCGTCCCGGCCTGCAGGTCGCGGGCCACTGCCATGCCGAGGCCGGCGGAGATCGAGGTCGAGGAGTGCGCCGCCCCGAACGGGTCGTACTCGCTCTCGCTCCGGCGCGTGAAGCCGGAGAGGCCGCCGCCCTTGCGCAGGGTGCGGATGCGGTCGCGGCGGCCGGTCAGGATCTTGTGCGGGTAAGCCTGGTGGCCGACGTCCCAGATCAGGCGGTCGCGCGGCGTGTCAAAAACATAGTGCAGCGCCACGGTGAGCTCGACGACGCCGAGCCCGGCACCGAGATGCCCGCCGGTCACCGAGACCGCGTCGATCGTCTCTGCGCGAAGCTCGTCGGCGAGTTGGCGGAGCTCGTTCTCCTCCAGCGTGCGCAGGTCTCCCGGCGTCAGGACTGTGTCGAGCAGGGGGGTGTTGCTCTCAGACATCGGGGGCCTCCTTGCGGGGAGAATAGGAAAGATGCGAACGCAGGGACGCCGGCCAGCGCATCCACAGGTCGGCGATATGGGCGGCGAAGGCGCCGAGCAGCGGCAGGCTGACCGCTGTCCAGTCCCGACCGGTCAGCGCTGCGCGCAGCGCCAGCATCAGGAACACGCCTGAGAGAGCGGTGACCACGACGGCGGACGGCGCCGGCCCGCGGCCGGTAATGCGATTGAGCACGATGAGCACAATAGTCTCGGCCGCCACGATGGCGAGGACGAGATCGACGATACGGCCGCTGTCGAAGAGGGTGGCCATTGCGCTCTGCATGCCGGGCCCTAGGGCGAAACGAGCCGGAAGAGGTGGGCGAGATCCTTGAAGAAGATCTTCACGTGCGCGACCGGCTTCGAACGGACGAGGCGCTTGTTCATGTAGGAATCCCAGGTCAGCGCCTGAACGTCCTTGTCCCGGCACATGCTGACAAAGCGCTCACGCAGCATGTCGTTGCGGTACCAAACCGCCTGCATCATGCGCAGGATCCAGAAGATGCGGCCGTGGTCTCGCATGAAGCGGCGGCGGACGTCCGCCAGCCTGCGGCCGTCCCCGGCCGTCAGTGCCGCAGCCCCCTCCTCCGCAGCCAGCCTGCCGCTCAGCATTGCGTAGTAGATCCCTTCGCCCGAGGCCGGCGCGACGATGCCTGCGGCATCGCCGACCAGCAGCACGTCGCGTCCGTTGTCCCAACGCTTCAGCGGTTTGAGGGGTATGGGTGCGCCTTCACGCCGCAGGGTCTCGGCGGCCGCGAGGCCCGTTTCGGCCCGCAGGTCCCTGATGGCATCCTTGAGGCCAAAGCCCTTCTTGGCCGTGCCTGTGCCGACGCTCATCGTCTTCCCGTGCGGAAAGATCCAGGCGTAGAAGTCCGGCGACAGCGCGCCGCGGTAGTAGATGTCGCACCGCGTGGGGTCGACGGCGTCGCGGCTCGCTTCCGGGGTCCGGATGATCTCGTGATAGGCGAAGACGAACGGCGCCTTCCCGGCCTCGGGCAGCGCCTCGCGTGCCACGGCGGAGTTGGCCCCGTCCGCGCCGATCAGCAGGCGGGTGCGGACGCAGAGCGTCTCGGCGCCGCCGGCCGGGCGGTAGTGCACGAGCAGCGTGCCGTCCGCGTCTCGCGAGACCGTCTCGAACGTGGCGTCGACGCGGCTGGCGCCGCTCCCGGCCGCACGCTTCCGAAGCCATTCGTCGAAAACCTCGCGATCCACCATGCCGACATAGCCGCCGGTGCTGATGGGCATGTCGACCCGCTTGTCCTTGGGCGACACCATGCGCGCCGCCGTGATGCGGGCGCACAGGAGGTCGTCGGGAATGTCGAAGTCGCGGATGAGGCGAGGCGGGATGGCACCTCCGCACGGCTTGATGCGCCCTGCCCTGTCCAGCAGCAGCACCTCGTGGCCCTTGCGGGCGAGGTCGTCGGCCGCCGTCGCGCCGGCAGGGCCTCCGCCGACCACCACGGCGTCGAAGAGGGCGGGTCGTGGCTCCGGCGGCTTCATCATGGCCTACATCCCCTGTGAACCCGCGGTGGCGGCCTGGCCCAGACGGGCCGGAGCCCTGCGGGAGACCGCGCCACCCGACAGGCGGGCGGCGAGAACCGCCCCGCATACGAAAAGAACCGCCTCGCCGACGAACACCGAGGCGTAGGCGGTGGGCGCATCGGCGAAGACATGGCGAGCCACGTCCACTGCCACGGTGCCGCCGAATCCGCCGGCACCGAAAGCAATGCCCTGCGCGGCACCCCACAAACCCATGCGGGTTCCCTCGCGCCGCCCGGCGCCCGCGCCGGCGAGTGCCATCATCTGGCCGATGGCCGCAACCGCGAAGGTGCCGTTGCAGAAGCCGAGCGCGAAGATGGCGGCCCCGATCGGGTAGCCGGGACCAACGGCAGCCGCACCGCCGATGGCGGCCAGCGCGAGGCCGGAGCCGATGCAGCCGCCAATCATCCAGGCGCGCAGGTTGGCCAGCAGCGGATCGCGCGCGAGCGTCGTGACCAGCGCCACGAGGATCATGCCGGCGAGCACCCCGCCGTGCTGGAGGCCTGAGAGCGAGGTCGTCTGCCCCGGTGTCATGCCGAACACCAGGCCTGCGAACGGCTCGAGGATCAGATCCTGCGCGCTGTAGGCCAGCATGGAGACGAAGATGAAGATCGTGAAGCGGCGCGCCTCGGGCTCTGCCCACACTTCGCGCAGGGCTTCACGGAAGGGCGGCTTGGCGGTCGCCTGCTGTGCAGGCCGAGGCTCCGCGACTCTGCTCTCGACACCCCACACCGCGAGCACCGAGACCAGGAAAGCGATGACGGCGACGGTGGCGGTGACGGCAACGAGGCGGCCGGCGGAGAACGGATCGAGATAGCGGCCGGCCAGCGGCGCGGTCACGGCGAAGCCCGCGATCATCATCACCCAGACGATCGTGGCCGCGGCGCCCCGCCGGCGCTCCTGCGTGCGTGTCGCCAGCAGGGCCAGCAGCGACGTCCCGGCTGCTCCCACGCCGATACCGATGACGAGGAAGGCGACGACCGCAAGGGCCAGACCGGCCCAGAGATGCTCCATGGCGAGCCCGACCGCGACGGAGGCCCCGACACCGCCGATGGCCAGCAGCGCCATGCCGCCGATGATCCACGGCGTGCGGCGACCGCCGACGTCCGACCCGTAGCCCCAGCGCGGCCGCAGCGCCTGAACGGCATAGTGCAGCGTCACCAGGGCGCCCGGCACAACCGCCGGGAGCGCGAGTTCCAGCACCATGACGCGGTTGATGGTGGAGAGCATGAGGACGACGATGGCGCCCAGCGATGTCTGCACCAGACCGAGCCGGACGATGCTTCCCCAGCCGAGGTGTGCCGCTTCTTGATGGACCGCCGGGGCGCTCATGAGAGCGCCTGCATGGCAGGACGCAGCGCGAACGCAGCGACGAGCATTCCGAGGACGTAAAGTGTCGTGCCGGTGGCGTTGTACCAGGCCGCCTTCTCGCGCGGCGCCTTCAGCAGTGGCACCATCAGCACCAACTGTCCGGCGAGGAGTAGGCCGACGCCGGCGGCGTGCCACGGGCTGCCCCAGTGCACCAGCAGGCCGATCACCACGACCTGCGGAACGGCCATGACAGCGCAAGCAAGCCGGGCCGCGGTCCCCACGCCGAGTTGCACCGGGAGAGACGCGACGCCCATGCGCGAATCGCCCTCTACCGACTTGAAATCGTTGAGCGTCATGATGCCGTGGGCGCCAACGCTGTAGAGAAGCGCGAGAACGATGATGCGCCAGTCCGGCAGGGCCGAGGCCATCACGGCGGCGCCCGTGAGCCAGGGAAGGCCCTCATAACAGAGTGCAACGGCCGAGTTTCCCCACCAGCCGTTCTGCTTGAGCCGAAGCGGAGGTGCGCTGTAGGCCCAGGCGAGAACGAGGCCGACGATCACCGCCCCCAGGATCCAGGCGCCGAGCGCTGCCGCGACCGCGAGCGAGAGCATCGTCCAGAGCGTCGCAAGGTAGAAGCCCCACCGCCCGGGCACACGGCCCGACGGAATGGGCCGCTGCGGCTCGTTGATGGCGTCGACATGACGGTCGTACCAGTCGTTGACGGCTTGGCTCGTGGCGCAGACGAGGGGACCGGCCAGCACCACGCCAGCGATCACGACCAGCCAGTTGCCTTGCAGCGACTGTCCCGACGAGACGACGCCGCATGCGAAAGCCCACATGGGAGCGAACCACGTGATGGGCTTGAGAAGCTCCAGGAGAGCCGAGGGAGCCGGTCTGGACATGGTGCAACGCTAACAGGACAGATAGGAGTGTCAAGTTGGCGTTACACTCATTTTCGGGGACTTTGGCGACTGAAAGAGGCCGAAGAAGCCAGCGCGCGGATCCACGGCATCGGGCTCCGATCCCGGCGGACTCACGAACGGAGCAGGCGGGCAAAGCAGGTGCAGGCACCGCGAGGATGAGGCGCGGGAAGCGCCCGCGCTTAAGTGGCGCAGGCCGGGTGCTGGGCTATTCGGGCCCGTCGAGATCCCCGAGCCCGTATCGCCTCAGCTTGGCGTAAAGGGCCTGGCGGCTGAGCCCCAGGATCTCCGCGGCGGAAGCACGGTTGTCCCGTGTCATCTCAAGCGCCGCCTCGATGCACAGGCGCTCGATCATGTCGGTGGTCTCGCGCACGAGGTCCTTCAGGGCGACGCGGCCGACGAGCTCGGTGAACTGCTCCGGCGAGCGCGGCAGCGCCGACGTCTGGGCTCCGGCGGCAGGCGTCCGGCGCCAGCCCACGGCGCGGACCGTGAAGCCCATGCAGGGCTGCTCGCCCGTGGGAACCGAGACCGCGGCGATCTCGACCTCTTCGACCGAGCCGTACTCACCGCGCACGATCGTCGCGAAGTGGCGAACCGACCCATGCTCGCGCAAATTGGAGAGCAGCACGTCGA
Source organism: Alsobacter sp. (assembly GCF_059501845.1). Taxonomy (NCBI): domain Bacteria; kingdom Pseudomonadati; phylum Pseudomonadota; class Alphaproteobacteria; order Hyphomicrobiales; family Alsobacteraceae; genus Alsobacter; species Alsobacter sp. The sequence continues at coordinate 104,630 of NZ_JCACDK010000005.1, read as the reverse complement.
AGTCGACCGCCGGCCTTCCGATCCAGCGCGAGATGGGCTCGCCGCGCACCTGTTCCTCGGTCGCCATCTGGACAAGGTCGAGGAAAGCTCCGTTCGCGGTCAGGATGCGCCCGCCGGGATCGGTGACTGCCAGGCCTTCCGGCAGGCTCTCGACGACGGAGAGCAGGCTTGCCCGCCCACGCGGCACGCTTTCGCCCGCACCGGCGCCGAGCGGCGACACGCGGACGAGGAAATAGGCGAATTTCTCCTGGCGGAAGAGCGATGCGGAAACCAGCACCGGCTGCCTGCCTTCGGACAACCTTGCATGGACGTCGTCCACCCTTCCGGCCACGCGCACGGCGGCCATCAACGACTGGATGGCGGAGACGTTGTCTTCCTCGAACAGGTCGGCAAAGCCGCGGCCCACGAGGCGCTTTGCATCACGCCCCAAAAGGCGGGACGCAGCAGGGTTCAGCTCGGTAACGCGATTCGTGGTCGCGTCGACGATCAGGATCGCCTCGCCGGCGAGCTGGAAGAGTATGCGGTAGCGCGTCTCGGCACCACGGATGCGGGCATATTCCCGCTCCATCGCCTGCTGCGCATCGGCAAGCCGCTTCTGCAGCATCGCAAGGGAGCGGAGATCCCTGCCGATGGCAACGATTCGACCCTCGGTTCCCACGCGTACGGTGCAATAGCTGACTGGCAGGTCCGGTCCGCGCGGCGACGGATGGTTCACCTGCCGCCAGCGTGTGGGCGCTGCCGCCGAGGCTGTCTTCAGCAGATCCTCGATCTTGGAACGGCTCTCGACCGTCACCGTCTCGGACCATTTACGGCCGAGCCAGGCGTCGCCGCCCTCGTTCAGGAGGTCCTCGTTGCCGAACGAGATGTCGCGAATCACGCCATCGGGATCGATGACGAGCGCGACATCCGCTGCCGCAGCGATGAGCGTCGCGGCGACGTCGGGGTCGAGGTCCGCGAGAGACTCGTGGGGCGTCTCAAAATGTTTGGACGCCTTTGGGGGTGCCACAATCTCCATGACCGCCGTTCGCTCGATGCAACGTTGGAGGGGTCCTTTCAGCAGGCCGGTGCGCGCAGATCAAGCAGACTTTGCGCCAACAGCACCGCAGTCAGGCCGTCCGTCGCTGTCAGATCGGCCCCGACGATCGCGACCAGTTCCGGACGTTCGATAAAAAGGTGTCCACCAACCATGACACCGATGCCAGGGTTCCGGGAGGCCCGGCGCACCGCGCGGATGCACGCGCTCAGCGCCTCCAGCTTCGTCTCGGAGCTCAGTGAAAAGCCGATGATCCCGTAGCGGCGAAGCCCCACATGCTTGGCGGGATCGAGGTCGGAATCGCTTGTGACATCCCACCCGGACGAACGGAAAAACGATTCGACCATCGACAGGCCGAAGGTGTGCTGCTCGCCCGGTGCCGGCGCCAGCAGGATCTGCCGGTCGACCGTAGTCAGCGTGGGCGGACTAAGGAATTCCGGGCTCAGCTCGTGCAGAATGTTCTGGAGGCGTGCGAGACCGGAGGTCACATCCATAAAGTCGCAGATGTCCTCCTGCCACAGCTCGCCGAGGCGGCGGGCCGCCGGTGCCAGGACATCGAGGAACAGCGTCTCGCGTGCGACGCCGGCGGCGAGAAGACGCTCGACATGGGCGTAGGCAGGCTCGCCGTCGGCAGCAAGGATGAGGCGGACGAACTGGTCGATTCCGCCTTCGCCCGCAGTGGCGGGGAGGGGCGGGCCGACCGGCTGCCTGTGGGCCAACATCAGCCGGGGAATGATCTCGTTTTCGATGATCGCAGCCAGCCGGGCACGCGTCGCGTCAGTTGACACATCAGGGCGACGAGGCAGTTCCGCACCCGGAACGGGCATGCCGACCGGCATTCTGTCATGGCGATCCGGACGACCCGGTCCCTCGCCTCTATGCTCCTGCTGATCCATAGGAGCCCCTCCCGAATCTGGGCGAATTCAGCAACTTAGCGGGTCCGTACCTCCGTTGACCGGAACGTTTGTCGAAAGCCCCGAGCAAGCATCATAGGCCCAAGCGCCGCGCCTGAGTAGGAAAACTTGAGCGGCGCGCACCGACAGAATTGGCGTCAAACGAACTGGACGTCAAGTTTGATTGACACATCTGCCGACACGGCTCTAGCATCGACGAAACGCCGAGGCCGTTCAGTCACGAGCGGCGGAGGACGGGGGCAGAGACGTCATGGCGGACAGCGTGGTTCAGGGAAACGGAAGATCCCTCTACACGCCAGAGGAGCGGGCAAGGCGTGACCGCTCGCGTTGGACGCTGGTGCAGGGAGTGCTCGCTCCGCTCCAGTTCGCCGTCTTCCTGCTGAGCCTGTTCCTGGTGCTGCGCTTCCTCGCCACCGGCGAGGGATGGACGGCAGCGACCCTGTCGATCGTGGCAAAGACCGCCCTGCTCTACACCATCATGATCACCGGCTCGATCTGGGAGAAGGACGTCTTCGGGCGCTGGCTCTTTGCGCCGGCCTTCTTCTGGGAAGACGTCGTCAGCATGCTGGTGCTGGCGCTCCACAGCGCCTACCTCGGTGCTCTGGTGTTCGGCTGGCTCGACCCGCGCGCCCTGATGCTCCTCGCGCTCGCCGCTTATGCGAGCTACGTCGTCAACGCTGCACAGTTCATCCTGAAACTGCGCGCGGCGCGGCTCGAATCAGCTGCATCCCCGTCCGGGGCGCCGGCCATGGGGGTCGCGCGATGAGTGCCCCCATCGCAACTCCCACGGGCGGCTGCGTCGGCGCCCCCGTTCTTCGCCAGCGCGGACAGCGCGAGGTCTTCTGCGGTCTCACCGGGATCGTGTGGCTTCACCGCAAGATCCAGGACGCCTTCTTCCTCGTCGTCGGCTCCCGCACCTGCGCCCATCTCGTGCAGTCCGCCGCCGGCGTCATGATCTTCGCGGAGCCCCGCTTCGCCACAGCGATCATGGAGGAGCGTGACCTCGCGGGCGTCACGGACATGAACGATTCGCTCGACGAGGTCGTCGGGCAGCTGCTCGACCGCCGGCCCGAGATCCGGCTCCTCTTCCTTGTCGGGTCCTGCCCATCCGAGGTGATCAAGTTTGATCTCGGCCGCGCCGCCCAGCGCCTTTCCGGCGTGCATTCTCCGCGCGTTCGGGTGCTGCACTATTCCGGCAGCGGCATCGAGACCACCTTCACGCAGGGCGAGGACGCCTGCCTCGCCGCGCTGGTCCCGACTCTTCCCGAGGACCGCTCTTCCGAGCCCTCCCTGCTCGTCGCCGGCGCCCTGGCTGACGTGGTCGAGGACCAGTTTGCCCGCACCTTTGCCGAGCTGGGCATCGGCCCGGTTCGCTTTCTCCCGATGCGCCGGGCCGGCGACCTGCCGGTCATCGGCCCGCAGACACGGCTTCTTCTAGCTCAGCCCTTCCTCACCGACACAGCGAGGGCCCTGGAAGAGCGCGGTGTCCGGCGTGTCCCAGCCCCCTACCCTCTCGGCGTCGAGGGCACGACAGCCTGGCTGCGTGCCGCCGCCGACGCCTTCGGCGTTTCCGCTTCCCGGTTCGCAACCGTGACCGCACCCGGCATCGAGCGTGGCCGCCGGGCTCTCGAGCGTCACGCCGAGACCCTGGCGAGCCGCCGCGTCTTCTTTTTCCCCGATTCGCAGCTGGAGCTGCCGCTCGCCCGCTTCCTCTCCCGTGAGATGGGAATGGAGCCGGTCGAGGTCGGCACGCCCTACCTGAACCAGGCGCACATGGCGCCGGAGCTCGCCTTGCTACCGGAGGGCACGCTGGTGAGCGAAGGGCAGGACGTCGAGCGCCAGCTCGACCGCTGCCGTGCTGCAGCGCCGGATCTGGTCGTCTGCGGGCTCGGGCTCGCAAACCCGCTTGAGGCGGAGGGGCTGACGACGAAGTGGTCGATCGAGCTGCTGTTCACCCCCATCCAGGGCTACGACCAGGCCGGCGACCTCGCCGACCTCTTCGCCCGGCCGCTCGTGCGGCGCGCCAGGCTGGAGGTCTGAGCCATGAAACTGACGCTCTGGACCTACGAAGGACCGCCCCACATCGGCGCCATGCGTGTCGCCACCGCCATGGAGGGGCTGCACTACGTGCTCCACGCCCCCCAGGGCGACACGTATGCCGACCTGCTCTTCACGATGATCGAGCGTCGCGCAGCGCGCCCGCCGGTCACCTACACGACATTCCAGGCGCGCGACCTCGGCAGCGACACGGCGGAGCTGTTCAAGACGGCAGCGCGGGACGCCTATGAGCGGTTCCAGCCCGAGGCCATGATCGTCGGTGCGTCCTGCACGGCCGAACTGCTGCAGGACGATCCCGGTGGCCTCGCCTCGGCGCTGGGACTGCCGGTCCCCGTCATCGCGCTCGAGCTTCCCGCCTACCAGCGCAAGGAAAACTGGGGCGCGGCGGAGACGTTCTACCGTCTCGTTCGCGGCCTTTCGCCTGCACCCGGCTCGGTCCCCGCGCGCGAGGCGCACGGCCAGCCGACCTGTAACATCCTCGGACCGAGCGCGCTCGGCTTCCGCAACCGCGACGACGTGACCGAGGTGACCCGGCTGCTCGAACAGCTCGGCATCGCGATCAACGTGATCGCGCCCATGGGCGCCACGCCCTCCGCCCTCGCTCGGCTGCACGAAGCCGACTTCAACGTCGTGCTCTACCCGGAGGTCGCAGGGCTCGCGGCGCAGTGGCTGTCGCGCAGCTTCGGCCAGAAGTCGACGACGGTGGTGCCGATCGGTGTCGGCGCGACCCGTGACTTCGTCGTCGAGGTCGCCCGCCTGGCCGGCGTCGATCCGGCCCCGGCCCTTGCCGGCTCGCCCTCCCGCCTTCCCTGGTACTCGCGCTCGGTCGACTCGACCTATCTCACCGGAAAGCGCGTCTTCATCTTCGGCGATGCGACCCATGCCGTCGCCGCCGCCCGCATCGCGTCCGAGGAGATGGGCTTCTCGGTGTGCGGCATCGGTACCTATGGCCGGGAGTTCGCACGCGAGGTGAGGGCCGCCGCCGAGCGCTACGGCGTCGAGGCGCTGATCACGGACGACTACCTTGAAGTCGAGGCGAAGGTCGCCGAGCTGCAGCCCGAAATGGTGCTCGGCACGCAGATGGAGCGGCACATCGCCAAGCGGCTGGGGATCGCCTGCGCGGTGATCTCCGCGCCGGTCCACGTGCAGGACTTCCCGGCCCGCTACTCGCCCCAGATGGGCTTCGAGGGCGCCAACGTCATTTTCGACAGCTGGATCCACCCCCTGATGATGGGGCTGGAAGAGCACCTGCTCGGGATGTTCCGGGGCGATTCGGAGTTTCACGACGAGGCGGCCCCGTCCCATCTCGGCCACTCCACGACACGCCCGGCCCCTGCTTCCGAACCGGCCGGCGCAGCCGCCGCCGTGCAGGCCGAGGCCGCCGTCGCCGAAGCGTCCGTCCCCGGCACGCCGGGCTGGGCCGCCGACGCCGAAAAGGAACTCCGGAAGATCCCGTTCTTCGTGCGCGGAAAGGCGCGCCGCAACACCGAGACCTTCGCCCGCGACCGCGGACTTTCGCTCATCACCGTCGAGACACTCTACGATGCAAAAGCGCATTTCGGCCGCTGACATCACGCCGTTCCGCTTCGTCATCGTGACGATGGACACCCATCTCGCGAGCGCTGCCGAGCGCGCGCGCCTGGCGCTGATGGCCGAGATGCCTGGCCTCTCGATCGTGCTGCACGCTGCGTCCGAATGGGCGGACGATGCGGTTGCACTCGACCGCTGCCTTGCCGACATCGCATCCGGCGACGTCGTCGTCGCCACCATGCTCTTCCTCGAGGAGCACTTCGCCCCGGTGTTTGAGGCGCTCAAGGCGCGGCGCGAAAGCTGCGACGCGCTCGTCTGCGCCATGTCGGCCTCCGAGGTCGTGAAGCTCACCCGCATCGGCAAGTTCGACATGGGCGCCCCGCAGAGCGGTGCCCTCGCCCTCCTGCGCAAGCTGAAGGGCAAGAAGGAGCAGAGCGCGGAATCCGGCGCCAGGCAGCTCAAGATGCTGCGCCGCCTGCCGCAGATCCTGCGCTTCATCCCGGGCACAGCCCAGGACGTGCGGGCCTACTTCATGACCCTGCAGTACTGGCTGGCAGGGTCGGACGAAAACATCGCCAACATGGTCCGCATGCTGGTCGAGCGTTACGCGGATGGCCCAAGGCGTCCGTTGCGCGGTGCGCTGAAGGCGGCCGCCCCGATCTGCTACCCGGAGGTCGGCGTCTATCATCCCCGCATGAAGGGCCGCATCGGCGCACGCGCCGACCTCGTCCCCGGCAAGGGCGAGCGTGGCACGGTCGGCCTGCTGGTGATGCGCTCCTACGTGCTGGCCGGCAACGGCGCGCACTACGACGGCGTCATCTCGGCGCTGGAGGCACGTGGGCTGCGGGTGATCCCGGCTTTCGCCGCCGGTCTCGACGCCCGCCCCGCCGTCGAGGCCTTCTTCATGAAGGACGGCGTCGCCACCATCGACGCCCTGGTCTCCCTCACCGGCTTCTCGCTGGTGGGTGGCCCGGCCTACAACGACTCCCGCGCCGCCGAGGACATCCTCGCCCGCCTCGACGTGCCCTATGTCGCCGCCCAGCCGCTCGAACTGCAGAGCCTCGAACAGTGGCAGGGCGCCGATCGTGGGCTATCCCCGGTCGAGTCCACCATCATGGTGGCCATCCCCGAGCTCGATGGCGCGACCGGCCCGATCGTCTTCGGTGGCCGCTCGATCGCAGCGTCCTCGGGCAGCCAGCGCGACATGCGCTGCCACGACGAGCGTGCCAACATGCTGGCGGCTCGCGTCGCCCGCCTGGTGGGCCTGCGCCGCAAGGCACTGGAGGACCGCAAGGTCGCCGTCGTGCTGTTCAACTTCCCGCCGAACGCCGGCAATGTCGGCACGGCAGCCTATCTCTCCGTCTTCGCTTCGCTCTTCAACACGCTGAAGGGCCTGCGCGATGCCGGCTACGCGGTGGACGTCCCGGCCTCGGTGGACGCGCTGCGCGAGCGCCTCCTGAACGGCAATTCCCAGCGCTACGGATCATCCGCGAACGTCCACGTCCGCATCGCTGCCGACGATCACGTCCGTCGCGAGCGCTACCTGAACGAGATCGAGGCGCAGTGGGGCCCTGCCCCCGGCCGCCAGCAGAGCGACGGGTCGTCGCTGTTCGTGCTGGGCGAGCGCTTCGGCAACGTCTTCGTCGGGCTGCAGCCCGCCTTCGGCTACGAGGGCGACCCGATGCGGCTGCTCTTCGAGAAGGGCTTCGCGCCGACGCACGCCTTCTCCGCCTTCTACCGCTGGGTTCGCGAGGATTTCGGCGCCGACGCGGTGCTGCACTTCGGCACGCACGGCGCGCTGGAGTTCATGCCGGGCAAGCAGACGGGCCTGTCGTCGGCCTGCTGGCCGGATCGCATGATCCGCGACCTGCCGAACATCTATCTCTACGCCGCCAACAACCCCTCGGAAGGCGCGCTCGCCAAGCGCCGCGCCGCAGCGACGCTTGTCAGCTATCTGACGCCGCCGGTGACGCGCGCCGGCCTCTATCGCGGGCTCCTCGACGTCAAGGCGTCGCTCGAGCGCTGGCGCGGGCTGGACGCGGAGTCCTGCGCCGAGGCGTTCTCGCTCGCCGAACTCATCCAGACGCAAGCCGCGGCAGTCGACCTCGTGCCAGCAGAACCAGCCTGGGGCGAGACGGCACCGGCCGAAATCGCCCGCCTGAGCGACAAGATCCTCGAGCTCGAATACGCGCTGATCCCGCACGGCCTGCACGTGATGGGCGAGCCCGCATCGGAAGCCGAGCGTGCCGACCTGCTGCAGTCCGTCGCGACCTCCTCGCACGGCCTCGACCTGCCGACCGCGGCCGCCCAGGCGCTCGCCGCCGGCGCCACGCCGGAAGCTGTGCTCGCCATGCTCCCGGCCTCCGCTGACGGCAATCCTGCGGAGATCCTGACGGCGCTGAAAGCGCTGCGCCAGACGGGGGTGCTGCTGGCACAGGACCACGAGCTCCCCGCCGTTCTCCGCGCCCTGGACGGCCGCTTCATCCGGCCGGCGCCCGGCGGAGACCTGCTGCGCACGCCCGCCATCCTGCCGACCGGGCGCAACCTGCACGGCTTCGACCCCTTCCGCATCCCCAGCGCCTACGCCGTGGCAGACGGCACGAAGCAGGCCGAGCGCCTCGTCGCCCGCCACATGGCCGATGGCCAGCAGCTTCCAGAGTCGATCGCCATCGTTCTGTGGGGCACGGACAATCTGAAGAGCGAAGGCGGTCCGATCGCCCAGGCGCTCGCGCTGCTCGGTGCCCGCCCCCGGTTCGACTCCTACGGCCGCCTCGCCGGCGCGACGCTGGTGCCGCCGGCCGAACTCGGCCGCGCGCGAATCGACGTCGTGGTGACGCTCTCCGGCATCTTCCGCGACCTGCTTCCCCTGCAGACGAAGCTGCTGGCCGAGGCGTGCTGGCTGGCGGCCTCGGCCGACGAACCCGTCGAGCAGAACTTCGTGCGCAAGCATGCGCTGGCCTATCGCGACCGCCACGGCTGCGACCTGGAGACCGCTGCCCTGCGCGTCTTCGGCAATGCCGATGGCGCCTACGGCTCCAACGTCAACCACCTCGTCGAGAATGGCGGCTGGGACGACGGCGACGAACTCGCGGAGACCTATACGCGCCGCAAGAGCTTCGCCTATGGCCGCTCCGGCAAGCCGGTGCAGCACGCGGCCCTGCTCCAGAGCGCGCTGGCCGACGTCGACCTCGCCTACCAGAACCTCGACTCGATCGAGCTCGGCGTCACCACGGTCGACCAGTATTTCGACACGCTGGGCGGCATCAGCCGCGCGGTCAGCCGGGCCCGCGGCGGCACCGCGCCGGCCGTCTACATCGGCGACCAGACACGCGGCGAAGGCGTCGTGCGCACGCTCTCGGAGCAGGTCGCTCTCGAGACGCGCACCCGCATGCTCAACCCGAAATGGTACGAGGGCATGCTGAACCACGGCTACGAGGGCGTGCGCCAGATCGAGGAGCACGTCCGCAACACCATGGGCTGGTCTGCCACGACCGGCCAGGTGCAGCCCTGGGTCTACCAGCAGCTCACACAGACCTACGTGCTGGACGCCGCCATGCGCGAGCGCCTGGCCACTCTCAACCCGACCGCATCCGTCAAGGTGGCCAACCGGCTCATCGAGGCGCATGCGCGCGGATACTGGTCCCCCGACGAAGCGGTTCTCAACGCCCTGCATCGGGCCGGCGAAGAGCTGGAAGACCGGCTCGAAGGCATCACTGCGGAGGCAGCGGCATGAATCTCGCGATCCGGAAACCCGTCAACCGGTCAGACGGCAGCATGCAGGTCGAGCTCGACCCGAACGTCAAGATCGGGACGGCGAAGGTCTTCGCGGTCTACGGCAAGGGCGGCATCGGCAAGAGCACGACCTCGTCCAATCTCTCGGTCGCGTTCTCGAAGCTGGGCAAGCGCGTCCTGCAGATCGGCTGCGACCCCAAGCATGATTCCACCTTCACCCTGACCAAGCGCCTCGTGCCGACGGTCATCGATGCGCTGGAGGCCGTGCAGTTCCACTCGGAGGAGCTGCGCACCGAGGACTTCGTCGTCGAGGGATACAACGGCGTCATGTGCGTCGAGGCGGGCGGCCCGCCGGCCGGCACCGGCTGCGGCGGCTATGTCGTCGGCCAGACGGTGAAGCTCCTCAAGGAGCACCACCTGCTCGACGACACCGACGTGGTGATCTTCGATGTGCTGGGCGACGTGGTCTGCGGCGGCTTCGCCTCGCCGCTCCAGCATGCCGATCGCGGCCTGATCGTCACCGCCAACGACTTCGACTCGATCTTCGCGATGAACCGCATCGTCGCGGCCATCCACACCAAGTCGAAGAACTACAATGTCCGGATCGGCGGCGTGATCGCCAACCGCAGCGCCGGCACCGACCAGATCGACCGCTTCAACGACGCGGTGGGGCTGCAGCGCCTGGCGCATTTCCCCGACCTCGACGTGGTGCGCCGCAGCCGCCTGAAAAAGTCCACGCTCTTCGAGATGGAGAGCTCGCCGGAACTGGAGGCCGTCAAGGCCGAGTACATGCAGCTGGCAGCGCGCCTGTGGGCCGGCGTCGACGAACTCGACGCCAGGCCCATGAAGGACCGCGACCTGTTCGAATTCCTGGGGTTCGACTGATGCCCACCATCACCTACGACCGCCGCAAGGGTCAGCTGGAGACTTACTTCGACCGCACTGCGGCCGAAGCCTGGTCGCGCCTGACGTCGGACGCGCCGGTCAGCGGCATCCGCGCCACGGTGCGTGCCGGTCGCGACCGGATGCGCGCCACGCTGCTCGGCTGGCTGCCGGAGGATCTCTCCGGCCGCAGGATCCTCGACGCGGGTTGCGGCACCGGAGCGCTGGCCGTCGAGGCCGCGCGGCGCGGGGCCGAGGTCGTCGCCATCGACATCTCGCCGACGCTGGTCGGCCTCGCCCAGGAGCGCACCCCGCCGGAGCTCGCCGGACGCCTGCACTTCCGGGTCGGCGACATGCTCGACGAGACGCTGGGACGGTTCGACCACGTCGTGGCGATGGATTCCCTGATCCACTACGCCAGCCGGGACGTGACCAAGGCGGTAGGCCGCCTTGCCGCGCGCACCGACCGCTCGATCCTTTTCACCTTCGCGCCCCGCACCGCGCTGCTGACCGTGATGCACACGGTGGGCAAGGCGTTCCCGCGCAGCGACCGCGCCCCCGCCATCGTCCCCGTCACCGAGAGCGGCCTGCGCCGCCTCGTGGCCGCGGAGCCGGGCCTCTCCTCCTGGCAGGTGGAACGGACAGAGCGCATCGCCAGCGGCTTCTACACCTCCCAGGCCATGGAGGTCCGGCGGCCATGAACGCGCTGAAGTCAGCCAGCATCCAGGCCCTGAAGACACTCGGGCCGGCCTTCCTCCCCTTCGCCGACGCGGCGACGCCGGAGCTGCCGATGGGCCGCCTTCTGCGCCTGTCGCTGTTCCAGGTGACGGTGGGAATGGCCGCGGTGCTGCTGATCGGCACGTTGAACCGCGTGATGATCGTCGAGCTCGGCGTCAAGGCCTGGCTCGTCGCGGTCATGGTGTCGCTGCCGCTGCTCTTCGCGCCGGCCCGCGCCATCATCGGCCACCGCTCCGACACCTACCGGTCGTTCCTGGGCTGGCGCCGCGTGCCGTTCATCTGGTTCGGCACGATGCTGCAGTTCGGCGGGCTGGCGATCATGCCGTTCGCGCTGATCCTGCTCTCCGGCGACACGACCGGCCCGTGGTGGATCGGCCATGTCGGCGCGGCCCTCGCCTTCCTGCTCGTCGGCGCCGGGCTCCACACGGTCCAGACCATCGGCCTGGCGCTCGCCACGGACATCGCGCCGGCGCAGGCGCGTCCGAAGGTGGTGGCGCTGCTCTGCGTCATGCTGCTCGTCGGTATGATGGTCAGCGCGGTCGTCTACGGCGCCCTGCTCGCCAATTTCAGCCAGCTGCGCCTGATCCAGGTGATCCAGGGTTCAGCCGTCCTCACCATCGTCATCAACCTCGTCGCATTGTGGAAGCAGGAGGCCCGCAACCCGGACCGCACGCGCCCTGATGTGAAGCACGAGGATTTCCGCACCGCGTGGCGGGGCTTCCTGGCCGGCGGAAAGGCGAGCCGCAGGCTGGTCGCCACCGGCATCGGCACGGTCGCCTTCAGCATGCAGGACATTCTGCTCGAACCCTATGGCGGCCAGATCCTGAAGCTCTCGGTGGGCTCGACGACGGCCCTCACCGGCGCGCTCGCCACTGGTGGCGTCGTCGGACTGATCCTGGCGGCCAGACGCCTCGGCCGCGGAGCGGACCCGCATCGTGTGGCCGCACTGGGCGTGCTCGCCGGCATCTTCGCCTTCTCGGCGGTGATCTTCGCCGGCCTGCTGCAGATGGGCTGGCTGTTTGCCGCCGGCGTGACGATGATCGGCTTCGGTGCCGGCCTGTTCGGCCACGGCACGCTCACCGCAACCATGGCCTCGGCCCGCGACGGCTCCGATGCCGGCCTTGCGCTGGGGGCGTGGGGCGCCGTCCAGGCGACGGCGGCCGGGCTGGCCATCGCGACCGGCGGCATCCTGCGCGACGGAGTGGCAAGCTGGGCTTCGACCGGCGCGCTCGGCGAGGTCATGGCCGAGCCGGCCTCCTCCTACACCTTCGTGTACCACCTCGAGATCCTGCTGCTCTTCGCCACCCTCGTGGCGCTCGGTCCGCTTGTCGCGCGCCGGGTCCGGAGCGGCTCCGGTCATTCCTCTTCCCAAACCCAGCTCGGCCGTCTGGCCGTGTCCAACTGACCTCCGGAGGTCATCATGCCCAGGGGCGCACTTACCGAATATCTGGACGTGGCTCAGGTCACGCTCTACGCGTTCTGGATCTTCTTCGCGATGCTGATCTTCTACATCCGCCGCGAGGATCGTCGCGAGGGTTATCCCCTCGAGAACGACAAGACAGGCGAGCTTGGCTGGGTCGGGTTCCCCTTCATTCCCGAGCCCAAGTCCTTCATCCTGCCGAATGGCCTGGGCACGGTGTCGGTTCCCGACGGCCGGCGTGACCGCCGCCCGCTCGCAGCCGAGAAGATCGCGCCCTTCGCCGGCGCTCCGCTCGAGCCGACGGGCGATCCCATGATCGACGGCGTCGGACCCGGCTCCTGGGCCGAGCGCGCCGACAGGCCCGACCTCGACACCCACGGCAAGCCGCGCCAGCGGCCGCTGCGCATCATCGGCACCTACACCGTGCATGAGAACGATCCGGACCCGCGCGGCTGGGCCGTGGTCGGCATGGACGGCTCGGTGGGCGGCAAGGTGACCGACCTGTGGGTCGACCAGCTGGAACAGACCATCCGCTACCTCGAGGTCGCGACGGATCCGACCGGCCAGAGCCGCACGGTGCTGCTGCCGATCAACTTCGTCCAGCTGGATACCAAGCGCGGCGAAGTCTACGTCCACGCCGTGCGCGGGTACCAGTTCGCGACCGTGCCGACGACCAAGAGCCCCGACCAGGTCACCCTGCTCGAGGAAGACATGATCATGGCCTATTACGGCGGCGGTACGCTCTATGCGACGCCCCAGCGCGCGGAGCCGATCCTGTGAGCGACGAATTCGACGTCGAGCCCATCCCGGGCCTGCCGGCGCTGCCACCCAAGGGTGAAACCATCCTGTGGCAGGGTTCTCCCGAATGGCGCTCCTTCGCCATTTCGGCCATGCATGTGCGCATGGTGTTCGCATGGTTCGGAGTGATCGGCGCGTTCCGGCTGGCGAGTGCATGGCATGACGGAGCCGTGACCTCGCTGGTCTGGACCCAGATCGCCTTCCTCGCGCTGCTGTCGCTGATCTCCGCGGCCCTCCTCTGCGCCTTCGCCTACGCGGTGGCGCGGACGACGGTCTACACGGTCACCAACCGTCGCGTCGTCATGCGCTTCGGTGTGGCGCTGCCGATGACGGTGAACCTGCCCTACAGCCAGATCGACGGCGCCAATCTTCGCGCGCTCGAAGATGGATTCGGCGACATCCCGCTGGTGCTGGCCTCCAACCGTGGCCTCTCCTGGATGGTGCTGTGGCCGCATGCCCGGCCGTGGCGGTTCTCGCGTCCCGAGCCGATGCTGCGCTCGATCCCGGATGCCGCTTCCGTCGCGGCGCTCCTGGCGCGAGCTTTCTCTGAAACCCAGCCCGCCCGCATCGGCGTGGTCGACACGGCCGCCCCGCGCGACGGCGCCCGGCCGCATCTCGCCCCGGCCGGCTGATCAGGAGAGCAGACCATGTCAGCCGCAGCGAACTCCCCCCGGCCCCGGAGCTACCAGCACCGCTTCCCGCGACTGCCGCTCTACACGGCATTCGTGCTGGTGCTGTTCAGCATCGCCGCCGTGGGATTTGGCCGCTACACGGGAATCGGGACGGTCCTGACGCCGGTCACCTACCCGATGGCGGTGCGCGACGTCCGCTTCGTAACGGCCGAGAACGATGTGATCACCGTCATCGACGGCGTCACGGGCGACACGATCGAGGTTATACCGTCCGACAAGGACGGGTTCATCCACGGCGCGCTGCGGGGCATCCAGCGGGATCGCAAATTGCGCGGCATTGCTTATGACGAGCCCTACCGTATCATCCGGTGGGACGACGGCCGGCTCACGCTGTCCGATACGTCCACCGGCATGCGGGTCCAGCTCGATCCGTTCGGCCCCACCAATGCGGGTGCCTTCGCCCGCTTCCTCGAAGGGAGGAGCATCCCCCAATGAACTGGTCGCTGCTGTCGGGCCGTCAGTCCGTCGACGTGCCCTGCGTCATCGAGGTCGAGAACACGTTCGAAAGCCTGCACGCCCATGTCAGGCTCAAGGACGGCATCCTGATCCAACCCGGCGACGAAGTGCGCGTCCATGGAGAGCCCGTCGAGGTGCCCTATGGCGAGAAGCGAGTGCTCGAGCGCATGGCCACCGTGAGCAGGGCCGGCTGGATCGAGCGCCTGTGGACACGCGCCACCGGTGACCTCGAATTCATGGAACTGTGCGAGTTCAGCTTCTCGGAGAAGGCAAAGCTATGAACGCCCACGCACGCCCCCAGGCGATCGGCCAGGCCGACGACGTCAACGAGACGACCCGCATCGCCCAGCAGGACACCCTGCTGACGCCCCGCTTCTACACGACCGATTTCAACGCCCTCGACCGCATGGACGTGTCGTCCGTGCGCGGCGAGTGGGACGCCCTCATCGCCGAGATGAAGGCCGACCCGAACAGGGGCCACTTCCGCCGCACCTCGGAGTGGGAGACGATCGACCTCAACTCCCTCGAGCCGGAGCTCCGCAAGGAGTTCGTGGACTTCCTCGTGAGCTCGCTGACGGCCGAATTCTCGGGCTGCGTGCTCTACAAGGAAATGAAGAGGCGCGGCACGAACCCCGACATCTGCGAGCTTTTCTCCTACATGAGCCGCGACGAGGCCCGCCATGCCGGCTTCATCAACGACGCTCTGAAAGAGTTCGACATCGCGGTGAACCTCGGCTTCCTGACGAAGGCGAAGAAGTACACCTACTTCCAGCCGAAGTTCATCTTCTACGCGACCTACCTGTCGGAGAAGATCGGCTACGCCCGCTACATCACGATCTTCAGGCACCTCCAGGCGAACCCGCAGCACCGCTTTCACCCGATCTTCAAGTGGTTCGAGCAATGGTGCAACGACGAGTTCCGCCATGGCGAGGCTTTCTCGCTGCTGATGAGGGCCAATCCGTCGATGATTACTGGCCTGAACAAGCTGTGGGTGCGCTTCTTCCTGCTTGCGGTCTTCTCGACCATGTATGTGCGCGACCATGCCCGGCCGGCCTTCCACAAGGCGCTGGGCATCGACATCAACGACTACGACATGCGCGTCTTCCGGCTGACCTCGGAGATCTCCAAGCAGGTGTTTCCGCTCACCCTGCCCGTCGACGACCCGCGGTTCCTCGCCGGCCTGAAGAAGCTGCAGGTCATCGCGGTGAAGATGCAGGAAGCGACCGAGCGCGGCGGGATCGGCGGCAAGCTGGCGAAGTGGCGTCTTACCGCAGGGGCTGCGCTGACGTTCGCGCGGCTCTATCTGCTGCCCGTGAAAGCCAACGCCATCCCCGAGACCAGCCGCCTGCAGCCGGTCTGGTAGGAGCAGAACCGTGGAATCCGTCGGCGTCGCCATCGCCTTCGCGCTGTTCGCCTGGTGGTTCTCCACCGGGGCGATCCTGATGCTGGTGCGCCTGCCACGCGCCATGCATGGCGCAGCGATGGTCGCCATGGGCGCTCTCGCGGCCCTCGCCCTTTGGGGCCTGGCCGCGACGCGCGACGACGCGACGCCCTCGGGCGCGCTGGCGGGCTTCACCTACGGGCTCCTCATCTGGGGCTTCCTGGAGACGGCGTTCCTGCTGGGGTACGTCACGGGCCCACGCCGCATCCCGCAGTCTCGCGATGCGACCGGGCTCACGCGCTTCCGGCAGGCTTTCGACACGCTCTCCTTCCACGAGCTCTCGATCCTCGCGGCCGGGGTCGTGATGATGGGCCTGACTTACGGCTCCGCCAACGAGGTGGGCACCTGGACCTTCCTGGTGCTCTGGGCGATGCGCATCAGCGCCAAGCTCAACCTCTTCTTCGGCGCGCCGAACGTATCGGCGGAGTTCCTGCCGCGACATCTCGACTATCTCGCCAGCTATTTCGCGCGGGGCCGTGTTTCCGCCTTCTTTCCGCTTTCCGTGACGCTCGCGAGCCTGCTGTTCGGCGTCACGATGCACGCCGCGGCGACGGCCGGCACCCCGTTCGACCTGGTGGCGAAGACCCTCGTCGCCACGATGCTGGGGCTGGCCATCGTCGAGCACTGGTTTCTGGTCCTTCCGCTGCCCGACGCCGCACTGTGGCGCTGGGCGCTGAAAGGCCCTGCAACGACCCCCGAGGCCCTGGAGGCCGTCGTCCCCGAGCCGGCGAACGATATCGCGCCGGCTTCCCTCGCCGCCCGCACGGGCAGCACGCCGAGACATAATGCCGTCCCGTAACGGCCCGGAGACCGTCATGGATTACGAGAGTTTCTTCACCTCCCGCATCGAGGACCTCCACAAGGAGGGGCGCTACCGGGTCTTCGCCAATCTCGAGCGGCATGCGGGGGAGTTTCCGAACGCCACGCGCCACGGCAAGGCCGGGGCCAGCGAGGTGACGGTGTGGTGCTCGAACGACTATCTCGGCATGGGCCAGCACCCCAGCGTGCTCGCCGCCATGCACGAGGCGCTCGATCGCTGCGGAGCCGGCGCCGGTGGCACGCGCAACATCTCGGGCACGAACCGCTACCATGTCGAGCTCGAGCATGAGCTCGCCGACCTGCACGGCAAGGAAGCGGCGCTTCTCTTCACCTCGGGCTACGTCTCCAACTGGGCGTCGCTCTCGACGCTCGCATCGTTGCTGCCCGACTGCGTCGTGCTGTCGGACGCCGGCAACCATGCGTCGATGATCGAGGGTATCCGCCACAGCCGGGCGGACCGGCTGATCTTCAAGCACAACGACCCGCAGGACCTCGACCGGCTCCTGTCCCAGGTCGCGCCGGGCCGGGCCAAGCTCGTCGCCTTTGAGTCCGTCTACTCGATGGACGGGGACATCGCGCCGATCGCCGAACTCTGCGACGTCGCCGAGAAGCATGGCGCCATGACCTATCTCGACGAGGTGCACGCGGTCGGCCTCTACGGCCCGCGCGGCGGCGGCATCGCCGAGCGCGAGGGGATCATGCACCGTCTCACGGTGATCGAGGGAACGCTGGGCAAGGCCTTCGGCGTGGTCGGCGGCTACATCGCCGCGTCGGCCGCGCTCTGCGACTTCGTGCGCAGCTTCGCCTCGGGCTTCATCTTCACGACCGCCCTGCCCCCGGCGGTCGCGGCCGGTGCGGCTGCGAGCATCAGGCATCTCAAGACCAGCCACTCGGAGCGTGCGCGCCAGCAGAACCGCGTTGCCCTGCTTCGCCGCAGGCTGGACTCCGTCGGGATCCCGCACAAGCCCAACCCGAGCCACATCGTGCCGGTGATGGTCTGCAACCCGGTGAAGTGCAAGTGGATCAGCGACGTGCTGCTCGACCAGCACGGCATCTACATCCAGCCCATCAACTATCCCACCGTTCCGCGTGGAACGGAGCGGCTGCGCATCACGCCTTCTCCTCTGCACACCGAGCAGGATATCGACCGGCTGGTCGGCGCGCTGGAGTCGCTGTGGTCGCAGTGCGCGCTCAGCCGCGCCGTCGCGTGAGACGATGCAGGCCGTCTCGCTGTCCTTCTTCCGCTTCCAAGGGGTGAAGGACAAGGCGTGGGCCTTCGGACAGATGCAGTTCGCCCGGCCCTTGCTGGCCGGGATGCCGGGCATCGGTTTCTGGAAGCTCTTCGGATCGGGCACGGGCGAAGGCTTCACGCCGGTGCCCAATCTCGGTGCCTATGCGGTAATGGCGACGTGGCCGGAGATCGGCGCGGCCCGTGAGGCCGTGTCGGAGGGCAGAGCGTGGCGACGCTATCGCGACCATGCGAGCGAAACCTGCACGATCTACATGTCTGCCGTGTCGTGCCGCGGGCAGTGGGACAGCAGGGCGCCTTTCGAGGTGAGCCCGGCGCCGGACCTGCCGAGCCCCATCGCCGTCATCACGCGCGCTACGCTGAAGAAGCGCTATGTGCTGGACTTCTGGCGAAACACGCCCGGCATCAGCGTCACCGTGCGGGAGCAGGACAGGCTGCGCTTCAAGATCGGCCTCGGAGAGGTGCCCTGGGTGCAGCAGGTGACATTCTCCATCTGGGACGACCCGGATGCGATGAAGGCCTTCGCCTATGGAAGCCAGTCCCACGCGGAGGCCATCAGGGGTGTCCGCCGGAACGGCTGGTTCAAGGAAGAGCTCTATGCGCGCTTCCGCGTCCTCGGCACGGAGGGAACGTGGGACGGCCGGCCGCCGTTGGCGGCGTGAAGAGGACGAGACCATGATACCCGACGCGCCCATCGGCGGGGCCCGCATCCTGCCCGGAGACCTGGTGATCCCCGGCATCCTCGCCGACGGGTCGCTCTATCCCATCGAGAAGCTCGAGGCGCATCGCCAGGGCGCATTCCACCTGGCCATCTCCGCCTTCGTGTTCAGCGGCGGCGAGTTGCTGATCCAGCGCCGCGCGCTGGCCAAGTACCATTGCGGAGGCCTGTGGGCGAACACCTGCTGCACACATCCGCACTGGGGAGAGAGCGTCGGCGACGCCGCCGAGCGCCGGCTGCGGGAGGAGCTCGGCTTCACCACGCCGCTCCTGCGCCGCCGCGTCGTCGAGTACTCGGCCGATGTTGGGAACGGCCTGCACGAGCATGAGCGGGTGCACATGTTCACGGCCGAGGTGGACCGCGACGATCTCGCGATCGCGCCCGACCCGGACGAAGTCGCGGAGACCCGGTGGGTCTCGGCCCCTGTCCTGCGCAGCGAGATCGCGGCCATGCCCGAGCGTTTCACGCCCTGGTTCCGCATCTATGTCGAGCGCTTCCCCGACCTTGTGATCTGAACCGGCTCAGCCGGCGTCCGGCTGGGCATCCGTTTGCTCGGCCGGCAGGGCGCCGCACCGGCGCGCGAGGTCGAACGCCAGCGCCGCGATGTCGACCGGCTTTTCCTCATGCGCGAGATGCCCCAGCCCGGCCACGCGGATGACGCGTGCGTCGGACGCAAGCCTGCGCACCTGTGCCGCCTGCTCGGGTGGCACGGTGCGGTCGTTGGCTGCTGCCACGAGGTAGAGCGGCACGGGCAGGCGCTTCAGGTCGCGCTCGAGCGGTGCGAGATCCCAGGACGCCATCATGCCGAGCGCCCCCGCGACGTGGCCGCGGTCGCCCGCCAGGCGGGAGTAAAGCCCGAGGCCGCGCTCATCGAGGTGCGAGCCCGTCTCCCCGATCAGCCGGTCGGTGACGCGGCGCTGGCCCGCGTGCCAGGCGAAGAGCGAGGGCGTCAGGGGGTTCAGCACGAGCATCTTGGCCAAAGGCGAGAAGAACTGCCCGACCGCTCCGCGGAAGCTGAGGAAGGCGCCGTTCAGCGCCATGATGCCCCTGGGTGTAATCTCGCCGTCGATGGTCATTCGGCTGAGGATCGCCGCCCCGGCTGAATGGCCGATCGCGAAGGCGGGGGGCGGTGCGCCGGTCTCGCGCAGCAGTTCCGACAAAGCGGCCGCCATGCCGGGCAGCGAGCGCTGCGCCGCCGGTGCGCCGTCGGTAAAGCCATGGCCGGGAAGATCCGGCGCGATCACGGTGAAGTGCCGGGCGAGCGCGGGCGCGAGATCCCGGAAGGAATGAATGGAGGCGCCGGTGCCGTGCAGCAGCAGGCAGACGGGCCCCTGCCCCATCCGCATCACGAGCCAGCGCAACCCTGCGGCACGGACGAAGGAACAGGCGTCGCGGTTAGGCCAGTCACGGCCGTCGCGAGTCCAGTCGAGGGTTGGCCTTGTCACGCCGAAAGGGGCGCGGTCGCCCGCGCCCCTGCCGTCTTTTTCGAGAGCTGACACGCCCTGTCCACCCTTCCGCCGGTTACTTGGCAGGCGGATTGGGCCCGCCGAGTTCTGCGACGTAGTCCTTGAGCATGCTCACGCCGTTCAGCGGCTTGTTCACGCCCTGGTGGCACGTCGCGCAGTTCACCTTCGGCACGTCGCCGGTGCGGCCCAGCCGGTTCGGCGGGAACACGCCCTGGAGGGATTCCAGGTAGTCGTGGTTGAGCGCGCGTGCCATCCGGATGCCGTACCAGGCGGGGACGCGCTGGGGCGGGCTCTCGTCCCACGCGTTGAAGGCGCGGGAGTTGTGGCAGAACACGCAGTTGACCCCGAGCGCGTTCGACATGTGGATCATGAGACCGTAGGTGTGCTCGGTGTCCATGATCGTCGACTTGTTCCCCGTCGGCAGCGCGGTGGTGCTGTGGACGCGGATGTTGCGGTCGCCGAGCAGGAACTCGCTCATGTAGTCGTAGGGCAGCGAGGTCGAGTTGGACGTCTTCGTCACGACGTTCTGGCCGTTGCGATAGCCCATCCATCCCGATTCACCCGCGCCGCCCACCGGGCCGGGGCCGTTCTCCTTGAACCAGATGTTGGTCGGGACCGGCTTGCCGCGATGGCAGGTGTAGCAGGTCACCCCGGTCTGCGCGACGTGGGCCTTCCAGTCGGAATTGATCGTGCGCGTCATCTGGATCATGCGGCGGGCCACCTGCAGCGTATACTTGCTGTAGTCCGCCATGTTCTCGGTGTTGTGGCAGTAGGCGCAGCCCGCCTGCTCGTCGGGCACGTTGCCCTGCCCGGCGACCCACTCGGCCATGGAGGCCATGAGCCCGTTGAACTGGTCCTCGTGGAGATCACCCAGGACCTGGAGGTTCGGGTAGAGCTCCTTGGCCAGCGGGCCCGTGGGCTGTGACTGGTAGGGGGGCGGTGGCGCGGTATTCAGCGCCACCAGCTTTTCCTGCCGGTTCTTGTCGTGGATCACCGTCATGCCGGTGCCACGGTAGCCGGTCTGGTCCTGGACCACGGGCGGAAGGCTCCACCCCGCGGTGCCCAGCATCCAGCCGGTGAGGAGGACGGCGATTGCTCCCGTCACCGGAACCCAGAGTTTCATGGCTTGGCTCCCGCAAGTGAGGGATCGACGACCGAGCCGCCGTAGAGGTCCGGGTAGTGCGGCACGAGGCCGTGCTTGATGCCCCAGAGGTACCAGTTGTCCACGACCGTGCCGGTGAGGAGGATGCCGATGCCGCCGGTGAGCGTCGTCAGCACCGCGAACCACCAGGCCCAGCGATGGATGGACTCCATCGTGGCGTTGAAGCCCATGGTCCAGCGCCAGAAGAGGGCGGCGCGCTCCGTGGCCGTGCCGCGGTCGACGATCTGCTCGATCTCACGGTCGCCGCCGTAGCGGGTCACCGCGAGGATCGTCGCACCGTGCATCGCGAAGAGCAGCACGGATCCGTAGAGGAAGACGATCGAGAGGCAGTGGAACGGGTTGTAATAGAGGTTCCCGTACCGGATCGAGAAGGCCGTGGTCCAGTCGAGGTGCGGGAAGATGCCGAAGGGCACTGCCTCGCTCCAGCTGCCCATCAGCACCGGCCGGATGAAGCCGAGCACCAGGTACAGCCAGATGGCCGAAGCGAAGGCCCATGGCACATGGGTGCCGAGGCCGAGCGCGCGGGCCCGGCGATAGGTGCGGACCCACCACAGCAGGATCGACGTGGTGATGAAGAAGCCGGCGATGTTCCACCAGCCACCCTGGTTGAGCGGCGGGATGATCTTCAGCCCCTGCGAGGGCGGTGGCGGCTCGAGCGCCAGCCAGGGCAACTGCCGGACGAACTGGATGGGATCCCAGTGCACCGAGGCCAGCATGTTGAGGCCGATGATCACGAACCCGAGGGTGAACGTGATCAGGGAGAGCATGCCGAGCGTGCCGAGGTAGATCGGCCCGATCTGCGCATTGCCGAACTTGCCGACCCAGTAGTGCGCCTCTGGCTGGCCGATGCGCTCGAACTCGCCGTTCTCGACGGCAATCCCGGGCTCCGGCGCGCCGCGCAGCTGGATGCGCGTGACGATGTTTTGGTATTCGGGGAGGAACATGGCGTGGCCCTTTCCTCAGGATGACCAGATCGGCAGCTTGAGCCACCAGTTCCACCACTCCGGCCAGCTGCGGTTCCAGAAGGGCCCGCTGATGACGATGCACACCGCGCTCCAGAACCCGGCGGAGAGCGCCAGGAACAGGCCGAGACGGTGGATGCCGAGCGTGCCGATCGAGTAACCGATGGTGTCGCGGAAGAAGGTGTCCTCGTGCTCGGGCGTCTTCACTTCCTCACCCGGACCGGGATTGACCGCGGACAGGACGAGGGCGCCGTGCAGCGAGAGCGCGAGCGTCGTGGTGAAGAAGAACGTCACCGCGATCATGTGCGCCGGATTGTAATGGAAGTGCAGGTACTGGTACCCGACGTTCGACACCCAGTCGAGGTGACTGAAAATGCCGTACGGGAAGCCGTTCCCCCAGGCGCCCAGCAGGACCGGCCTGATCACGACCAGCGTGAAATAGGCGAAAATGGCGACGCTGAAGGCGAAGGGGACGTGGTACCCGATGCCGAGCTTTCGGCAGATCTCGACTTCACGCAGCGCCCAGGAGGTGAAGGCCCCCAGCGCGCAGATCGTGATGATCTGCCACAGTCCGCCCTCCAGCATCGGCGCAGGGCCGAGGCCGTATTTGAGGTCGGGCGGCGCGATGCTGATCTGCCAGATGTTCCAGGTGGGGCCCATCGCGGCCCCGTAGAGGATCATGGCGGTGCCGACGAATGCGAAGAACACCGTCGTGACGCCGAAGAACCCGACATAGAACGGTCCGACCCAGAAGTCGAAGAGATCACCCCCGATGAGGGTGCCGCCCCGGACCCGATATTTGCGTTCAAAACTGAGCAAGGCCATGCGCCCCTCCCTCGAACCCCGGACCTGTTTGCCGACCCCGGGGAAGGACCGGCTGGCGGCGGGCGCGGGCCTCTTCGGCCACGCCCGCCGTCTTGCGCTCCCCCGGGCACCCGGTGCTCCCTTGCGGGATTACCGGACCCCGGGGGCGTATTGCCGCCTCACTTGAGCGGAGCCCCGATCAGCCAGTTGAACCGCTCAGTGCTGAGCAGAACCAGGTGGATCAGGACGGCGAGCGAGAACAGGAAGACGCCTTGCGCCACCAGAACCCGCCGTGGGTCAAATACTTTCCAGATGCGCCACATGACGAGCTACCTCACGTGAAATGGGGCAGCACCGTGCTGGCCACCGTGGTCAAGGTTTCGAGTGCCGAGGCCTTGTATCCTGCAGGTCCAGGTATCCACGGCCGCCAAAACCACACCAGGATGTGAGCCACGATGGCTACGGCGACAAATAGATACAGACCCTGCAAGTAGTACCTGTGGAACTCCTCGGCTTCCTGGTCGGACAAACCTGTCCAGGATGCGTTCCTATCAGCCATCGATTGCCCTCCGACTGACGAGTTACCGCACACCACCCGTGCGGCGGAGTTTGCCGCGGCCTTGGGGGCCGCGACGGGTTTCATCCGGGTTACCCCGGACGAAGACGAACACCTGGACGGATCGACGGGCCGCATGGCCTCGGGTGCCCCGTCCGGGCGAAACTCGTTGCCACCGGCATGTGCCGGCGGCGCGCCTCACGCCATGAAGGCGATCGGCAGAGTGGCGGCCGCCATCGCGCGGGCATCGCCCAGCACGGAGCGGCGCTCCTCGCCGCAGACCCTGCGGCGAAGGCCGGGCGCCAGGCGCAGGCCGGCGGCAGCGGCCAGGAAGACCGGGAAGACTGCGGCGCTGACGACGCGGTACTCGCGTTCGGCAGCCCGGCGCGCCCTGCGGCGCTCGGCGAATGCGGCCCGCGCGAGCGAGGCCTCCCACGTGCGGTGCAGCTGCGAGCCGGCGGGAGCGGCCGGAACACGGTGCACGTCGGCCACGGCGTCCTGCATCACGAAAGCGCTGGTCATGCTGCATGTCCCTCCACGAGCACTCGTCCGGTGTTGCGCACGCGGTCGGCGCTGACGCGGCTTTCGCCGCCCGCGCGCGCCGCGCGTTCTGCTGCGTCGCGCAGCCTCTTGGCCGCCGAGATGCGCACCAGCACCGGCTCGGCCTCGACCATGCGGTCGAGGACGTCCTTTGCGTCGGCATCCCAGGGCAGGTCCTCGTGCAGGCGTGAGCGCGTCGGCTCGACGGCGTCGAGCTGCTGGGCCTGCGGAAGAATGGAAAAGAGCGCGTCGAAGAGGGCGTTGCAGACCTCCTGGACGATGTAGGTGGCACCGGAATAGCCCATGAAGGGCGTGCCGGTGTGCCTGCGGATGATCGCGCCGGGGAACGAGGCCGGGATGTAGGCCCCCCGCCCTCCCGCTTCGGCGAGATACATGCGTTCGTTGAAGCTGCCGAAGAGAACCAGCGGCGTCTTCTCGCGCACCATCTTGCGGATGGCGGCATTGTCGGTCTTTTGCCCCGCACGCCTCGCGACGGCGAAGGTGCAGGGCAGCCCGAGATCCTCCTCGAGGAAGTTCCGGACACCGCGGACATAGGTCTCGCCGGCAACGATGCCGAAGCTCGCCGTGCCGAAGAAGTCCTGCGTCACCGAGCGCCAGAGGTCCCAGAGCGGCTTGATCGTGGTGTGCTTCTCGCGCTCGATGAAGGGCTCGGGATCGAGCCCGGTGAGTTCGCCCAGCATGCGCAGGAACTTGGTCGTCGAGTGCAGGCCGATCGGCGCCTGCAGGTAGGGCTTGCCGAGCTCCTCGCAGAGCAGGCGCCCGAACTCGCGGTAGAGGCAGATATTGACGTCGGCATCGACGAGGCGGGAGACGTCGGCCAGATGGCTTCCCAGCGGGAAGACCATGTTGACCTCGCAGCCGATGCCCTCGACCAGCCGGCGGATTTCCGCAAGGTCGGACGGCATGTTGAACGTGCCGTAGATGGGACCGAGGATATTGACCCGCGGCTTGTCGCCTTCCTTGCGGGCCCGCTCCTTCGGCATGCGGCCGCCTTTGGCGCCGTACTCCGTCCATAGCCAGCGCAGCGCCCGGTCGGCGGACTGCCACTGGTCCTCGTCGATGGTGCGCGGCAGGAAGCGCTGGATGCCCGTGCCCTCGGGCGTCACGCCGCCGCCGATCATCTCGGCGATGGAGCCGGTGACGACGACGGACGGCAGGTCCGGGTCGAGTGTCGCATGAGCGCGCTTCATGGCGCCCTCGGTGCCGTTCTGGCCGAGTTCCTCCTCGGCCAGCCCGGTTACCACGATGGGCAGCTCGTGCGGCGGCAGAGCGTCGGTGTAGTGCAGGACCGAGGTGACCGGCAGGTTCTCGCAGCCGACCGGGCCGTCGATGACGACCTGCAGGCCCTTGATCGCCGCAAAGACGTAGACCGAGCCCCAGTATCCGCCGGCACGGTCGTGGTCGAGGATCAGCATCCCACGGCCTCCCCGTTGTCGACGGCGTTGGTCTTGCGATTGCGCGCGGCGTGCTTCTTGCGGAACTCCGGCCGATCCTTCGGCACGTCCTCCCACACGCCGGCGGCGTGACCGGTGCCCACGCCTGCGAAGAACTCCGTCATCGCGGCGAAGCGATCGCGGTTGCCGAGGGCGGCGTTGACCACCTGGGCCAGCGAACCGGCGCCGGCCGGCCCCATCAGCGGCCTGGCCGAGATGAGGTTGGTGAAGTAGAGCGACGGAACAGACTTCTCCTTCGCCTTCTGCACGACGGGCGTCGTGCCGATGGCGAGGTCGGGCTTGAACTCTGCGAAAGCGGCGAGATCGTCTTCCAGGGAAGCGCGGTACCGGACCATGACGCCCCGGCTCTCGAGCCAGTCCCGGTCGGCTTCCGACCAGGGCGTGCGGCCGCAGGCCGTGCCGACGTAGCGCAGGTCAGCGCCGCTCTCGACCAGCAGGCGGCCGACGAGGAGCTCCGAGCCCTCATATCCGGAGAGGGTGATGCGACCCTTGACGGGAGCGCCGGACAGGGCGCCGGCGACGGCGCGCCGCGTGGCATTGCGGGCTGCGTCGATGACCGGGCGGGCGACGCCCGCGGCCGTTCCGACTGCGTCGAGCCATGCATCGGCACCGTCTGCACCGACCGGCGCGGATCCGACGATGGGCCTGCCGGCCGCCTCAAACTCACGGAAGGAGGCGGTGTAGAAGGGATGGATGGCACCCACCACCGCGCAGTCGAGCGCGGCATAGAGTTCGCGCCATTCGCGGGTCGGCACGACGGGCCCAGCGGCCAGGCCCATCGGCTCCAGCATGCGGCCGATGCCGATCGGGTCGGCCGGGAACATCTCGCCGACGAGCGTCACCGTCGGCAGCGAGGAGCGCGGACGATCCGGCGCCTGCACGGGGCCCTGCTCGGCCTCGAGCCGGGCGTAGTTGAGCATCGCGCCGGCCAGCACGTCCTTGGCTTCCGCGTGCGTGGGGACGCCGAAGCCGGGCACGTCGATGCCGACGATGCGGACCCCGTTGATCTCCTTGGGCAGCAGCCGCAGCGGCACGCCGGAGGCGGTAGGCACGCAGAGATTGGTGACGACGATGGTGTCGTACTGCGCGGGATCGGCCAGGGCGAAGACCGCCTCGCGGATGTCCTCGAACAGCTTGCCGGTCACCAGCGTCTCGGAGTTGAAGGGCACGTAGCCCACGCTCCGGCGCGCTCCATAGAAGTGCGAGGTGAAGGTCAGCCCGTAGACGCAGCAGGCGGAGCCGGACAGGACGGTTGCCGTGCGGCGCATGCGCAGGCCGACGCGCAGCGACCCGAAGGCCGGGCACATGCTCTGCGGCTGGTCGTGCGGGCCCTTCGGATAGTCCCGCGCGTAGCGGTCCAGCATCTCCGACTGGCCGGCGGCGCGGGCAGCGCGCTGCATCTCGTCGGCGCCGGCATGGCAGACGCCGCCGGTTGCGGACGGCGCGGCAGCGGACACGTCCTCCGGGCGCTCGTCGAGATGAAGGTCTGTGGGGCGATCGTCCATGGTCGCGCTCACACGCTCTCGTAGACGATTTCGAGGGACGGCTTCTCGACCAGAGAGAGACCGCGCATGTCGGCCTCGGTCGCGGGGTCGAGGACCACGTGACGTCCGACAGTCTCGCCGGAGAACAGGGCGAGCAGCGCGTCCTGGCTCAGCGATGTGGGCTGGCGCG
The DNA here is from genome assembly GCF_059501845.1 of Alsobacter sp. NCBI lineage: Bacteria > Pseudomonadati > Pseudomonadota > Alphaproteobacteria > Hyphomicrobiales > Alsobacteraceae > Alsobacter > Alsobacter sp. The sequence goes on along the minus strand of NZ_JCACDK010000005.1, from coordinate 77,511 downwards.
GCGGTGCGTCGGCGACGTTCTGGGCGAGGGCCTCGAACAGGGCGCCCCACTCGCTTTCGGGGCGGCCGATGATCTCGTAGTTCGCGCTCTTGCGGCGGATGTCTTCGTTCGCCGGAATGGCGGCCAGCACCGGGATCCCGACCTCCTCGGCGAAGGCTTGCGCCTCGCCGGTGCCGTCGTCCTTGTTGATCACCACGCCGGCCACGCCGACATTGCCGCCGAGCTTGCGGAAATACTCCACCGCCGAGCAGACATTGTTGGCGACGTAAAGCGATTGCAGGTCGTTGGACGCGACCACGATGACCTTCTGGCACATGTCGCGGGCGATCGGCAGGCCGAAGCCGCCGCACACCACGTCGCCAAGGAAGTCGAGCAGGACGTAGTCGAAGTCCCACTCGTGGAAGCCGAGCTTCTCGAGAAGCTCGAAGCCGTGGATGATGCCCCGGCCACCGCAGCCGCGGCCGACCTCGGGACCGCCGAGCTCCATCGCGAACACGCCGTCGCGCTTGAAGCAGACGTCGCCGATGCGGACCTCTTCGCCCGCTAGCTTCTTCTTCGAGGAGGTCTCGATGATGGTGGGGCAGGAGCGTCCGGCAAAGAGCAGCGATGTCGTGTCGCTCTTCGGGTCGCAGCCGATCAGCAGCACCTTCTTGCCCTGCTGGGCCATCATGTAGCTGAGATTGGCGAGGGTGAAGCTCTTGCCGATGCCGCCCTTGCCGTAGATGGCGATGACCTGGGTCTTGCGCCCGGCCTCGCCGGTCGGCACGGGATCGGGCCCGAGGGCCGCCTCCGCACGCAGCGCCTCGTTTTGGCTCTTCAGGGCGTCGATGTTGCGCGGGGTCGCATTCATGCGCCTGTACTCCAGTCCAGGACCATTTTCAGGCAGCCGGGATCGCCAAAGGCGGTCCGGTAGGCCTCGGGGGCCTCGGCGGCGGGCCGCCGGTGCGTGACGAGTCCATCGAGGGAAAGCCGCCCGGCGCCGACGAGGTCGGTGACGGCCGCGAGGTCGGCGGGGGTGAATTCGGCGGCGATGCGGAAACGGGTCTCGCGCATGAAGGCCGGCGGGAACGCGAAGGAGACGCGATCCTCGTAGAAGCCGGCCAGGACGATCTCGCCGCCGTGCGACAGGCGCCCGACCAGCGTGTCGATGAGGCGGGCGTCGCCGCTGGCGTCGCAGATCACGCGGTAGTCGCGCCGAACGTCATCTTCCGGCGAGAGCACGGGATAGAGGTAGTCGCCTTCGCGGCGGGCCGGGAGCTTTTCCCAGACGGTGGGATGGCCGCCCATGGCGCAGACGATGCGGGCGATCAGCCGGCCGAGAACACCATGCCCGACGACGAGCTCCGGCAGTTCGGCCGGCGAGGTCACGTTCTGGACCACGGCGTGATGGGCGGTCGCGGCGAGCGCGAGGAGAACGGCGCGCTCCTGAAGCGAGGGATCGACGGGTACGACCCGCCCTCCGTCGGCGACGAGGCGCGAGGCACTTGCCCCGAAGAGGCCGCGGACGCCCTCGAAGGCGCGGGATCCCGGCACGAAGACGGTTTCGCCGACACTGCGACCGGATTCGGCACCGGCCTGCGTGATGCGGCCGACCGCCTCGTAGCCAGGCACCAGCGGGTACCCCATCCCCGGGAAGGGCGGCATGCGACCGGTGTAGAGCAGCCGCTCCGTGCCCGTGCTGATGCCGCTGAAGTCCACATCGACGACGACGTCGGTGGCCCGCGCTGGCGAAAGGCCAACCTCGCCGAGCATCAGGTGCTCGGGCTTTTCGAGGATGACGGCGGTCGCGTTCACGGCGCCCTCTCTGTGTTGCCGGGGGTGTCCGACTCGGCCTGTCAGACGATCCCGTCAGGCCCGAACGTCACTGTAACCGCACACTTTTGACTGTCAATTGGTCTTTACACTTTCGGCGGTGTGTCTGCATGCGCGGCAGGCATTGCGTGCCTGATCGCAAGGCACTCAGCCCCTCAGGGGCGAGCGACCAGAAGGCTCGTGAACAGAGGCCGGCGGGTCTTCACCGGCTCGATCCGGCTGAATCCGGCTTCGCGCAGAAGCCCGGTGAGCTCGGCCGCGGTGCGCGACTCTCCGCCACGCATGGCCAGCAGGTAGATCGCGAAATAAACGGCGCCGACCCGGTCGGCATCGCCGGATCCGGCCATCGGTTCGGCCACCAGCAGCGTCCCATCCTCGGGCAGTGCGGCGCGGACGGACCTGAGGATGGCGAGAGCGCGCGGCGTCGGATGATCGTAGAGCACCCGGACGAGGCTGGCCGCGTCGGCTCCGGCCGGCAGCGGATCCGAGAAGAGGTCGCCGCCATGCGCCTGGGCGCGCGACGAGATCCCGGCTGCGTCGAATGCCGCATTGGCGCGCTCGGCGACAGCCGGCAGGTCGAACACCATGAAGCGCGTGTTTTTCACGCGAGCAGCGGCAGATTTGACGAAGGCGCCCTCCCCTCCGCCCACGTCCAGCAGGCAGCGGTGACGCGAGACGTCGTAGGCGTCGAGGATCTCTCCGGCGATGAACTGCTGGGAGGCCGCCATGAGGCTGCTGTACTCGGCGACCTCATTGCTGCCGAGATCGCCCGGAGCTGCCGACGTCGCATACGCCCAGAATTGAGACAGCTGGGTCGGCTCCACAGGGCCGCGCAGCAGCGCCACGGGATCGCGGAGATCGTCGTAGAGGAGCGCGTGGTGGCGCACCATCGCGGCGATGCCGGGGTTGCCCTGGAGCGCAGCGCCGAGATCGCCGAGGCCGAACCGGCCGGCTCCCCTCTTCTCGAGAAGGCGGAGGGCTGCCGCGGCCCCGCACAGCCGCTTCGCCGAATCGAGCGGCAGTCCTGTCTGCGCCGCGATAGCCTCGACCGTCAGCGGCCGCGCTGAGACCATGTCGAGCAGATCGAGGCGAATCGCCGAAGCGAGAACCTGGGAGTAGACGAAGCCCGCAACGAGGTCGAAGAGCTCGCCTGCCCGGCGCCGCGACAGGCGCCGGGTGAATGGGAAGGATGCCGCCCACCTCTGGAATCCGGGCCTGCGCAGAAGTCCGTTGCGCCAGGCAGGCCACCAGTCGGAAACGCGAAGACGCCCGGACGGTGATGCTGGCGCGGGCGCCTTCTCGGCCATGGTCACGATCGCAGTCCTGCGTCAGGCGGCGGTCAGCGCGATGTCCTTGGGCACGAGGCGCCGCGCCTCGCTGCGGATGAGCGCCTCGAGTTCGAAGGCGCGCGGGCAGGGAGGGATCGAGGCGATCGCCCCGGCCACGCAGGCCTGGAGGCGCGCCAGCGTCTCGCCGGCGCCGAAGCGGCTGACGGCGTTCGGGCGGGCATGGGACCTGTCCTGCCCGACCGGCTTGCCGATCTCGTCCTCGGAGGCGAAGGCATCGCGCAGATCGTCGGCGATCTGGTAGGCCGACCCGAGCCGCTCGCCGAATTCGCGCCACGGATGCGGGTCGGCGCCCGCCGCCAGGGCTCCGGCCATCGCTGCGCCGGTGAAGAGCGCACCCGTCTTGGCCCGGTGGTATACGTCGAGATCGATCTCGTCCTCCGCCTCCCAGGCCTGGCCGGCGACGATGCCGAGCGGCATCCCGACGGCACGGGCGACGGTGGTGGTGATCTGGGCCATGCGCGCCGGGGCCTCGATGGCTTCCAGGGCGACGGTCTCGAAGGCGAGCACGATCAGCGCGTCGCCTGTCAGCAGCGCAAGCGGAGCGCCAAAGCGCGCCTGCACGGATGGTCGCCCGCGACGTGTGGACGCATCGTCGAAGCAGGGCATGTCGTCATGCACGAGGGAGGCGCAATGCAGCAGCTCGATCGCAGCCAGCGCCGCGTCGGTGACCGCGGGCAGGTCGTCACCGCAGGCCTGCGCGACGGCCAAGCACAGGCGGGGCCTCACGCGCGCGCCCGCCGGAAAGACGGCGTGACGCACGGCCTCGGAGATCAACGGAGGGGCCTTGGGCCCGCAGGCCCGGCCCACCGCGCGCTCCAGCGCCTGCTCGATGCGGGACCTCGTCTCCATGGCATGCCCTCCGACGGAGCCAAAGCCCCGGAGTGTGAGGCTAACGTGACTGTAATACGTGTCAATGTGTTTTGACAGTCGGGCGCGTTCACCTGTATTCACGATCGAGGTCCGGGGGATCGGGTAGTGGCGTCCGAGCGCGTCGTGATCATCGGTGCGGGGATGGGCGGACTGGCCGCCGCGATCGCGCTCGCCTCCAGAGGCGTGGGCGTCACGGTTTTCGAACGGGCCGCGGCCACCGGCGGCAAGATGCGTGAGGTGCCCGTGGCGGGAACGCGCATCGATGCCGGCCCCACCGTGCTTACCATGCGCTGGGTGTTCGACGAGCTTCTGCAGGATGCGGGCACGTCGATCGAGAATGTCGTCACCCTTATCCCGTCGGAGTTACTGGCCCGGCATGCCTGGAACAGGACGGACCGGCTCGACCTCTACGTCGACATGGAGCGCTCGGCCGACGAGGTCGGGCGATTCGCCGGGGCGGACGAGGCGCGGCGCTTTCGCGCCTACTGCGCCAAGGCAGCGGACGTGTACAAGACGCTGGAAAAGCCGTTCCTGCGATCGAGCCGGCCCAACTTCCTGTCCCTCACGCAGAGGGTCGGGTTCTCGAACCTGCCGGCGCTGATGCGGCTGCAGCCATTCGCGACTTTGTGGGATGCTCTCGGCGCGAGCTTCAAGGACCCGCGGCTGCAGCAGCTCTACGGCCGCTACGCCACCTATTGCGGCTCCTCCCCCTTCGACACTCCGGCCACGCTGATGCTGGTGTCCCATGTCGAGCAGGCCGGGGTCTGGTTCGTCGAAGGCGGCATGTACCGGCTGGCGGAGGCATTGACCGTCGTGGCCGCCAGCCTCGGCGTCGACGTCCGCTGCGAGGCGGAGGTTTCCGAAATCCTGGTCGAGCGCGGACGCGCGTCAGGCGTCAGGCTCGCCGACGGCGAGCGGCTGCAGGCGGACGCCATCGTCGTCAACGCCGATGCGAGCGCGGTCGGCGCAGGTCTTTTCGGTCCCTCTGCCGCCGGAGCCGTCGCGCCGGTCAGTCCAGCCGATCGCTCGCTTTCGGCCGTGGCCGTCACGGCCGTGGCATCGCCACGCGGCTTTCCGCTGGTCCGCCATTCCGTTTTCTTCTCGCGGGACTACCGGGCCGAGTTCAACGCCATCTTCCGCGAGCGCCGGCTCCCGGACGAGCCCACCGTCTACATCTGCGCGCAGGACCGCGGCGACGAGGCCACCGAGCCCCCGCCGGACCGCGAGCGCCTGCTGATCCTCGTGAACGCGCCGGCCGTCGCCGACACCCATGCCTTCTCCGAGGCGGAGATCGCCACATGCCTGAAGCACATGCAGACGAAGCTCGACCAGTGCGGGCTGGAACTGACCCTGGATCCCGAGAGCACGCAGGTCGCGAGCCCATCCACCTTCGAGCGCCTCTTCCCGGCGACCGGGGGAGCGATTTACGGCCGGGCCTCGCACGGCTGGAAGGCCTCCTTCCAGCGTCCGGATGCGACGACGAGCCTGCCTGGCCTCTACCTGGCCGGGGGCAGCGTGCATCCGGGGCCGGGAGTGCCGATGGCGGCGCTCTCGGGCAGACTGGCGGCCCGGGCGGTGCTCTCGGGCTTCGCTTCGACCTGAATGTCCGCCCCGGCGGCTATCTCTGGTGGTACGTCGACGCCCTCAGCGACGACGGCCGCTATGGCCTCAGCATCATCGCCTTCATCGGCAGCGTCTTCTCGCCCTACTATTTCTGGTCGGGGCGCGGCGATCCCGAGAACCACTGCGCCGTCAACGTCGCGCTGTACGGACCCCGCGCGGCACGCTGGACGATGACGGAACGCGGACGCGCCGCCCTGCACCGCGAGCGCGACCTGCTCGCCATCGGCCCCAGCACGCTGCAGTGGGACGGTTCGTCGCTCGTGCTGGACCTGAAGGAGTGGGCCGTCCCCCTGCCCCGCCGGGTGCGCGGGCGGATCCGCCTTCACCCCACCGGCCTCGGACGGCGCGTCTTCGCGCTCGACGCGGCCGGGCGTCATCGCTGGATGCCGGTCGCACCCTCGGCGCGCGTCGAGGTCACGCTCGCCGATCCCGCCTGCTCCTGGCAGGGCCACGGCTATTGCGACACCAATGGCGGCGACGAGCCGATCGAGCGGGCCTTCTCCACGTGGAGTTGGTCGCGCGCCCCGATGGCGGGCGGCCGCTCGGCGATGCTCTACGACGTGGTCGAGCGCAGCGGCGACCGTCGGTCGATCGCGGCGCGCTACGAACCGGACGGGACGGACGAGGATTTCGAGCCGCCGCCACGCGTGAAGCTGGGCACGACGGCATGGGGCATAAGGCGGGAGACGCAGGCCGAGGCGGGATCGACCCCGCGCGTGGTCCGGACGCTGGAGAATACGCCCTTCTACGCCCGGTCCGAGCTCGCCACGCGGTTGTTGGGGGAAGACGTCACGGCCGTGCACGAAAGCATGAACTGCGATCGCTTCGACACGAAACTGGTCCGGCTGATGCTGCCCTGGCGCATGCCCCGTCAGGTGTTCTGAGGGCGATCCGCGGAAGCCGATTCGCTGCGGGCGGCGCGTTCGTCGGGCAGCTTGCCCTCGGCGCGCAGACGGGCGCGTTTCTTCAGGCCATGCAGCTGCCAGTGAATGAAGCCGACGACGACCCCGAAGACGAGCAGCAGTTCGACGAGGGCGTAGACGGACCCGTCCATTGGCTCATCCGCCCCGCTCGGCAGTCCTGGAGGAGGCGAACGCCCCGTAGTCGCGCTGCCGCTCGTCGAGCTCGCCGAAGAGGTCGATGACCCAGCCTACCCTGTCGTCCACGGCGGCCCACGGCCCCCGGAAGTTCTGCCTTTCGGGCCTGGGCGCAGACATCACGGCGCTCACCAGGAACTGCGTCTCGGGAAGCGCGTGATCGAGCCCGACCCGCCCCGGAATGGCCGCTGCTCCGGCCGCTCGAAGGGCCAGCCTGAACTTGCGGCCGCCGGCCACCACGGCGCGCCGGGAAATCGAATCATGGCCGTTGCGGCGGACCTCCTCGCCGATCTCGCGATAGATCAGCCGCGCCGCCTGGATGGCCGGCCGGCAAGCAGCGGGCAAGCCGCGAACACCGCTACCGGCCCGCACATAGAGGCGATCGGCCTCGGCGAGCAGCTGCTGCGTGAGGCGCCCGATCCGCGCGTCGAAGAATGGCCGCTCCAAAAAGCGGTCGGGATCGACCCCTTCCTCCGCCAGCCAGTCCAGGGGCAGGTACACCCGCCCTGCCCTCGCATCCTCGCCCACGTCGCGGGCGATATTGGTCAGCTGCATGGCCACGCCGAGGTCGCAGGCCCGGGCGAGCACCGAGGGCTCGCGCACGCCCATGATGACCGTCATCATCGCCCCGACTGCCGAGGCGACCCGTGCGGAATAGGCGCGCAGTTCGGCGAGTGTCGCGTAGCGCCGGCCCTCCACGTCCCAGGCCAGTCCTTCCAGCAGCGCCTCGGGGAGCGCCTTCGGGATCGCGTAGGCCTCGACGACATGGGCGAAGGCGCGGTCGGCCGGATGAGCGGCCGGTCGCCCTGCATAGAGCCTGCCCAGCCGCTCGCGCAGTCTCTCGACCGCATCGTTGCGTGCGTCGGGCCCGTCTACCGCGTCGTCGGACAGCCGGCAGAAGGCATAGAGCGCGTAAGACGGCTCGCGCACGGATTTCGGCAGCAGAAGGGAGGCGGCATGGAACGTCTTTGAGCCCTGCCGGATCAGCTCCCGGCAGGCTGCGTAGTCGGCCGCGGCCAGGTCAGCGGATTGTCTCGCCATGCGGCACCAGTTCGTCGAGGATTCGTGCGGACGAGATCACGCCGGGCACTCCGGCGCCGGGATGCGTCCCGGCCCCCACAAGATATAGGCCACGGATGTCCTCGCTGACATTGTGAGGGCGGAACCAGCCGCTCTGGAACAGGCGCGGCTCCAGCCCGAAGGCGGCGCCGTGCGTTGACGATAGGCGGTCCCGAAAGTCGATCGGAGTGAACAGGCGCGACGAAACGACCGCCTCCTGCAGGCCGGGCATGATGCTGTCGGCCAGCGCCTTTTCGATCCGGCGGCGGTAGGGCTCGGCCTGCGTTTCCCAGTCCACCCCGCTCTCGAGGTGAGGCACGGGGGACAGGGCGTAAAACGTGTCACATCCCTCGGGCGCAAGCGACGGGTCGGTCGCGGTGGGCCTGTGGATGTACAGCGAGAAGTCGTCCGCCAGCACCTTGCGCCTGAAGATGTCGTCGAGCAGGCCGCGATAGCGGGGACCCAGCAGGATCGTGTGGTGCCCGATGTCCTGGAACTGGCGCTTTGTGCCGAAGTACCAGACGAAAAGGCTCATCGAGAAATGCGAGCGGGCGACTTTGGCCTCGCTCCAGCGCAACTTGCCGGCGCCGGTCACGAGTTTGGTGTAGGTCCAGGCGGGGTCGCAGTTCGAGACGACCACGGCTGCGGGGATCGTATCGCCCGACGCGAGCCGGACCCCCTTCGCAGTGCCGTCCTCGACGAGAATCTCCGCGACCTCGGCGTCGCAGACGACGGACCCGCCCTGTCCCTCGATCAGCTTCACGAGCCCTTTCACGAGCGCGCCCGTGCCGCCCATGGCGAAGTGCACGCCGTAGCGGCGCTCGAGAAAGCTCACCAGCGCGTAGAGGGACGTGACGCTGAACGGGTTGCCCCCGATGAAGAGCGGGTGAAAACTGAAGGCGACGCGAAGCCGCGGGTCGCGCACGTAGCCGGAGACGAAGCGGTACACCGACTGGTCGGCCCTGTGGCGCACGAAGCCAGGTACGGCCCGTGCCATTCGCCCGAGCGTGTTGAGGGGCGACTGGCCGAGATCCTCGAAGGCGAAGCGGTAGATCTTCTCGCTTTCCGCCAGCAGGCGCTCATAGCCCGGCAGATCGGCCGGATTGAGTCGCCTGACCTCCTCCCGCATGGCGGCGTCGTCGCCCGAGCAGGCGAAGTGCGAACCGTCCGGGAACAGGATCTTGTAGAAGGGTGAGAGGGGACGCAGGTCGATGTCGTCGGAGAACGTGCGCCCGCACAGGGCCCAAAGCTCTTCGAAAAGCTGCGGCAGGGTGATGATTGTCGGTCCGGCATCAAAGGTGAAGCCGTCCTGCCGGAACACCGATGCGCGCCCGCCCGGCTGATCCAGCCGCTCCAGCAACGTCACCCGGTAGCCTCGCGCGCCCAGCCTGACGGCAGCCGCCAGTCCGCCAAACCCACTGCCGACGACGACTGCATGCGGCCGGGCGTCTTCAGCCTGGGCCAAGATGCGTGATGTCGGAACCGTCAACATGTCAAGACAGTATCAGCTGTCAACTTGGTGGCAAGCCGGGCTGGAGCGATGCGCCAACCGGTCACGGAGATTCGCAGCTGCAAGGGCTGGGCAAGAGCAATCCCCTCCAGGTGTCAGGATGGGAGAACCTTGCGCACGGCCCGGGAGACACGGGACGCGTCCGCATGAGGCAGCGGAAGGTAACGGGCGGCCATGGCCTCGGCGATTCGTTTCGCGGCCGGCTGCGGTTGGGGCGAGGTGTCGAGGAGCAGGCTGGGGATGCCGGATTGCCGCAGCCGGCGTGCCGATTCGACAGCGTCCTCAGCCGCCCTCGGCCGTCCCGGCGAACCGTCGCGGGCGATGTTGGCCCGCCCATCCGTCAGCAGGACCACGACGGGAGACTGGCCCCGCCGCTGCAGCGCCTCGGCAAGTTCGGCCGCGGCTTCAATTCCGGCGGAAAGCGGCGTCCCGCCGCCGCCCGGCAGGCCGGCGAGGCTGCGCTTGGCCCGCGTGAGCGAGCGGGTGGGCGGTAGCACGAGCTCGGCGCTGGTGCCCCTGAAGGCGACCAGAGCCACCTTGTCGCGGCGGACATAGCAATCAGCCAGCAGCAGCTCGACGGCTCCCTTCGCCTCGGCTAGGCGCTGGAGGGCCGACGACCCCGACACGTCGACGGCGAAGATCGTCGTCGTTTCGCTGCGCTCCTCGTAACGGCGCAGGCGGATGTCGTCGGATTTCACGATCACCCGCCGGGGCTCGCCCTGCTGGGCGCGGCGGCGCAGGGACTGCCACGGCGCGGCAGTGCGCAGCGTATCGACCAGGGCGATGCGCCCCTTGCGCGGATCTCCCGCCACGGTGCCGATGGGCCGGCCGCGCGTCCGGCTGCGGGACGCCGCGCCGGCTTTTCCCGCGGAGGCGGAGCGCGCGAGGTCTCGTGCCTTGAGTGCCGCGAGAAGCCCCGGCGGGATGGCCGCGCGCACGGCCTCCACCAGCATCTTCTCGGGAATGCGTTCGCCCTGCTGCTGGTTCTGGCTGTCGTCCTCCTGCCGGTCCTGCTCGGGCGGTGGGGCGGGCGGCTGTTCCTCGGCATCCGGCGGCGGCGGCAGACGGGTGGCCCGGTGCGCGAACACGAGGGCCGCCGCTACGCTGACGTCCTCCTCGGCAATCTCCGCTCGCCCGGCCAGGGCCGCGTGGGCCCGGGCAGCACGCGCGGCGCACAGCCAGGCACGCGCTGAATCCACGCCGAGGGCGGCGGACACGGCGCAGAGCGCCTGCAGACCCGCGTCGGTATCCGTAACGCTGGCGATCGCATTCCGAGCCGCTTCGACGGCCTGCGTGGATGGAAAGCCCGACGCAGCCTCGCGGATCGAAACGGCGTGCAGATCGATGCGGAAGGCGAGCCGCTCGGCGAGCGCGGCAGGCGGAGCCTCGTCGGCATCCCTGCCCTCGTCGACCAGCACCAGCCCGAAACGCGCGGGCATGCGCAGGGATAGTCCCTCGCGCTCGGCGAGGACCTCGCCCGCGTCGAAGGCCGCGGCGAGGCGGCCGGCGATGCCGGCGGGCAGCCGCTCTCCGCCCGGCACCACGACAACCCCGCCGTGTGCGGCGGCAAGCAGCCCAGAGGCTGCGACGGGGCGGCCCGCCTTCAGCGTCGCCGGAAGGTCGAGGCCGCCGAGGAGCCGGTCGTCGGTGACGGAGGCGGGAACAGTGCGCCACGGCGTTCCAGCCGGAAGCAGGCTGCGGAGGCCCGAGAGGAACCTGTCGCGGACCGGTCCGGCCCCGGCGCGGATGACGAGGCCGGATCGCGCGGGATCGACGCAGAAAAGGGAGGCCGCCAGGACGGCGCGTGCCCATGCCACGTCTCCGGGGTGTGGTGCCCCGCCCGAATTCTCCTCGCCTGACGAGGGAGGCTTCATGATGCCGTTGCGGCTTCGCCGAACACCTCGGCGAGGACCCGCTCCACGCGCACTCCGGACCCCGCTTCGTCGAGAGGATTGCGGCGCAGGCGGTGGCGCAGCGCCGAAGGCGCCACCGCCCGCAGATGCGCGTCAGTGACCTCGGTGTCGCCCGTGAGGCTCGCGAGCGCGCGGGCAGTCCGCATCAGCGTGAGTTCCCCGCGCAGCCCATCGGTGCCCAGCGCGATGCAGATGCGGGCGGCGTGCTCCAGGGCGGAATCGGGTACCTCGACGTCCGGCAGCCGCTTGCGGGCGGCGACGATGCGGCGCCTGACCTGCGCGTCCTTGGACGCCCAGCGCTCTGAAAAGCCTTCAGGGTCACGCTCGAAGGCGTCGCGGCGGCGGACCACCTCGATACGCGTCGGCACGTCGCCGGGCGTCGTCACGTCGACGGCAAGGCCGAAGCGGTCGAGAAGCTGCGGGCGAAGCTCGCCCTCCTCCGGATTGCCCGTCCCCACCAAGACGAACCGCGCGGGATGTCGAATGCTGAGGCCCTCGCGCTCGACCACGTTCTCGCCCGATGCAGCGACATCCAGCAGCAGGTCGACGAGGTGGTCCTCCAGCAGGTTGACCTCGTCGATGTAGAGAAAGCCGCGATGCGCCTTGGCCAGCAAGCCCGGCTCGAAGGCCTTCTCGCCCGAGGACAAGGCCTTTTCCAGATCGAGCGCCCCGACCACGCGGTCCTCGGTTGCGCCGAGCGGCAGATCGACGACGGGCACGGCAATCTTGTGCCATTTCAGCGGCCCCAGCAGAGCGCGCTCCCGGCAGTCCTCGCAGCGTGAGCGCGACTCATCGGGGTCGCAGCCGTAGCGGCAGCCCTGGACGGCCTTCATGACGGGCAGAAGCGCAGCCAGGGCGCGAACGGCTGTTGATTTGCCAGTACCCCGGTCGCCGAAGACCAGCACGCCGCCGACACTCGGGTCGACAGCCGCGATGAGCAGGGCCTGCTTCATCTCGTCCTGGCCGACGATTGCGGAAAACGGGAAGCAGCGGCTCATGCGCGGGACCAATTCGATCGTCGGCCGCGCGAGCAGCCCTGGCCTGCACCCACCCTGCCCAGGGGAGCCTCCCCAGGGTCACGGACGGCGCCGGCCCCAATCACGGCCGGCATGCAGGAAGTGTCAACCACGCTTGTCACCATCCGGCACCGCTGCAGCGGCGTCAAGCCCGTGCTCCTCGACCCGCCGTCTTCGAGGGGGAAGCCGACAGGCAAGTCCACCAAGCGTTCACCGGGACTGAAGGCGGCGCATAGGCAGGCCGCGGAAAATCCACTATGCGATGGGGCTCGACCTGCCGCAGTGCAGCATTCCGGACGACGGAGCGTACGTGTCCGAGCAATTCGAACGGGGGCGGCATGACGGCTGAGATCATTGCGACGGAAATCGTGCACAGCGGCTGGGCCGACTTTTCGGTTGCCACGGTGCGGCTGGAGAGCGGCGAAGTCGTCAGGCGCGAGATCGAGGACCATGGCTCCGCGGTGGCGGTGCTGCCCTACGATCCCGAAGCCCGTATCGCGCTTCTGGTGCGCCAGCTCCGCGTCCCTCCCCTGCACGCCGGCGGCCCGGACCATCTGGTCGAGACCCCCGCCGGGCTTCTCGACGAGGACGACCCTGCCGCGGGCGCCCGCCGCGAGGCCCTGGAGGAGGTCGGCGTCAGGTTGTCCGTTCTGGAGCCCGTGGCGAGCGTCTGGAGCATGCCGGGCATCTCCACCGAGCGCATGCATCTATTTCTCGCGGCATTCTCGCCCGCCGACCGCATCGCGGAAGGCGGCGGTCTGGCGCATGAGCACGAAAACATCACGGTGGTCGAGGTTCCGCTTCAGGAACTCTGGGAGTGGCTCGCGGACGGCAGGCTGGCAGACATGAAGACGGTCCTGCTCGTCCAGGCGCTCAGGATTGCACGTCCAGAGCTGTTCCAGGTCTGAGGTCTTGCAGGGCGCCCCTGCATTGCGCGCCGTGGCGCAGGCCAGCTGGTTCCGTGGTAAGAGGAGCCGCCGGCAAGACCGGCCGCTGGACCTGTGATCATGCGACGCTTTTCCCGACTGGCCTTCGTCACCAGCGAAACGTCGGAGGCGCGGATCGCCGGGGAATCGCTTGGGGCGCGATACGGCGCGACGGATCCGCAGGACGCGGACGTGATCGTCGCGCTCGGCGGCGATGGCCTGATGCTGCAGACGCTGCACCGGTTCATGGGCACGGGAAAGCCCATTTACGGCATGAACCGCGGTTCGGTCGGCTTCCTGATGAACGAGTACCGGGAGGAGGACCTCCCCGAGCGGCTCGAGCAGGCCGAGCGCAGCAATGTCCACCCGCTGTTGATGGTCGCCCGGGACAGCGACGGCGTGTCCCACACGGCCCGCGCCATCAACGAGGTCCACCTACTGCGGCTCTCCGCGCAGGTCGCCAAGCTGCATATCCTGATCGACGGGAAGACGCGCCTGCCCGAACTCGTCGCCGACGGGGTTCTGGTTGCGACGCCGGCGGGATCGACGGCCTACAACCTGTCAGCGAACGGCCCCATCCTTCCGCTTGATGCCCCGTTGCTGGCGCTGACGCCGATCTCCGCCTTCAGGCCAAGGCGGTGGCGCGGCGCGCTCCTTCCCGATCACGCAAGGATCGCGATCGAGGTGCTGGAACCCGGGAAGCGGCCGGTGAGCGCCGTGGCCGACCATCTGGAGTATCGCAACGTCGTGCGGGTCGAGATCGCGATGGACCGCAGCGTCGACCTCGTGATGCTGCACGATCCGGGGCACAGCCTCGAGGAACGCATTCTCCTCGAGCAGTTCGGATACTGAGGTCAGGCGGCGCGGACCTCGCCCGCGGCCCGCTCGCGGGCAACCTCGACGCCGCTGCGCCGCTGCATGGCCTCGACAGCCTCGCGCAGCATCTCTGCCATGGTTTCGCGCTTCATCTCGCGGCCTTCGTCCGGGTCCAGCCCGGATATCTCGGCCGCCTGCTCGAAGACGCGCTCCCAGGCCGACAGGTCCGGCTTTGCCGCGGCGAAACTGCTGCGGGGTGCGACAGGGGGCTGTGACGGGATCTCGACCACCGGCGCGGGACCCGCCGCAACCGGTTCAGCCTGCTCGGCGCCATCGGCCTCCGGCGCGGCGATTGTCGCGACGGCGGTGAGTTCGGCCAGGAAGCTGGCACCGACAAAGCCTTCGGCGGAGACGAGCGCCAGATCCGCCACGACGGCTTCGAGAGCTTCCGCGGTGGGATGGGGAAGTTCGCAGGCCGGCGGCTCCCACTCCTCGGCTGCAACCGGCGCCGCTGCATCGGTCTCGATTGCACTGGCGAGAAGCGCCGCCCAGTCGCGGTCGGCTTTGGCCCGAGAAGCTTCGGCCTCGGTGGGATCCGGCGTGAGCGCAACGTGAAGCGTCGGCTCGCCTGGAGCAGAGAAGGGTTCGAGAGCCGCCTTCAGGGCATCGATAGCCTGGCCCAGCGCGCCTGAGGCTATGGAGACGACCTGACCGGCCGCGTCAGGTTTCGGCTCGGCGATCGCGATCACGTCTTCGGCAAATTCCGGATCCGACGCCATGGCAGGCATGGCGATCTCGACAGTGTCCCCGGCCGTTTCGTCCGCCTCGGCTTCTGTGTCCGGCACGGCGCTTTCGCTCTCCGGAGCGGGCAGCTTCAGCATCGGCGCGCCGAGGAGCAGAGGGCCTTCCGTTTCGAGCCTGTGCTGCTCCAGGAGCTTTTCTGCCGCGTCGCGCGCGGCTTCACGCGAGAACTCCAGCTCGAGCCGGCGGAACATCGCGGAGACATCATGGGTGTCGAGCCCGGCAGAGCGGCAGGCATCGAGCGTGCTGCGGCAGGCTTCCCTGGCACGGCTGGCTGCGCCGACGGGGAAGCCGCGGGCCGCGATCCATCGGTGAGCTTCCAGCGCAGCGCGCAGTGCCGTCACGGTGGCGTGGCCGAGACCCGCCTTGGCGCACAGAGCAGCGAAGCCCGAGCCTTTGCTTTCCTCAACGATGGCCGTCACCCGCCGCCGGTTCATCCGCGACAGGTCGGCGAGAGCCGACGCGACGAAAACGGAATCGGCCTGCGCGGCCGCCCGCAGCAGAAGGCCGGCCGTCAGCTGCCCGGTAGCCCGGAGATAGCCGACCATCTCCTCGCGCTCGCGCTCACCGCCAGACGCGAGCCTCAGGGCCTCGCGCTCGATCGATTCGCGCCGGGCACGTTCTGCACGCCAGCTCGGCTCTCCTTCGGCCGACTTCGCATCGCAACGCGTCGAGGCGACGTGCAGCGCATGCCTCTGTGTGACCGACAGCGTGCGCCCCGCCAGGGCGTCGCGGATCCGCGCGCTCTGGCCGAAGCGCTCGATGATGCGGGTGACGGCGAAGTCCGGGCAGTCGGCCGAACGGTTCGCCGCGAGCGCGATCACGGCTTCCCGCTCTCCCACCTCCGCCAGCGCGGCGGCGACCGGAGCCGTCAGGCCCACGCGACGGGCCACCGCGGCCTGTGCTCCGGCGTCGCCGGTGGCGACGCGCTCGATCAGGTCGGCTTCGCCCAGCACGGGACTGTGTTCAAGAATGATCTCGCCTGCGCGGCCGGGCTCCGCCGCGAGCGCCGAGACGATGTGGCGGGGAGCCATGTCCGACTCGGCGAGTGTCTCTGCAAGGGCGAGGAGCACCGCCGGCGACGGGTCGTCGAGCAGCAGCGTCAGGGCCGCCTCCGCGTCGCAGCGCTCGGCCACGCATGTCTCGTCGGAAAGATAGGCCCTCGCGAGCGCAGCGGCGGCGCCGACGCGAGGATCCTCGGGAGCGGTCTGGGCCCAGGCCAGGAAGCGTCTGACGATCATCGGGTCACCGTGGGCTTCAGGAAGGCGAGAAGATCGAGGGGGCCCTTGCGGGTGCCCGGCAAGGCGCTTGCGGCTGCCGGGGCGGCAGGAGCCGGACGGACGGCGGGCAGCGAGGCGGGGCGCACCGGCGGCAGGGGTACGTCGGCGGGTTGCGCGGCTCCCTTGGCAGCCGCGGCGGGGATCGCACCCGGCGCCGGCGCATCGGAAACCGGCGACTGCAGTGAGGCGGTGCGCGGGAAGAACCCGGGTGCTGCGGAAACGGCGCGCGCCGGCTGGCCGGACCACAGCTTCTCGACGGCCTGGTTCAACGGACCGCGGGCGCCTTCAGTACGAAACAGGCCGTAGATCGCGGGGCCGCCGGGGTGCTCGACATAAGCGGGTGCCGCTATCGGCTCCTGCTGCGCCTGCGGGATCCGCCATGTCGCGGGATCGCCCGGCAGCTTGGCCAGCGCACGGCCCTGGGCGGTCAGGTTGGAATAGACGTCGGACACCGTCCGCGGCGTGCCGCTCGCCTTGTCGTAGAAGATCGCCCGGTTAGCCGCGGCGTGATCGGGAAAGAGATCGGCTGCTGCGGCAGTGGGGCGCGATTGCGCTGCCTTGATGAGATCGGCCGCACCCGCGGCGCCCATGAAGTGGGCCGCATAGAGCTCGCCGTCGGTCGGCAGCCTTCCGATCAGGGAGCCCAGCGTCTGCTCGTTGCGCCGCGTGAACTCGCCCGCCATCACGGCGGCCGTCTGCGGGTCGTTTCGCAGGGAGAGGATGTGCGCCTTGGTCTGCGGGTCGGAGACGTCGTAGCGGCCCGGCTTCACCTCGGTGATCGCCTGCGCATACTCCCCGAGCCCGTGATTGGCGCCGGCGCCCTTCACGACGCCGAGCCAGGTCTGCTCGATGAATTGGAAGAGGCCCGACGCTGATGATGTCCGCGCGCGTGCCGCGGGGTCGAGCGACGATTCGCGGCTGGCGGTCTTCAGCAGGTAGTCGAAATCGGCGCCGGTCTTTTCCGAGCCGGTTCGGATGGCGTCGACGACTTCGCCGGCCGGGCGCGGGACCGCTGTGTCGGCGGAAGCCGCTGCGGCGCTCGAAGCTGGCGTGGTGAACAGGAACATGGGATCCCCACGGACCGGCGCTCTTCGGCCCGGCCCTCCGCGTCACTGTCGGGGATTCATGGTAAACGAAATCTGAAAATCGCCCGGGGAGCAGGCGAGGACGGTGCAATGAATGTCGATCAAGACGCGGCGCGGTCACCACGCCATCCCCGCGGTGGGCTCTGGTTCGAGGATTTCACCCCCGGCCTCGTCATCGAGCACCGGCTGACGCGAACGGTGACCCAGGCCGACAACGTCCTGTTCTCGTCGCTCACCCTCAATCCCCAGCCGCTCCACATCGATGCGCATTTCTGCGCGACGGAGACGGAATGGGGCCGCCCGCTGATGAACTCCCTGTTCACGCTGGGGCTCATGATCGGCATCTCCGTCAACGACACGACGCTCGGCACGACGGTCGCGAACCTCGGCATGACGGACGTGACGTTTCCCGCCCCGCTCTTCGAGGGCGACACGATCCGCTGCACGACGGAGGTGATGTCGGCACGCCTGTCCCGCTCGCGGCCGGAGCAGGGAATTGTGTCGCTCAGGCACCGCGCCTTCAAGCAGGACGGGACGCTGGTCGCCGAATGCACGCGGCAGGCCTTGATGAAGTGCCGCCCCTCCGGCAAGACGGGCTGACCCCAGCCCATCCTGACCCCAAGCCCGAGGCCGGCCCATGCGTTCGCTGCTCTTTGTTCCGGCCGACAGTCAGAGAAAGCTGGAGAAAGCGCTCGGCTGCGGCGCCGACGCGTTGATACTCGACCTCGAGGATTCGGTGGCTCACGGCGCCAAGGCCGAGGCGCGTGCGCTTGCCGCGCAGGGCATTGCCGCCGCGCGAAGCGCCGGACCGGCACCGATGCTCTTTGTACGGGTGAATTCACTCGACACCGGACTGACCGATGCCGACCTCGACGGGGTGATGCCGGCGGCGCCCGACGCGATCGTCCTGCCCAAGGCCACCACCGGGATGGACGTCCAGCACCTCGCCGCAAAGCTCGCGGTCCGCGAGGCGGAGAATGCGCTGCCCGACGGCAGCACACGCGTCATGGTCATCGCGACCGAATCGGCGGCTGCGCTGTTCGGCATGGGCACCTATCGCGGCTCCAGCCACAGGCTCGCGGCGCTTACCTGGGGCGCGGAAGACCTATCGGCCGACCTCGGGGCCGCGGAAACGCGGAACGCCCAGGGCGAATGGCTCGACAGCTTCCGTATCGCCCGCGCCCTGGCGCTGGCCGCCGCGGTCGCCGCCGATGCTGCGCCGATCGACACGGTATACGCGGCCTTCCGCGACCACGAGGGCTTCGAGCGCGAGTGCCTCGCGGCCCGCCGCGACGGATTCACAGGAAAGATGGCCATCCACCCCGACCAGGTGCCGGTGATCAACCGCGTCTTCTCCCCCTCCCCCAGCGAGGTGGAGAGGGCGAGGCGGATCGTGGACCTGTTTGCGGGCAATCCCGGCGCGGGCGTGCTTTCCCTCGGCGGCGAGATGCTCGACCGGCCGCATCTCAGGCGGGCCGAGCGGGTGCTGCAGCGCGCCCGGCCGTCGTAGAGACCGCGCGTCTCCGGACGCGCTTCTTAGGTGAATGCGGGTCTGAAGACCCGCGGTCCCTGTGCTAACCGCCGCCTGGCGGCCTCTGCATCGAGAAGAACGTGTCGGCCACCGCGTAGTCGGCATAACCGGCCCGGGAGATGATGCGTGCGGCCTGCGTGTCGAAGCGGCCGTTGCGAATGAGGTCGTCGTCGATGTGGACGCCGACGACCTCCCCCAAGACGAGGTGGGCGGAGAGCGGCTGGCCGGTGTGGGTTTTCAGCTGGATGACCTCGACGAGCCTGCACTCCAGCGCCGCCCTTGCAGCCTTGACGCGGGGGGCGCGCACGATCCGGCTTTCCGCCATTTCCAGGCCGGCATGGACGAATTCGCTCTCCCCGCGCGGAAGCGGAGCCGAGGTGAGGTTCATCGCCTCGCGCAATTCATGAGTGACGAGATTGCAGACGAACTCGCCGGTTTCCTCGACGAAGGTCACCGCGTCCTTCCGGCCTTCGCTGGAAAAGCCAACGATGGCGGGCCGGCTCGAAAAGAGGTTGAAGAACGAATAGGGCGACAGGTTCACTGCTCCCGACCTGTCGAGGGCGCTGATCCAGCCGATGGGGCGCGGCGCGACGATCGCTTTCAGCGGATCGTGCGGCAATTCCGGCCCGCGTGCGTTCGGTTCGTAGAACATGGCGCCTCCGCTCAGGCCGGTGCTGTCCAGCGCGTGACGATGTCGGCGAGTTCCGGGCGCACGCGGTCCGCCGGCTTTTCGCCCCGCCCGACATAGACGAAACCCGCCATCTTCTCGTGCGGAGCCAGGCCGAGCACATCGAGGACGCGGCGGTCGTAGGCCACCCACTCCGTCAGCCATGCCGTCGCGAAGCCCATCGCATTGGCAGCGACGCAGAGATTGAAGCAGCAGGCGCCCGCCGAGAGGACCTGCTCCCATTCCGGGATCTTCACATGCGGGGCAGCGCGGCTGACGACGCCGACGACGAGCGGCGCGCGCGTGAAGCGTGTCCTTTCGACCGCCAGCCGGTCGTCGCCTTCGCCTGGATTGTCGGCGGCAAAGATACGTGCGGCGGCATCTCCCAACCTGCCTCGTGCGTCCCCTTCCAGGAGAATGAAGCGCCACGGAGCCAGCTTGCCGTGGTCCGGCACGCGCGCGGCCAGCGTCAGCAGGGTCGTGATCTCGTCGGGGGTGGGGCCGGGGCCCGTCATCGCGGCGGGCGCGACGGAGCGCCGGCTCCGCAGCAGGTCGATCGTGTCTGTCATCACGTCTCCGGGCGGATTCAAGGTCCGCATGAGGTCTTCGACGGCCCGGCCACAGTCCTGCCAAGCCGGCGCGGCATTCATGGCTCCGGCGACCGCATGGTGCAAGCCGTACGGCCGTGCTCGCACGAAGTTGACGCCGGAGCCTGCCCGGCGCATGTCCGCATGATGAGCCGCCTTCCTGTCCTCCTGCTCGCCCTTCTCCTCGCCGCGCCGGCCGCGGCGCAGGATCCCGCGACACCTGCCAGCCCGTCGGTGACACCTGGCGGGAGGCCGCCGCCGCCGGGTGCGATGGCGCGCGACGTCGGCACGCTGTCGCTGACCGCCACGCTGGGCTCCGGCCCAGCCCTGCGGTCGGGCCTGATCTGGCGCGTTTACCGCGACACCGGCACCGATTCGCCCGCCCAGCTCGTCCAGCAGTCGGACGCACCGCACCCTACCTTTCCGCTGGAGCCCGGCGTCTACGTCGTCCATGCCGGATACGGCCTGGCGGGAGCGACGAAGCGCGTCGTTATGGGTGCCGTGCCCCTGACGGAGACCGTCCCCATCAGCGCCGGCGGGCTCGTGCTCGGCGGTGTCATCGGCGATACTCCGATCGAGCCGGACAAGCTGAGCTTCAACATCTACGTGCCCATCGGCAACGACCCGGAGGGCCGCCTCGTGCTGGAGGGCGCGCGCGCCTCCACCCTCGTCCGGCTCCCCGAGGGGAGCTACCGCGTGGTCTCCACCTATGGCGACTCGAATGCCATCACGAGCGCCGACCTGCGGGTCGAGGTCGGCAAGGTCACCGAAGCGGTGCTGCGCCACCGCGCCGCGACCGTTACCCTGAAACTCGTGACGGCCCCGGGCACCGAGGCGCTCGCGAACACCACCTTCAGCGTGCTCACGCCCGGCGGCGACACGATCCGCGAAGCCATCGGCGCCTTCCCGTCGATGACGCTGGCGGAAGGCGAGTACGTCGTCATCGCGCGCAACGGGGGCAAGGTCTACACGCTGGAGTTCCAGGTGAAGTCCGGCCTCGACCGCGACGTCGAGGTACTGGCCAAGGAGCAGGCGGCACAGCCGCCGGCGGATCCGCAACAGACCGCCCCGCCCGCGTCCCAGCCTTGATCCAGCCCCGGGACAGCACGGTTGCCCGGTGGCAGCATGGTGCCGTTCGGAGTGGCCCGGAGGACAGGTGATGGGTGCTATGTTCCAGTCCGCGACGCGGTGGTGGGTCGAGAGACGTTGTTCAGCCGCGATGTTCGGCGCCGCCGTGCTGGTCCCGGTGCTGGCGTCCTTCCCTGCAACCGCAGGTGATCCGGGAACCGGCCTCTCCATCGCCCGCCGATGGTGTGCCTCATGCCACGTCGTCGAGCCCGGCCAGAAGCAGGCGGCGGCCGACGCTCCCAGTTTCGCCAGCATCGCGAAACGCCGCGGGAAGGACCCGAAGCTCGTCGACTTCCTGATAGACCCTCACCCGAAGATGCCGGACATGCAGATCAACCGCGAGGAAGCGGGCGACATCGTCGCCTACATCCAGAGCCAGGCGCCGCAGTGAGATTTGGCGAGGAGCCGCGCGGGTAGCGCAGCCTGACGCCTTTAGATGCCCAGCTTGGCCTTGAGAAGCTCGTTGACGGCCTGCGGGTTGGCCTTGCCGCCGGACTGCTTCATGACCTGGCCTACGAACCAGCCGATCATCGTGGGTTTGGCCCTCGCCTGCTCGACCTTGTCGGGATTGGCGGCGATGACCGCGTCCACCGCCGCCTCGATGGCGCCGGTGTCGGTGACCTGCTTCATGCCCCGGCTCTCGACGATCTCGCGCGGGTCGCCGCCCTCGGTCCAGACGATCTCGAAGAGGTCCTTGGCGATCTTGCCCGAGATCACCCCTTCGCCGATCAGGTCGACGACGGAACCAAGCTGCGCGGCGGAGACGGGAGACGCGGTGACGTCCTTCCCCTCCTTGTTCAGCCGGCCGAAAAGCTCGTTGATCACCCAGTTCGCGGCGGCCTTGCCGTCACGGCCGCGTGCGACGTTTTCGTAGAAGTCGGCGGACTCGCGCTCTGCCACCAGCACCGAGGCGTCATAAGGTGTGACGCCGTATTCGGCGATGAAGCGTGCCTTCTTGGCGTCAGGCAGTTCCGGCAGGTGCCGGGCGAGCTCGTCGACGAAGGGCTGGTCAAATTCGAGCGGCAGCAGGTCTGGATCGGGGAAATAGCGGTAGTCGTGCGCCTCTTCCTTCGAGCGCATCGAGCGTGTCTCGCCGCGGCCGGGGTCGTACAGGCGGGTTTCCTGGTCGATCTTGCCGCCGTCCTCGAGGATGCCGATCTGCCGTCGCGCCTCGGTCTCGATCGCCTGGCCGATGAAGCGGATCGAATTCACGTTCTTGATCTCGCAGCGGGTTCCAAGAGGCTCCCCCGGACGGCGCACGGAGACGTTCACGTCAGCGCGCAGGCTGCCCTTCTCCATGTCGCCGTCGCAGGTGCCGAGATAACGCAGAATGGTCCGCAGCTTGCTGACGTAGGCGCGCGCCTCCTCCGAGGACCGCAGGTCGGGCTTCGACACGATCTCCATCAGGGCGACGCCCGACCGGTTGAGGTCGACGAAGCTCATCGTCGGGTGCTGGTCGTGCAGCGACTTGCCGGCGTCCTGCTCCAGGTGCAGGCGCTCAATGCCGACGGTGATCTGGCCGCCGCTTTCCGGCAGGTCGACCAGCACCTCGCCCTCGCCGACGATGGGGCTCTTGTACTGGCTGATCTGGTAGCCCTGAGGCAGGTCGGGATAGAAGTAGTTCTTGCGGTCGAAGGTCGAGCGCAGGTTGATCTGCGCCTTCAGGCCGAGCCCAGTGCGCACCGCCTGCTTCACGCATTCCTCGTTGATGACGGGGAGCATGCCGGGCATGGCCGCATCGACCAGCGAGACGTGCGAGTTCGGATCGCCCCCGAACGCGGTCGACGCGCCGGAGAAGAGCTTCGACTTCGAGGTGACCTGGGCGTGGATCTCCATGCCGATGACGACTTCCCAGTCGCCGGTGGCGCCCTTGATGAGCTTCTTGGGATCTGGCTGTGCGGTCATGGTCGTCCGGTGCCTCGGGGCGGTCTGGCCGCGACGGCGGCCGTCCTGCCTTTTGGGTCCCGCGCGCGCGCCGGTCAAGAGGCGCCGGATGGGCCGCACTCCTGCCGAAACCGGCTTTAGACTGCCCGGCGCCTGCCAGCCGGCGCTACCTCACGCTCTCCGCCCGACAGCCCGCCGGGCGGTGAATCCGATGACGGCCCAGACGATGCCGGCGATGAACCGGAACAGGGCGTGCGCGCCCCCGAACAGGAACTCGCCCTCGAACCAGCTGATCCCCACGAAGCGCAGGAGGAAGCTCACCGCCACCCCCGCCAGCGCCGCGATGAAGCCGGCCAGCACGATCTTCACGGCCTGGTCCGCGTGCCATCCCATCCAGAGCCCGATCAGGACCACGGCGGGATCGAGGAAGGCGAGGATGATCACCCACCGGAACTGGTCGAGGTCGGCGAGGAAATGGGGCGGCACGCTGGGTCTCCGATGACGGCTCGGGCGTCATGGGGCGCCGGGCAAGCTGCGTCAAGGACGGCGCCGGGCAGGGATCGCTTGACGGGCGGCGGCGCGCGGACGAAAACGCGTGAGCCGGACGGGACGACCCGGCACAGGATCGCCATGCCCCGGATCACCCTCGTCGACAACTACGACAGCTTCACCTGGAACCTCTACCACGACCTCGGTCGTCTCGGGGCGAAGGTCGACGTCGTGCGCAACGACGAGGTGAGCGCGACGCAGGTCGTCGACGGCACGCCCGACGCGATCGTCCTGTCGCCGGGCCCCTGCACGCCCAACGAGGCGGGGATCTGCCTCGACCTCATCGCTGCCGCCGGCGGGCGCGTGCCCATTTTCGGGGTTTGCCTCGGCCTGCAGGCCATGGGGCAGGCCTATGGCGGCCGGGTGGTGCGTGCTCCGTTGCCGATGCACGGCAAGGTTTCGACCATCCACCACCGCGGCCAGGGCGTCTTCCGCGGCATCAACGGCCCGTTCCGGGCCACGCGCTACCACTCTCTCGTCGTCGCGCGCGAGGACGCGCCTGCCGATCTCGCTATCACGGCCGAGAGCGAGGACGGGCTGGTGATGGGCATGTCGCACCGCGCCCATCCCGTCCATGGGGTGCAGTTTCACCCCGAGAGCATCCTCTCCGAGCACGGCCTCGTCATCCTGAAGAACTTCCTCGACCTCGCGGCCGAGTGGAACAAGACCCAACGCGAACCCGCCTTCGCCTGAGGCGGGTCGCCGGAGCCCGCCCATGGACGCGTTCAAGCCCATCATCGCCAAGGTCGCCGCAGGCAGCCCGCTGTCGCGCGAGGAGGCCCAGCATGCCTTCGACACCGTGCTTTCCGGCGGCTCCACGCTGGCGCAGACGGCCGGTTTCCTGATGGCGCTGCGTGTCCGCGGCGAAACCGTCGACGAGATCACCGGTGCCGTGGCGGCGCTTCGCGACAAGATGCTGCGCGTCGACGCGCCGGCGGATGCGATCGACATCGTCGGGACCGGCGGAGACAATTCCGGCAGCTACAACGTCTCCACGCTCGCGGCGATCATCGCGGCTGCTTGCGGGCTGAAGGTCGCCAAGCACGGCAACCGCGCGGCGTCCTCCCGGTCCGGCGCGGGGGACGTTCTCGCGGCCCTGGGCGTGAAGGTGGGGCTCGAGCCGCCGAGCGTGACCGCCTGCATCGACGAGGCGGGCGTCGGCTTCATGTTCGCTCCCGCGCATCACGCCTCGATCCGCCATGTCGCGCCAGTCCGCGTCGAACTGGGCACACGGACGATCTTCAACCTGCTCGGACCGCTCTCCAATCCGGCGGGAGTGAAACGGCAGGTTCTGGGAGTCTTCTCAGAAACCTGGCTCGAACCGCTCGCGCAGGTTCTGAAGGCGCTCGGCTCGGAGCGCGTCTGGGTGGTGCATGGCCGCGACGGCCTCGACGAGATCACCACCACCGGTGAGACGCTCGTCGCGGCGCTGGAGGACGGCTCCATCCGCCGCTTCGTCATCACGCCCGAGGAGGCCGGGCTCGCGCGCTCGCGTCCCGAGGATCTGAAGGGCGGCGAGGCCGAGCAGAACGCCACCGCCCTGCGCGCCGTCGTCGCCGGCGAGCGCAACGCCTATCGCGACATCGCCGTGCTAAACGCCGCCGCCGGGCTCGTCGTGGCCGGACGTGCGCGGACGCTGCGCGAGGGCGCGGATGCTGCAGCGTCCGCCATCGACAGCGGTGCCGTCGCCCGGACGCTGGACGTTCTCGTCGCGGTGTCCAACCGATGAGCGCGGGGATCGATATTCTCGACCGGATCGAGGCTTACAAGCGCCTCGAGATCGCTGCCGCGAAGCATGCCGTGCCGCAGGCCGAGATCGAGCGGCGTGCCGCGGCGGCCCCGGCGCCGCGCGGCTTTGCCCGGGCCATCGACACCCATCTCGCCGAAGGCCGGCCGGCCCTGATCGCCGAGATCAAGAAGGCGAGCCCTTCCAAGGGCCTTATCCGCGCCGACTTCGACCCGCCGGCCCTGGCGAGGGCCTACGAGATTGGCGGCGCGACCTGCCTCTCCGTCCTCACCGACGAGCCGTCATTCCAGGGCAGGCCGGACTATCTGAAGGCGGCGCGCGACGCGACCCGCCTTCCCGCACTGCGCAAGGACTTCCTGTTCGAGCCCTACCAGGTGTTCGAGGCTCGCGCCTGGGAGGCGGACTGCATCCTCGTCATCATGGCGAGCGTGACCGACGCTCAGGCGCGCGAACTCGTCGCCACCGCCCATGCGCTCGCCATGGACGTGCTGGTCGAGGTGCACGATGCCGCCGAGCTCGATCGCGCCTTGCCCCTGGACACGAGGCTGGTCGGCATCAACAACCGCAACCTCAGGACCTTCGAGACGCGCCTGGAAGTGACGGAGGAGCTGGCTCCCCGCATCCCGGCAGACAGGATCGTCGTCGGGGAGAGCGGCATCTTCGCCCATGCCGAGCTGGAGCGGCTCGGACGCTGCGGCGTGCGCACCTTCCTCGTCGGCGAGAGCCTGATGCGCCAGGCCGACGTTGCCGCCGCGACCAGCGCGTTGCTGTTCGGCGAGGCGGCGGAGGCCTGAGCGATGTCCGGCCTCACCCATATCGACGCGTCCGGCACCGCCTCCATGGTCGACGTCTCCGACAAGTCCGCCACGATGCGGACCGCAGTCGCAGAGGGCTGCGTCGTCATGCTGCCCGAGACGCTGGCGCTGATCCGCATGGGCGACG
The DNA here is from genome assembly GCF_059501845.1 of Alsobacter sp. Taxonomy (NCBI): domain Bacteria; kingdom Pseudomonadati; phylum Pseudomonadota; class Alphaproteobacteria; order Hyphomicrobiales; family Alsobacteraceae; genus Alsobacter; species Alsobacter sp. Next base: position 51,319 of record NZ_JCACDK010000005.1, on the reverse strand, counting down.
CGAAGAAGGGCGACGTCTTGGGCGTCGCGCGCATCGCGGGCATCATGGCGGCCAAGCGCACGCACGAGCTGGTGCCGCTCTGCCATCCGCTACTTCTGACCAAGGTCCAGGTGGATCTCGAGCTCGACGACCTTCTCCCGGGCGTTCGCATCCGCGCGCTGGCCCGGGTGACCGGCCAGACCGGGGTGGAGATGGAGGCGCTGACCGCTGTCTCCGTCGCCTGCCTCACCGTCTACGACATGGTGAAGGCCGCTGATCGCGGCATGCGGATCGAGGGCGTCCGGCTGCTGTCGAAGGAAGGCGGCAAGTCCGGTGAATGGCAGGCCGAGGGCACGCCGTCATGAGCCTGCTCTCGGTCGACGACGCCCTGAGAATGGTGATCGAGGCGGCCGGGCCGGTCGAAACGGAGACCGTTCCCGTGGCCGAGGCGGACGGGCGCACTCTGGCAGCTCCGCTGGCGGCCCTGCGCACGCAGCCCCCCTTCGCAGCGTCGGCGATGGATGGCTACGCCGTGCGCGGCGAGGACGTGGCGCAGGCGGGTGCACGGCTGAAAGTGATCGGAACGGCACCGGCGGGGCACGCCTTCGAGGGCCGGGTCGGTCCTCGCGAAGCGGTCAGGATCTTCACCGGCGCGCCATTGCCTGACGGGGCGGACACGATCCTGATCCAGGAGAACGCGACCCGCGAGGGCGATGTCGTCGTGACCACGTCCGCCGAACGCACGGGGCGCTTCGTGCGCCAGGCCGGGCTGGACTTCGCCTCCGGGCAGGAACTGCTGCCGGCGGGCACGCGCCTGACGCCGCGGACGGTGGCGCTGGCTGCCGCCATGGACCATCCCACCATTCAGGCACGTCGCCGCCCTCGCGTGGCCATCCTCGCCACGGGCGACGAGCTCGTCCGCCCCGGGGAGACGGCGCGACCCGACCAGATCGTCGCCTCCAACACCTATGCCGTCGCCGGCATGACCGCCGCGGCCGGGGGGGTGGCGACCGACCTCGGGATCGCGGGCGACACGTTCGAGGCGCTCGAGGACGGCATAACCCGGGCCGAGGCTGCAGGCGCCGACGTGCTCGTCACCCTCGGCGGCGCGTCCGTGGGCGACCACGACCTCGTCCAGTCCGCGCTCACCAGTCGCGGCATGACGCTCGGCTTCTGGCGGATCGCGATGCGGCCGGGCAAGCCGCTGATCTTCGGCCGACTGGGTCGGATGGTGATCCTCGGGCTCCCGGGAAACCCCGTCTCATCCATCGTCTGTGCCCGGCTCTTTCTCGTCCCCCTGCTGCGCGCTCTCGTCGGCGATTCCGAAGCCGGCGGGGATCCGTCGGAGCCGGCCAGGCTCGGCGAGGCGGTTCCCGCCAACGACATGCGGCAGGACTACGTCCGTGCGCGGACGGAGCGCGCGCCCGACGGGACGACGATCGTGTTCCCGTTTCCGCTGCAGGACTCCTCGATGCTCAGCGTCTTGGGCGCAGCCGACGCCCTCCTCGTTCGTGCCCCGCACGCGACTGCCGCCAAGGCAGGCGACGCCTGCAGGATCGTGCGCCTTTAGCGCTCGTCCGGGGCCGCGATCCCATGTGGAACATTGGGCCTCGCCATGCGAACAGGTGATCGATTTGCCGAACACAGGGGGAACGTGTATGGTTTGTTCGTGATTTGTTTGAGTCGCGCAACGCGCGATCGCTCCGCAGGTGGCACCGGCATGTTGACGCGCAAGCAGCACGAACTCCTTCGCTTCATTCACGACCGACTGCGCGAGGACGGCGTTCCGCCCTCCTTCGACGAGATGAAGGAGGCGCTGGACCTGCGCTCGAAATCCGGCATTCACCGGCTGATCATGGCGCTGGAGGAGCGCGGCTTCATCCGCCGCCTGCCCAACAGGGCCCGCGCCATAGAGGTGGTGCGCATGCCCGAGCAGGCGGTGCCGGCCGGCGCCCCGCGAGGCCGCTTCAGCCCGAACGTCATCGAGGGAACGCTGGGCAAGCTGCGGCCGCGCCCGGTCTCGGGCGGCAGTGACGACGCAAACCCGAACGTGGCGATACCCGTCATGGGGCGCATCGCGGCAGGCACGCCCATCTCGGCCCTGCAGGTCCGCAGCCACACGATCAGCCTGCCGCCGGACATGATCGGATCCGGCGAGCATTTCGCACTCGAGGTCCGCGGCGACTCGATGGTCGATGCCGGCATCCATGACGGCGACACTGTCGTCATCCGCCGGCAGGACAGCGCCGACACCGGGGACATCGTCGTCGCACTGATCGACGACGAGGAGGCCACCCTGAAGAGGCTGCGCAAGCGGGGCTCATCGATCGCGCTGGAAGCCGCCAATCCGGCCTACGAGACGCGCGTGCTCGGCCCCGACCGGGTGCGCATCCAGGGCCGGCTGGTCAGCCTGCTGCGCCGCTACTGAGCCTCTTCCTCGCCGTCCGGAGAGGTGGTGCGCGGCATCCGCGGTGGCGGTCTCGCCTGCGGAACCGCACCGGGTGGCGGGGCACGCAGCCATGGGCGCTCCACACCGGGTGGTCGAGCCTGTGTCTCGGCGATGACGCTCACTGTAGTCCCGGCTGCTTCGGCAAAGCCCTGCCCCGGCAACGACATCGGCGGACCTGTTGAGAGTTTGACTCCGGCAATCCCTTCGCTGCCGAGTGCCATGGAGACGGCTCCCGTGCGGGCCAGCGAGGCTCGGTCGATGAGAAGCGCGGGGGTGCACCATGGCGGCGCCCGAAGAGGCGTGACGAGGATCGTGGCGCGCCGGCAATCCTCCTCGAAGGCGGCGGGGGCCGTCGCGAGCACGATGGCGCCTCCGCCGAGTAGCCGTCCGACGCAGCCGATGGGGTCGCAGGACGTGCCCTTCACGAGCGACGGGTCGTCTGGCGAGCGCCCGTCGGCATCGGCGGCGAGCCACTGCGTGACGGCGAAGTCGCCCGCCCCCCGGCCGAGAATTGCGAGCCGTCCATCCTCGGTGCGGAACGCCAGGGCTCTCGCGTCCTGCGGGACCACAAGGTCCATGCGCGGCGCCGAGGCGGCCAGCGCGACGCCTGCGACTGCGGCGGGAACGGCGGACAGGCGCAGCCATCCACGCCAGAGCGTGGCGAGAACCACGGCCGCGGAGAGCCCGAGCAGGGCACCATGTCCGAAGGCCGGAGAGTGGCGGACCGCGCCCGGCAGGCCCGCGACCCAGGCCGAGAGCGACAGCATCCCCTGGACACCAAGCCCCATGACCCGCCAGACCGGCGTGTCGAGCCCGAACGGCATGGCGACCATCCCGAGCATTGCCATCGGCATCACCACGATGCTGACGAGCGGCAGCGTCAGGATGTTGCCGACGATGCCCAGCAATGTCCCGCGCTGGAAGTGATAGAGCGCGAAGGGGGCCGTCGCGGCCTCGGCAACGAGGGTCGAGAGCACGGCGAGCACAACGTGCCGCCGGGCGGACCCGAGAAGGCGTGCGACCGGCCCCGGGGGCGGCGCATCGCGCGGACTGGGCTGTTGCTGGCGCAGCGGCGTGAAGGCTCCCGCTTCCGGGTCGCTGCCCGGAGCAGCCCTCTCGAACAGGGCGATCAGAGCAGCGACGGCCGCAAACGACATCTGGAAGCTCGGGCCGAGCAGGCTCTCCGGCTCCAGGGCGAGCACCACCATCGCCGCGAACGCGAGGTTGCGCATCGAGAGCGCCGGCCTGTCCACGAGTATGGCACCCATCAACACGAGGCTCATCACCAGCGAGCGCTGCGTGGCGATCTCCGCGCCGGCGAAGGTGTTGTAGACGAGGGCCGCCCCCATCCCCGCCAGCGCGGCGATCTTGCGCAGGGGCCAGCGCAGCGCCAGTTCGGCCGAAAGGGCCAGCGTGGCTCTGACAAGCCAGAACACCATCCCGGCCGCGAGCACCATGTGAAGCCCGGAGATCGAGACCACATGGTAGATGCCGGCGCCGCGCAGGGCGTCGTTCGTCTCTTCGGGAATCAGCCCGCGCTTGCCGGTGACCAGCGCAGCGCCGACGGCGCCCGACGGCCCCTCGACAGCGCCGACGATACGGGCGGTGAGGTCGTTTCGGGCACGGTCGACCAGAGCCCGAAGGGAAAGTCCCCACCCCGCAGCAGCGGGAGCCTGCGCGACGGCTACGGGCCCGAGGACCGAGCCGACGGCGCCGATGCCGGAGAAGAAGGCCTCGCGCGCGAAATCGTAGCCGCCGGGCCGAGAGGGCTCGGGCGGCGGCATGAGCCGGGCCCTCACGGCGACGAAAGCGCCGGCTTTCACTTCCGGGCGCCCCTGGGCGACGAGCCGGACCTTGCCGGGGAGCGCGCCGGGCGCCATCCCCTCGATTTGCGAGACGTGCAGCAGCAGCCTGACGGACGCCGCCTGCACCTCGACGCTTTCCACGTAGCCGGACACCTGCGCGATACGCACGCGGTCGAGCACAGGCGCGGCGACCGAGGCCGTGCGCAGGCTCGCGGCCGAGAAGCCGGCGGCCAGGAACGCAAGGCCGAGCGCGACGGCAAAGGGCGCTCCGGCGCGGCGGCGCAGAAGGATGGCTGCCGAGGAGAATACGGCCAAGGCGAGCGGCCCCGCAGCGAGCCACGGCTCCCGGTCGGCCGCGAAGTAGAGGAGGATGCCGGCGGCCATCACGACAGGCAGGAACAGGAAGGCCCGCCCGGCGTCGAGCTCTCCCCGCAGGGAGCGCCCAATGGTGGCATGCGCCGTTTGCGCCCACCTCGCGGCAGCGTCCCACGCCGCCCAGCCGGCATAGCCTGCCTCGGCTTCCGCCGTCGTGCCGCGACCGTGACCGAACGCCATACGCGGCCCCCGCTCCCGGAGCCAAGCGCCCCTTAACGGCGCCGTCCATTGATGCTACACGACGCCCTCCCCGGCGCCACCGCCGCCCGGTTGAAACGCTTTCCCGCCCTGCACGCCCTATTTCCGGAACCGAGCGCGCGATGTCCCGTCCCGTCGTCACCCGTTTTGCCCCCTCCCCCACTGGCTTCCTGCACATAGGCGGCGGGCGGACGGCCCTGTTCAACTGGCTCTACGCCAGGCGCTTCGGCGGCACGATGCTGCTGCGCATCGAGGACACGGATCGCGAGCGTTCCACCGATGCTGCCATCGACGCGATCCTGGACGGCCTCTCCTGGCTCGGCATCACTTGGGACGGCGACGTCGTCTACCAGTTCTCCCGGGCCGCCCGGCACCGCGAGGTGGCGGAGGGCCTCCTGGCCAGGGGGCTGGCCTACCACTGCTACGCCTCGCAGCAGGAGCTCGAGGAAATGCGCGAGAAGGCGCGGGCAGAGGGCCGGCCCATGCGCTATGACGGCCGCTGGCGCGACCGCGATCCCGCCGAAGCCCCCGCCGGGGTCAAGCCCGTGATCCGCCTCAAGGCACCCGTCGACGGCGAGACGGTGGTCGAAGACCGCGTCCAGGGCCGCGTCGTCTGGCAGAACAAGGACCTCGACGACATCGTGCTGCTGCGCTCCGACGGCACGCCGACCTACATGCTCGCGGTAGTGGTCGACGATCACGACATGGGCGTCACGCATGTGATCCGCGGCGACGACCATCTCACGAACGCGGCAAGGCAGACGCAGATCTACCAGGCTTGCGGGTGGGAGGTGCCGGAGATGGCGCACATCCCGCTGATCCATGGGCAGGATGGCGCCAAGCTGTCCAAGCGCCACGGCGCCCTGGGCGTGGATGCCTACCGCTCGCTGGGCTACCTGCCGGCCGCGCTGCGTAACTACCTCGTGCGCCTCGGCTGGAGCCATGGGGACCAGGAGTTCTTCACGACCGACGAGATGGTCGCCGCGTTCGACCTGCCTGGCATCGGCCGCTCGCCCGCGCGTTTCGACTTCGCCAAGCTGGAGCACCTGAACGGCCACTACATGCGCGCCTCATCCGACGAGGATCTCCTGGCCGCGCTTGACACCATCCTGCCCGAGATCGGCCCTGCGCGCGGCGCACCGGCGAAGCTGGAAGGCGATCTGCGCAAGCAGTTCCTGGCCGCGATGCCGGGGCTGAAGGAGCGAGCCAAGACCTTGGTCGAGTTGCTGGACAGCGCCTACTACCTCTATGCGCAACGTCCGCTGGCGCTGGAGCCGAAGGCCGAGGCGCTTCTCGCCGAAGGCGGCCGGGACAAGGTCGGGGCTTTGCTGCCGCGCCTCGAAGCCCTCGAGGACTGGAGCGCCGCCTCCACCGAGGCCGCCGTGCGCGCCTTCGCCGAGGAGACCGGCATCAAGCTCGGGCAGGCGGCCCAGCCGCTGCGGGCAGCCCTGACCGGGCGGTCCACCTCCCCGCCCCTGTTCGATGTGATGGCCGTCCTCGGCCGCGACGAGACGCTCGCCCGTCTCGCAGACCAGACTTCCGCGAAAGGCGCCGTAAAGGCCTGAGCACAGTGCAGGACACCCGCCTTTCGGTGTGGTTGAATGCCGTCTGGAAGTGGGCTAGCAAACCCTAGGATCCTGCGAAATTTTGCAGTGACCGTGTTTGTTGGCCGCCTTTCCCGACGGCAAGCCGCGGTTTCTTCGAGTTGTCGCCGTTCTCCTGCATGTTCCCGGCCCGGTCCGGGATGCAGTCCCATGCCGCACCGAAGGCCGAAGGACCATCGCCCATGAGCGACAAAGCGTCATTCCAGATCGACGACAAGGAACTCGATCTCCCGGTGCGACCAGGTTCGATCGGCCCGAGCGTCGTCGACATCGGCAAGCTCTACGCCCAGACGGGCATGTTCACCTACGATCCCGGGTTCACGTCGACGGCGAGCTGCGAGTCGCAGATCACCTATATCGACGGCGATGCCGGCATCCTGCTCTATCGCGGCTACCCCATCGAGCAGCTGGCCGAGCACGGCGACTTCTTGGAGACGTGCTACCTGCTCCTCTACGGGGAACTGCCGACGGCCGCGCAGAAGGCCGATTTCGACTACCGCGTCACGCGCCATACCATGGTGCACGAACAGATGATGCGGTTCTTCCAGGGTTTCCGCCGCGATGCTCACCCGATGGCGGTGATGGTGGCCTCGGTCGGCGCGCTCTCGGCGTTCTATCACGACTCGACGGACATCTCGGACCCGCACCAGCGCATGGTCGCCTCCATGCGTATGATCGCAAAGATGCCGACGCTGGCCGCGATGGCGTACAAGTACTCCATCGGCCAGCCCTTCATCTATCCGCAGAACAACCTCGACTACACCGCGAACTTCCTGCGCATGTGCTTTGCCGTGCCGTGCGAGGAGTACAAGGTGAACCCGGTGCTGTCGCGCGCGCTGGATCGCATCTTCATCCTGCATGCCGATCACGAGCAGAATGCCTCGACGTCGACCGTCCGGCTTGCCGGCTCGTCCGGCGCCAATCCCTTCGCCTGCATCGCCGCAGGCATCGCCTGCCTCTGGGGTCCCGCCCATGGCGGCGCCAACGAGGCGGCACTGAAGATGCTGGAGGAGATCGGGTCGGTCGAGCGCATCCCCCACTTCATCGCCAAGGCCAAGGACAAGAACGATCCCTTCCGGCTGATGGGCTTCGGCCACCGGGTCTACAAGAACTACGACCCGCGCGCGAAGATCATGCAGAAGACCACGCACGAGGTGCTCGCAGAGCTCGGACACAAGGACGACCCGCTGCTCGAAGTGGCGATCGAACTCGAGCGTATTGCACTGCACGACGAGTATTTCGTCGAGAAGAAGCTCTACCCGAACATCGACTTCTACTCCGGCATCACGCTGAAGGCGATGGGCTTCCCCACTGCGATGTTCACGGTGCTCTTTGCACTGGCACGCACCGTCGGCTGGATCGCCCAGTGGAAGGAGATGATCGAGGATCCGTCCCAGAAGATCGGGCGTCCCCGCCAGCTCTACACCGGCGCACCCCAACGCGAGTACGTCTCGATCAACATGCGCTGACGCCGGCGCCGCGCTACAAGGAAGGGGCCCTCTCGGGCCCCTTTTTCGTAGAGACACCAGCAGCGGGTATCGCCATGGCCTTCGTCGAGCGCAGCGTCTCCGGCCGGAAGTTCAAGGTGCACATGCCGGATGGTGTCGAGGGTCTGCCGCCCGCCATCCTCTTCCTGCATGGCCGTGGCGAGAGCGGCAAAAATGGCGCGCAGACCAAGATCGGACTGCCTCCCGCCGTTCTGGCCGCGCCCGAGCGCTGGCCTTTCCTCGTCGTGTGCCCGCAGAAGCCCAACAAGGATACGCTGTGGCCGGACTGGATGGAGATGCTGGAAGAAATCCTGGCCGCGGTGGACCAGGAGTTTCCGAGCGACCCGGCCCGGCGTTACCTCACCGGCCTCAGCCAGGGTGGCCACGGCACGCTGCGCCTCGCCACCGGGCTGTCCTGGCGCTTTGCGGCCATCGCGCCCGTCTGTGGCTGGGGCGACCCCATGCGGGTTGCTCTCGCCATCCGGAATGTGCCGACGTGGCTGTTCCACGGCACCCAGGATCTCGTCGTTCCCGCCAGTTGCTCCGTCTCGGTGGCCGACTGCATGACCGGCACGGTGTCTCCCGCCGCCGTGCGGCCGCGCCTCACGCTCTACCCCGGGGTGGGCCACGATTCCTGGACGGCGGCCTATGCGGAACCGGAGCTGCCCGGCTGGTTCCTCGCGCACCGGCTGGAGAACGCCTGAGGCCTACTCGCCGGGCTGTCTCTCTTCCGCAACGCTGCCGCTACCGCGCAGGGCTCTGCGCAGCAGGTCCCAAGGCCGCCCGTCGATCGCCGCCAGCCCGAGCCCGATCATGACCATTCCTGCGATGTGGCGCGTTTCCAGGCGCTCGCCGAGGAACAGCACGCCCAGGATGATTGCCGTCACCGGCAGCAGGAAGGTGACCAGCATCAGGTTGGTCGCTCCCGCGCGGGCGAGGATCCGGAAGTATATGACGTAGGCGAGCGAGGTTGACAGCAGCGCCAGCGCGGTGACGGCGAGCAGCGCCTCAGGCGTGGGTGCCGGCATGGCCCACGGCCTGTCGAAGACCAGTGTCGCCGGAAGGAGCATCGCGGCTCCGCAGGTCAGCTGGCCCGCGGCGATGGAGAGGGGTGCGAGACCCATCGCCTTGAAGCGGCGTCCGTAGACGCTGGAAGCGGCATAGGACGCCGATGCCACGAGGCAGGCGACCTCCGCCAGCACGTAGATGCTGAGCGAGGACAGCGCCGAGATGCCGACCATCACGACAACCCCGCCGAAGCCGACGAGCACGCCTGCCGCGCGGTTGGGCGTGAGCTTTTCATCTGACGTGAAGACGTGCGCGAGAAGCACCCCGAAGAGGGGCGTCGTCGCGTTCATGATCGCGGCGAGGCTGGAGGGGATGTTGCCCTGCGCCCAGGCGAAAAGCGACATCGGCAGGACGTTGTTCAGGATCGACATCCCGGCCAAAGCGAGCCAAGCGCGCGAGCCGCGCGGCGCCGGTGCCCCGGTGAGCAGGAGGATGGCCCAGAGCGCGGCCGCCGCAACGCTCACCCGCATCGCGACGATGGCAAAGGGCGGCATGGTGTGGACGGCGATGCCGATGAAAAAGAAGGAGCCGCCCCACAGGACCGACAGGAAGACGAGGAAGCCCCAGTCCCGTGTGTCCATGCGGCGGTGGATGGCGGCGCTCATCTGGGCATTTCCCGACTTCCGGATGCCGGGGGTCTAGCACGCCCCCTCAGGTGTCGCCTTCCGGTTCTTGCGCTGCATCGCCGGCCGGTGTCGACGGCTCGGAGGCGATTACCGTGCGTTGCCCGATGGGCCGGCGGGCTCCGGCTTCCCCCGACGCTCGACTGCTTCTCGCCCTGCGACCCTCAGCACGATCTCGGCCGCCAGCCGGCTCGGGGTCTGGCCGCCGGGCAGGATCATCAGGCCGTCCAGCCGCCGCAGGGCAGCGAGCTGGCTCCGGCGCTCCGGCGTATCCGTGAGAAGCGGCTGCAATGCAGCGGAAAGCCGCGCGGGATTTGCATCCTGCTGAAGGAGTTCCGGGATGGCGTTCGTTTCGAGAATCAGGTTCGGCAGGACGATGGAGGGCACGTTGATGACGTGCTTCAGCTGCTCTTCGAGCTTCGACACCCGGTAGGCCACGACCATCGGAACTCCTGCCAGCGCGAGTTCGAGAGTAACGGTGCCGGAGGCTGCGAGCGCGGCGGTGGCGCGCCGGAACAAGGCCAGCTTCGCGGCCTCGCCTTCGACCACGTCGGGAACCACGGGCCAATCCGCTACCGCCGCCCGGATCGCTGCAGCGAGGTGCGGGACGGCGGGGAGCGCGAGCTCGAAGCGGATGCCCTGCTCGCGCAGCAGGCCTACGGCTTGTCCGAAGGGCTGAAGTAGTCGCGAGATCTCCGACCGCCGGCTGCCGGGCAGCACGAGAAGCAGAGGCGGGCCGGCATCGCGGCGCGCGTCCTCCTCCGGCCCGGGGCGGAGCTCGGCCAGCCGCTCCACGAGGGGGTGGCCGACATAGGTGCAGGCGGGGCCGCCGAGATCCCTGTGTGCCTTCGGTTCGAACGGAAGCAAGGCCAGCACGTGGTCGACATAGGCGCGCATACGTCTCGCCCTTCCCGGCCTCCAGGCCCAGACGCTCGGGCTGACATAGTCGACGACGGGCAGACGAGGCAGAGCCTTGCGCACGCGGCGGGCCACGCGGTGCGTGAAATCAGGGCTATCGACGATGACGAGAACATCAGGACGTGCCGCCACGATGGCGTCGGCGGTCTCGCGGATCCGCCGCAGCAGCGACGGCAGGCGCTTGATGACGGGCAGGATGCCCATGACAGCGATGTCGGAGAGCGGGAAGAGGCTTGCCATACTCTCGCGTTCCATCGCCTCGCCGGCCGTGCCCGTGAAGCGCACGCCGTCAGCGCCGAGCCGCTCCTTCAGCGCCTGCATCAGCTTGAAGCCGAGCTGGTCGCCGGAATGCTCGCCGACGACGATGGCGACATGCAGAGGCGTGCTCATGCAAAGCCCATGAGGAAGAGACCTGCCTTGTCGGCGGCCCTGACGATCTCGGCGCGATCGACGAGGACGACACCGCCCGCCTTGACCGCGATACCGGACAGCCCTGCCGCACGGACCTTCTCGACCGTGCGAGGGCCGATGGCAGGCAGGTCGATGCGGACGTCCTGGCCCGGCTTGGGGATCTTCACGAGAACGCCGCCCTGCCCGTCAAGCTTCACCCTCTTACGCCGCTGGAGATCGACCACGCGGGCGAGAGTTGCGTCTGTCCCCTCGGGGCCTTCGACGGCCAGCACACGGCCGCTGCTGACGACGACGGCCTGCCCGACATCCCAGGGGCCCATGGCGGCGAGCAGTGCCCGGCCGCGCTCGACGTCGGCGATAGCGGCCTCCTTCAGAGCCACGGCGCCGATCACGCCCTCCGGAGCCAGCACCGACGGAGCAATCTCCTGTGCGCCCGCCACCGTGAACCCCGCCTCCTCGATCAGGTCGACGACGCCGCGCAGCAGCCGGTCGTCGCCGGCCGACAGGATGCGCGCGAGATCCTCGCGGTTGCGGTAGGCGGAGAAAACTGAGCCGATGGCGAGCGGCCCCGGCCGTGTGACCGCGCCGGCAAGGACCACGCAGGACGGCGCGCACTGCCGAAGGGCCGCAATCATGCCTCCGGGATCGAGCATGTCCACGCCGACATAGGGGAATCGCCGCAAGAGCTTGTCGGCAAACCCGCGCAGGCCGATGACGGTGACCTCCCGGCCGGCGGCCCTTGCCGCGTCGGCAACCTCGAGCGGAAAGGCGCCGCCGCCCGCGATGATGGCGACCGAACCGGGCGCCACCACGGCTCAGCCCTCGGACGCGTCGCGCGGCGTGCAGATCGAGCGGTTGCCGCCCTCGCGCAGGAACTCGAGGATCTCGTGCACGACGGGGTGGCTGGCAAACTCCACCCCGACATCCTCGATGCGCTCGGTAAGGGTGCCCTCGTCGGCGAAGAGGAGCCTGTAGGCGCGGCGAATGTCGTGGATGACCTCGCGGGAGAAGCCCCGGCGCTTGAGGCCGACGATGTTGAGGCCGGCGAGATGGGCGCGGTTGCCGATGGCGATACCGTAGGGGATCACGTCGTTCTCGACGCCGGAAAGGCCGCCGATGAAGGCGTGGGAGCCTATCCGGCAATACTGGTGCACCGCCGCGCCCCCGCCAATGATGGCGAATGCGCCAACCTGGCAGTGTCCCGCCAGCATGACGTTGTTGGAGAAGATGACGTTGTCGCCGATGCGGCAGTCATGCGCGACGTGCGAACCGGCCAGGAACACGCAGCGGTCGCCGACCGTCGTCACGAGGCCGCCGCCCTCGGTGCCGGGGTTCATGGTGACCCCCTCACGGATCATGCAGTCCGACCCGATGGTGAGCGTCGAGGGCTCTCCCTTGAACTTCAGGTCCTGCGGCTGGTGGCCGATGGAGGCAAAGGGGAAGATGCGAGCGCGGGGACCGATCTCGGTCCGGCCGGCCAGGACGACGTGGCTGATGAGCTCGCTGCCATCGCCCAGGGAAACGTCAGGTCCCACAAGGCAGAACGGGCCGATGGTGACGCCCTCGCCGAGCCTTGCACCCGGCTCGACGATCGCGGTGGGGTGAATGCGGGTCATCGTGGTCATTCGGTCACGAGCATCGCGCTGACATTGGCCTCGCAGACGACCTTGCCATCGACCTTCGCTTCGCCGCGGAACCACCACATGTTGGCGCGCTGCCGGGTCTTGGTCATGTGGTAGTGCACGACGTCGCCGGGCACCACCGGTTTGCGGAACTTCGCGTTGTCGATGGTCATGAAGTACACGACCTTCGGACGGGCGGTGCCCATCTTCGAGTGCACGCAAAGGGCGCCCGCCGTCTGCGCCATCCCCTCGATCAGCATGACGCCGGGCATCACCGGGCGGCCGGGAAAGTGGCCGCTGAACTGCGGCTCGTTGAAAGTGACGTTCTTGATGCCGATGCAGCTGTCGTCGCCCCGCATCTCGACGATCCGGTCGACGAGCAGAAACGGGTAGCGGTGCGGAAGGAGCTCGAGGATCTTCAGGATGTCAGCGGAATCGAGCGTCTCAACAGCCGTATCGTTCATCATGGGCCCCGTGCATGCGGCACCCTCCGGGACGCCGGCCTCAATCGCCGGCTCCGGGCTCGGGCGCGGCGCCTCTCCGCTTCGCAAGATTGCTGACGAGCGTCAACTCCCGGAACCAGTCCTTGACCGGCTTGGCGGGGGTTCCTCCCCAGCGTGATCCCGGCGGCACATCACCAGCGACGTTGCTCGACCCTGCGATCTGTGCGCCTGCGCCGATGCGGACATGACCAACGACGCCGACCTGGCCGCCCAGGGCGACGAAATCCTCGATCGTGACGCTGCCGGAAATGCCGGCCTGGGCGACGATCACGCAATGGCGCCCGATGACGACGTTGTGGCCAATCTGGACGAGATTGTCGATCTTGGTGCCCTCGCCGATCACGGTGTCGCGGTTGGCGCCGCGATCGACCGTCGAATTGGCGCCGATCTCCACGTCGTTCTGGATGATCACGCGGCCGACCTGCGGCACCTTGAGGTGACCCTGCATCCCCAGCGCGAAGCCGAAGCCGTCCTGGCCGATGCGCACGCCCCCGTGGAGGATGACGCGATCGCCTAACAGGGCGTTGAGGACGGTGGCGCCAGCCCCGATGGAGCAGTCCCGGCCGACACGGACGTTGGGGCCGATGACGGCTGTGGAGCAGATCACGGTGCCCGCCCCGATCTCGGCGCCTGGCCCGACCACGGCACCTGGATCCACCGTGACACCCGGCTCCAGGCGTGCCTGGGGGTGCACCATGGCGCCGTGCGAGATGCCCGAGGCCTCGAACACGCTGCCGGGCCGGTCCGCGGAGGGAAACAGCTTCGACGTGACGGCTGCAACGGCCCTGTAGGGCTGTGCGGTGACGAGTGCCGCGACGCCGTCCGGCACCCGCTCGGCGAAGCGCTGCGAAACGAGGCAAGCCGTAGCGCGGGTCGCGCCGAGTTCGGAGGCGTAGCGGGGATTGTCGAGGAAAACGAGGTCGCCGGTTCCGGCCCTGTCGAGAGGCGCCACGCCGGTGACCAGCGTTGCGGGATCGCCCGTCGCGATCTGCGCCCCTGTGAGCGCTGCGATGTCGGCCAGCGACAAGGGCGCCGCGAGGCGGAAGAAGACGGGGTCGGACATCAGGGACTCACGGCTGCCGGCCCGGGACGATACCCGGGCCGGCAGCCAATATCAGAAGGAGGTGCCGCCCGTGAAGCGGAAGATCTGCGTACGGTCGCCGGTCGCCTTGGTGATGGGATAGGCGAGGTCGAAGCGGATCGGTCCGAGAGGCGACTGCCAGAGCAGCGAGGCGCCAACCGACGAGCGGATCGTGTGGCTGTCGAGAACGGTCAGGCAGGTGGGCTGCTTGGTCCAGCTGCTCGAGCTTCCGCCGGGGCAGTACTGGTAGGGAGCAATGTCGGCAAAGTTCGTGCCGGCGTCGTAGCCGAACAGCGTACCTGCATCCGCGAAGACGGCGCCCTTCATGCCGAATTCACGCGGCAGGCCGAACAGCGGGAACTGTACCTCGGCGCTGCCGCCGAAATAGGTCGTGCCGCCCAGCGCGTTGTTCTTCGGGTCCGAAGCGTCACGCGGGCCGATGCCCGACGGCGCAAAGCCGCGAACCAGCGACGGTCCCATGAAGAACTGGTCGACGATCCGCAGGTCGTTGCCGAAGATATTGCCGCCCTGGACTTTCAGCATGCCGACGAAGTCGTCGGTGAGCTCGTGGTAGTACCGCACTTCGCCGGTTGTACGGATGAACCGGCTGTCGCCGCCCAGACCCGCGAAGTCCTGCTTCAGCTCGGCGTAGAGACCGGAACGAGGATTCCGGTTGTTGTCGAGCGTGTTGTAGGCGAGCGTGTACCCGACGAGCGAGGTGATCGACTTGCCCTGGCTCTGCTTCAGCGCGATCGATGCCTCGCCGTTGTTCACGCAGTTCGGATACGACGTTCCGTACCCGACATTGTACCAGCAGTCATTGAACGGCTTGCTCTCGGTGTTCGGGATCGTCACGTCCTGCTGGTACAGCGAGTACCGGAACAGAACAGACGTTTCCTCGGTGAGAGGCAGACCCAGGCGGAGCGTGCCGCCCGTCATGGTGTTCTCGTAGTAGGAGTAGCGGGTGTTGTCGCTCTGCTTCGAGAACAGGTCGAAGCCGGCCGCCATCCGGCGCTCGAGGAAGTACGGCTCGGTGAAGTTGAACTCCACGCCCTTGCTGTACTGGCCGGTCGAGGCGGCAAGGCGGACATACTGGCCGCGGCCGAGGAAGTTCGTCTCGGACACCGCGACCTCGGCGATGAAGCCGTCCGTCGTCGAGTAGCCGCCGGAGACCGAGAACTGGCCGGTGGGCTGGTCCTCGACATCCACGTTGACGATCACGCGGTCCGGGGTCGAGCCCGGCTCGGTGGTGATGCGGACGCGCTTGAAGTAGCCGAGATTGTTCAGCCGGCGCTCAGCCTTGTCCACCAGAACCTTGTTGAAGGCGTCACCCTCGCCCACGTCGAACTCGCGACGGATAACATAGTCGCGCGTGCGGGTGTTTCCGCGGATGTTGAGGCGCTCGATGTAGACGCGCGGCCCCTCTTCCACGACGTAGGTGATGCCGATCGTGCCGTCGGCCGGGTTGCGGTTGCCCTGCGGGCGAACCTGAGCGAAGGCGTAGCCCTTGCTCGCGACCTCGGTCGTGATCTTGGTGAGGGTCTTCTCGACATCCTCGGCATTGTAGGTCGAGCCGCTCGTCGTCTCGACGAGCTTGTCTAGCCGCTGCGATTCGACATCGGGGATGCGCGAGTCGACGGCGACGTTGCCGACCTTGTACTGCTCGCCTTCCTCGACCGTGATGATGACCTTGTAGCCGCCGGCGGCCTGGTCGAACTGCACGTCCGTGTTGACGACGCGGAAGTCCGCATAGCCGTGCTTCAGGTAGAAGCGGCGGACCTGCTCGAGGTCGGTCTGGATCTTGTCGGGATCGTAGACGTCGGTGTTCTTCAGCCACGACAGGAAATTGCTTTCCGTCGTGGTCATCTGGTCGCGAAGGCGGCTGGATGAATAGTGGTTGTTGCCGATGAACTCGATCGACTTCACGCCGGTCTTGTCGCCCTCGACGATGTTGAAGACGACGTCCACGCGGCCATTGTCGAGCGGCACGATCTGGGCCGACACCTGGGCGAGGCCGCGGCCGCTGCGGGCGTAGACATCCTTAAGGCGCTGGACGTCGGAATCGACGGTGGCCTGGCTGAAGGCGCCGCGGTCCTTCGACTGGACCTCCTGCGACAGCTGGTCGGATTTCAGCTTCTTGTTGCCCTGGAACACGACACGGTTGATCGCGTCGTTCTCCCGCACGGAGATGACCAGGCTGCCGCCCCGCTGGGACACGCTAACGCTGGAAAAAAGCCCCGTCGCCAACAGGTCCTTTTGGGCCTGGGCAGGCGAAACACCCGTCGCATAGGAGCGGATGGTCTCCGTGTCGACGCGCCGATTTCCCTGAACGACGATGCTCTCGGCAAATGCCGGAGCCGCGACCGACACGAGAAGGGCGATGCTCGCCGCGGTGTTCAACAGGCCCCGCATGGAACGCCGGTGGCCTAATTTCTCGACTGTCATCGAGTTACCCGCCCTCTTCTGTGGTTTCCGGTAGGCCCGACAGGCGCGCCCGGACTCCCCGGATGTACCCGTCGCTTCTACAAATTTTCAGCAGCCCTGCAAACTTAGATTCCTAACGAATCGCCCGTTTCCCAGCTGGCGTGTCCGACGAGACACTTAGCATCGGGTTAAAGCGAGACGAGGTGCAGCAGGTCGTTGACGGTGGTGAACAGCATCAGCATCACCACCAGGCCAAGGCCGATCCGGAAGCCAAACTCCTGAACTCGTTCACTCAGAGGCCGCCCCCTCGCCGCCTCGACGGCGTAGTAGAGGAGGTGTCCCCCGTCCAGCAAAGGTACGGGAACCAGGTTAATAAGACCGATAGAAACTGAGAGGATCGCGGCAAGGTTGAGGAGCGCCGCAATGCCCGCCTGCGCCACCTCGCCCGACACCTGCGCGATGCGGATGGGGCCCGACAGCTGGTCGGTCGATTCCGTCCCGGCGAAGAGCCCGCGGACATAGGCTCCCGTGCGCTCGATGATGAACCACGTTTCGCCGACGGCGGCCGAGACGGCCGTCGCGGGCCCCATCGAGAGCGTCCGGACGTCGGCAGGGTCGCGAGACCCGCTGACGCCCAGTTTTCCGAGCCGCTGCTTGCCGAAAGACGTCGATTCGATCTTGAGTTCGGGTGTCGCCGTCAGCGCCACCTCCTGGTTGCCGCGCTGCACCACGAAGGCGAGCGGCACGCCGGGCGAGGTCGACACGATGCGCTGCATGTCGGCGAAACTGTCGATCTCGGAGCCGTCGATCGACACGATGAGGTCGCCAGGCTTCAGGCCGGCCCGCTCGGCCGCGGTGCCGGGCAAAACCTGGTCGATGCGTGGCGTAACGATCTGTTTTCCATAAACCAGATTGATCGAAGCGAAGACGACGATGGCAAGGATGAAGTTTGCGATGGGGCCGGCCGCCACGACCGCCGCCCGCTTCCAGACCGGCTGGAAATGGAAGCTCACCGCCTTCTCCTCAGGCGTGAACTCCTGCAGCGATCCGTCGGGCATGGAGGCCGCGTTGGCGTCGCCGAAGAACTTGACGTAGCCGCCGAGCGGAATCGCCGCAAAGCGCCAGCGCGTTCCCTTGCGGTCGGTCCAGCCGAACAGCTCGGGCCCGAAGCCGATGGAGAAGGTCTGGACGCGGATGCCGCACCAGCGGCCTACGATGAAATGGCCGAATTCATGCACGAAAACGACGACGATGAGGACGAAGAGGAAAGGAACCAGATATCCGCCAGCCATGTTCACGAGCCCATGCAGGGCACCCACCACGTCCATGTCGTGTCCTCTTCTGCACCCGTCGACGGAGATGTGTCGGGTGCGCGCATCCTAGCCGCAATCCGTAAGTCCGGCGACCTAGGGTGAATCAGTAGTTAATGTGTCGCAGTTGCGGCAATCCCGGCCGGAGACATAACGAATTCCCGGGCGACGGCGCGTGCCTCGACGTCGATGGCGAGTGCGTCGTCGACGCTTGCCGGCTCCTCGCCCGCTCCCGACCGGCCAACCCGCGCCATTGTCGCCTCGACGACCCGCGCGATGCCGCCAAACGGAAGGGAGCGCCCCAGGAAGGCGGCGACAGCCACCTCGTTGGCGGCGTTCATGACCGTGGCCAGGGACCCGCCCCCTTCCAGGGCCGCGAGAGCGAGGCCGAGCGCCGGGAAACGCGCGATGTCGGCTTCCGCGAAGTCGAGCCGGCCGATGGCGGCGAGGTCGAGCCGCGGCGTCGCCACGCCGAGCCGCTCGGGGTAGCCGAGGCAATGCGCGATCGGAACCCGCATATCCGGCATGGCGAGCCCTGCTGTGACTGAGCCATCGCGGAACGTGACCAGACCGTGCACGATCGACTGGCGGTGGATCAGCACACCGAGGCGCCGGGCGGGCACCCCGAACAGGTGATGGGCTTCGATGACCTCGAGCCCCTTGTTCATGAGCGAGGCGGAATCAACCGTGATCTTGGCGCCCATGGACCAGTTCGGGTGCGCAAGCGCCTCCTCGGGCCTGGCCATCGCGATCTTATCGGCCGGCCAATCCCTGAAGGGGCCGCCGGACGCCGTGAGGATCATGCGGTCAATGTCGTCGGCGTCGTGACCACCGAGTGCCTGGAAGATCGCGTTGTGCTCGGAATCGACCGGCAGGACAGTGGCTGCGGCTGCCCTGGCGTCGCGCATGAAGGCCGAGCCGGCACAGACGAGACATTCCTTGTTGGCGAGCGCCACCCTGCGGCCCTCGCGCACCGCGGCGTGAGTGGCGCGCATTCCCGCCGTGCCCGCGATGGCGGCGACCACGATGTCGGCCGGCGCCGAGGCCGCCGTCGCGACCACCGCCTCCTCGCCGGCAGCAGCCTCGATCCCGCTTCCGGCGAGCGCATCGGCGAGAGCGCGGTAGGCGCCGGGGTCGGCGACGACGGCGAGCCGCGCGCCGAATTCCCTCGCGATCGCCGCGAGGCCCTCCGCGTCGCTGTAGGCCGCCACGGCCTCGACCGGAAAGCGCTCGCGATGCTCCGCCACGACTGCCAGCGTGGAGCGGCCGACTGACCCTGTCGCCCCGAGAATCACGAGGCGGGCCGACTGACCGGCCATCAGCCAGGCCCCGGCCCGGCGTGCAGGAGCACACCCATGAGCACGCACACGGCAAAGAACGAATCGAGCCTGTCCATCACGCCACCATGCCCCGGGATGAGATGGCCGGCATCCTTGACCCCGTATCGACGCTTCAGCGCGGACTCCAGCAGGTCGCCCCCTTGGGAGAGCACCGCCGCAAGGACGGACAGGATCACCAGCGCCATCTCCGAATACCAGCCGAGGCCGTAGTGATAGCGCGCCACCTGCACGAGGGCCACGCCCGCAGCGGCGCCCCCGATGACACCGCCGATAAATCCCGACCAGGTCTTCTTCGGGCTCAGCCGCGGCCATAGCTTCGGCCCGCCGATCGAGCGCCCGGTGAAGTAGGCGATGATGTCGGTGCCCCAGGTGATGGCGAACATCCACAGCACAGCGACCAGCCCGTGCGCCTGGTTGCCGCGCACCTCGACGGGGACGACGGCGATGACGGCGGCATAGAACACGCCCGCGAAAGCCGGCAGGCGGGCCGGGCCAGGCGCGAGAATCCCGGCGATAACAGCGCCGGCCAGGAGGATCAGAACCGGCAGGAGGCCGACCGCCTGAGATTCCGCGAAGACGCCCGCGGCCGCGATGGCGACGGCCCCAGCCAGCCAGCCGGCCGTAAGCTGCCACCCCTTCGTGCCGACGACGGCCAGCCACTCACGCAGGAGAAGAATGGCAGCCAGTGTCCAGAACACCGCGAAAGGCGCCCCGCCCCACCACGCTGCACCAAGCGCCAGCGCGGCCATGACGAGCGCGGACACGATGCGAAGCGCCAGTTCCGATGTGGTCCGGCCTGCGGGCGCGGCAGAGCCGGGCTGGTCGGTCAAGAAGCCGCTCCCGCCCGCGTCGACAGACCGCCGTAGCGGCGGTCGCGCAGGCGGAACTCGGCGACCGCATCTTGAAGCGCGGCCATGTCAAAATCGGGCCAGAGAACGGGAGTGAAGACGAACTCGGCATACGCCGCCTGCCAGAGCAGAAAGTTGGAGAGGCGCATCTCGCCCGACGTGCGGATCACAAGATCAGGATCGGGGATGCCGGCAGTCTCGAGGCGGGAGGAAAAGGCGTCCTCGTCGATGTCGCGGGGCGAAAGCCTGCCTTCGGCTACGTCACGGGCGAGGCTCGCGGCAGCGCGCAGCATCTCCTGGCGGGCGCCGTAGTTGAAGGCGATCACCAGGGTCAGCCCGGTGTTGTCCCGCGTCAGGTTCTCCGCCTCGTCGAGCAGCGAGTCGATGTCGTCGGACAGGCGCTCGCGCGACCCGGCGATGCGCACCCGAACTCCCTGGCGGTGAAGCTCGGCGAGATCCTTGCGGATGAACCGCTTGAGCAGCCCCATGAGGTCGCTGACCTCCTGCGCCGGGCGGCGCCAGTTCTCCGACGAGAAGCTGTAGACCGTGAGATAGCGGATGCCGAGCGTAGCGGCGTTCGATACGGTCCGCCGCAGCGCCTCGACGCCGCGCCGATGGCCCTCGAGCCGCGGGAGGCCCCGAGCCGAGGCCCAGCGGCCGTTTCCGTCCATGATGATCGCCACATGCGCCGGAACGCCGATGGCGCGGGCGCGAAGAGTGGTCTCGGCTTCAGACCAGTCAGACATGCCGGGCCTCCGCCTCGATCCGCCGCTCAGACGTGCATGATTTCCTTTTCCTTGGTCGCCAGTGCGGCATCGATCTCGGCGATGGTCTGGTCGGTCGCCTTCTGCACCTGCTCGGAATGGCGGTCGAGCTCATCCTGGCTGACATGACCATCCTTCTCGAGCTTCTTCAGCTGATCGAGCCCGTCCCGGCGGACGTGGCGCGCCGCGACGCGGGCTTCCTCAGCATATTTATGCGCAACCTTTACGAGTTCCTTGCGACGCTGCTCATTCAGCTCCGGAATCCGGATGCGCAGCACCTGCCCCTCCGTGTCGGGGTTGAAGCCGAGGTTGCTGTCGCGGATCGCCTTTTCCACGGCCTTGACCATGGACCGGTCCCACACTTGAACCGAGATCAGGCGGGGTTCGGGCACATTGACGGTGGCCACCTGGTTCAGCGGCATCAGGCTGCCATAGGC
The DNA here is from genome assembly GCF_059501845.1 of Alsobacter sp. Classification (NCBI taxonomy): domain Bacteria; kingdom Pseudomonadati; phylum Pseudomonadota; class Alphaproteobacteria; order Hyphomicrobiales; family Alsobacteraceae; genus Alsobacter; species Alsobacter sp. The sequence goes on along the minus strand of NZ_JCACDK010000005.1, from coordinate 30,073 downwards.
ATCGACCTGGATGGGATCCAGCAGGTTCGCGGAAGCGCGCCCCGTGCGCAGGCTCGCAAGATCGCTCTTGAAGGAGGAGAAGGCGCCCTGCATTCGGCGCTTCACGTCGGCGAGATCGAACGAGGTTGTCATCGATGCGTCCGCGTTGCTTGTTCTTGAGGATGATCTTGGGCTTACGCCGCCGCGTCACTCTGTTCAAGTGCCGAAGAGAGCGCACACCGCACCGAACAGGGTACCACGGGCGTGACGGCCCGCCTGTCAGGGCGTGACGAGCGTCGAGGGAGCCTCGCCCCGGAGGATGGACGTGATCGCGCCTGGACCGTGAGCAGAACCGACGATGACTGCAAGCCGGTTCTCGCGGGCAAGCGCGAAGGCGGCGGTGTCCATCACCTTGAGGTCGCGCGTGATCGCCTCATCGTGGGTCAGCGTGGAAAAGCGGGTTGCGCTCGGGTCCTTCTTGGGATCGGCGCTGTACACGCCATCGACCTGCGTGGCCTTCAGCACCGCGTCGCACTTCAGCTCGACGGCCCGGAGAACCGCCGCCGTGTCTGTCGTGAAGAACGGGTTGCCGGTACCGCCGCCCAATACGGCGACGCGGCCCTTGGTGAGGTGATGCAAGGCGGGCTGCCGCGCATAGGTCTCGCAGATCGACGGCATCGCCACCGCAGACATGGTGCGCGCGGGCGCACCGGCCGCCTCCAGCGCGCTCTCCAGGGCGATGGAGTTCATGACGGTGGCCAGCATGCCCATGGCGTCGGCCGTGGCGCGGTCGATCCAGCCGGCGGCGCCCACCTTTGCGCCGCGGATGACGTTGCCGCCGCCGATGACGACCGCGAGTTCAAAGCCCGCGAGCCGTGCGGCGGCGAGATCCGCGGCGAGCGTCGACAGGGTCTGGGGGTTCAGCCAATAGCCGTCCGGGGCGATCAACGCCTCGCCGGAAAGCTTCACCAGAATGCGCCGGTGCTGCGCCGCCATACCGAACCTCCAGAAGCCGCCAGAAACGAAACGGGCGGCCGAAGCCGCCCGCAAGGCTCAAGCCTGGCCGCCGGCCGCGGCCGCGACCTCGGCCGCGAAGTCCGATTCCTGCTTTTCGATGCCCTCGCCAAGCGCATAGCGATGGAAGCCTGTGACCTTGACCGGGGCGCCGACGCGGCCCTCGCTCTCCTTCACCGCCTGGGCGACCGACTTGGAGCCGTCGTGGATGTAGACCTGATCGAGGAGGCAGACCTCCTTGTAGTAGGTCTTCAGCCCGCTCTCGACGATCTTCTCGAGGACGTTGGCGGGTTTGCCGGCATTCTTGTCCGCCAGCACGGCCTTCTCGCGCGCCACGACGGCAGGGTCGAGGCCGGACGAGTCGAGGGCGGAGGGGCTCGCGGCGGCGACATGCATGGCGAGCATGCGCCCGAGCGCCGTCAGTTCCTCGGTGGAACCGGTCGATTCCAGCGCGACGATGACACCGATCTTGCCCAGGCCCGGGGCGACGGAGCCATGAATGTACTGGCCGACCACGCCATGGCTGACCGACAGTTCAGCCGCGCGACGCAGCGTCATGTTCTCGCCGATCGTCGCGATGGCGTTCGAGACGGCGTCCTGCACCGTGCCGCCGCCGGGATAGTGCGTGCCGAGCAGCGCCTCCGTGTCCGCCTTCTTCTCGAGAGCGACGTCGGCGATGGTGCGCACCAGGGCCTGGAACTCCTCGTTGCGGGCGACGAAGTCCGTCTCCGAGTTCACCTCGACGACAACGCCACGGTTGTCGCGCACCGCCACGGCGACCAGGCCCTCGGCAGCGACGCGGCCGGACTTCTTGGCGGCCTTGGCGAGGCCCTTCTTGCGCAGCCAGTCGATGGCGGCCTCGACGTCGCCGCCATTGGCCTCCAGAGCGGCCTTGCAGTCCATCATGCCCGCGCCGGTCTTCTCGCGCAGGTCCTTCACCAAAGCGGCGGTGATCGTGGCCATGGGTCTCACCCCTTTCAATTCGATGTCTTGGGCGCGAGCCGGGACCGGCCTTGTCGCCCGGGCGGCAGGCGCCGCCGTTGATCTCACCCTCGCGCCCCGTGCTCATGACAGTCGGGGCGGAAGCCTGTCTCACAGGTCCGCCCCGGCGGGGCCGCGGCGCGGCAGGGAAGGACCCGCGGGGCGGGTCCCGCCGGTATCAGGCGTTCTCGAGGAACGAGCGGGCCTGCTGAACCCAGCCCTCGCGGTCGATCCGGCCGCCGAGCTTTGCGAGCTGGTCGACCTTGGCGACGTCCTCCGGCGACATGGCGGCAACCTGCCAGTAATGGAAGATGCCAGCGTCGTTGAGGTTCTTCTCGTGCTGCGGGCCCATGCCCGACAGGCGGGACAGGTCGTCCGGCGCGCCGCGCGGGGCGGTGAGCAGCTCGAAGGCCTCACCGGTGGGCGAGCCCGTCTCGGCCGGGGGAAGCTCTTCCACCATCGGCTCGGCGGAAGCACCGACGTCGTGCCCGCTCGAACCCTGGCCGCGCGAGATGCCGTCGATGGCGGCGCGCGAGATCAGGTCGCAGTAGAAGGCGATGGCGCGGCCGGCGTCGTCATTGGCCGGAACCGGGAAGGTGATGCCGTCGGGGTCGCAGTTCGAATCGACGATGGCGGCGACCGGGATGCCGAGGCGCTGCGCCTCCTTGATGGCCAAGGCCTCCTTGTTCGTGTCGATCACGAACAGCAGGTCGGGAATGCCGCCCATGTCCTTGATGCCGCCGAGAGCGCGCTCGAGCTTCTCCTTCTCGCGGGCGAGCATGAGGCGCTCTTTCTTGGTGAGGCCCTGGGCACCGCCGCCGAGGATCTCATCCACCTTGCGAAGGCGCTGGATGGAGCCCGAGATCGTCTTCCAGTTCGTCAGCATGCCGCCGAGCCAGCGGGAGTTGACGTAGTACTGGGCCGAACGCTTCGCGGCATCGGCGATGGCATCGGACGCCTGGCGCTTCGTGCCGACGAACAGCACGCGGCCGCCGGCGGCGACCGTGTCGGAAATCGCCTGCAGCGCGCGATGAAGCATCGGCACCGTCTGGGCGAGATCCAGGATGTGGATGTTGTTGCGCTCGCCAAAGATGAACGGAGCCATCTTCGGGTTCCAGCGGTGGGCCTGGTGGCCGAAATGCGCGCCTGCTTCCAGGAGCTGGCGCATGCTGAAGTCTGGCAGAGCCATCTGCGTAATTCTCCGGTTCGAGCCTCCGCGGGACGTGAACCGGACACATGCCCGGTCACCGGAACGGCCGAAGCCTTGCTCCCGCGTGTGGAATGGGGCGGCTCTTACTACAAGACGGGAAGCCATGGCAAGGGCGAGGCCCGCAGACCGGCCCGCCGCATCCCCGGATCAGGCGTACTCGACCGTCACCACTCCCGGGACAGCCTTGAGCGCACCAGCGATCTGGGGCGTGGCCTTGTAGCGTCCGGGCAGGCGGATTTCCACCTCGCGCTGGCCGCCGTCGACCATGACGATCAGGGCCACTTCTCCGTCGCCGCGTTCGCGCAACCTCTCCGCGATGGAGGGCAAGGGCTTGTCGTCCCTCAGGAAGATGCGCATCGACGAGGGCAGCTTGGCGGCCGCGGCGTCGAGCGGCTCGGCGCCCTGGATGCGGGCGCGCACCTCTTCGCCCTCGGCCGACGCCTGCAGGGTGAGGATGACCGCCCGGCCGGGCTCCAGCAGGTCGCGGAGCTGGTTCAGGCCCTCCTGGAAGATGATGGCCTCGAAATGCCCGCTCTGATCCGACAGGGCGAAGATCCCCATCTTGTTGCCGCTCTTCGTCCGGCGTTCCTGCCGGTCGAGGATGGTAGCGGCGACGCGGCCCATCGAGACGCCCTCCCGCACGGCGCGAGCGAAGTCCGACCAGCGCTGTACGCGCAGGCGCTTCAGCACGGGGTCGTAGTCGTCGAGAGGATGGCCTGTGAGAAAGAAGCCGATCGCCTCATACTCCCGCTGCAGCCTTTCGGACGCCGTCCATGGTGCGTGCGGGGCGAGCCGGAGCGTGTCCGAGCCGCGCCCGAAGATGTCCGCCTGGCCTGCCGACAGCGCCTCGTGCGAGCGCGCGGCAGCCGCCATGATCGAGTCCAACGCGGCATGGGCGCGTGCCCTTTCCGGCTCGATCTCGTCGAGGGCCCCGGCGGCGATCAGGCTTTCCAGCGTGCGCTTGTTGACGAGCCGCGGGTTCAGCCGCTGGGCGAAGTCGGCGAGGTCGGCAAAGGGACGCCCCTCGCGGGCCTGGACGATGCTCTCCACCGCCTGCGAGCCCACGCCCTTGACGGCGGCGAGGGCATAGCGGATCGTGAGCCCCCCCTGCCCGTCCGGGGTGACGTCGAAGGTCACGCCCGAGTGGTTGACCGAGGGCGGCAGGACCTTGATCCCGATACGCTGAGCTTCCCGGCGGAATTCCGAGAGCTTGTCGGTGTTCGACATGTCGAGCGTCATCGACGCCGCAAGGAACTCGACGGGGTAGTTCGCCTTCAGGTAGGCCGTCTGGTAGGCCACGAGGGCGTAGGCGGCCGCATGCGACTTGTTGAAACCGTAGTCGGCGAACTTGGCCAGCAGGTCGAAGATCGTGTCGGCGGTCGCCTGGTCCAGCCCGCGCTCCACCGCGCCCGTGACGAAGCGCACCCGCTGGGCGTCCATCTCCGCCTTGATCTTCTTGCCCATGGCGCGGCGCAGCAGGTCGGCCTCGCCGAGCGAGTAGCCCGACAGGATCTGCGCGATCTGCATCACCTGTTCCTGGTAGATGATGACGCCCTGCGTCTCCCTGAGCACCGCCTCCAGCTTGGGGTGCAGGTAATCCGGCTCCTCCTCGCCGTGCTTGCGGGCGCAGTAGACGGGGATGTTGGCCATCGGCCCCGGCCGGTACAGCGCGACGAGAGCGATGATGTCCTCGAAACGGTCCGCCCGCATCTCGACGAGGGCCCGGCGCATGCCCGCCGATTCCACCTGGAACACCGCGACGGTCTCGCCCCGGCCGAGCATCTCGTAGGTCTTCGTGTCATCGAGCGGGATGGCCGCGAGGTCGATGGCGATGCCCCGCCGGGCGATCAGATCCACCGCCGTCTTGAGGACTGTCAGCGTCTTCAGGCCGAGGAAGTCGAACTTCACGAGGCCGGCCGGCTCCACCCATTTCATGTTGAACTGGGTGACGGGCATATCCGACTTCGGATCGCGGTAGAGCGGCACCACCTGGTCGAGCGGACGGTCCCCGATGACAATGCCGGCAGCGTGGGTGGAGGCGTGGCGGTAGAGCCCCTCCAGCTTCTGCGAGATCTCCAGCAGCCGCGCGACGACCGGCTCCTCGGCCGCGGCGGCCTGCAGCTTCGGCTCGCCCTCGATGGCCTGCGCCAGCGTCACCGGCTTGGCCGGGTTCTGCGGGACGAGCTTGGTCAGCTTGTCGACCTGCCCATAGGGCATCTGCAGAACGCGCCCGACGTCGCGCAGGACGCCGCGGGCGAGCAGGGTGCCGAAGGTGATGATCTGCGCCACCCGGTCCTGCCCGTAGCGCTGCTGGACGTAGCGGATCACCTCGTCGCGCCGCTCCTGGCAGAAGTCGACGTCGAAGTCCGGCATCGACACGCGTTCCGGGTTCAGGAATCGCTCGAAGAGAAGGCCGAAGCGCAGCGGGTCCAAATCCGTGATCGTGGTCGCATAGGCCACCAGCGAGCCCGCGCCTGATCCACGGCCGGGACCGACCGGAATGCCGTGCGCCTTCGCCCACTGGATGAAGTCGGCCACGATCAGGAAGTAGCCGGGATATTTCATCCGCTCGATGACGGAGAGTTCGAAGTCCAGCCGCTCCCGGTACTCCTCCTCGGTCAGGCCCGGCGCCGGGCCGTGCGCGGCGAGCCGGGCGGTAAGCCCCTCCTGCGCCTGCCGGCGCAGCTCGGCGGCCTCCGCCTTCACCACTTCGTCGGGATCCTCGACATCGCCGGTCGTGAAACGGGGGAGGATCGGCTTGCCCGTGCGTGGCCGGAAGGCGCAGCGCATGGCGATCTCGACGGTGTTGGCCGCCGCCTCCGGCAGGTCCGAGAAGATCTCGACCATCTCCGCGCGGGTGCGGAAGTCATGGCGCGGCGTAAGGCGCCTGCGCTCCTCGTCGGCGACCAGCCGTCCCTGCGCGACGGCGAGCAGGGCGTCATGAGCGTCATAGTCGTCCGGCTTGCCGAAAAACGGCTCGTTCGTCCCCACGATCGGTATGCCGCGGCGATAGGCGAGGTCCAGGAGATCCGGCTCGATGGCCGCCTCCTCGGCGATGCCGTGGCGCTGGATCTCGACATAGAGCCTGTCGCCGAACCCGGCGAACAGCCGGTCGAGGCGTTGCAGCGCGAGGTCTGACTGGCCGGCCTGCAGCGCCTTGTCGACCGGGCCGCACGGACCGCCCGTCAGCGCGATCAGGCCTTCGGCATAGTCGAGCACGGTGTCGAGGGCGAGGTGGGGCGGCTCGCCGGGAGCGGGCGTCATGTAGGCCAGCGACCCAATGCGCATCAGGTTGGCGTAGCCGCCAGCCGTCGCAGCGAGAAGCACGATGCAGGGCCGCTCCACGAGGTGCTGCGCCCTCCCCGGCTTCTCGTCCCCCATCTCGACCGAGAGCTGGATGCCGACGATGGGCTGGACGCCGGCGCCAGACAGCTTCTCGGAGAATTCCAGCGCACCGAAGAGATTGTTGGTGTCGGTGAGCGCCAGGGCCGGCATGCGGTCCTTCAGCGCGAGCTTCTTCAGGTCGTCGACCCGCAGCGCCCCCTCCAGCAGGGAGAAGGAGGAATGCACATGCAGATGCACGAACCCGACGTCGCGCAGGATGCGTCCCACCACCTTCTCCCTTTGCTCGCGGCACCCGGCCAGCAGCCCTGCCCGATATGCAGCCGAGTCGCGGGCCGGAGTTTGGCTCCTCGATCCCGCCTGGTCCAGACATTGCGGCCCCGAAGCTGGGGACGGGTCTCGTCAGGCGCCGAACGCGCGCGCCCAGATGAGAACGGCCCCTGCAAAGGCGGCAAGCGCGCTGATCTCTGCAACGTCTTCGATGATACGCCGAAGCATGAAGCTCACTCCTTTTCTTGACATGAGCTCATTATGTTCGTCTTTTGTTCTCGCGCAAGTGAAAGTCATGCCCAGCTTATCCACAGGCAGGCGAGACGCTGCGTTATGGTTAATTGCCGGCCGGAGGCTGGTCTTTTGCGGACCAGTCAGTCCCGGCGGGCGGCATAGCAGGCCGTAAAAGGGAGCAAGGGAGGTTCGGACGGAGACGGGGTCCGCGCAAGGACTGGACCCCTTCCCGGCCCTCTGGGCAGCCGGGGATAACAGACGCGAGGCCGACTACGTCACGCGAGCTCTACCACCACCCCGTCGCGGATCGTCACGCGCCTGTCCATGCGCGCGGCAAGGTCGAGGTTGTGCGTCGCCACGATGGCGGCGAGGCCGGTCTGCCGCACGAGGGTCGTCAGCGTGTCGAACACGTGCGAGGAGGTGTGCGGGTCGAGGTTTCCCGTCGGCTCGTCCGCCAGCAGGATACGGGGAGCGTTCGCGACGGCGCGGGCGATCGCGACACGCTGCTGCTCGCCGCCGGACAATTCGGACGGCCGGTGCTCGAGCCGCTCGCCCAGGCCGAGATAGGAGAGCAGCCCGGCGGCACGTTCGGCAGCGTCCTTGCGCTTCAGCCCGCGGATGAGCTGCGGCAGCATCACGTTCTCCAGCGCCGTGAACTCGGGCAGGAGGTGATGCGCCTGGTAGACAAAGCCGATTTCGATGCGCCGCAGCGCCGTGCGCTCGTCATCGCCGAGTTCGACGGTACCGCGCGAGCCGATATACACCTCGCCCGCGTCGGGCTTCTCCAACAGGCCCGCGAGTTGCAGGAGCGTCGACTTGCCGGTGCCGGACGGCGCGATCAGCGCGACGGACTGGCCGGCCCAGACCGCGAGGTCCGCCCCGCGTAGAACCTCGAGCGCGTGGCCCTTCGTCTCCGCAAAGCGCCGCTCGACGTGCCAGAGGTAGAGAATGGGATCGGGGACGCCGGACACGCAGGCCTCACTCGTAGCGCAGCGCCTCGACCGGATCGAGCCGGGCGGCGCGCCATGAGGGATAGAGCGTGGCGATGAGCGAGAGCACGAGCGCCAGGACCAGGATGGTCGTCACCTCGCGCGGATCGATCTCCGATGGCAGGCGGCTGAGGAAGTAGAACTCGGCGGGGAAGAGATCGGTGTCGAAGAGCTTCGAAATGGCATCGACGATCGCCCCGAGGTTCATGCTGATCACCACCCCCAGCAGGAAGCCGAGCAGCGTGCCGACCACGCCGATGGCGCCGCCCGTGATCAGGAAGATGCGCATGATGGAGCCCCGCGTAGCCCCCATGGTGCGCAGGATCGCGATGTCGGCGCTCTTGTCCTTCACCAGCATGATCAGGCCGGACACGATGTTGAGCGCGGCCACGAGCACGATCAGGAGGAGGATCACGAACATGACGTTGCGCTCGACCTTCAGCACGCCGAAGAAGGTCATGTTGCGCTGGCGCCAGTCGGACAGGATCAGCGGCCGGTCGGCGGCGGCATCGATGGCGGCCTTGCCTTCGTCGATCCTGTCGGCATTGTCGAGATAGACCTCGATGGCCGTTACGTCGCCTTCGCGGCCGAAATAGGCCTGCGCCTCCGCGAGCGGCATGTAGATGAAGCCGGCATCGAACTCCGACATCCCGACCTCGAACACGGCCACGACAGGATAGGCCTTGATCCGTGGCGTGACGCCGAACGGCGTCTCCGCCCCGCGCGGGGATGTGAGCGTGACGCTGTCGCCGGGGCGGACGAAAAGCTGCTCGGCCAGTCGCCTACCCAAGGCGACGCCGCCCGCCGTGTCGAAACCGTCCAGCGTGCCCTGCCGGATCGTGCCGCCGATCGAGGGGATGCGCTTGATGTCGGCCTCCCGCACGCCGCGCACGAGGACGCCGGCGGCGGCAGCCTGGGAGGAGGCGAGTGCCTGCCCCTCGACCATGGGGAAGGCGAACTTCACGCCGGCTGCCTTGGATATCCGGTCGGTCACGTCTGCGAAATCCGTCAGCGGCTTATCGACGGCCGCGGCGAAGATGTGGCCGTTGATGCCCACGATCTTGTTCAGCAGCTCGCTGCGGAACCCGTTCATCACCGACATGACGATGATCAGCGTCGCCACGCCGAGCATGATGCCGAGGAAGGAGAATCCGGCGATGACCGAGATGAAGCCCTCGCGGCGACGGGCGCGCAGATAGCGCCCAGCCACCATCCACTCGAACGCCGAGAAGGGCGCGGTGCCCTCGGGCTCGCGCGCACCCGCCTGTGCCACCGCCGCATCCGCCATCGCGCCGGCCTCAGGCGCTCAGGCGGGCGACGGCGTCTTCGACCGACACCTGATGGCGTTCGCCGGAGGCGCGGCGCTTCAGCTCCACCTTGCCCTCGGCGAGCCCCTTCGGGCCAACCACGACCTGCCAGGGCAGGCCCAGGAGGTCTGCTGTGGCGAACTTCGCACCGGGGCGCTCCTCGCGATCGTCGTAGAGCACGTCTATGCCACGCATCTCCAGCGCCTTGTAGATCGTGTCGCAGGCCGCATCAGTGGCAGCGTCGCCGACCTTGAGGTTGAGGAGACCGACCCTGAACGGGGCAACCGCGTCGGGCCAGATGATGCCGTGCTCGTCATGCCCGGCTTCGATCAGCGCAGCCGCGACACGGGACGGCCCGATGCCGTAGGACCCCATGTGAACGGGCCGCTCGACACCGTCGGGGCCTGCCACCACGGCCTTCATCGGCTCGGAATACTTGGTGCCGAAATAGAAGATGTGGCCGATCTCGATGCCGCGGGCCGAGACGCGGCGATCCTCGGGCAGCGCGGCGAAGGCGGCCTCGTCATGCATGTCGGACGTGGCGGCGTAGCGCCCCGTCCATTTGTCGACGATTGACTGCAGCCCGGCGACGTCGTCGAAGTCCGTATCGGCGGGCGGAGCCTCGTACTCGAGAAAGGCGCGGTCGCAGAAGACTTCGCTCTCGCCCGTGGCGGCGAGGATGATGAATTCGTGGCTCATGTCGCCCCCGATGGGGCCGGACTCCGCGCGCATGGGAATCGCCGTGAGGCCCAGCCGGTGGAAGGTGCGGAGATAGGCTACGAACATCTTGTTGTAGGAGTGGCGGGCCGCCTCCTGGTCAACGTCGAAGGAGTAGGCGTCCTTCATCAAGAACTCGCGAGAGCGCATCGTGCCGAAGCGCGGGCGCACCTCGTCCCTGAACTTCCACTGGATGTGATAGAGGTTGAGCGGAAGGTCCTTGTAGGAGCGTACCGACGCCCGGAAGATCTCGGTGATCATCTCCTCGTTTGTGGGACCGAACAGCATGTCCCGCTCATGCCGGTCCTTGATGCGGAGCATCTCCTTTCCGTAGGCCTCGTAGCGGCCCGATTCGCGCCAGAGATCGGCCGACTGGATGGTCGGCATCAACAGCTCGACGGCGCCCGACCGATTCTGCTCCTCCCGGATGATCCCGTTGATCTTCTCGAGAACGCGCAGGCCCGCCGGCAGCCAGGCATAAATCCCGGCGGATTCCTGGCGGACGAGGCCGGCCCGCAGCATCAGGCGATGCGAGACGATCTCTGCCTCCTTCGGCGTTTCGCGCAGGATCGGCAGGAAGTAGCGGGACAGGCGCATGGGAGAACGAAGACCATTCTGGAGGACGGGGCGCCGGAAAGGCTCGTTCATGAAAACCATCGGCGCCCAAAACACAAGCGTTCGGGGACGCCGCGGGGCGGGGTGCAGCCGGCAAGGCGGGCCCGCCATCTTGCCTCTGCTGCAGTCCCCTCTTGTGGCGTTGCCGAGCCATGAGACGGCCAGATCATAGACGCCAGAATTGGAGACGAGCGGCCTTTTCCCGTCAGGCGAGCAGCCCCGGGTCGGCACACCGGGATCTCACTCCAAAAACTGCATCTTTTTCGCTCCGGGCCTGCACAAAGAGATGACAGCCGAAAAACGCTGGGCTATGAATTGTCGCCAACAACAGACCCGCCGCCGGATCAACCGGTGCAAAGGGTCAGGGTCCAAGTCTTGGGAGGAAGACGGCCAGCATGCTCGGGAAGGGCTGCTGGATCGGTAGCGGAAGTGGCGCCTGAAATGGCTGACGCCCGACGCCGATCACGAAACAAAAAATCTGAAAGGCAAGGCGAAAGCCTTGCCTTTATTTTTTGCGCCTGTGATCAACGATAAAATTCTAACGCTATTCAGTCCGTGTAGTGGATGAACGCGTAAGCGAGCGCAAAGGCCGGGATCGCCGCGAGCGTCGTCCACAACAGCTTGCGCCACATGGCCGGAGCGATGGGCGCGCCCGGTTCGGTGCCATCGGTGACCTCGCCGCCTTCGTGCTGGCTGCGGACGCCGATGGGCAGGATGGCGAAGAGCGTGATCCACCAGATGATGAAATAGAGGGCGATCGAGCCGCTGATCGTCATGGTGGATATCCGTTTCCAAAGCGAAGGCGCCAGCGCCTCATGCCTGCTCGAGTTCGACGAGCGTGCCGTTGAAATCCTTCGGGTGCAGGAAGAGCACCGGCTTTCCGTGAGCGCCGATACGCGGCTCGCCGTCGCCGAGCACGCGGGCACCCTGCCCTCTCAGCCGGTCCCGCGCAGCGAGGATATCGTCCACCTCGTAGCAGATGTGATGGATCCCGCCGTCGGCGTTGCGTTCCAGAAAGCGCGCGATCGGTGACCCCTCGCCCAGCGGCTCCAGCAACTCGACCTTCGTGTTCGGCAGCTCGACGAAAACCACAGTGACACCGTGCTCCGGCTGCGGCAGCGGCGCCGAGACCTTGGCGCCCAGCGTCTCGCTGTAGAGGCGCGTCGCGGCATCCAGATCCTTTACGGCGATGGCGACGTGGTTCAGGCGACCGATCATGTGGGTACCTCCCCGGCTGGAAGCCCGACGGATATCGCGGCTCCCGGCACCGGCGCCACCCGTCCTTTCGTCAGGGCGGCGGCGGGGTCCCTCATACGACGAGAACGTGTACGTGGCACATGGGCTTCTTGCCCCAGGCGTCCGCAACCGCCCCACGCACCGAGCGCTCGATGGCGCCCTCCATCAGGTCGGGATCGCGGCGCTTCTGCTTGGGGAGGCTGTCAAGGACGTTGAACACCGCCTTTTCGACGATATCCTCAAACGGCACGCCGTCGCGCGTGGCCTGCGGCAGGCCGGTGATCTCCAGCGCGGGATCGCCGATCAGGCCGCCGCGCGAGTCGACCGCGATGGCCACCGAAACCACGCCGCCGAAGGAGAGCCTCCTGCGCTCCTGCACAGCCGAGTCGCCCGCATTCACCAGCAGGTTTCCGTCCTTGTAAAGGCGGCCGGGGACGATCTGGTCGACGACGCCCGGGCGACCGGGACCGAGCAGCACGACGTCTCCATCGGTGGGCACAACGACGTCCTTCACGCCGAGGGAGCGGGCGAGCTTCTCGTGCTCGTGCAGGTGCAGCGCCTCGCCGTGGACGGTCACGGCCACCTTCGGGCGCACCCAGTGATACATGCGCTCCAGCTCGCCCCGGCGCGGATGACCGGAGACGTGGACCATATGCGTCCGGTCGGTGATCACCTCGACACCGCTCCGGATCAGACCGTTGATGATGCGGCCGACCGGCTTCTCGTTGCCCGGGATGGTGCGCGACGACAGGATCACCCTGTCACCCTTCGCAAGCGTCACGTCCGGGTGCTGGTTTTCGGCGACCCGTGCCAGCGCGGCGCGCGGCTCGCCCTGGCTGCCGGTGAGAAGGGCGACAACCTTGTCAGGCGGCAGATAGCCGTAGTTCTCGATGCCGCGTACGGGCGGCAAACCGTCGAACATGCCGAGTTCGTTGCCAACCTGGATGACGCGGTCCATGGCCCGGCCGACCGCCACCACCTCGCGGCCGGCTGCTGCCGCCGCCTCGCAGACGGCCCTGATGCGCGCGACGTTCGAAGCGAAGGTCGTGACGGCCACGCGGCCCGGAGCGGAGGCGACCAGCTCCTTCAGCGTCTCGGCAACGTCCGCCTCGCTCGGGCTCTCGCCTCCGCGGATGGAGTTGGTGCTATCGCAGACCAGCGCCAGCACGCCCTCGTCGCCGAGCGCGGCAAGCCGCTCCGCGTCGGTCGTCCAGCCGACGCCGGGGTGCGGGTCGATCTTCCAGTCGCCGGAGTGGAGCACCATGCCCACCGGGGTGCGGATGGCGAGCGCGGTCGACTCCGGGATGGAGTGCGCCATTGCGACCACCTCGACGTCGAACGGGCCGAGCGGCAGCCGCGATCCGCGGTCCATGATCGAGATGTCGAACTTCTGCGCGCCCGGCTCCTGCAGCCGGCGCACTTCGAGCAGCCCAGCTGCGAAGCGCGTCATGTAGACAGGCGCACGCAGGCGCGGCCACATCTCCACCAGCGCGCCGATGTGGTCCTCATGGGCGTGTGTGATGATGATGCCGACGAGGTCCTGGCGGCGCTGCTCGATGAAGGACATGTCGGCGATGATCAGGTCGACGCCGGGCAGATCATCGCCCGCGAAGGCGACGCCGCAGTCGACAAGCAGCCATTTCCGGCGGCGGGGAGGTCCGAAGCCGTAAAGGCTGGCATTCATGCCGATCTCGCCCACCCCTCCAAGCGGAAGGAAAACGAGTTCGTCGTCGCCGTGCGACATGTGTGCGTCCTTGCTCATGGAAGGTCAGCCGGACGGAATGGCCAGGCCGGAAAGAAAAACGTCGCCCGCTTCGATGGGGACGGTGATGCCACGCTCCTCCAAGAGCAGACGGCCGTCCGCGTCAAGGTCGCGGAATGTCCCTCGCCTGTCGCCATCGGGCCGGCGGACCAGGATCGGCTCCCCGAGCCCGCCTGCCCTCTCGAGCCAGGCGCGGCGGAGCGCTGGGAAACCAACGCCCGAGGCCCAGGCATCCACCCAGAAAGCCATTGCGTCCGCAAGGAGCGGCAGGAGATCCGAAGGCCGGCACCCGATTCCGAGGGACGCGAGGTCGGTCGCCGGATAGGGCGTCTCCGACGGGTGGTGCGAGAGATTGACACCGATGCCGATGACGGCGGCAAAACGCGGCGGCTGCCCGGCGCCAGGGAGGCTGCTGCCCTCGACGAGGATGCCTGCCAGCTTTGCGCCATCGCAGAGGAGGTCGTTCGGCCATTTCAGGCGCAGGCGGCCGGGGGCCAGACCGGTGGCCCTTCCGACCGCGTCGTGCAGCGCGACGCCGGCCACGAAGCCGAGCTGCGGCGCGATGCGCATCGGCCCGGGATCGACGAGGAGCAGTGTGGAATAGAGGTTCCCGGGAGGCGAAGACCAGGCCCGTCCGCGGCGCCCGCGGCCTTTGCCCTGCGCGTCCGCGACGACCCAGACACGCCCGGGATCGCCGGACCGGGCCAGGGCTGCCGCCTCGTCGTTGGTCGACCCCACCTCGCCGCAGTGGTCGAGCCTGTAGCCGCCTGAGATCGCTCTTTCGCCGAGCTTCACGGGATCAGAACAGCGACTTCGCCGCCACCGTCGCGGCCGCGACGAGCGGCGCCGGCCACAGCCAGAAGAGCAGGTTCAGGATGCCCGACACGCCCATGACGGTCTTCAGCGTCGCGTTGGCGGGCGTGAACGCCTCCCTGGGCTCGTCGAAATACATGATCTTGACGATGCGGAGGTAGTAGTAGGCGCCAATGGCGCTGGTGATGACGCCGATGACCGCCAGGGCGTAGAGCTTGGCCTCCACCGCCGCGGCAAAGACGTACCACTTGGCGAAGAAGCCGGCGAGCGGCGGAACGCCGGCCAGCGAGAACATCAGCATTGCGAGGACAAAAGCCATGAATGGGTCGGTTCGCCCGAGACCGGACAGGTCCTCGATCTCCTCGACATAGGTGTCGCCGCGCTTCATGGCGAGGATGCAGGCGAAGGTGCCGAGCGTCATGACGAGGTAGATCGCCATGTAGATGGCGACACCCTGCACGCCAGCGGGCGTGCCGGCCGAAAGCCCCACGAGCGCGAACCCCATGTGCCCGATCGAGGAGTAGGCCATCAGCCGCTTGATGTTGCGCTGGCCGATCGCTGCGAACGACCCGAGCGCCATCGACGCGATCGCGATGAAGACGACGATCTGCTGCCACTGCACGAGGATGCCGGGAAACGCGGTGATGACGATGCGGACGGTGAGGGCCATGGCGGCCATCTTGGGCGCAGCCGCGAAGAAGGCCGTGACGGGCGTCGGCGCGCCCTCGTAGACGTCCGGCGTCCACATGTGGAAGGGCACGGCAGAGATTTTGAAGGCGAGGCCCGCCATGACGAAGACGAGGCCGAAGATCACTCCGGTGGAGCCTTCACCCTGCAACACGGTGGCGATGGTGGCGAAGGAGACCGAACCGGTGAGGCCGTAGACCAGCGAGGCGCCGTAGAGCAGCATGCCGGAGGACAGCGCGCCGAGGACGAAGTACTTCAGGCCCGCCTCGGTGGCCCTCACGTCGTCGCGGTGGAATGCGGCGATGACGTAGAGCGCGAGGCTCATCAGCTCCAGGCCGAGATATAGCGCGATCAGGTCGCCCGCCGAGATCAGCATCATCATGCCGAGCGTCGACAGCAGGACTAGGATCGGGAACTCGAAGCGCTGGACACGCACGTCGTCCCAATAGTCCAGCGACATGGCGAGCGTCACGGCGGAGCCGAGCAACGTCGCAATCTTCATGAACTTGCCGAAGCCGTCGATGACGAAGGAGCCGTGGAAGGCCGACTTCGGCGCCGGGTCCTGGCCGAAGGTCAGTGCCAGCGCGATCCCGAGAACGATGAATGCGCCGACCGTGACCATCCCCAGCGAACGGTCGCCGCGGATCGCGCCGACGAGCACCAGCAGCAGCGCACCCACTGCCATGATGATCTCAGGCAGAGCGGGTCCCACATAGGGGAGAACGGCATGGCCTAGCATCGGTCAACCTTCACGGATCGGGCGTGCCCCCGCAGGGGCGGACGGAACAACGCAACTGGTCATCACTGCGCGGCGAGGGCCGCAGTCTTGGCCGCGCCGATGGCCGCCTGCGCGGTCTTCAGCAGGGCGTCGGTCGGCGCAGCGAAAGCCTCGAGGATCGGCGCAGGGTGGATGCCGTACCAGATCGTCAGCACGATCAACGGCGCGAGGACGAGCACCTCGCGCGGCGTGAGATCCGTGATCGACTTCAGGCTCGGCTTCTCCAGAGGCCCGAACATCACCCGGGCGTAGAGCCACAGCGCATAGCAGGCGGAGAGAATGACGCCCGTCGTGGCGAAGAAGGCCACCCAAGGATTGGCCTTGAAAGCTCCCATCAGCGTCAGGAACTCGCCGACGAAACCGGAGGTGCCGGGCAGGCCGACATTCGCCATGGTGAACACCATCAGCGCCACCGCATAGAGCGGCATGCGGCTGGTGAGGCCGCCATAGGCCGCGATCTCGCGGGTGTGCATCCGGTCGTAGACGACGCCGACGCAGAGGAAGAGCGCGCCCGAGACGAGGCCGTGGCTCACCATCTGGAACATCGCGCCCTGGATGCCCTGGGCAGTCAGCGTGAACAGCCCCATCGTCACGAAACCCATATGGGCCACGGACGAATAGGCGATCAGCTTCTTGATGTCCTCCTGCATCATCGCGACGAGCGAGGTGTAGATGATCGCGATCACGGACAGGGCGAAGACGAAGGGCGCGAAATAGACGGAAGCGTCCGGGAACATCGGGATCGAGAACCGGATGAACCCGTAGCCGCCCATCTTCAGCAGGATCGCCGCGAGGATGACCGAGCCGGCCGTCGGCGCCTCGACGTGGGCGTCGGGCAACCAGGTGTGAACCGGCCACATCGGCATCTTCACCGCGAAGGAGGCGAAAAAAGCCAGCCACAACCAGGTTTGCATGCCGGCCGGGAATTTGTGGGCCAGCAGCGTCGGGATGTCGGTCGTGCCGGCGTCCCAGTACATCGCCATGATGGCGACCAGCATCAGCAGCGAGCCGACGAGGGTGTAGAGGAAGAACTTGAAGCTGGCGTAGATGCGCCGCTTGCCGCCCCAGATGCCGATGATGAGGAACATCGGGATCAGGCCGGCCTCGAAGAAGAGGTAGAACAGCACGAGGTCCAGCGCCGCGAAGACGCCGATCATCAGCGCCTCGAGGACGAGGAAGGCGATGAAGTACTCCTTCACGCGCTTCTCGACCGAAACCCACGACGCCACGATGCAGAACGGCATCAGGAAGGTCGTGAGCAGGATGAAGGGGAAGGAGAAGCCGTCGACGCCGAGCTTGAAGCGGATCGTCTCCGACAGCCAGGCGGTCTCCTCGACCATCTGGAAGCTGGGATCGGCGGGTTCGAAGCGGCCCCACGCCACCAGCGAGACCACGAAGGTGATCAGCGTCGTGAACAGCGCCACCCAGCGGATGTTGCGCTGCCCGTTGGGGGTGTCCGACGGCACGAAGAGGAGGAGAATCGCTCCCAGCAGCGGGAGGACGAGGAGGCCGGTCAGCAGGCCCATCAGTGAGCTCCCCCGAACATGTACCAGGTGACCAGGGCGGCGACGCCGATCAGCATGGCGAAGGCGTAGTGGTAGACGTAGCCGGTCTGCAGGCGGACGACGGCCTGGGTGAGGTCGAGCACACGGGCGGAGACGCCATCCGGCCCGAGGCCGTCGATGACCATGCCGTCGCCCTTCTTCCACAGCGTGCGGCCGAGCCACTTCGCCGGACGGACGAAGATGACGTCGTAGAGCTCGTCGAAATACCACTTGTTGAGCAGGAAGCGGTACAGCAGCGGCTGGCTCTCGGCGAGTTGGCGAGGCAGGTAGGGATACCGCACGTAAAACAGCCAGGAGACGACGAAGCCGATGACCATGGCGATCGTCGGCAACCAGGCGACGAGCGCCGGAACGTGCTCCTCCTCGCCCAGCACGATGGCACCCTTCCAGAAGTGCTCGCTGGCTTCGCCGATGAAGTACTTGCTGAAGACGATGCCCGCCAGAAGCGCGCCGACCGCGAGAACCTCCAGCGGTATCAGCATCACCCTCGGCGACTCGTGCGGCTCCACGGTGTGGCCGTGGGCGCCATGGCCGTGATCGTCATGCGCATGCGCTGCATGGGCATGAGAGCCGTGGCTGTCGTCCTCGGCCTCCACATGGTGGCTGACGGCGGCATCGTGGCCGTGCGGCGTGTCCCAGCGCGGCGTGCCCTCGAACGTCAGGAAATACAGGCGCCAGGAGTAGAATGAGGTCAGACCTGCCGTCAGCACGAGCAGCACGAAGGCGTAGACGTTGCCGACCGTGTGCGTGGCGTAGGATGCCTCGATGATCGCATCCTTGGAGAAGTACCCGGCCGTCAGCGGGAAGCCGGTCAGCGCCAGCGTGCCGATCGCCATCATCGCAGCCGTCAACGGGATCTTCTTGCGCAGCCCGCCCATGCGCCGCATGTCCTGCTCGTGGTGCATTGCATGGATGACGGAGCCGGCGCCCAGGAACAGCAGGGCCTTGAAGAAAGCGTGCGTGAAGAGGTGGAAGATGCCGGCACCGAAGGCGCCCGCGCCCAGCGCGACGAACATGTAGCCGAGCTGCGAGCAGGTCGAGTAGGCGATCACGCGCTTGATGTCGTTTTGCACGAGGCCGACCGTGCCGGCGAAGAATGCCGTCGTCGCGCCCACGATCAGAACCACGGCCATCGCGACATGCGAGGCCTCGAACAGCGGCGACAGGCGGGCCACCATGAACACGCCGGCCGTCACCATGGTCGCGGCATGGATGAGGGCGGAGACCGGCGTCGGGCCCTCCATCGCATCCGGCAGCCAGGTGTGCAGCAGAAACTGCGCGGACTTGCCCATCGCGCCCATGAAGAGCAGCAGGCAGGCGATGGTGACGGCGTTCCAGTCGTAGCCGATGAAGTGGAACGTCTGCTTGCTCAGCTCATCCACCTTCGGAAAGATGGCGTCGAAGACCACCGAACCCGTCAGGGCGAAGACGAGGAAGATGCCGAGCGCGAAGCCGAAGTCGCCGACCCGGTTGACGATGAAGGCCTTCATCGCCGCGGCGACGGCCGAGGGCTTCTGGTACCAGAACCCGATCAGCAGGTATGAGGCGAGGCCCACGCCCTCCCAGCCGAAGAACATCTGCACGAGGTTGTCGGCCGTCACCAGCATGAGCATGGCGAAGGTGAAGAGCGACAGGTAGGCGAAGAAGCGCGGACGATGCGGATCCTCGTGCATGTACCCGATCGAGTAGAGGTGCACGAGGAAGGACACGGTGTTGACGACGACGAGCATGACCGCCGTCAGCGTGTCCACCCTGAGCGCCCAGTCTACGGCGAGGTCGCCGGAGACGATCCAGCGGGCGATCTGCACCTTCTCCCCACCGCTGCCGAAGCCGACGGAGAAGAAGGCGATCCACGAGAGCACCGCCGACACGGCGAGAAGGCCCGTGGTGACGAGCTCGCTCGGCCGCGGCCCGATGAACCGGCCGAAGAGGCCGGCGATGAGGAAGCCGACGAGCGGCAGGAAGACGATGGCCTGATACATGTGCCCTGTCCGTCGGAGCCCGGCGCGCCTGGCTCAGCCCTTCATCATGTTGATGTCTTCCACCGCGATCGTGCCGCGGTTGCGGAAGTAGACGACGAGAATGGCGAGCCCGATCGCGGCTTCGGCAGCAGCGACGGTCAGCACCAGCATGGCGAAGACTTGGCCGACGATGTCGTTCAGGAAGCTCGAGAAGGCGACGAAGTTCAGGTTGACCGAGAGCAGGATCAGCTCGATCGACATCAGGATGACGATGACGTTCTTGCGGTTGATGAAGATGCCGAGCACGCCGATCGTGAAAATGATCGCCGCGAGCGCCAGGTAGTGTTGGAGACCGACTTCCATGTTCGCCTCGGTTGATCCCGTCACACGCCCTGCCGGGAAGGCACTTTCTTGACTTCCATCGCGGTGGCGCGATTGCGCGCCACCTGGGCGGAAATGTCCTGCCGCTTGACGCCCGGCTTGTGGCGCAGCGTCAGAACGATGGCTCCGACCATGGCCACCAGCAGGATCATGCCCGCGGCCTGGAAATAGTAGACGTACTGGGTGTAGAGCACCCGGCCTATCGCCTCGGTGTTGGACACCAGCACCGCGCTCGCCGGCGCCGCACCGGAGGCATGCCGCAGCGCGCCGGGTTCGATGGCGAAGGTCAGCATCACCATGATGAGCTCGGCCAGCAGGATGCCCGCCAGCACGACGCCGATCGGCAGATAGCTCTGGAACCCCTGGCGCAGCTGCGCGAAGTCGACGTCGAGCATCATGACGACGAACAGGAAGAGCACGGCGACCGCGCCGACGTAGACCACGACCAGGATCATCGCGAGGAACTCGGCGCCCATCAGGACGAAGAGCCCGGCCGCGTTCACGAAGGCCAGGATGAGGAAGAGCACGGAGTGCACGGGGTTGCGCGAGGCGATCACCATGAAGGCCGAGGCCACGGTGATCGTCGCGAACAGGTAGAAGAAGGCCGCGGCCACGCTCATGCGAGGTGTTCCCCCGGACCGCCAAATGCGGCCCCGATATCGCCGGCCGGACCGGGTGGCCCGCCGTTTTCCCAAAGACTCAGGCCGGGAGGCCTGCCGTCTGCCCCGCAGGGTCTATAGACAGCCAGCCCCGGCCCCACAACCCTGACGTCCCGCGCGGCTCCCCCGATGGTCCGCGCCGGTCGTGCTCACCGGTACGGAGCGTCTGCCGCGATGTTGCGGGCGATCTCCCGCTCCCAGCGCGCGCCGTTCTCCAGCAGCTTATCTTTGTCGTAGAAGAGCTCCTCGCGCGTCTCCGTCGCGAACTCCATGTTCGGCCCCTCGACGATGGCATCCACGGGACAGGCCTCCTGGCAGAAGCCGCAGTAGATGCACTTCGTCATGTCGATGTCGTAACGGGTCGTTCGGCGCGTGCCGTCGTTGCGACGCGGGCCGGCTTCGATCGTGATCGCCTGCGCCGGGCACACCGCCTCGCAGAGCTTGCACGCGATGCACCGCTCCTCGCCATTGGGGTAGCGCCGCAGGCCATGCTCGCCGCGGAAGCGCGGCGAGATCGGTCCGCGCTCGTAGGGATAGTTGAGCGTGGCCTTCGGCTTGAACAGGTAGCGCATCGAAAGCCCGATGGCCCCGACGAACTCCTTCAGCAGCAGCGAGCTTGCAGCCTGTCTCAGTCCCATGTCCTCGCCGGCGCGTCAGCGCCGCTCCTTGATTACGCGGCAGAGCCGCGCCGTTTTCATCCGCCGGTGATGGTCTTCCCGAGGAGGTAGCCCACCACCGGGAACACGCCCACCGTCATGATGAGAAAGACGACGCGCATGCCGCGGATCTTTCTCTCGAATACAGCCGTCTCGTCAGGTCCCTGCGACCTGTCGAGCTTGCGGAGCCGTCCTTCCACCACGCCGGCTACGACGCGGTAGTCGACATAGCCGAGCGCCAGTCCGACCAGCGCGCCGACGAGGCCGGCGAGGGACAGCTCCACGGCCCCTCCCCTCAGGTCCCAGGCGCCCAGCCGGTGAACTGCAGCACCCCCGCCACGATGACGACCATGGCGAGCGAGATGGGCAGGAACACCTTCCAGCCCAGCCGCATCAGCTGGTCGTAGCGATAACGGGGTACGAAGGCCTTCACGAGCGCGATCATGAAGAACATCGCCGACGCCTTCAGCACGAACCAGATCAGCCCCGGCACCCATGTGAAGGGGGCGAACGGGATCGGCGACAGCCAGCCCCCGAGGAACAGGATCGTCATCAGCGCGCACATGCTCATGATGGCGACGTACTCGCCCAGCATGAAAAGCAAATACGGGGTGGAGGAGTACTCCACCATGAAGCCCGCCACGAGCTCCGATTCCGCCTCGACCAGGTCGAAGGGCGGCCGATTGGTCTCGGCCAGCGCCGAGATGAAGAAGATCACGAACATCGGCAGCAGCGGCAGCCAAAACCAGCCGAAAAGGCCGGCGCGGCTGTCCTGCGCGCGGACGATGTCGCTGAGGTTCAGCGATCCCACGCAGAGCAGCACGGTGATGATGACGAAGCCGATGGAGACTTCGTATGACACCATCTGCGCTGCCGAGCGTAGCGCCGACAGGAACGGGTACTTCGAGTTCGAAGCCCAGCCGCCCATGATGACGCCGTACACGCCGAGCGACGAGATGGCGAAGATGTAGAGGATGCCGACATTGATGTCGGCGATCGCCCAGCCTTCCGCGAGCGGGATGACCGCCCAGCCGGCGAGCGCGAGACCCGCCGTCACCAGGGGCGCCAGAAGAAAGATGCCCTTGTTCGCACCGGCCGGGATGATCGGCTCCTTGATCGCGAACTTGATGAGGTCGGCGAAGGATTGCAGCAGGCCGAACGGCCCGACCACGTTGGGGCCGCGGCGCAGCTGCACCGCCGCCCAGACCTTGCGGTCGGCGTAGAGCGCGAAGGCGATGAAGATCAGCAGCAGCGCGATCAGTACGAGGCTCTGGATCAGCGGCTTTCCGACGGCCCAGACCCAGCTGTCGTAGAACGAGGTTTCCATCACCCTCTCCGTCACTCGGCCGCGACGGCCGCGGTGCGGCCTATCGCAAGGGCCGAGCATTCGGCCATGATGCCCGAAGCGCGGGCGATGGGGTTGGTCAGATAAAGGTTGGCCACGGCCTTCACGAACGGTGCCTTGTCTGTGGTCCCGCCCACCGAGGCGAGCTTCTGCACGTCGGCGGGATCTCCGGCCGCGATCGCGTCCAGCCGCAGCAAGTGCGGATGGTCCTCGACCATGCGGGCGCGCAGCTGCGTCAGCGAGTCGAAGGGCAGGCGCTTGCCGACGAGATCCGACAGAGCGCGCAGGATGGCCCAGTCCTCGCGAGCCTCACCCACCGGGAAGGTGGCGCGGGCGCCGGCCTGGACACGGCCTTCGGTGTTGACCCAGATGCCGTTCTTCTCGGTATACGCCGCGCCCGGCAGGATCACGTCGGCCCTGTGCGCGCCGCGATCGCCATGCGTGCCGATATAGACGACGAAGGCTCCGGGAGCGACGTCGATCTCGTCCGCCCCGAGGAGCACCACCACGTCGAGCGCTCCCGGCTGCGCCATGGCGAGGGCATCGAGCCCACCCTCCCCCGGCACGGCGCCGACGTCGAGGGCACCGACGCGGGACGCCGCCGTGTGCAGCACTGAGAACCCGTTCCAACCCTCGGCCAGCGCGCCGGAAGTGACGGCCGCCTGCGCGGCGAGCGCCAGAACCGCCTCTCCGTCAGGACGCGACAACGCGCCCTGTCCGACGATGATCAGGGGCTTCTTCGCGTCCTTCAGCACCTGGGCGAAGGAGTGCGATCCGTCGACGATGCCAGCCAGCGTCTCCGGCCCGGCGCCGAGGTGCTGAACGGGGAAGGTGAGGTCCACAGCCTCGCCTATGACACCCACCGGCAGCGGTCCCATGCGCCAGCGCTTGCGAATGCGGGCGTTGAGCACCGGCGCCTCACGGCGGGGGTCGGACCCCACGAGCAGGACTGCGTCGGCTTCCTCGATGCCCTGCACCGTGCTGTTGAAGATGTAGGACGCGCGCCCGTGACGCGGGTGCAGCTTCGTTCCGTCCTGGCGGCAGTCGATGCTGGCCACGCCGAGGGCGTCTGCAAGCAGCTTCACCGCGAAGGCCTCCTCAGTGGAGGCGAGATCGCCGACGATGAAGCCGGTCCTTGCGGGGCCGGCGGCCTTGATCCGCGCGGCCGTGGCCTGCATCGCCTCGGCCCAGCTCGCGGGCCGCAGGCGGCCATCCTGCCGGACATAGGGGCGGTCGAGGCGCTGGGACCTGAGGCCGTCCCAGACGAAGCGGGTCTTGTCCGAGATCCACTCCTCGTTCACCGCCTCGTTGAGCCGCGGAAGAATGCGCAGCACGTCGCGGCCGCGCGCGTCGACGCGGATGGCCGAGCCGAGCGCGTCCATCACGTCCACTGTCTCGGTCTTGGAAAGCTCCCAGGGCCGCGCCTTGAAGGCGTAGGGCTTGGAAGTGAGCGCGCCGACGGGGCAGAGGTCGATGATGTTGCCCTGGAGCTCGGACGCCATGGCGTTCTCGAGGTAGGACGTGATCTCCATATCCTCGCCGCGGCCGATGGCGCCGAGGTCCGGCACGCCCGCAACCTCGGTGGAGAAGCGGACGCAGCGCGTGCACTGGATGCAGCGGTTCATCTGCGTCTGGACGAGCGGCCCAATATACTTGTCCTCGACCGCGCGCTTGTTCTCGGCGAAGCGCGACGTGTCGACGCCGTAGGCCATCGCCTGGTCCTGCAGGTCGCACTCGCCACCCTGGTCGCAGATCGGGCAATCCAGCGGGTGGTTGATGAGGAGGAACTCCATCACCCCTTCGCGCGCCTTCTTCACCATCGGGGACCGCGTGAGGACGACCGGCGGCTCGCCGTTCGGGCCGGGCCGGCAGTCACGCACGCCCCAGGCGCACGACGCCACGGGCTTGGGCCCGCCCTTCACCTCGACGAGGCACATGCGGCAATTGCCAGCGATCGAAAGCCGCTCGTGGAAGCAGAAGCGCGGAATCTCCGCGCCGGCCGCCTCGCACGCCTGAAGCAGCGTGTACTCGGCGGGAACGTCCACCTCGACTCCGTCGACGATGATCTTGGCCATCGGTTCTTCCAGTTCCTCAGTTCGGCGCGGCGACGAGGTCTAAACGTGTGTCAGGTTTGTGGGCCATCCGGCTGCTCCTGTCCTGACTGGGCCAGGTATGCCGCAAACAGCGCGCTGACCGGTACACCCTCGATAGTCGCTCCCAATAGATTGCAGTCTACGAAGCGGGAGCCCGCAAGGTTCGCGTTATCCACCGTGATCTCCGACAGATTCACGTCGTGGAAGGCGCTTCCGGAGAGGTTCACGTCGCGGAAGACGGAACCGGATAGGTCACAGTCGCTGGCCTCCAGCGCACAAGTTTCATTCTCAATCCGCATCTCGCTCACTCCGCCGCGACCTGCGAGCACGACCGCTCGCGCCAGAGTTTCGCGTCCTTCAGCCACGACCAGCCGAAGGCATGGTCGCTGTCGCCATTCGCTTCCAGATGGGCCAGGCGCTCCATCCCTTCTTCGAGCGTCGGGTGGTGGCCTGCCGGCACCCACCACATGACGAAGTGCATGCGGCCGAGCACCTCGAACCACTCCTGGCGGCGCTCATAGAACTGCCGGTGCACGGTGTTCCAGACGAAGACCTCGAGGGTCTCCACGCTCTCCCAAACCGTCAGGTTGGAGACGAAGAGCGGGTCACCGGCGATCTTGGTGTCGGTGTTGCCGGTGTTCGGGCCGCCCGAGCCTTCCATCATCCAGACGAAGCCGGGCATGCGCTTGCCCATGCCGTTCACACGGTCGAGCGCCCGCATGAACTCGGCCACGCGCGGATCGTCCACCGGCGCGACGAGGCGGCCGATGTTCAGCTCCGCGAGATGGTGGCCCGGAGGCGTCATGTGCTCCTCGTGTCCCAACCTGTCGTCCCCGGTGCCTTGCGAAGCAGGGCGGGACGGAATCCAGGCATTGTCGTTCCAAACTTCGGATCCAGAGCCGAAAAAGGCTGGATCCCCTTCCTTTCCGCGGCTGCGCCGGGGATGACAGACAAATCCTACTCCGCCGCCACTCGCACCGGTTCCGAATGCGGGTTGGCCGCATAGTCGTCGATCCGCTTCTCGATCTCGTGTCGGAAATGCCGGATCAGGCCCTGCACCGGCCATGCCGCCGCGTCGCCGAGCGCGCAGATCGTGTGGCCCTCCACCTGCGTCGTGACCTCCAGCAGCATGTCGATCTCGCGCTTCTGGGCGCGGCCCTCGGCCATGCGCGTCAGCACGCGCCACATCCAGCCCGTGCCCTCGCGGCACGGCGTGCACTGGCCGCAGCTCTCGTGCTTGTAGAAGTACGAAATGCGCGCGATCGCCCGGACAACGTCCGTCGACTTGTCCATGACGATCACGGCCGCGGTGCCGAGGCCCGACTTGAGGTTGCGCAGCGTGTCGAAATCCATCGGCGCATCGATGATCTGGTCGGCCGGCACCATGGGCACCGACGAGCCGCCGGGAATCACCGCCAGCAGATTGTCCCACCCGCCGCGGATGCCGCCGCAGTGGCGGTCGATCAGTTCGCGGAAGGTGAGGCCCATCTCCTCTTCCACGTTGCACGGCGTGTTCACGTGGCCGGATACGCAGAAGAGCTTCGTGCCGACATTGTTGGGCCGGCCGATACCGGCGAACCACGCCGCGCCGCGGCGAAGGATCGTGCCGGCCACGGCGATCGACTCGACGTTGTTGACGGTCGTCGGGCAACCATAGAGGCCCATATTGGCAGGGAACGGAGGCTTCAGGCGCGGCATGCCCTTCTTGCCCTCGAGGCTTTCGAGAAGCGCCGTTTCCTCGCCGCAGATATAGGCGCCCGCCCCGTGGTGGACGACGAGGTCGAACGGCCAGCCATGGACATTGTCCTTGCCGATCAGGCGGGCCTCATAGGCCTCGTCGACCGCCGCCTGGAGCGCCTCGCGCTCGGCGATGTACTCGCCACGGATGTAGATGTAGCAGGCGTGCGCACCCATCGCGAAGGACGCGATCAGGCAGCCCTCGATCAGGAGATGCGGATCGTGCCGCATGATCTCCCGGTCCTTGCAGGTGCCGGGCTCGGACTCGTCGGCATTGACCACGAGGAAATGAGGCCGCCCGTCCGACTGCTTGGGCATGAAGGACCATTTCAGCCCGGTCGGGAAGCCGGCACCCCCGCGCCCGCGCAGGCCCGACTTCTTCATCTCGTCGACGATCCAGTCGCGGCCGCGGTCGAGCAGCACCTTGGTGCCGTCCCAGGCCCCGCGCATCTGCGCGGCCTTCAGGCCCGGCGAGTGAAAGCCGTAGAGGTTGGTGAAGATGCGATCGCGATCAGCCAGCATGTCCGGTCAATCCTTCGGCCTGTCGCCGATCTTGCTCTCCGGCCGCCAGCCGGAGGCGAGCTTCTGAGCCTGGTCGATCCACTTGTCGCGCACGGCGCGCCCGCGAAATGCGCCGAGGTTCTGGTCCACCCAGCGGAGGTTCATCTCGTTCCACTTCGCGATCTGGGCGAAGTGGAAGATCCCCATGCCGTTCAGCATCTTGGCCAGCTTGGGGCCGACGCCCCAAATCAGCTCGAGATCGTCAGCCTGCCCCTGCGGGCCGGACAGAAGCTCAGGCTTGTGCTCGTCCGACACAGGCGGTGCGTCGGCCGCGACCGGCGTGGCCTTGCCGCCGCCCTCGCCCTGGCCGGGTGTCGCCACGAAGGAGGTCGGGCGAGCCTCGGCGGGAGCGTCCGCCAGTTTCGCCGCGGGCTTCTCGGTCGTGGTCGATGTCTTCGGGTCGGCGGCCTTGGCCTGCGCCTCGGGATGGATGGCCGGCTTGCCGTCGGCCACACGCGCGGCGGGAGTGTCGGCCGCCTTCTGCCCGCCGGTGTTGTCGGAGGGCTTGCCGGGCTTTGGCGTCTCGGCGGCCTGCGCGGCGGCGGCTTTATCAGCTGCGGCCTTCTCCTCGGCGGCGATGCGGGCCTTCTCGGCCTCTTCCTCGAAGCGCTTGCGCCACGCGCCGACGACCGATCCGTCGAACAGCGCCGGATCCGTCAGGGTTGCGGCACCCGTGGCGGGTTCCGAGGAGACGCGACCGTTCTGCGGTCCCACCTTCACCGGCCGTCCGGCGGCGAGGTCATCCAGCAGCCTGTTGAAATTCTCGGTCGTCAGGTCCTCGTAATAGTCGTTGTTGATCTGCACCATCGGCGCATTGCAGCACGAGCCGAGGCATTCGACTTCCAGCCACGAGAACTTGCCGTCGGGCGTGACCCTGCGCTGCGGGCCGATGCGCTGCTCGCAGACCTTGATGATGTCCTCGGCACCGCGCAGGCGGCACGGCGTCGTCCCGCAGAGCTGGATGAAGTACTTCCCCACCGGCTCCAGGTTAAACATCGTGTAGAAGGTGGCGACTTCGAGCACGCGGATATAGGGCATGCCGAGCATGCGCCCGACCTCCTCGATCGCCGCCTTCGGCACCCAGTAGTCGTGCTGCTCCTGCGCCCGCCACAGCAGCGGGATCACCGCCGACGCCTGCCGCCCCTCGGGGTACTTGGCAATGAGCGTCTGCGCCCATTTCAGGTTCTCGGGCGTGAAAGCAAAGCTCTCGGGCTGGACTTCTGCGAGTCTGCGGACCGACATCAGGGCCTCTTCTCAAGCGCGGCGACAGGCGCGGCCGATGTCGCGCGGGGCCGTAACGCCAGGACATTGCGGAACAGAATTTCTTCTCCGCCTACCAGGAAATCGATGGTTCCCAATGCACGCGCCCGCAGTCGTGCGAGAGCGGCGCGATCACCGGACATGGCATGCCGCAAGCCCACAGCCGCATACACGACCAGCTTGCGCAGACAGAGAGCGCGGCCCTTCACAGGTCCGCCGCGCTTGAGCATCACATAGGCGGCCGACTGCCCCATCAACCTGTCTCGCAGGAAGGACGAGTAGCCGTCGACGGACGAGGACTTTGCCACGAGATGGTCGACGGCAACGCCTTCGACCTGCCCGATCCGGTATCCCGAGTCGCGCGTGCGCAGGCAGATCTCGTTGTCCTCGCCGAACAGGAACAGCTTCTCGTCAAAGAAACCCGCCGTCCTGAAGGCATCCAATCGCAGCAGCATCGCTGCGCCGACGACGTCGCGGACCTCGCGCAGTGCCGGCACCCCCTCGCTCGCACTGCCCCCGAGCCCTGCGGGACCGAGAATTGCGAAGTCCGGGTTCGCTTCGGCCGTCGCCACCAGAGCCTCGAGAGAGCCGGGCGAGAGGACGCAATCGGGGTTGAGCAAGAATGCGTAAGGGGTCGTCGCCTGGCGCAGCCCGACGTTGCTGGCGCGGCCAAAACCGAGGTTTGAGTCGAGCGCGACCACCTCGGCCCCGGGATACGTTTCGCGCACCACGGATACCGTCTCGTCGTTGCTGCCATTGTCGACCACGATGATGCGGACGCCGGCGGGAACGGAGCGCACCGCGGCAGCGACCACGGACGCGCTGTGAAAGGTGACGGTCACAACCGTCACCTTCGCGCCCAAGCCGGTCGGATCTGCCAACGATGCGATCTCCGCAGGGTCGCTCCTCACCGGTCGACCTCTCCGAAGACGATGTCGAGCGAACCCAGGACGGCCGACACGTCGGCCAGCATGTGGCCGCGGCAGAGATGGTCCATGGCCTGGAGATGCGCGAAGCCGGGTGCCCTGAGCTTGCAGCGGTAGGGTTTGTTGGTGCCGTCCGCGACGAGGTAGACGCCGAATTCGCCCTTCGGCGCCTCGACGGCGGCATACACCTCACCCTCGGGAACGTGGAAGCCCTCGGTGTAGAGCTTGAAGTGATGGATGAGCGCTTCCATCGAGCGCTTCATCTCGCCGCGCTTGGGCGGAACGATCTTGCCGTCCTTGGTGGATATCGGCCCCTGTCCATCCGGCGCGCGCAGCTTGGCGATGCACTGCTTCATGATGCGCACGGACTGGCGCATCTCCTCCATGCGGATGCAGTAGCGGTCGTAGCAGTCGCCGTTCTTGCCGATGGGGATGTCGAAATCCATCTCCTCGTAGCACTCGTACGGGTCTGCCTTGCGCAGGTCCCACGCGGCGCCTGAGCCGCGCACCATGACGCCCGAGAAGCCCCAGGCCCACGCCGTGGCGAGCGGCACGACGCCGATGTCGACATTGCGCTGTTTGAAGATGCGGTTGTCGGTCAGCAGGTTGTCGAGGTCGTCGACCACCTTCAGGAATGGATCGCAGAAGGCCTCGATATCATCGACAAGCTGCGTCGGCAGGTCCTGGTGCACGCCGCCGGGCCGGAAATAGGCCGCGTGCATGCGCGAACCCGAGGCCCGCTCGTAGAAGATCATCAGCTTCTCGCGCTCTTCGAAACCCCACAGCGGCGGGGTGAGCGCTCCGACGTCCATCGCCTGCGTGGTCACGTTCAAGAGGTGCGAAAGCAGCCGGCCGATCTCCGAGTAGAGGACGCGTATCAGCTGCGCGCGGCGCGGTACCGCGATCCCAAGCATCCTTTCGACCGCCAGGCACCAGGCATGCTCCTGGTTCATCGGCGCGACGTAGTCGAGCCGGTCGAAATAGGGCAGCGCCTG